>NZ_JOHO01000042.1 GCF_000719705.1 Streptomyces sp. NRRL S-350 | reverse complement strand
GGGGAAGGGGAGGGGGAGGGGGAGGGGGAAGAGCAGTGGACGCAGGGGTGGATGGGCGGCACATGCGCGTTGACGGGGGCGACGCAGGGACTGGGCTGTTCGCCTGGGCGATATCCTCGCCCAGGGGTACCGGCGCGGGGTACCGGTTTTCGGCGCCGACGAGGGGAGCGGGCGTGGAACGGGTGCCGGACGACGACCGGTTGGACGGGTTCCGCCCGCTGCTGGAGGCCGGGGACGCGGTGCTGGGCTACGAGCCGACCGCCCCCGAGCACGGCTTCGCCGACCGCTGCTGGGTCCTGCACACGCTGCGGGTGGACGGGCGGAGGGTGCGCTGGGCCGATGCCCTCGCGGTCGCCGACAGACAGCTCGCGGACTGGCCGTTCACCTTGTCGTACTTGCTGTTCGACGACCGCGTTCGACCGGCGGCCGAGGTCGAGTACCCGCAGCTCGGGGCGCCGGACCGGGCCTGCCTGGCACGGCTGGTGGAGGTGCTCGCCCGGCACAGCGCCGACGGCCCGGAAACGGCCTGCTGCTTCGCCGTGGCGGCGATCGAGTACCTGTCGGAGCCGGTGGCGGCCCACCGTGGACGCCTGGACGAGGCGCTCGCCCATCATGACGCCGACCCGTCGGGGTGCCGGTTCCCCGCGCACTGGTGGCCCTCGGACCGTTCCTGGTTCGTCCTCACCAACTATGACCTCAGCGCCACAGAGGTCTTCGGGCCGCCGGCGCTGATCGCCGACCTGCTCACCGACACCGAGCTGGAGGCCGTCCGCCACCCGCCCATCGCGGAGGCGGTGAGCGGGCGGCCGCGGTGGCCGGAGCCCCGGACCGAGCGGGCGGACCACCCCACGCACGAATGATCGAACTGCCTGAGGGGTCCTGGTGGGACTGGGACGTCTACTCCTGGCGCCCGGGCGAGCTGCGGCTCGCCGCCGGGTATGACCTCGCCTATCACCACGGCCTGGAGCTGGTCTTCGCCGACCCGCTGTACGTCCGCTGCCCCGCTTCCTTCCAGGACCCGGTGTTCCGGGCGCCCACGACCGCGGAGCGCGAGCGGGTCGAGCGGCAGTGCGGCGAGCCGCCGGGCGTACTGGTCGCCTTCGAGGCGGACGGCGGCGGTGCGGAGCCCGCGACCGGGCTGATCGCGGGAGGCAGCCTGGAGGTGCGGGTGGGACTGGTGCTGCGGTACCAGCGCGGCGCGGAGTCCGACGGTCGTCCACCCGACGTGCAATCGGGTGGCGGGACGGAACCGCCGCCGGGATGACGCGGGCATGCCGCGCCGATGTCTTCCGACGCCTTCCACGGAACTGTCAGCGTTGCGTCGATCCGGCGCTGGCTCCGCGGATGGATCAAGTATCCCAAGATCCGGAGCTGCCTGTCACCGCCCTCCGGGAGGAGATCTTGTCGCGATTTGCTCACCGAAGGTGGCGGATGACCAGCGAGAACCTCGATCCGACGTGGAGTCGGGATGGCATTCGACGTTGCCGCGGTGGCCGCGGAGCTGACCGCCATGGTTGCGGCAGGCCACCAGGCCGCGCACCGGGCGAACAGCGACGACCCGGTGGATCAGTTGGCGTGGCGGCGTTTGACGGCGCAGCACGCTGATCGTCTCAGCGAGATCATGGACGCGTACGGGTGGCCGACCGCGGAACTGGTCGGTGAGGACGCGGCTCGGGCTGCGTGGCTGATCGCGCAGCACGCCGACCGCCGGCTCGACGTCCAGCGGCGCGCACTGCGGCTGATGGAGCAGGCGGTGGCCGACGGCACTGCCAGCCCGCGCGATCTCGCCTTCCTGCGTGATCGCACGCTTGTGAACGAAGGGCGGAAGCAGATCTACGGCACGCAGATCGCCGGAGTGAAGGAGGGCTCGCCGATCCCGTGGCCCTGCGAGGACCCCGAGCGTATGGACGAGCGCCGCGAAGAAGTCGGCATCCCGCCGTTCGCCGAGTACGTCGCCCAGTTCTCGCCGGCCTGAGCCCGAGCCTGCACCCGAGCCTGCGCCCGAGCCTGCGCCCGAGCCACTATCCGGTTCTGGGTGCCGGCCGTCCGGTCACCCGTTGGATGCGGCAGCAAGGCGGAGCGACACCGGGATCAATCCCGAGCCAGGAGTGCGCACCTCATGGTCGGCCGGACGGCTCCTCACCGATCGCGATGACGGGGTGGTCGGCGGGGTCGATCCACTGCATCGTCCGGGCCATGAAGGCGGCGGGGACGGCGACGCAGCCGCCGGTCGCACCGGCTTGGGGGCCGAGGTCGTGGAGGAAGATGCCGGCGCCGCGGCCCTTCACCACCGGGGAGGTGTTGAAGTCGATGACCAGGACGTTGTCGTACTGGACGGGGTAGTCGACGAGGTGCTCGCTGCCGAGGGGGCCCTGTTCGGTGAGGTGGAAGCCTCCCTCGG
Organism: Streptomyces sp. NRRL S-350; assembly: GCF_000719705.1. Lineage (GTDB taxonomy): Bacteria > Actinomycetota > Actinomycetes > Streptomycetales > Streptomycetaceae > Kitasatospora. The sequence goes on along the minus strand of NZ_JOHO01000042.1, from coordinate 57,399 downwards.
TGTCGGTGCGCATGCGGTTGTAGTAGGCGGAGGAGGGGTCCTGGACCCACCAGTCGTGCGTCGTGACGTGGTGGTAGGGCATCTTCGTGCCCGGGTCCGGGGCGATGCCGAAGGCCTGGGTGAGGGTGTACGTGCCGGTCGGTGTGGTCCCGCTCCCCTGGACGCGGGTGGGGCCGTCGTGCACACTGCCGGATCCGATGCGCGCGTCGGTGGTGGAGTCGAGGGACCGCCAGACGCCGTCCTGGCGAGCCCACAGGGTCACGGTGGCGCGGGTGCCGTCCGCCTCGACCGTGATCACCTGCTTGGCCTGGCCGGCTGCCACCGGTACGGGGAACGGGCTGTCGCTGGCCCACGCCCGGGGGGCGAGGCCTGGGCCGGTCAGTGCGGTGGCGACACCGAGCGTGAGGGCCACGCTCACGCGGCGGAGTGCCGCGCCAGGGCGGTCGGCGCGAGGTGTCCGGGAGACGGCCATGGAGGGGCCTTTCTGGTGTGGACGACACGGGGGCAGGGGGACTGCCTGCGGTGGGACGGCCCGTGGTGGGACGGCTCGCGGTGGGGCGGACGGATGTTCCACCGCGGGCCACCGGGTGGCGCTTCGGCCGGCCGTTCCGGCTCGGGGTGGTTCCGCGCGGGCCAGGGCCATGATCGGTTCGCCGGGGCAGCCGCGCCAGCACCGACACCGCCGGGCTGTGGACGGAGATCGTCCCCCGCCCCCGAGCGTCGCCCCCCCCGAGGCTCGTCCCCGCCCCGGAGGCTGCCCGGGCGGCGGCGCGTCGAGCCCAAGTGGCCGGGGCTCCACGGGCGGGACACAATCGTCGGGGCGGCGCGTGATCCGCCACGCCGCCGGTAGGGCGGGTTACTCGACCGGGAGGCGACTGTGGCCGGTGTGACCAGTGCCGATCTTCTCGTGGACGCGTTCGACAGGATCCGTGACACGGTCGCCGACGTGGTCGACGGACTGACCCCCGAGCAGCTGGCGTTCCGGGTGCAGGACTCCGCCAACTCGATCGCCTGGCTGGTCTGGCACCTCACCCGGGTGCAGGACGACCACCTCGCCGACGCGGCCGACCGGGAACAGGTGTGGACCGCCGACGACTGGGCGGGCCGGTTCGCCCTGCCGTTCGCCGCGTCGTCCACCGGCTACGGGCACCGGCCTGCGCAGGTCGCCAAGGTCACCGCCACCGCGGACCTCCTCGTGGGCTACCACGAGGCCGTCCACGCACGGACCGTCGGCTACGTGCGCGGCCTCGACGACCGGTCCCTCGCGGAGATCGTCGACGAGTCGTGGCAGCCCCCGGTCACCCTGGGGGTGCGTCTGATCAGTGTGATCGCCGACGACCTCCAGCACGTCGGCCAGGCGGCCTACGTACGAGGCCTCCTGCCCCGCCGCTGACGCCCCGGCCCCCGAGGCCTGCTGCCCCGCCGCTGACGCCCCGGCCCCGAGGCCTGCTGCCCCGCCGCTGACAACCCGCGCCGCGAGGCGGGCAGGGTGCGCGACGGGCCGCCCGACAGCCCGAAGGCCTCGAACCCGGCGCCGCTCCGTCGGAGCCCGGCCGTGCGCGACGGTGCGGCATGTCGCCTTCAGGGTGACGACTCGTCCCGCAGCGGCTGACGGCCGGTCACGCTCCTTCACCCGCAGGCACGTCTGCGTGAAAATCCGCCTGGGCACGGTGCCCGGCTCGCGGTACGGTCGGGGTCACGGTTGTCGACAAGGGGGATTGCGCATGCTGCCCGAGGTGCTGAGCGCGCTGGCCATGTCCGGCGGGACGGCGGTGATGACCGCGGCCGGGACCGAGGCCTGGGAGGGGTTCCGAGGCCGGGTGGCCGCCTGGTTCGGGCGGGGGAACGCCCAGCGGGAGAGTGCCGAGCTGGAGCGGCTGGCCCGTACCGCCGCCGAGCTCGCGGCGGCCGAGGGCGGGCAGCTGGAGCGGCTCCGGATCCGCCAGGAGGCCTCCTGGCAGGCCCGGTTCGAGGCGTTCCTGGAGGACCTGCCGGAGGGCGAGCGCGAGCGCGCCGGCGAGGCGCTGCGCGAGCTGCTGGCTGAGAGCGCGGCCCAGGCCCAGGTGTCGGCCGGGGACGGCGGGATGGCGGTCGGCGGAAACGTGCACATCAGCGCCCAGGAAGGTTCGGTCGCCGCCGGTGTGATCCACGGGGGCGTGCAGATCGGCCACCCTCAGGTGCCGGATCCGTCCAAGGGCTGAACGGACCGGCCGCGCAAGGCCCGTCACAAACCTCGCCGCCGCCTTTCTCCGGGGTGCGGGCGAGCAACCACAGTTTCGCCGTCGGCCACGCCGACCAGGTGGCCTACTACGCCGGCCGACGTGCCCCGGCCGCCTGGCCGCACCAGGTCGGGGCGGTCCCGAACACCGCGCACTGCTTCCAACGCCGGGCCGTTCTCGATACTCCCGGCACTCCTGCGCGCTGCCGGATCCTGGTCGGTTCCGCCGGGGTCGGCAAGACCCAGCTGGCAGTGCACGAGGCCCGCACCGCCTGGCAGGCCGGGGAACTCGACCTGCTGGTCTGGGTCACCGCCGGCAGCCGTGCGGCGATCCTGGCCGCCTACGCCCGGGCCATCGCCGAGATCACCGGGAGCGAGCCGGCCGATCCGGAGCAGGGCGCGCGGGAGTTCCTGGCCTGGCTGCGCCCGGGCGGGGCCGGGGAGACGGTTCGCCGGCTGATCGTCCTGGACGGTCTGGTCGACCCGGACGACCTGCGCGGCCTCTGGCCGCCGGACCAGCCCGCGGGGCGGACCCTGGTCACCACCTGGCGCCGGGATCTGGCCCGTGAGGGGCTTGGCCGACAGGTGGTCACCGTGCCGTCGTTCAGCTCCGCCGAGGCTTTCGGCTACCTCACGGCGGTGCTCGCCGCGTCCGGCCGGTTCGAGCCGCCCGAGCGACTGGAGGCCCTCGCCCGCGAGCTGGGGCACCTGCCGCTCGCGCTCGCGCAGGCGGCCGCCTACCTGGGCGGTACCGGTCTGAGCTGCGCCGACTACCTCCGCCTGCTGAGCGACGCCGGTCGACGGCTGGCCGACCTCGTGCCGGATCCGGGTGGACTGCCGGACGGGCAGAGCCTGCCGCTGCCGTACGCCTGGGACCTCGCGCTGGAGCGCGCCGACGCCCTGGCACCGGTCGGGACGGCGCGGAGGCTGATGGAGCTGGTAGCGCCGCTGGCTTCCGACGGCATCCCGGCCGCGGTGCTGACCGCGGCGGTCGGGTACCTGGACCAGCAGCGGATCGACCGCCCGGCCGACGATGTGGAGCCGGACGGGCGCGCCGCCCGGACGCTCGCGCTGCTGCACCGGTGGAGCCTGCTCGACTACGACCCGGCGGACCCGCACCGGTCGGTGCGCGTCCACCCGATGGTGCAGCGAGCCGTCCGGGAGGGCGTGCCCGCGAGTCGGGCCGCAGAGCCGGTCGGCGTGGCCGCCGACCTACTCCTCGTCGCGTCCAGGAAGTCGGCGGACGAGGCGAACTCGATGGCGTTCTTCCTGGTTCCCCCGCGGGAGCAGGCCCCGCACCTGCGTTCGCGCGCCCTCGATTTCCCTCCGGACGTGCTGCGGTCCAACGTCGAGGCGCTGACCCGCAACGACCCGGCCCTGATGCTGGGCTCCGGCGAGCCCGGGGTCCGGTACGGGTGGAGTACCGGTCGGGAACTGCACGGCCTCGTGTTCCGGGTGGGCGACACACTGGCGGACGACGGCCGGCCGCAGGCCGCACTGGACTACTTCGAAGCACTGCTGCCGACGACGGCCGACCGGCTGGGAGCCCGGCACGAGTCCGTGACGAAGCTGCGCGGCCGGATCGCGAGGCTGCGGGCGGAGTCCGGCGACCCCACCGCCGCGATCACCGGGTACCGTCGGATGATCGACGACCAACTGGCGCTGCTGGCACCGGAGTACGAACTGTACCCGGCCCAGCGGATCCGCCTGGTCGAGGAGGTCACCGAGCTGCGCTACCGCCTGGCCCACTGGCTCGAACAGGCCGGCGACGTGCCGGGCGTCGCACGCGTCTACCGCGACCTGCTCGCCGATGACGGCTACCTCGCGGCCGTCGGCGGACGGTCGGGCCCGCCCGACTTCACGCTGCGCCGCGACGCCGCCGAGTGGCGGGGAAAGGCGGGCGACGCGGCCGGGGCGGTGGTCGCGTACCGCGGGCTCGTCGACGAGCAGTTCCGCATGCGCGGGCGGGAGGACCCGGGCACCTTCGACACCCGGTTCCGCTTCGGCCACTGGCTGGGCGAGTCGGGCGACGCGCGAGGGGCCGTGACCGTCCTGACCGACCTGCTCGACGACCAACTCCGCCTGGAATCGCGGGAGATCGCCCAGGGTGCGCGGGACACGAGGTCCAACCCGTACGCGGTGGCCACCGACAGCGACCGGTCCGCGATCTTCCGCACCCGCGCCGCCCTCGCCCGCCGGCGCGGCCAGTCCGGCGACCCTCGCGGCGCAGTGGCCCTGCTCTCCGACCTGCTGAACGAGCAACTGCGCGTCCTCCGCCCGGACCATCCCGACCTCGCGGCCACCCGGCAGGCGCTCGGGTACTGGCAGGAGCAGTCCCGGAGCAGGAGGTGGCGACGAGGGAGGTAGCCCTGGCCGGCGGCCTGCCACATGACGGCCGTGGCGGCCGGCGTCGCCCTGGTGGGCGGACTCCGGACCGGGAAGTAGATCTTCCCGGCAGCACGGACCTGACGTACGGTCATAACATTTTGAGTGCACGGGGAACAGGTCACGTCGCGCCGTCGTCCTATCGGATACCGAGCGCCTGAGTCGGTTCGATCCCGAGGGGGAATCACTGTGGTGGAATCCTGGCTCGCGGTGGAAGCGGGCGGTCCCGACGCCGTCCTCGACCTGCGCGACTGGCTGGCCGACGAACCGGTGCTCCGCGGCCGGGTCCGCGTCACGGCGACGACTCCCCACCAGGGTGAACTCGGATCCTGGTCCGACACCCTCGTCGTGGCGCTGGGAGCAGGAGGCGCACTCACCACGCTCGCCGCCTCGCTGAAGGTGTACCTGAGCCAGCCCCGCACCAGCACGGTCAGGCTCAAGACCGTGAAGCCGGACGGCACCCGTACCGAGGTGACCGCCGAGAACGTCGCGCGATCCGATGTGGAGACGGTGCTCAGGGCCGCCCTGCACACCGACCCCCGGACCGACGGCGTCGCGGACTGACCGTGTACCGGCTTCCAGACGCCTCGCGCTCGTGGGCCGTTCTGATCGGTACCGCCCGCTACTCGCACCAGGACGGCCCCGCAGACGTACCGTCGATCGAGAACAACGTGCACGACTTCCGCGACGTCCTGATCGACGGACAACCGGGCGCGTTCGCCCCCGAGCGCAGCATGACCGTCCTGGACCCGCGACAGCCCAGGGACTTGGGGCTGCCGCTGCTGAAGGCGGCCGCAGCCGCCGAGGACGTGCTCCTCGTCTACTACTCCGGCCACGGCCTGATCGGCTCCAAGAAGGGGGAGCTCTACCTCGCCCTCACCGAGACCGACCTGAGCATGCCGTCCCTGACGGCCTGCCCGCTCGACGTCATCCGGGAGGCCTTCCAGGCGAGTCCGGCGCGCGTCCGGGTGCTCATCCTCGACTGCTGCTTCTCCGGCCGTGCGGTCGCGGGCGGACTGTCCGGGAGCCCCCCACCCGTGGCCGAACAACTGGAGATCGCCGGCGCGTACACGCTGGTCTCGTCGCCGCCCAACTCGCCCTCCCACTTCGAGGAGGGCAAACGGCACACCGCCTTCACCGGCGAACTCCTGCGCGCGCTGCGCAACGGCGTCGAAGGCGCCGGCCCCGAGGGCGTGTCCCTGGGGGTGCTCTTCCCCCACCTGCGGCTGGCGCTGCGCTCGCGGGGGTGGCCGGAGCCCGAGCAGTGCGGTACCGACACCGCCGCCTACCTGATCCTGAGCCGCCCACGGACCAGGCGCCCCACCCGGGTGGGGCGCGAGGAACCCGCCCGCACCGATCAAGGGCCGGCCACGGAACGGGAGCGCTTCCACGCCCTCGTGGAGGCCGGACGGCAACTCGGCCGGGGCGGCCACGCGCGCTCCGCCGCATCGGAGTTGGGCACCGTCCTCGACCGGATGACGCAGGTCCTGGGCTCGGACGACCCGGACACCCTGGCCGGAAGGATCGAGTACGCCCAGTGGCTGGGTGCCGCCGGGCAGGTCCGCGAGGCACTCGACCTGTCCACGGCGGCAGTGGGCGCGCTGACCCGGGTGCTCGGTGCCGACAACCGGGTGACCCTCGTCGGCCGTGCCCAACTCGCCCACTGGACCGGGGAAGCCGGGCAACCCGGGGAGGCGGTCCGGCTCACCGGCGAGGTGGTCACCGACCTGACCCGTGCCCTCGGGCCGGACGACCGCGAGACCCTGCTGGGCCGAGGCCGACTCGCCCACTGGATCGGGGTCTCCGGCGACACCGGATCCGCCGCACAGCTCACCGACCTCCTGGTGACGGACCTGCACCGGGTCCTCGGCGCGGAGGACCGCGACACCCTGGTCGGACGCATCAACCAGGCCCAGTGGAGCGGCCGGGCCGGCCGGACCCGGCAGGCCGTCCGCCTCCTCGACTCCCTCGTCCCCGACCTGTACTGGCTGCTCGGTGCCGACGACCTGCACACCTTGATCGGCCGCGCCAGGCTCGGCCAGTGGACCGGGCTGTCCGGTTCGCCCAAGGGCGCCCGCGGACTGTTCGCCGCCGTGGTGCCCGATCTGAGCCGGGTGGCCGGGCGGGACGCCCGCGAGACGCTCCTCGCGCGCAGCCAGTACGCCCACTGGACCGGCGAGGCCGGCGACCCGCGGACGGCGATCGCCCTGTGCAGGCAACTGCTCGACGACCTGGACTGGATCCTGGGCGAGGAGGACCAGGTGACCCTCGTGAACCGGGCTCGACTCGCCCACTGGACCGGAGCGGACGGGGACGTCCGCACCGCCCTGCGCATCTTCCACGAGGTGCTGCCGCAACTGCGCCGAGCCCTCGGACCCGACCACCCCGAGGTCCGCGCGAACGAGGCGCTCCTGGCCCGCTGGCGCCGCCGGGCCGACCGGCGGCTGCGGCCGGAGATCCTCTTCGGGCGCGGGCACCGGACCACCGACCGGCGGGGCTTGGGGAAGTGGAGCGATGGGTGAACCCGAGGACCGGACCGGCGTACCCGACGGGCTGGAGCCCCTCTCGTCCGGCGACCGCCGCGAGCTGGGCGGCTACCAGCTGCTGGGCCGCCTCGGCTCGGGAGGCATGGGGATCGTGTACCTCGCGCGCTCCGCCACGGGACGGACCGCGGCGGTCAAGGTCCTGCGTCCGGAACTGCTGAGCGAGCCGGAGGCGCAGGAACGCTTCCGGCGCGAGAGCGCCGTGGTTTCCCGGATCCCCCGAAGGTTCACCGCGCCCCTACTGGACACGGACGTCGGCGAGAACGGCGTCTGGATGGCCACGGCCTTCATCCCGGGGCTCTCCCTCCAACAGAGCGTCAACGCCTTCGGCCCGTTCCCGGCCGACTCGCTGTACGCGCTGTGGTACGGACTCCTCAGGGCCCTGCACTCCGTCCACTCGGCCGGCGTGGTCCACCGGGACCTCAAACCGTCGAACGTCCTGCTCACCGCGCAGGGCCCGCGGCTCATCGACTTCGGGATCTCGCTCGTGGCCGGATCCACCAGGCAGACATCGACCGGAGCGATCATCGGGACGCCGGGCTACCTCGCCCCGGAACAGGTCACGGGACAACCCGTGCGCGCTCAGGCCGACGTCTTCGCGCTCGGAGCGGTCATGGCCTTCGCGGCGACCGGATCACCACCGTTCGACGGGGACAGCTTCGTCAACGTGATCTTCAACGTGCTGCACGGCGATCCCCGGATATCCACGCTGCCCGCAGACCTCGACCGCTGGGTCCGGGCCTGCCTGAGCAAGGAACCCGCCCACCGGCCCACCGTCGACGGTCTGATCAGTGCGCTCTCCGACCACCGGGTCACCACCGCACAACGGCAACTCACCCAGGGGGACTGGCTGCCCGACGCCGTGTCCCGCGCCACCCTGCGCCGCACCCAGCTCGTCCTCGAACTCGACCACCCCTACCGGCCGGGAACGGGCCAAGCGCCGGAGCTGCCACCGAGCCCGCCCACCGCGGAGACGGTCCAGCGACCGGCTCCGGGAGGGCCGACCGTACGCCTCCGGCGACCCGCATCGTCCCCCGGGGCGATCCAGGCCCCGCCGAACCCGGGGACCGTCCACCTCCGCACCCACGGGGACCCGCCACCCGGGCCACCGCCCACGTCGCCGCCCCCGCTGCCGGGCCCTCCGCCGGAGCCCCCGCCGGCCCCCCTGCCGGTGGTGCTGCCACCGCCGCCTGCGGAACCACCGGGCGGAGCCGGCCCGGCCCCGGAGGCCCTGCCGCGCACCTTCGCCTCCCCCCTGGAGGCAGAGCTTCCACCGCCTCCCCGCACGGGCCTGCGCCGCCGTTGGCTCCTCCGCCTGCCGGTCCGGCGTGCCCGGGGATGACACCCCGTCCGGTCGCGCGCGGCGGGCACCCACGGGTGGCGGCACCGACCGAGAGCCTGCCGGGTTCGGCCGGCGCATCCGGCTGCGGCACGTGATCGGCGCGCCCGGGGTCTTCGGTGCACCCAACCTCCCGGTGCCCGCCGGGACGTGCCGTCGTCCGGTGGGCGGAGCGGTTTCGGCCATGGCACCCGGCGGATGGCCTGCGGGGCCGTCTTGTCGCCACCGTGGCACAGCCGCTTCCATGGCCGGATGGGCCCACGCGATCTCGTACTCCTGACCGATCACAGCTCGACCGAAGGGAGCCGGGACGTGCTCGCCGCCGCCGCGCGGAGGCTGACCGGCCGAGACTCCGTCCACGTGGACGCCCGGCACTTCATGACCGGCGGCAGCGGGAGGATCGAGGCCGACGATGCGGGCGGCCTGCGGCTGGTGGCGGACGGCCGGACCGTGGCCGCCGACACGGTGGTCGTCTACGAGATCCCGCCGCACCGCCGCCGCGCGTTCGAGGTCTGCCAGCGGCTGCTCCGCGGGTGCGGGGCACGCTCGCTCGGCACCGATGCCGCGGCGTGGCGGGCGGCCACCGAGAAGGACGCCACCGTTGCCAGCTTCCTCCGGGACGGCGTCGCACACATGCCCAGCATCGCGCTCTCCCGGCCGAGCCCGGAGGCAGCCGCCGAGGCCTTCGACGGGCTCGGCGGCGACGTCTGGGCCCGGCCCTGCGTCGGGATGGGTGGCGATGACGTCTTCCACGTCACCAACCATGACCAACTCGCCGCCGCCGCAAGCCACTACGACGGGACCGGGGCGGACTGGCTGATCGCCCGCGACGCCCGGAACTTCCTCCCGGACGGCCGGCGCCACCAGTACCGGGTGGTGGTGCTGCACGGCCGGGTGGTCCGCGCGGTCGAGCACGTCCAGGCGGACCCGGACGCGCCCTGCAACGAAAGTCGCGGCGCCGTCTCCGCCCTGCTGGACGGCGACGAACTGCCCGACGGCCTGGCGGAGTTGGCCGTCGCGGCCACCGCTTCCCTGGGGCTCGACCTCGCGGGCGTGGATCTCGCCGCCGAGAGCGGCGGCGTGGTCTTCGAGGTCAACGTCCACCCCGCCTTCGGCCGGCGGGCCCTGGAGCAGGTGGCGCTGCCGTACGTCGCCGCGCACCTCGAACGGTGACACCGGCCGGGCGCCCGGGGCGGAGGCACCCGGCCGCCCGGGTCAGCTCCGCAGCACGGCGGCGAGCACCGACGGGCGGAACAGCAGCGACGGCGGCTCCACCAGTGACAGCACCTCGTGGAAAGCCCGGGTGACCACCGGGTCGCGGGTGGCACCCGCCAACACCTTGTCCAGGAAGCGGTGCTGGAGTCTGAGCAGGGCGCCCGAGGGCGCGCCGGTGGTGGTGTCGAAGCGGGCGTCCTCGGCGCAGGACATCACCCACGGGTTCTTGGACGCCGTCGCGATCGCGCGCCGAGCGTCCCGCGCCGCAGCGTGCCCGATGCCGCCGTGGCGCACTGCGGTGCGGCGCAGCGCCCGGGCGCAGAACAGGGCCACGGTGACGCCCTGGCCGTACACCGGGTTGAAGGTGCTCGCGGCGTCGCCAACCGCCACCAGGCCGGCCGGACAGTCGCGTTCGTAGTGCCGGCGCACGCCCGGGCCGGGGAGGAAGCCGCGGACCTCGCCCGCCGGTTCGGCGTCCCGCAGGGCGTCGCGCAGGAGCGGATCGCGCAGCCCGGCCAGGTGCTTGGCGAATCCCTCCTCGCCGGCCTCGGGTCGGGAGCCGCGCATCCCGGCGAGGCTGACGATCCAGCGGTCGCCCTCGACGGGCAGCAGGACACCCATCCGCGGCGCATCCGGCGCCTTGGTCTGCAGGTACACGGCCTGACCGCCGAGGTCGGCCCCGGCGGGGCGGTGGAACAGCCGGGATGAGTAGGCGACACCCGCGTCCACCCGCTCCTCGGGCACCGGACGGCAGCCGAGTTCCGTCAGCCACTTCGGCACGGAGGTCGAGCGGCCCGCTGCGTCGACCACCAACTCGGCCGGGACGTCGCGGACTTCGCCGCGCTCAGGGCCCCGCTCCCGTACCCGCACGCCGGTCACCGCCCCGGCCGAGCCGCGCAGGCCGACCACGTCGGTGCCCTCCAGGAACTCGATCGAGGCGTCGGTGCGGACCCGCTCCAGGACGAGCTGGTCCAGCACCGGCCGGGTGCAGGAGAGGAAGGCCATCCGGGTGGGGTACTCGGCCATCCACCCGGCGGAGCTGAGCCACTTGACCTCCGAGGTGTTCACCCGGAGCGCGCCCGCGGCCGCCAGCTCCTGTTTGATTCCGGGCATCATCTCCTCCAGGGCCCGGTGCCCGGCCTCCAGTACCAGGTGCGCGTGCCGCCCCTGCGGCACGCCGGCCCGGAACGCCGCCTGCGCCGGATAGTGGTCCCGTTCCACCACGACGATCCGCTGGGCGTAGCCGCGCAGGGCCCACGCCGCCGCCAGCCCGGCCAGTCCGCCGCCGATCACCACCGCGGTGCCCCGCCCCGGGGCCCTCTCCGAAGAACTCATGACACGTAGCGTAGTGCGGTCGGCGGCGCTCCGTGATCGGTTCCCCTGGGTGAAACCCCCTGCGGGTGGCGGCCGTTGGGAGTCGGCCGGGCTCGTTCGGGGCGGTGCCGGCCGCTTCGGGCCGGTGGCGGCTACGGCTCGGTGGGTGGCGCACCGCGCAGCCGCCGTGGCTCCGGGCGGCGGTCTCGCCGTCGCACGGCGGGCGGTCGCGGCCTCCGCCGTCAGGCCGGACCGGCGCCGTCGGCGAAGTGCGGCAGCACCATCGCGACCAGGGCGTCGACATCGGCATCGACCATCGGTTCGCCGGTCATGCCCATCCGGTGGAGCATGGTGCCGACGACGACGTCGATGAAGAACAGGACCCTTTGCTCCGGCTCGTCGAGCGCGTCCTGGAGGGCGAGGCGGTAGGGGTCCTGCAACCGGGTGGAGAGGATCCCGCGCAGGGCCGGGTCGCTGACGGCGTCGCTGAACACGCCCGCGAACGCGTCGCCCACCCCGCGCTCGCCGATCGTCGCCGCGATCCAGCGGATGGTCGAGGCCATGAGCTCGGCCCGGTCGGCGCCGTCCTTCAACGGCACCGGGCCGAAGGCGTCGAGGAGGCAGTCCACGATCAGCGCGCCCTTCGACGGCCAGCGCCGGTAGATCGTCGACTTCGCGATGCCGGCGACAGCGGCGATGCGCTCGACCGTGGCTCGCGCGTAGCCGAGCTCGTGGACCGTGTTCAGGGTGGCGGTGAAGACCTCGGCGTCGAGGCCGGCGCGCGGGCGTCCGGGCGGGCGTCCGGACGTTCCGTCAGGCGTTCGGGCGGGAGGGGGCGTACGAGTCATTCCCTCACCATAGCCAGTTGCGATACTTTAGGTATCGATACCTGAGGTATCGAAACCATTCGGGGAGGAGAAGGCATGAGCGGGGACAGCAGTGCGCGGCAGCCGTCGGCGACGAGCGGCGGGTTGCGGCAGCAGGCATTGGGGGGCGAGCTGGACTGGGAGGCGATGACCGCCGAGGACCTGGCCGCCTACCGCGAGGCGGAGAACGGCAGGCGGGCGTCGGCTGCGATGCGGGCGATCACCGGGATGCCGGACCCCGGGGCCACGATCGACTGGCAGTCGCTGGCGCTGCCCGGCCGCCGTCTACCGGTCCGGGTCCACCGGCCGGTGCTCGGACGCGGCGCCGGCTCGGCCGACCGGGCGGCGGCCCTGCCCCTCGTACTCCACGTCCACGGCGGCGGATTCGTGGGCACGGCGGTACAGAGCGACTGGATCACCAGCCATCTCGCCGCCCGGTTGCCGGCCCTCGTCGTCTCCGTCGAGCACCGCCTCCTCGCCCCGGACAGTCCGCTGTCGGCTGCCGCCGACGACGGCTGGGACGCGCTCGACCACCTGGTGCGGCACGCCGCGGACTGGGGCATCGACCCGGCACGCACCGCCGTGTTCGGCGAAAGCTGCGGGGGACTGATCACCGCCCTGGCGGCCATCCGCGCCCGGCAGGCCGGCCTGCGACTGCGGGCGCAGGTGCTGGTCAACCCGGTCACGGACGTGACCGGGACGATGTTCGACCACCCCTCGGCCACCCGGCACGCCCACAGCCCGACCCTGACCCTTCCCCAACTGCGGCTGTTCCGACGCCTCGCCGTCCCCTCGGGGACCGATCCCCGTCCGCTGTCTCCGCTGCACGCCGACGATCTCACCGATCTCGCCCCGGCCCTGGTGGTGGTGCCGAACCTTGACCCGGTGGCCGATCACGGCCGCCGCTACGCCGAGCGCCTGCGCGCAGCCGGGACGTCCGCACGGCTGACCGAGTTCCCCGAGGCCACGCACGCCTTCGTCAGCATGCCGGGCGTCGTGCCGCAGGCCGAGGCGGCGCGGGCGGAGATCACCGAGTTCCTCCGCAACGCCCTGGACCGCCCTGGCGGCTGCTGACCCAAGCGGGTGCGGCGTGCGCACCGGCGGCGGACGCCGAGCGCGGGCGTGGCCGCGTCCTGCCGGGCGGGCCGGGAATGAGGACCCGGCAGGGACCGAACCGGAGCAGACCGACCCGGAGCGGACCGACCCGGAGCGGTCCGACCCGGAGCGGACCGGGTCGGACCGGGTCGGACCGGATGCGCGGCCGGCCTCAGCGGAGCCGTTCGTACTCGGCGTCCGGGTCCGACTGGCGCCGGTACTCGACGTGCAGCCGGACGGTGCCGTCCGGGCCGGCCAGCGCGGCGAGCGGGCCGTGGCCGGCCGGGAGCGGGTGCGGCTGCGGCCACTGCTGGGCGAGGACGGCGAGCGCCGTGCCGTCGGCGCCGCGCACCACCCAGGTGGCCCGGCCGCCGCCGATCAGCGGCAGGCCGGGCCGGGGGAGGCCGAGGGCGGCGAGGGCCGCCGGTACGTCGAGGTCGTCCGCGAGGGTGACCGTCGCGCCGTGCGGGGCGTCGGCGTCGTCCCCGGCCGCGACGCTGTCCCGGGTGAGGTGGATGCGCATGACGTGAGGATAGGGCTCCGGGGGGCGCCCGGGCGGACCGGTCTCACCCGTGTGCCGGATTGACAACGGCCGTTGCCGTACCGGCAAATGGCAGGCATGGCCGACGAAGAGTTCGAGAACGTCCTCACCACGGTGGGCCCCCGGCTCCGGGCCCTGCGCCGGGAGCGCGGAACCACCCTCGCCAAACTCGCCGCCGTCACGGGGATCTCGCTCAGCACCCTGTCCCGGCTGGAGTCCGGGCAGCGCAAGCCGACGCTGGAGCTGCTGCTCCCGTTGGCCCGCGAGTACCGGGTGCCGTTGGACGAGTTGGTCGGGGCGCCGGCCACCGGTGACCCGCGGATCCATCCGCGTCCGGTGGCCAGGAACGGTCAGACGATCATTCCGCTCACCCGCCACCTGGGCGGCATGCACGCGTTCAAGCACATCGTCCCGCCGGGCCGGAACACCGAGCCGGAGCTGGAGCTGAAGGTGCACGAGGGCTACGAGTGGCTCTACGTGCTGGCCGGCCGGCTGCGGCTGGTGCTCGGTGCGCGGGACCTGGTGCTGACGGCGGGTGAGGCCGCCGAGTTCGACACCCGGACCCCGCACGCGTTCGGCAACGCCGGCCCGCACCCGGTCGAATTCCTGAGCCTGTTCGGCCCGCAGGGCGAGCGCATGCACGTCAGAGCGCGCCCGGGAACCTCTGTTCGGTAGGTTCGTTCCTGACAGGGGGTCTTCCATGGGGCACCCGTCGGGCGGTCGGGAGGGGCCGAGTTCATGAGTGTGCAGCAGAGCGAAGAGTCCGGCGAGAGCGGCGGAACAGGGGAGCGGGGGCACGCCGCAGGCGCCCGGGCGGAGGCGGGCCCGGGCACCGCCGCCGCCATGGGCGCGGAACCGGGCCCGGAGGCGGGCCCGGAGCCGGGTGCCGATTCGGGGGCGGAGGCGAAGCGCCCCCGGAAGAAGCGCCCGTTCTGGCTGGAGCTGCCGATCCTGCTGGTGATCGCGCTGCTGCTCTCGCTCGGCATCAAGACCTTCTTCGTGCAGGCCTTCTCGATCCCCTCCGGTTCGATGGAGCGGACCCTGGCGATCGGCGACCGGGTGCTGGTCGACAAGTTCACCCCGTGGTTCGGCGCGGAGCCGGAGCGCGGCGAGGTGGTGGTCTTCCGCGACCCGGGCGGCTGGCTGGAGGGCACGCCGACGAGTTACGACGACTCCTTCACGGGCACCGTCCAGAAGGCGCTCAGCACCGTCGGCCTGATGCCTTCGGCGGACGAGAAGGACCTGATCAAGCGGGTGATCGCGGTCGGCGGGGACACCGTGGACTGCGAGGCGGGAGGCCCCCTCAAGGTGAACGGCGTCGCGCTGGACGAGCCGTACCTGTTCCCCGGCTCGAAGCCGTGCGACGACGACCCGGTCGGCACCGTCACCGTTCCCAAGGGCAAGCTCTGGGTGATGGGTGACCACCGCAACAACTCGCGGGACTCCCGCTGGCACCACAACCAGACCGGTGACGGCTTCGTGCCGGTGGACAACGTGGTCGGCCGGGCCTTCGTGGTGGCGTGGCCGCTGTCGAACTGGTCGACCCTCCCCGTCCCGGACACCTTCGACAAGGTGCCGGCCCGTGCGGCCGGTGCGGCCGCTGCGGACGGGCCGACCGGGACGACCACCGGGACGGCCGGGGCGACCGTCGTGCCCACCGAAGCGCCGTCGGTGTCGGACGCGCTCGCGCTGGCCGGGGTCGTGCCGGTCGCGCTGTGGCGGCGGCGGCCACGGCGGCGGCAGTGACAGAGGTCCGGTGGTGACTCGGCCGGCGGGTCGGCGGTGCGCACCAGCTCGTCGCGCAGGGGCTGTTGAGCGCGGGGGGCCGGTGGCCCGGTCCGGGGAGCCCGGCCTGACCTGATCGGGTCGGCCGGCTTCGACGAACTCCTCACGTCCGGTTCTACACGCCTGTAGAGTCCCGGGGAGGAGCTGCACCCCGGCCCTTGCGGCCGCCTCCAGCCGGGCGGCCGCAGCCGGGGCCGGACCGGGAGGCGGAGCCGTGATGGAGAGTCAGTGCGGTCCCCGGGGCGCCGAGGAGAAGGCGGCCCCGGTGGCCTCGCCAGCTCCGGGAGCCTCGGTAGCTCCGGTGGAACCGGGGGAGCCGGACGTCCGGTGGGTCTACCAGCCGGTCGAGGTGGACCTCGGCGACGGCGCCTGGGCGCTCGGTCGGATCAGTGGCTGGTGGCAGGACACGGCCGGTCGGCAATGGTGCCGGCTGCGGATCGGCCGCAGCGGACAGCCAGCCCGCTGGGAGCGCTTCGACCCCGCACGGATGCTCCTGCTCCCCGTCTCCGGGCTCTGAGCCGCCCCGGCGAACTTCCCGCGGAACCGTTCGACGAGCCCCGTCGTCCCTGCGAGCGACCGCCGACATGCCACTTCAGCGACCGGGGACGACGTGACTTCGGAGATCTACTTCAGCAGCAACCACCGCGACCTGTGCGAGCAGCACGGCACCGGTGCGGGCTTCCAGTTCGAGTTCTACTGCTACCGCTGCTCGGACACCTGGCGCTCGCCGTTCGAGGCGTTCCGGACCGGTCAGATGGCCGGCTGGATAGGCAAGGGCGTCAACGCGGCCTGGAACCTGATCGGCGGCAACGCCAACACGATCAGCAACGCCGCCGACGGGCTGGCCGGCCACACCTGGGGCACCTCGCGGGACGCCGCCTTCCAGCGTGCGATCGCCAACGCCCGGACGCACTTCAACCGTTGTGCCCGGTGCACCCACTACGTCTGCGGCCGCTGCTTCGACTCCGCGCAGGGCCTGTGCCACAACTGCGCCCCGGACACCGCGGCGGAGGCGACCGCGGCGCAGCACCGGGGCCTCAACGACTCGGTCACCGACCGCGCGTACCGGGCCGGGCAGCAGTCGGGTGCCGAGTGCGACGTCAACGCGCCGCGCCAGCTGGTCTGCCCGCAGTGCCACACGGAGACGCACGGCACGCCGTTCTGCCCGGGGTGCGGCTTCCGGCTGGCGCAGCCGGTCCAGTGCACGAGCTGCCACAGGGACGTCCCCGACGGCGCCGCGTTCTGTCCGTCCTGCGGGACGAGACGCTGACGGCACCTCGCAAGGAGACGGCGGGGCGCTCCCGGAACCGGCGGTCGGGGGAGCGCCCCGCCGTCGTCCTGTGCGGAGCCTGCGGTGCCTCGGCCCGCGCGGGGGCCTGCCGCTGCTCAGCCGTAGGAGACGTTGGCGCAGGGGTCGTCGTCCGCCGAGCGGGCGGTGCCGCTGACGCTGGTGGGCAGCGGGGCGGGGGCGCTGGCCGCGCCGCCGGGCGCGGGGGTGGCGGCGGTCGCCGGGTTGGCGGCCGCGAAGTCGTGGCCGAGGACGACGGCGACGCCCCGGCTGCCGGGCTGGACGGTCGCCCCCGGGAACAGCTTGGCGACCGCCTCGGCGGAGCCGCGCTCGCCCGTGCCGTATTCGACGACGGTGGTGCTGCGGGGCTTTCCGGTCGCGTTGCCGACGCTGGTGACGGTGTAGCCGGCGCCCTTGACGGTCTCCGCGGCCTTGCCGCCGAGCCCGGTCTCGCCGGTGCCGTTGAGCACCGAGACCTTGACCCCGGCGGCCTTGGTGTCGGTTGCGGCGCCCGGCGTGGTGGTCGGGGCGGGCGTGGCCTCGGTCGTGGGGGCGGCGGAGCCGGAGTCGCCCGGGGCGCTGGCGTCCTGGCCGTCGATGGTGCGGTCGGCCTTGAGCGCGGCCCAGAGCTGGTCCACGTCGGGGTGGACCAGGGCGACCCTCGGGCCGTCGTAACGCCAGGGCGCGGTCAGGAACTTGACGTCGTGCAGGTCCACGTCCTTGACGGACATGGCGAAGTCGAGCAGTTTGGCCGCCGAGCCGAGGTCCGGGTCGACGGTCAGTGACTTGGTGGCGGCGTCGGCGAGGGGCAGCAGGGTGGTCGGGTCCATGCCGCGCGACTTGACCTCCTTGATGAGGGAGGAGAGGAAGGCCTGCTGGCGCTTGGTGCGGCCGATGTCGGAGCCGTCGCCGATGCCGTGGCGCACCCGGACGTAGTCGAGCGCGGCCTGGCCCTCGACCTTCTGCTTGCCCTTGGCGAAGAGCAGTTTGCCCTTGTGGCCCAGATTCGGGTTGAGGTCGCCTTCGTGGATGTCGTTCGGGAGGCAGACCTCGACGCCGCCGACGGCCTTGGTCATGGCGGCGAAGCCGTTGAAGTCGACCACGATGGTGTGGTCGACGCGCAGGTTGGTCAGCTTCTCGACAGCGTTCTGGGTGCAGGCCGGGTTGCCCTGCTCGGTGTTGCCGACGGAGAAGGCGCTGTTGAACATCACGTTCGCCTGCGGTTTGGTCCACGTGCCGTTGGGGAGCTTGCAGGGCGGGAGGTTGACCAGCGAGTCGCGGGGGATGGAGATGCCGACGGCGTGCTTGTGGTCGGCGTAGACGTGGAGCAGGATCGCGGTGTCCGAGCGGGCGCCGCCGTCCCCGCCGCCGCCCAGGTCGCTGTTGCCGTTGCCGCGGCTGTCCGAGCCGATCAGCAGGACGTTGACCGGTGTGCGGCCCTGGGCGTCCGGGGCGGCCGCGTCGGGGCGGTCCTTGCTGACGGCGTCGCGGTCGAAGGTGCTGATGTTGCTGTCCAGGCGGTAGTAGAGGGCGCCGCCGGCGAGGAGGAGGAGCGAGGTGCAGCCTGCGGTGATCCAGAGCACCTTCTGCTTGGTGCTGCGCTTGGGCTTCTTCTTGGCCCGGCTCACCGGACGGGCGACCGCCGTGGCCTTCGCGCCCCGGGTGCCCCTGGTCCCCTTCGTGCCCCTGGTCCCTCTGGTGTCCCCGGCGCCCCTGGCGCTTGCGGTGCCCTTGGCCTCGTCGGCGCCGTAGGCACCCTCGGCGTCTCCGGCGCCCTTTTCGCCTGTTATGCCCTGTTCCGGGATGCCCGGTCGGCCTGCCGCCCGACGCCCGCCGGTCCGGTGCGGCGAAATCCCGGCTTCGGGGGAACCCTTGCGGCCAGACACGTCGTCATCCTCCACAGTTGCCACGGAGCCCCCGTCGGAGCGGTGGGCTTGCGGGGCCCGGGGCCGGAGCCGATCCGGGCGAGGCCCGTCGCGAAACTTTTACACCGCTGTAGAACGTAGTCGAGCATACTAGGCGCAGATGAGGAAACCGGCTGGTCAGACCATGAGAAATTGCTTTGACCTCGCCCGTCCCCGCTGTCCCGAAACCCGCACGAGGAGCACGATGACTCACCGGATCGCACGTTCGATAGCCGGCGCCCTGGTGGCCCTGCTGGCCGCCGCCGGCCTCACCGCCGCAGCGTCGAGCGCGACGGCGGTGGCCGCACCCCGAACCGTCGCGGCCTCCGCGACCACCGCCGACACCCTCGCAGCCGGGGCGGCCACCGGGCCGATCGCCGCGTCGGCCGCCCGGCAGGCCGCCTCGGGGACCGGCTCGTCGGCCGCCGCGGCGAGTGCCACCTCGACCACCGACGCCACGCACCTCGCGGCGAAGGACGGCAAGAAGAAGAAGGGCTTCTTCGCCAAGCTGGGCAAGTTCCTGCTGGTCGTGGTCATCCTGGTGATCCTCCTCTTCGTCCTGCTGATCGTCGGGATCGTCTACGCCGCGAAGCGGATCTTCGCCCGCCGCCGGTAGCGGAGCGGGGCCCCGGCCCCAACGGGGCCCACGACCCGGGCGGCGGTGGAACGGCCGCCCGGGTCGGGCCACTCGGACACGATTGGCCCTGGTCGGGGTGGACCCGACACCCGAGGATGGGCGGCATGAGCGACTTCCACCGCCCCGAGACCCAGGACCGCCGGCACCACGAGAACCCGGACGGGCTGCGCCCCGAGAGCCGGATCGTCCACCCGCCGCTCGGCGAGGTCGCCGGCAGCCGGCTGCTGGGCGTACCGCTGTACCAGAGCCACCTCTTCGCCTTCGACACCAGCGACTCCCTCTCACAGGCCTTCGAGGGACCGGACGGCGCGTACTTCTACAACCGCTACGGAAACCCGACCGTCCGCTCGCTGGAGGACGCCGTCGCCGACCTCGAAGGCGGCACCGGCGCCGTCGCCACCGCCTCCGGCATGGGCGCGATCAACACCGTACTGCTCGCCCTGCTGCGCGCCGGCGACCACGTGATCGCCCAGCGGAGCCTGTACGGCGGCACCGTCGGCCTGCTGGCCGACCTCGCCGAGCGCCGGGGCGTCGAGGTCACCCACGTGAGCGGCGACGACCCCGCGGAGGTCGAGGCCGCACTGCGGCCAAACACCCGGGTGCTGTACCTGGAGACCGTCTCCAACCCGATCACCCGCGTCACCGACCTGCCCGCCCTGATCGCCGTCGCCCGGCAGGCAGGCGTGGTCAGCGTGGTCGACAACACCTTCGCGACCCCGCTGCTGTGCCGCCCGATCGAGCACGGCGCGGACATCGTCATCCACTCCGCGACCAAGTACCTGGGCGGGCACTCCGACGTGCTCGTCGGGATCGCCGTCTTCGCCGACCAGGAGCTGCACCGCGAGGTCTGGCAGTACTCCCTCGAACTCGGGGCCTCGGTCGACCCGTTCGCCGCCTGGCTGACCCTGCGCGGCCTGCAGACCCTCGCCCTGCGGGTCCGCCGCCACTGCGACACCACCCTCGACCTGGCCGGCCGTCTCGCCGCACACCCTGCGGTCACCGCCGTCCACTACCCCGGTCTGCCCTCCCACCCCGACCACGAGCTGGCCCGCCGCCTCCTCCCCGACGGCCACGGCGGCGTCCTCGCCTTCGACCTCGCCGGCGGGCGCGAGGCGGCCCGGGCCTTCACCGAGTCCGTTCGCCTCGCGTCGCTGGCACCGTCGCTGGGCGGGGTGCACAGCCTGGTGCTGCACCCGGCGAGCACGTCCCACCGGATGCTGTCGGACGAGGAGTTGGCGGCGGCCGGGATCGGCCCGGGGACGGTGCGGATGTCGGTCGGGATCGAGCACCCGGAGGACATCTGGGCGGACGTCGAGCAGGCGCTGGCGAAGCTCTGAGCGGAGGCGGAGGCGACGGCGACCGCGACGGTGACGACGGCTGGCGGCTGGCGGCTGGCGGCTCGGTGCACGGGCAGGACGTCGGACGCCCTGCCCGGGGGAGAGCTCAGGTGACGCGGAGCGGACGCCCGGATGGCCGACGGTGAAGCGGCCCGGGTCCGGCGGGCGAACACCGGATGATCACCGGTCATACTTGGGCGGCGGCGCCCGACACCGGGCGCCGCAGGCCGTGCCCGGCCCCTGCCAGTGACGTCCGTGAGCCGCCAGACCGGAGGAACCGATGAGCCCCCACCAGCCGACCAGTCGCCCGGCGGCCGGCGCCCCCGGGGTGCCCTGGAACCGGCAGCGGCTGCGCAGCAACAACGAGTGGCTGCTGCTGGAACTGCTGCGCACCGGCGGCGGCTCCTCGCGCGCCCAACTCGCCCGGGACACCGGCCTGTCCAAGCCGACCGTCTCCGCCGCGCTGGCCGCCCTGGAGCAGGCCGGGCTGGTCCGCGAGGCCGGCCTGCTCGCCCCCGAACGGGGCCGCACCGCCGTGCTGTACGAGGTCGACCCGACCGCCGGGCACGTGCTCGGCGTGGACATCGGCCGGGCCCGGCTCCGGGTGGCCGTCGCGGACCTCGCCGGTACGGTCGTCGCCCGTCGGGACGTGGCCAACCGCGGCCGCTCGGCGAACGCCGTCGCGGACGCCGTCGTCGCCGCCGCGCAGGAGGCCATCACCGAGGCCGGCCTGGCCGCCGACGACATCGTGCACGCGGTGATCGGCACCCCGGGCGTGTGGGACGAGGAGCGGCGCGGGGTGCGCTACGCCTCCAGCCTGCCCGGCTGGGGCCGGCCCGGGCTGTTCGACCGGATCGGGGAGGGGCTGGGCACGGCCGTGTCGGTGGCCAACGACGCCAACCTGGCCGCGCTCGGCGAGTACACCCTCGGCGCCGGGCGGGGCAGCCGGATGTTCGCCTACCTGCTGGTCGGCACCGGCCTCGGGCTCGGGGTGGTGAAGGACGGCGAACTGCTGCTCGGTGCGCACGGCGCGCTGGGTGAGATCGGCCTGGTACCGCTGCCCGCCCGGCCGGGCGAGCCCGCCGGGACCATCGAGGGCCAGGCCGCGGCCGACGCCGTGGTGCGCTCCGCCCGGGACTTCGGGCTCGGCGGGGAAGGCACCGGACGGCAGGCGACGGCGAAGCAGGTCTTCGAGCGGGCCCGCGCCGGGGAGCCCGCGGCGGTCCGGGCGGTCGAACGGGAGGCGGAGCAACTGGCTTACGCCGTGGCCGTGGTGGCCGCCCTGCTGGACCCGGACCTGGTCGTGCTCGGCGGCGGGATCGGCAGCAGCGCGGACCTGCTCCTGGAACCGCTGGAGCAGGCCCTGCACCGCCTCGCCCCGATGCGCCCGACGCTCGCGCCGAGCCTCCTGGGCGAGGACGCGGTGCTCCTCGGCGCGGTCGCCACGGCGCTGGACACCGCCCGCCCCGAGGTGTTCGAACGTCGGACGGCAGGGCTGCGCTGACGACGGGCGGCGAAGCCGGCACGGTTGCGTGGAGGGCGCGGCTTCGCTGACGGCGGGGTCGGGCGTGGCGGGTGCGGCAGGTTCGGCGCCCGGGGCGGCGGCCGCCGGGACGGTGACGACGGTCGGTGGTCGGTAGGTCTCGATCTGCCAACGAGTGGGGAATCGGTGCACGGGACGTGTGCGCCCCCTGCTTGAATCGCACGACTCATCCAAACGGAACGGAGCGTCCTCCTCCCATGCCTTCACGGATACCCGGCCGCCGCCGGGCGGCCGGCCTGGCCGGATTCGCCGGACTCGTCCTCACCATCGGACTGACGCTGACCGGTTGCGACCCGTCGGCCGCCGGCGACGGTGCCACGACGACGGCTTCGTCGCCCGCAGCCACCACCGCCCCGTCATCCGCGCCCGTAGCAGCGCCGACGACCCCGGCGGCGCCGGCCCCCGCCGCACCCGTCACGCCGGCCGGCACGTCGGCGCCGCAACCCGTCGTCCCCGCACAGCCGCCGGCTACCAAGGCGCCGCAGCCGCAGCCCAAGGCCACCACCGCGCAGCCGCCGACCGACCCCCAGGGCGAGCACACCGCGGCAGCCGGTGGCGGCGGCCAGTGCGAGCTCCGCTCGAACGCGGGCAACTGCTACGAGGCCGGCCAGTTCTGCCGCAACGCCGACCTGGGGAAGAGCACCCACGAGGCCGGTGGCCGGGTGATCTACTGCCGGATGGTCAGCGGCAAGCCGCACTGGCAGGCCTGAGACGGCCGATGTCGGCCGGGGCGTGACCTGCGGGGTTGCGACCTGCCGGGTCGTGACCTGCAGGGGTTGCGACCTACCGGGCGTGATCTGCATGGGTTGCGACCTGCCGGGGTGTGGCCTGCGGGGCCTGTGACCGGCTGCGACCTGCCGGTGCCCCACGGCCTCAGGCGTCGAGAACGCCCGAGGGCGCCGTCGGAGCCCGCGACCGGACTGATCGCGGGAGGCAGCCCGGAGGTGCGGCGGCCTGGTGCTGCGGTACCAGCGCGGCGCGGAAAGCGACGGCCGGCCACCCGGCGTGGAATCGGGTGGCCGGCGGGAGGCCCCGCCGGGATGATGCGGGCATGCGCACCTTCGAAGAGCTGATCACCGAGGCCGAGGCCGTGTCCGTGGACGGCTGGGACTTCTCCTGGCTGGACGGCCGGGCGACCGAAGAACGTCCCTCCTGGGGCTACCAGCGGCTGCTGTCCGAGCGGCTGCGTTCGGCGACGGCGGCCCTGGACGTCCAGACCGGCGGAGGTGAGGTGCTCGCCGGCGCGCTGCGGCTCGCGGCGCAGCACGGGGACCGGCCGACCGTCCTGGCGGCCACCGAGTCCTGGCCGCCGAACCTGGTCCGTGCGACGCGGCTGTTGAACCCGCTGGGCGCGGTGGTCGTCGCGGATCGGGACGAGCCGCCGCTGCCCTTCGCCGATGAGGCCTTCGACCTGGTCAGCAGTCGGCACCCGGTGCGCGCGTGGTGGACGGAGATCGCCCGGGTGCTGCGGCCCGGCGGCAGCTATGTCGCCCAGCACGTCGGCCCCGCATCCGTCTTCGAACTCGTCGAGTACTTCCTCGGCCCGCAGCCGGAGGCGCGTGCGGGCCGCCGCCCCGAGGTGGAGAGTGCCGAGGCACGGGAGGCGGGGCTGGAGGTGGTGGACCTGCGCTCCGAGCGGCTGCGGATCGAGTTCCGTGACATCGGCGCGGTGGTGTACTTCCTGCGCAAGGTGATCTGGATGGTTCCCGGCTTCACCGTGGCCGCCCACCGGGACCGGCTGCGCGAGCTGGACGAGCGGATCCGCGCCGACGGGCCATTCGTGGCGCACTCGGCGCGGTTCCTGATCGAGGCGCGGAAGCCGTAGCCGCGGTAGGGGTGACCGCGGGGGCGGTTGGCGGAACTCGACAAGGGATTCGGAGCCGGGGTGGCGTTCCGGCACCCCGGCTCCGGCGCTCGCGGACGGCACCGCCCGTCCGGGGCGGTGCCGTCGTCGCGGAGCGGGGGGACCTCAGGACTGCGTCGGGAGGTAGTCGTAGCAGTAGTCCATGACGCGCGGGTAGACGTACGTGTTGTAGTAGTTCCACAACGCGGTGCCCGTCCGGGGACCGACGATGCCGTCGACCGGCAGGCCGTCCGCGCGCTGGAAGTCCTCGACCAACCCCTCGGTGTCCGGCCCGAAGTCGCCGTCGACCGCGATCCGGTGGCCGAGTCCCGCGAGGTTCAGGAAGGCCTGGAGGCACTTGACCGGCTGCCCGGACGACCCCGTCCGCAGGTAGGGGGCGGTCGTGGACGCCTGGGCCGTTCCGCCGAGGCCGACGACCACGGACAGCGCCAACACCGCACTCGCGGCCATCCGTGCCGCCGTCGCACCTGTCCTCATGACGTCACCTCCATGCTGTCGGAGCCGCATCTCAGCAGCTGGTGTTGGAGCTGATCATGATGCCCGTGAGCGTGCCGAGCGATCCGATGCTGTTCTGGTCGTGGCTGGCGTTGGAGAGGCAGGTGTAGGTGTCGCCGGCCCCGTAGTTGATGCGCAGCCACACCGTGTCCTGGTTGCGGGTGTTCACGACACTGAAGCCCGGGCCGTGGTACGTGCTCTGGTAGTAGGAGGTGATGTCCCGGAACTGGGCCACGATCGTGCTGCTGGAGGGGCCGTTGTAGATGCACACGTACGGGTAGGGGCAGCCGTCCTGGGAATCGGCGTGTGCCCCCGTGGTGCCGAGCAGTGACATGGCGAGTGCGGAGACGCCGACAGCGGCGGTCGCCGCAGACTTCCTGAGTCCGTTGCGCATGGTCTTCCTCTGTCCCTGGGGTGTCCGTCCGCCGGGTTCGGCGGGAACGGGGGTTCCTTCCGGCTTCTCGCAGCCGGCTGGTCAGTTGGTGGTCGGGATGAACGGCAGGCAGCTGCCGTTGGGCCCGGCGTACGAGTCGTGCCAGTCGAAGTTCATGAGCTTGCTGCCGGTCTTCGGGCCGACGACGCCGTCCGCCTGGCTGCTGCCGAGGACGTTCTGCTGGAAGTCGCGCACGGCGCTGTCGGTGTTCGGCCCCCACTGGCCGTCCTCGAGGATGGTCGCCTCACCGCTCAGCCGCAGGTAGTCGTTGACCAGGTGCTGCACGCACCACACCCCGGTGCCCGAGGTGGTGTGGTTGTAGCCGAGCCAGGGGGCGGTGGTCGACGCCTGCGCGGTGCCGGCCAGCGCGGCGGTGGAGAGCGTGAGGGCGGCAGCGGCGACCAGGCCGCGGCCGATCGACTTCTTGATCATGTGGTCCTCTCGACAGGGTACGGACGGTTCGCACCGGGCGGGGCGCACCGGCGGATCAATCGGGTTGCGGCCGCGCGGCGCTCTGCCCCGGCCGGGGACGGGGCGACGCCCCGACGACGCCGGCCGGTACGACGCGACCGGCCGCACAAGGGGCGCGCGGCACGGCCGGGACGGGGAGCTGTGCCCGTCCTGGCGCGGCGTCACTTCGGTTGGGCGGAGCCTTGATCACGGCCTCCGCTGGTCGGGAGCCTAGCCATCGACGGCCCGGCGCGCTCCTGTTCTCCCGGGGCCTGAGACCGTCTCACGCCGTCCCACCTCGTCCCATGCCGTCTCACCGCCCGTCCCAACGCGCGGCCCGGCGCTGACCGGAGGCACGGCTGGGAGGTGAAGCTGAGACGTCTCAATTCCCGCCCCGGTCGCCCGGTCGCCCGGCCGGCCAGGCCGCGACCGTGCCCGTCTCGTGCTCCGGCAGCAGCACCCGGTGGTTTCCGCCGCCGGGGCCTCCGCCCGGTGCCGCTGCTCGCGTAAGGTCGGGGCCGGTCCGCCTGGTGACGACGAGAAGGACGAGCCCCACACCGTGCCGAACGCTCCCGTGATCCGCAGCGACGTCCCCGGGTCCTTCGCCTGGGGGGTCTTCCACGAACGCCATCCCGCGCTCGTACGCCAGGTCCTCGACGCCCTGCCGTACGGCCCCGCCGAGCGGGCGGCGGTCGAGCGGCTGCTCGAGGAGAGCACCAGTGGCGTCCTGGAACCGCTGCGCGCCGACGCCCCGGACGCGGCCCGGTGGCTGGAGTGGGGCGAGGGACTGTGGGGCAAGCCCTGGGGCGAGGCGCCGTTCCTGTGGGCGGAGAGCTACTTCTACCGCAGGCTGCTCGACGCCACCGGCTACTTCGGGTCCGGCGCGTGGCAGGGCGTCGACCCGTTCGCGCCGTTCAAGGCCGCCGAGCTGGCCGGGACGGCGGTGGACGACGAACTGGCCGCGCTGAGCGGGCTCGACGGGCTGACGCAGCGCCGGCGGGCCGAGGCGCTGCTGTCGTCCGCACTGTGGGGCAACCGAGCCGACCTCAGCTTCCGGATCACCGCGCAGGCGGACGGGCCGGCCGCCCCCGACCTGGTCGCCGACGACAGCGCGCTGCTGTGGTCCGTGCTGGAGCGGGCTGCGGGCGGGCGGGTCTGCGTCGTCGCGGACAACGCGGGCCGGGAACTGCTGCCGGACCTCGTGCTGATCGACGACCTCCTCGTGCGCGGCCTCGCGGCGCAGGTCGCGCTGTTCGTGAAGCCGCAGCCGTACTTCGTGTCGGACGCGACGACCGCCGACGTGCTCGCCGCGCTCGGACGCCTGCGCACCGCGCCCTCACCGGCCGCCGCAGCGATCGGCGACCGGCTGTGGCGGGCGATGGGCAGCGGCACGCTCGTGGTCCGCACCCACCCGTTCTTCTGCGCGCCGCTGCCGTTCCACGGCATGCCCGCCGACCTCCGGGCCGAGTTCGCCGACGCGGCACTGACGGTCTTCAAGGGCGACCTCAACTACCGCCGCCTGGCCGGCGACCGGCTCTGGCCGCCCACCACCCCGTTCGCCGAGGTCACGGGGCACTTTCCGTCGGCCCTGGCCGCCCTGCGCACCCTCAAGTCGGACGTCGTCGTCGGCATCGACGCCGCCACCGTCGCCCGGCTCGACGGCACCGGCGGTCCGTGGCGGACCAGCGGGCGGCACGCCGTCATCCAGGTCGACCCTCGGCGGTGACCGTCGCAGCGGCTGGATGCCATCCGCCGGCTTCGCCGCTGTGACCACCTGTCGCCGGGGGTCCACTCGCCGCCGGGGGCCGGGGAGACGGCCAGGGGCCGGCACAGCGGTGGCTGCACCGGCCCCGATCCGCTGCGCCCCGGATCAGCCGAGCGTCACACCGCGTTCCTGCGCCAGGGCTTCCAGGCCGTAGCGGGCCACGTGCTCGGCGTTGCCCAGGTCGATCGTCCGGACGCCCTCGGCGGCCAGCCGCTCGTTGATCTCGTCGAGGTGCTGCCGGACGAGCTGCTTCTCGGCGTCGGTGGTGCGGCCCTTGTGCGGCCTGCCGGCGTGCTCCAGGCTGGCGTAGTTGACCCGTTCCCTGGCGCCGGCCGGCACCGCGGTCTGGCTCGGGAGGGTGCGGGCCACCTTCTTGGCGCCGCGCAGCACCTCGGCCATCGGGGTGGCGGACGCCAGCCGGTCGAACGCCGCGGCCTCCAGCACGACCGTCTCCGGCCCGTCGGCGTCGGGGTGGTGCAGCTCGATGGTCACCAGGTCGAGCGCCAGGTCCTCGACCGCACCCAGCTCACTGCTGAGCGCCTCGATCTCGACCGGACCGTCCTCCAGGTCGGGGTGCTGGTGCACCACGATGCGCACCAGGTCGCTCTCGTCCTCCACGTGCGTACCGGTCAGGTCCGAGAACCGGATGATCTTCTGGCCCATGTCTGCCTCTCGTGACGGCTGTGATCAGCCGAGAGCCTACGCCGGGGTCCGTCGGTGCCGGCCGTCGCGGTCGGTGGGATGCCGGCGGGACGTAGCAGTGCCCGCGGCGGAGCCGGGCGTACACGGCGCGGAGCCGCCGGCCCGGGGCGGCGGGCACTCACCGGGTGAGGTGGTGCAGGTCGTCGTCGTAGAGCAGGGCCGGGTCGAAGCCCATGCCGGTGAAGTGGCCGGCGAGTTCGAGGGAGAGGATGCCGTGGGGGCGGGTTCAGAAGTGGAGGGCGCGGCGGAGGGCGGCTGGTGGGCGGGGTGGTCGGCTGCCCAGTGGCGGTGTTCGGCGAGGTGGGTCTCCAGGCGGGCGTCGGCGCTCTCCTGGGTGGTGGCGGCGGGAGACTCGGTGCCGGTGGGGGACTCGGTCGTCCTGCGCGCCTGACCGCCAAGACCGGCGAACCGCCAGACGTCCGCCGCCCGCCCGTGCAACGACCCCAACCCGGCGTCCCACGAACCTGCTTCGACGCCACTGTCCACGGCTGGTTCAACGCATCCCGGCCGGTGAGTTGCGACCACCGTCACCTTGACGGCGCGTCAGCCCAGTGGACTCGAAATCAGTCCGCTGTCAGCAGGTGGTGCGAGACTCGGTCCCATGAAGCCCAATGACCCTAAAGACGACCTGCACCGCTACCTCAAAGGGGCCCGCGAAGCCGTCGTCTGGAAGCTGGACGGATTGTCCGAGTACGACGTCCGCCGCCCCCTGACGCCGACTGGCACCAATCTCCTCGGCCTCGTCAAGCACCTCGCCAGCGTCGAACTCGGGTACTTCGGCCCGACCTTCGGCCGCCCGCACGACGAGCCGCTCCCCTGGCACGAGGAGGGCGCGGAGCCCAACTCGGACATGTGGGCAACCGCCGACGAGTCGCGCGAGGACATCCTCGGCCTCTACCACCGCGCCTGGGCGCACGCGGACGCGACGATCGAGGCGCTGCCGCTCGATGCGATGGGCCACGTGGAGTGGTGGGGAGACAACGGCGACGCCACGCTTCAGCGGATCATGCTGCACGTGACGACCGAGACGCATCGGCACGCCGGTCACGCCGACATCGTCCGCGAGCTGATCGACGGCAAGACCGGCCTGCGGGAGACCAACAGCAACATGGATGGCGGCGACGAGGCCTGGTACCGGGAGTACTGGAACAGGCTGGAGGCGACTGCAAAGGCGGCTCAAACAAAGTCGAGCTGAACGGAGTTCGTTCGGGGAGGGGGCTTGCCATGGGCAGCTCGCGTTGTTGCCCACCCCCACCCGTCACTTCCCACCGGTCCGCGTCCGGCGCGGCGCGAGCAGCAAGCCGCCGCACCTCGATCGCCCGCCGCCGCTTCCGGTTCCCCTGCCCTGACGCCGGCCCGCAATCGCGGGCCGGCGTCAGGACGGCAAGGCAATTCGGACTTCGGTACTCCGGCAAACGCTACTCGGCGTACACCGGTATCGGCTCCGACCCCGGGCAGCAGACGGTGCCCTCATCGGCGATCGCCGTGACGCAGCCGCCGCAGAGCCACACCGTCTCGGGCTCCACGGGCCCGGACACGGTCACCTCGTTGTCGCGCACCAGCAGCTGCCAGGTGTCCCAGGACTCCTCGCCCTGGGCATCGATCACACCGTTGAGTACGTGGTCGAAGGTGAAGTTCCCGAACCCGGGCTCGCCTTGGGCATGGGCTCCGGGCTTCAGGAAGTGGCCGATCAGGTAGGCCATCCACTCGGACGAGTCGTAGAACTTCTCGTGCCCGTTCCATTCGATCGCGGCCCCGTCGTCCGTGGGCTCCCACTTGCACCACAGGCCGGGTTGGCCCGTCGGGGGAGTGTTGAACTCGCGGATGTCCCCGTCGTGTCCCTGCCCCAGGAAGCCGGTGCCGCCGACGTAGTAGGGGCCGTTGTCACGGTCCATGCGCCTGGTGCCGGCGAACTTCCGCAGGTAGGCGATCTCATGTCCGTTGAGCGGCGGTTCGACGGCGATCCGACCGGTGAATGTCGTGGTGTAGCCCATGCCCGGCATCGTAGCCACGCCCTCCGACAGCCGTGTCTCCGTTTGCCCTCGCGCACAGGGCCGACCGCCTACGAGCCGACCGCCTACCAGCCGACCGCCTACACGGCCGACCGCCTACGAGCCGACCGGCTCGCGGTAGCGGTCGGAAGCCGCCGGCTCCGGCGTCGGGCGCGGCCGCAGCGGCCACCAGAGGCTGCGGCCGAGCAGCGCGGCCAGGGCCGGGACGAGGACCATCGAGAGGAGGAACGCCGAGAGCAGGATGCCCAGCGCGGTGGCGAAGCCGACCTGGCGGCTGGCCGGGGTGGCGCCGAGGGTGGCGAAGGAGCCGGCCAGGACGAGGCCGGCGGTGGCGATGGCGGGGGCCGTGTGGCGGACGGCACGGGCCACGGCGGCGCGGGCCGGGCCGGGGAGGGCCATCTCCTCGCGGATCCGGTCGGTGATCAGGATGTTGTAGTCGGTGCCGAGGGCGACGACGAAGAGGAAGAGGACCAGCGGCAGGGTGAAGGCCACGCCGGGGCGGCCGGCGGCGTGTTGGAAGACCAGGGTCGAGGCCCCGAGGGTGGCAGCGAAGCAGAGGCCGACCGAGACCAGCAGGACGGCCGGGGCGAGCAGGCTGCGCAGCAGCATGAGGAGGATCAGCGCGATCAGTGCGGCGGCGACCGGGAAGACGATCCGCAGGTCGTGGTCGACGGCGGTGGCCACGTCCACGAGGACCGCGGCCGTGCCGCCGACGTGGGCGGTGAGCCCGGCGGGGGTGTGGGCCGCGACGGCGGCGCGCAGCGGGCCGCCGACCACGTCACGGGCCTGCTGGGACTGCGGGTCGGCGGTCAGGTAGAGGTCGATCCGGGCGGCGCGGTGGTCCGGGGAGAGGGTGGTGGCACCGACCTGGCCGACTCCGGCGACCGCACCGAGTGCCCGTCCCAGCCGGTCGAGCCGGCCCGCGTCGAGGGCGGAGCCGTCGGGCCCGGCCGTCACGTAGACCGTGGTGGGGTCGGAGACCCCGGCCGGGAGGGCGCGGGAGATCTCGGCGGCGGTCGCGGTGGCGGCCGTCTTGGGACCGTCCGCGCCGAAGCCGTAGTCCATCCTGATGCCGATCAGGCCGGCGGCGAGCAGCGCGAGCAGCGCGAAGGAGCCCAGGGCGGCGGCGACTGGGCGCCGGCTGGTCAGGGTGCCGAGGCGGGCGGCGAGGCCGGGCCGAGGTTCGAGGCACAGCGCACGGGAGGGCCAGAACATCTTCCGACCGCAGGCGGCGAGCAGCGCGGGCATCAGGGTGAGGCTGCCGAGCAGCATCACCAGGACGGAGACGGCGATCGCCGGGCCGAGCACCCGGAACTGTCCGAAGCCGGCCACCCCGAGGGTGGCGAAGGCGGCGACGATGGTCAGTGCGGCCGAGGTGATCGCGGTGCCGACCCGGCCGGTCGTCTCGGCGGCGAGCTCCTTGCGGTCGGCCTCCGGCCGGGCCCGCAGCCGCTCGCGGAAGCGGAAGAGCAGGAAGATCAGGTAGTCGGTGCCGATGCCGAGCAGCACGACCTGGATCAGTGAGGGCGTACTCGGGTCGAGCTTGATGCCGGTGAGCAGCGCCGTGCCGACGACGGCCCCTGCGGCGGCGCCGCCGATCAGGGTGACGGCGATCAGCGGCAGCACCGCGGCCAGCACGCCCCGGAAGACCAGCACGTTGAGCAGCACGATCAGGGCCAGCACCAGCGTTCCGCTGATCTTCGTGGTGAGTTCGTCCGCGTCGGTGGCGTCCACCGTGTCGGCGAGCCCGCCGGTGAAGCCCGTGCGCAGGCCCTGGGCGCCGAACTCGGTGCGGGCCGAGTCACGGAAGACCTTGAAGGTGCGCTGGAGGGCCGGGTCGGTGGCGTTGCCGACCAGGCCGGCGGAGAGCAGTTGGAAGCGGCCGTCGGGGGCGAGCATCACCGGGGTGAGGGTGGGGGTCTGCGAGTAGTCCTCGCCGAGGAAGGCCGGGGAGCCGTCCGCCGCGCTGGGGGTGGCGACCCGCTGCCGGGCCAGTTTCCCGGCGGTGGCGGTGATCCGCCGCCGGTCGTCCTCGCCGAGCGGGGCGCCGTCGGTACGGGCGACCAGCACGGTGACGGCGTCGGTGTCGGGCTTGACACCGAAGCTGTCCTCGGCGATCCGCAGCGCGGCCGCCGAGTCGTAGCTGCGGGGCAGGAAGTCGCCGGTCTGGTTCTGCGTGACGCGGTACATCAGTGTCCCGCTCACGCCGATCAGCGTGAAGCCGAGCACGGCCCAGACGATGATGACCTTCCAGGGGTGCCGGGTCGAGTACCCGGTGAGGGCGCGGATCACGGTGGTTCTCCAATGGCGACGGGGGTGACACCGGGTCGTCCCGGGCCGCTTCAAGACCATCAGCCCGCCACCCCCGGTCGCGTCCTGGCCACGGATGATCCGCCGCCGGGCCCCTGGCACCGGGTGCGGGCGGCCGACCAGGACCCTGGTCCTGGTCGAAAGCCCTCCTCCCGGCGCGGCCCGGGCCACCCGGGCCCTGGGAGACTGGACCGACACCGGACAGAAGGACAGGAGACGGGAATAGTGGACAAGGCTCCGTGGACGCGTTCGGACGCCCTGGTGGCCGTCGGCGTCGCGGCCGTCGACCTGCTGGGGTACTCGCTCGGCAACTCCCGTGAGGGTCTGCCGGTCAGCGTGTCCGGATACCTGCTGCTGATGCTGGCGGCGGTGCCGCTGCTGGTCCGGCGCCGGTGGCCGGTGCCGGTACTCGGCGCGGTGCTGCTGGTCTCGGCGGGGTTCGACCTGTCGGTGCCGCAGCCGACCCACTTCGGGGCGGTGCCGGCCGTGGCGCTCTACTCGGCCGTCCGGTTCTGCCGCCCGGCGGTCGGGGTCGCGGCGACCGCCGGGACGGCCCTGGCGACGACGCTGACCCAGACCCAAGGGCGGGGCCTGACCTGGCCGGACGCGCTCACCAACTCGGTGGCGCCCGCGTTGGTGGCCGTCGTGGCGGTGGCGGTGCGGCGCTGGCAGCAGCAGCTGGAGGCCAACCGGCGGCTGCTCGCCGAGCGCGCGGTGGCCGAGGAGCGGCGCCGGATCGCCCGCGAGCTGCACGACATCGTGGCGCACCACATCACCACCATGCAGCTGATGGCGGGCGGCGCCCGGGCCAACCTCGGCCGCGACCCCGACGTGGTCTGGGAGGCCCTGGTCACCCTGGAGTCCTCCGGCCGCCTCGCCCTGCGCGAGATGCGCCAGTTGCTCGACGTGCTGCGGGCGGACGACGAGCCGGTGCCGGGCGGCGGCCCCGGCAGCCCGGCGGCACCACAAGCCCCCGAAGCCCCGCAGCCCGGGGTCGGCGAGCTCGGCCGGTTGGTCGAGGACTCGGTCCGGGCCGGGCTGCCGACCGACCTGCGGGTGGTCGGCGAGGCCCGGCCGCTGGAGCCGACACTGGGTCTGACGGTGTTCCGGATCGTCCAGGAGGGCCTCACCAACACCCGTAAGCACGCCGGCCGGGCCCGGGCGGTGGTCGAGCTCACCTACCGGCCGGACGAGCTGCTGGTGGAGGTGCGGGACGACGGCGCGGGCGGCCCGGCCGCAGCACCCCCCGGCGGGGCGGCCGGGCGGGCCGGGTACGGTCTGCTCGGGATGCGCGAACGCGTCGCCCTGCACGGCGGCAGCCTGACGGCCGGCCCGCTGCCGGCCGGCGGCTACCTGGTCTGCGGGCGGCTCCCGCTGGAGACCACACCCACCGCCTGACCCGAGGGGCCCCGAGCATGACCGAACGGATCACCGTGCTGATCGCGGACGACCAGCCGCTGGTCCGGCGCGGCCTCGCACTGATCCTCACACCCGACCCCGGCTTCGCGGTGGTGGGCGAGGCGGAGAACGGCGAGCGGGCCGTCGCGCTCGCCCGCGAGCTGCGGCCGGACGTGGTGGTGATGGACATCCGGATGCCGGTGCTGGACGGTGTCGCGGCCACCGCCCGGCTGGCCGAGGAACTGCCGGGCTGCCGGGTGCTCGCGCTGAGCACCTTCGACCTGGACGAGTACGTGGTGGCCGCCCTGCGCGCCGGGGCTTCGGGCTTCCTGCCCAAGGACGTCTCGCCGGAGGAGCTGACGGCCGCGATCCGCACCGTCCACGCGGGCGAGGCGGCCGTCGCACCGCGCCTGCTCACCGGCCTGATCGCCGCCTACGTCCGGTCTCCGCAGCCCGCCCGCGCCACCGCCCCCGCCGCCGCACCCGCGGCCGAGGGGCTGACGCCCCGCGAGCTGGAGATCTGGCGCCTGATCGCCACCGGTCTGGACAACACGGCGATCGCCGCGGAGCTGGAGCTGAGCGTCTCCACCGTGAAGAACCACATCACCGCGCTGTTCGCCAAGCTGCGTGTCCGCGACCGCGCCCAGGCGGTGATCGCGGCCTACGAGACCGGCCTGGTCACGGCCCGCACGGGCTGACCGGGACCAAGCCGTTCGGTCGGCTGACTGGCTGCGGCGCCGGACTCGCCTCCCGGCCGGCGCCAACGCCCTCGGCGCTCCGCTGGCCACGGTCGTCGCCGGCCCTGGGCGGGAGGAACGAAACCGGTGAGGAGCAGGAAGCTCCCGGCGAGCGCGACGAAACAGCGCGCGCCGGGCGGTGGGTGAATCGCCCGAGCCCGAAGGACGCCGTACATCCTCCTTTCGTTTTCGGAATTCCCCGGTACCGCGAGTTCGTACTGAGGCTGCGTCAGTCGGCTCGCTCGGGCGGGCCCGAGCCCTGGTACGAGAACGCGCACGGAAGGCCGAACCGCCCCGAGCGTGCTGACGGCAGGACGGTGCGGCCGGGCAGGTCCGCCGCCGTGCCGCACCTGCGGGCCTCGGTGGACTCCTCCTCGGCGACTGCCTGCGACGGGCTGTCGCGGATCTCCGCCGACCGGCACTCACCCGTGTACGAGAAGGAGGCCCGACCCGGTCGGGCTCGATCGCACTCGATCGACTTGACTCATCGGGTAGGCCGTTTCCTGTCCCCGGGTTTCCTCGTTGGGCCGGGGTAGCACCCGATCGGGTACCCGAGACCAGCCACGAGGGAGCCTCCCGTGCGGATTTCCGACATCGAACGCTGCGAGGTCCGGCTTGGACGGCTCGTCGAGTTCACGCTCAGCCCGGCGACGGTGGCGGCGGCCGCCGCACTGCCGGAGGACGCCCGGCCCCCGGCGTACATCCAGGAGTCGCACATCCGCACGGCGAGATCGGTGTCGGACGACGGCCTGTCCGTCCCGACGTGGCTCGGTGCGGCGTTCGACATCCCGGAGCAGGTCGATCTCGACGTGCTGCAGGGCGCGCTGCAAGCCTGGACGCTCCGGCACGAGACGCTGCGCAGCGGCTTCCGCTGGACCGGTCCCGGCGGCGACGAGCTGCGTCGGTTCACCCTCGACGCCGACGAAGTGTCGCTGCACCGGACGGAACTCGGGGACTTCACCGATCCGGCGGAACTGGTCCGCTGCCTGCGGGAGCGCTTCGACGCCGGCGCCAACGCCCTCGGCTGGCCGAACTTCGTCTACGCGGCCGTCGTCCGGCCGGACTCCACCAGCGTGTACACGGCCTTCGACCACAGCAACGTCGACGCCTACTCCCTCCAACGCCTGCCCGCCGAGATCAACGAGCTGTACGCGGCGGGCGGGGCGGGCCGCGACGCGGGGTGCGCCCCGCCCGGCAGCTACGTCGACTTCTGCGAGCTGGAGCGGGCGGACGCGGACCGGATCGACGGGGCCCACGCGATCGTGTCCCGCTGGCGGGAGTTCATCCGCCGCTGCGACGGGAGGCTGCCCGCCTTCCCCCTCGATCTCGGGCTGGAACCGGGCGCCGGGCTGCCCACCCAGCGGCTCGCGCGCGAGATGCTCGTCGACGCGGACACCGCCGCCGCGTTCGAGACGTACTGCCGGCCGTACGGGGGCTCACTGGTCGGGGTGCTGGCGGCCACGAGCATGATCGTCCAGGAGATCGGCGGCGCATCCGTCTACCGCACCGTGGTGCCGTTCCACACCCGGACGAAGTCCCGCTGGTCGGACTCCGTGGGCTGGTACGTCGGCGGCGCCCCCATCGAGGTTCCGCTGACACCCACGCTGGACTTCCCCGGCGCGTTGGCGGCCGTACGCGACGAACTGCGCGCCAACCGGGCGCTG
Source organism: Streptomyces sp. NRRL S-350 (assembly GCF_000719705.1). Taxonomy (GTDB): domain Bacteria; phylum Actinomycetota; class Actinomycetes; order Streptomycetales; family Streptomycetaceae; genus Kitasatospora. The sequence goes on along the minus strand of NZ_JOHO01000042.1, from coordinate 21,559 downwards.
GCCCGGCTGCCCCTGGCCCGGGTGCTGCGGCTGCTCGGCACCGACTTCCGCCCCACCTCTCCCGACCTGTACTCGATCGTGTCCTTCATCGACGCCCGGGGCCTGCCCGGCTCCGAGCTGTGGACCGAGTGGAACGCCTACGGACTGGTCAGGGTGTCCTACGGCGACCAGGTGTGCGCGTGGGTCAACCGGCTGCACGAGGGCCTGTGGTTCGCGAGCCGCCACCCGGACACCGAGATCGCCGGCAAGAACATGCGCCTGTACACCGAGCGGCTGCGGGACATCGTCATCTCGGCGGCACGTCGGCCATGACCGGCGGTCAGCGGCACCGCGGCTCACGGGCCGACCCGGTCGACACCGCGGACGGCCCCGGGCACCAGCAGACCGCTCCGGGGCGTCGCGTCAACGCGACGCTTACTGTTGCCTTTTGGCATAGGCACCGCAAAATCTTCGCCTCCGCGCTGCCCGACTCATGGACGTGCACCGCTCCCGGATGCTGGGGTGACTCCCGCCCCCCACACCCTCGTTCGGGAGGAACCAGATGCGCGTGTCCCCCATCAGGGCGATCGCCCACGCCACCGTCGCCCTGGCCCTGGCAGCCCTCGTCACCACCTCGCTCACCACCGGCGCCGAGGCGCACGGGAACACCCACCGCGGCGTCAAACCGCTGACCCACGCGGGCCAGTCGCAGCCCCCTGCCCGCCGCACCAACACCCTCGCGGTCGGCTCCAGCGCCAGCCAGGGCGTCGTTTCGCCCACCCCGAAGGTCTACCTGGTCTTCTGGGGCTCGCAATGGTCCTCCGACCCCGCCGGGGTGGCCCCCGACATGCAGAACATGTTCAAGGGCCTCTACGGCGGCAGCGACACCTGGGGCACCATCCTCGACCAGTACTGCGAGGGCGTCCCGAAGGGCACCACCACCTGCGGCACCAGCGGCATCCACGTCAACCACCCGGCCGCCTCCCCGCTGGCCGGCGCCTGGTTCGACAACGCCGCCGCCGCGCCGGGCAGCGCCACCGCCGCCCAGCTCGCGGCCGAGGCCGCCAAGGCCGCCGCGCACTTCGGCAACACCACCCAGGCGCCCAACCTCAACGCCCAGTACGTGATCGTCTCACCGACCGGCACCCACCCGGACGGGTTCCCCAACAGCGGCTTCTGCGCCTGGCACGACAAGACCAGCTCCTCGTACGGCACCCTCGCCTACACCAACCTGCCGTACATCCCGGACAGCGGAGCGGGCGCCTGCACCACCCTCACCGACGGGCGACTGCTCTCCGGCATCGAGTCCACCGAGACCCACGAGTACGCGGAGACCGTCACCGACTTCTGGCCCAGCACCGGCTGGAACGGCGGCGGCGGCGAGATCGGCGACGCCTGCGTCCAGCTCGACGCCTACCTCACCCTGAGCACCGGCACCTTCGACGTCCAGGGCCTCTGGTCGAACAGCGCCAACAAGTGCGTCACGCACGGTTGATGGCGTGAGCGCGGGCCCGGCCGGTGAGCCGGTCGGGCCCGCGCCCCCGGTGCGACGGGTCGTCGGTCCGTTGATGGACCAGGGCATCAAGGGCCCTCGGAGCGGATGCTCCGGGGTGCCTCCGCATGAGCGCTGCCCGCAGCACGGCTCGGCGGGCTGGGAACGCTGGTTCGTGACCGGGGCAGGGATCGGCTCACTCGGCCCGCAGCGGTTCGGCGAGCGGCTGCGGCACGAAGGCCGGCTCGCCGACCTCGGCATGAGCGCATGGCCGACGAGCCCTGCGAAGGCCCGGGCCGTCCTCGTCGGCCCTGCAGGCATGGCCGGACCGTTACCCCCGGGGATTGCGATCTGGTCCACCTTGCCCGCCCGGGCTGCCAGACTGGTGATCATGACTGACCGCCGCAGCCTGTCGCTGCCTGCCTTCTCCGAGTCCGCCGCCGATGCGCCTCTTCCCTTCCAGGGCGGTGGGCACCGGCTGCCTCCGGTCGGGCAGGGCGCCGACTTCCGCCAGCCGCCCGGCGAGACCGTGGCCGTCCCCGCCCTGGTCCGGCCTCCGCTCGCGGCCGGCGGACTGACCTTCTCCGATCCGGACCGGCAGATCTGACCGGCTCGGGCCCGAGTGTCAGGGCCTCAGCAGTCCGCCCACCCACCAGTCGTGCGGCTTGCCATCGTTGGTGATGCCGCGATTGCGCAGTGTCCCTTCAACGGTGAAGCCGAGTTTCTCGGCGACGGCGCGCGAGCCGGTGTTCCCGGCCATGGCCCACCACTCGATGCGGTGCACGTCCAGGGTGGCCCAGCCCCAGTCGCACAGGGCCCGAGCGGCCTCCACCGAGTACCCGCGCCGGCGCTGCTCCTTGACCGCCCAGTAACCGAGCTCCCAGACGCCGCGGCTGATGAGGGTCAGGCAGAACGAGCCGACCAGGGCGCCGGTGTCCTTGCGGAACGCGCCGAGGGTGTAGTCGCTGTCCTCGGCCCACTGGGCGGGCAGCTTCTCGTTGACGAGCTTCTCCGCGTCCGCACGCCGGTACGGCACCGGCACCGGGGTGTAGAACTGGATGTCCTCGTCCTGGCAGGCCTGGTACACCGCATCCACGTCCGCAGCTGCAAAGGCCCGCAGCACCAGACGGTCGGTCTCAAGGGTCACTGGATCCATCGCGGCAGTATGACCACCATCAACAAGCGGCGACCAGCGAATATCCCGGCCGAGCACCGCCCGTCGCAGCGCCCCGAGCTGGTCGGCGGTCGTGGCGACACCGCAGTTCGGCTACCGCCGAGACGAAGCTGCGCCCACCATCAGGTGCGGACCCTCCCGTAAGGTCCGGGACCGCCGGTCGGCCCCGGCGTGACCCGGGGCCGACCGCCTTCGAGGCGTGCGGCAGCGTCACCGGCGGGGTGGCGCGTAGGCGCGGAGGAAGGCCCGGACGCCGGTGACGACGATCTCCTCGGTCTCAGCCCGGTCCAGCGGGTACGCGCCCCAGTACGAACGCTGGGTGACGTCCGTTGCTGTGAGCAGCACGAAGTGCGTGGCTGCGCGCCCTGGGTCCGGTGCCTCCAGCCACCCGTCGTCGGCCAGTTCCCCGAACCGGCGCCCGAGGGCGGCGAACACCCGGCGCGGCCCGGTCTCCTGCCAGGCGTCCAGGGCTGCCTTGGGGAGGTGCCGGGCCTCGGCGTTGATCTGGCGCACCAGCCCGAAGTGGTCGGCGAACTCGGTCAGCGGGGTCACCCAGGCCAGGGCGAAGGCGGTGAGGTCCGCCTCCAGGTCGGTCACCTTTCCGAGCCGGCGCTCGATGATGTCCAGTTGGGCGTCGGCGACCTGCGCCGCGCTCTCCCGGATGACGGTCTGGAAGAGCAGGTCCTTGCTCGTGAAGTGGTTGTAGATGGTGCGGGTGGACACCCCGGCCTCCGCCGCGATGGCGTCGATGCTGGCGCGGGTGTAGCCGTCCCGGCCGAAGACCGTGCGGGCGGCCCGGGTGATGGCCTGTCGCTTCTCGGCCAGTCCCCGGCGGGGCCGGTCCGCTGTGTCCCGGGTTTCCTGCCGGCTGGTCATGGGCTCTCCTTCGTCTTCATTGCGGCTCCTCCCAAAAGTTACAGCCACCGTTGTACTCACTGCCATACACGTTGTACTTTACCTGACGTGCCGTCCGGACGGGCGGTCACAGAACAGCAGCCCACCCCTGGAGACAGCCATGTCCGAGACCCCGTTCCGCGTCGCCGTCATCATCGCCAGCACCCGGCAGGGCCGGTTCGCGCCCACCGTCGCCGACTGGTTCGTCCGCACCGCCGGACAGCGAGCGGACCTCGACATCGACGTCGTCGACCTGGCCGAGCACCCGCTGGCCCACGTGGGCGAGGAGCCCACCTCCGAGCAGGCCGAGCGGCACGCCGCCCTCTCGCCCCGGCTGGCCGCCGCCGACGCCTTCGTGGTGATCACCCCGGAGTACAACCACAGCTTCCCGGCCGCCCTCAAGAACGCCATCGACCTGCACGGCGCCGAGTGGCGGGCCAAGCCGGTCGGCTTCGTCTCCTACGGCGGCCTCGGCGGCGGGCTGCGCGCGGTCGAGCAGCTCCGGCTGGTCTTCGCCGAGCTCCACGCCGTCACCGTCCGCGACACCGTCAGCTTCCACAACGTCTGGGGCCTGTTCGGCGAGGACGGCGAACCGGTCGACCCGACCGTCCAGAACGGCGCCGCCAAGGGCATGCTCGACCAGCTCACCTGGTGGGCGCACGCGCTTCGGGACGCCCGCACCGCCCGCCCGTACGGCGTCTGAACCCCGCCCGGGGGGCAGAGACGACAAGCACCGCCACCCAGCCGGCCACGGCCGAGGCGACCACCCGCCCAGCGGCGGCCGCACCCGGCCCGCGCACCGCAGCCCTGGCCGCCGTCATGGTCCTCGGCTCGCTGATGACCGTCCTCGACACCACGATCGTCAACGTCGCCCTGAACCGCCTCGCCCGGGACTTCGGTGCCCCGCCGGCCACCATCCAGTTGGTCGCCACCGCCTACACCCTGGCCCTCGCCACCGTCACCCCGGTCACCGCCCGCGCGAGCGGACGGTTCGGCACCCGCCGCCTCCACCTGTGCGGACAGGTCCCCACCTTGCCCAGACCTTCACCGGCTCGGGCCTGAGCGCCCAGGCGCGCTTCCATCGCACCCTCGGCACCCTCGGCACCCTCGGCGTCCTCATGGTGGGCCACGCCGCCGAGTCGGACCGCGCCGGGCGGTGCCTGACCGCTCAGGCGCCGCCCGCCGCCGGGCGCAGCGCGGCCGCCACCAGCCCGTCGATCTCCTCGGCCCGGACCTCTCCTCCGCCCACCAGGCGGTCGAAGACCAGGCCGTCGATGCAGGCCAGCAGGGTGGCGGTCCGGCCGTCCGGGTCGGGCACCCCCTGCGCGGCGAGGAAGGCGCGGACGGCGGCCCGGCCCGCGTTCTCCCGGGGGACGAGGATCTCCCGCAGCTCCGGGTCCCGCACGCTCTCCACCGCGCAGGCGTAGCGGGCGAGCGAGCGCCGCCGCCCCTCGCCGGTCAGCCGCCGGCGCATCAACTCGCCGATTCCTCTGGACAGTTCGTCCGCCGATCGGACCGGCGTGCGCTCTCCGGCGGCCTGCAGCTCGGCCTGGTCGAGTTCGACCAGCCGACGCACCAGTGCGGTGAGCAGCGCCTGCCTGGTCCGCAGGTAGGCCGAGGTGGTGCCGACCGGCAGCCCGGCCGCCGCGTCGACGGCTCGGTGGGTCAGGCCTCGCACGCCGGCGTCGGCCAGCACCCCGATCGCCGCGTCGGCGAGCACCGTCCGCCGATCCGGCCGCCGCGCGCCCTGCCCCTCGTCTCTCCGCATGCCCCCTTTCTACCGGCACCGGTTTCCACCGGCACCGACCGCCCCCGGCGGAACGTGCCCGGGTGCGGGTCGCGCCCCTCGGCCCGTTGGGCGCCGCCCGGTCGACACCATGCCCGTGCTCGCCCGCCCCGGGCACCCGTGCAGTGGCCCGCGCCTCGGGAACCCACCCCGCTGATCGCCGCGAGCTGAGCCCGAGTACCCTCCTTCTACACCTGTAGAAAACGGCGACACGACACGGAAAGGACCGGGTATGAGCAGCAGCAGCGCGGTGGTGGTCGGCGGCGGGATCGGCGGCTTGGCGGCCGCGATCGGGCTTCGCCTGGCGGGGTGGGACGTCACCGTGGTCGAGCGGACGGCCGTCCTGGACGACGCCGGCGCCGGCATCTCGCTGGCCGCCAACGGGATGCGCGCGCTCGCCGCCCTCGGCGTCGGCGAGCGGGTCGGGGCGGCCGCGCGCCGCCAGTACACCGGCGGCACCCGCACGCCGGACGGCCGACGGCTGGCGGCGATGGACGGCCGGGCCCTGGAGCGCGAGTTGGGCGCCCCGATCGTCGGCATTCCGCGCGCGGACCTGCACCGCATCCTGCGGGAGGCGCTGCCCGCCGGGGCCCTGGTGGCCGGCGGAGCGCCCGCCGAGCTGGACGGCACCCCCGGCCGCCCCCGGGTGCGCTTCGGTGGCACGACCCTCGACGCGGACCTGGTGGTGGCCGCGGACGGCATCCACAGCCGCATCCGACGCCGGCTCTTCCCCGCTCACCCCGGCCCGGTGTACAGCGGATCGACCGTCCTGCGGGCGATCACCGCCCACCCGGTCGAAGGCCTGGCCGCCGACTTCGAGCTGACCTGGGGTCGCGGCGCCGAGTTCGGCCACATCGCGTTCCCGGACGGCCGGGCCGAGTGGCACGCCGTTCTGAACGCCCCGGCCGGGGTCCGCTACCGGGATCCGCTGGCCGAGGTCCGCCGTCGCTTCGCGCGCTGGCATGAGCCGGTCCCGTCGCTGCTCGCCGCGACCCGCCCCGAGGCGGTGCTGCACCACGACATCAACGAGCTGGTCACCCCGCTGCCCTCGTACGCGGCGGGCCGGGTCGCGCTGCTCGGCGACGCCGCGCACGCGATGACGCCGCACCTCGGCCAAGGCGCCTGCCAGGCCCTGGAGGACGCGGTCACCCTGGCGGCGACGCTGGCCGGGAGCCGCACGGTCGAGGGCGGGCTGGTCCAGTACGACGCGGTGCGCCGCCCGCGCAGCCAGGCGGTGGCCCGGGACGCCCGCCGTGCGGGCCGGATGGGCCAGCAGCTGGCCAACCCGCTCGCGGTCGGTCTGCGCAACGCAGCCATCCGCCTCACCCCGCCCGGCGCGATGGTCCGCACCGTCCTGCGGCACGCCGACTGGACCCCGCCCCGGATCGTGGAGCCCGCCGCGTAGCCAGGGCGCGGATCGAGTCGTGACCAACGGGCGGTTCTCGTGGGGGCGGTGAGTCGGATCATCGAGCCATGCGCCTGTCGATGAGGTCGTCGATGCGCTTGTCCACCGGGGCGCGAGGCTGCGGGACAGCACCCGCTCGGCGGCGGGCAGGAGCGGGGAACTCGCGCGACGATCCCCCCGCCAGGTGGAGCGTTCAAGCGCTTCGAACGCTCGGAACGCAGCACCCGGTCCGTCAACGACCTTGGAAAGCTGAGGATTTGATTCATCGAAACGTTTGTCGAACGGCAAGGTGTGTCGCTAGCCTCGTGGCACGTTCAAGCGCTTCGACACTTCGATGAAGAAGGGCCGCTGCAGTGGGGCCAACGCTCGCCGCCGGATCGCCGCGGCAAGGTGCAGACCAAGCGAGCAGCATGCCTCCCGACTGATGTGCCACGGTCGGACAGCCCATGGGCAGCGCCGCCTTCACGGCGCCCGACGCGGGCTGCGACTCAGGATCCGACGCTGATCCGGCCACACCGAGCAGGCATCGGCGGACAGCGCCTCCCGTAAGACGAATCCGCACGTTGGAGGAACCATGAGCAGACGACGACGTCGATTCACGGCCGCGGCCGCGGCTGCGGCCGCTGGCCTGGCGCGGGCGACCCACGTCGGCAGGATCGGAGGGTGGCTGGCGAAGGCGGCCACAGCGACGGCCGTGGCCCTGAGCGTCATAGCGGGCGGCGTGGCGTTCGCATCACCGGCGTCCGCGGCGACGTTGACCCAGGTCGACGACTTCGGCTACAACCCCACGAACCTCCGGATGTACGAGTACGTGCCGGCCAAGCTGCCCCGTCATCCGGCAGTGCTCGTGGCCGCGCACTGGTGCGGCGGCTCCGGCCCCGACATGTTCAACGGCAGCGAATTCGCGTCACTGGCCGACCAGTACGGATTCATCGTGGTCTACCCCTCGATCACCGGTGAGATCAAGTGCTGGGACGTCGCGTCGGACGCCGCGCTGAAGCACGACGGCTCCAGCGACCCGGCCGGCGTGATGTCCATGGTGCGATGGGAGATCGCGAACCGCGGCGCCAACCAGCACCGGGTCTACATGACCGGCATCTCCTCCGGCTCGATGCTGACCAACGTCATGCTCGCCGACTACCCGGACGTGTTCAAAGCCGGAGCGGCGTTCATGGGCGTGCCGTACCACTGCTTCTACACCGGCACCTTCCGCGGCTGGAACAGTGACTGCTCCACGGGCAACATCACCAAGACCCCGCAGGAGTGGGGCGACCTGGTCCGCGCCGCCTACCCCGGCTACCACGGGCCCCGGCCGCGGGTCCAACTGTGGCACGGCACCCAGGACACCGCCCTCGACCACCACAATCTCGGTGAAGAGATCAAACAGTGGACCGACGTCCTCGGTGTCAGCCAGACCCCGGTCCTCACCGACCAGCCCCAGCCGATCTGGACACGGACCCGCTACGGTAGCGCCGGCCCGAGACCACCGGTCGAGGCCAACAGCTTCCAGGGGTACGGCCACGAGCTGCCCAAACCCGGCATGGCACTGCTGGCCCTCAAGTTCATGGGCCTGGCACCTTAGGGTGCGTACGAGTGGGATCAGCGGTCCCTGGGCCGGATCACCGCGGGGGTGGACCGAGGCCGGCGAGGCAGCTGTCCGGGGTCTTGTCCTCGGGGTTGTGGCCTAGAGGCGGGGGCCGTAGGGGGCCAGACCGATGATCAGGATGCGGCGCTCGCCCGGTCCGGGTCCGGCGCCTCGCCGTACGGGGGCGACGTAGTGGCTGACCCGGTGATCGTGGACGGCGTAGCCGTCGAGGGGGTCGCTCAGGGTGAAGCGTGCGTGCACCGCGGTGTCGGGGAGGTTGCCGGGCTGACGGCCGGCGGACTCGGGCGTGGCGATGACGTTCTCGCCGCCGCTCATGTTGGTGGAGCCGATGAAGTGGGCGAAGGTGAACGTCGCCGGGGAGCCCCCGTCCTGGTGGAGGCAGTCGGGGGACGACACGGCGGTTTCGGCGTCGGCGTCGACGGCCAGTTTCAGCAGGTGGATGCCGACGTAGACCGGTGTGCGGTGGAGGTCCTCCAGCCACATGGCGTGCGCGAGGTCGGTGTGGATCAGGCGCAGCAGGAGTGCGTTGGCGTGCAGCGTGGTGGGCAGGTCGGGCAGACGGCGCCGCACGTCCGGGAACTCCGGATTGTGGTCGTCCTGCCAGTACTCGGTGACCGTGCCGTGGGTGGGGTCGGGGGCGCCGGGGATGAAGTCCAGCTGCCCGGTCCACGGTAGGTAGACGGCGTGGGAGTAGCGGCGGAACCGGTGCGTGCCGGGAGCGTAGGGGTCGAGCGGGAGAGCGGCGAAGACGTCCTCGATCTCCGCGAGGTCCGCGCGGTGCGCGGTGACGTCCAGGTCCAGGTCGGCGGCGCGGTAGCGGGCGAAGCCCTGGCCGCGCAGCGCGTCGGTGACGGTGCTGGTGGCGTGCGGGTGGTCGGGCACGGTCGGGGCTTGCTTCACGGGGGCCTCCTGAGTCACAGCGCACAGCTCGGCCTCGGCCGGTCGTGCGGCCACGGGTGGTGGCGTGTCGTGGGGATCCCAGGCTGACACGAGCGCGGGTCCGGCGCCGTCGCACACCCGCCGGTCAGGTGGCGGGCGGTTTCGCCGCCGGCGCGGCGTCCACGCCGGGCGCGGGTGTGCCGGGCGGCCCGGCCAGGTCGTCCACCACCGCGGCCAGGCCGCCCGGCCGGCGGGAAGCGGCACGCTGGCGGTGCGCCCCCGACCCGCGGTCCGCCAGCCGCCGCAGCAGCGCCATGACCGTCTCGGTGTCGCCGTGTTCCTCCAGCGCCGGGCGGATGTGGTCCAGCAGTCGGGAACCCCGGACCGGCGCGGGCAGGATCTCCCCGGTCAGGGCGTCCGGGCCGCGGCCGCTCCAGCCGTCCCGGGTGGCACTCCAGTAGGCGCAGCGCAGCAGCTCGGCCGGCGGATGCGGGGCCGCGGTGCCCCGGCTCGCGCTGTCGGCGGCCGTGGTCACCAGGGCCCGGGTGACCGCGGCCAGAGCCGCGGAGTCGGCGGGATCCGCGGGGACGTCCATGCAGCGCACTTCCACGGTGGGCAGGTGCGGGTGCGGGCGGATGTCCCAGAACGGCAGATCCGCGAACGGCATGCCGCCCACGTCCGCGATGGCGGCGGCTTGCCGCCGGTAGTGCTCGAACGACTGCGCGTACGGCGGGGGGCCGAGGCAGGGGAAGCGCAGCCGGATCACCGAGCGCCAGCTCGCGTACCCGGTGTCGCGGCCGTCGCAGAAGGGCGAGTTCGCGCTCATCTCCACCAGCAGCGGCAGCCAGGGCCGCAGGTGGTTGGAGACCTCCACGGCCAGGTCCCGGTCGGGCAGGTGAACGTGGACGTGCAGTGCGCTGACGGCGAAGTCGTCCATCATCGATCTGAACAGGTCGGTGCTGGCCCGGTAGCGCGGATGTTCCGCTACCGGCATCGGCCCGGGCGGACGCAGCACCGGCGTGCCCGAAGGACACACCCGCAGTCCCTCCGCCTCGGCCGCCGCCGCGACGCCGGCGCGCAGGCTCGTCAGCTCCCGGTGCAGCTGCGACACGTCGGTGCACGGCGGCGTCCTGATCTCGATCTGGAAGTCGGTGAACTCACCCGAGACGTCCTGCCCCAGCGTTTGAGCGGCCCGGGCCAGCACCCGCCCCGCGGCCGGCTCGACGAACCGGGATTCGGCCCCCACGACGAAGAACTCTTCTTCCACTCCCACCGTGGGCACCGACGGACGAGAGCCGACCGATCTGTCACCGTTGCCGTTCACCTGCCCAGCATCACCCGCCCGAACGGAACGCGCGCCTCCGACACGGCATGCAAGGCGCCGAGCTGCCGGCCCTGGTCGACCGCACCTGTTCTGCACACCGACGCACCGCAGGCCGAGGGGACGCCGGCCGCGGTGACCCCGCCCAGCGACCGCGGTGCCCCTGCCCTTGACGCGCCGGCCTCTGCGCGCACCGACGCCGACCACCGGGCCCCAGCCCGTCCGCGACCTCTCCCCGCGCGGGTGTCGACCGCCGTGCGCTTCACCAGGGCACTGCGCCGGCGTCCTCGAAGAACCGGCCTGTCGGGCCGTCGTCGGGCAGGGTCGCGAGTTTGACGGCGATGGCCGCGCCCTGCGCGGGGGTGCGCACGCCCCGGAAGCCGTTGAGGTCGGTCGCGACGTAGCCGGGGCAGCCGGCGTTGATCAGGATGTTCGTGTCGCTCAGCTCCCGGGCGTACTGGAGGGTGACGGCATTCAGGAACGTCTTCGACGGTGAGTACGCCGCGGACACCGGACCTGTGGTCAGCTCACCGGCGGTTCCTGACTGCCGGGTGAGGGAGCCGACACTGCTGGACATGTTCACGATCCGCGGTGAGGCGGAGCGGCGAAGCAGCGGCATCATCGCGTTGGTGACGCGGATGACGCCGATGACGTTGGTCTCCACGACCGTGCGGACGGTGGCCGGGTCGACGCGGGTGGGCTCCTGGGGCATCCCGCCTGTGATGGCGGCGTTGTTGACGAGCACGTCGAGGCGCCCGGCCTGTTCCTCGATCAGCCCTGCGGCGGCCGTCGCGCTCGCGTCGTCGGTCACGTCCAGCGGTACGCCGAACGCGTCGACGCCGGCCGCGCGCAGTCCCTCCACCGCGGCCTCGCGGCGCCGATCGTCGCGGGCCCCGACACCGACGCTCCAGCCGAGGGCGCCCAGGCCTGCGGCGATCTCGTAGCCGATTCCCTTGTTCGCGCCAGTGACCAGCGCAATCGTTCGTTCGCTCATGGGGACCATGCTGCTCCCGGACCCCGACGGGGGTCCAAGACCGATCGGGTGGGCAACGATACCTTCCGGGTATCGATCCGGAGTACCGTGGCCCGATGGAGACCAGGGAACTGCGCTACTTCGTCGCCGTCGCCGAGGAGTTGCACTTCGGGCGCGCCGCACAGCGGCTCGGAATCGCACAGCCGCCTCTGTCGCGGGCGATCCAGCAGCTCGAACGCCGACTCGGGGCAGCGCTACTGGATCGGACCAGCCGCACCGTCACGCTGACCGAAGCCGGCTCGGTGCTGCTGGCCGAGGGCCGGGCGGCCCTCGACGCGGTCGAAGCGGCCGAGCGCCGGACCCGCCGCGCCGCCCTCCCCCCGACCGGCCGCCCCGGCCTGGTCCTGGTCACGAAGGCCAGCGCGTCCCGCGAACTGCTGGCGAACCTGCTGGACGCGTACGCCGCCGAACCCGGCGCGGCCCCCGTCGACGTCATCCTGTGCGGCCCGGCCGAACAGGAACGACTACTGCGCGAGGGCCGGGCCGACGTGGCGCTACTGCACCGGCCGTTCGACTCGACCGCCGGGTTCCACACCGAAGAACTCGGCACGGAGGGTCAGGTGGTGGTCCTACCGGCCGGGCATCCGCTCACCGTCCGGCCCCATGTGCACATGGCCGACATCACCCGGCTGCCCGGCCTGCCCCTGCCGCGCTGGCCCGACCCCGACGGCACCTACCCGCCCGGCCCCGGCCCGCAGGTCCGCGACCACGCGCAGTTGCTGCAACTCGTCTCGCTCGGCCGTGCTTGCGCGGTCTCACCGGAATCCTGCCGAGCCCAACTGCCCGGTGACCTCGCCGCCGTGCCCGTACTGGACGCGCCGAAAGTCGTCACCGTGATCGCCTGGCCGCCGCACAGCCGGTCCAGAGCCGTCGCCGACCTCGTCCGGACCGCGACCCGCCTCCGGTAGTTCCGATGCGGGCCACCCGTGCACCGTGACCCACCCGCCCGCGGCCAGCAGCGGCACGCACTCGTGTCGCTCCGTCACCCCCGCACCCGTCTTCGTTGATCGAGGCTTCACGATCGTTGCGAAAGTGCGCGTTGATGCCCCATCCGGTCCGCAGCAGGATGAGAGGCGCCGGAACACACCTGACCTGCACGGGAGAACATCATGTACGTCACCCACGATCACGCCCTGGCTGCGCCCGCGCACGACACCGCCGCCGTAGCCGCAGAGCTCAGGGACCGTGCAGAGATCACCGACGCGCTCTACCGCTTCGGTCTGGGGCAGGACCTCAAGGACAAGGACCTGTTCGCCTCGTCCTTCGCCGCCGACGCCGAGCTGGACTTCCGCCCGGCCGCGGCCAAGTGGGGAGCGAGGCCGCCGGTGATGTCCGGGCGCGACACCATCGTCACGACCATCCTGGCCATGTTCACCGGCCGGGTGGACACCACCCACCAGGTCACCAACCCGCGCATCACGGTCGACGGCGACACCGCCCGGCTCACCGCCGTGGTGGAAGCCCAGCACCTGCTCACTGCCGACCCCGCCACGCGCGCACTGCTCAAGAACCTCTACGACGTCGAGTTGGTCCGCCACGGCGACCGCTGGGTCATCCGCCGGCTCCGCATCGACAACAGCTGGTTCACCGGCGAACCTGCCGCGATCTTCGGCTGACAGACGTTCCACGGCCGGACCGTACGAAAGGGCCCTGCCGGCACCGGACTTCGTGGCCATCGCACTGCGCGGCCCCGGACAGGCCCCGGCCGCCCGGCCCGGCCCGTCCGCGCGTCACAGCCGGTCCTGACGGGCCGCCAGACGTCGTCGGGCACCGCCGGGCACCGTCGGGCACCGAGGGGAAGCCGGCCCGACCGGCAGGCCGTGCTCCCGGGCGCCTCGCACGCCGAGTGATGGCCCCGGACGGCGGGTTGAGCGCGGCGGGCGGTCGTTCACCCGTCCGCCGAGCGGGCGGCCGTGCCGGAGGTCAGCCGCCAGAGCCCGGCCAGCTCGTAGTAGACGCCGTTGACCAGTTGCAACAGCAGCAGCGTGACCGGCCAGAGCAGCGCGCCCAGGCCGGGCACCAGGTCCACCGGCAGGGTGTAGGCCATCACGACCCGGACGGCGGCGTCGAGCAGCATCGCCACGCCCCAGATCGCGGTCGAGACCCGCCAGATCCGCCGGAAGGCCGGTTCGCGTTCCCACAGCACGTCCCAGGAGGTGCCGTCGGAGCGGAACCGCCCCTCCAGCAGGGGGCGGCCGGCGTGGAAGAGCAGCGGGCGCCTGGCCCTGATCGAGATCAGGAACCAGAGCCCGGCGACGCCGGTCAGCCAGCCGTCCTTGGCCAGCAGGAACCGGGGGCTGCCGCTGACCAGCGCGGCTGCGACGCCGAGCAGCATGGTCCCGGCGACGAAGCCCGCCATGCCCTCCAGGCTGCGGGTGCGCAGCCACTGCACCGCCGTAGTGAACGCCGGCAGGAAGGCGCCGGCCAGCAGCGCGACGAACACGCCGACGCCGGCGGCTCGCAGGCCGTAGTACAACGCGATCGGGACCACGATGTCCCAGACGACACCGAGCAGCAGGCGTCGGCCGCTCGGCCGCGGCGGTGCCTCGGGGGTCGTCACCGCCGACACGTCGCGTGTGTGGTCATGACGTCCTCCGGTTCGCGGGAAGGGCCCGAGCGGTGGTCTCGCGGACGCGGTCGTCCACGCTCAGGCGAGGCTGCTGAGTCCTGCGCACGATGGCGGAGTCGATCGCGGACTTCACGGCGAGTGCCATCAGCGTGGTCTCGACCTCCCGGAACTCCCCGCCCTGCCGGCGGCCCCGCAGGATCGGTTCCGGTTCCGCGTCGCCGGACTCGGCCGACGTCTGGGGTCGTTGCCCGCATTGACTGCCACGTGTTACCTGCACAGATCACTTCTTCCGCGCCGGGCGACGGCTCAACCCGAGTCCCCGTCAGCCGGTCGGAAGTCCGCCAATGATCCACCGGTTCGCCCGCGCGGCCGGCACCAAGCCGTCCGCACGACGCATACTCCGCACTGGTTACGGACTGTGGCATGCCGAGGCCGCGCGGCGGTGGCCATCTCGACACGGGCGCGCGGCGGCGGCCGCGATCGGTCGCCGCGGACAACTTGCCGGGAGGATGTGGAACCGTGACGGTGGCGCGGTGAGTCCAACGGTGCGTGTCCCAAGCGCTTCCTGTGATCGTGACGGCCTCCGGGGCCGCCGACGCCCAGATGGTCCTCATCGGTCTTGTCCTCTTCGGCCCGGTGATCGCGCCGGTCCTGTTCCTGACCGGTGTGGTCGTGGTGGTGAGCCGGGCGGTGCGTGCCCGGCGTCAGCGGCGGTCGTCCTTCGACGCCGGCACGTTCGTCGGGCTGTCGTTCCTGGGAGTCTGCACGGCGTACGGGGCGTTCACCACCGGTCTGACGTCGGGGCCGGGGTGGATGTCCGCCCTCGAGTACTGCGCCGCTCTGGGCTTTCCCGGGCACACGATCACCACCCGGATGTTTCCGGTGAGCGTGCGATGCGGGCCGGACGGTGAACTGGTGGAGTCCTGGGTCAACCCGGTCCTGGTGGGTGGTCTGGTGCTCGCGCTGGCCGCGTTCGGTGCCGCCGCGGTGGCGGTGTACCGGGCACGCCGTCGGCACTTCCCGTCGTGAGCCGGTGCCACCCGCCGCGGCCTGAGCGCCCGGTCGCACCGGGCGGGGTGACGCCCTCCCCGCGGTGTGCCGGGGGAGGGCGTCGGTGACGTCAGGGTGGTGCGACCACCGGGGTCAGTTGTAGGTCACCACACCCGTGGAGTAGTAGGTGGGTGCCTTGATGTACCCGATGTACGCGTGGCCGTTGGTGCCCTTGATGAAGAACGACTCGCAGCCGCCGGCGTTGAAGTTGATGTTTGTGCCGTACGTCTGCCAGCCGGTGATGGTGTCCTGAAGCAGCACGTTGTTGCCGGACCCGTAGTCCGTGACGCCGACGTAGACCGTGTTGGCACCGGACTGGTGGTTGCAGACGGTGTAGTACGGGTTGTTGCCGTTGTTGCTCACGTAGAGCTGGAACCAGTCCGTGGTCGCCTGGTTCGGGCTTCCGACGGCGGCGTCGGCGGTCCCGCCGAGGCCGACGGTTGCACCGCCGGCGAGGGTGAGGGCGGCGGCGGACATGGCGATGGCGCGCCCGGTGGCTCGGAGTTTGAACACGGTTCCGGATTCTCCTCGATCTGACGAGTCGTGTGCTGGGGGAGTGGTGCGGATGGTTCCGAGGGCGCCGGCTGTCCGTTGTCGTCCAGCCGGCGGGCAGCAACCCGTGGTGGTCGAGCCGAGTTCCCGTCACGGGGGGCGCGGCTCAGGCTAGTTGCGCACGCCCGACCACTTCACGATGCCGGTGCTCCGGTCATAGATCTGCGGGCAGAGGAGGTTGCCCGGCCCGTCGTAGAGCCAGCCGGAGCCGGCACCGGTGGAGTCCCAGAACGACGGGTCGCCGTTCCTCACGATCCTGAATCCGCAGTTGGCGCCGGTTCCGGTCGGGAAGAACTCCATCCAGTCGTGGGTGGCGCCGCTGACGGTCCGCAGCTGGATCTCCTCCGTGGCGGCGCAGCTCCCCCAGTTGCCCGAGTAGGTTCCCTCGTTGGCGGCGGAGGCGGGCGTGGAGGTCAGGACGATCGCCGCGCCGACGCCGAGGGCGGCGACGGCGGAACGCAGCGACGTGCGGCGGGTCGGCATGAAGCGGCTCCCTCGTGCGGACACGACGGGAGAGCCTGTGCCCCCCGTCGGCTACGGAGGACCCTAGGGGAGGGCCGTACCGCGATGGGGAGATCAATACCGGCCATTCGGAAGGTAGTTGGTCCATGAGAGGGCGTTCGAGGCGGGCGGATCGCCCTTCATGTCCGTCGCCCACCCGGCCGCAGGCTTGGGGGCGGGGCCGGCCGACCGCCGGCCGCCCGGCTACAGCAGGACGGGGAGTGATTCCAGCCCGCGGATGAGCCGCGAGTGGCGCCAGCGCAACTGGTCGGCGGGTCGGCCGAGTCGAAGCCCGGGGAAGCGCGTGAGGAGCACGCGTAGCGCAGTGGCCACCTCGGCGTGCGCGAGCGGTGCGCCGAGGCACCGGTGGATGCCGTGGCCGAAGGCCAGGTGCGCGTGCGCGTCCTCCCGTGCGAGGTCGAGCCGGTCCGGGTCGGCGAAGCGGGCGGGGTCGCGGTTGGCGGCGCCCGGGCTGACGGACACCGGGCTGCCCGCCGGAACGTCCGTCCCGCCCACGCGGACCGGTTCGGGGGCCCAGCGCCAGGTGGCGATGGCGACCGCGGAGTCGTAGCGGAGGAGTTCGTCGACCGCGCGCTCGATTCGGTCCGGGTCCGACCGCAGCCGCTCCGACTGACGGGGGTGCTGGAGCAGCGCCAGGACGGCGTTGCCGATCGCGGCGGTGGTGGTCTCGTGCCCGGCGACCAGGAGCAGCACCGCCAACGAGACGAGCTCCTGCTCGGTCAGGTGGTCGCCGTCGCCGTCCCGAACGGCGACCAGAGCGGACAGCAGCGCGTCGTCCGGGGTGCGGCGCTTGGACGCGACCAGCGCGGCCAGGTAGTCGGCCAGGGCGTGGGACGCGGCGTCGACACGCTGGTTGTCGCCGGCGGCGAACAGGTCCGTCGACCACGCCCGAACGCGGTCCCGGTCGGCAGTCGGGACGCCGAGGAGCCGGCAGATCACGGTGACGGGCAGCGGGACGGCGAGCCCGTCGATGACGTCGACCTCCTCCCCGGGCGCCCACGAGTCGACCAGGGCGTCGGCCGACTCGACGATGTACGGGCGCAGGCGGTCGACGGCGCCGGGGGTGAACGCCTTGGTGACCAGCCGCCGCAACCTGGTGTGGTCCGGGGGATCCGTGGCCAGCAGGTTCCGCGTGACGGCGGGGTGGAGACTGCGACCGGTCTCCTTGCCGGCGAAGAAGCGATGCGTGTCCTTCGACAGCCCGGGGTGGGCGAGTGCTTGCTTCGCTTCGTCGTAGCCGGTCACGACGAAGCCGGCCCGGTGCCCGGCGCCCGGGAGCTCCTGCACGGGCCCGCTGCGCCGGAGTGCCGCGTACGTCGGGTACGGATCCCGGAGGAAGTCGGGGTCCTGGAAGGGACTGCTCATGCTCATCCGTTCGCGGTCTCGGGGGTCTCGGGGGTCTCGGGGGTCTCGGGGGTCGCGGGGCGGTCGTGCGGATCGGAGGGTGCTGCGTGCGGTGGCGGCCCGCGCGACCGAGCGTAGCGAGGCCGCCTCGGCGGGGAGGCCTCCCGTGCGGGCCGCCCGGGGCTGCGTGGCGGGGCCCGCGGGGCCACGGTGGGGGAAGATGGAGGAACTGCTGCGAATGGCCGGGCGCGGGCTGCTCGGACGGGAGCCGCGGGCTGCTCGGACGGGAGCCGCGGGGCAGGAGGCGCGGGATGAGCACGGCACAGGGCGAGCCGACCGGTTCGGGTTCCGCTGCCGAAGGCCCGTCGGCGGCCGGCGGGCTTCTCGACGTGCTGGGAGTGGCGGCCGTCGTTCTGGACGCCGACGGCCGGGTCGCCCTGTGGAGCCCGCAGGCCGAGGAACTGTTCGGCTACCGCGCCGAGGAGGCCCTGGGCGCTCCGGCGGCGCGCCTGCTCGTCCACGAGCGGCACCGGGAGCTCGTGAGTGCCCTGTTCGCGAAGGTGATGGCGGGGGGCGGGCCGTGGGCCGGCGTGTTCCCCGTCCGGCACAAGGACGGCAGCACGCGGCTGGCGGAGTTCCGCAACATGCGCCTGCAGGACCGGGGAGGCCGCTTCTACGCCCTCGGGATCGCCTCGGACCTGGCCACCGTACGGCAACTGGAGCGGGAGCTGGCGCTGTCCGGACAGCTGGTGTCGCAGACGCCGATCGCGGTGGCGGTCTTCGACACCGACCTGCGCTTCGTCATGGTGAACCGGGCGCTGGAGGGCATCAGCGGCCGGCCCGCCTCCCGGCACCTCGGGCGGCGCGTGGGCGAGGTGCTGCCGTGTCTGGACGCCGTTCGCGCCGAGGCGGCCATACGCCGGGTGCTCGCGGGCGCCGGACCGGTGCTGGGGCAGAGCATGACCGGTCGGCCGCCCGGCGATCCCGACGCCGACCACACCTGGTCGGTGTCCGTCTACCGGTTGGAGGACCAGCGCGGGGCAGTGATCGGTGCCGCCGCCTCCGCCCTGGACATCACTTCGCAGCAGGAGGCGTCAACCGCGGCCGCCCGCTCCCGTCGGCGTCTGGCACTGATCGCGGACGCCTCCGTGCGCATCGGCACCACCCTCGACCTGGACACCACCGCCCGGGAACTCGCCGATGTCCTCGTGCCGGAGATCGCGGACGTCGTCGCCGTGGACATCCTCGACTCCGCCCTGCGCGACCCGGCGGCGGCCGCCGACCCGACCGGTGACGCGATGCGTTTTCGGGCGCTGGCCGTGAAGACCGCCTACCCGACGGAGGCCGCCCGGGCGGCCGACCCCGTCGGCGAGCTCACCCAGTACGGTTCGACCCGGCTGGTCACGCGGTGTGTCGCCACCGCCCTCCCGGTTCTCGTTCCCGACGTCGGTGAGGACGACCTCGCCCGCATCGCCCGCGACTCCGAGGCGGCCGACCTGCTCGCCCGGGCCGGCGTGCACTCCTATCTCGCGGTGCCGCTGACCGCCCGCGGTGAGGTGCTGGGCGCCATCGACCTCAAACGCGCCCGCACCGCCGAGCCCTTCGACAGCGACGACATGTTCCTGGTCGGCGAACTCGCCACCCGCGCCGCCGTGTGCATCGACAACGCCCGCTGGTACCAGCGCCAGCGCCACGCCGCCCTCGCCCTCCAACGCCACCTGCTGCCTCCCACACCCTCGTCCAGGCCCGGGCTGGAGATCGCCTACCGCTACCAGCCCGCCGCCGCCATCGGGGAACCCGGCGGCGACTGGTTCGACGTCATACCCCTGGCCGCCGACCGGACGGCCCTGGTCGTCGGAGACGTGATGGGCCACGGCATCAACGCCGCCGCGACCATGGGCCAACTGCGCCTCGCCACCCGCGCGCTGGCCAAGCTGGACCTCACGCCGGCCGAAGTCCTCGCCGGCCTCGACGACGTCACCGCCGACCTGGACGACATTCTGGCCACCTGCGTCCTGGCCCTCTACGACCCCCGCGATCTGTCCCTGCGCATCGCCACCGCCGGCCACCTGCCGCCCGTCCTGACCCGCCCCGGTCACCCGCCCGAGCTCCTGCGCCTGCCACCCGCCGCTCCCCTCGGCGTGAACGGCGCCCTGTTCCGCACCACCGAAGTGCAACTGGGCCCGGGCGACGAACTGCTCCTCTACACCGACGGGCTCGTCGAAGTCCGCGACCAGGACATCGACGTCCGTCTGGCCGCCCTCACCGATCTGCTCGGCACCTATCGGCGGCCCATCGAAGCCATCTGCGACCTCCTGCTCACCGCGCTGCCCCACGCGGCGTCCGGCGACGACATCGCCCTGCTCATGACCCGGATCCGGCCGGACCCCTCCTGAACCCGGCGGTGGCGGGCGCCCGGCAGGAGGGCGTGCCGGGGTATCGGGACGGGGGCGTTGACATGCGCGTGAGGGGAGACGTATCCCGGAAGGCGAAGGAGCGACGCGCGGTGCCCCGACCGCGATCCGGGACGGGCGCCACACCCGGCCGGCGGCCGACGGGCCGTGGGGACGGGGAGGGAAGGGAGCGGGATCATGGCACGCTCGGTCGGTATCGACCTCGGCACGACGAACTCCGTCGTCAGTGTCCTGGAGGCCGGGGAGCCCACCGTCATCCCCAACGCGGAGGGCGCGCGGACCACGCCGTCGGTCGTGGCGTTCGGCAAGGGCGGCGAGGTGCTGGTCGGGGAGATCGCCAAGCGCCAGGCGGTGACCAACGTGGACCGCACCGCCCGGTCGGTGAAGCGGCACGTGGGCGAGGCGGCCTGGCGCTTCCCGGAGCACGGCGACGTCGACGGCAAGCGCTACACGGCACAGGAGATCTCGGCCCGGGTCCTGCAGAAGCTCAAGCGCGACGCCGAGGCCTATCTGGGCGACGAGGTGACGGACGCGGTCATCACGGTGCCGGCGTACTTCAACGACTCCCAGCGCACCGCGACCAAGGAGGCCGGGGAGATCGCGGGCCTGAAGGTGCTGCGGATCGTCAACGAGCCCACCGCGGCCGCGCTGGCCTACGGGCTGGACAAGGAGAGCGACCAGACGATCCTGGTCTTCGACCTGGGCGGCGGAACGTTCGACGTGTCCCTGCTGGAGATCGGCGACGGAGTGGTGGAGGTCAAGTCCACCAACGGAGACACCCACCTGGGCGGCGACGACTGGGACCAGAAGGTCGTCGACCACCTGGTCAAGCAGTTCGAGAACGGCTACGGGATCGATCTCGCCCGGGACAAGATGGCCACCCAGCGACTGCGGGAAGCGGCCGAGAAGGCCAAGATCGAACTGTCCGCGGCCACCGAGACGACGATCAACCTCCCCTACATCACCGCCTCCGCCCAGGGGGCCCTGCACCTGGACGAGAAGCTCACCCGCGCGCAGTTCGAGCAGCTGACCGCGGATCTGCTGGAGCGCTGCAAGCAGCCGTTCCGCCAGGCGGTGAAGGACGCCGGGATCGAGGTCTCCGACATCGACCACGTGATCCTGGTCGGCGGCTCCACCCGGATGCCGGCGGTCACCGGCCTGGTGAAGGAGCTGACCGGCAAGGACCCGCACAAGGGCGTGAACCCCGACGAGGTCGTCGCCATCGGCGCGTCCCTGCAGGCCGGTGTGCTGAAGGGCGAGGTCAAGGACGTCCTGCTGCTCGACGTCACGCCGCTGTCCCTGGGCATCGAGACCAAGGGCGGCGTCATGACCAGGCTGATCGAGCGCAACACCACGATCCCGACCAAGCGCTCCGAGATCTTCACCACGGCCGAGGACAACCAGCCGTCCGTGCAGATCCAGGTCTTCCAGGGCGAGCGGGAGATCGCCGCGTACAACAAGAAGCTCGGGATGTTCGAGCTGACCGGCCTGCCGCCGGCGCCGCGCGGCCTGCCGCAGATCGAGGTCACCTTCGACATC
>NZ_JOHO01000041.1 GCF_000719705.1 Streptomyces sp. NRRL S-350 | reverse complement strand
GACGGCATACGAGATTTCTGCCTGTCTCGTGGGCTCGGAGATGTGTATAAGAGACAGGCTCACAGGCGTGTCGGTGACGGTTCCTGCTCCGCCGTTTCAGCGTCCGCTTCGCCCGGTTCGACGGTGGCCCAGCCGTTGCCGCCCGCTCTGCCACGAAGGCGGTCCATCTCGCGCCACTCGGGCCGGAGCCCGGCCACGGTCGTGGTGACGAGGTACCCGGCGCCGGCCGCGAGCAGGCTGGGCACCAACCCGACCAAGGCGACCGACGTACCCGCGACGAGGCCGCCGAGGGGTATCCCGGCCCAGGCGAGGGAGTCGCCGAGGGCGTGGACGCGGCCGAGGAGGGGGCGGGGTACGCGCTCGAAGAGCACCGCGCCGAGGATCGGGTTGAGGAAGCCGGAGCCGAAGCCGCCGATCGCGAACACCGCGAGCACCGCCCACATGGGCGCGCCGACGGCGAGCACCAGGAACCTGGGCGCACCGCACAGGAGGAATCCGACGAAGAAGACCGTCCGGCGGGGCAGGCGGGAGGCGACGGCGGCCGCGATCAGGCTGCCGACGACCGCCGTGGCGCCCATGGCACCGGCGGTCAGGCCGATGGCGGCCGGGCCGTTGCCGGACTCCCGCGCCCAGACCGGGACGAGGACGGTCGTGAAACCCGCGTCGAGCAGATTGGTGATGCCGACCATCACGATGACGGCGAGCAGCAGCGGCTCGGACCGCAGGAAGGCGAAGCCCTCGTGGAACATCCGCCAGTAGCCGACCGGCTGCTCCCGTTTCCCCTTCCCCTGCCCGTCCTCCTCTCCCGCTACCGGTGTCGCAGGTGCCGGCGGGCGTCCCATGCCGCGCGGCAGCGCCAGGGCGATGATCAGCGAGCCGAGCGCGAAGGTGGCCGCGTTGATCGCCAGACCGGCCAGCGGGCCCATCAGGGCGACCAGTCCGCCGCCGACCGCCGGGCCGATGGTGGAGGCCAGCCGCTCGGTGACGCCGGACAGGCCGGTGGCGCGCTCCATGGGCACCCGGGCCCGGTCGGCCGCCTCCGGGACCATGACCGACTTGGCGAGGTCTCCCGGGCCTCGCATCGAGCCGATCACCGCGACCATCACCAGCAGGACCCAGAACGGCAGCAGCCCCTGGGAGTGCAGCAGCGGGACCAGCCCGGCCGCAGCGGCGCTGACCGCGTCCGTCGTCCACGACACCACGCGTGGCCCGAGCCGGTCGACCACCGGCCCGGTCAACGCCTTGACCAGCACGTAGGGTGCCATCTCGGCGAAGGCGACCAGGCCCGTCATGGTGGCGCTGCCCGTCGTGGCCAGGACGAACCAGGGCAGGGCGATGGCCGAGACCCGTGTCCCGGTGACGGAGACGACCGTCGCGGCGAGCACCCCGGCCAGCGGCCGGAAGCTGCGTATCGGCGGATCCCCGGCGGCGGTGGTCATGCGGGCCCCCCTTCGGCGTCGATGTTCTGCAGGTCCGGCAGCACGTGGAGGACCACGGAGACCTGCTCGGTCCCCGCCGGAGCCCCTCCCTCCGGGTCCACCCGGCGGTAGCGCCCGACCACGGCGGCCAGTTCGCCGGCCAGCCGCTCGGCCTCGGCGGGTGTGAGCTGGAGCAGCGTGTCGCTGAGGTCCGTCGCCTTGCGCCATTCCCTCGGTGTGGTCTCGAAGGCGTCCAGTGCGCGCTGCGCCGTGAGGGTGTGCGCGGCCAGCACGGACCGCAGGAAGCCGGTGGCCGTCTCCAGTTCCTCGTCGGCCAGGTCGTCGCCCGTCCAGACGGTGGCCCGGTGGGCCGAGCGCCACCAGCGCTCGCGGGCGTTGCCGCGCTCACTGTCCTCCTCGACGAAGCCCGCGGCGGCGAGCTGGCGCAGGTGGTAGCTGGTGGCTCCGGAGTTGAGACCCAGCCGCTCGGCGAGCCTCGTCGCCGTGGACGGGCCGTGTTTGCGCAGCAGCCCGATCAGCTGCATGCGCACGGGGTGCGCCATCGCCCGCATGCCCTTGGCGGTGAGGGCGATGTGCGGGTCGTCGCTGTGCTTCCAGCCGCCGTCGTCGTCGGTCATGGCAGGAGCATAGGACTGCAAAAAAACCTTTGCAAAGCCTTTTTTGCGAAGAGATCTTTGCGGTTCACCACGTCCGGCCCCGCCGATCGGGGGGTGCCCGGCCGGCCGCTCGATGGGGGCCCGGGAGCGGTTCGTGCCCCGGAGCGGGATTGTCACCCGGGCGGCCGAGGCGCAGGCTGTCAGGAGGGCCCGGGAAACGGTCGGCCGCGGTCGGCCGCGCACCCATGACGGCCGCCGGTGAGGCACGAGGGGCAGGACGATGGCACGCGGGAGGCTCTGGGGCTACGTCGCGTCGGGAGCCCGGGCGCTGGGCGCGATCGGCGCCGTGAGCGGCGCCGGCCGCCGGAGCGGGTCCGGGCGCGCGGGCGGGCTGGTAGCCGTCGGGTCCGAGGACGGCCTCGGGCCGCTCCAGTCCGGCACCATGGCAGCCCCGAGGGTGCTCACCCGCACGGAGCTGGAGCGGCTGCGCTGGACCGGTCGGCAGGCCGGGTGTGAGCCGATGGCCCGGCACGTCCAGGTGGCCGACGTGGTCCGCCGGGTGGTGCGCGGCGGTGGTCGCGCGGGGGCGGTCACGGTCCTGGTGGCGCCCGGCTTGCCGGTGGTGGCCGGGGATGCCCGACGGCTGGAGGCGGCCGTCGCCGGGCTGGTCGATCACGCGATCCGGCGCAGCCCGCTGGGCGGCCGGGTGCTGGTGCACGCCGAGGTGGCGGGTGGCGCGCCCACGCGGCGGCCGCCCGGACGGAGCGCGGCGGCGGGACTGGACTTCGCACGGCTCGGCGGTCGGAACGGCGGGCGGGACAGCGGCCGGTACGGCGGGCGGAGCGGCGGCCGGGTGGAGATCCGGATCGCCGACCGGGGCGGCTCCGAGCTGCCCGAGGCGCGTGCGGGGTTGCTCGCGGGCGTGCGGGCCGACGGCCCGGTCGGGCCGGCCCTGCACAGCCTGGTGCTGGCGGCGGGCGGTCGGCTCGCGGTCGAGCCCACCCCCGGCGGCGGACTGACCGTGGTCCTGCTGCTGACCATCGCCTACGACTGACGACGCCCCGAGGAGACGGTGGCGAACCTCCGGCGGAACGCGGCCACGCCCCCGCGGGCCGCGGCCGCGCCCCCGACGGACCGCGGCCCCGCTCCCGCCCGGCGAACCCGCCCCGCCGAACCTAGACTTGCCCCATGCCCAGGCTCAACGACCAAGTCAGTGAGCTGCTCCAGGAGTACGCCGATCTGATCAGCATCACCGGCGGGGACGCCTTCCGGGCCCGCGCCTACGAGAAGTCCGCCCGCGCGGTCGGCGGCCACCCCGAGGACCTGGCCGGCCTGGACGTCAAGGGCCTGCAGCAGATCCCCGGTGTCGGCAAGTCCACCGCCGAGAAGATCGCGGAGTACGTCTCCACCGGGAAGATCACCGCCTTGGACGCCCTGCGCGCCAAGATCCCGGCGGGTGTCCGGGAGATCATGGCGGTCCCCAGCGTCGGTCCCAAGCGCGCCCTCGCCCTCTACCGCGACCTCGGCATCGCCTCCGTGGAGGAGCTCGCCGAGGCGGTCCGCGCCGAGAAGCTGTCCGGTGTGGCGGGCTTCGGCGAACGCAGCGGCGAGAAGATCCTGCACGGCATCGAGCTGATGCGGCAGTCCGGCGGCCGCACGCTGCTGGACGCCGCGACCGAGCTGGCCGAGCAGTTGGTCGCCGCGCTCTCCGCCGTCCCCGGCTGCACCCGCTGCGCGTACGCGGGTTCGCTGCGCCGGATGCGCGAGACGGTGGGCGACATCGACGTGCTCGCGACCGCCGAGGACTCCGCCCCCCTGATGGCCGCGCTCACCGAACTCCCGTACGTGGCCGACGTGATCGCCAGCGGATCGACCAAGACCTCGGTGCGCACCACCCGGGGTATCCAGGTGGACCTTCGGGTCGTGCCGGAGGAGGACTGGGGCGCGGCACTGGTCTACTTCACCGGATCGAAGGCGCACAACATCAAGCTGCGCACGCGGGCGGTCCGGGCCGGCCTGAAGCTCTCCGAGTACGGGCTGTTCGAGGTGGACGGTGGCGCCAAGGTGGTCTCGCAGACCGAGGACGAGGTGTACGCGGCGCTCGGCCTGCCGTGGATCCCGCCGCCGCTGCGCGAGGACCGGGGCGAGATCGAGGCGGCGCTGAACGGTGAACTCCCGGATCTCGTCCAGGAGTCCGACCTGCGCGGGGACCTGCACACGCACACCGACCTGACCGACGGGCTGGCCACCCTGGAGGAGATGATCGACACCGCGGCCGCCCGCGGCTACTCCTACTTCGCCGTCACCGACCACGCCCCGAACCTGGTGATGCAGCGGATGACCGACGAGAAGATCCTCGCCCAGCGCGATCGACTGCGCCAACTCGCCGATCGCCACAAGAAGTTGCGCCTGCTGCACGGCACCGAGCTGAACATCGACCCGGACGGCGGGGTGGACTGGCCGCCCGAGTTCCTGGCCGGCTTCGACGTCTGCGTGGCCTCCGTGCACTCGAACTTCACGCTCGACCGCGCCGCCCAGACCCGCCGCCTGATCCGCGCCTGCGAGAACCCGTACGTGCACGTCATCGGCCACCTCACCACCCGACGGATCGGCAGCCGCGGCCCGATCGACGTCGACCTGGACGCGGTGTTCGAGGCCGCCGCACGCACCGGCACCGCCATCGAGGTCAACAGCTCACCGCAGCGGCTCGACCTGCGCGACGAGGACATCCTGCGGGCCAAGCGCCACGGCGTCCGCTTCAGCATCGACAGCGACGCCCACGCCACCCCCCACCTGGCCTACCCGCGATTCGGCATCGGCACGGCGCAGCGCGGCTGGCTCACCGCCGAGGACGTGGTCAACACCTGGACGTGGCAACGGCTGAAGCGGTTCCTCCGCAAGGACGCGCTGCGCTGACGCGTTTGCACCGGTGCACTCACACCCACACTCCCGCCGCTGCACTCCCGTCGGTGCACTCGCACCGACGCACTCGCACCGACCCGGGCGGCCGACCCGGGCGGCCGCCTGGGCACGGCCGGCCCGGGCACGGCCGTCATGCCTCGCCGCAGGACGCCCCCGGCGAGGCCAGCACCCGGGACGCGCTGCGGTGCCCGAGCCCGGCCGCCAGCCGCAGGTCGCCGGTCTCCAGGAATCCGGCCAGGAACCCCGCCGCGAAGGCGTCCCCGGCCCCGGTGAGGTCGCGCACCTGCGCCACCGGCGGCACCGGCACCGTGAACGGGTCCTCGCCGGGCGCGTCGACGGTGGTGGCCTCGGCGCCAGCCTTGGTGACCACCGTGGTCGCCGCCAGCCGGGCGCGTTCGGGCCCGGGCAGGCCGTCCACCAGCAGGCCGAGGAAGGCTGACTCGGAGCGGTTGGCGAACAGGAAGGTCGGGGTCAACTCGGCCATCAGGGTGAGGAACCGGTGTCGACCGAACTGCTGCAGCATGCCGGTGGAGGAGGCGTCCACCGAGGTGGTGGCGCCCGCCCGGCGGGCCCGGACGAGTGCGTCCACCGCGGTGGCGCCGACCGGCTCGCCGTCGAAGGAGTAGGCCGGCACGTGCAGGTGGGTCAGGCCGGCCAGCCACGCGTCCGGAACGCGTTCCAGCAGTGTGGCGGCACCGCGGTCGGGCAGCATGGTCCGCTCGCCGTCCTCGTCGATCAGCACCACGATGCTGCCGGTCCGGCCGCGCCGGGAGACCCGTACGTCGACGCCGTGACCGCCCAGTTCGGCGACCACGCCGTCTCCGGCCGCGTCCTCGCCGACGCAGCCGAGGAAGCGGGCCGGGTACTGCCCGGCGGCGAAGCGGGCGACGTTGGCCGCACTGCCGCCGCGCCGTCGGAAGACCCGGGCGCCGGTGTCGGTGCCGTGCCGCAGCGGTCCGTCGACCCAGACCACGATGTCCTCGACGAGGTCGCCGAGCACCCCCAGCACGGCTCAGGCCCCGGTCTCGGCAGCCGAGGCGGACGCCCCAGCCGACCTGGTCGGCCCAGCCGAGGGCGCCGGCCCGGTCGAGCCGGCCGACGCCGCCGGCCCGGCCGCCCCGGCCAGGGCGATGGCGATCTCGCCGCCGAGGCGGACGTTGCCCCGGTAGACCTCGACGTTGACCTCCAGGCTGCGGCCGCCGGTGTCGCGCTGGATGTGGTCCAGCAGGAACGGCGTCGAGGCGTTGCCGGTGATGCCCTGGCGCGCGGCCTCGGCCCAGGCGCGGGCCAGGATGCTGTCCAGTTCCTCAGGCGGCAGTTGCTTGGCCGGGTCGACCGGGTTGGCGATCAGGACGGCCTGCGGCAGGTCGAGCCGGTCGCGGGCGTCGATGACCTTGGCGGCCTCCTCGGGCGAGTCGACGCTGAAGTTGATCTCGTGGCCGGAGTCGGTGACGTAGAAGCCGGGGTACTTGCGGGTGCGGTAGCCGATGACCGGGATGTTGTAGGTCTCGAAGCGCTCCAGGGTGGCCCGGATGTCGAGGATCGACTTCACGCCGGCGCTGATCACGGTGACCGGGGTGGCGGCCAGGGTGGTCATGTCGGCCGACTCGTCGAAGCTCTCGGAGGCGCCGAAGTGCACGCCGCCGAGGCCGCCGGTGGAGAAGACCCGGATGCCGGCGCGGTGGGCGAGGAAGGCGGTCGCGGCGACGGTGGTGCCGCCGTGGCGGCCGAGCGCGGCGACCACCGGGAGGTCGCGCAGGCTCACCTTGTCCAGGCCGTCGATGGCGGAGAGTTCGGTGATCTGCTCGGTGCTCAGGCCGACCGTGGGAATCCCGGCGTGCACACCGATGGTCGCCGGGACGACGCCCGCCTCCCGCAGCCGTTCCTCCGCCTCCAGCGCCACGGCGAGGTTGCGGGGGCGCGGCAGGCCGTGGGTGAAGATGGTGGATTCCAGGGCGACCACGGGCCGGCCGACGGCGAGGGCCCGCGCGACCTCTTCGGCGACGCGGATGGCGGGGGCGGCGGGGGCGACGGAGGCAGTGGGGGCAGCGGCGGCGCCGTGGGTGCTGGAGCCGCCGGGGGTGCTGGGCGGAAGTTCGGTCATGTTGCGAACTCTCTGTGAGATGCCACTGCGGTGGGGCAACGCGGATCTCAGCGTATGGACGGCTCGCATCGGGATCCAGAATGAGTACTGGGGTTACTGATAGACCATCACCTATTGGTTCGTCCGCCCCTCCTCTACCCTGGCGGCCATGGGTTTCACCTTGCGTCAGCTGGAGGTCTTCCTGACGGTGGCCGGGACGCTGCACTTCGGACGGGCCGCCGAACGGCTGCACATCTCCCAGCCGACGGTCAGCCAGGAGGTCGCCCGACTGGAGCGGACCGTAGGCGTCGAGCTGTTCGACCGCAGCCGCCGTTCCGTCGCCCTGACCGCCGCGGGCGAGGTGATGGCCGCCGAGAGCGCGCGGCTGCTCGGCCAGGCCGAGGCACTGCTGGCCCGGGTCCGGCTGCACGAGGAGACCCGCCTGGGCACGGCCCGGATCGTCGCCTCGCCGAGCGTGGTGAACCGGCTGCTGCCCGCCGTGGTCAGCCGGGCCGAGCAGGAGCTGCCCGCGCTCGACACCGTCGAACAGGCCGTGGACACCGGCCAGGTGTCCGCCACCCTGGCCGCCGAACTGGCCGACATCGGCCTCGGCCGCTTCCTGGACGAGGTGGACGGCTACCGGCTGGAGCGGATCGCCGACGAGCCGGTCCTGGTCGCGATCGGCCGGGACCACCCGCTGTCCGGCCGCGCCGCCCTGCGCCTGACCGAACTGCGCGACCTGCCCCTGCTGCTGTGGCCGCGCGAACAGCACCCCCGCTACTACGACCACGTCCTCGGCCTCTGCGGGGACCGCGGGGTCGACCCGCCGGTCCTGGTCAGCCCGCCGCGGATCGTCGGCTCGCGGCTCTACCTGCTCGCCCGCAACCGGGCCTTCTCCCTCGTGCCCGGCTCGATGACCGGCCACCTCACCGAGGACGTGGCCACCGTCCGGCTGGAGGGGCGGGCCACCCTGCCACTGGAGATGCAGTGGCGGCTGGACGACCGGCGGCCCCGGCTGGCCGCTCTGCGCGACCTGATCCGGCAGGAGGCGGCGGCCCTCGAAGCGCACGACGAGGAGCACGAGGGGCACGACACGGAGCAGGACACGGCGCCCGGCGAACGGCCCGGCGAACGGCCCGCCGAACGGCCCGCCGAACGGCGGTAGCAGGGCCTCGACCGCCACCCTTGACGCTGGCATGCCACCGCCGGAAGGATGCCGGATCATCCCTCCGGCCCACGGCGACGCTACGGGCCGCCCGACCCCGGGATCCGCCTTGGCCCTGCGCCCGCTCCTCCGCCGCGCC
This sequence comes from Streptomyces sp. NRRL S-350, assembly GCF_000719705.1. Taxonomy (GTDB): domain Bacteria; phylum Actinomycetota; class Actinomycetes; order Streptomycetales; family Streptomycetaceae; genus Kitasatospora. The sequence goes on along the minus strand of NZ_JOHO01000041.1, from coordinate 54,399 downwards.
GCCGGATTGTTCGGCGCCGCCGTCCTCTCCCTCGCCGGCACCCTCACCGCCGCCGGCCCCGCCCACGCCGACTTCGGCACCGACTACCACGACCCGGTCACCGCCACCAGGCCCCTCACCCGGCCGGACACCCGCTCCTGCACCGTCGAGGTGATGCACGAGCGCGAGTTCCGCAACGGGTACGGCAACCCGCCCGACACCCCGTACGCCGCCACCCTCACCCCGCCCGCCGACTGCGCGGGGCCGTGGTCCGCGGTGGTCATGGACGTGCACGGCCAGGTCGCCGGGCGGCAGTTCGACCGGATGTTCAGCGTCCGCGTCGGCGGCGTCCAGGTGCTGCTGTCCTCCACTCCGGAGCCGTCCAAGGACGGCATCGCGTGGAGCGTCGAGCACGACGTCACCCGGTACGCCCCGCTGTTCACGGCCGGCCCGCAGGAGTTCTCCTTCGACCTCGCCAACGTCACCGACGCCACCTACACCGGCGTCTTCACGATCAGCACGAGCCTGACCTTCTACACCGCGAACGACCGCTGGCCGGCCGCCCGCACCGCCGACCGGCTGCTCACCACCGGGCCGTTCGCGCTCACCCAGGCCGCCTCCACCGCCGGGCGCGAACTCACCTTCCCGCAGAACCTCGAACGCCTCACCGCCGAGGTCTACACCCGGGGCGGCGGAGCCTGCGAGGAGTTCGCCTACGCCTCCGCGCCGGACGCCTTCGTCGCGGCCAACCCCGGCCTCGGCGCCTGCGGCAAAGGCCCGTTCCGCGAACTGCGGCTCACCGTCGACGGCCGGGTCGCCGGGGCGGTCTGGCCGTACCCGGTGATCTACACCGGCGGCTGGGATCCGCTGCTCTGGCGGCCCGTCCCCGGCATCTTCGCCTTCGACCTGCCCGCCTACCGGCTCGACCTCACCCCGTACGTCGGTCTGCTGCTCGACGGCCGCCCGCACACCGTCGGCGTCACGGTGAACGCTACCGAGGCGCAGAGCAACGACGGCTGGACCGGCCAGGTCAACCTCTTCGCCGAGACCGACCACGGCGCCGCCCGCACCAACGGACAGCTCACCGAGCACCAGGTCGCTCCCGAGGCCGCCGTGGCCACGCAACTCGCCGACCACGGCGGCGGCAGCGGGGACTGGACGGTCACCGCCGCCCGGCACGACCTCGCCCGCGGCTGGGTGCAGACCTCCCACGGCCGGATCACCACCGAGGTCCGCGACGACCTCACCTTCCGCTCCGCCCAGCAACTGCGCGACAGCGGCAACGACGTGGCCCTGCACAACGGCGCCGACCTCACCCGCACCACCGCCACCTGGGGCGGCGGACCGCACCGCACCGTCATCGTCCACGAAGGCGAACCGCTCGACGTCACCTACAAGGTGAGCCACGACGCGGCCGGCAACACCGACCAGAGCACCGCCATGGACCTCGGCTACCACCGCGAGGCCACCGCGGCGACCGGCGGCCACGTCACCCGCAGCGCTACCGTCGACCACACCCTGCGTCCCACCGCCCGGCGCCACGACGGCGACCGCACCGTCCGGACCGGCAGCAGCACCGAGGACTACCGCAGCACCGGACCCGAGGGGCCCTACCACCGCACGCTGGACTTCGTGGACGGCTGGCCGCGGCCCTGACCCGGTCACCCGACCCCGACCCCGACCCGCGAAAATTGTCCGGATTTCGCACCGTTCACCCCTGGTGCACGCGGCGTGGGAGGCGCATCATGGGAAATGGACCTGCGAGGTAGCTGAAGGAAGTTCGACCGCAGGAGGCAGTGGCGACAGATCGAGACGGATCAGGGTCTGCCGCTGATTCTCTACCTCGGTCGACGATCGAACTACCGGCCCGGAGGACGAAAGTCCGGAGGCCACCCCCGCCTCGCAGGTTCCGCGCGTCCACGGAGCATCCCCTCGACTCCGTGGACGCGCTGTGCGCCGGTCCGCCGGCCCTCCGGAATGGCGCGCGGCGGCGCCTCTCAGTGCGGCAGGTTCCTGAGGAGCCCGGCCCAGCGGGCACTCGGCGTCCGACGCTCGTCACACCGGGCAGTCGCCACGCGCCGACCCCACGCGCCGCCCGGCGGAGGAGTCCGGCCGACCGGAGAGTTCACGCCGGGACCCCGGCGCGGTTCACCTCCGTACGGTGAGCTGACCGCCATGAACGCTTCCAGTGGACGATCCCCTGTCAGCCGGCGCGGACTCCTGGCCGGCGCCTCCGGTCTCGGCCTCGGCAGTGCCGTGTCCCTCTCCGGACTCGCGGACACCCCCGCCGCCGCTGCCCCGCCCTCCCCGCTGCTGTGGCAGCGGCCCGGACGCTCCGGCGCCCCACGGGTGGCCGGCCTGCACCTCCAGTTCGGCTCGGACGCCTCGCGCGAGGTGGTCGTCTCCTGGCACACCACCCGGTCCGTCGCCAACCCGCGGGTGGTGTACGGGACTTCGAACGGTGGTTTCGGCCGGAGCGCCCAGGCCGCGACCCGCACCTACCGGGACGCAGCCTCCGGCACCGAGGTCCAGGTGCACCACGCCCGGCTGACCGGCCTGCACCCCGACACGGACTACGTCTACGCCGCCGTCCACGACGGCACCACCCCCGAGCTGGGCACCGTCCGCACCGCGCCGTGCGGCCGCGCCGCCTTCACCTTCACCAGCTTCGGCGACCAGGGCACCCCCACCCTCGGCAGGAAGACGGCCAACGGGTACGTCAACGACAACCTCGGCAGCCCCGCCGCCGGCGACACCACCGCCGGGGTCGAACGGATCGCCCCGCTGTTCCACCTGCTCAACGGCGACCTCTGCTACGCCAACATCGCCACCGACCGGGTCCGCACCTGGTCCGACTGGTTCGAGAACAACACCCGCTCGGCCCGCCACCGCCCGTGGATGCCCGCGGCCGGCAACCACGAGAACGAGAAGGGCAACGGCCCGATCGGCTACGGCGCCTACCAGGCCTACTTCGACCTGCCGGGCTCCGGCTCGGACGACGAACTGCACGGCCTCTGGTACTCGTTCACCGCCGGCTCGGTACGCGTCATCAGCCTCAACAACGACGACGTGGCCCTGCAGGACGGCGGCAACTCCTACGTCCGCGGGTACTCCGGCGGTGCCCAGCAGCGCTGGCTGGAGCGGGAGTTGGCGGCGGCGAACGCGGATCCGGGGATCGACTGGATCGTGGTCTGCATGCACCAGGTGGTGATCTCCACGGCCGACAAGTTCAACGGCGCCGACCTCGGCGTCCGCGAAGCCTGGGTCCCGATGTTCGACAGGTACGGCGTGGACCTGGTGGTCTGCGGCCACGAGCACCACTACGAGCGCTCGCACCCGATCCGCGGCCAGCAGCAGACCGACACCCGCACCCCGATCCCGGTCGCCACCGGAACCCGGACCGTCGACACCACCAAGGGCACCGTCCACCTGGTGATCGGCGGCGGCGGCACTTCCGCCCCGTCCAACCAGCTCTTCTTCGACCCGCCGAAGGCCCGGGTCATCACCGGCGTCGGCGCCGTCGACCCGGCCACCGGCAAGCGCCCGCCGGTGTACGTGATCGAGGACGCCCCCTGGTCGGCGTTCCGCGACGCCGACCACCCGTACGGCTTCGCGTCCTTCGACGTCAACCCGGGCGAGCGCGGCGGGCAGACCACCATCGACGTGACCTACTACTCGGTCAGCGGACCGTACGGCGACCTCGTCCCCGTCGACCGCTTCACCCTGACGCGCCCCCGAGGCGCTCGCGGCGGCGGCCGGGGCCGCTGAGCCGGCGCTCGTCCCGCCCGGCCGGTCTGCGGGCCCGGCGGGCGGCTCTCCCGGGGGAGGCGGCCCTCCTCCTCCGGGGGGAACCGACTGCCGTGAACTCCCCGCCCCAGCGGGAGGTCCGCGCGGGCGGCCGGCAGCAGACTCATTGCCGTCGGAACCACCGCCCCCGAAGGAGGACGAACCCGCCATGAACCGCCGGCTCGCCACCATCGCAGCCTCCCTGCTCCTGCTCGCCGCGACGACCGCACCCGCCATGGCCGCACCCGCCCCTGCCCCCGCGACTCCTCCCGCCGCGGCGCTCGCCACCGCACTCGCCACCTCGGCGCCGACCACCCCGGGGGAACCGGCCGCGGCGGCGGAGCGGAGCGGGGCGGTGAGCGTGCACGGCAGCGGTGACACCGTCCTCACCTCCGCGTTCCGGGACTTCGCGGGCGACCCGGTCCGGATCACGCTGGACGCCCGGGCCACCGGCAACCTCGACCCGGGTGGCACCCACGGCCACTTCCACGTCCGGCACGTCCACACCGACGGCCGGCTGGTCGCCGACTTCGAGGGCGACGTCACCTGCCTGGGCGTCGGCGGCCGGGAGGCGATCGCCACCGGCGTGATCACCAAGGGCGAGGCGTCCTGGTTCCCCGGCCTGGAGATGACCGGACAGAAGGTCTCCCTCTCGGTGGAGGACGACGGTCGGCACGGGGACCGGATCGGCTGGGTCTGGGGCGCGCTGGGGCAGCCGGTGGCGGACTGCCAGGGCGCGGTACCGTTCATCCGCACCACCGGTGGCGACTTCACCGTGCGCGGCTGACGTCCGCCTGACCAGGGTTTTCCGGGGTCGCCGGGCGGGCCGCGCGCCGCCGCCGACCCGTACACCCGGACAACCCTGGAGGCCCGATGTCGCCCGACCGCCCGACCGCACCGGGGCCGTCCGAGCCAGGCGCGGGGTCCAACGGCCTCACCGGGGAGGGCCGTTGAACCCCGCGCCCGACCGGCCGGAGCCTGCGCCCGACCCGCTCTCCGCACCCGGTCCGCACCCGCCCGACTACGGCCGACTCACCGCGATCGGCCCGTACTTCGCGCTGGACACCTCCCCGGAGGCAGCCCCGCCCGCCGGCTTCCGGCCGCTGCCCGAGCTCTTCGACACTGGGCCGGACGCGCCCCTGGCCGCGCGACTGCGGGTGGTGGCGCAGCGGCTCGGCACCACCGAACTCCGGGTGGCCGCCTCGATCCTGCACCTGGGGCTGGCAGCCCGCTTCTGGTCCGTGGGCCTCGGCTCAGCCGTCCTGCTGGGGGTGGTGCCGACGCTGGAACGCGCCTGGGTGCGCATCCCGGACCAGGGCCCGATCGACCTGTGGGCGCCACCGGAGCCGGTCCCGCCCACGACCGGCCTCCACCCCGGCGCCGGCGCCGGCATCGCCCCCCGCCCCGCTTCTCTCGTGGAGCAGCTCCACGAGGCCGTGCTGCTGCGCCAGTTGGATCCACTGGCGGCGGCCGTCCGCGCCGCCGCCCCACTCTCCCCGCGCCTGCTGCTCGGCAACGCCGCCTCCGCCCTGGCCGGCACGCTGCGGGTGCTGGACGCCCACGCGCCCCACACCGCACGGGCGTTGGTCGCCGAGCTGCTGGGCCGCCCGCCGCTGGCCGGGGCCGGCGCGCTGCGCGTCGGCCCGCGCGGTACGGCCTTCCGGCGGAGCAGCTGCTGCCTCTACTACCGAATCGGCCCGAATGCCGGACTCTGCGGGGACTGCTGCTTCACCGAACCGCCCACCCGGGCAAAGCGGAACGGCTAGACCACCCCCGACGGCGTCGCCGCCCGCTCGACCACCGGATCGGCGCATCGGCACATCAGCGCACCGGCACAACAGCGCACCGGCACAACAGCGCATCAGCGCATCGGCGTCGCTCCGGCCCGCCACAACCTGGAGTCGGCGCCTGCGCGGGAGGAGACCAGCAGGATCCCTCCACCTGCGCGTTCCGGCCCGCGTCCGGCTTGTCCAGGGCCGGGCGCGGGCCGTCAATCCTCACCCGGGGCCGATGCCCCTGGCACCGGGTGAAGCCTTCCGAGCGGGCGGTCAGACGCCGACCGCCTCCTCCATCTCCTCCTCGGCCTCCGCCGGCGTCTCCACCGAACGGCGCCCCCGGCCCTCGTACCTCGCCGCGGCGACCAGGGCCACCCCACCGAGCAGCAGCCAGACCAACAGGGTCAGCACGTGCCCGCCGAGGCCCGCGCCGCCGTCGAAGTACAGGATGCTGCGCGCGCCCTCCTGGAAGCCCGCGCCGGTCCAGAAGCCGTGCAGGCCGCCGAAGAAGCCGTTCTGCAGCTCGGGCCGGTAGATGCCGCCGGAGGAGGTGAAGTTGAGCATCACGAACAGGACCATCATCGTCAGCGTGGTCCACTTCTTCAGGAAGCTGTGCAGGCCGATGCCGATCAGCACGATTCCCGCGGAGTAGAGCCAGCCGAGGGCCCAGACCGCCGCGCGGTCGTGGTCGACGACGTGGAACACGGGCCCGGCGGTGACGATCCCGATGACGCTCACCACCAGCGAGACCACCACCCCGACCAGCGCCCGGACCTTCATGCCCAGGGCGGCTCCGGCGGCGCCGATCACCGCCACGCTCGCGTAGGACCCGATGCTCAGCGCGACCAGGAGGAAGAAGAGGCCCTGGCCGGTCGGGTCGCCCTTGGCGGGGGTGGTCAGGTCGGTGACGTGCAGGGGCACGCCCTGCTTGTCGGTGACGGTGGTGAACACCGCCGTGGCGGCCACCACCGAGGTGTCGGAGTTCCCCTTGGCCACGAGCAGTTCGGGGCTCCTGGCGTCCGGGACGAAGGCGCCGATCAGGTCGCGGTCGCGCAGCTGGTGCTCGGCGGCGGCACGGTCGTCGACGGTGCGGACGTCGAGCGCGTCACCGGCCTTGTCCTGGATGGCCTGTGCCAGCCCGTGCGCCTGCGGGGAGGTGCCGACGACGGCGACCTTGAGGTGGTGCGGCTCGGGCTGGTGGAAGGCGCTCTGGTAGGCGAGCGCCATGCCGAGGCACATCAGCAGCGGGGTGATCAGGTGGACGGCGAGGTGCTTGAGCGAGTGCCCCAGGGCGGGCGCTGCGGCGGGGTTCTGGGGTGTGCTCATGGTGTTCGTACCGTCCTCCGTGGTGTCGCGTTCAATCAAGAAGGTGTCAAATACAACCAATCAAGGTGGCAAATGCAACCATCTATGGATGGAGTTTACAACTATCTGGCCGTGGGCGGAAGCCGGTTCCCCGGCCCGCCGCCATCTCCCGCCTCACACCGGCCCGAACACCCGAGGACCGCGCCCGCACCGGCACGAACACCCCGGGCCGTGTTCACACCAGCATGAACACCCCGAGCCGCGTTCACGCCGGCACGAACACGCCGTGACCCGCGCTCACACCAGCTCGAACACCCCGTACCCGAACCCGTCGGCCCGCAGCTCCCCGTCCGCCACCCGCACGCCCTGCACCTCCAGCGGCCGGACACCCCCGGGCTCCAGGCGTACGGCCGCCGGCTCCCGGCGCGGGTTGACCGCCACCAGGTACCGCCCGGCCCGGGTGTACACCAGCGGATACCCGGCGTGCCGGACCTCCACCGCGCCGCCGGAGCCCAGACCCCGGTGCGCACGGCGCAGGGCGATCAGCCGCCGCACGGTGTGCAGCAGCGAGGTCGGGTCGGCCCGCTGGGAGAGCACGTCCGGGCGGTGCGGGTCCGGGTCCACCGGCAGGTACAGCCGCTCGGGCGGGGCGGTGGAGAAGCCCGCCGACGGGCCGGGCGTCCACTGCATCGGTGTGCGCGAGCCCGCCCGGTTGAACCGGGGCCCGAGTACGCTGCCCTCCGTGTCCGGCAGGCCGGGCAGGTAGCGCATGCCGATCTCGTCGCCGTAGTAGACCGCCGGGAGGGTCGGCCAGGTGAGCAGGAAGGCGAACGCGGGGGCGAGTTGCCCGGCCGTGCGCGGGCCGGCGGCCAGCCGCGAGAAGTCGTGGTTGGCGGTGGGCAGCACGATGTGCCCGCTGTCCTCGGTGAGTTGGGCGGCGGAGCGCCAGGCGTCCAGGAAGGGCTCCGGGGTGCCCCGGCCCTCGGCCTCGAAGTAGCAGGCCTCCTGCTGCCAGAACTCCTCCACCGTCCCGCCGTTGTTCTGCCACAGCGACCGCAGCGGCAGTCCGTGGTCCTCGCCGCCGAAGTGCAGGAAGAAGTCCGCGTGGAAACCGGCCGCGACGGCGGCGGCCGGGTCGCCCCACTCGGCGAGCAGGACGGCCTCGGGGTGGCTGCCGTCCAGCCAGTCGCGCAGTTCGGTCCAGAGCTTGGCGGTCTCGACCTTGCCCGGGTCGTCCTTGACCAGGGAGTACGCCATGTCCACCCGGAAGCCGGAGACGCCGAGGCCGAGCCAGTGCGCCATGATGTCGCGCAGCGCCGCCCGATTGGCGCGCGGCCCCTCGGCATCCACCGGCTGGCGCCAGGGTTCGTCGGAACTGCTGCGGGCGTAGCCGAAGTTGAGCGCCGGCTGGCAGTCGAAGAAGTTCGGCCGGTACCAGCCCGGGCGGCTGCCCGGCGAGGCGACGAAGCCGTCCACCCGGCGGTCGGCCCAGATGTAGCGGTGGTCGGACGGGTCCTCGGCGGCGGCCAGGAACCAGGGGTGGCGGTCCGAGGTGTGGCCGGCCACCAGGTCCAGCAGGATCCGGACGCCCTTGCGGCGGGCGGCCTCGACCAGCGCCACCAGGTCCTCGGTGCGGCCGTAGCGCGGGGCGGGCGTGAAGTAGTCGCTGACGTCGTACCCGGCGTCGCGGAACGGCGAGGCGAAGCACGGGTTGAGCCAGACCGTGTCGATGCCGAGCCAGGCGAGGTGGTCGAGGTGCGCCGCGATGCCGGCGAAGTCTCCGATGCCGTCGCCGTCCGAGTCGGCGAAGGTCTGCGGGTAGATCTGGTAGAGGACGGCATCGGCGAGCCAGTCGGGGCCGGGGCGGGTCGAGGTCATGGGCGGGTCCTCCTACCGGGTCCGGGGCCCGGAGTGCACCGGGCGGGGCTGAGCCGGCCGGATTCGGCCGAGGCCGAGCCGGGTGCCACCGATTCTCGTCCAATCCCGGCCGCTCCGACAGCCCGCCTCGCTCCGGCGCCGGTCGACCGCAGGCGCCGGTCGAACGCGGCCGCCGGGCGAACGCGGCCGCCGGGCGAACGCGGCCGCCGGGCGAATGCGGCCGCCGGGCGAACGCAGGCGCCTACGACGCCTCGCACGCCTCGCACGCCTCGCACGCGTCCGTGAACTTCCGGGCCCGCCGGGTGATCTCCGCCCAGTCCCCCGCCGCGACCGCCTCCGCCGGCACCACGTCCGTCCCCGCGCAGACCGCGATCGCGCCCTGCCCCAGGAACTCCGCGGCGTTGCCCGCGTCGATCCCGCCGGAGGCCACCAGCGGGACGTCCGGGTAGGGGCCGCGCAGGTCCTTGAAGTAGCCGGGGCCGAACGCCCGGGCCGGGAAGATCTTGACGGCCGCGGCGCCGAGGTCCACCGCTCGGGCCACCTCGGTCGGGGTGAGCGCCCCGAGCACCACCGGCACGCCGGCGGCCTGCGCCGCTTCCGCCACCTCGGGCCGGCAGCCGGGCGTGACCAGGAAGGACGCGCCCGCCGCGACGCCCTGCTCGGCCTGTTCGGCGGTCAACACGGTACCGACTCCGACCCGCCACCCGGCCTGCGACGCCCGTCGCAGATGCTCCGTCACCTCCGGCGTGGTGTAGGTGAATTCGGTCAGTCGGATGCCTCCTGCGGCGAGTGCCGCGCACAGCGCGGAGGCGTCCGGGATCCGCGGCGCGCGGACCACCGCGATCACCCGGTCGTCCCGCAGTACGGAGAGAGAGTTCATGCGGCGCGGGCCCCTCGGTCGGTTCGGCGCAGGGCGCGCCCGGGTCGGGCGCCGGTGGTGCGGCCCTGCCGGACGACGGCGATGCCGTTCACGTACACGTGCTCGATGCCCTCGGCGGGCAGTCTGGGCTGCTCGAAGGTGGCGGCGTCCCGGACCCGTTCGGGATCGAGGAGCACCAGGTCGGCGTGGTGGCCGGGGGCGATCCGGCCGCGCCGCTCCAGCCCCAGTCGGGCGGCGGGCCTGCCGGTCATCCGGGCGACCGTCTCCTCCAGCGTCAGCACCCCCAACTCCCTGCTGTAGTGGCCGAGGTAACGCGGGAAGGTGCCCCAGGCCCGGGGGTGGGGGCGGGCGCCGACCAGCAGACCGTCGCTGCCCACGGTGTGTGCCCGGTGACGCATGATCGCCCGCACGTTCTCCTCGTGCCCGACGTGCTGGAGGACCGTCGTGGCCAACTCGTCCCGGCGGAGCAGGTCCAGGAACACCTCCGTGCCCGTCCGCCGCTCCTCCTCGGCGAGTCGGGCGATCGTCCGGCCGACCGTCCCGGCGAGCGCGGCCGACCGGACGCCCGAGATCTGGATCGTCGCCCAGTCGGCGACCACGCCGTGGCAGCCGTCGCTGCCCTTCTCCTCCAGGTCGTGGCGGATCCGGGCGCACTGCGCCGGGTCGGCGAGCCTCGCCAGCGTCGCCGCCGGGCCGCCCTCGGTGGCCCAACTCGGCAGCAGGGCGGCCAGTGTGGTGGAGCCCGGCAGGTAGGGGTAGCTGTCCAGGGTGAGGTCGACGCCGTCGGAGAGCGCCCGGTCGACGAGTTCCAGCAGCTCGCCGGCCCGGCCCCGGTTGACGCCGAAGTTCATCGTGGCGTGGGTCAGGTGCAGCGCGCAGCCGCTCCGCCGGGAGATCTCGACCATCTCCGCGTACCCCTCCAACGCCCCCTGGCCGTACGACCGTTGGTGCGGCGCGTGGAAGCCGCCGTAGGCCGCGACGATGGTGCACAGCTCGACCAGCTCGGCGGTGTCGGCGTACGTCCCGGGGGTGTAGCTGAGGCCGCTGGACAGGCCGACCGCGCCGTCCAGCAGGCTCTTTGCCAACACCTGCCGCATCCGGTCGAGTTCGGCCCGGGTGGGCGGGCGGCGGGCCCAGCCCATGACCAGCGTCCGCAGCGTGCCGTGCGGCACGAGGTAGCAGGCGTTGACGGCGACGCCGGTGCGGTCGAGCCGGTCCAGGTAGCCGGCGACGTCGCGCCAGTCCCAGTCGAGGTCCGCCGGATCGCCGTTCCAGCCCGCGAGTTGGCGCCGCAGCGCGGGCAGTGTGGTGTCGTCGACCGGGGCGTAGGAGAGGCCGTCCTGGCCGAGGACCTCGCAGGTGACGCCCTGGGTGACCTTGGCCGGGTGCGCGGGTTCGAGCAGCAGGGCAAGGTCGGAGTGGGCGTGCATGTCGATGAAACCGGGGGTGAGGACCAGGCCGTCGGCGTCCACCACCTCGGGCGCGCCGAGGCGGTCTCCGATCCCGGTGATCAGGCCGTCGGCGATCCGGACGTCCGCCCGGTAGCGGTCCGCACCGGTGCCGTCCACGACGGTGGCGCCCCGGAAGACCACCGCCCCGGCCCCAGGCCCGACCGCTCCCGCCTTACCTGTATCCACCCCGACCGCTCCCGCCCTGCCTGTGCCCACCCCGGCCGCCCCCGCCCCGGCCATCAGAAGAACGTCCTGACCAGACCGGTGATCTTCGGCTCGGCCGCGTCCGCCGAATCCAGCACCGGAACCGCCGTCCACTTGTCGAAGGCCGTGCACGGGTGCGACACCCCCAGGCGCAGCACCGCGCCGATCGGCGCGAGGTCGCCCGCGTCGCGCAGGAAGGCGTGCTGGTCGTTGAGCGCGGTGATCCGGGCCGCCGTGCCGGTCAAGCGGGCGCCGCCGCGCACCTGTTGCGGCTCGGGCAGGCCCTCGTCGAACGGCAGGTCGCGCTTGCCCGCGTCCAGCAGGGCGAGTTGCGGCTCGGGCCGGGAGATCACCCGGGCCCAGCCGTGCAGCGCACCGCGGAACTGCGCTTCGCCGCGGTTGCGGGCCAGCGGCGAGATGCCCCGGTAGAAGCCGTCGTCGTGGGCGATGTAGGCGCCCGAGCGGAGCACCACCAGGGTGTCCGGCAGGTCGGTCAACTCCTCGACCACCAGGTCGAAGTAGGCGCTTCCGCCGGCCGTGACCACGGGTGGCGCGTCGTCCGGGTAGGCGTTCGCGAGCCGCCCGTGGAGTCGGCCGAGGTCCTTGAGGTAGCCGCGCACGGCGGCGAGCCCTTCGGTGGAGGCGTCGTGGGCGAGGGCCCCTTCGTACCCGCCGATGCCGGCGAGGCGCAGTGTGGGGGCGCGCAGCACGGCGGCGGCGACCTCGACGGCGGTGTCCGGCCCGCGGGCGCCGGTCCGGCCGCCGGGGCCGCCGAGTTCGATCAGCACCTCGACCGGCCGCTCGGCCCCGGCGACGCGCAGTGCCTCGTCCATCAGCCGCACGCTCTCGGTGGAGTCGACCCAGGAGACGAAGGCGAAGCGCGGGTCGGCGGCCAGTTCGTCGGCGAGCCAGGCCAGTCCGGCCGGGTCGAGCAGGGTGTTGGCGAGCAGGATCCGCTGCACGCCGAAGGCCCGGGCGACGCGCACCTGGGGGAGGTTGGCGAGGGTGATGCCGTGGCTTCCGGCGTCGAGCTGCGCCTGCCAGAGGGCCGGTGCCATGGTGGTCTTGCCGTGTGGGGTGAGGGCGACGCCCGCCTTGGCGCACCAGTCGGCCATGGTGCGGATGTTGTGGTCGAGCGCGGCGCCGTCGAGGGTGAGCAGCGGGGTGCCGAGCGAGGAGAGGGTCGGGCTGGTGGCCAGCCACTCCCGCACGGTGCGGATCGTGGGGGTGCCGTCCGGCCGTCCGGCGGGGGGAGGCGGAGAGGGCGCGGCCTTGAACCGCCAGTCCAGCGGTTCGTCGGCCAGGGCCGCCACCGCGTCGGCGTCGATGCCCGGGCCGGTACCGCTGCTTGCGAAGGTCTGCTCCACGGTCTTCCTCCATCCGCCGCGTTGCACCGTGCGGCGCGTTGCAACATGCGCAACGAGGGTTGCACATGTTGGCAGCACGGTTCTAGCATCGGCGCCGGACCACGGTCAACGGAACCCGACCATGCTCCGAGGCTCCGGCTCGCACCCGACGGGCTCGGACCGTCCGTGCCGACGGTGTTGCCGCACCCCGGCATGGTCGACGCACGACCGACGCCGCTGCCGCACCCCGGCATGGTCGACCCACGACCGACGCCGCTGCCGCACCCCGGCCGGTCGGCGCACGGCCGACGGAGTCGGCCCGCTCTCGACGGAACGGCCGCAGACGAGGAGCCCCGCACATGCCGCGACAGGACGCCCAGGGCCCGGCCCGACCCGGCCCTCCCCCGACGGCCGTGTGCGTGGGCGAGTCGATGGCCGTCCTGCTGCCGGACCGCCCCGGCCCGCTGGAGGCGGTGGAGAACTTCCGGCTCGCGGTCGGCGGCGCCGAGTCCAACGTGGCCGGCGCGCTGGCCGCACTCGGCGTGCGGACCGCCTGGATCAGCCGGGTCGGCGACGACGGCTTCGGCCGCCGGCTGCTCGCGGAGGTCGCCGCCCGCGGCGTGGACGTCTCGGCCGTCACGGTCGATCCGCACCGCCCGACCGGCCTCTACTTCAAGGAGGTCGGCGGCACCACCGGCCACCCCCACGATCCGGGCCCCGGCCGCAGCCGGCTGCACTACCACCGGCGCGGCTCCGCGGCCGCCGCGCTCTCCCCCGCCGTGCTCGCCGATCCGGGCGCCGCCGCGCTGCTCTCCGGCGCCCGGCTGCTGCACCTGTCCGGCATCACCGCCGCGCTCTCCGACGACTGTCTGGCGCTGCTGCGCGCCCTGCTCGCCCAGCGCCGTCCGGACCGGCTGGTCAGCTTCGACCTCAACTGGCGCCCTGCGCTCTGGCGGGACCGCGACCCGGCCGTGCTGCCGCCGCTGCTGGACGCCGCCGACCTGCTGCTGCTCGGCGCCGACGAGGCGCAGGCCGCCTTCGGCACCGACGACCCGGCCGCTCTGCGCCGACGCTTCCCCTCCCCCGCCACGCTGGTGGTGAAGGACGCCGCCCGGCACGTCACCGCCGTGGAGCGGGACGGCCGGGCGGTCACCGAGCCGGCCCTCGCGGTCGAGGTGGTGGAGGCCACCGGCGCGGGCGACGCCTTCGCGGCCGGCTACCTGGCCGGCACCCTCCGGGGCCTGGACCAGCGCCGCCGGCTGCGGCTCGGCCACCTGAGCGCCGCCTGCGCGCTGACCGCCCACGGCGACCAGGCCGAGTTGCCTCCGGCCGCCGTGGTGGCCGCGCTGCTCGACGCCTCCGCCGCGCACTGGGCGGCCACCCGGGTCACCCCGGACGGCATCACCGGCCCAGCCCTGCGCACCGACGGCATGCATCCGGTCGACCGGCCGCCACCCACCGGCCGCACCCGACCCGCCGACGGGACGCGCCCCGCCGATCCCCCTCCCTCCACCGACCGCCCTCCGTCCAGGGACCGCACGCCGCCCTCCGACCACACGCCGTCCACCGACCGGGCCCCCCGATGAGCGGGATCCCCAGCCCCCGAAGCGGAGCACGATGAGCCAGACCGTCAGCCGCGCCCTGCGCATCCTCGCCGAGCTCGGCGAGGGCGAACGCTCCCTCGACCAGCTCGCCGAGGTGCTCGGTGTCCACAAGACGACCGTGCTCCGGCTGCTCCAGAGCCTCGAGGAGGAACGGTTCGTCTACCGTGACGCGGCCTACCGCTACCACCTGGGCGCCGGCCTCTTCGCCCTCTCCGGCCTGGCCCTGGAACAGCGCGGCATCCGCCGGATCGCCGCCCCGCACCTGGCCGAGCTGAACGCCGCCACCGGCCAGACCGTGCACCTGGCCGCGTACGAGGGCGGCGAGGTGGTCTACATCGACAAGTTCGACTCCCGGCACCCGGTGCGGATGTACTCCCGGATCGGTCTGCGCGCCGCCCTGCACAGCGCCGCCGTCTCCAAGGTGCTGCTGGCCGACCTCCCGCTGCCGGAGCGCCGCCGGGTGGTGGCCGGAATCGACTTCACCCCGCACACCGAGCGCACCCTCACCTCGCCGGAGGCGCTGCTCGCGGAGCTGGAGAAGGTCGCGGCCCAGGGCTGGGCGCAGGACCACGCCGAGCACGAGGCCTTCATCAACTGCGTGGCCGCGCCGATCCGGGACGCCGGCGGCCGGGTCGTCGCCGCCGCCTCGATCTCCGTCCCGGACGTCGTCCTCCGGTACGAGCAGGTGCTGGACCTCCTACCCCAGCTGCTCGCCACCACCCGGGCCGTCTCGGCCGACTGCGGCCTCCCCGAGCACAACTGACGATCCATCACCGACCGTAAGGAATTCCGCACCCCATGTCCTCCGAAAAGATCGAGATCCGCACCGACGGCGCCCCCGCCCCGGCCTGGACGTTCTCCCAGGGCGTCCGCAAGGGCCCGATCCTGCAGGTCTCCGGCCAGGGCCCGCAGGACCCGGCGACCGGCGAGTACCTCCACCACGGCGACGTGAGGGCGCAGACGCGACGCACCCTGGAGAACGTCAAGGCCGTCGTGGAGGCCGGCGGCGCCACCATCGGGGACGTGGTGATGTTCCGCGTCTACCTCACCAAGCGCGCCGACTTCCCGCTGATGAACGAGGTCTACGCCGAGTTCATCGAGGAGAACATCGAGCCCGGCGGCGTGAAGCCCTGCCGCACCACCGTCTTCGTGGAGCTTCCGCAGGAGCCGATGCTGGTCGAGATCGACGCCCAGGCCGTCGTCGCCTGACGCCCTCCGACCCGCCCGGCGGGGCCCGGACGCCGCCCCGCGTCCGGGCCCCCGGCACGTCCGGGACGCCTGCTTGCCAGGCCCCGAACACGGACATTAGGTTAGCCTCACCTAACCAGATGGAGGTCCGTTCCATGAGCCTGCCCACCGGCGACACCGAGGTCCCCGAGCCCACCACCGCCGAACGGATCCACAGCCTGCTCGGCGCGACCTCCTCGCTCACCGTCCGCACCCTGGGCGAGCAGCACGACCTCGACACCCCGGTCTCCGTCCACGGCTCCCACCTGCGGTTGCGCGCCCCGCTGGACGCCCCGCTCACCGCGGCCGCCGCCCACGCCGCCGACGGCCTCGCCGCCGTCCTCGACGTCACCGACGTCTCCCCGGTCGCCGTCCGCGACCGCATCCGCGCCCGGCTCACCCTGGCCGGCCGGCTGCACCTCGCCCACCTCGCCGCCGACGGCCTCGGCGTCCACCTGCGCGTGGACGTCGCCCACGCCGTCCTCGCCACCCCCTACGGCACCGGCGCGATCACCGCCGCCGACCTCGCCCTCGCCGCCCCGGACCCGCTGGCCCGCCACGAGGCCGCGCTGCTCACCCACCTTGCCGACGACCACGCCGACGCCCTGGACGTCCTCACCCGCCTGCTCGACCCGGCGCTGCTCGCCCGCACCCCGGCCGTCCGCCCGCTCGCGCTGGACCGCCACGGCCTGGTGCTGCGCCTGGACCACCCGGACGGCCACCGCGATGTCCGCCTGGCCTTCCCCGAACCGGCCCGCGACACCGAGGACTTCGGCCACCGGATGCACCACCTGCTGTCCGCCGCCCGGTCCGGCCAGCCCGTCCACCGCGGCTGAACCGGGTTCACCGCCCGACGGCGCGCTCCGGCGCGATCCGCCCCTCCCGCGCGAACGACACCTTTCCGCCACCGCCCGAAGCCGACCTCCCCGAAGCCGACCTCCCGAACAAAGCCGGCCTCCCGACAAGGCCGACCTCCCGAACAAGGCCGACCTCCCGACAAGCCGGTCTCCTGCCAAAGCCGGCCTCCCGCCTACCAGGGAGCGGCAGAGCCGAGCGGACGCCCCGTTCGAGCAGCGGCGAGCGCCCCGCGAACTCCCCCGGCCGGCCCCGGAAACGGCAGTGGCCGGCCCGGCTCGTGAGGGAGGTTGGTCCCACGAGCCGGGCCGGCCTGGGCGTGTCCCGCGCCCATGTCCGCCGTACGGCGATCACCCGGTCGAGCGGTCACCCGACATGACCATCCCGGAGGATCGATTCGCTCCGCAGCAGCGGTGGTTCCTGAAGCCCCGGAGGGGTCAGAGCGCGACGCCGTGCGCGCGCAGGTAGGCGACCGGGTCGATGTCCGAGCCGTACTCCGGACCGGTGCGGATCTCGAAGTGCAGGTGCGGGCCGGTCACGTTGCCGGTGGCGCCGGAGAGGCCGATCTGCTGGCCGACGGTGACGGTCTGACCGATCTTCACGCCGATCGAGGACAGGTGCGCGTACTGGGCGTACTTGCCGTCGGCGAGCTTGATCTCGACCTCGTTGCCGTAGGCGCCGCCGTTGCCGGCCTTGACCACGACGCCGTTGGCGATCGCGCGCAGCGGGGTGCCGGTGGCGGCGATGAAGTCCTGGCCGGTGTGGTGGCCGGAGGCCCACATCGAGCCGGCCACGCCGTAGGCCTCGCCGAGCTTCGGGTTGGCCAGCGGGGCGACGTAGCCGGAGGTGGCGGCGACCGGAGCGGCCGTCACGGCCTGGGCCGGAGCGGCGGTCTGCACCTGGGTCTGCACCTGGGCGGCCGGCTTGGCGGCCTCGGTCTTGACCTGGACCTGGGCCTGCGGCTTGGCGGCCGCGGCCTGGGTGACCGGCGCGGCCGGCGCGGCGGGCTTCGCCGGGGCGGCGTCCGCGGACGGCGCGGCGGCGTGGCCGGCGATCGCGAGCTGCTGGCCCGGGAAGATCAGGTTCGGGTTGGCGCCGACGACCGAGCGGTTCTGCTCGAACAGCGCCTGCCAGCCGCCGTCGACGTGCTTGACGTCGGCGATCTTGGACAGGGTGTCGCCGCTGACGACCCGGTAGGTCTCGTGCGAGGCGGGCGCGGCGGGTGCGGCGGCCTGGGCGGCCGGCTTGGCCTCGGCACCGGCGGCGGCGTGGGCGACCGGGGCGGTGTGGACGGCCGGGGCGGTGTGGGCCTGGGCGCTCACCGCGGTCACGAGCGGGAGGACGAAGGAGACACCGGTGACGGCGGTGGCGATGCCGATACGGGCGGCGCGGGGCAGGACGATACGACGAGCCTGTGCAGGCATGGGTTTTTCCTCTCCGACGCCTGCGAGGTGAGCTGTCGGGTTCGGGCTGGAGTTGCCCGGCCGCATGCGCGGCTTCACCCCTAGCCGGCCCTGGACGCCCGCGCCCTGAGGCGCGAACTCCGGTCCGGCGACTTACCTGTGGGTCCCCCGCTCCTGCCGTGCAGAGTTCAGTTCGAACCACCGGGCAGCGGCAGGACTCGGCGTTCCACCCGGCGGATCCGTCCGGACTGGCCGGGCGGTCGCTGAACTAAAACCCATCCGTTCGGGTGAAGCAATGTCGATCTCTTGAACGGACAACCACCTCCGCCCACCCGGTGACCGTCCGGATACCCCAGCACACGGTGCGTACACAATCCATTCACCCCGCGCCACTGATCCACGACCCTGCGCCGACCACCACGACACTGTGTGACTGTGCACTCACGCACCGCACGGGACCGACACACCCACCGGTGACCCTTGTCACGTGCGCCCCACGGGGCGGAGGATCAGGCCGTGGCCACCTCCGAGGCCGGCACCCTGCGCCTGGGCACCGCGCAGGGTCGCTGGGTACTAATGGCGACCGTGCTCGGCTCCAGCATGGCGATGCTCGACGGCACCGTGGTGAACGTCGCCCTGCCCCGCATCGGCACCGACCTCGGCGCCTCCCTGGCGTCCCTGCAATGGACCCTGAACGCCTATCTGCTCACCCTGGCGGGCCTGATCCTGCTCGGCGGCGCGCTCGGCGACCGGTACGGCCGGCGCCGGGTCTTCCTGATCGGCGTGGTCTGGTTCGCCGCCGCCTCCGCGACCTGCGCCGCCGCACCGAACATCCAGGTGTTGATCGCCGCCCGCGCCGTCCAGGGCATCGGCGGCGCCCTGCTCACCCCCGGCTCGCTCGCCATGCTCCAGGCGGTATTCCACCCTGACGACCGTTCGGCCGCGGTCGGCCTGTGGTCCGGCCTCGGCGGGGTGTCGGCCGCGATCGGCCCCTTCGTCGGCGGCTGGCTGGTCGACGGCCCCGGCTGGCGCTGGATCTTCCTGCTGAACCTGCCGCTCGCCGCCGCCGTGATCGCGGTCACCACCCGGTCCGTGCCGGAGAGCCGGGACGAGAGCGCCTCCGGCCGCTTCGACGTGCCCGGCGCGGTGCTCGCCGCCCTGGCCCTCGGCGCGATCACCTACGCGCTGACCGCCGCCGGGGAGGGCGTCTCCGCCGCCGTCTTGGTCAGCGGGGTGACGGGCGTGCTGCTCGGCGTCGCCTTCGTGGTCGTCGAACGGCGCGCGGCCGAACCGATGCTGCCGCTCGGCCTGTTCTCCTCCCGGCTGTTCACCGCGGTGAACCTGGTCACCCTGTGCGTGTACGCGGCGTTCAGCGGCGTCTTCTTCCTGCTGGTGGTGCAGCTGCAGATCGTCGCCGGCTTCTCGCCGCTGGTCTCGGGCTTCGCCCTGGTGCCGATCACGGTGCTGATGCTGGCCCTGTCTGCCCGCGCCGGGCGCCTCGGCAAGCGGATCGGCCCGAGGATCCCGCTCACCGTCGGCCCGCTGGTGTGCGCCGCCGGGGTGCTGCTGATGCTGCGCACCGGCCCGGGGTCCTCGTACTGGACGGACGTGCTGCCCGCCGTCACGGTGATGGGCTGCGGCATGACGCTGCTGGTCGCGCCGCTGACGGCGACCGTGCTGGCCGCCGTCGAGGTCCGGCACGCGGGCATCGCCAGCGGCGTCAACAACGCCGCCGCCCGCGCGGCCGGCCTGCTCGCGGTGGCCGCCCTCCCGGCGCTGGCCGGGCTGAGCGGCGACGCCTACCGGGTGCCGTCCGCGGTCGACTCCGCCTTCCACACGGCGATGCTGATCTGCGCGGGCCTGCTGGCCGGCGGCGGCCTGATCGCCTTCGCCACCGTCCGGGGCAACGTCCTGGCCCCGGCGGACCACCAGGTCGCCGAGCCGGACTGCGAGTGGAACTGCGGCACCACCCCGCCGCTCGACCCGGGCCACGTCCACACGCACGGGGGCCCCGCCGCCGGTCCGGCGGCGGGGCCCCCGCCCGAAAGCTGACCCGACGTCAGAGGATGTCGCCGGGCGCGTACTTGGCGGCCTCCGGGTAGGCGGCCGCGACGGCCTCCACCCGGCGGACCACCTCGGCGACCTGGGCGCCGGCCGCGCCGGTGAAGGAGAGCCGGTCGGCCAGCAGCGCGTCGAGCGCGGCCCGGTCCAGCGGGATCCGCCCGTCCGCGGCCAGGCGGTCCAGCAGCTCGTTCTCCCGGGCGCCGGCGCGCATCGCCAGCGCGGAGGCGACGGCGTGCTCCTTGATGACCTCGTGGCCGGTCTCCCGGCCGACACCGGCACGCACCGCGCCCATCAGCACCTTGGTGGTGGCGAGGAACGGCAGGTAGCGGTCCAGCTCGGCCTCGACCACGGCGGGGAAGGCGCCGAACTCGTCGAGGACGGTCAGGAAGGTCTCCAGCAGGCCGTCGAAGGCGAAGAAGGCGTCCGGCAGCGCGACCCGGCGCACGACCGAGCAGGAGACGTCGCCCTCGTTCCACTGGTCGCCGGCCAGCTCGCCGGTCATCGAGGCGTAGCCGCGCAGGATGACGGCCAGGCCGTTGACGCGCTCGCAGGAGCGGGTGTTCATCTTGTGCGGCATCGCGGAGGAGCCGACCTGGCCCTCCTTGAAGCCCTCCGTGACCAGCTCGTGGCCGGCCATCAGGCGGATGGTCTTGGCCAGGCTGGACGGCGCGGCGGCCAGCTGGACGAGGGCGGTGAGCACCTCGAAGTCCAGCGAGCGCGGGTAGACCTGGCCGACGCTGGTCAGCACGTTCTCGAAGCCGAGGTGCCCGGCGACCCGCTGCTCCAGCTCGGCCAGCTTCGCGGTGTCACCGCCGAGCAGGTCCAGCATGTCCTGGGCGGTGCCGACGGGGCCCTTGATCCCGCGCAGCGGGTAGCGGGCGATCAGCTCCTCCAGCCGGCGGAACGCGACCAGCAGCTCGTCGGCGATCGACGCGAAGCGCTTGCCGAGGGTGGTGGCCTGGGCGGCCACGTTGTGCGAGCGGCCGGCCATGACCAGCTCGGAGTGCTGGGCGGCCAGCTTGGCCAGGCGCACCAGCACGGCCACCGTGCGGTCCCGCACGTGCTCCAGCGACTGGCGGATCTGCAGCTGCTCGACGTTCTCGGTCAGGTCCCGGGAGGTCATCCCCTTGTGGATCTGCTCGTGGCCCGCGAGCTCGCTGAACTCCTCGATCCGGGCCTTCACGTCATGGCGGGTGACCCGCTCGCGGGCGGCGATCGAGCCGAGGTCGACCTGGTCGATCACCCGCTCGTAGTCGGCGACGGCGTTCGCCGGCACCTCGACGCCGAGGTCCTGCTGGGCCTTCAGGACGGCGAGCCACAGGTGGCGCTCAAGGACCACCTTGTGCTCGGGGGACCACAGCTGGGCCAGGGTCGCCGAGGCGTACCGGGAGGCCAGGACATTGGGGATCTGGGGCTTCGCGCTCACGCTTCGCAAGAGTAACAGCCGAGGTCACGCCGGACCTCGGCGGATGGGGCAGCCCGCCCGCGACCGCCCGCCGCACCACCCGCCCGACCACTCACCGAACCGCCCGCCGAGCCGCCCCGCCGAACCGCCCGCCGAACCGCTCGGGCGGACGGCACCGGCTGCACGGCTCCTACTGCGCGCCGCCCGTCCGGCCGGTCAGCACCGGCAGGACCTGCCCGCAGATCGAGTGCAAGGCGATCCGCTGCTCGTCCGTCATCGCGTGGAAGGCCTGGTGGGTGCGGGCCATCTCGCCGCGGATGTGGTTGAGGATCTCCCGGCCCTCGGCCGTGATCACCACGATCTTCACCCGGCGGTCACCTGCCGCCGCGGCGCGGTTGGCCAGGCCCAGCGACTCCAGCCGGTCCACGATCCCGGTGACGTTCGACGCGTCGCAGCCCAGCCGCCCGGCCAGCGCGCGCATCGGCACCGGCTCCTGCACCGCGCCCAGCGCCTTGGCCTGTGAGGAGGAGAGCCCGTGCCGGGCCGCGGCCGCCGCGAAGTCCTGGAAATACGCGGCGCCGACGGCGGCCAACGCCTCCATCAGCTCGGCGTTGGTCGGTACGGTCGTCGTCGCTGTCGAACCCATGGGGTCAGGGTACGACCAGGTGCTTCAGTAACTCAAGCTTTGACCGGGGCAACCGTCGGCGAGCCGCCTCACACCCCGGCCCCGCCGGCCCGCACCCGGACGTCCCGAACACCCGGGCCGCCACCCGCCCCGGCCGCACGGGACGGAACAGCTAGAGCACGAGCTGGTCGAACAACCGGCGCAGCTCCGCCTCCGGGTCGGCGGTCAGCCCGGTGTGCACCGGCCCGGGCTGGACGACCGCACTGCGCGGCGCGGTCAGCCAGCGGAACCGCTGCCCGGGGCTGTCCCCCGCCGCCGGACCGGCCTGCGGGCCGCCCCGGCAGACCGCCTCGATCCCGTGCAGCGCGCGCCGCACGCCGTGCACATCCACCACCGGGTCCAGCGCCAGCAGCCGCGCCTGGTCCAAGTGCGTCCGCGCCGCCAGGTGCGAACTCTGCCGGCAGTACAGCAGCACCCCGACGTTGACGCACTCGCCGCGCTCGACCCTCGGCACCGCGCGGATCACGGCGTACTCGTAGTCGTGCAGTTCGACGGTGGCCGGCAGCGCGGGCGTCGACGACTCGGTCATGCGGGCACCTCCGGCAGCCAGTCACGCGGACCGGCCAGTCGCTCGGTCAGCTGGGCACGGTACGCGGCGCGCACCTCGTCGGGCGAGTCGAAGCCGGGCTCGTCCTGCAGCCAGACCTCGGGGATGTGGGCCACCGCGCCCTCGATCGCCGCCTCCGCGAGCGGCGCGAGCGCCTTGTCCGCCGCCGCCAGGTCCGGCCCGGCGGCCAGCAGCGCATGGTCGGAGGCGTCGTACGGCCGGCGGATCCACCCGGCGGCGCCGGACCAGTTGTGGTGGAAGATCAGGCTCGCGCCGTGGTCGATCAGCCGCAGCCCGCCGGTCGCCACCAGCAGGTTGGGGTTGCGCCAGGACCGGTCCACGTTGCCGATCAGCGCGTCGAACCAGAGGACCTGGCCCGCGAGTTCGGAGTCCACCTCGAAGCAGAGCGGGTCGAAGTTGAGCGCGCCGCTGACGAAGGCCATCCCGAGGTTGGTCCCGCCACTGGCCCGCATCTGGTCCTGGATCTGCTGGTCCGGCTCGCTGCGCGCGAGCACCGGGTCCAGGTCGACGGTCACCAGCTCCGGCACCGGCAGCCCGAGCCGCCGGCCCAGTTCCCCGGCCAGCACCTCCGCCACCAGCGCCTTGCGCCCCTGCGCCGCGCCGACCCACTTCAGCGCGTAGAGCCGCCGATCGTCGGCTTCGACCAGGCCCGGCATCGAGCCGCCTTCTCGCAGTGGCGTCACGTACCGGATCGCCGTCACCTCGGGTAGCACGATCCACACCCTATCGGTGCCGCCGCCCCTCAGCTCCCGACCGCCCGACCGACCGACCGACCGACCGGGGCACCGCACCACCACCGCAGCACTGCCGCCGCCGCGCCACCGCAGCAGCAGCACGAACACCAC
This sequence comes from Streptomyces sp. NRRL S-350, assembly GCF_000719705.1. Lineage (GTDB taxonomy): Bacteria > Actinomycetota > Actinomycetes > Streptomycetales > Streptomycetaceae > Kitasatospora. Next base: position 31,139 of record NZ_JOHO01000041.1, on the reverse strand, counting down.
AGGCCACACCTTCCCCTTCAGTCACTCCTACCTCATCCGCCCCACCCCGGTGGCAGCCTCCGCTGCTCCGTGCGAGTGTGGCGGACAGTAATCGGGACCTTCACGGCAAAGGGATGAGCGATGGAACGACCTCGGATCCTGATCGTGGGCGGTGGCTTCGCCGGCCTGGAGTGCGCCCGCCGCCTCGAACGCAAGCTCTCGCCCTCGGAGGCCGAGATCTCGCTGGTCACACCGTTCAGTTACCAGCTCTACCTCCCCCTCCTCCCCCACGTCGCCGCCGGCGTCCTCACCCCGCAGTCCGTGGCCGTCTCGCTGCGCCGCTCGCTGCGCCGCACCCACATCGTCCCCGGCGGCGCCATCGGCGTGGACCCGTCCTCCAAGGTGTGCGTCGTCCGGAAGATCACCGACGAGGTGGTCGCGTTGAAGTACGACGCCCTGGTGCTCGCCCCCGGCAGCGTCACCCGCACCTTCGACATCCCGGGCCTCACCGACTACGCCCGCGGCATGAAGACGCTCGCCGAGGCTGCCTACGTCCGCGACCACGTGATCGCCCAACTCGACCTCGCCTCGGCCACCCTGGACCAGCGGGAGCGCGAGTCCCGGCTCCAGTTCGTGGTGGTCGGCGGCGGCTACGCGGGCACCGAGACGGCCGCCTGCCTGCAGCGGCTGACCACCGCCGCCGCGCACCGCTACCCGCGCCTGGACGCGCGGCAGATCAAGTGGCACCTGATCGACATCGCCCCGAAGCTGATGCCGGAGCTCGGCGACCCGCTCGGCGAGGCCGCCCTCGAGGTGCTGCGGGAGCGCGGCATCGAGGTGTCCCTGGGTGTCTCGGTGGCCGAAGTCGGTGCCGAGTCGGTCAAGTTCACGGACGGCCGGGTGCTTCCCTGCCGCACGCTGATCTGGACCGCCGGTGTGGCCGCGAGCCCGCTGATCGGCACCCTGGACGCCGAGACGGTCCGCGGTCGGCTCGCGGTGACGGCGGAGATGCGGGTGCCGCAGTTCGAGGGGGTGTTCGCGCTCGGTGACGCCGCCGCCGTCCCCGACCTCGCCAAGGGTGACGGCGCGGTCTGCCCGCCGACCGCCCAGCACTCCGCCCGGCAGGGCCGCGCGGTGGCGAACAACGTGATCGCCTCGCTCCGGCACCAGCCTCTGGAGCCCTACTACCACAAGGACTTGGGCCTGGTGGTCGACCTCGGGGGCAAGGACGCGGTGTCCAAGCCGGTCGGCGTGGAGATGCGCGGGCTGCCCGCCCAGCTGGTGGCGCGCGGCTACCACCTGATGGCGATGCGCACCAACGTCGCCAAGTTCCGGGTGGGCGCCAACTGGCTGCTCAACGCGACCGCCGGGGACGACTTCGTCCGCACCGGCTTCCTCGCCCGCCAGCCCGCGCGCCTGCGCGACTTCGAGTACACCGACGCCTATCTGACGAAGGATCAGGTCCGGTCGCACGCCCAGTCCCTGCTCGCCAAGGGCTGACCGCTTCGGCGTTCGCCACCGACCACCACTTCGGCGCCCCCGCGGCCAAGGCTGCGGGGGCGCCGAAGCGCACGGTCACCGCGCGGTCAGGTACATCCCGCTCGCGTCCTGCCCAGCCGTGTTGTGGCAGGCGTAGTCGCCGCTCGGCCGGCCCCACAGCAGCGTCAGGCAGCGCCCGACCGCCTGCTGGCCGTAGTAGTCGGGGTGCATCGACTCCTGCAGCGCACCCTGCGTGGCGTTGAGCCCGCCGTCCAGGAACCGCGCCCACTCGCTGGTGGTCGCGGACGGGCCGGAGCTCGCGGTCGGCTGGCTGGTGGCCGTCGAGCACACCTCCCGGCCCTGCAGCATGTCCGACAGGTCCAGGAACTGCGCGCCCTTGGACGCGGCGACGCCCGCCAGCGCCTGGGAGATCTGCGGCACCATCGTGTCGCGGGCCCAGTCGGCGTCCCCGTCCCAGAACGGGCAGCCTCCGGTGCCGGAGCGGGTCCAGCCGCTCTCCGGGTACCGCATCTCGGCGCTGCGCGGGATCGGCGACGGGTAGGACTGCAGCACCAGGCGGTAGTCGGACCGCCCGTAGCCGGCGTCGGCCATGACCGCGCGGATCTCGTCGATCGCCTTGCCGACGCCGGCCATCGCCGTGGGCATCTTCGAGTCGATCGAGGACTGCGCGGAGTCGTGGCAGTACGAGTACCAGATCAGGTAGTCCTGCACGCAGCTGGAGATGACGTCCGCGAAGCCCAGGTCGTTGCCGCCGATCGACAGGGTGATCAGCTTGACGTTGTTCTGCCGTGCCACGGTGGCGAGTTGGTCGGCCTGCGGGGCCTCGCCCTTGTACGCCTGGCCGCCGTTGGCGGCGCGGAAGACGTTCGCGGTGACGGCGCCCGAGCAGGCCAGGTCGATCTCGTTCTGGGCGCCGGTCGAGGCGCTGAGCACCTCGGCGACGTCCGAGCGGTCGCAGCCGCTCGCGGCGGTGGCGCCGTAGACCCGCGAGGGGTCGTACGAACTGCCGGTCCAGGCCCGGTCGGTGCCGTTGCGGCTGCCGCTGGTGCCGGCCGCGTTGCCCTTCCAGCGGCCGGCCTCGCCGGAGATGTAGCTGTCGCCGAGGGTGACGCTGGCGGTGGGCCCCGCGGGCACGGCGGCCGCGGCGTGCGTCGGCGCGGCGACGGCCAGGCCCGCTACGGCCAGGGGGAGGGCGGCGGCTGCGGTGAGCAGCCGTCGGCCGAGTGGAGGCGCGCTGCGGGTGATGCTCGAACGGTTTTCGGGCACGGCGGAACTCCTGCGGCTCGGTCTCCCCGTGGTGTGGGGAACGGGAAGACGCGTAAGTGAGGGTGGGCCGCCGGCCGGTGGCGCGAAGAAGATGACATGCCCGCGCTTGTTACCGCTAGGTACCTGCAGCAGGTTTCCACTTCGTTACCGTCGGGTTCAGACCAGCCGCGACCCCGTTCCGCCCGCCCCCAGCACTGCCGCCAGGTCCTGTGCCAGCTCCCGCGCCTGCGCCGCCTCCAGCTGCGCCGTGGTGATCCGCAGCCCGGGCGGCGACTGGATCCGGTACCGCGCGCCGGGCGCCACGACCCAGCCGCGCTGCACCAGCGCCGCCAGCGCCGAGGTCTCGTCCGGCACCGGCACCCAGACGTTCAGCCCGCTCTCCCCGTGCGCCTCGATCCCGCGCGCCGCCAGCTCGCCCAGCAGTGCGTCGCGCCGGGCCCGGTAGGCGGCCGCCACCCGCGCGACCGGCGCCGCGTCGCCGCGCCACAGCTCGGCGACGGTGCGCTGCAGCAGGTGGCTGACCCAGCCCGCGCCCAGCCGCAGCCGGCCGGTCACCCGGCCGATCGTCTCCGCGTCGCCGACGGCCACCGAGAGCCGCAGGTCCGGCCCGTACGCCTTGGCCGCCGACCGCACCACCGCCCAGTGCCGGACACCGGCCCCGACCAGCGAGTGGTAGGGCTGGTCGACCATGCCGTGCCCGTGGTCGTCCTCGATCAGCAGCACCTCGGGGTGCCCGGCCAGCACGGCCTTCAGCGCCTCGGCCCGCCGCGCGGTGAGCGCCGCACCGGTCGGGTTCTGCGCCCGGCTGGTGACCACCACCGCCCGGACGCCCTCGGCCAGCGCCGTGGCGAGCGCGTCCGGCAGCGGGCCCTCGTCGTCCAGCCGGACGGGCACCTGCTTCAGGCCCATCGCGGGCAGCAGGTCGAGCAGGCTGCCCCAGCCGGGGTCCTCGACGGCCACGGCGTCCCCGGGGCGCAGCCGGGCGCCGAGGATGCGCTCGATGGTGTCGAGCGAGCCGGAGGCGACGGCGACCGGGCCGCCGGGCAGGCCGTCGGCCTCGAAGGAGGCGCGGGCGAGCGCGAGCAGCCCGGGGTCGACGGCCGGGTGCCCGTAGAGCACGGGCTCGGCGCGGGCGGCCTCGGCGGCGGCCGCGAGGGCGGGGCCGAGGTCGGGCAGCAGCGCCGGATCGGGGTTGCCGGCCGACAGGTCCCGGGCGTGCGGGGGGACGGGGATGCGGATCTGGTCGCGCGGGGTGAGCGCGGGCCTGGGGAGGATCCGGCTGCCCTTGCGGCCGGCCGTCTCGATGACGCCGCGGTCGCGGAGCAGGCGGTAGGCGGCGGCGACGGTGTTGGGGTTGACGCCCAGTTCGGCGGCGAGGTCGCGCAGCGGGGGCAGCGCGGTTCCGGGGGCGAGCATTCCGCTGCTCACGCCCTGTTCGATGTGCGCCGCGATTTCGCTGGCGCGTCGCCCGGTCAGCGGATAGTCTCCTAGCACAAACATAATTATGCACTAGTACATAGAGGATGTCATGTCAGACACCCCGGAAGGCTCGCCGACCTACTCCCGCACCCCCAGGACCACCCCCACCCGCTACAAGGACCGGGCCACCTGGGAGCAGGAGGCGATCCACGCCATCCTCGACAGCGCCTACATCTGCCACCTCGGCTTCGTCGCCGACGGCGCCCCCGTCGTCCTGCCGACGATCTACGCCCGGGTCGGCAGCCGGCTCTACGTCCACGGCTCCACCGGCAGCCGCCCGCTGCGCGCCGCCTCCGGCGCGGAGGGCATGCCGGTCTGCGTCACCGTCACCCAGGTCGACGCGCTGGTGCTGACCAAGTCCGCGTTCAACCACTCGGTGAACTTCCGCTCGGTCGTCGCCCACGGCACCGCCCACCAGGTCACCGACCCCGAGGAGCTGGACATCGCGCTGGCGGCCCTGGTCGACCACGCGGTACCCGGCCGCTCCGCCGAGGTCCGACCGGCCAACGCCAAGGAACTCGCCGCCACCGCCGTCATCCGGCTGGAGCTGGACGAGGTCTCGGCCAAGACCCGCGCCGACAACGCCGAGGACGAGCCGGAGGACGTCGACCTGCCGCACTGGTCCGGCCTGATCCCGGTCACCACCGTGCACGGCACCCCCCTGCCGCACCCCGGCACCACCGTCCCGCTCCCCGCGCACCTGCGCGGCTACCCCCACTGACGAGGAGCGCACCGATGCTGATCAGGTCATGGGACCGCGGCGACGAGGACGAGTGGCGCGCCTGGCTGGCCGAAGGCCGCGACTTCGGCCTGCTCGCCGCCAACGGCGGCCCCGGCGAGGGCCCGGTACTCGTCCCGACGCACTTCCTGCTGGACGCCGAGCGCGGCGAGGTCCTGCTCCACCTCGCCGCGCCCAACCCGCTGCTGGCCGCCGTCCGGGCCGACCCGCAGGTCACCCTCGCGGTCACCGACGGCTACGCCTTCGCCCCCGGCCACTGGCGCGGCGCACCGGGCACGCCCACCAGCTACTACGCCTCCGTCCACTTCCACTGCACCGCCGAGGTCGTGGAGTCCGCCGCCGGCAAGGCCGAGATCCTCAACCGCCAGCTCGCGCACTTCCAGCCGGAGACTCCCGAGGTCCGCGTGATGCCGGGCGTCGGCGAGCTGGCCCGTCAGCTGCCCGGTCTGCGCGGGCTCCGGCTGACCGTGAACGAGGTGCGGGCCAAGTTCAAGTACGACGACAAGAAGCCCGCCGAGGCACAGTTCGGGATCGCCGACCGACTCGCCGAGCGCGCCGACGGCCGCGGGCGCGGCCGCGACCAGTACGCCGCCGCGCGCACCCAGTTGCTCCGCCGCCACCGCCGGCGCACCGCCGGGCCCGGCACCACCGCCCCGAGCGCGGCCGCACCCGGCACCGCCACCCCGACCGCGGCCGGCTGACTCCGCGTCACCCGATCGGCCCTCAACACGGGCAGGTCGGCCCCGGCGCTGCTCGAATGTGAGACGAGCCCTGCCCACTCGGCGCCAGAGCGGGCCCGTCCACCCCCGGGAGCACATGTGTCCTCAGTCAGCAGCCAACAGGCGTCCGGCGAGGCCCACCTGGGCCATGTGGTGTTCATCTCGGCGGCCGCCGCCATGGGCGGCTTCCTGTTCGGCTACGACAGCGCCGTGATCAACGGCGCGGTGACGGGCATCCAGAAGCACTTCGGGGTGGGCCACGGCACCACGGCCTTCGTGGTGGCCATCGCGCTGCTCGGCTCGGCGGCCGGGGCGGTGGTCGCCGGCCGGCTCGCCGACCACTTCGGCCGGGTGCGCACGATGCTGCTGGCCGCCGTCCTGTTCGCGGCCAGCGGCATCGGCTCGATGTTCCCGCCGAACATCGAGGTCCTCGCGGTCTGGCGGGTGATCGGCGGCATCGCGATCGGCATCGCCTCGGTGATCGCACCCACCTACATCGCCGAGGTCGCGCCGACCGCCTACCGCGGGCGGCTCGCGTCCTTCCAGCAGATGGCGATCGTGCTCGGCATCACCGTCTCCCAGCTCGCCAACTACGCGCTCAACCAGGCCGCGGGCGGCGAGTCCACCAACCACCTCGGCGGCATCCAGGCGTGGCAGTGGATGCTCGGCGTCGAGACCGTCCCCGCCCTGGTGTACGGGCTGATGGCGCTCTCCATCCCGGAGTCGCCGCGCTTCCTGATCGCCGACCACCGCGAGGCGCAGGCCCGCCGGGTGCTGGTCGAGGTGGAGGGCGAGGGCGTGGACCTGGACCTCCGGGTGGCGGAGATCCGCGCCGTGCTGGAGTCCTCGCGCAAGCCCCGGCTCAAGGACCTGCTCGGCGGCCGCTTCGGCCTGCTGCCGATCGTCTGGGTGGGCATCGGCGCCTCGGTGTTCCAGCAGTTCGTCGGCATCAACGTGATCTTCTACTACTCGTCCCTGCTCTGGCAGTCGGTCGGCATCAACGAGTCCAACTCCCTGCTGATCAGCCTCTCCACCTCGATCATCAACGTGATCGGCACGGTGATCGCGATGACCCTGGTGGACCGGATCGGCCGCAAGCCGCTCGCCCTGGCCGGATCGGCCGGCATGGCGGCCGCGCTCGGCACCGCCGCCTGGGCGTTCTCCTACCGCAACGGCACCGGCGACACCGCCACCCTGGACAACACCCACGCCACGGTCGCCCTGGTCGCCGCGCACGTCTTCGTGCTCTGCTTCGCCTTCTCCTGGGGCGTCGTGGTCTGGGTCCTGCTCGGCGAGATGTTCCCCAACCGGATCCGCGCGCTGGCCCTGTCGGTCGCCGCCTCGGCCCAGTGGATCGCCAACTGGGCGATCACCGTCAGCTTCCCGGACCTCGCCGACTGGAACCTCTCGGCGACGTACGCCATCTACGCGGCCTTCGCGCTGCTGTCCATCCCGTTCGTGGCCTTCTGCATCAGGGAGACCAAGGGCCGCGCACTGGAGGAGATGGGCTGACCGGGACGCCCGACCGAACCCCGCCGCACGCGGCCCGACCCATCGAGAGGAAGCCATGCCTGACCAGGGCGGCTCCCGGCAGAACGTCACCTTCCCGAGCAACGGCCGTACCGCGCACGGGTACCTGGCCCGCCCGCCGCAGGGCGCGGGGCCGGGCCTGGTGGTGGTGCAGGAGTGGTGGGGGCTCACCTCGCACGTCGCCACCATGGCCGACCGCTTCGCCGCCGAGGGCTTCACCGTCCTTGCTCCCGACCTGTTCGGCGGCGCCACCACCCACGACCGGGCCGAGGCCGCGCGGCTCAAGCGCGAGCTCCCGGTCGGGCAGGCCGTCGAGGACCTCTCCGGGGCGGTCGACCACCTGCTCGCACTGGACGGCGTGGTCGGCGACGCCGTCGGCACGGTCGGCTTCTGCATGGGCGGCGGCTTCGCCCTGCTGCTGGCCGCCCGGGCCGGCGACAAGGTGGCCGCCGCGGTGCCCTTCTACGGCCTCCCGCCCGACCCGGACTTCGACTACCGCGGGCTGACGGCCCACGTCCTCGGCCACTTCGGCGAGTCGGACCGCTCGATCCCGATGGCCGCCGTGGACGAGGCGGCGATCCGGATCGGCGAGGCCACGGACGTCCGTCCCGAGATCCACTTCTACCCGGCCGGGCACGCCTTCATGAACGACGAGAACCTGCTCGGCACCTACGACCCCCTGCAGGCCCGGATCGCCTGGCGCCGCACCCTCACCTTCCTCCGGGGCCACCTCGGCTGACGGTGCCCTGTCCGGCCTGACCGAGCCGAAGGAGCACCACCGACGCACCGGTGCACGTCATCGCGCCGCCGTCCGCCCCGTGAGCGCCCTGTGCGCCCCGCGTGCGCCCGCCGCAGCGCAACCAGCGGTACGGGTGGTTCGTCCGAAGAGACAGCACACACCACCGCCTTTGGGGGGCCACCGGTGCCGAAGCCACTGCTGTTCCTGGACGTCGACGGGGTGCTCAACCCGGTCTGTCCCCATCCGGACGCCGGGTTCGACACCCACACCCTGTTCGGCTACTCCGTCCTGCTCTCCGCCCGGCACGGCAGGTGGCTGCGCGAGCTCTCCGGGACGTACGACCTGGTCTGGGCCACCACCTGGGAGGAGCACGCCAACACCCACATCGCCCCGGCGATCGGCCTGGACCCGCTCCCGGTGGTGCGGTTCACCGGCTACGTCCCGCAGCCCGGAGACCCTCGCGTCCCGTTGATGGAGCTGTTCTCCGCCGCCAAATGGGCCCCGCTGCTGCGCTACGCCGACGGGCGCCCGTTCGCCTGGGTGGACGACGTCATCCCCGGCCGGCTCGTCCGGACGTCGCTCTGGCGCCGCGACCGCCTCCTGCTGCCGATCGATCCCGGCCAGGGCCTGGAGCGCCGGCACGTCGACCGGCTGCTCGCCCGCCCGCCGCGCGGCCAGGCGCTCCCGTCCGGGCGGTCCGCGCTCAGGGGGTCGGCAGCCAACTGACGTGGCCCGCGAGCAGCGCGTATCCGACGAAGGCCACCGTGTCGATCAGCGCGTGCGCCGCCACCAGCGGCATCACCCGGCCCCACCGCCGGTAGAGCAGGCAGAACACCACCCCCATCACCGTGTTGCCGACCAGCCCGCCGACCCCCTGGTACAGGTGGTACGAACCGCGCAGCACCGAGCCGGCCACCACCGCCGCCGGCCAGGACCACCCCGACTGCCCCAGCCGGCGCAGCAGGTAGCCGAGGACGACGACCTCCTCCAGGATGGCGTTCTGCCAGGCGGACAGCACCAGCACCGGCACCCGCCACCAGACGTCCGGCAGCCCGGACGGCGCCACCGTCAGGTTGTACCCGGCCGCCTGCGAGGCCAGGTACAGCGCCAGCCCCGTCCCGCCGATCGCGGCGGCGACGGCGGCGCCCCGGCCGAGGTCCCGCAGCTTCTGCCCGAGGTCGAAGCCCAGGACCCGCAGCGAGACGCCCTCGCGCACCAGCAGGTAGCCGACCAGCACCACCGGCATCAAGCCGCGCCCGATGTAGTACAGCTGCCACACCAGGTCCAGCCAGGGCCGCCCGGGCGCCCGCGAGCCGTTCAGCATGGCGACCTGCCGGCCGAGCGCGAGCGGTTCGGTGAGCGAGCCCGCGAAGCTGATCAGCGCGCTGATCCCGCTTGCGCCGAGCGACAGGCCGAGGACGATCAGCAGTTCCGCGCCGAGTAGGCGGCGGGTGGGCTGGTCGGTCTCCGGCGAGGTCGGAACGGTGGTCACGGGGGCTCCAGCGGGCGGGCGGTCGTTCCGGCCGTCGGCCGACCGCCGGGGCGATCATCCTGACACAGCGGCCCGGCTAGCCGACCGGCCAGGTGTGCACCGGCTCTCCGGTGCGCATGTGCTCGGCGTAGCGCCGGGTCATCGCCGCGAGCGCGGCCGGCCGGTCCATCCCGTACTGCTCGCGCAGCCGGTGGAAGGTCGCGCTCTGCCAGGCCGCGCCGTTGGTGCGGCGCAGGCAGCGCTGCTCGATGATGCCCAGGTAGCGGTCCCGGTCGGCGGGTTCCACGCCCCACTCGTCGAGGCCCTGGTAGGCCAGCGGCAGCAGCTCGCCCAGCACCAGGTCCACGGCGGAGACCGTCTGCAGTCCGCCGCCGCGCCCGGCCCGGCCGGGGCGGGGCCACTGGAGGACGGCGTCGATGCCGTAGCGGGCGCCCTGCCGGAAGTTCTCGTCGGCACGCTCGAACGGCAGCCTCGTCCAGATCGGCCGGGGCTGTTCGGCGAGCACCCGCACCAGCCCGTAGTAGAAGGCGGCGTTGGCCAGCGTGTCGGCCACGGTCGGGCCGGCCGGCAGCGCGCGGTTCTCCACCCGCAGGTGCGCGACGCCGCCGGAGACGTCGTAGATCGGCCGGTTCCAGCGGTAGATGGTGCCGTTGTGCAGCCGCATCTCGGCGAGCTTGGGCGCGCCGCCGGAGGCCAGCACCTTGAGCGGGTCCTCGTCGTCGCAGATCGGCAGCAGCGCCGGGAAGTACCGCAGGTTCTCCTCGAACAGGTCGTACACCGAGTCCACCCAGCGCTCGCCGAACCAGGTGATCGGGCGCACGCCCTGGGCCTTGAGCTCCGCCGAACGGGTGTCGCAGGCCTGCTGGAAGAGCACCGGGCGGGTCTCCCGCCACAGCTCCCGGCCGAACAGGAAGGGGGAGTTCGCGCCGAGTGCGAGCTGCGGCCCGCAGAGTGCCTGGGCGGCGTTCCAGACCGAGGAGAAGCGCTCCGGGGTCACCTGGAGGTGCAGTTGCAGCGAGGTGGCGGCGGCCTCGGCGACCATGGTGACGGATTCCAACTGGAGATGTTCGACGCCCTCGATGTCCAGCGCGATCTCCTCTCCCCGGGCGGCCAGGATCTGGTCGCTGAGCAGGGTGTACCGCTGGTTGTGGCTCATCGAGTCGAGCCCGGTGTGGGCGTGCTCGAGGGTCGGCAGGATGCCCACCATGACGATCCGTGCCCCGGCCTCGGCGGCCCGCCGGTCGGCGTAGCGCAGCCCGGTGTCGATCTCCTCGCGCAGTTCTTCGAAGACGTGCCCGCCGAGCCGGTGGGGTGTGATGTTCACCTCGATGTTGAACTTGCCCAGCTCGGTCTGGAAGTCGCTGGAGCCGATCGAGCTCAGCACCTGCGCGTTGTTCAGGGCCGGCAGGCCCTGTTCGTCGGCCAGGTTGAGCTCGATCTCCAGTCCCATCACCGCCCGCGGCCGGTCGAAGCGGTCCTCCCGCAGCATCCGTCCCAGCACGTCGAGACAGGTCTGGAGCTTGCGCCGGTACAGCTGCCGGTCCGCCAGATCCGCCCGAGTCGCCACGACTTTCTCGCCCACGGTCCCCTCCTCCTGACTGAGCCACCCCGTCGAGCCACCCGGCCGACCGACCGTGCCAGCATCATGCCCACCTCGAAGATCGATACCCGATCACTCGGAATGGCTTGTAATGCAAGGGAACTGACGGAGAATCAGTGGAACTGCAGACTTGCTCGGCGCCACCGCCTGTGATAAACAGGTCACCCTGCGCATCCGTTCGACGGAATTCGCACAGCGCTCCGGCCGGTCCGCTCCCGCCTCGAAGCCCCTCGTCGACGGCGGGGCCCGCGCCGGCACCGCGATCCTGCACAACCGGACACGGCCAGGCCCCCGTCACCGAGGACGCGCCGCGCCACGCCGGTATGCCGCACTCGCACGCCGATCTCGCTTGGAGAGGCGGACCCCGCCATGACTCTGCAGACCCCCCAGCCCCCACCGAGCGCCCTGCGCGCGCTCCTGGGCGCACTCGACTCGGAGACCGCCCTGCGCCAGCCCGCCGCCGCAGCGCTGCGTCATCCCGTCGGCCGCCTGCTCCCCGCGCACCCGCTCGCGGTGCACGTCCTGGACGGCCCACGCCCCGACCTCTCCGCCGCCCGCCGCACCGGCTGGCGCTTCCTGATCAAGGACGGCTCCGACGTCGCCGCCGCCGCCGAGGTGGTGCAGAGCGTCGAGGGCCACACCTTCTCGCACTTCACCGCCGGCCCCTACCTCGACTCGACGGTCCGGGCATTGCGCGAGGCCCGGCAGCTCGCCCAGGGCTCCCGGGTCCGCCGACAGCCCCGCCTGCTGACCTTCCCCGGCCAGTACGCGACGGCGCTCTGGCTGCACAATCCCGACACAGGACCGGACTCCGACCTGCTGATCCCGCTCGCCCCGGCCCCGCTCGGCGTCACCGCGCACCGCGCCCACCCGGCCGCGGAGCTACTGCCGCTGCTCGCCCGTACCCCGCTCGCCAGGCCGCTGCTGCTCGGCTCCGCCTGAGCCGCCCGCAGTCGTAAGGGCCGCCGGGCCACCCGCCCGGCGGCCCTTCGGCGCGGCCGCGTCCGCGGCCCGGGTGCGCATCACCCGAACGGCACCGCCCGGACGGGCCATTCGCCATGGCCTGATCGGGCCAGGCCCGGGCTGACCCACCGGTGCGCCTTTTCTTCCCCGCCCCACCTGAACGGGTGATCTCTGCCCGGGAGTTGTGGCGCATGTCACCAAATCCCTGCGCGCGCGTCCCCAGACGCCGACACTGGGAACCAGCGTGGAAGGACCACCTGTCCTACCCACTTGAGCGCCGGTCAACACCTGACCGACGTGCGGACAGGATCCGACTACCGCGGCGGTTCCCGGGCAGCCCGACCTCCGGCGACCGCACCACGGGGAGGATCGCAGAGCGAAGCGAGGGTACGCGTATGTGCCAGCACCGTCCTGAGTGCCCGTCGGCCGAGTCCGAGGACCGCGAGGCGGCCGTGTCGGTGGCCTGCCACCCGGAGCAGGGCTGGAGCCTGCTCTGCAACGGCGTCGTGATGTTCGAGGACACCGGCGAACTGCTGCCCGACGGCCGGGTGATCGCCCCGCGCCGCCCCGTCGCCCACGCGGCCTGACCGACCGGTCCGGCCGCACGGCGGGGGCAGCCGCCGCAACGGCGCACAACGGGCGGGGCCCCGGCGGATCGATCCGCCGGGGCCCCGCGTTCGTGCGCCCGGGCCCGTCGTGGCCCGGAGTCCGTCAGACGCCGTACTCGTCCAGCGGCGGGCAGGAGCAGACCAGGTTGCGGTCGCCGTACGCGCCGTCGATCCGGCTCACCGGCGGCCAGTACTTGTCCGCCGGGTTCACGCCCGCCGGGAAGACGGCCTCCTGCCGCGAGTAGCCGTGCGCCCAGTCGCCGGCCAGCTCGGCGGCGGTGTGCGGGGCGTTGCGCAGCGGGTTGTCGTCGGCCGCCCACTCACCCGAGCCGACCTTGTCGATCTCGGCCCGGATGGCGATCATCGCGTCGCAGAACCGGTCGATCTCGTGCAGGTCCTCGGACTCGGTCGGCTCGATCATCAGCGTGCCGGCCACCGGGAAGGACATCGTCGGCGCGTGGAAGCCGTAGTCGATCAGGCGCTTGGCGATGTCGTCCACCGTCACGCCCGTCTCCTTGGTCAGCGGACGCAGGTCGATGATGCACTCGTGCGCGACCAGCCCGCCCGGGCCCGTGTAGAGCACCGGGAAGTGCGGCGCCAGGCGCTTGGCGATGTAGTTGGCGTTCAGCACCGCGACCTGGGTCGCGCGCTTGAGGCCCTCGCCGCCCATCAGCCGGACGTACGCCCACGAGATCGGCAGGATCGCCGCCGAGCCCCACGGCGCGGCCGAGATCGGACCGACGCCGGTGGCCGGGCCGGCCTCCGGCTGCAGCGGGTGGTTCGGCAGGTACGGCGCCAGGTGGGCGCGCACCGCGACCGGGCCGACGCCCGGGCCGCCGCCGCCGTGCGGGATGCAGAAGGTCTTGTGCAGGTTGAGGTGCGAGACGTCCGCGCCGAACTTGCCCGGCTTGGCGAGGCCGACCAGCGCGTTCAGGTTGGCACCGTCCACGTACACCTGGCCGCCGGCCTCGTGCACCAGGGCGCAGATCTCGGTGATCTGGGTCTCGTAGACGCCGTGGGTCGACGGGTAGGTGACCATCAGCACCGACAGGTTGTCGCGGTGCTGCTCGATCTTGGCCTTCAGGTCCTCGACGTCCACGTCGCCGTCGACCAGGGTCTTCACCACGACCACGCGCATGCCGGCCATCACCGCGGAGGCGGCGTTGGTGCCGTGCGCGGAGGACGGGATCAGGCAGACGTCGCGCTGGGTGTCGCCGTTGCCCTGGTGGTAGGCCCGGACGGCCAGCAGGCCGGCCAGCTCGCCCTGCGAGCCCGCGTTCGGCTGGATCGAGACGGCGTCGTAGCCGGTGACCTCGACCAGCTGCTGCTCCAGCTGGCGGATCAGGGTCAGGTAGCCCTGGGCCTGCTCGATCGGCGCGAAGGGGTGCAGCTGGCCGAACTCCGGCCAGGTCACGGCCTCCATCTCGGTGGTCGCGTTGAGCTTCATGGTGCAGGAGCCGAGCGGGATCATGCCGCGGTCCAGCGCGTAGTCCCGGTCCGACAGGCGGCGCAGGTAGCGCAGCATGGCGGTCTCCGAGCGGTGGCTGTGGAAGACGGGGTGGGTGAGGTACTCGTCCTCGCGCAGCAGGGCGGCGGGCAGCGCGTCGGCGTCCTCGGCCACCTCGACCGCCGGCACGCCGAACGCGGCCCAGACGCCGGCCAGGTGCTCACGGGTGGTGGTCTCGTCGGTGGAGACCGCGATCCGGTCCTCGCCGTCCTGGTACACGTTGATGCCGTTGGCGCGGGCGGCGGCGGCGATCTCGGCGGCGCGGCCCGGGACGACGGCGGTGACGGTGTCGAAGAACTCGCCGTGCAGCAGCTCGACGCCGCCGGCCCGCAGGCCCTCGGCGAGGGCGGCGGCGTAGCGGTGGGTGCGACGCGCGATGTCGGCCAGGCCGTCCGGGCCGTGGTACACGGCGTACATCGAGGCCATGACGGCGAGCAGCACCTGGGCGGTGCAGATGTTGCTGGTGGCCTTCTCGCGGCGGATGTGCTGCTCACGGGTCTGCAGCGCCAGGCGGTAGGCGCGGGTGCCGTCGGCGTCGACGGAGACGCCGACGAGGCGGCCGGGCAGCGAGCGGGCGTACTCGGCGCGCACCGAGAGGTAGCCGGCGTGCGGACCGCCGAAGCCCATCGGCACGCCGAAGCGCTGCGAGGTGCCGCAGGCGATGTCGGCGCCCAGCGAGCCCGGGGACTTGAGCAGGGTGAGCGCCAGCAGGTCGGCGGCGACGGCGACGACGGCGCCCAGGCCGTGCGCCTGCTCGATCACCGGGGCGAGGTCGCGGACCACGCCGGTGGCGCCCGGGTACTGCAGCAGCACACCGAAGACGCCGCGCTCGGCGATCTCCGCCGGGATGCCCTCGGAGAGGTCGGCGACGACGACCTCGACGCCGGTCGGCACGGCACGGGTGTTGATCACCGCGACGGTCTGCGGCAGGGTCTCGGCGTCGACCAGGAAGACGCCGCCCTTGACCTTGGTGACGCGGCGGGCCAGCGCCATCGCCTCGGCGGCCGCGGTGCTCTCGTCGAGCAGCGAGGAGCCGGAGGTCGGCAGGCCGGTCAGGTCGGAGACGAGGGTCTGGAAGTTGAGCAGCGCCTCCAGGCGGCCCTGCGAGATCTCCGGCTGGTACGGCGTGTAGGCGGTGTACCAGGCCGGGTTCTCCATGACGTTGCGCAGGATCACCGGCGGGGTGAAGGTGCCGTAGTAGCCCAGGCCGATCATCGGCTGGAGCACCTGGTTGCGGCCGGCCAGCTCGCGCAGCTCGGCGAGGACCTGGGCCTCGGTCCGGCCGGCGGGCAGGTCCAGGCCGGTGATGGAGCGGATCGCCTCGGGCACGGCGGTGACGGCGAGCTCGTCCAGCGAGCCGTAGCCGACGGACGCCAGCATCTTCTCCTGCGCGGGGGCGTCGGGGCCGATGTGGCGGTTCTCGAAGGGGCTGGCCAGCTCAAGCTCGGTGAGGGTCGAGGCGCCGGTGGGGCGTCCCGCGTTCGGCTGGGCGTTCATGGTGGTCGAGGCCTCCTGGTCACGGACCGGCGGGGGTACGCACGCCGGCCGGCCTTCCCGCTGCGGACAGCGGATCGGCCCTGGCGGACGAACCCGACAGGCCTCCCCCTCTGTCATCGGGACCTGAGAGCTTCGCCCGCACGGTGCGCGGTCGGCGCGCCGTCGGCTTGCACCGTCGGTGAGGGTGGTGATCGCCGGCTCCCATGCCGACGGTCCTGCCCTGCTTTCCAGAGTGACCTACCCCACACGGTACGGATGCCTGAGAGATTCCGGGGAGGAGTTGCTCCTTCGGCGCCCCGACCAGCGCTTTTCGCAATCGGAGACTCTCCCGAGCGGGCTCTGCGGTCGCCGCCCAGGGTACCAGCGGGAGGCCTTCCGATCACGGGTGCGTCGCGTCACCTCCGGTCTACGCGCGTCCCCCGGACGGCGCAGCTCCCAGCCCGTCCGGCGCACTCGGGTCGCGCCCGTCCGATTCATGGCTTTTGGTGTGAAGTGGCGGGACGACAAGGGTGCTCCGGCCGCCTTTCCTGCGGGAATTCCGCAGGCCCAGCGCACTGGAGGAAAGAGTGCAGACCGACATCGACCCCCGGGATCTCATCGGCCACAAGGCGGTCGACCGCAGCGGAGACAAGATCGGCACGGTCGACGAGGTGTACCTGGACGACGCCACCGGTCGGCCCGAGTGGGCCGCCGTCCGGACCGGCATCTTCGGCCGGGACGCCTTCGTCCCGCTCACCACGAGCGAGTTCTCCGGCGACGAGCTCCGGGTGCCGTACGACAAGTCGCTGGTGAAGGAGTCGCCGGACTTCGGCGTCGGCCAGCACCTGTCCCCCGCCCAGGAGCTCCAGCTCTACCGCTACTACGGCCTCGACACCTCGGTGGACGGGCACGGGGCCGACGAGGACGGCGGCCGGGCCGCCCAGCCCGACCTCGACTTCGGCACCGCCGCGGCGGCCACGACCACCGCCAAGCCACTCGCCTTCCGCTCCCACGAGCCCGGCCCGGCCACCACGGTCGCCCCCGTCAACCACAGCCCCAGCACCGCCACGGAGGCCCCAGTGCAGACCGTCAGCACCCCTGCACCCGTCACCACGGCCCTCGCGCCCACGCCCGCGACGGAGCCGAGGTTCCACCAGGCCCCGGCGGCGAGCAGCCCTTCTCCCGCCCCGGGTACGGCCCCGTCCGCCCCCACCGGCCCGGTCGAGATCACCTGCCACGAGGAGCGGCTGGACATCACCACCGAGTGGCACACCGTGGGCACCGCGAAGCTGCGCAAGTACGTGACGACCGAGCAGATCGAGCGCCGCGTCCCGGTGGTCCGCGAAAGGGTCCGGGTCGAGCGGGTGCCGGTCAGCGACGCCGAGCGCACCGCGCTCAGCGACAAGGAGATCGCCGAGGCCGTCGAAGAGGTCACCCTCCGTGAGGAGCGCCCGGCGGTCCGCAAGTACCTCACCCCGATCGAGCGCGTCCGCCTCGTGGTCGAGCGGTACACCGACGAGGAGGTGATCCGGGACGAACTCCGCCGCGAGCACGTCGAGGTACACGACGACACGGCGTCCCAGGCGGCCGCCGCCCCGGCCCCGGATATGTCCCACGCGGAAGCCCTGCGGCCCGTCGTCTGACCCTCCCCGCACCCGAAGGACCCCGGCCGGACGACCGGGGTCCTTCCGCGTGTCCGGGCCGGCGGGGGCGCTCCCTTCCCCCCTTTGCCAAACCTTAACCACTCGATATTTGACACTCTGAAGTATTTCCCGCACAGTTACTTCAGTTCATTCACTATGTACGGGAGGAAGCAACCGTGAGTGAGGCACCCCAGCCCACCACCGCGGCCGAGAAGCAGAGCAGCGCCCGGGTCCTGCCGGCCCTCATCCTGGCGATGCTGTCGTTCAGCGTGGTGCAGACCGCGGTCGTCCCGATCCTGCCCTCGCTGGCCAAGGAACTGGACGTCACCGCGTCCAGCGTCACCTGGCTGATGACCGCCAACCTGCTGTCCGCCGCCGTGCTGACTCCCCTCCTGGGCCGCTTCGGCGACCTCCGGGGCCGTAAGCCGATGCTGCTGATCTCGCTGGCGGGCCTGGTCGCCGGTTCGGCACTGGCCGTCAGCACCCACTCCTTCACCTGGCTGGTCGTCGCCCGCGTCCTGCAGGGCGCCGGCGGTGGCGTCATGCCGCTGGCGATCAGCATCGTCCGCGACGAGCTGCCCAAGCAGAAGGTGACCGGCGGCGTCGCCGCCATCAGCGCCTCGATGGGCGTCGGTTCCGGCCTCGGCCTGGTCGCCACCGGCGTCCTGCTGGAGCACTGGAACTACAAGTCGATCTTCTGGATGGGCCTGGTCTTCGGCCTGATCGCGATCGCCCTGGTCGCCTTCCGCGTCCCGTCCGACCCGGTCACCGACAAGGAGGGCGGCGCCGACCCGCTCGGCGCGATCACCCTGGCCGGCTGGCTCTCCGCCCTGCTGGTCGCGGTCAGCCAGGGCAACCACTGGGGCTGGACCTCGACCAAGACCCTCGGCCTGTTCGCCATCGCCGCCGTCGTGGCCCTGATCTGGGGGATCATCGAGACCAAGGTCGCGCACCCCCTGGTCGACATGAAGATGATGTCCCGCCCGGCCGTGGCCTTCACCAACGCCGCCGGCCTGCTCATCGGCTTCGGCATGTACGGCTCCTTCATGGTCATCAGCAACTTCGCCCAGACCCCGGAGAAGCTGACCCACTACGGCTTCACGGCCACCGTGCTGCACGCGGGTGTCATGCTGCTGCCGTCCGCGATCGGCTCGATGGTCGCCGCCCCGCTGGGCGCCCTGCTGATCGCCCGCCGCGGCCCGCGCCTGCCGCTGGTCCTCGGTGGTGTCCTCGGCGCCGTCTCGATGGCCTACCTGGCCCTGCGACACAGCCACGAGGGCGACATCTACACCGCCTCGGCCATCTTCGGCCTCGGTGTCGGCCTCGCCTTCGCCGCGATGCCGGCCTACATCAACGGCGCCGTCCCGGTCGAGCAGAGCGGCATCGCCAACGGCATGAACTCCGTGCTGCGCACCGTCGGTGGCGCGATCGGCACCGCCGTCATGGCCGCCATCCTGACCGGCGACACCATGAAGCTGCCGCCGCAGATCCCGATCTCCCTGCCCACCCTGGACGCCTACAAGCACGCGTTCTGGACCGCGGCCGTGGTCTGCGTGATCGCCGGTGTCGTCCCGTTCCTGATCCGCGCCACCAAGACCGACGCCCTCCCCACGGTCGTCGACGGCCCGGTCCCGCAGGACTCCAGCGACAAGCTGGTCAAGACCGACGCCTGACGAGGCGTCCGGCCCCCGCGCTCAGGGACAGGGCGCGGGGCCCCGGTCCTCCGTACGTCGCGAGGGCATCACGACCGTACGGGTTCCGGCACGGTGATACGGCTCCACCCGGTACTCCCCCACCGGGTGGGGCCGTTTTCGTCTCTCCGCCCCTCACGCCCCAGCCCCTCACGCCTCAGCCACCCTCCCCCGACCCGTCGCCGTCCCCGCCGGACCCGGCGCCCTCAGCAGAGGTCGCGCCCTCCTCCCGGCGCAGCGGCAGCGGCCGGGAGGGTTCGAGTGCCGGGTCGTCCACCGCGAAGGTCCGCACCCGCCCGGGCCCGCTCCACGGCGTCTCGAACCGTACGGTGACCCTCCCGACACCACTGCCCTGGACCCACCCCGGCCCGAACTCGGCATGCCGGACGTCCTGCCCGGGCAGCCAGCGCCGCACCACGGCGGCCTCCGGCTCCTCCTCGCTCTCCACGGCGGCGGCCTCGGCGGCCGCTGCGGTGTGCTCCTCGGCCTCCTCCCGCAGGGCCTGCGCGAACAGGTCCTCCTGGGTGTAGTCCGCGAGTTGGGCGACGCCCACGCCGAGCAGCCGGACCCCGCCGGTGATGTCCACCTGCTCGGCCAGCCGCCGCGCGGTCGCGGTGATCACCGCCTCGTCATCGGTGGGTCCGCCGAGCGTTTCCGAGCGGGTCAGCGTCGAGAAGTCGAACCGCCGGACCTTGAGCACCACCGTCCGCCCCGAGCGCCCTGCCGCCCGCAGCCGCCGCACGCACCGGGCGGCCAGCGCCTCCACCTCGCGCAGCACCCGCTCCCGGTCGGCCAGGTCCACCTCGTACGTGTCCTCCACCGAGACGGACTTGGCGTCCTGGTCGGCCACCACGGGCCGCTCGTCGAGCCCTATCGACATCTGGTGGATCCCGGCGCCGTGCGCCCGCCCGAGCAGCTGGACCAGTTCCGCCTCCCCCGCCTCGGCGAGATCGGCCACGGTGCTCAGCCCGGCCCGCCGCAGCACCTGCTCCGTGGCCGGCCCGATCCCGGGCAGCGCCCGGACCGGCAGCGGACCGAGCACGGCCCGCTCCTGTCCGGGTTCGATCAGCACCAGGCCGTCCGGCTTGGCCTGCTCGGAGGCGATCTTGGCCATCAGCTTGGATCCGGCCGCGCCGACCGAGCCGGTCAGTCCGGTGAGCCGCTGGATGTCCGCGCGCAGGTCCTCCGCGAGCGCGAGCACCAGCCGCTCGCCGGTCTCGTGGTCCGCCTCCGCCAGCACCGGGCCGTACGGTCCGGCCTCCAGGTCCACGAAGGCCTCGTCCAGGCTGAGCGGCTGCACCAGCGGCGACAGCTCGCGCAGCAGGCCCATCACGGTGTCGCTGACCTGCCGGTAGGCCTCGAACCGGCCCGCCAGGAAGGCCGCATTGGGGCAGAGCCGGCGTGCCTGCGCCATCGGCAGCGCCGAGTGCACCCCGAACTTCCGCGCCTCGTACGAGGCCGTGGAGACCACGCCACGCCCGCCGAGCCCGCCGACGATCACCGGCTTGCCGCGCAGGCTCGGCTTGGCCGCCTGCTCCACCGCCGCGAAGAAGGCGTCCATGTCGAGGTGGATGATGCTCGGCAGTGATCGCACCCGCCGATCATCGCGTACGGGTCCGACAGTGCGTACGAACCCGGCCGACGCCCCCTTCCGGTGCTCCGGCGTCCGGCGGCCCGGTGGCGGCGCCGTCGGCTACTTCTTCGCCGCCTGCGCCAGCGCCTTCGGAATGCCGTCCTCCTTGGGCCCGAGGAACTCCGGGTCCGGCCGCAGCCAGGCGTTGACCGCCGCCTTGCCCGCCCCGGCGACCTCCCGAAGCCCGCCGTACAGCCACGTCACGTCGTGCAGCTCCGGCACCCCGACGGCGTACGACCGGATGCCCGCCGCCTCGCAGAGCGCCAACGCCCGCCGGACGTGGAAGTCCTGGCTGACCAGCACCGCCCGGTCCACCCCGAAGATCCGGTGCGCCCGGGTGCAGGAGTCCCAGGTGTCGAAGCCCGCGTAGTCGCGGACCACCCGGTCCGCCGGCACCCCGTGCCCGGTCAGGTACGTGAACATCGCGTCGGGCTCGTCGTACTCGATCCGCCCGTTGTCCCCCGTCACGAGGATCGCCCGGACCTTGCCCTCCCGGTAGAGGTCCACCGCCGCGACCAAGCGGTGCTCCAGGTACGGCGAGGGCTTGCCCTGGTCCAGTCCGGCGCCGAAGACCACCGCCACCGGGGCGGACGGCGCGCTCTCCACCGTGCCCACCCGGTCCCCCGCGGTCACCCACACCCAGGCACTGGGCGCCAGCGCCAGCGAGCACAGCACCGTGCCCACCTGGAACACCCTGCGCTGGGTCCCCCGCTGCCGCAGTCGCGTCCGCAGCAGTCCGGCTCTGCGCCGCAGCAGCCCCGATATCCCGGTGCCGACCCCCATGTGCCCCTCCGTCGCTCGTTTCACCAGGCAACACGACGAGGCCGCGGGGCCGAACGGTTCCCCGTCCGGCCCGCGGCCCCGTCGAACAACCAGTCAGACCGCCCGGTTGCGCCGCTGCGCCAGTTCGTCGGCCGGGTCGTGCCCGACCAGGGTCTCGCCGGTGTCGGTGCGCTCGGCGTGCAGTCGTCCGACGACGAGCTCAAGCTCCCGCCAGACCGCGCCGACCGCGATGCCGAACACCCCCTGACCGCCCTTCAGCAGGTCCACCACCTGCTGCGGCGTGGCGCATTCGTACACCGTCGCGCCGTCGCACATCAGCGTCATCCCGGCCAGGTCCGCCTGCTCGGCGGCCTGCAGGTGGGCGACGGCCACCCGGATGTTCTGCAGCGAGACCCCTGCGTCGAGCAGCCGCTTCACGATCTTGAGCAGCAGGATGTCGCGGAAGCTGTAGAGCCGCTGGCTGGTCGCCGGGTAGGCCGTCCGGACGCTGGGCTCCAGCAGTCCGGTGCGGGCCCAGTAGTCCAACTGGCGGTAGGTGATGCCGGCCGCCGCACAGGCCGTGGGGCCGCGGAAGCCGACCAGTTCGGAGGTCGGGGCCAGTCGCTCGATGGCCGGCTGACCCGGCTGCACGGCCGGGAACCTGCCCACCACCCGGGGGAGGTCCGCGACGGTACGGGCTGCGCGCGGCACGTGCACGGCGCACAGGCCTCCCACGGCCGCGTCATCGCCGGTGCTGCTCATGCCTGCCTCCGTCCACTCGTGCTGCGGGCAACCCGACTGCGGGCATCGGCCACCCGGACAGCCACTCCTGACGGTAGGCAGTCCCCTATGACCCGTCAACGATCGCCACGCCGGGTCAGACAAACCACATCACTCAGGAGAGTGGTTTTTCGTGCCCCTAGTGTGGGTAGATGGACGAATTTTGGCAAAACGACGGGCCGAGCGGGCCCCACAATCGGTCCGCGCTGCTTCGCGCTACTGCGGACCGCCGCCGCCGAAGTCCTCGGGCGAGACCTGGTCGAGGAACTCCCGGAACTTCTCGACCTCGTCCTCCTGCTCGTCCGGGATCGCGATGCCCGCCTCGGCGAGCACCTCCTCGCTCCCGTAGATCGGCGTGCCGGTCCGGAGCGCGAGCGCTATCGCGTCGGACGGCCGGGCGCTCACCTCGACCCCGCCGGCGAACACCAGCTCGGCGTAGAAGACACCCTCGCGCAGATCGGTGATCCGTACCTCGGTGAGCTGCTGGCCGAGCGCCTCCAGGACGTCCTTGAACAGGTCGTGCGTCAGCGGGCGCACCGGCGTCATGCCCTGCTGGGCGAAGGCGATCGCGGTCGCCTCGCCAGGGCCGATCCAGATCGGCAGGTAGCGATCTCCCCCGACCTCCCGCAGCAGCACGATCGGCTGGTTGGAAGGCATCTCCACTCGGACACCCACGACGTCGAGCTCATTCACACACGCAACCCTATGGCTCCGGTCCCGGATATGAAAGCGCAGGGCCGACGCCGCTGGTCAGCGCGGTGCACCGGCCGCCCGGAGGCCGCCGCGGCGGCTACCCGCGGGTCCGCAGACCGGCCTGGACCATGGCCGCGTGAAGCCGTACGGAAAGCGTCGCGAGTTCCCGCGCGGTGGCCTCGGCATGGGCCCTGGTCTGCGGGTTCCGGTGCCGGCGCAGCGGCGCCACCACCTGCTCCACCAGTGCGACCTCGCGGTCGGCCGCCGCCTTCATGGCCCTCAGGTGCCGCGGCTCCAGTCCGTACCGGCCGAGCTCCGCGACCAGCCGCGCCACCTGCAGTGCCTCGCCGTCGTACCCGCCGTCCGGGCCCGGGGCCACCAGGCCGTACGCCTCCCACTCGGCCAGCTCCCGCTCGCCGGCCTCGGCGGCTGCGAGCAGTTCGGCGCGCCCCAGCCGGACCCCGGACGCGACCTCGGCGGATGCCGTCAGTTCCCGGTCCGCCTCGTCCACCGGCCCCGGCCGGGTGTCGGCTGCGGAAGGCAGCGCGGGCGGGGCCTCGCCGCGTTCGATGGCGTCCAGGTGCTCGCGGATCACCCGCAGCGGGAGGTAGTGGTCCCGCTGCATCCGCAGGACGTAGGCCAGCCGGTCGACGTCGGCCGGGCTGAACTTGCGGTAACCCGAGGGCGTACGCTGCGGCTCGACCAGTCCTTCCGCCTCCAGGAAGCGGATCTTGGAGATGGTGACCTCGGGGAAGTCGTCGCGGAGGAAGGCCAGCACCGCGCCGATGCTCAACAGTTCGTCACCGCCGCGCCGCCGCCCGGCAGGCCGGTCCGGGCGGACCGGCTGCCTTGGGCCCGCGACCACCCCGCGCCCGCCGCGCTCCGCCTGCGGACCGGACAGGGCTGGGGTGGCCGCCCCGAGAGAAGAGGAAGGGGTATTCGTATTCACTCGGGCTCCTACCGACGTTGGTTTCAGTACCCCCGGTTGTGGCCGGCGAAGAACACCAGCCGGTACTTCCCGATCTGGACCTCGTCGCCGTTGTTGAGCGTCACCTCGTCGATCCGCTCCCGGTTCACGTAGGTGCCGTTCAGGCTGCCCACGTCCGCGACGCTGAAGCCGGCCGGCGTGCGGCGGAACTCCACGTGGCGGCGCGAGACCGTGACGTCGTCCAGGAAGATGTCACCCTGCGGGTGGCGCCCCGCCGTGGTGACGTCCGAGTCCAGCAGGAAGCGGCTGCCGGAGTTCGGGCCGCGCTGGACGATCAGCAGGGCCGAGCCCGGCGGCAGCGCGTCGATCGCGGACAGCACCTCGGCCGACAGGGCCGGCGTGGTGCCGGTGCCGGTCGTGGTGGTGGGGTCGTACGACTCCAGGCCGGAGATGGAGATGGTCGACGTGGTCTCCGCCGCCCCCTCCGGAAGCAGGCCGCCGCGCAGCGCCGCCCCGCAGTTGGAGCAGAACCGGGCCGCGGCCGGGTTCTGGTTGCCGCACCTGGGGCACGGAGTGGGGCCAGCCATGTTCACAGCCTCCTGGCGCGGCACACCCGACGGGTTGTGCCCGGCGTACGGGTCCGGGGCAAACCCTCCACCAGAGGTTGAGGGTCCTGCCGGGAAACCTATGCGCGGGTCGCCGGAAGGGTCAACCGACGCGCCGTGGCCCGCCGGATTCCCCGCGTACTGGGCGGCACCGCCGTCCCGGAACAACTGCTGTCCGGCGTACGGCGCGGCCTCGGGGGCAGGTCGCATGCCCGGCACGGCGGGCTCGTCCTCCGGCCTGCGGTGCCGCGCGGTGGGCGCCTCGACGGCGGCCGCGTCACGGCTCTTGTTGCGACCGAACAACTTCGAGAAGAAACTCACGGGCGAATCCCCTTGCGTGTGACAGACCCGCCCGCGGGGCAGGGTGAGAACCTCGGACAGGCCACGAGCCCGGTTGCGGCTCGGGCCCGCTGGAGTGGTACTCCGACGGTTGGTGCGGCGGTAGTTGCTGCGGAACGTACTGGCGCGAGCCAGTCTCGCCCACGTGACGACGGCGCCCCGCACCGGGTGCCGCCCGCCCGTGACGGGCCGTTCGCCGAGCGCCTCGTCACTTCGAAGCCGGCTTGGCGTACTGCGGCGTCTTCAGGTCCACGAGAGCGTCGACGACCACCTTCTGCTGCTGGGTGATCGTCGCCCGCGCCTGGTGGCTCTCCAGCGTGCGGACGACACCTCCCGGGATGTTCAGCGCGGGCGTCAGGTCCTGCGGGTTCCCCACGACGGTGAACCGATAGGGCTGCGAGACCTTCTTCCCGTCGATCTGCACCCCACCGCCCGACTGGTCGGTGAAGTAGGTGTTGACCACCACGCGCACATCGTTGATCTGAATCGCCTCCGCCCCCGCCGCTCGAAGTTCCTGCAGGGTGTCCAGCAGCATATCTGCCTTCACCTGCCCTTGGGGGTCATCGACCGTGAGGACGATGCCCGGACCAGTGGCTTTGACGGTACCGGCCAGAACACCGAGCTCCGTCACCTTCTTCCTGGTCTGTTCCTGGGCCTCCTTGGCCTGGTTGGAACTGTTCTCCAGCTTCGCCAGGGACTGCTCCAGCTCCGCCTTCTCCTGCTGGAGACGCTGTTGGCGGCTGTCCAGCTCGTCGAGGATCCGGACCAGGTCCTCCTGTCGGGCCCCGCGCAGCTGGCTGTGGTGGTCGTTGGTCGACCGCACCTGGATCGCCAGCCCCAGACCGAGCGAGAAGAGCAGCAGCGCCACCACCAGCTGACCGCGCGACAGCCTCGGCGGCCACAGCGCCGCCTTCAGGCGCCGTCGACCGGTGTTCCGGTCCACGACGGGCGACTGCTCGGCGGCCTCCGCAGCGGGCTCGGACTCCGGCTCCGCCGCCGGCTCGGGTTCGGCCTCCGGCGCGGGCTTCGACTCGACGGCCGGGGCGGGCAGGGGAGCAGGCTTCGCGCCCGGGCCGGGGCCGGGGCCAGGGGTCGTCTCCGGCTCCTTCGGCTCGAGCCTCGGCAGGACCGGCTTGGCGAGCCTGAGCGTCGGCTCCGGCAGCGATCCGGCCTCAAGCTCAGCCTCAGCCTCAGACTTCTCCTGGCCGGCGTCCCCGCCCGTCTCCTCGGCAGCTCCGCCGGCGCCCGGCTCGGGTGCCTCCACGGCCTTTCCGGTCGCCTCCTCGGCAGTCGGCTCCTCAGCGGTCGACTCCCCGGGGGTCGATTCCTTGACGATCGAGGAATCGACGGTCGAGGGGTCGACGGTCGGCTCCCCGGTCGCCGGCTCGACCTCCACGGCCTCCGGCGTTTTCTCTTCAGCCGTCCCGCGGCCCGGCTCAGGCACGGAAGACATGGCGCCGGATCGCGGCCGCGTTGGAGAAGATGCGGATGCCGAGGACGACGACCACACCCGTGGACAGCTGCGAGCCGACGCCCAGCTGGTCGCCGAGGAAGACGATCAGCGCCGCGACCACCACGTTCGACAGGAACGAGACGATGAACACCTTGTCGTTGAATATCCCGTCGAGCATCGCCCGGACACCTCCGAACACCGCGTCCAGGGCCGCGACCACGGCGATCGGCAGGTAGGGCACGACGGCGTCCGGCACCTCGGGTTGGACGAAGAGGCCGACGACCACTCCGATCACGAGACCCAGTACGGCAATCACGGTCTGGCTGCTCCTGTCCCTGTCGCGGTCTTGGCGGATCCGGTGGACGGACGCCGCTTGGTGGTCGGACCACCGCTGGTCGCGGATGGTGACGTGGTCGTTGAGGCCGATGGTGAGACGGACGCACCCGGGCTCTGCGAGGTTCCCTGGTCCGCCGAGGACGGTCCGGTCGGCATCGGGGTGCCCGGCGGCGTCGCGCTGGGAGAGGGTTCGGGCGTGACCGGCTGCGCGGTCCGCAGCGTGACGCCCACCGCCGCCGGCAGCGTCAGGCTCTTCTGCGTGGAGAGCGTCGACTTGATGCCGTACCTCTCCTGGAGCAGCCGCAGGTACTGTCCGGCCATGTCGTTCTCGAAGGCCGCCAGGACCTTCGGTCCGTCCCCGATCGCCTGGATGGAGTACGGCGGCACCAGCGGCCGGTTGTCCACCAGCACCGCCTCGCCCGCGGCCCGGATCGCGGACAGCGCGGTCAGCCGCTGGCCGTTGATCGCCACGGCCTCGGCCCCGGAGCCCCAGAGGCCGTTCACCACCAGTTGCAGGTCGTGGTCCCGGAGCCGTCCGCTGTTGGAGAAGCCCTGTCCGGCCCGGGGGTCGACGTTGCCCCCGAGGCCCGTCCCGGCGGCGTCCTCCAGGACCAGCTTGACGCCCGGCCCGGTGACCTCGCCCAGGCCCACGGTGCCGGTCAGACTGCCCGGGTCGCCGTCCCCTGCCGAGGCGAGCGCCTGCTGCTGGGTGCTGTCGACCTTGCGCCGCAGTTCCTGCACCTGCTTCTGCAGGTGGTCGGCCGAGGTGTTGCTGTCGTTGATCCGCTGGATCAGCGCGTCCCGTTCCTTGGCGAGCGTCGGTTCGGCCTTGTGCGCGTTCACCGCGCCGACCGTCACCACCGCTCCGACCAGCGCCAGCCCGGCGCCCAGCGTGAGGAGTCCCTGGAGCGTGCCGGGCATCCGGCTGTCCCGGGCACCGCCGCGGGCCGCGGCCGCCTCGGCGTAGCCCTCGTCCAGGCTGTGGTCCATCACGTTGGTCAGCAGGGACATCGAGGCGTCCGGGCGGTTGTACCGCCCGTTCGGGGCACTCGGCGTCGGCGTCGCTGGCATGCGGACCATCGTCCCATGGCGGAGGAGGGGCCAGTGCACGGCCCCTGAGCTGCACACATGCTGGACACACGACAGAAAGTGACGGATTACCTCGAATGAGGTGTAAACGGACAGCGGGGCGCACGGACCGAGCCGTGCGCCCCGCCGATCAGGGCAGTTCCGTCCTCAGCTGCGGGCCGTCACCGCCCGGCGCTCTCGACCACCGCCGCCCATTCGTCCAGCAGCGCCTCGGTCGCCTCGTCATCCGGTCCTTCCGCCCACAGGTGGGTGACCGCCTCGGCCGGGTCCGGCAGTACCAGCGTCCAGCGCCCGTCCGCCTCGACCACGCGGACGCCGTCCGTGGTGTCCAGGCGCCGGCTGCCCGCCGCCTCCACCACCGAGCGCATGACCATGCCCTTGGCCGCCCACGGCGTCGCGATGTCCCGGCGCCGGATGTGCGCCTGTGGGATCCGCGCGTCGATCTGGCTCAGCGTGAGCTGGGTCCGGGCGACCAGGCCGACCAGCCGGACGAAGGCCGCCGCCCCGTCCAGCACGCCGCTGAACTCCGGCACCACGAAGCCGCCGCGCCCGTCGCCGCCGAACACGGTGTTCTCGGCGGACGCCGCCTTCGCGAGGTCGTCCGGGGTCGTCGTGGTCCAGGTGACCTGGGTGCCGTGGTACGCGGCGACCTGCTCGGCGATCCGCGTCGTGGTCACCGGAAGCGCGACCTGACCACTGCGCCGCTCGGCCGCGACCAGGTCGAGCAGCACCAGCAGCGCCCGGTCGTCGTCGATCACCCGACCGAGCTCGTCCACGAACGCGACCCGCTCGCCGACCGGGTCGAAGCGGACGCCGAACGCCGCCCGCGAGGACGCCACCAGCTCGCCCAGCCTGGCCAGCCCGGCCCGTCGCTCCTCCGCGTCCTCCGTCGGCCGCGCCTCGTCGAGCCCGCTGGAGACGGTGAGCGCCTCCACTCCGAGCCGGCCGAGGATGCTCGGCAGCACGAGGCCTGCACTGCCGTGCGCGGTGTCCACGACCACCTTCAGCCCGGCTTCCCGGACCCCGGTGATGTCGACCGTCCGCAGCAGGTTGCCCGCGTAGGAGTCGAAGACGCTGGACGGGAAGGTCAGGTCACCGATCTCACCGGGGAAGGCCCGCCGGTACTCCTGGCGCGCGTAGACACGGTCGAGCTTGCGCTGCCCGGCCTGGGACAGGTCGGCCCCGCGCTCGTCGAAGAAGAGGATGTCCAGCGAGTCCGGCACTCCCGGCGTGGTCCGCAGGAAGATCCCGCCCGCGCTCCCCCGCGCCGTGTGCTGCCGGGCCACCGGCATCGGCACGTTCTCCAGGTCCCGGACGTCGATCGCCGAGGTCTGCAGCCCCGAGATCATCGCCCGTTTGAGCGCACGCGCACCACGCGAGTGGTCACGCGCAATGGTGACGGTCGCCCCCTTCTTGAGGGTCGTCGCATAGGCGCCCGCCAGCCGGACGGCCAGCTCCGGCGTGATCTCGACGTTCAGGATCCCCGAGACGCCGCGAAGGCCGAACAGGTGCTCCTGGCCGCGCGACTCCCAGATCACCGAGGTGTTGACGACGGCGCCGGCCTCGATGGTCTTGAACGGGTAGACCCGGACGTTCGCCCCGATGATCGACTCCTCGCCGACCAGGCACTCGTCCCCGATCACCGCGCCGTCCTCGATCCGCGCGGCCCGCATCACGTCGGTGTTCTTGCCGACCACGCAGCCGCGCAGATTGCTCTGCGGCCCGATGTACACGTTGTCGTGCACCACCGCCTTGTGCAGGAACGCGCCGCGCTTGACGACCACGTTGCTGCCCAGCACGGTGTGCTCGCGGAGCTCGACGCCGGCCTCGACCTTGGCGTAGTCCCCGATGTAGAGCGGCCCGCGGAGCACCGCCTCCGGGTCCACCTCGGCACCCTCGGCGACCCAGACGCCGGGCGAGATCTCGAAACCGTCCAGCTCGACGTCGACCTTGCCCTCCAGGACGTCCGCCTGGGCCTTGCCATAGCTCTCGTGCGTGCCCACGTCCTCCCAGTAGCCCTCGGCGACGTAGCCGTAGACCCGCTTCCCCTCCTTCAACAGCTGCGGGAACACGTCACTCGACCAGTCGACGGACTCACCCGCCGCGACGTAGTCGAAGACCTCGGGCTCCATCACGTAGATACCGGTGTTCACCGTGTCCGAGAAGACCTGGCCCCAGGTCGGCTTCTCCAGGAAGCGCTCGACCCGCCCCTCGTCGTCCGTGATCGTGATACCGAACTCCAGTGGGTTCGGCACCCGGGTGAGGCAGACGGTGACCAGAGCATCCTTGCTGCGGTGAAAGTCGATCAATTCAGAGAGATTGAAGTCGGTCAGCGCGTCACCGGAGATCACCAGAAAGGAGTCGTCCTTGAGCGCGTCCTCGGCGTTCTTGACACTCCCCGCAGTGCCCAGTGGCGTCTCCTCGTGGGCATATGTCAGATGCATGCCCAGCTCTTCGCCGTCACCGAAGTAGTTCTTGACCAGTGAGGCCAGGAACTGAACCGTGACGACGGTGTCAGAGAGACCGTGCCGCTTCAGCAGCCGAAGCACGTGCTCCATGATCGGCCTGTTGGCGACCGGTAGCAGCGGCTTCGGCATGCTGGAGGTCATCGGGCGGAGTCGGGTGCCCTCGCCCCCTGCCATTACAACGGCTTTCATTACGGGTGCGTCCTCCTTCGCGGTGTGGACCAGCAGGTCCATCAAACCGTTCCAGAAGGTGGTCTACCCGGAAGAGATCGTCCGACGCACCGATGGAGCGTGGGGCTTCTCTCAGATCACGTCTCAGACTGCGGACGCCGGCCCCGCCGAGCGCCCCTTGACGATCTGCCTCGCCTGGACCGCGTAAAGAATGGCGGCCCACCAGTACAGGGTGGTGCCCCACCAGATGAAGGCCCAGCTCACCACCTCGGCCGGCCGCGCGATCCAGCTGTCCACGCTGCCGAGCAGCAGCAGCGGAAACGCGTACATCAGGTTGAAGGTCGCCGCCTTCCCCAGGAAACTCACCTGCAACGGCCCGTAACCGTGCCGGTTCAAAATGGGCAGCAGTGCGGCGATGAACACCTCCCGGGCCAGCAGAATCGCCGTCAGCCACCACGGCAGAATCTCACGCCAGGTCAATCCGACCAAGGTGGACAGCACATAGAGCCGGTCGGCCAGCGGATCCAGCAGCTGCCCCACCCGACTGATCTGCCCCCACCGCCTAGCGAGCTTTCCGTCCAGGTAGTCGCTGACACCGCTGAGCGCCAGGATCAGCAGAGCCCAGCCGTCATTGTTGGGCCCGCCGAAGACCGGCCACAGAATGAGCCAGAGAAAAAGCGGAACGCCGACCAGCCGGCCCATGCTGAGCAGGTTGGGGATGGTGAGGACGCGATCGGTCTGGACCCGCGTCTCCTGGACCTCCACCCGGGGGCCTCCTGTCCCGTGCAACGACAATGCATGTTGACCCTACAACAGAGAAGCCCCCGCCCGGTTCACCCGGCGGGGGCTTCTCTCGAAGAATTGTTCGGCGGCGTCCTACTCTCCCACAGGGTCCCCCCTGCAGTACCATCGGCGCTATGAGGCTTAGCTTCCGGGTTCGGAATGTAACCGGGC
>NZ_JOHO01000040.1 GCF_000719705.1 Streptomyces sp. NRRL S-350 | reverse complement strand
GACCCGTACGAGTGGCGGGTGGTCGGGCCGTCGGGCGGGCCGTCGGGCGGGGGGACCTCGGCGGCCCGTCGGGCGGGCGGGCGGTGGCCGGGCGGCTCCGGCCGGGCCGGCGGCCGGCTACACCGCGGCGAAGCGAACGGTCCGGGTGACCGGGTCGGCCGTCGTCAGCCGCACGTCGATCACCCGGCCGAGCGGCAGCCGGCCCGCGCCCCCGTCGGCCGTGCCACCGTTCGCGGCGTCGCAGCGCGCCCGGACGGCCGGCTCCCGCAGCTGCACGGTGCCGGAGGCGGGCCGCTTCTCGTCCAGGTCGACGACCACCGCGGTGAAGTCCTCGCCCTCCCGCCCCGCCAGCAGCTCCGCCTCCACCAGGTCCACGCAGGCGCGCTCGACCTCGCCCGCGCGGCGGTCCCCGCCCGCCATCAGCGCCGGCAGGGTCGGCAGGGCCTCCCGCGCCCAGTCCGGCACGTCCTCCCCCGCCGCCACCGCCGCGCACACCTCCTGCGCGAAGCGGTCGCCGAGGCGGCGCAGCGGCGCGGTGCAGTGCGCGTACGGGGCGCCGAGCGCGGCATGGCCGGGCGCGGCGGGGGCGGGCAGGCCGCGGGACTCGTCGAAGGCGTGGTAGCCGGCGCCGCGCAGCAGGCCCGTGCAGGCGGTGAGGAAGGCGGCGTTCAACGGGACGTCCGGGTCGAGGGAGCGGATCAGCTCCGGGTACGGGAGCGCCTGCGGCCAGTCCACGTCCAGGGCGGCGGCGATCCGGCGCAACCGCTCGTACGCGGCGGGGGGCGCGGCGGGCAGGGTGCGCAGCAGGCCGACGCCCCCGTCCAGCATCAGCTCGGCGGCGGCCATGCCGGTGAGCAGGGAGATCTGGGCGTTCCAGCCGTCTGCGGGGTTGGGTGCGCGGTAGCCGAGGACGTAGCCGTGCAGGGTCTCCTCGACCTCCTGCTCGGGCACCGGCAGGCTGATCCCGCCGCGGGCGCGCTCCTGCTCCTCGCGCAGCCGGCCGACGGTGGCGAGCAGGGCGAGCTGCTCGTCGGCGCCGCCGAGTTCCACGGCGCGCTGCACGGCGGCGTAGTCGAGGCGGCGGTGCGAGCGGACGAGGGCGCGCCGCAGGTCGGCGAGGACGACGGCGCCGTCGGCGTCCAGGTCGAGCTGCCAGAGCAGGGCGGGCCGGGGCTCGCCGGGCAGCAGGCTGGCGGCGTCCTCGGAGATCCGGGTGGGGTGCAGCGGGACCCGGTGGTCCGGGAAGTAGAGGGTCTCGACCCGGCGGCGGGCCTCGGTGTCGATCGCGCCGCCGGGGCGGACGAAGGCGGCGACGTCGGCGATCGCGTAGTGCACCCGGTAGCCGCCGCCGGGGCGGTGGGCGAGGTGCATGGCCTGGTCGAGGTCGCGCGAGCCGGGCGGGTCGACGGTGAACAGGGGCAGGTCGGTGGCGTCGTGCTCGGGCAGCCGGGGGCGCTCGGCCGCCTCCTCCGCCTCGGCGAGCACGGCCTCCGGCCACTCGGTGTGGATCTCCAGGAGGGTGCGGAGTTCGGTCAGCTCGGTGTTGATCCGGGCGGAGTCGGCGGCCTTGACGCGCAGTTTTCGGCGAGGCATGGAGGCAGCGTAGGGCGAATCGGGTGATTCGGGACGGAGGCTCAGCGTCCCAGCAGGGACTTCAGGTCCTTCGCCGCGAGCGCGACCGCGTCGTCGTACCCGCCGGTGGCCAGCCGGAGCATGAACGCCACGGCGTCGTCGGGGTGCGGGTCCGTGTACGGCTCGCCGTTGTAGTCCAGGAACAGGAGCATCGCCTCGAAGGCGGTGCGCTTGTTGCGGTCGACCAGCGGGTGGTTGCGGGCCAGGCTCTGGCCGAGGGCCGCCGCCTTGGTCCACGGGTCCGGATAGGCGTCGGCGCCGAACAGGCTCGCCCGGGGGCGGGCGATCGCCGAGAGCAGGCCCCCGAGGTCTCGGATGTTCTCCGGCCCGCCGGCCAGGTAGGTGACGTCCTCCAGGTCCAGGTACTCGGTGGACGCCGTCACAGGTCCTTCAGCCTCTCCAGTGTCTCCGCGTTGGCGGCACGGATCCGGGCCACCATGGCCGCCCGGCGCTCGGCCCTGCTCGGCTGGGCCCCCTCGGTGAGCGCTTCCGGCACCTCGGAGTGGCGGACCTCGAAGGCAAGCTCGGCGGTGTCCGCGCCGTCCGGTGCCTCGGTCACCCGCACCCGCCCGGCCATCACCGCCTGCGCCGCCGCCCGCAGCGCGAACTCCAGGGCGTGCCTGGTCTCCGCCGGCAGTCCGGCGGGCAGGCGCACGGACAGGGACTCCTCCACGGCATCGCCGTCGCCGGGCACCAGGTCCAGGGGTCGCAGGGTCATCTCGCTCACTCTCCTTCGCTGCTCACGGTAGTGGCGGAGGCGGAATGTTCCCAGCGGTTTGCCCTGCTCCCGCTTCCGCCGCCGAGGGTGGGACGGCCGGTCGGAGCGGGCGCAGTAGGGTGGCGGGGTTCGTCCGCCACAAACTGTTGAGGAGTCCGCTGTGCTGGTGCTGTTGCCGCCTTCCGAGGGCAAGGCCGGGTCCGGCGACGGCGGGCCGGTGGCGCTGGACCGGCTGTCGCTGCCCGGGCTGACGGCGGCGCGCGGGGCCGTGTTGGACGCGCTGGTCGGCCTCTGCCGGGGCGACGAGGACACCGCCGCCGAGGTGCTGGGCCTCTCCCCCGGTCTGCGCGGGGAGATCGCCAAGAACGCCGGTCTGTTGACGGCCGGTGCCCGCCCGGCGGGCGAGGTCTACACGGGGGTGCTGTTCGACAACCTCGGGCTGGCCACCCTGGACTCCGCCGCGTACGACCGGGCCGAGCGCTCGCTGCTGGTCTTCTCCGGCCTGTGGGGTGCCGTGCGGATCTCCGACCGGATCCCGTCCTACCGCTGCTCGATGGGCGTGAAACTCCCCGGACCGGGGGCGCTCGGGGCGTACTGGCGGAGCGCGACGGCCTCCGTGCTGCCGGAGGTGGCGGACGGGCTGGTGCTGGACCTGCGCAGCTCCGCGTACGCGGCGGCCTGGAAGCCGGCCGGCGAGGTGGCCGCCCGGACCGCCACCGTCCGGGTGCTGCAGGAACGGAACGGCAAGCGCAGTGTCGTCAGCCACTTCAACAAGGCGACCAAGGGCCGTCTGGTACGGGACCTGCTGGTCGCGGGGGCCGAGCCGAAGACGCCCGGCGAGCTGATGGACGCGCTGCTGGCGCTGGGGCACCGGGTGGAGCTGGCGGCGGAGGGCACGGCCCGCAAGCCGTGGCAGCTGGACGTGGTGGTCACCGAGGTGCACTGAGCGGCGGCGCCCGGCGCGGTCCCCGAGATGCACTGAACGGCGGCGCCCGGCGCGCCCGCGGGTCAGCGCAGGTGCGAGGTGTCGTTGAGCAGCCGCAGCGAGGCGTTGCCGTCGGCGTAGTACTGGACGGCGCAGATCGAGGCGGCGCTCAGCTCCATCCGGTACATCGAGTCGGGCGGGGCGCCGAGCGCCAGCCGGACCAGCGTCTTGATCGGGCTGACGTGGGAGACCACCAGGACGGTCTTCCCCGGGTACCGGGCGATGATCCTGTCCCGGGCGACGCCGGCCCGGTGGGTGAGCGTGGTGAAGCTCTCGGTGCTGCCGGTGGGCTTGGCCTTGGCGGAGCCGAGCCAGGCCGACAGGTCGTCCGGGTGGCGGTCCTGCACCTCGGCGAAGGTCAGGCCCTCCCAGGCGCCGAAGTCGACCTCGCGCAGCCCGTCCTCGTACCGGACCTCCAGGCCGAGCCGGGCGGCGACGGTCTCGGCGGTCTGCCGGGTGCGGCGCATCGGGGAGGCGACCACGGCCTGGATGCTGCCGCGCGCGGCCAGGGCCTCGGCGGCGCACTCGGCCTGCCAGCGGCCCTTGTCGGACAGCTCCGGGTCACTGCCGCCGCTGCCGGAGAAGCGCTTCTCCGGGGTGAGCGGGGTCTCGCCGTGGCGCAGCAGGACGAAGGTGGTGGGGGCGCCGAGGTCGGCCGGGGCGGCCCAGCCGGCCTTGGGGGCGGCGGTCTGCGAGGGCGGCTCGTCCGCGGCCGCGGCCGGGGCCTTCGGCTTGGGCTCCCACTGGCGGCCGGCCTTGCCCGCGTCCATCGCCTCGTTGGCCAGCCGGTCGGCGTCCTTGTTCCGCTCGCGCGGGATCCAGGTGTAGGTGACCCGGCCGCGCGGGAAGACGGTGCGGGCCTCGGCGGCGAGCGGCTGCATGGCGGAGTGCTTGATCTTCCAGCGACCGGACATCTGCTCGACGACCAGCTTGGAGTCCATCCGGACGTCCACCGAGGCGTCCGGGTCGAGGTCGCGGGCCGCCTTGAGGCCGGCGATCAGGCCCTGGTACTCGGCCACGTTGTTGGTGGCGTGGCCGATGAACCCGGCGGCTTCGGCGAGGATCTGCCCGGTGTCCCCGGCGCGGACCACCGCGCCGTAGCCGGCCGGCCCCGGGTTGCCCCGGGACCCGCCGTCCGCCTCGACGACGAAGCGCGCCGCCATGGGGTCAGACGCCCGCGTCGGCGGTGCGGACCAGGATCCGCGAGCAGTTCTCGCAGCGGACTACCTTGTCGGCCGGCTCGGCCTTGATGGCGTTCAGCTCGGTGATCGAGAACTCGGTGCGGCAGCCCTCGCAGCGGCGCTGGTAGAGGCGGGCCGCGCCGACGCCGCCCTGCGTCTCGCGCAGCTTGGTGTACAGCTTCAGCAGGTCGGCCGGGATGACGGCGGCGACGGCCTCGCGGTCGCGCCTGACCTTGTCGGCCTCGGTGTCGATCTCGGCGAAGGCGGCGTCGCGGCGGCCCTCGGCCTCGGTGAGGACGACGGTGGAGTGCTCCAGGCGGGCGGACAGCTCCTCGACCCGGGACTTGGCGCTCTCCTGGCGCTCCATGATCTCCAGCACGATGTCCTCCAGGTCCCCCTGGCGCTTGGCGAGCGAGCCGATCTCGTGCTGGAGGTTCTCCAGGTCCTTCGGCGAGGTGATCGCGCCGGAGTCCAGGCGCTGCTGGTTGCGGGCCGCCCGGGCGCGGACCTGCTCGACGTCCTGCTCGGCCTTGGTCAGCTCGCGGGCGGTGTCGCCCTTCTGGGC
The DNA here is from genome assembly GCF_000719705.1 of Streptomyces sp. NRRL S-350. Taxonomy (GTDB): domain Bacteria; phylum Actinomycetota; class Actinomycetes; order Streptomycetales; family Streptomycetaceae; genus Kitasatospora. The sequence continues at coordinate 60,363 of NZ_JOHO01000040.1, read as the reverse complement.
CTCGGCGGCGACGACGAGGTCCTTGAGCGCGGTGTGGTCGGCGGTCGCCTTCTCGATCTCGGCGTGCTCGGGCAGCATCCGGCGCCGGTGGGCCAGCTGGTCGAGCTTCGAGTCGATGGCCTGGAGGTCGAGCAGGCGGATCTGGTCGGCGGGCGCGGCGTTCAAGGGGAGAGCTCCTGTGAATCGGGTCAGGCGGTGAAGGACATGGGGGCGTGCGCGGTCCACGGGTCGGTGACCCGGTGGGAGACCGTGGTCTCCACGGTCCAGCCGTTCTTGTCGGCGGCGGACCGCAGGGCGCGCTCGGCCAGGCCGAGCCAGGGCCACTCGGTGGCCCAGTGGGCGGCGTCGATCAGCGCGACGGGCGCCGCCTCGGCGGCCTCGGAGGCCGGGTGGTGGCGCAGGTCGGCGGTCAGGTAGGCGTCCACGCCGGCCGCCCGTACGTCGGCGAGGAAACCGTCACCGGATCCGCCGCACACCGCGACCCGGCTGACCAGCCGGTCCGGGTCGCCGGCGACGCGGACGCCGGCGGCGGTGGCGGGCAGGCCTTCGGCGACCCGCGCGGCGAATGCGGACAGCGGCAGCGCGGGCTCCAGGAGGCCGATCCGGCCGGTGCCGCGGCGGCCCAGCGGGTCGGTCGGGTCCGGCACGAGCGGACCGGTCACCCGCAGCCCCACCGCCGCGGCCAGCGCGTCCGAGACGCCGGGGTCGGCGTGGTCGGCGTTGGTGTGGGCGACGTGCAGGGCGATGCCGTTGGTGATCAGCGTGTGCACCACCCGGCCCTTGAAGGTGGTGGCGGCGACGCTGGTGGTGCCGCGCAGGTAGAGGGGGTGGTGGGTGACCACCAGGTCGGCGCCCCACTCCACGGCCTCCTCGACGACCGTTTGTACGGGGTCGACGGCGAACAGCACGCGGCGGACCTCGGCCTGAGGGTCTCCGCAGACCAGGCCGACGGCGTCCCAGGACTCCGCCCACTGCGGCGGGTAGACCTCTTCGAGCGCGGTGATGACGTCGGACAGTTTCGGCACCTGTCGAGACTACCGTGCGCGCGGGGGCGGCCGGGCCTCGGCCGTTCGGGGTACGGCGTTCGAACCGCCCGGCCGGGGTTCGGACGGGGGTGCCGCGGGCGTACGGATGCACGTCAACCTGCGACGGAGGCGCCCGGACCGGCCCGCGCCGGCCGTGCGCACCGGTACGCCGGGCGCCCACTGCTCACAGCAGGGCTCTCGTACGAATTCGAAACCGCCCATTGATCACCCTTACGAGTGAAGTGACCGGCCCGGCGTTGAGCAGGCGGTTTTCTCGAAACTAACTTCACTTCTGCGAACGGGAGTTGCCCCGGCGGCTCCGGCCGACAGCCGGGGCGGGCAACCCGTGGGCGGGGCCGGGCCCCGCCGGCCCGGGCCTCGCGCTCCTCACCCCGCGAAGGGCGTGCGAGGGGTGCGCGAGGAGCGTGCGAGGGATGGCGACGAGCACTGGGCACCCGTGGGCGACGGCCGAGACGAAGGGATGTGGTGGCACATGAGGGCGGGCACATCGCTGCGTACGGCCGGGGGCCGCGGACCGGCGGGGCACGGGGCGGTGGGGCGCGGACCGGATGCGGCCGGTCCGTGGCCGGAGGCGGCGCGGGCGGCACTGGCCGGCGGCGGAGGCCGGGGAGGCGACGGTGGCTGGGACCTCACCGTCGGCGGCTTCTGGTGCACGGCCAGGCCGTCCGCGCCCTCGACCCTGCCCCGGCAGGGGTGGAAGCTCCATGTGAGCGCGGCCTCGGCGGTCGGCGAGGAGGTGCTCGGGGCGGTCGTCCGGGTGCTCGCCGAGGACCCGTGCAGCTTCAAGTTCGCCGCCGCGCAGGAGCGGCTGCGCGAACTCAACTCCCGTAACAGCGAGCGTGGTTCGGCAGGGAAGTTCATCACCGTCTACCCGGCGGACGACGCCCAGTTCCAGCGGCTGGCGGCCGAGCTGGACCGGGCCACGGCCGGGTTGCCGGGGCCCGTGGTGCTCTCCGACCGGCCGTACCGGCCCGGCAGCCGGGTGCACTACCGCTACGGCGCGTTCGCACTCCCGGCGGAGCTGGGCAACGACGGGGAGTACCGGTCGGTGCTGCGCGGGCCGGGCGGAGAGCGGGCCGAGGACGTCCGCGGGGGCTCGTACCGGGCGCCGGGGTGGGTGCGGGATCCGCTGCGCTCCGAGGCTTCCGCCGGCCGGAAGCGCCCGGGCGGGGTGCTGCTGGCCGGGCGGTACGCGGTGACCGCCGCCGTGCGGCACGGCGCCAAGGGCGGCGTGTTCCTCGGACGGGAGGCGTCGAGCGGCGCCGAGGTCGTGGTCAAACAGGCCCGGGCGCACATCGAGGTCGACCGGGCGGGCACCGACGCCCGCGACGCACTGCGGCACGAGGCCGCGCTGCTCGACCGCCTGGACGGGCAGGGCCTGGCGCCGCGCGCCGTCGAACTGATCGAACAGGACGACTCCGTCTTCCTGGTGCAGGAACGAATCGCCGGACAGCCGCTGGGCAGCTGGGTCGCCGCCCGACTGCGGCGCGACGGCAGCCCCGACGTCGACTGGGCCGACGCCGGACCGGTCACGCACGCCCTCCTCGACCTGGTCGAACGGGTGCACGCCCACGGGCTGGTCCTGCGCGACCTCTCCCCCGGCAACGTCATGGTCCGCCCCGACGGCACGCTGCGGCTGGTCGACCTCGAACTCGCCGCCGAAACCGGCCGGAACGCCGGATCGGCCGGCACACCCGGCTACCGCGCACCCGAGCACGGGCCCGGGCGGCTCGCCCTCGCGGGCGACTGCGTCGCCGACCCGGCCGTCGACCTGTACGCCCTCGGCGGCCTGCTCTTCCTCCTGGCCACCGGCCACGACCCGCTGCTGCCGGACGACCTCCCGCACGCCCGCCCGACTGCCGAACGCCTCGCCCGCTGGCTCACCCTCGCGGCCCGCACCGGAGCCACGGCGCGACGCCTGGCACCGGCGATCCTCGGGCTGCGGGCCGAAGATCCGCGGCAGAGGTGGGGGATCAGCCGGGTACGGGACGCGCTGCGCGACGGCGAGGCGCCAGGGAACGGCGGCGCACGGGGGAACGGCGGGGCACGGGGGAACGGCGAGGCGCCAGGGAACGGCGGCGCCGACACCGGCCCTCGGCAGGTACCGCCCGGCAGTGCGGCGGGCGCCGCCGCCGGGCCCGCCGCCGGGCGCACCGCGCAGGCCGCCGCCGTCACACCCCTCTGGCACGCCCCCGCCCTGCCGGGCGCGGGCCCGGTCGCCCCCGCCCGGCAGGGCGCGGCCCTGGACGGCACCCGCGCCGACTCCCCGTCGGCGGACGCCGGCGACGACACCCCGCCCCTCGACCGCCTCCTCGCCGACGGCCTGCGGCACCTCGCCGCCACCGCCACCCCGGGGCGGCGGGACCGGCTGTGGCCCGTGGTGCCCGCCGGAGAGCGGACGGATCCGTGCAACGTGCAGCACGGCGCCGCCGGGGTGCTGGCCGTGCTGGCCCGGGCGGTCACGGCCGGACGGCTGCCGGACGAGGTGCGGCAGGAAGCCGCGCGGACGGCCCGGACCGCCGCCGACTGGATCGAACGGCGCATCGCCACCGAGCCGGTGGTACTGCCCGGGCTGCACTTCGGACGCTCCGGCACCGCCTGGGCCCTGCTGGACGCCGCCCGGGCACTGGGCGACACCGAGCTGGCCGACCGGGCCGCCGACCTCGCCCGCCGGATCGCCGTCGAATGGCCCAACCCCGACGTCTGCCACGGCGCGGCAGGCTCCGGGTTCACCCAACTCCGCTTCGCCGCCGACCACTTCACCCGCCCCGGAACACCGGCAGACGGCACCGGCAGCCCGGACTTCCTCGACCGCGCCGCCCACGGCGCCCGCGCCCTGCTCGCCGCCGCCCGCCGCGCGCCGTACGGGACGGTCTGGCCGGTGCCCGAGGAATTCGACTCCGCGCTCGCCGGGATCACCCACCTCGGCTTCGCCCACGGCGTGGCCGGCGTCGGCGCCTTCCTCCTGGCCGCCGCCGAGGCGACCGGCGACCGGGCCCTGCTCACCGGCGCCGCCGACGTCGGGCGGACGCTCGCCGCGACCGCCCGGTGGGGCGACGGGCGCCAGACCGCCTGGTGGCCGCAGAGCGCGGACGACCCGGCGCACATCCGGCTCTCCCACTGGTGCAGCGGCTCCTCCGGCGCGGGCAGCTTCCTGCTGCGGCTCGCGCGGTCCACCGGCGACGCCGCCGTGCTCGACCTGGCCCGCGCCGCCGGACGCGCGGTCCTGGCGGCCCGCTGGCACGGCGGCGTGAGCGCCTGCCACGGCCTGGCCGGCGACGGCGAGTACCTGCTGGACCTCGCGGAGGCCACCGGCGAGCCCGGATTCCGCACCGGTGCGGAGCAGTTGGCCGCGCTCATCGCCACCCGGGCGGCCCTGCGCGACGGCCTCCTGGTGCTCCCCGACGAGACCGGTACGGGCTGCGCGCCCGCCTACGGCACCGGCACGGCCGGCCCGTTGGCCTTCCTGCTGCGGCTGCGCCACGGCGGCCCACGGCTCTGGCTGGACCCGACACCGCCCACCGTACGCCAACCCCCTTCCGGTACCGGCGGGGTGAGCGGAGCATGAATGTGGCCACCCGGACCATGACCCAGGCCCTGCGCCGGCTGAGCTTCACCTTCGCCACCGACGGCAGCCATGCCGCCTGCCTCGCCTCGTCCGCCGACAGCGGCTGGTACGCGGAGAGTTGGCGGCTGCCGCAGGACGGCGCCCCGGCCGCGCCGATCGCACTGCCGCTGTCCGGCAACCGCTCGGAGAGCCTGCGCTCCCAGCTGGTCGCCCTGCCGGACGGCTCGGTGCTGATCTGCCGGCACGACGGCGAGCGGCACGACCTGGTCCGCCTCTCGTACGGCGAGGACGCCGCCGCGGAGCAGCCGTTGGCCTCGCTCCGGATGGCTGGGCTGCGCCTGCTGGCGCTCCCGGCACCGCCGGGCGACGACCTTCGGGCGCCGGTGGCCGTCGCCCTCGGCACCGACACCCGCCCGGCGACCACCGTCTGGCTGGTGCGCACGGACGGCAGCGCACCCGAACAGGTCGCCGAGATCCCGGGGCTGCACGGCGGCGGCGCGTGGCTGGACCACGCGGGCGCGCTGCTCGCGCTGGACCGGGTCAACACCGGCCTGGTGCGGAGCGTGGCCCTCGACCTGCGCAGCGGCGCCACCACCCCGCTGCTGGAGATCGGCGAGCGCAGCAACGACCGCCTGGTGCTGTTCGACCCGGACAGCCGGTTCGCGATGGTGCGCAGCGACGCACCCGGCACCGACCGGCTCGGCTGGGGCGTCCTCGACGGCGGCACACCGCTGCGGTTCCCGGAGTGCCTGCACGTCGCGGGCATGTTCCTGCGGCCGGTCGCGCTGCGGCAAGGGGCGGACGGCCCCCGGGTCGCGGTACAGGTCGACCACGGCGCCGGCTCGGCGCTCGCCCTGTGGCAGCCCTCGGCCGGGCGGCTGGACCCGCTGCCGGTGCCGCCCGGGCGACTCGGCGCGGTCGGGCACTGGGACGCGGCGGGGCTGCGGATGCCGTACTCCTCACCCGGCCACCCGGCGGCGCTGGCCACCCTGGACGTGGACGCGCTGCTGGCCCACGGGCCGGTGCCGGCCACTACCGGCCCGATGCCGCTGCCGCTCCAACTCGCGCCGCTGACCTCCGGACTGCCCGGGCCCTGGCGGGACACCGTACTGCCCTGGCAGCCCGGCGCGGCGCGCACCGTCCGGACCCCGCCCCCCGGCTGGCGGCTGGACGGCAGCACCCCGCCCGGCGACGGCGGCCGCTGGCACCCCGCCCAGAGCCTCGAACTGGCTGGTCCCGCAGGCCCGTTGGAAGCCGTGGTGTACGGCGGGGACACCTGGCTGAGCAGCCCGCACCTGGTACTGGCGCTGCACGGCGGCCCGGCGGACGCCTGGCGGCTGGAGTTCGACCCGGCCCTGCAGCGGATGGCCGCCGAGGGCCTGGCGGTGGTCGCGCCGAACCAACGCGGCTCCACCGGCTACGGCGTCGCGCACGCGATGGCCATCCGGGGCGCCTGGGGCGGCCCCGACCTGGACGACGTGCTGTACCTGCTGGACGGCATCGCCGGCCAGCGGGCGGCGCTCGGCCTGGAGCCGCCCGCACTGTTCGGGGTCAGCTACGGCGCATTCCTGGCACTGCTGGCCGCCGCGCACGCACCGGCCGAGCACGTCGCCCGCTGCGCGGTGGTCGCACCGTTCCTGTCCGGCGCACGACTCCTCGCCGAAGCGGCACCCCCCGTACGGGCGTTGACCACCCGCCTGGGCGGTGGCGAAACGATCACCGACGCCCGCGGGCCGCGCGACGTGCTGCAGCTGGCGCACCGGCTGACCGCGCCGCTCCTGGTCGTGCACGGCAACCGGGACGAGGTCGTCCCGGTGAGCCAATCCCGCTCCCTGCGGCACGAGTTGCTGCGGATCGGCCGCGTCGAGGGCCAGGACTTCCGGTACGTCGAGGCGGCCGGCTCCGGGCACGAGGTGCTCGCCGAGGAAGGCGCCGCCGTACTGCACGAACTGCTGGCCGCGTTCCTGCGGACCGGCCGGCCGGGCTGACCGGACCCGACCCGGACCGACCCGGCTCCCGACCCGGCCCGACCGGGCTTGGGCGGGGGCTCGACCGGGGCTTGGGCGGGGGGCTCGACCGCCCGCATTTCCCAGACTCCCGGGCCCGCCGAGGCCCGGGCACACCCCGACGCGGTGGATGGAGGCCGCCCGGGGCGCAACACCCTACGCCCGCACGCAGATCGCGGCCGGCGTGACCTCAAGGGGAGGAACCGATCATGGAGAACACGGTGGACTTCGAGACCGACCTCGCGGCGCTGCAGGACCTGCCGGAGACCGAGTCCGTCGAACTGACCGGCCACGGCAACGGCTGCCAGTACACCTGCCTCATCCTGACCTGCCTGCTCTTCACCGTCAGCTGAGCCACCGGCTCGGCCGACCGTCGAGCGGGCGGTAGCAGCCTGGTACCGCCCCTGCCTGTCCGGACAGGCAGGGGCGGCACCCGTCGTCCCACCTGCGCTCGGCGGCCTCCAGCTTCTCGACGTCCGCCCACTTGTGTCCGTTTCAGCACGCTTCCGTCCGTTGCCGTCCGCGTTCTCGGCGTTCCTCTGCGCTCCTCTGCGTTCCGGCTGGCTCTCTGCGACCGAACCTCGCCGCCCGCCGGCTCGGCGCAGGACACCCAGGGCTCCCGCCGCACGTCGGCGACGCCCGGCTCCCCGAGGCGGTGGCACTGCTGGGGGCGGGCGGGCCGGTCGGTCACCGGCTCGGTTCGGCGGCCCCGGAGCAGCCCGGGACTCGCATCGTGATCTCGATAGGATCTCGTCCGTCCCGGCCGTTATGGTGGCCGGGGCACGGGCCGCGATCACCGGCTACGGGCGCGTACGGAGCGCCCGATCGGGGACCCGACCGCGCGCCACCGGTGCCGGCCGGGCGCCGATGACCTGCAACCCTCCGCACGGAAAAGACGATTTCTCATGTCCGACACCCTCACCGACACCACCGGGCCCGCAGTGAACGGGTCCGACGCCGACGAGAAGACGGCCGAATACAGCGCGCACGGCCGCCACCGCGGCCGCTCCGCCGCCGACGACAGGCCGGAGTCCGACCCGCACGGCCGGCACCGCGCCGCCGGGCGGGGCTGACCGCACCCGCGAGGACGCGACACACGAGCACGCACCGCGCGAGCGCACACCGCGCTCACGCGCCGCACGCACCGCGTGAGCGCACGGCCGCAAGCACGCGGCACGCGAGACCCGCAGGGCCCGCCCAGGGGAGCGACACTCCCCGGCGGGCCCTCGGTCGTCGGGTCGCGGCACCGGATGTCGGGACGTCGGGTCGTCGGGACGTCGGCGTGCCGGGTCAGCCCATCGTCACGACGGTCCGCAGGGCCTCGCCGCTGCGCATCTGGGCGATCGCCTCGTTGACGTCGGGCAGCCCCACCCGGTGGGTGACCATGCCGCCGAGGTCGATCCGCCCGGCCCGCCAGAGGTCGACGACCAGCGCGATGGTGCGACTCACCGTCGCGCCGCCGTAGAGCGAGGGCAGCAGGCGCTTCTCGTTGAAGAACAGCTCGCCCATGGTGAACTGCGCGAGGTCGTCCTGCGCGCCCGCGCCGATGACGACCACCGCGCCGCCGCGGCGGGCCGCGTCGTAGCCGGCCCGGACGGTGGCCGCGCGGCCGACGGCCTCGAAGACGTAGTCGAACCCGCCGCCGGGCAGCTTCTTGGCGGCCGCCTTCAGCTCCTCGGGGGCGATGGCCTCGGTGGCCCCGAAGGCGAGGGCACGTTCGCGGCGCGAGGGGACGGGGTCGACGACGGTGATCCGGCCGGCGCCGCAGACCCGGGCGCCCTGCACGGTGGCGACCCCGACGCCGCCCGCGCCGATCACCGCGACGGAGGCGCCCGGCTCGACCCGGGCCGTGTTCACCGCGGCGCCGATGCCCGTGGTCACTCCGCAGCCGATCAGCGCGGCGGCCTCGTACGGGAGGTCGGCGGGCACCTTGATGACGGCGTCGGCGGAGACCACGGCCTCCTCGGCGAAGGCGCCGGTGCCGTAGAAGCCGGAGGCGGTCAGGCCGCCTTCCTCGATCCGGAAGCCCGAGGTGCCGAGCCGGCGCAGGCTGGCGACGCACAGGTGGCCGCGGTCCCGCAGGCAGTGTTCGCAGTGGCCGCAGGGGGCCATCCAGCAGAGCACGACGCGGTCGCCGACGGCGAGGCCGGTCACGTCCTCGCCGACCTCCAGGACTTCTCCGGCGCCTTCGTGCCCGGGGACGAAGGGCGCGGGCTGCGGCAGGACGCCGCTCATCGCGGAGAGGTCGGAGTGGCAGAGGCTCGCGGCGCGCATCCGGACCCGGACGGTGTCCCTCCCGAAGCCGATCGCGGTCACGTCCTCGCGGACGTCGAGGGTGTCCTGGCCGGTCTTGTGCAGGACGGCTGCGCGCATGGGGCTGCTCCCTGTGTGCATGGCGTGACGCGGGTGGGGTCCTCGGACGGCCCGATTCTGGCACCGGGCGGCACGGCCCGACTAGAACGCGTTCCACAACAAGCAGGCGGCAGAACTGTGGAAACGCGCCGCCCGTCCGCACCCCGCCCCCACCCCGCCCGCACCCCGCCCCCGCGATGACCACCGTCCCGACGCCCCCGGCGGGCGCGGCGTGCGCGGCCTGCCGGTCCCCGCCGCTACCAGCACGACTACCGTCCAGTAAGGTCCGAGCACGTCCGGCCACGTCCGGCCACGACTGACCGCGCCCCGTCCACGCCCGGCCCCGAGGAGCACCACATGTCCGACCTGCTGAGCGCCCGCCCGGCGCCCGACGTCCTGGCGGCGTTCGAGGCGGCCACCGGGTTCATGCCGGTGGACGAGGGGCTGGCGCTGTACGCGGCGGCGGTGGCGGCGGCCCGGGACACCGGCCTTCCGGTGCTGGAGATCGGCACCTACTGCGGTCGCTCGGCGATCCTGCTGGCGGCGGCGGCCCGGGAGGCCGGGACGGTCGCGCTGACCGTCGACCACCACCGCGGCTCGGAGGAGCAGCAGCCCGGCTGGGAGTACCACGACGCGACGCTCGTCGACCCCGAGGTCGGCCTGATGGACACCCTGCCCCGGTTCCGCCGCGCGCTGCACGCCGCCGGGCTGGAGGAGCACGTGGTGGCGCTGGTCGGCCGCTCGCCGCGGATCGCCGCGCTGTGGGGGCGCCCGCTGGGACTGGTGTTCATCGACGGCGGGCACACCGACGAACACGCGACCGGCGACTACGAGGGCTGGGTGCCGCACCTGGCGCCGGAGGGCCTGCTGGTGGTGCACGACGTCTTCCCGGACCCGGCGGACGGCGGCCAGGCCCCGTACCGGGTGTACCTGCGGGCGCTTGCCGAGGGCTTCGAGGAGGTCGCGGTGACCGGCTCGCTGCGCGTGCTGCGTCGCGCCGCCCGCTGACCCCCGCGCGTTGCGCCGTGCCTCCCGCCGTCCCCCCTGTACTGCGCCGTGCCTCCCGCCGTCCCCCGGGCCTGCGTTGATCCGATGAGCTCCCCGCCTGGATCCGCCGAGCCGCCCCACCGCCCCGCACCGATGCTCTAACGTCGTGCCGGGGCTGTCGGGCGGGGGTTCGACCGGTACGGTGGCCGCGCAGCACCAGGCAGAGCATCGGCGGACGGTGGGGGCCAGCAGCGACATGACCGACCAGCAGAACACCGCTCCGGCGGTCTGGGACCCCACGGCGCGCGGCGGCGCCGGCGGCTGGGTGCGCGGCCCGCAGCCCCCGGCCGGCGCCGAACCCGCCCCCGAGGCGCCCGCCGCCCCCGCAGCGCCCCGCCCCGGCCCGGTCGCCCCGCCGCCCGGTCCCGGTGCCGTCGGCGACCAGGGCCCGCCGCTGGGCGCCCGCCCGTACCTGGCCACCGCGCCCGGCTACGACCCGCCGACCGCCCCGATCCCCCGCGCCACCGCACCGCAGCCCCCGGCCACCTCCCCCTTCCCCACTCCGCCGCCCTCCGCCGGGCAGCACCAGGCCGCGCCGTACCCGCCCCCGCAGCAGGCCACGCCGGGCTACGGCTACCCCCAGCCCCCCGCCGCGCCGCCGCAACCCCCGTACGGCGCCCAGCCCGACTACCCGACGGCGTATCCGACCGGCTACGAGGACGAGGACGACGACGGCGAGCGCCCGGCCAACCGCAGGGCCCCGCTGCTGATCGGCTTCGCACTGCTGCTGGTGCTGGCGGTCGGCGGCGGCCTGCTGTTCGCCGCCAGGGGCGGCGGCGACAAGGCCGGCCGGGCCGCGCCGCCGCCCGCGAGCGCGCCGCCCGCCGGCACCGGCGATCCGGCGCCCGCGGGGACGGACCCCGGCCCGAGCGGCGCCGCGAGCACCCCGGCCACGCCCGCCGGCACGCCGTCCCCGACCGCGACCGGCGCCGGGCCCAGTGCCCAGGCCCAGGCCCAGGCGCTGGACGGCCTGCTCACCGAGGGCGAGAACGCGAAGGCCCCGATCGGCAGCGCCGTCGCCAAGGTGACCAGCTGCCCGGCGAAGGCCGACATCGAGAGCGCGGCCCAGGTGTTCGACAACGGCGCCAACCAGCGGACCGCGCTGCTGGCCAAGCTCGCCAACGTGAGCGTCACCGACGTGCCGGGCGGCGCGGACGCGCTGAACTCGCTGAAGTCCGCCTGGCAGTTGTCCGCCGACATCGACAAGGCGTACGCGAGCTGGGCGCGCGCCGTAGCCGCCCAGGGTTGCTCGGGCAAGGCCCCGACCACGCAGGACAAGAAGCACGCGGACGAGCTCAACCCCCAGGCCACGCAGGCGAAGACGGAGTTCATGAACAAGTGGAACCCGATCGCGAACAGCTACGGTCTGACCCCGCGCACCCAGGACAGGATCTGATCCACCCGTGACCGGCACCGCCCCCCGCCCCCGCCTCTCCACCCCGCTGCGCGTCACCACGGCGGTGGCGGCAGTCGTTCCGCTCTGCACGGCGGGCTGGTTCGGCTGGCGGGCCCTCGACCACTCCCATCCGGCGGGCGCCGCGGTCGCCGTCTCCGCTCCCGCCGCGGCGCAGGCCGCCGCCCCGGCGGACACCGCCGACCCCACCGCGACGCCCGTCGCACCGCCCACCGCACCGCCCGTCGCACCCCCGCCCACCGCCGATGACCCGACGGGCACGGCCGCCCCCGCCGCCGGGGCGAACGGCCTGGCCGGCCGCACCGTCCTCCTCGACCCCGGCCACAACCCCGGCAACTCCGCGCACACCGCCGAGATCAACCGCAAGGTCGACATCGGCAACGCCCGCAAGGAGTGCGACACCACCGGGACGGAGACCGACGCCGGCTACACCGAGGCCGAGTACACCCTGGACGTCTCCCGCCGGGCCCGCGCCATCCTGGCCGCCCGGGGCGCCACGGTGGTGCTGGTCCAGGACGGCGACCGCCCCTGGGGCCCGTGCATCGACGAGCGCGCCAAGGCCGGCGCCGACGCCCACGCCGACGTCGCGGTGTCGGTGCACGGGGACGGCGGCCCGGCGGGCGGCAGCGGGTTCCACGTGATCATGCCGGCCAGGGTGGTGGCCGGTAAGGCGGACAACTCCGCGATCGTCGAACCCTCGCACCGGCTCGGCCTGCTGCTGCGCGACCGCTTCCGCACGGCGACCGGGGAGCCGTACGCGGACTACGTCGCCAGCCAGGGCCTGGACACCCGCTCCGACCTGGGCGGCCTCAACCTGTCCACCGTCCCCAAGGTGTTCATCGAGTGCGGTAACATGCGCAACCCGACGGACGCGAAGCGGATGACGGACCCTCAGTGGCGCCAGCAGGCGGCCCAGGGGATCGCCGACGCGCTGACCGCGTTCCTGACGACTCGATAGCGGACTCGAAGGCCCAGCAAGGAAGTTGGCCCGCACACCTCGGCGGACGGCCCGGCGCCCGGCCCGCGCGGTTTGCAACGACTTCGCCCCGTTCCCGGTCCCGCCGTGCACCGGCAGGACGGTTGGGCCTAGGCTTCTGGTCCGTTCGGGAGTTTCGGCCGGTCAGCCCGACCGCACGAAGCACCGTCCACGACACGTCAACGAGGGGAACGTTAGTGAATCTGCGCGCTCTCACCAGGGGAGACGCCGCCGTCGCAGGCGCGGCCGTCCTGCTCTTCATCGCCTCCTTCCTGCCCTACTGGACAGTGAGCTGCGCCGGCCGGTACTGCGGGCCCAACGCCTCGCAGAACGCGTGGAGCACCGAGCTGTTCCCCATCCTGCCCTCGATCTACCTGCTGGGCATCGCCGCGGCGGTGCTGATCCTGGTGCAGCGCTTCCAGGGCCAGGCGGCGGCCAACCGCCAGGTGCTCGGCCTGCGGCTGGACCAGTGGGGCATCGCCTTCGCCGTCGCGGCGCTGTGGACCTCGGTGTGGTCGCTGGGCGGCGGCCCGTCCGGCGGCAGCATCAGCCACGGCTTCGGCGCCTGGCTGGGCTTCATCGCGCTGATCGTGCTCGCCGGCGCAGCCGCCGCGAGCCCGCTGGTGCCGGCGCTGAAGGCCCCGCTGGTCTCCGACCGCCCGGCCGCCCCCTACCAGGGCGGCTACCCGCTTCCGGGCCAGCCCGGCCAGTACGGCTACCCGGCGCAGGGCCACGACCCGGCGTTCGGCGCCCAGGCGGGCTACGGCTACCCGGCCCCGGGCCAGCCGCAGCCCGGTCAGCCGGTCCACCCCGGCCAGCCGCAGGACGCCGGTGTGCCGGCCCCGCAGCCGACCCCGGCCGCGCAGCAGCCGGCCGCCCCGGCCGCGGACTTCCAGCCCTTCTGGTTCGCCGTCCCGGCCCCGCGCCAGCTGGCTCCGAAGGACAACCCGGCCGGCGCCCCGGTCGGCGAGGTCGTGCCCGGTACCTGGTACCTGGCGGTCGAGCAGCGCGGTGCCGCGCTGGTCGCGCAGCTGCCGGACGGCACCCAGGGCGTGCTGTCCGACACCGCGGGCCTGCAGCGCGGCTGACGCCTCCGGGCACGTACGGAAGGGGCGGGACCGGATCTTCTCCGGTCCCGCCCCTTCCGCATGCCGTCCCGGCCGCGCCGCTCTCGGCGGTAGCGGTCAGCTGTCGGCTGTCAGCAGCAGTCCTGGACCACCAGCCCGGCGGGCAGTTGGTCCCCGCCGAAGACCGCGACCGTCGCCGGGTCACCGCCGAGGGCGGCCACCGCGAGCAGCAGCGCCCCGGCCGTCCAGGTGGTGCGCTCCTCCGGCCAGATCGCGTCGTCCTCGAAGACGTACCCGGTCCAGTACGAGCCGTCCTCGTGCCGCAGGTGCTTCTGGATCCAGCGCAGGATGTCCACCGCGCGGTCGGACTGCCCGATCGCCCAGAGCGCGAGGGCCAGTTCGGCGCTCTCGCCGCCGGTCACCCACGGGCGGTCGCTGACGCAGCGCACGCCGAGGCCGGGGACGACGAAGCTGTCCCAGTCCCGCTCGATCCGGGCCAGCGCCGCGTCGCCGCGCAGGCCGGTGCCGAGCACGGGGTAGTACCAGTCCATCGAGTAGCGGCCCTTGTCCAGGAACCGCTCGGGGTGGTGGGCGATGGCGTGCCCCAGCCGGCCGGCCGCGAGTTCCCAGTCGGGCTGCGGCTCCTCCAGGTAGTCGGCGATGGCCAGGCCGCACCGCAGCGCGTGCAGGATGCTGGACGAGCCGGTGAGCAGCGCCTCCCCGGCGGCGGTGCCGTCCTCGTCGACCCGCCAGGCGATCGGGCCGCCGGGCAGGCGCAGGGCCGTGATGAAGTCCAGGGCCCGCCGGACGACCGGCCAGATCCACTCCAGGAAGGCGTCGTCGCCGGAGCTGAGGTGGTGGTGCCAGACCCCGACCGCCACGTAGGCGCAGAAGTTGCTCTCCTTGGCCCGGTCGGTGACCGCGCCGTCGGTGTAGGCGGCGTACCAGGAGCCGTCCGGGTTCTGGTTGGCGGCGAGCCAGCGGTAGGCGGCCTCGGCGGCGGCGTGCTCGCCGGCCGTGTCGAGGGCCATCGCGGCCTCGGTGTGGTCCCAGGGGTCCAGGTGGTGGCCGGCGAACCACGGGATGGCACCGTCGGGCCGCTGCTCGGCGAGGATGCTGCGGACGGTGTCTGCGGCCTGCTCGGCGTCGAGCACCCCGTCGAGCAGCAGCGCGTCGGGGACGGCGGCGGTCATGCCGTCGCCCGCTGGGGCTTGGCGGCGTACGCGACGAAGCTCTTGCCGATGACCGGGTTGAGCGCCCGCTCGGCGGCCTTGGTGAGGGTGCTGACCACCGGGGTGCCGACGATGTCCCAGACCAGCAGCTGGTGGTAGGCCTTGACCGGCAGCGCCTTGTCGTTGTTCACGCCGACCGCGCACTTGATCCACCAGTACGGCGAGTGCAGCGCGTGCGCGTGGTGGGTGCCGTAGGGCTCCAGGCCGGCGTCCTTGAGCTTGCCGAGCAGTTCGTCGCCCCGGTAGATGCGGATGTGGCCGCCCTCGACCTCGTGGTACTCGTCGGACAGCGCCCAGCAGATCTTCTCGGGCAGCCAGCGCGGCACGGTGACGGCGAGCAGGCCGCCCGGCTTGAGGACGCGGAACATCTCGTCGAGCACGCCCCTGTCGTCGGGGATGTGTTCCATCACCTCGGAGATGATGATCTTGTCGAAGTACTCGTCCTCGAACGGCAGGGCCAGCGCGTTGCCCTGCATCGCGACCGCCGACGCGCCCTCGGGGGCCTCCCCGGCCTGCTCCATGGCCGCGAACCACTTCTTGACCTCGGCGATCTCCTCGGCATTCTGGTCGAGGGCGATCACGTTGGCGCCGCGGCGGTAGCACTCGAACGCGTGCCGGCCCCCGCCGCAGCCCAGGTCGAGCACCCGGTCGCCGGCGGCGAGCGGAAAGCGCGAGAAATCGACGGTCAGCACTGCGGGACTCCCATTCCTATTGCTACCAAGCGTTCTTGACGCCTCGTCAGGCCTTGCCACGCCTCGCCGTGCCTCGTCTGGCTCCGGCGGCCCCCGGCGAGCTTCGGCGGGCTTTCGACGGACCACGCGCGCGCCGCCCCGGGGCGGCGGCTCCGCACCGGCGCGCCCGGCCCGCGGCCGCTAGGCCACGTACCGCCAGCCGGGCCCCGAGCGGGCCCGGGCGCCGACGCCGGTGGCGATCGCCGCGCGGTACGCGTCGGCGGTCAGCTCGGCGGCCCGCTCCCAGGTGAACCGGGCCAGCACCCGCTCCCGGCCGGCCGCGCCGAGCCTGGCACGCAGCTCCGGGTCGTCCAGCAGCCGGCCGAGCGCGGCGGCCAGCGCGTCCGCCTCCCCCGGCGGCACCGCCAGGCAGGTCTCCCCGTCCGGGCCGGCCACCTCGGGGATCGCCCCGCCGGTGGTGGCGACCAGCGGCGTGCCGGTGGCCATCGCCTCGGCGGCGGGCAGCGAGAAGCCCTCGTACAGCGACGGGACGCAGGCCACCTCGGCCGACCGGTAGAGGTCGACCAGCTCCTGGTCCGTCAGGCCGCTGCGGAACTCGATGTGCCCCGACAGCCCGAAGCGGCGCACCGCCTCGGCCACCGGCCCGTCCTCCTTCTGCGGCTTGCCGACGACCACCAGGTGGGCGTCCCGCTCGGTACGGACCTTGGCGAGCGCCTCGACCAGGTGGACCAGGCCCTTCAACGGGACGTCCGCGCTGGAGGTGGTGACGATCCGGCCGGGCACCCGGCCGACCGCGTCCGAAGGCGCCCACAGCCGGGTGTCGGCACCGATCGGCACCACCGAGATGGCACCGGGCGCGGCGCCCAGGTGCTCGGCGATCTCGCGCTGCGAGGTGCCGGACACGGTGATCACGTGGTCCAGCCGGGCGGCGACCCGGCGCTGCATCCGGGTGAAGGCGTACCAGCGGCGCAGCGACAGCCGCTTGAGCCGGGTGGTGGCCGCGTCCAGCTCCAGCCGCCGGTCCACGGTAACCGGGTGATGGATCGTGGTGACCAGCGGGAAGCCGTGCCGGGCCAGGCCCAGCAGGCCGTAGCCGAGGGTCTGGTTGTCGTGCACCACGTCGTAGCGGCCCTTGTGCGCGGCCAGGTACTGCCGGGCGCGCAGCGAGAAGGTCAGCGGCTCGGGGAAGCCGCCGGTGCGCATGGTCGCGAACTCCAGCACGTCGACCAGGCCGCGGAACTCGCCGCGGGCCGGCGTGCGGAACGGGTCGTCCGCGCGGTACAGGTCCAGGCTGGGCAGCTCGACCAGGCGCACCGAGCCGGGGCCGTCGACCGCGTCCAGCACGGGAAAGGGCTGGGCGCCGATCACGTCCACGTGGTGGCCGAGTCTGGCCAGCTCGCGGGAGAGGTGCCGTACGTACACGCCCTGGCCGCCACAGAAGGGGTCCCCGCGGTACGACAGCAGGGCAATCCGCAGCGGCTGCGCGGTCATCCTGGGCCCTCTTCTCTAGCTGCTATCCGTGCTGCCGGCGATGCTGCCGGTCGCTAAAGTAGATCAGGTTTCAGTGGCTCTGGAACTCGTCATCGACCACGTGAACAATGAGAGACCTCGAAGATACCGGCCCGTAGCTTTCCCTCAGGTGCCAGGGCTGGTGATTCCCGCCACGCCGACCAGCCGACCGGCTGGGCACCGACCTGCCGACCAGCCGAGCCGCAGGGCCCGCTGGGCCACCGACCAGCCGGCCCCGTGGAGCACGGCGCCTCTCTCGCCCGCCCGGGAGCACCCTTGCCACCGTTGCCGCCGTCGCCGCCCCCGCCGTCGCCGCCCCCGGCGCCCTCGCCGCCGTCGCCGGCGGCGGCCGGGCCTCCGCCCACGGAGCCCGTCCCGCGCCGGCCCGCCGAACCGGCGCTGACCGCACGCCAGGCCGAGCGCCGGCGGCGGATCCTGCGGGCGGCCACCGCGCTGGCCTCGCGGGGCGGGTACGAGGCGGTGCAGATGCGGGAGGTCGCGGAGAGCGCGCAGGTCGCACTCGGCACGCTGTACCGGTACTTCCCGTCCAAGGTGCACCTGCTGGTCGCGGTGATGCTGGAACAGCTGCGGGGCCTGCACGAGCACATCCGGCGGCACCCGCCCACCGACGCGGAACCGGCCCTGCGCGTCGCCGACACCCTCACCCGCGCCTTCCACGCGCTGCAGCGCGAACCGCTGCTGGCCGAGGCGATGGTCCGGGCGCTGTCCTTCGCGGACCGCTCGGTCGGCGCCGAGGTGGACCAGGTCAGTGCGGCCACCGGGCAGCTGATCCTGGACGCGATCGGCCAGTCCGGCCCGCCCAGCGAGAGCCAGCGCGCGGCGGTGCGGGTGATCGAGCACACCTGGCACTCGGCGCTCGTCGCCTGGCTCTCCGGACGCGCCTCGATCGCCGAGGTCCGGGCCGACCTGCACACCGCGGCCCGGCTGCTCACCCTGCCGTGAGGCCGCGGCCCGACCGCTCGCGCCGCCCCCAGGGGCACCGGAGTCACCTGAGTCCCCGAGGTCACGGGAATCACCAGGGTCACCGAAGTCACCGGGGACACCGGGGCACGTCCGGACTGGAACCTGTTACCACCGCGGCCCACAGCCCGGCCCGGCGCGGCGGATAGAGTCGACGGGCAGCACAACTCCATCCCGCTCCTCCCCCGGGGGAAGCCGGTGCGAATCCGGCGCTGACCCCGCAACCGTGAGCCCGGTACCACCCCGGCAACCGGACGAGTCGGAGCACCCGGGGCGGGGCGAGCGGCCGGCCCGGACGTACCCGCCCGGCACCGTCGAGGACTACGGAACGGCCCCGCCCGGGCCACCACCGCTCACCGAAAGGCACAACCGCACCATGCTGACCGCCGCCCGCCTGGGCGCCGCCACCCTGTCCGCCGCGCTGCTCGCCGGCGTCGCCGCCGGCCCGGCCCTGGCCGACGGCCCCGCACCGACCCCCACCCCGGTCGCCGTCCCCGACGGCCTGTACGGCAAGAGCGACCCGACGTACGACGGCGTGTGGCGGCAGGCCCTGGCCCTCACCGCGCTGACGGCCGCCAAGGTCACCCCGGCGGACTCGGCGGTGAACTGGCTCACCGGCCAGCAGTGCGAGGACGGCGGCTGGCCCTCGTACCGGGCGGCCGGCGCGGCCTGCGACCCCAAGACCGAGGACAGCAACGCCACCGCCGTCGCCATCCAGGCCCTGGTCGCCCTCGGCGCGCACCAGCCCGCCGTCGACCGGGGCGTCGCCTGGCTCAAGGCCAACCAGAACGCCGACGGCAGCTGGGCCTACAACCCGGGCAGCCCGGGCGACGCCAACTCCACCGGGCTCGCCGTCAACGCGCTGTTCGCGGCCAGGACCGACCCGGCGAGCGTCGCCAAGGCGGGGAACGACAGCGGGACCGGCGGTGCGGCCGGCGGCGGGAAGAACGCGTTCGACGGCCTCGCCCGCTTCCAGCTCGGCTGCACCGCCCCCGCCGACCAGCGCGGCGCCTTCGCCTACCAGCCGGACACCGCCACCGGCGCCCTCACCCCCAACGACCTGGCCAGCGCCCAGGCCGCGCTCGCCGCGGCGGGCGGCCACCTGCCGGTCGCCACCTCGGTGCGCGCCGACGCGGAGCCCAAGGCCCTCGCCTGCTCCGACGGTTCGGCCCCCGCCACCGTCCCGCACGCCGAGGCGGGCGAGGCCGTCGGCGCCTACCTCGCCGCCCGGCTCCGGGCCGGCGACGAGCACCTCACCCTCGTCACCCCGGGCGCCGCCCCGAGCCCCGACTACACCGCGACCGCCTGGGCCGCCCTCGCCCTCATCCAGAGCGGCCACCCCGACCGGGCCTCCGGCGCCGTCGACTGGCTCGACCAGCAGGAAGACGCCTGGACCAAGAACGGCACCGACGCCGGCGCCACCGCCACCCTCCTCCTGGCCTCCGAGGCGGACCACCGTCCCACCTCCGACCTCACCGCCAAGCTCACCGCCCTCGGCCCCGCCCCCAAGGCCACCGCCGCCGCCTCGGGCGAGGCCACCCCGGCGAGCAAGAAGACCGACGGCATCGGCCAGTACTGGGTCATCGGCATCGGCCTCCTCATCGGCATCGGCGGCGGGCTCCTGCTCAGCCTCCAGCGCAAGCGCAACCCGAACCTGTGACGCTCCCGGCCCGCCACCGCCGCGCCGCCCGTGCCCGCGACTGCCGCGTCGCGGCCCGTGCGCGCAACCGCCGTGCCGTCCGTGCGCGCAGCGGCCTTGCCGTCCTGCTCCTGCCCCTGGTCGGGGCGCTGCTGGTGTCCGCCGGTGCCGCACCGGCGGAGGCGGCGGGGTACCGGTACTGGTCGTTCTGGCGCGGCGCCGCGGACGGCGTGTGGGCGTACCAGCAGCAGGGGCCGGCGATCGCCGTCCCGCCGGACGGGGCCGTGGACGGGTGGCGGTTCGCGACGAGTCCGGACGGCGGGCAGGGTGCCGCGAATCCGCGCCCGGCCGGGAGTTTCGCGGCCGTCTGCGCGGACACGCCCGCGCTGGAGGGGCACAAGCGGGTGGCCGTCGTGCTGGACTTCGGGACGGCGGAGGACAGCGGGTCGTCCTCAGGGCCGTCCGCCGGGCCCTCTGCGCGGCCGTCCGCGGGGCCGTCCGCCGGCGCGGTGCCGGAGCCGCGGACGGCGTGCGCCAGTGTCGAGCCGCGGGCCACCTCGGCCGAGGTGCTGGCCGCCGTGGCCCCGCCGCTGCGGTACGACACCAACGGGCTGCTGTGCGCCATCGCCGGGTACCCCAAGGCGGGCTGCGCCGACCAGGTCGGCGCAGCCGGCGCAGCCCCGGCGGACAACGGCAGCTCGTCCAGCGGCCACGGCGGCGGGCCGGACGTCGGGCTGATCGCCGGGGGCGCACTGGTCGCCGTCCTCGCCGCGGGCGCCTTCTGGCAGGCCCGCCGCCGCCGTTCCTCCTGACCGCACCCCTCCAGGAAAGTTCCCGTGAGCAGCACCGCCCGTAGCACCCGACCGCCCACCGGCCCCCGCCAACTGCACCCCGGGGCCTGGTGGTTGTGGGCGCTCGGGCTGGGCGCAGCGGCGACCCGCACCACCAACCCGGCGATCCTGCTGCTGCTCGCCGCCGTCGCCGGGTACGTGGTCGCGGCCCGGCGCGGCGACGCGCCCTGGTCGCGTTCGTACGGGGCGTTCCTGCGGCTGGGCCTGCTGGTGCTCGGCATCCGGCTGGTCTTCGCCGTCTTCCTCGGCTCGCCGATTCCCGGCACCCACGTGCTGTTCACGCTGCCCGAACTGCCGCTGCCGGCCTGGGCGCAGGGCGTGCGGATCGGCGGCCGGGTCACCGTCGAGGGGCTGCTCGCGGCGCTGTACGACGGGCTTCGCCTGGCGACCCTGCTGATCTGCGTCGGCGCCGCCAACTCCCTCGCCAGCCCGGCCCGGCTGCTGCGCACCCTGCCCGGAGCGCTCTACGAGGCGGGTGTGGCGGTGGTGGTGGCGATGACCTTCGCGCCGAACCTGGTCGCGGACGTCCGCCGGCTGCGCGCCGCGCGGCGCCTGCGCGGGCGCACGGACAAGGGGGTGGCCGCCGTGCTGAGCGTCGGACTCCCCGTCCTGGAGGGCGCGTTGGAGCGGTCCATCGTCCTGGCCGCCGCCATGGACACCCGCGGCTTCGGCCGAACCGCCCACATCCCGCGCCGGCTCGCCCGGGCGACGGCCGCGCTCACCCTGGCCGGCCTGCTCGGCATCTGCCTGGCCGCGTACGGGCTGCTG
Organism: Streptomyces sp. NRRL S-350; assembly: GCF_000719705.1. Lineage (GTDB taxonomy): Bacteria > Actinomycetota > Actinomycetes > Streptomycetales > Streptomycetaceae > Kitasatospora. The sequence goes on along the minus strand of NZ_JOHO01000040.1, from coordinate 39,215 downwards.
ACCGCCGGCGGTGCAGGCTGGGCGCTCCCGGTGCTGCTGCTCGGCCTGGCCGCCGCCTTCGCCGGCCTGCTGATCGGCAGCCGGCGTGCCGTCAGAAGCCGTTACCGGCCGGATCCTTGGGTGCTGCCGGAGTGGCTGACCGCCGGTTCCGGCGCCGCCGTGGCGGCCCTCACCACCTGGCTGGCCGCACAGGATCCGGCCGCCTTCGCCCCCACCGTCGTCCCGCCGACCGTCCCCGCGCTGCCGCTGGCCGCCGTCCTGACCGTCCTGCTCGGCCTGGTACCGGCGTTCGCCGCCCCGACCCCGCCCCGGAGGGCATCGTGATCACCTTCGAGCAGGTCTCCGTCCGGTACGAGGGCTCCGCCGCGCCCGTCCTCGACGGCCTGGACCTCACGGTTCCCGAGGGCGAACTCTGCCTGCTGGTGGGCCCGTCGGGCTCCGGCAAGTCCACCCTGCTGGGCACGGTCAGCGGGCTGGTGCCGCACTTCACCGGCGGCGTGCTGCACGGCCGGGTCACCGTCGGCGGCCGCGACACCCGCGAACACCGGCCGCGCGAACTCGCCGACCTCGTCGGCACGGTGGGGCAGGACCCGTCGGCGCACTTCGTCACCGACACCGTGGAGGACGAACTCGCCTACGGCATGGAGTCGCTGGGCCTGCCCGGCGACGTCATGCGCCGCCGCGTCGAGGAGACCCTCGACCTGCTCGGCCTCGCCGACCTGCGCGACCGCGCGCTGGGCTCCCTCTCCGGCGGCCAGCAGCAGCGCGTCGCGATCGGCTCGGTGCTCACCGTGCATCCCCGGGTCCTGGTCCTGGACGAGCCCACCTCGGCCCTCGACCCGGGCGCCGCCGAGGAGGTGCTGGCCGTTCTGCAGCGCCTGGTGCACGACCTCGGCACCACCGTACTGATGGCCGAGCACCGGCTGGAGCGGGTCGTCCAGTACGCCGACCGCGTACTGCTGCTCGCCCCGGGCGAGCCGCCGGTCCTGGGCGAGCCGGCCGCTGTGATGGCGCACTCGCCGGTCCACCCGCCCGTCGTCGCCCTCGGCCGGCTCGCGGGCTGGCGGCCACTGCCGCTGTCGGTGCGCGACGCCCGCCGCAAGGCGGCGCCGCTGCGGGAGCGCCTCGACGGCCGTACGCCCCCCAGCGCCGGCGCCCCCACCGGCTCCCCGCTCGCCGCCTCCGACCGGCTCGCCGTGCGACGCGGCCCGGTCCACGCGCTGCGCGGGGTCGACCTCCCCCTCCACCCCGGCGAGATCACCGCCCTGATGGGCCGCAACGGCGCCGGCAAGTCCACCCTCCTGGGCAGCCTGGTCGGCCTGCACGCCCCCGCCTCCGGCAGCGTCCGGGTCGGCGGCCGCACCCCGCACCGCACCCGCCCCGCCGAACTGATCCGCGAGGTCGGCCTCGTCCCGCAGGACCCGCGCGACCTGCTGTACGGCGAATCGGTCGCCGCCGAGTGCACGGCGGCGGACGCGGACGCGGGCGCCGCGCCCGGCACCTGCCGCGCCCTGGTCGAACGCCTGCTGCCCGGCATCGCCGACGCCGCCCACCCCCGCGACCTCTCCGAAGGCCAACGGCTCACCCTCGCGCTCGCCGTCGTCCTCACCGCCCGGCCCCCGCTGCTGCTCCTCGACGAGCCGACCCGCGGTCTGGACTACGCCGCCAAGGCGCGGCTGGTGGAGATCCTGCGCGGCCTGGCCGACGAGGGGCATGCCGTCCTGCTGGCGACCCACGACGTCGAACTGGCCGCCGAGCTCGCCCACCGCACGGTGATCCTGGCCGAGGGCGAGGTCGTCGCGGACGGCCCGACGGCGGAGGTCGTCGTCTCCTCCCCCGCCTTCGCCCCGCAGGTCGCCAAGGTGCTGGCGCCGGGGCCCTGGCTCACCGTGCGGCAGGTCGCGGAGGCGATCGGCGCATGAACCGTCCGGTCCCCCTCGGCCGCCGGTCCGTCGCGGCCCTGCTCCTGGTCTCCTTCGTCGGGGTGACGGCCTTCGGCTGGCCCCTCCTCGCCTCCACCGGCTCCGCGCTGGTCGGCCACTCCACCGACGCGCCATGGCTGTTCGCGCTGCTCCTGCCCCTGCTGCTCGCCGTCGTCATCGCGCAGATCTCCGAGGGGCGGGCGGCGGGCGGCGGTGCGCCCGGGCTGGACGCCAAATCGGTCGCCCTGCTGGGGGTGTTGGCCGCGGCCGGCGCCGCTCTGCGCCCACTCGGCGCCGGCACGGCGGGCCTGGAGCCGATGTTCTTCCTGATGGTCCTCTCCGGCCGCGTCCTCGGCCCCGGATTCGGCTTCGCCCTGGGCTCGCTGTCGATGTTCGCCTCGGCACTGCTCACCGGCGGAGTCGGGCCGTGGCTGCCGTTCCAGATGCTGGCAATGGGCTGGGTCTGCCTCGGCGCAGGACTGCTGCCCGGCTCCGCCTCGCTGCGCGGACGCCCCGAACTGCTGCTCCTCGCCGGGTACGGAGCACTGTCCGCCGTCCTCTACGGCACCGTCATGAACCTGCAGGGCTGGCCGTACATCGGCGGGCTGGCCGGCTCCATCTCCTTCGTCCCGGGCGACCCGCTGCCCGCCAACCTCGTCCGCTTCGCCGCCTACTGCCTCACCACGTCGCTGGGTTGGGACCTGCCGCGCGCCGCGCTCACCGTCGTGCTCTGCCTCACCCTCGGCACGCCCGTCCTGCGCGCCCTGCGGCGGGCGACCCGACGGGCCGCCTTCGACGCCCCCGTCGCCTTCCGACCACCGCAGGAGTGACGCCGCCCACCGCCAGGACGAACCCTTCGACGCCGACCCCGGCCTCGGCGCCGACCGGTTCCGCGTGGCCTCTCCGCCGCCCTGCACGGACCCGAGCGCCCGCGGCCCCGACCGCGCCGGTCCTCCGTCCAGTGGCGTAGGACCGGCTCGGTCCCGAGCCCGATCCCCGGCCGGTCAGCACCGGCCTACCTTGATCCACATGGAGATTCCCGAGCACCACAAGCACACCGTCATCCCGCACATCATGGTCGACGGGGCCGCCGACGCCATCGCCTTCTACACGGCCGCGTTCGGCGCGGCCGAGCACATGCGGCTCCCGGGCGAGGACGGCCGGATCATGCACGCCGAGATCGAGGTGCACGGCGCCACGCTGATGCTCGGCGACGCCGACGCGCCGTTCGCGCCGCCCGGGCCCGGCGGCCCGTCCGTGGCCCTGCACGTCTACGTGCCGGACGTGGACGGGCTGACGGGGCAGGCCGTGGCCGCGGGCGCCGAACTCCTCGCGGCCCCGGCCGACATGCCGTACGGCGCCAGGCAGTCGATGCTGCGCGACCCGTTCGGCCACGTCTGGATCTTCCTCACGCCGCTCACCTGAGCCGCTGGCCGCCGGTGCGTCCGACCCGCCGGTGCGTTCGGCCGCCGGCCTCCCCGCCCGCCCGAGCCTCGCGCGGCGTTCGACTTTTCCGAACGCACGCCCACCGCACGCCCGTACGCTGTCCCGCAACACGGACCTGCGAGGGCGTTCGGAAGTCGGGGAAACCAGTGGAACTAGGTCAGTTGCGCGTCTTCGAGGCCGTCGCCGCCCACCGCACCGCCACCGGCGCGGCGGCCGCGCTGGGGCTCGCCCCGTCCTCTGTCTCGGAGCAGCTCCGCACCCTGGAACGCAGCCTCGGCACCGAACTGTTCGAACGGGCCCCGCGCGGCATGAGCCTCACCCCGGCCGGCGAACGGCTCCTGCCATGGTCCCGACGGCTGCTCGACCAGGCCGAACAGGCGCGACGGGAAGTGGCCGCCACCCACGCCCGGCTGCGACTCGGCGCGCTGGAGGCCATCGCCGCCACCCACGTGCCCGCCGTCCTCGCGCGCCTCGCCGAACACCGGCCCGACGTGGAGACATCCCTGCACACCGACACCGCGCGGGACAGCCTGCTCGGCGCGGTGGCGGCCGGGGCGCTGGAGGCGGCACTGATCCTGGACGCCGCCGGCCCGCTCGGCGAACTCGGCTTCTACCTGCCACCGGCCCCGCTCGACCACCTCGACCTGCAGGACGTCCCGCTCTCCCTCGTCGCCGCCCCCACCCACCCCCTCGCCCACGCCACCACCCTCACCCGCGAGGACCTGCGCGGCCGACGCCTCCTGGTGGACGCCCCCACCTGCTCCTTCCACCTCGCCGGCGAACGCCTCCTCGGCCACGCCGTCGACCGCATCCCCACCGGCGGCCTCACCGTCACCCGCGCCTGCGCGGAACAAGGCCTCGGCATCGCCCTGCTGCCCGACTTCGCCATCCCCGACCAACTCGCCGCCGGCACCCTCGCCCGCCTCCCCCTCACTCCCCCGCCGCTGCGCCTCCGCCTCATCTGGCGTGCCGACCACACCCCCCTCCCCGACCTCCACCAAGTCCTCCGCCCCATCCCGACCTGACCGCGCCGGGCCGCCCCGCGCCCACCCGCACCCCAGCCGGTCCCAGTCGGCTGCCCCCTCACCCCTCCCTCATCTCGGGCGGCTGAGCAAGCACTTCGGGCCCTGCCCCGTCAGGGGGGAGGGCCCGAAGGAAGAGCAGGAGCAGTGACCGAGCAGCCTCAGGCGTTCTTGGGCCCGGCCGACTGGACGACGTCGAAGGACCAGAGGGTGGAGCCGGAGGCGGCGGGACGCTTGGGCGCCTCGCCCTCACCGCCGTTCTGGTGGGCCGACTTCATGGGGCCCTCCATCCACGCCTGGAAGGACTCCTCGTCGCGCCAGCGCGTGTAGACGAGGTAGTTGTCGGTGCCCTCGACCGGGCGGAGCAGTTCGAACCACTCGAAGCCATCGGAGCCCTCGACCGAGCCGGCACGGGACGCGAAGCGCTTCTCCAGCACCTCGCGCTGTTCGGCGGGAACGGTCAGTACGTTGATCTTGACTACGCTCATGGGTCCATCCTGCCTCAACGAACCGGACGGCCAACGGACCGGCGCCTCAGCGGTACGTCAACGAGCCTTTGCGGGCGGAGCAGTTCGAACCGCTCGAAGCCGTCCGACCGCTCCGCCTCGCCGGCACGGGAGGCGGAGCACTCTTCCGGCACCTCGCGCTGCCGGCCGGCGCCGTCAGCACGTCGACCTTGACGACGGGCATGCCGCTCCTCACCGGTTCGCTGGCGTCGCGGGTGCGGCCGCCGGCTCGGTCACTGCCGGCGGTGTCCCACGCCTCACGTGCTGCGGTTCAGGCGATCCACGCCGGGAGGAGGCGGTCGGCGTCGCGGGGAGCGAGGGCGCAGGCGCCTTCCGGGGTGACGGCGTCGGGGTTGTAGGCGTGGGCCGGGGAGGGGGAGGTGACGATGGCGGTGAAGCCGTCGGCGGTGGTGATCCGGCGGGGGGTGTCGGCGGGGAGGACGAGGGTGTCGCCGGCGGCGAGGGTGAGCGTGTCGTCGGCGTGGTGGACGGTGGCGGTGCCGGTGAGGAAGACCCAGATCTGTTCGGCGGTCATGGCGTGCAGGGGGCCGTGCTTGCCGGCGGGCATGTCGACGTGCCACAGGGCGAGGGAGGCGGAGCCCTGGGTGGGCGAGGCGTAGGTGGTCATGACGGCGTTCGGGGTCTCGGTACGGCGGGCTTCGGACTGGCGGATCACGGGCATGGTGAAGGAATCCCCTAAGATGGACAATGGAGTTGTCTATATGGTCAATGAGGTTGTCTATCGTGTCAAGTGACCCCGTGAACCCACCTGTGAACCCGCCCGCCGACCCCGCCACGGTCGAGCCCGCCCCGCCCGGCTTCGAGCTGCCGTTGCGCCTGCTCCTCGCCTTCCGCACGATCATCGACGAACTGCACGAGCGCATCGCCCGCGAGGGGCACCCGGACCTGCGGCCGATGCACGGCTTCGTCTTCCAGGCGATCGGCCCGCACGGCACCACCGCCGTCGAACTCGGCCGCCGGCTCGGCGTCTCCAAGCAGGCGGCGGGCAAGACCATCGAGAACCTGGAGCAGCTCGGCTACGTCGAGCGCGGCAGCGACCCGGCCGACGCCCGCCGCAAGGTGGTCCGACTCACCGCCAGGGGCGTGGACTGCCTGGCCCGCTCGGCCCGGATCTTCGACGAGCTGCGCGCCGAGTGGTCGGCGACCCTCGGCGAGGAGCAGCTGCGCCAGGTGGAGACCGGCCTGCGCCGGCTCGCCCCCGGCGATCCGTTCCGCTTCGACACCCCGCGCTGGTTCGGCGCGCATTGAGCGTGGGCAAGGCGTGACCCCGGACGGCGATGCGCCCGGACGACGGCGATGCGCTCGGACGGCAATGGGCCCGGCCAGGCGGACGCGCCCCGGGCCCGGGGAACCCGGGGGCGCGCGGCACACGGCGCGAAACTGCGAGGACGGCGTCAGGCCCGGGGCAGTCCCCGGACCGCGAGGGTCTGGTTCTTGTACGCCGTGACGCCGGTGACCTCGGCGCCGAACCAGTCCGGCGGCCGGAAGCCCTCCGCCTCCGCGACCGAGCCGAACTCCACCTCGGCGGTCATCAGCCCCGCCAACTCGCCCTGGTAGACGTCTGCGTGGACCGTGACCCCGGCCGACTCGAAGGTGTACCGGTCCTTGACCAGCCGGGCACCGGCGGTGGCCGGCCAGAGGTCGGTGAACTCCTGCTCGTCGAGCTCGCGTTCCACCTCGATCCGGACGGGCGGGCCGGACCAGGCCCGCTTGACGCCGAGGACGCGACTGTCGCCGATCCGGCGCAGCCGCACCTCCGTCCCGTCGTCCTTGATCGCGATGTAGCCCTGTTCGATGGGCCGGCGCACCGCCGTCGGCGGCGGTTCGAAGGCGTCCAGCAGGAACTTGCGCTCAATTTCGAGCGGCATGGCGCACTCGCCCGTCCTGCTCCGTGCCGTGCTCCGCCACCAGCTCCGGCAGCGCCCGCATGTCGGTGAGGACGACGGTGCCGTCCCCGGTCAACCACTCCTGCGGGGTGAGCCCGCCGGCGTAGCCGAAGGAGCGCATCCCGGCGGCCCGTGCGGCCTGGACGCCGAAGCGGCTGTCCTCCACGACCGCGCAGGCGCCCGGTTCGACGCCCATGCTCCGTGCGGCGTGCAGGAAGAGGTCGGGTGCGGGTTTGCCCCGGGCGACCTCGTGGGCGCTGAAGATCCGGCCCTCGAACCGTTCGTACAGGCCGACCCGGCCGAGGGTGTGGCGCATCTTCTCGTGGCTGCCGCTGGAGGCGATGCAGCGCCGGTCGGGGCCGTAGCCGAGTGCTTCGAGGCCGTCCAGCGCCTCCTCGATGCCGTCGACGGCGGTCAGTTCGCGGTCCACGGCCTCGGCGTGCAGGTCGCGGAAGCCCTCGTCCCAGCGCTGCGCGGTGTCCGGGCCGAGCCGTTCCGCGATCTGCTCGCCGATGGACGTCGTGGAGCGGCCGACGAAGCGCCGCATCACCTCGGCCTCGGTCAGTGGCCAGCCGAACTCGGCGCCGAGCCGCACATGGGTGCGTACGGCGATCGGCTCGCTGTCGACCAGCACCCCGTCACAGTCGAAGATGACGAGTTCGATCGGCCGGTTCATCCTTCGTGCCCACCCTCTCGACGGTTTCCCCGGCAGCCGACGCGGCCGGTACCGGTACGCGACGATACGTCACCCGGTGACGGGCCGGGCCCGGCGAGTCAGGACAGACCAGGCCAGGCGCCCCGGGCCAGGCGCCCCGGGCCAGGAGGCAGACGGCCGACTGGCCGGCTCGGCGGCCGTCAGAACGATCTGCCCTCGCCGTGGTACGGCGGCTCCGGCCCCACCGGGTCGGGCCGGTCCCTCCGGTCGGCACCCAGGCTGGAGCTGAGCCTGGTGAGCAGCTGCGCGAGGTCGGCGTACTGGTTCTCGTCCCAGTCCCCCAGCAGGTCGGCGAGTTGGGTGCGTCGGGCGGCGACCAGCCGCAGCGCCGCCTCCTCCCCCGGCTCGGTGAGCCGCAGCGGCAGCCCGCCGGTCCGCGCGGCCAGGCCCCGGCCCTCCACCTCCCGGACGGCCTGCTCCACGACGGCGAACGGCACGATCCGCCGCTCGGCCAGTTCCGCCGGCTCGACCGAACCGTGCTGGTGCATCTGCAGGAGCAGCCAGCTGGAGGCGGGCAGCAGGTCCAGCCCGGCGGTGGCGGTGATCCGCCGGAAGAGGTCGCGCCGGGCCTCGCGGGTGCTCAACACCGAGAGCGCGCGGGCGATCTCGTCCAGGGAGCTGCGCTCCACCGGGTTGAGCCCGATGGACTCGCTCAGGTCCGGTGCGGTGACGCTGGTGCGCAGTTTCTGTTCGCGCAGGAAGAGCGACAGCACGAAGGCGACCACCGCGACGGGCACCGCGTACAGGAAGACCCGGGTGATCGACTCGGCGTACGCGTGGTAGACCCCGGCCTGGACGGCGGCCGGCAGCCGGGGGATGACCCGCGGGTCGGAGGTGATGACCTCCGGTCGGAAGCCGGGCGGCAGCGGCACCCCCGCCAGTGCGTCGGAGAGCCGGTCCCGCAGCCCGCTCGCGAAGATCGTCCCGAAGATGGAGACGCCGAAGGAGGCCCCGATCGAGCGGAAGAAGGTCGCGCCCGCGGTGGCCACGCCGAGGTCCTCGTAGCCGACGGAGTTCTGCACGATCAGCACCAGCACCTGCATCACCAGGCCCAGCCCGAGGCCGAAGACCAGGAAGTAGCCGCTCATCTCGGCCGTGCTGCTGTGCTCGTCGAGCCTGGACAGCAGGAACAGTCCGACGGTCGTCACGGCCGTCCCGGCGATCGGGAAGATCCGGTAGCGGCCGGTGCGGGCCACGATCTGGCCGGAGCCGATCGAGGTGAGCAGCATGCCGAGCACCATCGGCAGCATGTGGATGCCGGACATGGTGGGCGAGACCTGCTTGACCACCTGGAGGAAGGTCGGCAGGTAGGTGAGCGCCCCGAACATCGCGAAGCCGATCACGAAGGAGATCACCGCGACCAGGCTGAAGGTCCGGGAGCGGAACAGCCGCAGCGGCAGGACGGGCTCCGCGGCCGTCCGCTCGACGGCGACGAAGGCGAGCAGCAGCACCAGTCCGAGCACGCCGAGGCCGACGATCTGCCAGGAACTCCAGGCCCAGGTGGTGCCGCCGAGCGAGGTCATCAGCACCAGGCAGGTGGCGACGGCGGCGATCAGGGCGGTGCCGAGGTAGTCGATCCGGTGCTCGCGCCGCACTTCCAGCCCGTGCAGCACCGCCGCGATCACCACCAGGGCGACGATGCCGACCGGCAGGTTGATGTAGAAGACCCAGCGCCAGCTGAGGTGATCGACGAACAGGCCGCCGAGCAGCGGCCCGAGCACGCTGGTGACGCCGAACACCGCGCCGAACAGGCCCTGGTAGCGGCCTCGGTCCCGGGGCGGGACGAGGTCGCCGACGATCGCCTGGGAGAGCACCATCAGCCCGCCGCCGCCCAGGCCCTGCAGCGCCCGGAAGGCGATCAACTCCCCCATGTTCTGGGCGATCCCGCACAGCACCGAGCCGAGCAGGAAGATCACGATGGAGGCCTGGAAGAAGCGCTTCCGGCCGTACATGTCGCCGAGCTTCCCCCACAGCGGCGTCGCGGCGGTGGACGCCAGCAGGTAGGCGGTGACCACCCAGGAGAGGTGGTCGAGGCCGCCGAGGTCGCTGACGATGGTGGGCAGCGCCGTGGAGACGATGGTCTGGTCGAGGGCGGCGAGCAGCATCGCCAGCAGCAGGGCGCCGATCGGTACCCAGAGGTTGGGGACGGCGGCCGTCGGCGGGCCGGGTTCGCCCGCCGGGCTCCGGTCGGACGCGGCGAGCGGATCCGTCATGGCGTCTCCGTGGGCATGGCGGCTCCGTAGGGTCGCGGCCCCGGCTGGCGGGTCCGTGCGGATGATCACTCCCAGCTCACCATGCTGGCAGATTCGTCCTGTTTTGTTCCGCCGGGTTGAGCCGAACGTAAGCATCGGGGACATCCGGGTCGCCCAGGGCGTTCTCGGAGGGAGCCAACCGGCACCAACCGGCACAACACTCCCGCCCGTGGCCGGACGCCCCTGTCCACCCCCCGGGTCGTCCTGCATAATCAGGCGCGATCGTGCGCCGGGGCTCACCCCGGAGCCGCCGAAACCCGCCCACGAGACCGACGTGACACCCGAGGAGGACCGGCCGATGCCGGACCAGCACTGCCCGACGTGCGGCACCGCACGCTCAACCGGGTGCGGCTGCGTCCCGGACCCGGGCCTCACCGAGACGGCCGTCCTCCCCCACCTCGAAGGGCCGCCGCTGGTCCGCCCGTACGTCCCGCAGACCGCCGGCCAGGTCGCCGACGAGCCGCCGGAGGGCGCCCCGGCCGTGGACCCGTTCGCGACCACCGTGCTGCCGCCGGTGCCGACCGGCTACCCGAACGACGCCCCGGTGCCTCCTCCGCTCGGGCCGGACCCGGACGCCCACGCCACCACCGTGCTGCCGCCCGTGCCGCCCACCGGTCCGGGCAGCCACGCGCCGACCCGACCGCAGGCCGCGGCGGGGAACGGGAACGGAACCCCGATCGAGCCCGGCGGCGAGATCGGCAGCGAGATCGGGCTGTTCCCCTTCGACCGGGCCCCCGCCGCGGCCGGGCCGGAGGCCGTCGGCGGCCGGGCCGCACGCCGGGCGGCCGAGCAGGCCGCGAAGCACCCGCTCGCCCAGCGCAAGGGGCTGCTCGTCGCGGTCGGCGCCGCACTGGTGGCGCTCACCATCGGCGTCGCGTACGCGGTGACGCCCTCGTCCGCGCCGGACGCCGATCGGGCGCAGCCGCTGCCGACCACCCTGGCGCCCGCGCCGGTGGCCCCGACCAGCGAGGCGGTGCCCGCCCCGGTCGCGCCGGCCCCGACCAGCGAGGCGCCGAGCCCGACGCCGACGCCCACCCGCAAGCCGACGACGACACCGACACCGACGAAGTCGCCGACGCCCACCCCCACCCCGACGCCGACAGCCACCCCGACCCCGACCCCGACGCCCACGCCGACACCCACCCCGACCCCGACCCCGACGCCGACGTCCACGCCACGCGTCCTGCAGATCGGGATGACCGGGCCGGACGTGAAGGACCTGCAGCAGCGCCTGTACACCGCCGAGTGCGGATTCGTCGACAAGTCGATCGTCACGGGCACCTTCGACTACTGGACCCGGTCGGTGCTCAGCAGTTACCAGCACGACAACCGCATCAAGGGCGAGGACGGCTTCTACGGCCCCAAGACCCAGGCCGTCCTGACAGCCGACCAGGGCTGCTGACCAGGGCTGCTGACCAGGGCTGCCGGGCAGGGCTGCCGACCTCGCTCCGGCGAAGCCGGGCGGTGGCCGCCGTCACCGCCCCGACGGCCGTCAGCCGGTGATCGCCCCGACGATGCTCACGCCTGCCAGCACCACCATGATCGCCGCCGCCACCCGGATGATCAGCTTCATCGGCACGTGCTTGAGCAGCTTCTGCCCGCCCACGATGGCGATCCCGCCGACCGCGCAGAGCGCCAGCCAGGACCCGAGGCCGACGGCCAGCGGATCGGCGTACTTGGCGGCCAGGTTGGCGGTCATGATCTGCGTCAGATCGCCGAACTCGGCGATCGCGACGACCACGAAGCTGGCCCCGGCCACCTTCCAGAAGCTGTTCGAGGACGGCTCCTTGGCCGCGTGCTCGTCCTCGTCGCCGCCGCCGTGGAACAGCAGCATCGCCGCGCCGGCCAGGAAGAGCAGGCCGGTGACGCCCTCCACCCAGCGGTGCGGCAGCAGCGAGAGCAGGTGGCCGGCGACCAGCGCGATGCCCACCTGGAGGGCGAAGGCGGCGGCGATGCCCGCGAAGACGTAGCTCGCACGGTACTTGGTGCCGAGCACCAGGCTGGCGAGCGCGGTCTTGTCCGGCAGTTCGGCCAGGAAGATGATGCCGAAGGTCAACGCGGCAACGGTCAGACTCATCAGGGGGGATTCCTCGGTCGGGCTGCCCGGCCTCCGCGGCTCCACCAGGGGACGCTTCGGCCCGACAGCACTGGTCATGGTCACAGCACTGCGGCCGAAGGTCTCGCCGGCAACGCCCTTTCGGGCGGTGCCCCGGGCGCCGGGCCCCTGGGGGCCAGTATGTCGACGGTCCGGTGGAGGGCTACTCCCCTTCAACGCCCCCAAGGGTACCCGACGCCGTCCGGCGCCCCGGAGCCGTCAGCCACCGGGCGCCGTCAGCCACCGGGCACCGTCAGCCACCACCCGGCGCACCGGCCGCCACCAGGCCCCGCCCGACCAGTTCCAGCACCACCACGATCGCCACCGACTCCACCGCCAGCAACCCCGTCAGCACGAACAACTGCACCGCCCCCGCCTGGACGGGCGAGGCCCCGCCGAGCAGCATCCCGACGAAGGCCCCCGGCAGGGTGACCAGGCCGACGGTCCGGGTCTGGTCCAGGGCGGGCACCAGCGAGGTCGCGGCGGCCGTCCGGCAGATCTCCAACCGGGCCTCACGCTCCTCGAAGCCGAGCGCGAGCGCCGCCTCCACCTCCCCGCGCCGCTGCCGCAGCTCGTCCAGGGCCCGGCGCCCGGCCAGCGAGGTCGCGGTGAGCGCGCCGCCGATCAGGATGCCCGCGACGGGGATGACGGACAGGCCCTTGGGCGGCAGCAGTCCGACGCCCAGCAGCAGGGCCAGCACCGGCAGCACTCCGGCGCCGATCGGGGCGGCCGCCCAGACCCAGCCCGGGCCGGGGGTCATCCGGCGCCCGGCGGTGCGCACCGCGACCGTGAACATCAGCAGCACGAACAGCGCCGACCACCAGAGCGAGCCGACCACCCAGGTGATCACCGCGGCGACGGCGGCCAGCTGCACCACCGCCCGCAGTCCGGCCCGCAGCACGGCGTGCCCGTGGCCGAGCAGGCCCCGCCCGGCCACGGCGACGGCGGCCAGCAGCAGTACGGCGGTGACCACCCCGAGCACCGGGGTGACCGGCAGCAGCTGGCCGCCTGAGGCCGCAAGGGCCATCAGATCCAGCTGGTGAGCCACATCCGGTCCTGCCAGGACGACATCGGGATCACCTCCGCCGTGTACAGCGGGTAGAAGTAGGCGAAGCAGCCGACGATCGCGAGCACGACCGCTCCCGCCCCGATCGCGCCGATCCGGCGGCGCTCGGGGCTGCAGCCGGCCGGGCCGAGCACCGCACCGAGCATCTGGGCGACGGCCAGGCACAGGAACGGCACCAGCACGACCATGTAGAAGGAGAAGACCGTCCGCTCCTGGTACTGGAACCAGGGCAGGTAGATCCCGGCGACCGCGCACAGCACCGCGCCCGAACGCCAGTCCCTCCGGAAGAACCAGCGCCACAGCAGGTAGGCCAGCGCGAAGCAGGCCGCCCACCACAGGAACGGGGTGCCCAGGCCCAGGATCTGTGCCCCGCAGCCGCCGGAGGAGGTGCAGCCCCGCGTCCCGTTCGGGACCTGTTCCCAGTACATGGAGACCGGCCGGGCGTCGACCAGCCAGGCGAAGGGGTTGGACTGGTAGGTGTGTGGGGTGCTCAGGCCGGTGTTGAAGTCGTACATCTGCGAGTGGTAGTGCCACAGGCTGCGCAGCGGCGCGGGCACCCAGCTCATCGACACCTGCGGCAGCCCGACACCGAGGACGGTGTCCGGGGAGAGCCCGGCGCGGCCGTCGGCCCAGTGCCGGTCGTACCCGCCGCCACCGTTCGCGCCGCCGGCCAGCCAGCCGCCCCAGGCGCCGACGTAGACCACCAGGGCGGAGCCCACCATGGCGAGGAAGGCCGGTACGGCGTCCCGCCGGAGCATGGCGCGCCAGGGGTGGCGGGCGCCGGCCGCGCGGCGGCCGGACTGGTCCCACAGGACGGTCAGGATGCCGAAGGCGGCGAGGATCGGGGCACCGTTCCACTTGACGGCGCAGGCGGCGCCGAGGAGCACCCCGGCGGCGATCCGCCAGGGGCGCGCGCCCAGCCGCAACCGGTCGGCGCCTTCGGGGGCCGCGGCCCCGGCCGCCAGCCGGGCGCGGGCGTGGTCGCGGTCGACCAGCAGGCTGCCGAAGGCGGCGAGCACGAAGAACATCTGGATGCCGTCGAGCAGGCCGACCCGGCTCATCACCAGTTGCAGGCCGTCCACCGACATCAGCAGCGCGGCGGTGCAGCCGACCAGGGTGGAACCGAAGAGCCGGCGGCCGATCCTGGCCAGCATCAGGACGCTGACGGTGCCGAGCAGGGCGGTCATGAACCGCCAGCCGAAGGGGTGCAGGCCGAACAGTTGCTCGCCGACCGCCATCACCCACTTGCCGAGGGGCGGGTGCGCGATGAACTCGGGGGCGGAGCCGAGCGGGACGGACTGCGGGGCGGCCAGGATGTCGGCGTTGGCGTGGTCGGGCCAGGTGCCCTCGTAGCCCTGCTGGAGCAGGGACCAGGCGTCCTTGGGGTAGTACGTCTCGTCGAAGACGAAGGCGTTGGGGTAGCCGAGGTTCCAGAACCGCAGCAGGCCTGCGAAGAGTGCGACGCCGATCGGCCCGAGCCAGCCGGAGCGGTCCGCCGCCCAGCGGACCGGGCCTCCGCGCCGGGCCGGTGCGGGGGCGGCAGGGGCCGGGGCCGCCGGGGGGTGCGTGAGCGCCGCTTGCGTCATAGCCTCGCCGATTCGCCTGTCTGCTCTGCCCGGGCCCGGCGCTGCGGCCGGATCCGGGCGGTCAACAGCCACTGACACTATGTGGCGGTGGTCGTGAAGCCAAGCGCGACGGGCGCCGACCAGGTGACCTGGCCGGCGCCCGTTTCGAACGCTCTTGCGTGCACGCCCTTTACGCGGCGGTCTGCAGTTCCCGGACCGGGACGGCGCGGACCACGGCCGGGGCCGCGTTGTCCTGCTCCGGCGTGAGGTGCGGTCGCAGCCGCAGGGCCAGGGCGACGATCAGCAGCGTCGAGCCCGCCATCGCCGCGAGGTAGAGCGGCCAGGTGCCGGAGCCGACCAGCAGCACGCCGACGGCCGGGCCGACCGCGATCGCTATCTGCTTCACCAGGGCGTACCCGGCGTTGTAGGTGCCGAGCAGCCGGGCCGGGGCGAGGTCGGCCACGATCGGGCCCATGGTGGGCGCGAGCAGCGACTCGCCGACACCGAAGAGGGCGTAGATCGAGACGATGGCGACGGTGGCGGCCATGGTCTCGGTCCGGATCAGTCCGGCCACCAGGGCCATCGCCCAGGCGCCGAGCCAGACCACGCCGGCCGCGGCCATCGCGGTGGTGCGGCGGCGGCGCGCGGTGATCCGCACCATGAACATCTGCAGCACCACGATGGTCAGCGCGTTGGCGCCGATGGCCAGGCCCAGGGTGGAGGGCGCGGTGCCGACGGTGTCGGTGGCGAAGGCCGCGACGCCGGACTCGAACTGGCCGTAGCAGGTGAAGAAGATCAGCCCGGCGAGCAGGCAGAGCCGCAGCATCGCCTTGTCGGCGACCAGTGCCCGCAGGCCGGTCGGGCCGTCGGCCTTCCCGTGGACGGCTACCAGGTGGGCCTTGGGCATCCGGGCGGTGCCGGTGACCAGGGCCAGGCCGAGGAAGGTCGCCGCCTCGATGGTGAACAGCCTGGTCAGGCTGGCCGGGTCCGAGACGTTCACGATCTGGCCGCCGACCAGCGCGCCGATGCCCATGCCCAGGTTGACCAGGGTGAACTGCAGCGCGAAGGCGTGCGAACGCGTCGCCGGAGTCGAGCAGCGAACGATCATCGTGGCGAGCGCCGGCTGGCAGGTGGTGACACCCGCGCCGAACAGGAAGGAGGAGACCAGCAGCGCCGGGGTGCCGCTGGCGTGGCCGAAGGCGAACGCGCCGGTGGCGGCGAGGGCCGTGCCGACCAGCAGCACCGGACGGGGACCGTACTTGTCGATGCCGCGGCCGGTGAACGGCAGCACGGCGAGGGCCGCCAGCGCGAAGACGGTGAACACCATCCCGGCTGCCAGCGAGCCCAGCCCGCGCACCTGGTCCACGTACACGAACATGTACGGCATCGTGAACCCGCTGCCGAACGCGCTGAGCGCGTTGCCGATCTGGACGCGGCGCAGCGGGCTGCCCGTCCCCCGTCGCTGCTGCCTCTGCTGCTTCACCGTGCCGGTCACCGTGCACATCCCTTCCTGGCTTCGACTGGATACTCTTAAGTCCAGAAGATTTCAGAGCTAAAGTTTGACGAGATAAAGTCTTAGCACCAGAAGGGTGTGGAGTCAAAGGCTTAAGGAGTGCACGCTCGTGCGACACTGGTCCGCATGACTACGGACAAGCCGGCGCCGGCTGCCGACAAGCCCGCCCCGGCCACCCCCCTGGAGCTCGGCATCGCCGAGCAGGTGGCCCTCTACCAGCGGGAATTCCCCACCGTGGACCCCCAGGTGGAGACCATCGTGCAGACCCTCAACCGGGTCTCCCGGCGGATGGGCGTGGCGTACGACCGTCAGCTGACTGTGCTCGGAATCACCTCCGCGGAGTGGGAGGTGCTCAAGGCGCTGGTGGTCGCCGGCAGCCCCTACCGGCTGGGGCCGGGCGAGCTGGCCAAGCGGCTCGGGCTCACCCCCGCGGCGATGACGCACCGGATCGACCGGATGGTGGCCGACGGCCTGGTCACCCGGGACCGGGACGAGTCCAACCGGGTGCGGGTGATCATCGAGCTGACCGAGACCGGCCGCGACAAGTGGCTGGAGTCGATGCGGATGGCGGCGGTGTTCGAGGAGGAGCTGCTCCAGGACGTCGTGGGCGAGGAGCGCACCGCCCTCTCCGGCCTGCTGGCCCGGATGCTGCGGCGGATCGAGGAGAGCCAGCCGGACGCCCTCGGGCGCACGGCCGACCTGGACTGACGGGCGACCCGGCCGGCGGGCGACCCGAGAAGCGGGCGGCCTGACCGGAGGCCGCCCGGGAACGGACGGGTCCGGCCCGCCGGGGTGCTCCCCCGGCGGGCCGGACTCATGGCTTCAGGTGCTGCGTGGGCCGTCGGACCGTCGGCGGTACGGGCCCGTCAGCAGGGGCCGTTGTCGGCCCAGACGCCCCACTGGCCGCTCAGGGTCGGGTCCTCGCCCTTGGTCCACCACTTGTTGGTGTAGTAGTGGCCCTTCCACGAGACCTTGGTGCCGCCGGCCGCGTAGGTGGCGTTCGGGTCCCAGCTCGGGGCGGCCGAGCAGGTGGCCGGCGTGCTGGGCGTACCGGTCGGGGTGCCCGTGGGGGTGCCGGTCGGGGTGCCCGTCGGCGTGCCGGTGGGGGTGCCGGTCGGCGTCTGGGTCGGGCTCGGCGTGCCGGTCGGCGGGGCGGGGCAGCCGGCGGCGGAGCCGTTGGTGGCGCTCACCATCTTGTCGAACAGGGCGGTCCTGGTGCCCAGGTCGTAGAGCGAGAAGGCGAAGGAGCCGCCGAGTCCGTTGCAGTGCGCGTAGTCGAGCTTGGCCTGGATCGACCTGGCGTCCTCGCCGCTCCAGAAGGTGGTGCCGTCGTAGAAGTACGTGGCCTTGGCGTCGTCGTCCCAGAAGGTCTTGGACGGGTTGTCCACGAAGCCGGCGAGCTCCTTGAACATCTGGATGCCGGGGACGTTGCCGGACATCGCCGCACCGGCCGCCGGGCCGGCGGCGGGCTGGAAGAGGCCGTTCCTGCCGTTGTTCTGGACGCCGGTCCAGCCCCGGTAGTAGAACGGCACACCCATGTTGATCTTGTTGGCCGGGAAGCCGCCGGGGATGCCGTACTGCGCGTCACCGACCGTCCACGCCTTGATGGCGTTGTCGATCGAGTACTTGCCGTTGCCCGGCTTGGCCGGGGTCGACGGGTCGTTCGGGCCCGAGTAGAGCGGGGCCTGGTGGTTGGTCGGCCCCTGCGGGTCCCAACCGCCGTGCATGTCGTAGGTCATGACGTCGAGGAAGGTCAGGTACTGGCCGATCTTGTCCGTCTCGACGTTCATGATCTTGTCCTGGCCGGCGCCGACCGCCGCCGACAGGGCGTAGGTCCTGTTGTCGGCCTTGCCCTGCGCGTCCAGCTGGGTGCGGAACTCCTTCAGCAGCGCCGTGAAGTTCTGCTTGTCGGCCGGGCTGGAGATGTTGCCGGTGTGGCCGCCGCCGCCCGGGTACTCCCAGTCGATGTCGACGCCGTCGAAGATGCCGGCCGCCGAGCCCGCACCGCCGTAGCCGGCGTCGGTCGGCAGGTTGCCCTTGATGAACATGTCCAGACAGGACGACACCAGGTGCTTGCGCGACGCGTCCGTGGCGGCCGCCGACGAGAAGTACTTGGAGTAGGTCCAACCGCCGAGCGAGATCAGGATCTTGAGGTTGGGATTCTTCGCCTTCAGCTTCTTCAGCTGGTTGAAGTTGCCCGCGATCGGCTGGTTCCAGACGTCGCCGACGCCGTCGACCGAGATGTCGGCGCCGAAGCTCTTCTGGTAGTCGGCGAACGCGTCGCCCGCGCCGTCGCCCGCGTTGGGGTTGTTGTCGTTCGTGTCGGCGGCCTTGGTGGCCTCGAAACACCCCAGGTCGCTCGGGTGGATGTTGGCGAAGTCGTAGATCAGGTAGTCCAGCTTCCCGGCCACGCCGGTGTCCTGGATCGTCTTGGGGTAGTAGCCGTTCGCGTAGATCGACCACTGGTCGTAGTAGGCGACCTTGATGCCGCCGCTGGTGGCGGGCGCGCCGCTGGTGTTGGTGGTCGCGGCGTTGGCCGCGCCGCCGCCGGACAGCGCGAGGCCCGCGCCGAGCAGCAGGGAGGCCGTGGTCCCGGCCGCGACGGCGACCAGGCTCTTCGGGCGGCGTCGGCGGCCGCCCTGCGGAGCCGGGATCCCGGCCCTTTCGATGCGTGAGCGCAGCATGGGTGCGTGACTCCTGGTTGTGGGGGTTCCCGCCGCCCCGGGGGGCGTCCCGGGGGCGAGCATCCGGGGTGGGGCCGGACGACCGGGACATGACAGGAATGGGCGGGGAATCGAGCGGATCAGGCCATGACGGGCATTGACGGACACCGGGATGCGCCGAACCGGCGCCTGGGGCGCGAGGCCGCTGACGCCGGTTCAGGGGCTCCCTGCACCTGGGCAATAAAAATGGACTAGACCAACTCGCCCGTCAAGGGGTGCCGTTGGGCCTTGAGCCCCGCTTAAGGTTCCGCCGCCGCGCCGAGCCGGGCACCGGCAGCGGGGCACCGGCAGGTAGCGGGGCGTCGGCTGCCGGGCGGGCGGTCAGTAGCGGACGGCGTTGGCCACCTGGGCCTTGACCGTGCCGGAGAGGTCCCGGTTGCCGTGCGCGGTGGCCTGGGCGCTCTGCCCGGCGGCCACGTCCTGGACGGTCACCGCGGTCGCGTCGAGCACCTTGCCGGACTCGTCGGTGAAGTCCACCTGGATCACGTAGCGGTACGACTGCTGGCCGTGGTTGGTGACGGTCAACTGCACCTGGGCCTTGCCGTCCGAACCGGTGGACACCGCCCCGGCGGTGACGTCCCCCTTGGCGTCCAGCCCGCCCTTGATCCCGGCCACGGCCGAGGAGGCCGCCGACACCGCCGCCGAGGCCTGCGCCTCCGCCGAGGCGATCGCCGCCCCCGCTCCGGCCGCCCCGGAGGCCAGCGCCGAGGCGGCGGAGGCGGCGGCGCTCGCGCCCTTCTGCACCGCGGACGCCGCCTCGGAGGCCACACTGCTCGCGCTGGTACCGGAGGAGCAGCCCGCCAACGCCGCCACGCCGATCACCGCCGCGGCCGAGACCCCCGGCACCCAGCGGCGTCGGCGACGCACCGGCGGCGCGTCCGGGTCCTGGGCGGTGACTCGCGCGGTGACTCGCGTGGTGACTCGTGCGGTGACTGGCGGCGGGGTCCAGGGGGTGGCCCGGGTGAGCGGCTGGCGGTTCATGCGGTCCCTCGTTTCCGGTCGGCGCCGGGCTGCCCGGCACGCCTCCCGGCCCACCCTCCGAGGGCCCGGAGACAGCCGCCAGCAGGGCTGCTGCCTCCGGGTGAAACGGTTCCGCGGCCCGTCAGGACAGCCCCGTGCCCGCCTGTTCGTCGGCCTCCACCGCGGCCCGCTCCTCGCGCAGCCGCACCACGTGCCGGCGCCGCGCCACCACCCCGTACGCCCCGGCCGCGCTGCCCGCGAAGGACAGCAGGCCGACCCAGGGCCGGTCGAAGACGTGGCCGGTCAGGTGGTCCAGCGAGTACCGTCCGGCGCCGGCCAGGCCGATCGCCAGCCCGGTCGCGCCGAGGAACGCGGGGTACTCGTAGCCGCCGGACATGGCGAAGAAGCCCGCCGGGGCGTGCACCGCCACGGCGCCCGCCATCGTCCCGGCCACCACCGCACCGGCCGCCGGTGTGGCCAGCCCGGCCACCAGGAGCGCACCGCCGCCCGCCTCGCCGAGGCCTGCCGCGATCGCGCTTTGCCGGGCGGGGTGGAAGCCCATGTGCTCCATCGCCTGCGTGGTTCCTTCCAGGCCGCCACCCCCGAACCAGCCGAACAGCTTCTGGGTGCCGTGCGCGATCAGCACCCCGCCGACCGCGCTGCGCAGGGCCAGCAGGCCCAGGTCCTTACGGTTCAGGCACATGTCGCTTCCTCGTTTCCGCGGCGGAGTGGTCCCTGCCAGTGGCTCCTGCCGACGCGGCGGGTTCGCTGCGCGGCGGTCCTGCCTCCATAGCAACCGAGAGCGCGCACCCGTTCGAGCCGGGGCCGCCATCCGGGCGAATTCGCCGCCGCTCGGGAATGAACCGCCGGGCGGGACCGGGCCGCCGCCGGGGAGATCCACGCCACGCCCGGCCGCGGGGCGTGGCGGACCGGCCGCCCCGGGCGCCGCGGTCATGCTTGGCCCATGTTCGTCTTCAACCTGAGCAGCGCCTTCATCACCTTCTTCGCCGTGGTCGGCCCGCCCAAGACCCTGCTGGCCTTCGCCCGGCTGGCCACCACCCGCACGACCCGGGAGCTGCGGCGGCTGGCGGCATGGAGCACGGTCATCTCGGCGGTGATCGGCCTGGTGCTCGGCTTCACGGCCGACGAGGTCAGCACGCTGTTCCACATCAGCGACCAGTCGCTGCAGCTCGCGGGCGGACTGATCTTCTTCGTCTACGCCGTCGCCCTGGTCTTCGGCGTCCACCTCGGGGGCGACGGCGCGGATGACGAGCACCTGCCGAACCCGCTGGTGGACGGCATCCGCGAGCTGCTGCTGCCCTACATCGCCAGTCCGCTCGCGGTGACCGCCGTGCTGGTCGCCTCGCTCAACCAGGACGACTGGGGCTGGAAGGCCACCGTCGCCGGCGCGTACGTCGCCGTCACGGTGATCAACTACCTCTGCGTGGCCGTGCTCGCGCCGCTGATGCAGCGCACTCACCGGACCTCGCTGGAGGTGCTGTCCCGGCTGCTCGGACTGCTGCTGGCGGCGGTCGGCGTGGAGCTGTTCCTGGAGGGTCTGGCCGGGCTCGGGGTGCACCTCCCCAAGGCGAACTGAGCCCGGCCGGCGCCGACCGGGCGGGGTCAGTCGGCGTCGGCCGCCTCGGGTGGTGTCAGGCGGCGGCCAGCTCGGCCAGCACCGCGCCGATCCGCTCGCGCACCGCCGGGTCGTCGACCAGCCCGTCCGGGCCGACCGCCCCGCGCTCCAGCGGGATGCGGACACAGGCCCCGTCCACCACGGCCGCGCCGGTGTAGCCGAGGACGGTGCGCAGGGTGGCCTCGGCTCCCCCGCCGCGCCCCGGTCCGGCCGCGTTGATCCAGGCGGCGGGCTTGTCCGAGATCTCGACCCCGCCGACCGTCCAGTCCAGCAGGTTCTTGAACGCGCCCGGCAGCGTCCCGGCGTACTCGGGGGTGCAGACCAGCAGCGCGTCGGCCGCCCCGATCGCGGCCCGCAGCGCGGCCACCGGCCCCGGCAGCGGATCGGCGTCCAGGTCCGGGTTGAAGTGCGGCAGCCCGCCCAGCCCGGTGTAGTACGTGGTCCGCAGGCCCGGGGTGGCGGCGGCGACGGCGGCCGCGGTGCGCAGCACCGTCTCGTTGGTGGAGCCGGCCCGCAGGCTCCCCGGCAGCAGCAGGATGTGGCGCTCGTTCGGCATGCCGGGAACCTACTCCTTGACGTCCGCGTCAAGGCCAACGGCCTCGGCGACGCCCGCGTCGGGGCCGGCGGCCTCGGGCCGCACCCCGGTCAGGCCGCGGCCCGCACCCCGGCCGGCGCGCGAAGCCCCCCGCCGGTCAGCGAGGTGCCAGCGGCCGCCACGGCACCGGGCTGGAGAGGATCATCGAGCTGGACGGCTGGCCGTAGCCGCCGAGCCGGTCGCACAGCGCCTCGAACTCGGCCATCGTCGGCACCGCGACCAGCAGGACGCAGCAGGCCCCGCCGGTGACCCGGTGCAGCTGGAGCACCTCCGGCCAGGTCGCCACCTCGGGGTCGCGCAGCACGCAGCGCGGGCCGTAGCACTGGATCTGCACCAGCGCGGTGATCGGCAGGCCGGCCCGGGTGGGGTCCACGTGGGCGTGGTAGCCGCTGATCACCCCCTCGGCCTCCAGGCGGCGGACCCGTTCGGCCACCGCGGGTGCGGACAGGCTCACCCGGCGGGAGAGTTCGTTGTACGAGAGCCGGGCGTCGGCTTGCAGCTCGGCCAGCAGGCGGCGGTCGACGGCGTCCATGGCGGCTCCCCGGGCGGTCGGGATCAGGTGGTTCTCGTTCGCAAAGCGAAACGCCGGAACGCCTCGCGAACGAAAGACCAAACGGCGGTTGCGGTGTCCGTCGACCATTCAAGCGGGGGCCCCTGCCGCCGCACAATGGGCACCCGGTGGAACCAGGCACTCCGTCTGGCTCACCGCAGCGGGCGGCGGGGCGCCCGGACGGATCAGGAGGGATCGGGATGGGGCACGACGCGGTGGAGACACCCAACCTGTCGTTCGGTCGGGACGGGGCGCCGGGTCGGAGCACTCCGTACGCCCGGTACGCGCGCCTGGACGAGTTGCACGCACTGCAGCACCCGCTCAGCAAGGAGCCGGCCGAGCTGTCGTTCATCATCACCACCCAGGTGATGGAACTGCTCTTCGACCTCCTGCGGCACGAGTGGACGCTCGCCGGTCAGGCCCTGCGCGAGGACGACCTGCCCGCCGCGCTGGCCGCGCTGCGCCGGGGCACCCACGCCCAGGACGTGCTGGCGGACTCCTGGGGCCTGCTGGCCACCATGACGCCGCAGGAGTTCAACTCCTTCCGCGCACTGTTCGGCGAGGCCTCCGGCTTCCAGTCCGCGGCCTTCCTGCACCTGGAGTTCCTGCTCGGCAACAAGAACGCCGCACTGCTGAAGATGTACGACGGCATGCCGCGCACCCTGGACGAGCTGACCGGGGCACTGCGCTCCCCCAGCCTGTACGACGAGGCGCTGGCGCTGCTGGCGCGGCGCGGCCTCGCGGTGCGCCCGGAGGTCTCCGAGCGGCGCTACCACCCGTCCGAGGAGGTCGCGGCGGCCTGGCGGCGGGTGTACACCGAGCCGGAGTTCGCCGAGCTGCAACCGCTCGGCGAGGCCCTGCTGGACGTGGCCGAGCGGGTCACCCGCTGGCGCCAGCGGCACCTGTCCGCGGTCAAGCGGACGATGGGCGGCAAGCCCGGTTCGGGCGGCTCCAGCGGGCTGACCTGGCTGCGGAAGTCGGCGGAGCAGGACGTGTTCCCGGAGCTGTGGGCGATCCGGGACGGGCTGTGACGGGAAGAACCGAGACGGATCCGGCCGGACCGGGCCGGATCGGGCAGAGCAGGGTCGGGCAGAGCAGGGAACGAGGGGACCGAGGAATGGGCATCACCACGCGCGAGGAGTGCGCGGCGCTGGACGCCGTCGACCGACTGGCCTCTTTCCGCAAGGAGTTCGCCCTGCCGGACGGGGTGATCTACCTGGACGGCAACTCGCTGGGCGCGCTGCCGGTGCGCACCCCGGAGCGGGTGCGCCAGGTGGTCGAGGAGGAGTGGGGCCGGGAGCTGATCCGCAGCTGGAACGAGGCCGGCTGGTTCGAGCAGCCCTACCGGCTGGGGCGGCGGATCGCGCCGCTGGTCGGCGCCGACGCGGCGGAGGTGGTCGTCTGCGACACCACCTCGGTGAACCTGTTCAAGGTGCTGTCGGCCGCGCTGCGGCTGCGCCCGGGGCGGCGCACGGTGCTCGGCGACGCCGAGGCCTTCCCGACCGACCTCTACATCGCCGAAGGCGTGACCGGCCTGGTCGAGGGCGCGCGCAGCGCGCTGATCCGGCCTGAGGAGCTGGACCGACACCTGGACGGGGACGTCGCCGCGGTCGTCCTCTCGCTCGTGGACTACCGCACCGGCGAGCTGCTGGACCTGCCCGGGATCACCGCCCGAGTGCAGGCCGCGGGCGCGCTGATGATCTGGGACGTGTGCCACGCCGTGGGCGCGCTGCCGGTCGAACTCGGCGCCGCGAACGTGGACTTCGCGATCGGCTGCACCTACAAGTACCTGAACGGCGGCCCCGGCTCGCCGGCCTTCCTGTACGTCGCCGAGCGGCACCTGGCGGCCGGCCCGCTGCAGCCGCTCAGCGGCTGGTTCGGCCACGCCCGCCCGTTCGCCTTCGAGCCCGGGTACGAGCCGAAGCCGGGCATCGGCCGCTTCCTGACCAGCTCGCCGTCGCTGCTCGGGCAGGCCGCCCTCGGCGCCTCGCTGGACGTCTGGGAACGGGTCGACCTCGCGGCGGTACGGGCGAAGAGCCTGGCGCTGACCGACCTGTTCATCGAGCTGACCGAAGGCCTGGACGGCATCGAGGTGGTGACCCCGCGCGAGCACGCCCGGCGCGGCAGCCAGGTCGCGCTGCGGCACGCCGACGGCTACCCGGTGGTGCAGGCGCTGATCGAGCGCGGGGTGATCGGCGACTTCCGCGCACCGGACCTGATGCGCTTCGGCTTCACGCCGCTCTACCTCTCGTACACCGAGGTCTGGGACGCCGCCCGGCAGCTGGCCGAGGTGCTGGAGAGCGGTGAGTGGCGCGCGGAGCGCTTCTCCCGCCGGGGCGAGGTGACCTGACCGGGGGCGCGGCGGCGGTAGCCGGGGCCCCTCGTGCCGAGGCCCCCGCCGGGCGGCCGACCGGCTCGCCGGTGCGCTCCGGCACCGCCCGGCGGGGGCGCCTCTCCGTGCCGAACCGGCCTTCTCAGCCCGCCGGTTCGGCCAACTCGGCCACCAGCTTCCGGTAGGTGTCGAACGCCGGCTTGCGCGAGTAGTCGTCGCGCAGCAGGCCGAAGTGGTGGAACAGCCCCGCGCCCGCGCTGTCGGCGTCCCGGAGGGCGAAGAACAGGTATCCGGTGACGTTGAGTTCGGCTGCCAGCCCCACGACCGTCCGGACCACCTCCTCGACCACCTCGGCTTGCCGCGCCTCGCTCCGCCCGGGGCCGGTGGGCCACCCGTTCTCGCAGATCCGCAGCGGGACGTCCGGGCCGATGCCGGCGCGGGGCAGCCGGTCCTGCCGGAAGTCGGTGACCACCGTCCTTACGGCGTCGGCGAGCCGGCCGGGCGGCAGGGGGCGGAAGACGTCCGGGAAGAAGTCCAGGCCGACGTAGTCCAGCGCGCGGTGGAAGCGCTCGTCGGCGAGCTCGCCGAGTCCGGGCCAGAACGTGTCCGTGGGATCGAAGGACGGCACCGCGTTGAAGCCGACGGCCAGATCGCCGTACCCGTTGGCCAGTGCCTCCTCCTTGGCCGCGACCACGCCCGCCACCAGCGCCCGCCGGACGCCGGGGATGCTGCCGTCGACGGGGGGCAGGTCGAGGTTGGGCTCCTCGCAGATCTGGAGGCAGGCGGCCCGGTGGCCGTCGGTCCGGACGGCGTGCCGCACGAAGTCGAGCCAGCCCGCCAACTCCCCGCTGCGGTCGCGGTACTGGAGCACCAGGTCGAGCTTGCGCCCCTGTGCGACGTACTGCTCGGGCCGCTCCGGGGTGCGTCCGGGCTCGCCGTACGAGCGGTAGGCGCGGACCAGGAACTCGGTTGCCCCGCCTTGGAGTTCGCGCAAGGCGGCGACGATCGACGCCGGGTCGTCCGGGCGGACGGGCGCCAGCACACCGGTGTCGTCGCCGAGCAGTCCGCCGGGGTAGATGCCGAAGGTGAAGGTCATGGCGCCACCCTAGCGGATATTTTTGAGGTCACTGCAACTTTGATGTGACCTCACGGTTCTGCCGTAGACTCCCACCATGGGACTTCGCGAACTCAAGAAGCAGCAGACCCGGGACCTCCTGGCCGACACCGCCATGGGCCTGTTCGCCGAGCGCGGGTTCGACCAGGTCACGGTCGTCGAGGTGGCCCGGGCCGCCGGGGTCTCCCCCAACACGGTCTTCAACTACTTCCCGACCAAGGAGGACCTGTTCTTCGACCGGCAGGACGCCGTGGTCGCCCACCTCGCCGAGGTGGTCCGCCGCCGCCCGGCCGGCAGCTCCGCGGTGGACGCCGTCCGGCTCGACCTGCTGGCCGCGGTCGCGGAGGGGGAACCGACGGTCGGACTGAACCCGCGGATGGCGGCGTTCTGGCGGGTCGTCGCGGACAGCTCCGCGCTGCGCGCCCGGCTGCTGGAACTCGGCGAACGGGCCGAGGCGGCACTGGCGGCCGTCCTGGCCGAGGAGACGGGAGCCGCCCCGGACGACCCGCTCCCCCACGTGGTGGCCGGGGCCGTCGCGGGCGCCCACCGGGCGGTCCTCGGCGAGATCCGGCGGGCCGTGGTGGCCGGCGAACCGGCCGAAGCGGTGCGGGCCCGGATCGAGACGGCGGTGTACCGGGCCTTCGGCCTGCTCGCCGCCGGGCTCGCGCACTACCCGAACGAGCGGTAGCGCCGCAGCCCGGTACCGCACGGGCCGCCCGGTCGGATCGACCCGGGCGGCCCGTCGCGGCGGTCGGCCGGTCGGGCGCGCTCGGCGCCGTCCAGCCGCCCCTCGGGGCCGTCAGCCGTGGCGACCGCGGCGGCGGGCGGCCAGCACGGCCAGACCGCCGAGACCGAGCAGGCCGACGCCCGCCAGGCCGAGGACCACCGCGGCGTTGCCCGCGCCGGTGGAGGGCAGCTCACCGCCGCCGCCGGGGTGGTGGCTGCTCGGGTGCCCGGTCGGGTGGTGGCTGGTCGGCGCCGGGTGCGCACTCGACGTCGACGCGCTCGCGGTCGGGGAGGTGGGCGCCGGGGAGGTCGGCGAGGGAGATGTCGGCGAGGTGGGGGGCGGGGACGTCGGGCTGGGCGAGGTCGGCGACGGCGACGTGGGGGAGGGCGACGGCGAGGACGAGGTCGGCGACGGGCTCGGCGTCACCGTGCACTCCGGGAGGTCCCCGTCGAACGGGTAGCTGTGGATCTCGTAGCCGCCCGTGCCGGTGTGGATCAGGTTGCCCGCCAGGTACACCCGGCCGTCCACGCCCGGCTGGGCGATGGTCGTGGTGCCGCCCGGGTTCCCGGCCAGGACCGTGCCCTGGAACTGGGCGCTGCCGAGGATCCGCGCCGAGGTCGCGGTCGGGAAGTTGTACAGCAGCTTCGAGCGCATGCCGGTGGTCTGGTCGCCCGCCAGACCGGTGCCCGTGTAGGTGTTGATGACCGGGCTGTCACCGAGCATGTTGACCACGACGGTGGCTCCGGCCGGGATGTTCGCGAAGACCAGGCCGATCTGGCCGCCGGTCGGCGAGGCGAGGTTCCGGGTGACGTTGAAGACCTGCCGCAGGGCGGCCCCGTCACCGGTGAAGGTCGCCTGGCTGGAGGAGACGTCGACCGTTCCGGTCGCGGCGGCTCGTCCGACGCAGTCGGAGACCTCCTCGATCCGGGTGAGCACCGTCTGGTACGGCGCGGCCGCGTTCGGATCCCGGATCGACTGCCCGGTGGGGTCGATGCTGACGGGGCCGGTCACGCTGCCCGCGTGGCGCAGGTTGCCGAACGCCTGGCCGTGCGCGTCGCTGCCGCCGATCAGGATCCGGTTGCCGGTCTTGACGTCGACGTTTCCGCCGGTGGTCACGAAGTCGCTGCCGTTGGGAGGGACGACGCGTGAGCCGACGCCGACGACGCCCATGTTGTAGGCGCCACCGCCGCTCTTGTCGACGGTCAGGTTGCCCAGTGTGACGATCTTGCCCTCGGCCTCGGCGGCGCGACCGTTCACGGTGTAGTCGCCACCGGTGAAGACGTTGATGTTGGCGTCCCGCCCCGTGAAGTCACCGTTGTTCGGCGGTGGCCAGGTCGCGGGGCAGCCGGGCCCGGCACAGGCCCCCAGCGGCGGGGCGAGCGGCGCGGCCGAACCGACCGTCAGCACCGCTCCCAGCGGCAGTGCGGCGACGGCGGTCGCCACCGCCACCCGGCCGGCCCGGCGGCCGCGGGCGGCGGGCGTCCTCACGGCGGTCGTTCTGCGATCCGGCGAACCGGTGGCCTGACCCATCGACAATTCCTCCGCGCAGAGAAAAGGGCAGGCCGGACGACCTGCCGCGTTCCGTGGTGTCCGCTGCCGATCCCCAGAGATCCGGGGCATCCAACCCCAAATCGGACTATTCACACCCTACGGAGCCTCAGATCGGCTTCGTGACTCACCCGAACGTCGTATCGAGCGCTCCGGCGTCTCCCCTGGCACTCCCGCGCACTGTCCCGCGCGGGCCCCTCCCGGCCCCCGCGGACTCCCCCGCCGTCGGGGCCCCGGGGTGGGGCTAGGTTGGAGGCATGACCACCGAGGCCCACGACCAGGCCGCGCCACTCGTCGCCGTGGCGTCCGCCGACGCCGTACTGCGGCACCCCGGGGCGGGCGAACACCTGCTGACCCCGCTCGAACGGGAGCGCGCCGCACGCTTCCGGCACGAGTCCGGGCGGAACGACTTCACCGCCGGGCACCTGCTGGTCCGGCTCTGCGCCGCCCGGCTGCTCGACGTCCCGGTGAACGGCCTGGTCCTCGCGCAGCAGTGCCCGGACTGCGGGCTCGCCGACCACGGCAAGCCCTACCTGCCCGACCACCCTCAGGTGCACGTGAGCCTGTCGCACACGCGGGGAGTGGTCGCCGCGGGCGCGGGCTACGGGCCGATCGGCGTGGACGTCGAGCTGGCCGCCCGGAGCGGCTCGCTGCGCGCGGTCGCCCGCCGGGTGCTCACGCCGGCCGAGCTGGCCGCGGTCGAAGCGGACCCGGAACCGGACCGGGCGTTCCTGCGGCAGTGGGTGCGCAAGGAGTCGCTGATCAAGATCGGGCGGGCCACCCTGGACACCCTCAACCGGATCGACCTGTCCGCCCTGCCACTGGCCGTCCCGCCCGGCGCGCCGCTGCGCGGCCGGTACGAGGATCTGCACCTGGTCGACTGGACGGATCCGGAACACGGCGCCGCCGTCGCGGCGGTCGGCACCGCCCCGCCGCGGATCGTGGAGCTGACGGCCGCGGGTTGAGCCGAGGCTGACGGCCGCGGGCTGAGCCGGGGCCGACGGGCGGGGCGGCAGCCGGCAGCGGGGCGGCCCCCGGGGCCGGACCCTGGCCTGTGGATAAGCGGTGTTAGCGTGCCTGGTCGTGGGCGCGCCGACCGCGCCCGCCGTCCCAGCTGCCCACCGGATCAAGAGGGTGCCCCGCCATGGCCAAGTTCCTGCTGAGCCTGCACGTCCTCGTGTCGGTCCTGTTCATAGGCCCGGTCGCGGTGGCCGTCAGCATGTTCCCGCGCCGGGCGAAGGCCGCACTGGCCGGCGGCCCGGACCAGGCCTCGGACGCGGGCGTGCTGCGCATCCTGCACCGGATCACCCAGGTCTACGCGCTGCTGGGGGTCGCGGTGCCGGTGCTGGGCATCGGCCTGGCCCAGGTGATGGACGTGATGGGACAGTCGTGGGTGATCGTCTCGATGGTCCTGACCGCGGTCGCCGCACTCACCCTGCTGCTCTTCGTGCTGCCCGGCCAGCAGGCGGCCGTGGACGCGCTCGGCGCCGACCCGGCGGACCAGCAGCACACCAAGGCCGTCGACGGCCTGCGCCTGCTGCCGATGACGGCCGGGGTGTTCAACCTGCTGTGGGCCGTGGTCGTGGTGATCATGGTCATCCGTCCGGGCTCCAGCACCGGCGTCTGACTCCTCTCCCCGTTCGGCCCGTCGCGCCTCGCCGCCGCGCCTCGCCGCCGCCTCTCGCCGTCGCCCGGTTCGGCTCCTGGCCCGTCGCCGGCGCCCTCACCCCGTTCGGCCCGTCGCCCCCTCCCGTGGACCTGGCCCGTTCGAGTACCGTCCTGGGCCATGACGATCATGGCGGGCATGGGCAGCCCGACGGGAACCGGAGTGGGCCCGCTGCTCCGCGGCTGGCGGGAACGACGGCAACTCAGCCAGCTGCAGCTGGCCCTGCGGGCGGACTCCTCGGCCCGCCACCTCAGCTTCGTCGAGAACGGCCGCTCCCGCCCGAGCCGGGAACTGGTGCTGCGGCTCGCCGAGCAGCTGAACGTCCCCGTGCGCGAGCGCAACACCCTGCTGCTCGCGGCCGGCTACGCCCCGCACTACCCCGAGACGCCACTGGACGACCCCTCGATGGACGCGGTGCGCGGCGGCATGGAGCGGCTGCTGGCCGCCCACGACCCGTACCCGGCGGCCGTCCTGGACGGGGGCTTCCGGGTGCTGGCGGCCAACCGCTCGCTCGGGCTGCTCCTGGACGGCGTCGCGCCGCACCTGCTGGCGCCACCGCTCAACGCGATCCGGGTCGCTCTCCACCCGGACGGGCTGGCGCCGCGCATCGTGAACCTGCGGCAGTGGCGGCAGCACCTGCTGGAACGGCTGGAGCGACAACTGGAGCTGGTCCGCGCCGAGTCGCTGCGCCGGCTGTACGAGGAGGTCCGCGGCTACCCCCAGCCGGCCGACGGCCCGGCGGACCCGACGGGCGGCCTGTCCGGCGGTCCGGCGGGCGGTCCGGCAGGCGGCCCGTCCGGTGGAAGGCTGCCGTTCGCGCTGCCGGTGCGGATGCGGCACGAGGGGCAGGTGCTCTCCTTCCTCTCCACCGTCGCGACCTTCACCGCGCCGCTGGACGTGACCGTCTCCGAGCTGGCCATGGAGACCTTCCTCCCGGCCGACGCGCAGACGGCACGGTTCCTGCACTCCGCGGTCGGGCCGGAGCGGCAGCCGTAACGGCCGGCCGGCGTCGAGGCCGGCTGCGGCCCGCTCTGCGGGCGGGGGCTGCCCGGCGCGGTGGCGGCTGTCGGTCACCCCGCCCCCAAGGCAGCGGATATCCACGGCCGTTCACGGCCGTGGATATCCGCGGCCGTTCACGGCCGGGCCCACGGTCACGGCCGGATCCCCGGTCACGGCCGCCGGGGCGGCTGCCGGAGCAGGACGCCCGCCCGTTTCACCGCGCGGGCGGTGATCGTGGTCTCGACGCGGGCGACCCCGAGCGGGCCGAGGGTGTCGGTGAGGAAGCGGTACAGGCCGCCGTGGTCCGCGCAGAACAGGGTGGCCAGCAGGTTGGTCGGGCCGCTGGTGGCGAACACGCCGTGCACCTGCGGGTGGCGGGCCAGCGCCGCGCCGACTTCGGCGAGCCGGCCCGGCGGCACCTCCAGCCAGAGGTTGGCGTCCACGGCCATGCCGAGCAGCCTCGGGTCGACGGTGGCGTGGGTGCGCAGCAGGCCGAGACCGTCCAGCCGGTGCAGTCGGCGGCGCACGGTCGACTCGGGCGCGCCGACGGCCGCGGCCAGGACGGCGTGGGCCTGCCGGGCGTCCTCGCCGAGGCGCTCCAGCAGCGCCCGGTCGAGGGCGTCCAGGGCCGGGGGCGCGGTGGGGCGCGGCACGGCGGGCCGGGCGAGCGCGGCGGTCTCGTCCTCGGTCAGGTGGCCGGCCCGCCACTGCCCGGCATCGGCGAAGGCGTGCAACACGGCGTGGGTGGTGGTCTCGGTGACGGCGCCGGTCGCGGGCAGTTGCCCGTACAGCAGGCGGTCGCGGGCCCCGGCGTCGGTCAGCATGACGGCGCCGACCTCGTGGCCGCCGAGCATCACGTCGACGAAGGGGACGTCCGGCCGGTCGGCCAGTGCCCGCGCGACCGCGTCGACCCGGCCGCTCAGCACCCGGACCCGGAGCAGCAGCGCGCCCACGGCGGCGTCCTCGACGTCCGGCATCCGGACCACCCGCAGCACGTCGGCCTGCCGCATCCGGGCGAGGCGGCGGGTGACCGTGCGGGAGGAGACGCCCAGCACGTCGGCGATCCGGCCGGGCTCGGCCCGGCCGTCCACCTGCAGGGCGCAGACCAGGCGGCGGTCGAGGGCGTCCAGCACGGTGTCCGGATCGGTCGTTCCGAGGTCCATGGTGTCCGATCCCCGTCGTCTCCGGCTGATTCAGCGTCCTGTTCGGCAGCACTGACGGTACTCCTTGTCCTGTCGGGGTCGGAGCGGACCGGCCCGGGGAACGAGGAGGAAGCCGCCGTGACGAACGAGCTGTGGACGCTGGTGGAGGGCGTGGAGGAGGCGGTGCGCGAGGTCGGCGCGAAGCTGGCGGCGCACCGGCCCACCGAACCGACGACGGCCCGGACCCGCGCGGAGGCGGGGGCCCGCTTCGCGGAGCTGGACGGCCCGGCGGCCGCCGGGCTGCGGGCTCGGCTGACGGCGCTGCGCCCGCAGGCCGGCTGGGTGCCGGAGGAACCGGACGGCTCGGTGCCCGCCGAGGGCGAGTGGTGGCTGTGCGACGCGACCGACGGGGCGGTGCAGTACCTGCTCGGCCATCCGCACTGGGCGGTCACCGCCGTACTGGTGCGGGACGGCGCCGCGGTGCTGGCCGTGGTGCACGCCCCGGAGCTGGACGGCGGGCGGACCTACCGGGCGGTGCTGGGCGGGGGCGCCGAGTTGGACGGGCAGCCGATCACGGCGGTGGAGCGCGACCTGGCGGCCACCGTCGCCGCCACCAGCCAGCCGCCCCTGGTCGCCGGGGACCCGGTGGCGCTGCGCAGGGCGGGCGAGTCGCTGTCCGCGATGGCGGGCTCCGTCCTGGCGGTGCGCAACCTGGGCCCGACCGCGCTGCAGGTGGCGCAGGTCGGCTCCGGGCACCTGGCACTGTTCTGGGAGTACGGGCCGGACGCGGGCAACCTGCTGCCCGGCGCGCTCATCGCGAGCGAGGCGGGCGCGGCGGTGACGGACGCCGCCGGGGCGGCCTGGACGGCCGGCTCCGACAGCTTCGTCGCCGCCGCGCCCGGGCTGCACGCGGACGCGCTGGAGGTGCTGCGGGCGGTGCGGTGATCAGTCCAGGCCGAACAGGGCCGCGGCGTTGTCGTGGCAGACGGCGCGCAGCCACTCCTCCCCCAGGCCCAGCCCGGCCAGCACCTCCAACTGGTGGACGTACCGGTACGGGAGGTTGGGGAAGTCGGTGCCGAGCAGGACGCGGTCCTGCAGCCCCCGCAGGCGCGGCAGTTCGGCCCGCGGGAACGGGTCGTCGGCCTCGACGAAGTCGGTGAACGCCATGGTGGTGTCCAGTCGGACGGACGGGTGGCGCTCGGCGAGGTCGAGGAAGTCGCGGTACTCGGACATGCCGAGGTGCGCGACCACCAGGACCAACCCGGGGTGCCGGTCCAGCACCTGGCCGATCGGGCCGGGCCCGGTGAACTTGCCCGCCACCGGGCCTGATCCGCAGTGGCTGACCACCGGGGTGCCGGTCTCGGCGAGCAGCCCCCAGACCTCGTCCAGCCGCCGGTCCGTCGGATCGTAGCCGCCGACCTGCAGGTGGGCCTTGAACACCCGGGCGCCGTCCTCGATCGCCCGGGCCACGTAGCCGGGTGCCTCCGGTTCGGCGAAGAAGGTCGCGGTGTGCAGGCAGTCCGGGGTGCGGGCGGCGAAGTCGGCGGCCCAGGCGTTCAGCCAGGCGGCCATGCCCGGCTTGTGCGGGTAGAGCATGGAGGTGAACGCCCGGACCCCGAACTCCCGCAGCCGCTCGACGCGTTCGGCCTCGGCCTCGCGGTAGGTGATCGGCCAGGGCCGGTTGATGAGCGGGCCGGCCGCGTCGAAGTACGCCCACACCTTGTCGAGGACGCTCTTCGGCATGAAGTGGGTGTGCACGTCGACCAGGCCGGGCAGCCCGAGGGCCTGCCAGAACGCGCGGACGTCCGCCGCCTCCCGGGCGCTCACGCGGGCACCGGGCGGGCGCGGTCGATGATCGCCCCGGTGTCGACCCCGGGCGGCAGGGTGCCGAAGGCCGCGCCGTGGTCGCCGCCCAGTCGGCTGGCGCAGAACGCGTCCGCCACCGCCGGGCTGCCGTAGCGGACCAGCAGCGAGCCCTGGAAGGCCAGCGCCATCGACTCGACCAGCCGGCGGGTGCGGAACTCCAGGTCGGTCAGGTCGGTGAGCTGCTTGCGCAGCGCGGCGACGGCCGCGTCCAGCCGGCGGTCCGCGCCGGCGGCGGCGTCGAGTTCGCCGAGGAACGCGTCGACGCTCTCCGGGCGCTTCGCCATGGCCCGCAGCGCGTCCAGGGCGGCGACGTTGCCGGAGCCCTCCCAGATCGACACCAGCGGCGCCTCGCGGTAGAGCCGGGGCATCCCGGACTCCTCCACGTAGCCGTTGCCGCCCAGGCACTCCAGTGCCTCGGCGGAGTGCCCCGGACCGCGCTTGCACACCCAGTACTTGGCCACCGCCAGGCCCAACCGCCGCACCAGCGCCTCGGTTTCGCTCCCACCCGGAGCGTGCGCGCCGGGTTGGACGAGATCGGTGGACCGGGCGAGCCGCATCGCGACGATCGTGGCCGCCTCGGACTCCACCACCAGGTCGGCGAGCACGTTGCGCATAAGCGGCTGGTCGACCAGGGCCCTGCCGAACGCCCGCCGGTGCAGGGCGTGGTGGACGGCCCGGGTGGCGCCGTAGCGCATGCCGGCGGCGGCACCGATGGTGCAGTCCAGCCGGGTCATGTTGACCATCTCGATGATGGTCGGCACCCCGCGGCCCTCCTCGCCGACCAGCAGGCCGACCGCGCCGTCGTACTCCAGCTCGGCGGAGGCGTTGGACTTGTTGCCGAGCTTGTCCTTGAGCCGCATCAGGCGCAGCCGGTTGCGGCTGCCATCGGGGAGGACGCGCGGCAGCACGAAGCAGCTGAGACCACCCGGGGCCTGGGCGAGCGTCAGGAACAGGTCCGACATCGGCGCCGAGGTGAACCACTTGTGGCCCGTGATCCGGTAGGTGCCGTCCGGCTGCGGCGCCGCGGTGGTGGTGTTGGCGCGGACGTCCGACCCGCCCTGCTTCTCGGTCATCGACATGCCGGCGATCAGCCCGCGCTTGGTGCGCGGCTCACGCAGCCCGTAGTCGTACTCCTTGGCGGCCAGCAGCGGCTCCAACTCCGCGGCGAGGGCCGGGTTCGCGCGCAGTGCCGGAACGGCGGCGTAGGTCATCGAGATCGGGCAGGTGTGGCCGGCCTCCACCTGGCTCCACACCAGGAACTTCGCCGCCCGGGCGGAGTGGGCGCCGGGCCGCTCGTCCCGCCAGGGCGCCGCGTGCAGCCCGTACGTGACGGCGGTGCGCATCAACTCGTGCCAGTACGGGTGGAACTCGACCTCGTCGACGCGGTGGCCGAAGCGGTCGTGGGTGCGCAGCACGGGCGGGTTCTCGTTGGCCAGCCGGCCCCACTCGGCGGCCTGCTCGGAGCCGGCCAGCCGGCCCAGCTCGCGCAGCTCGGGCTCGGCCCAGTCGGCGCCGGCCCGCTCCAGGGCGGCGAGCAGGGTCGGGTCGGCGGCGGCGTCGTGTCCGTACGGCAGAGGCACCTGATTGGTGACCTCATGCGTCGCTGTCATCGCGTCCTCCCAGGGCACGCAGGGTGAAGGAGACCAGGGCGGGAACCACCGTGGTGTGGTCGCTGTGCCGGTTGTCGCCGAGGTGGGGAGCCGCGGCGAGCGGGCCGGCCAGTGCCTCGCCGACCGCACCGACCAGGGCCGCGGCGGTCAGCACCGGGTCCTGCTCGGGCAGTTCGCCGCTCGCCACCGCGATGGCGATCTCGGTGGCGATCACGTCCCGGAACGCCCGCCGGAACACCAGGCGCTCGCCGTCCACCACCGCGTCGGCCGGCTCGACCAGCAGCGCGTACGCCAGCCGCCGCGCGCGCAGGGCACGGGTGGCGAAGGTCTCCACGACGGCGGCGATCCGCTGCTGCGGGGTGCCACGCCGGGCGACGGCCGCGCTGACCGCGTCGATCTCGCGGGTGACCACCCGCCGGAACAGCTGCACCGACAGCTCGGCCTTGTTGGCGAAGTGCTGGTAGAGGCTCCCGGTGGCGATCCCGGCGCGGTCCGCCACGGCCGCCATCGTGCAGCCGCCGTAGCCGCGCTCGGCGAGCAGGAGGACGGCCGACTGCAGTACCGCCTCGCGCTGGGCGTCCAGGCGGGCTTGTACGGCGGGCGTGCGGCGATAGGCCATGGAAGTAGTGAAGCACTGATTCAGTGCTTCGGGGAGGGGTCGAGGAGGGCTCGGGACGGTTCCTCGGCTGTTCGGGAACCACTCGGGGTCTGTTCGGGGGGACTTCCCGGGACGGTCCCGGGAGGGCGGGGGCAAGGAGGCGAGAAGGCGCGGCGGAACGGCAGGACAGGGCGCAGGAAGCAGGAAGCAGGGGGCGGGGAGCAGGGAGCAGGGGGCAAGGAGCAGGGAGCAGGGGACAGGGAGCGGGGGACAGGGAGCGGGGGACAGGGAGCAGGAGCAGAACGGCAGGGAGCAGGGAGCAGAACGGCGGGAGGCCGCCCCGGGCAGCGGGGCGGCCTCCTGGTACGCGGGACCTGTTCGCTCAGGCGCCTCGGCGCCCTCAGGCGCTACAGCGGGCGGCGCTCCTGCTCCAGCCGCCGGCCCTCCACGTCCAGCGGGCCGAAGGCCGGGATCGACCGCGGCGCCTTGGCGAGCGAGCCGGCGGCGTCCTGGTCGCCCAGACCGGCCCACTCCAGCACCTTGGCGGTGGCCTCCGCGGACTGCGCGGCCGGCAGCTGGCCGATGTTGGAGCCGTGGTTGCCGCCGGGCACGGTGTACACGTAGCTGTCCTCACTGCCCCGGCCGAGACGGAACGGCTTGGCGCCCCACGGGTCGTTGCCGCCGTAGACGTACATGATCCGCTCGCCGTCGCGCTTCACCCAGCGGTCGATGTCGGGCATCGCGTTCGGGTTGAAGACGGTCGGGATCCCCTTCGGCACGTAGGTGCGGGCCGAGTAGAGCTCCTTGTAGTCGTAGTGCAGCAGGTCCTTCAGGTACGAGACGTCGAAGAACGGCGCGCCCAGCTCGGTGGCGGCCTGGTAGTAGTACGCGGTGTACTTCGCCAGCGACTGGTCGCTGTTGCCGGTGATGCCCGACTGCGCGTCGAACCAGGCGTACAGCTCGTCGTCGGTCGCGGTGGCGGCCACCGGGACCTTCGCGCAGTCCGACTCCAGGCTGTACTGCCAGAACGCCCAGACGACGTCCAGCACGCCCGCCTCGTACGCGCGGTCCGGGGTGCCGAGGGTGTCGAAGGTCGAGCCGGCCGTCTTGTTGTCCGCCGTGTAGCGGGCCTCCAGCCGGTCGCGGCGCACCAGCAGCTCGCGCTGGGCGGCGTTCAGCCGGGCCCGGCACTCGGGGGTGCCGACGGTGCGGAAGAACTGGCTGTAGGCCGCGTAGTCGTCGACGTCGGTGTTGTTGGGCGCGACGTAGGCGATCGTGCCGGCCACGTCGTCCGGGTAGAAGCGGCGGTAGAACGTGGAGGACATGCCGCCCTTGCTGGCGCCGGTGGAGAGCCACTCCTGCTGGTAGATCCGCTTCAGCGCGGTCACCAGGCGGTGCGAGTCGGCGGCGCCCTGACGGATGCCGGCCTTGGACCAGTCCGCCGGGTCGGGGCGGGAGGGGGTGAAGAAGCGGTACTCGATGGAGACCTGGTTGCCGTCCACCAGGC
Source organism: Streptomyces sp. NRRL S-350 (assembly GCF_000719705.1). Classification (GTDB taxonomy): domain Bacteria; phylum Actinomycetota; class Actinomycetes; order Streptomycetales; family Streptomycetaceae; genus Kitasatospora. Next base: position 1,633 of record NZ_JOHO01000040.1, on the reverse strand, counting down.
GGGTGGGCTCGGTGCGGGACGGGTTGGTGCCCAGGGTGTAGCCGTTGGTGTAGAAGACCGTCGGGCGGTCGTACCCGCGATGCAGCAGGCTGAAGCGCTGCTGGAAGGTGCCCAGCCAGGGGCGGGCGTGGTCGATCGGCTGGGTGTAGGTGGCGATGAAGTAGCGGTGACCGGTGGTGGTCGGCTTCTCCTCGGTGATGGTCACGCCGGGGATCGCCGCCAGGCGGTCCTTGATGTCGGCGTTCGGGTCGTCGGCGGGGCTCCGGCCGTGGGCCGTCCCGGCTCCCTGCGCCTCCTCGGCGCCTTGGGCGCCCTGGGCCCCCTGGGCGCCTCGGGCCCCTCGGTCGTCGGCGGCCGACGCCGGCGCCGCCAGGGCGCCGAACGCGAGCAGCGGTATCAGCAGGGTGGAAACCAGCAGCCTTCTCAACGTGGTGGTCATCGACTCTCCATCTGGTCAACGGACGTGACTGAATGGGCCATCCGCCGTCGGCGGATGGCCCATCGGGGTGGAAGTGCTGGTCAGTGGGGTTGCCTCGCCCCGGCCGCCGGGTGCTCGGCTACGGGCGGGGCAGCGTGCAACCGGGGAGGGTGAGGTCGAACCGGTTGCCGGCCGCGAAGCAGGCGGGGATCCCGTACGTCTCCTGGGCGTAGCCGATGCCCTGGCGCACCGTCACGGCGCCGCTCTGGTCGACCTCGCAGGGATTGTCCAGGGTGCAGCGCTCGCCGCTCTCGTTGATGGTGTTGTTGACGGCGACCACCTGGCCGGACGAGGCGTCGACCACCGGCGAGCCGGAGGTGCCGCCGATCACGTCGCAGGCCGAGGTGTAGCGGACCGAGTCCTTGAAGGTCCAGTCGGCCTCCTTCAGCCGGTAGGCGAAGCCGTCGACCGAGCAGGAGTAGATCTTCTTCCAGTAGCTGGAGACGACCCGGATCGAGGTGCCCTGGACGGGGTGGGTGGCGGCGACGGTCAGCGGGGCGATCCCGTAGCGCGACTGAATCGAGGAGTAACTGGTGTTCAGCTGGTAGATCGACACGTCGGTGTCGGTCATCGCGCCGTAGACCACCTTGGTCGCGCGCAGGGTGGCGAGCCGGCCGCCGGTGGCGCTGAGCAGGGTGAAGGACCGGCTGGAGGGCTGGTTGAGGACCACCTCGCCGGGGCCGGGCATACCGGTCTCCAGGCAGTGGCCGTTGGACAGCACGAGGGCCGGGTCGCCGGCGGCCGAGCCGGGCATCCGCACCAGCGAGCCGGAACAGTTGCTGAGCCCGACCGTCCCGGCGAAGTTGACGGTGGCCGTGGGGGCGGCCTGGACCGGGGAGGCTCCGGCGAGGGCAGTGGCACCTGCGACCAGGAGCGTGGCGAGCATGCCTATGAGCGGCTTCTTCATGAGAGACCTCTCGGTGTGGGGGGTCCACCAAAGCTGTCGCGGACATGACGCCCTGTCAAGGGTAAAAGCGAGACCAAGGAACCATCCCGACGGCAATGGCCGGTTAGCAACCCACCCGGGGCCGTGGACCCCCGGCCTCACACCCGGGCCCCGCCCTCACCTTCCCCCTCGCCCCCCGATCCGGTTCCCGGTCCCCGCTCCCGGCCCCCCGGCCCCCCGGCCCCCGGCCCCCCGGCTCCCCGGCTACC
>NZ_JOHO01000039.1 GCF_000719705.1 Streptomyces sp. NRRL S-350 | reverse complement strand
CGGGGCTTGACGCCCTGTCCGACGTTTCAAACTCTAGCCGATCCCCGCCTCGAAAGGCGAATCCAGCCGCAATCCGATAAAACGCACATGCCACATAAGAACCGAGCCGCGAATCGGAAATGCCGACGCGACCCAGCCCGAACTGGGAAGTGGTGTTTCAGAGGATTGGCCGCCCCGGGACCGTCCGCGCAGACGCGTGTCCGGTGCTCCCAGCCAGGCAGCTCGAAGAACTCTACGCGTTCCTGCACGCGGATGCAAACGGCAGGCAAACGCCCGCCGACCGGACCCTGAGGAGAGGGGTCCGGTCGGCGGGTTCCCGCGGAGCGCGGGCGGGCGCTGCTCTGGCCCGGGTGCTCAGCTGTTGGTGGGGAAGCCCAGGTTGATGCCGCCGTGGGACGGATCCAGCCAGCGCTGGGTGACGGCCTTGCCGCGGGTGAAGAAGTGCACGCCGTCCGGGCCGTAGGCGTGGGTGTCTCCGAAGAGCGAGGCCTTCCAGCCGCCGAAGGAGTAGTAGGCGACCGGCACCGGGATCGGCACGTTGATGCCGACCATGCCGACCTCCACCTCGAACTGGAAGCGCCGGGCCGCGCCGCCGTCGTTGGTGAAGAGGGCGGTGCCGTTGCCGTACGGGTTGGCGTTGATCAGCGCCAGGCCCTCGTCGTAGGAGGAGACCCGCACGACGGAGAGGACCGGGCCGAAGATCTCGTCGTTGTAGACGGACATGCCGGGCTTCACGTGGTCGAACAGCGTGGGACCGAGCCAGAAGCCGTCTGCGGTCGGGGTGCCGTCCTTGTCCTCGGCGGTGACGGCGTGCTTGCGGCCGTCCACGGCCAGCTCGGCGCCGTCGGCGACGCCGGACTCCACGTAGGAGGTGACCTTGTCGCGGTGCTGGCCGGTGACCAGCGGGCCCATCTCGGAGTCGCCGTTGCAGCCCGGGCCGACCTTCAGGGTGGCGATCCGCTGCTTGATCTTCTCGACCAGCTCGTCGCCGATCGGGTCGACGGCGACCAGGACGGACACCGCCATGCAGCGCTCGCCGGCCGCGCCGAAGCCCGCGTTGACGGCGGCGTCGGCGGCCAGGTCGAGGTCGGCGTCGGGCAGGACCAGCATGTGGTTCTTGGCGCCACCCAGGGCCTGCACGCGCTTGCCGTAGCGGGTGCCGGTCTCGTAGACGTAGCGGGCGATCGGGGTGGAGCCGACGAAGCTGACGGCCTTGATGTCCGGGTGCTCCAGCAGGCGGTCGACGGCGACCTTGTCGCCGTGCACGACATTGAAGACGCCGTCCGGCAGGCCGGCCTCCTTCCACAGCTCGGCGAGGAAGACGGCGGCGGACGGGTCCTTCTCCGAAGGCTTCACCACGACGGTGTTGCCGGCCGCGATGGCGATCGGGAAGAACCACATCGGCACCATGGCCGGGAAGTTGAACGGCGAGATAATCGCGACCGGGCCGAGCGCCTGGCGGATCGAGTAGACGTCGATGCCGGTGGAGGCCTGCTCGGTGAAGCCGCCCTTGATGAGCTGCGGGATGCCGCAGGCGTACTCCACCACCTCCAGGCCGCGGGCGATCTCGCCCAGGGCGTCGGAGTGCACCTTGCCGTGCTCCGCCACGATGATCGCGGCCAGCTCGTCACGGCGGGCGTTCAGCAGCTCGCGGAAGGCGAAGAGCACCGTCGAACGCTTGGCGACCGAGGCGGTGCGCCACTCGGTGAAGGCCGCGGCGGCCGCGGCCACGGCCTGGTCGACCTCGGCGATCTCGGCGAAGTCGACGTGACCGGCGACCTGGCCGGTGGCCGGATCGAAGATGTCACCGCGGCGGGGCGCCGTACCGGCGGTGGCGACCGGCTTGCCGCCGATCCAGTGAATGATGTTCTTGCTCAAGGTCCGTCTGCCTCCGAAGTCCCGGGCGGCGTCCTGCCACCGGTCCGGTCTGGCGCCGCCCGAGGGGGCCGGGCGACGGGATTCACGGGGCTACCGCGCTCTCCTCTCCAGTCTGGAGGCCGCCCCGGCCGGGCTCAACGAACAGGCTGACGGGGATCGTGGATTCAGCCTTACAGGTCGTCCGGTCGCTACGCCGAAGGTGGCGGCTCCGAACGTGTGACCGGACCGCCGCGTGTGCCCGGATGGCCAGGCCAGGTGCGATCGTCCCGCCCTTGGACACCAGGGCGCCCGGGGCGCAGGACACCGGGCCACGGAACATGGGACAGGGGGAAGGCAGGCGTGGGACGCCCGCCGCCCGGGCCGGGCTCAGGCCTCCTCGTCCTCCAGGTACGGGTCGTGCAGCCCGTCCGGCGCCTCCTGTGTTTCCAGCAGGTCCAGCCGCAGGTCCTGCGCCCACGCCAGCGCCCACCGCTTCAGCCCGTCCACCGCCCCGGCGGGGATCCCCCGCGCGCGGAACCGCCCGTCCGCCGCCTCGGCGAGCGTCTCCAGCCGGTCGGCGAGCGCCGCGGGCTGGAATTCCGGGTCCAACTCCCCGGCCAGTGCGAGCAGTTCGCCCTCCCGGTAGTACCGGGTGAGGGCGTGCGCGTCGATCAGGTCGCGCGGCATGCCCCGGTCCACGAGCAGCGCGGTGGTCAGCGCCGCCGCGTCCTCCAGGGCGACGACCGGCAGCACCACCGGCGGCTCGTCGGGCCCGGGCGCGCCCAGGTCCAGCCGGACCGGCCGGTGGCCCAGCGGTTCCTTGCGCAGTTCCACCGAGTGCGACCGCCCGCCGAGCGCCAGCCGGACGGCGAGCTGCTCCAGCCGGGGTGTGCCCGGCCGCTCGGCGACCCCGCCGCCCGCCGCGCGGTACGCCTCGGCCAGTGCGTCGGCCACTTCGGGCAGGTCGGCCCCTCCGGTGGCCAGGGTGAGCCCGTCCTGCGAGCAGGCCGCGACGCCGTGGGCGCGCAGCGCGTGCCCACCGGCCAGGGCGAGGCCGTACCGGTCGCAGACGGGCACGGCCACGGCGGCCAGGCGCAGCTGGGCCGGGCCCGGGCGGAGCGAGGCGTCGACGGCGTGCGGTGCGGTGGTCACGCCTCCAGTCTGACGCGACCGCCCGCTCCGCGCCCCACCGCCGACCGCGCCGGCCCCGCGCACCCTGCCGGCCGCGGCCACCGCCCCGACCGGCAGGCCGCACGCCACACCCTCACCACCCGCTGCCCCGCGCCACGGATGCGTGCAGGGCGAGCTCCAGCAGCACCGGGTCGGTGAGCCGCCCGGAGCCGTCCGGCGGGACCAGCCAGCGCACCCCCCGGCTGCTGCGCTCGGGGTGCGGGACGACGATCCAGGTGCCCTCCCCCGCGCCGCGCACGCCGGTGCCGACCCAGCGTGCGGCGGTGCCGACCGGCACCAGGAAACTGACGTGCTCGTCGCCGAAGTCGGTGAGGGCCGGGCCGCAGGGGGCGGTCTCCAGGATCTCCAGTGCAGGGTGCCCGAGCCGCCCGGGGACGGTGAGGACGTCCCAGCGGCGGCCGGCCGGCAGCAGCATCAGGCCCAGCCCGGTGCGCTCCCAGTGTTCCCGGAAGGCTTCCGGGTCCGGTGCCACCTGGGCGAGCCAGTGCAGTCCGGTGCTTTCCATGTCTGTCCCCGCTTCTTGCCGTTCGTCCTGTTCGGGCTCGGCGGGGAGAGCGAGACCCGCCGTCACCAAGGAGAGGCGGACGGCGGGCCCCGATTACACGGGTCGGGGGCACATTACGGCGCCGACCACCGAAGAGGTCGGCGGTCGGTGGGAGATCAGCTGCCGGAGGAGGTCAAAGGAGGTCAGCTGTCGAAGCCCAGCCCGAGCCTGTCCAGCGTGCGCAGCCACAGGTTCCGGTGGCCGCCGTTGCGGTCGGCCCGTTCCAGCGACCGGGTGGTGATCCGGATGCCGGCCCAGCGCACCGGCTCGGGCGGGAACGGCAGCGGCTTGCTGCGCACCATTTCCAGTGAGGTGCGCTCGGTGCGCTCCCCCGCGAGCAGGTCGAGCATCACCTCGGCGCCGAAGCGGGTCGCGCCGACGCCGAGCCCGGTGTAGCCGGCCGCGTACGCGACCTTGCCCCGGTTCGCGGTGTCGAAGAACGCCGAGAACCGGCTGCAGGTGTCGATCGCGCCGCCCCAGGCGTGGGTGAAGCGCAGCCCCTCCAGCTGCGGGAAGCAGCGGAAGAAGTGGCCGGCGAGGGTCCGGAAGGTCTCCGGCCGCTGGTCGTACTCGTGCCGGACGTGGCCGCCGTAGTGGTAGACCGCGTCGTAGCCGCCCCAGAGGATCCGGTTGTCGGCGGAGAGCCGGAAGTAGTGGAACTTGTTGGCGCTGTCGCCGAGGCCCTGCCGCCTGCTCCAGCCGATCGAGGCGAGCTGCTCCTCGTTGAGCGGTTCGGTCATCAGCGCGTAGTCGTACACCGGCACGATGTACGGACGGACGCGCCTGAGCAGGGACGGGAACACGTTGGTGCCGAGCGCGACCCGGCGGGCGAAGACCCGGCCGTACGGGGTGCGGGCGGCCATGCCGCTGCCGTACTCCCGCAGGTCGGTGGCCCGGGTGTGTTCGAAGATCCGCACGCCCTGGCTCAGGCAGGCGGCCTTGAGGCCCCAGGCGAGCTTGGCGGGGTGGACCATCGCCACGCCCTCCTTGTCCCAGAGGCCCCCGAGGAAGGTCGGCGAGTCCACCTCGGCGCGCACCTGGTCGGCGTCCAGGACGGTGATGTCGAGGCCGTACCGGCTGACCGCCTCGGCGACTTCGTGGAGTTCCTCGACCTGGTGGGGCTGGGTGGCGACGTCGATCTCGCCGGTGCGCTCCCACTCGGCGTCGATCCCGTACCGCTTGAGGGTGTCCTCGATGCCCGCCAGGTTGGCGGCGCCGAGGCGTTCCAGCCGGGCGAGTTCGGAGGGCCAGCGCTCCAGGCCGTTGCCGAAGCCGTGGGTGAGGCTGGCCGCGCAGAATCCGCCGTTGCGCCCGGACGCGGCCCAGCCGACCTCGTTGCCCTCGACCAGTACGACGTCCAGCGAGGGGTCGCGTTCCTTGGCGATGAGGGCGGTCCACAAGCCGGAGTAGCCGCCGCCGACGACCAGCAGGTCGCAGGTGGTGTCGCCGACCAGGGCGGGCAGCGCGGTCGGCCGGCCCGGGTCCTCCAGCCAGAAGGGGGTGGGCCTGGCGTCACTGAGTGCGCGGGCGGATTCCATGCATTATCAGCCACTTTCTTCGGATAGATGACAGATCGAGCCACTGCTGACCGTCCGGCCGTCGGACCAGGCACGGCAGGCGGCGGTCCGACAGGCGACGGCCCGACAGACGACGGTAGGTCAGGCGGCGGCCTTCCTCCGGTTGCCGAGCCACTGGCCCGCGACGGTCAGCGCGACGGCGGCGGCGAACATCGCGGTGCCGATGACGTTCACCTGCACCGGGATGCCGCGCTGCGAGGCGCCCCAGACGAACATCGGGAAGGTGACCGTGGTCGGGCCCGAGTTGAACTGGGTGATGATGAAGTCGTCGAAGGAGAGCGCGAAGCTGAGCAGCGCGCCCGCCGCGATGCCGGGGGCCACCAGCGGCAGGGTGACCCGGAGGAAGGTCTGGGTGGGGGTGGCGTAGAGGTCCTGGGCGGCCTGTTCGAGCCTCGGGTCCATGCTCATCACGCGGGCCTTGACCGCCGTCACCACGAAGCTGAGGCAGAACATGATGTGCGCGATGAGGATGGTGGTGAAGCCGAACGGGACGCGCATGTTGAGGAAGAGCGTGCCGAGCGAGGCGGCCATGACCACCTCGGGCATGGCCATCGGCAGGAAGATCATCGCAGTGGTGGCGGAGCGGCCGCGGAAGCGGTGACGGGCCAGCGCGAAGGCCACCATGGTGCCGAGCACGGTGGCGCCGATGGTGGCGAACACCGCGATCTGCAGGCTGAGCGAGAGCGACTGGCACATGTCGGCGACGCCGCAGGGGTTGGTCCAGGCGTCGGTGGAGAACGCGTTCCACTCGTAGTTGAACTTGCCCACCGGCTTGTTGAACGAGAAGGCCAGCACGACCAGGTTGGGCAGCACCAGGTAGGCGAGGGCCAGCAGGCCGGCCAGCACCACCAGATGGGCCCGGATCCACTTGATCACTCGGGACATCAGACCAGTTCCTCCGTCCCGGCCTTGCGCATGTAGACCGTCACCATGCCCAGGATCAGGGCCATCAGGATGAAGCTCAGCGCGGCCGCCGTGGGGTAGTCGAGCACGTTCAGGAACTGCTTCTGGATGCCGTTGCCGACCATCTGCTCGCTCGGCGAGCCCAGCAGCTGGGCGTTGATGTAGTCGCCGGAGGCCGGGATGAAGGTCAGCAGGGTGCCCGCGACCACGCCCGGCAGCGAGATCGGGAAGGTGACCTTTCGGAAGGTCGTGAACGGCCGGGCGTAGAGGTCGCCGGCCGCCTCGTGCAGGCGCGGGTCGATCCGCTCCAGCGACGTGTACAGCGGCAGGATCATGAACGGCAGGAAGTTGTACGTCAGACCGCAGACCACCGCGAGCGGCGTGGCCAGCACCCGGTCACCGTCGGTCAGACCGACCAGGTTGGTGAGGTCCAGGACGTGCAGCGCGTTCAGCGCGCCGACCACCGGGCCGCCGTCGGACAGGATGGTCTTCCAGGCCAGGGTGCGGATCAGGAAGCTGGTGAAGAACGGCGCGATGACCAGGATCAGGATGACGTTGCGCCAGCGCTTGCTCGCCTTGAACGCGATCGTGTACGCGAGCGGGTAGCCCACGGCCAGGCAGAGCACGGTGGCGACGGCCGCGTAGGAGAACGAGCGGACGAAGTGCCACTTGTACTCGACCAGGGCGTCCCAGTAGGTCGAGAAGTGCCAGGTGACCTTGAAGCCCGTTTCGAGCGAGCCGGTCTGCAGCGAGGTCGACGCCTGGTAGACCATCGGGACGGCGAAGAAGACGACCAGCCAGGCTATGCCGGGCAGCAGCAGCCAGTACGGGGTGAGCTTGCGCTTCGCCTTGGGCGCCGGCTCCGTCAGGGGGATGACCTGGGGCGGTGCGGCCGGGGTGGTGGCGGTCATGCGGCCTCCTCCGCGGTGCCCGCGTCGATGGCCTGCGAGGCGTCCAGGGCGAAGGAGTGCGCCGGGTTCCAGTGCAGCAGGACCGGGGCGCCGGGGACGATCCGGGCGTCGCGCTCCATGTTCTGCTCGAAGACGGCGACCTCCTGGCCGCCGTCGGTGCGGACCACGTACTGGGTGGAGACGCCGATGAAGCTGGAGTCGACCACGGTGCCGGCCAGCTTGTTGCGGCCGTCGGCGATCTCCTCGGAGGCGTGCGTGATGGTGATCTTCTCCGGGCGCACGCCGAGGTGGACGCGTTTGGCGTCGGTGGCGCAGCGCGCCTTCGGCACGGTGAGGCGGCTGCCGGCCGCGCTCAGCAGCAGGTCGCCGCCCTCGGTGCCGGTGACCTCGGCGGGCAGCAGGTTGGACTGTCCGAGGAAGTTGGCCACGAAGGTGGTGGCGGGGTTCTCGTACAGGTCGGCGGGCGCGCCCAGCTGCTCGACCCGGCCGCCGTTCATCACCGCGATGGTGTCGGCCATCGTCATGGCCTCCTCCTGGTCGTGGGTGACGTGGACGAAGGTGATGCCGACCTCGGTCTGGATCCGCTTGAGTTCCAGCTGCATCTGGCGGCGGAGCTTGAGGTCGAGGGCGCCGAGCGGCTCGTCCAGGAGCAGCACCTGCGGGTGGTTGATCAGGGCGCGGGCGACGGCGACGCGCTGCTGTTGGCCGCCGGAGAGCTGGTGCGGCTTGCGCCGGGCGTACTGGCCGAGTTCGACGAGTTCCAGCATCTCGTCGACCTGCTTCCTGACGTCCTTCTTGCCGCGCCGGCGCAGGCCGAAGGCGACGTTCTCGAAGATGTCCAGGTGCGGGAAGAGCGCGTAGCTCTGGAAGACGGTGTTGACCGGCCGCTTGTACGGGGGCAGGGCGGTGACGTCCTGGCCGCCGATCAGGACGGTGCCGCTGGTGGGCTCCTCCAGGCCGGCGATCATGCGCAGGGTGGTGGTCTTGCCGCAGCCGGAGGCGCCGAGCAGGGCGAAGAAGGAGCCCTGGGGGACGGTCAGGTCGAGCGGGTGGACGGCGGTGAAGGAGCCGTAGGTCTTGCCGATGCCGGTGAGCCGGACGTCGCCGCCGGCGGCCGCGTCACGCTGCTGGTCTGTCATGGGGTGGGTGTCTTCCTGGGTTCTCTGCCGGGAGGGGGGTCAGGCGCCGATGAGCTTGGAGAACTTCTGCTCGAAGTCGCTCTCCTCGCTCTCGGTGAGCGTGCGGAACACGTGTGCCTTGGCCGTCATCTCGGGGGTGGGGACGACCAGCGGGTTGGCCGCGGTGTCCGGGGCGAGGGTGGCGAGCTCGTCCTTCATCCCGGTGACGGCGGAGACGTAGCCGATGCCCGCGACCAGCTGCGCGGCGATCTTCGGCTGGTAGTAGAAGTCGATCAGCTTCTCCGCGTTGGTCTTGTGCCGCGCCTTCGCCGGAACCAGCAGGTTGTCGGTCGAGGAGATGAAGCCCTTCTCCGGGACGACGAATTCGATGTCGGGGTTGTCCACGCGCAGTTGGATCAGGTCCCCGCCCCAGGCGACGCAGGCCGCGATGTCTCCGGAGGAGAGTTCCTGCCCGTAGTCGTTGCCGGTGAAGCGGCGGATCTGCTTGCTGTCGACGGCCTTCTGCACCCGGGCGATCGCGGCGTCGTAGTCGTCGGCGGTGAACTTCGCCGGGTCCTTGCCCATGTCCAGCAGGACCATCCCGATGCTGTCGCGCATCTCGGACAGGAAGGTGACCCGGCCCTTCAGCTCGGGGTCGTCCAGCAGCTGGGAGACGCTGGTGACCTCCTTCCCCCTGGTCGCCTTCCGGTTGTACGCGACGACGACCTGGATGCCCGCCCACGGGTAGGAGTAGAGCCGCCCCGGATCCCAGTCCGGGGCGCGGAAGCGCGCCTCGACGTTGGTGATCGCGGTGGTGACGTTCGCCGGGTCGAGCTTCTGCACCCAGCCGAGCCGGATCATCCGGGCGGCCATCCAGTCGGTGAGCACCATCAGGTCGCGGCCGGTGTCCTGGCCGGAGGCGAGCTGCGGCTTGATCTTCCCGAAGAACTCGACGTTGTCGTTGACGTCCTCGTTGTACCTGACCTTGATCCCGGTGGCCTGGGTGAAGGCCTCCAGGGTGCCGTGCTTCTCCTTGTCCTTCTCGTCGGTGTCGACGTACAGCGGCCAGTTGGAGAAGTCGACCTCCTTCTCCGTGTCCGACAGGTCCTTGGCGGCGTTGGCGGTGGAGTCACCGGTCGTCCGGGAGGCCGCCGGGATGCCGCAGGCGGCCAGGGTGCCCGCTCCCGCGGTCAGGGCGGCGGCGCGCAGCAGGGCCCGGCGGCCCAGTGCGGCCCGGCCGCTGGTCAGGCTGCGCTCCCAGGCCCTGCGGACCGGTTCGGGCAGGCCGTCGGTGAGCTCGTTGAACGCCATGGAACGGGCCTCCTGGGGGAAAGGGGGGCGTGGGGCGAAGAGGGCGTGGAGCGAAGAGGGCGTAAGGGCGAAGGGGGAAGCGCCCCGGCCCGGGGGTCATCTGTCTCCGAACACGGTGCGGTGCCAGTCCTTGCGGGCCACCGCCGTGGTGTCGAACATGACGTGCTTGACCTGGGTGTACTCGTCCAGCGAGTACTGGGACATGTCCTTGCCGTAACCGGACGCCTTGTAGCCACCGTGCGGCATCTCGCTGATGATCGGGATGTGGTCGTTGACCCAGACGCACCCGGCCGCGAGCTCCCGGGTGGCGCGCAGCGAGCGGTGCACGTTGCTCGTCCAGGCGGAGGCGGCCAGGCCGTACGGGGTGTCGTTGGCCAGCCGCAGGCCCTCGTCGTCGCCGTCGAAGGGCAGCACGACCAGCACCGGGCCGAAGATCTCGCCCTGCACGACCTCGCTGTCCTGGGCCGCGCCGGTGATCAGGGTGGGCGGGTGGTACGCGCCGCGGGTGAGGTCGGTGCCGTCGTGGCCGACGGTGGGCACGCGGCCGCCGGTGACGACGGTGGCGTACGAGCGGGCGCGCTCCACGAAGCCGGCCACCCGGTCCCGGTGGGCGTACGAGACCAGCGGGCCGAGGTCGGTGCGCGGGTTCAGCGGGTCACCGATGCGGATGGCCGTGAACAGCTCGGCGACGCCGGCCACGAAGGCCTCGTACAGCGGCCGTTGGACGTACGCGCGGGTGGCGGCGGTGCAGTCCTGGCCGCCGTTGATCAGCGAGGCGGCGACGGCGCCGTGCACGGCGGCGTCCAGGTCGGCGTCGTCGAAGACCACGAACGGGGCCTTGCCGCCGAGCTCCAGGTGGGTGCGCTTGACGCTCGCGGTGGCGAGTTCGGCGACCCTCCGGCCGACCGCGGTGGAGCCGGTGAAGGAGACCATCGCGACGTCGGGGTGCCCGACGAGGTGCTCGCCGGCGGTGCGCCCGGCGCCGGTGACCACGTTGACCACGCCGTCGGGGATGCCCGCCGCCGTGCACGCCCGGGCGAACATCAGCGAGGTCAGCGGGGTCAGCTCGGCGGGCTTGAGGACGATGGTGTTGCCCGCCGCGATCGCCGGGAGGATCTTCCAGGCGGCCATCTGCAGCGGGTAGTTCCACGGCGAGACGGAGCCGACCACGCCGATCGCCTCGCGTCGGACGTAGGAGGTGTGGTCGCCGGAGTACTCGCCGGCCGCCTTGCCCTCCAGGTTGCGGGCGGCGCCGGCGAAGAACGCGGCGTTGTCGATCGTGCCGGGGACGTCGAACTCGGTGGCGAGCTTGACCGGTTTGCCGGTCTGCGCGGTCTCCACCCGGGCCAGGTCGCCGCAGGCGTCGGTCAGCACGGCGGCCAGTCTGGTCAGCGCCTCGGCGCGGGCGCCTGGTGTGGCCGAGGACCAGCCGGGCAGGGCGGCCTTCGCCGCGGCGACGGCGGCGTCGACGTCCCCGGGCGTGGCCAGGGCGACCTGCTCGACCACGCTGCCGTCGGCGGGGTTGACGACCTGGAAGGGTTCGCCGCTCCCCCGGGTCTGGCGGCCCGCGATGTACTGCGCGCCCGCGCCGAAGTCGGTCAGGTCCATCTGGTTCCTCCAGGTGCCGGTGGTACGACTGAGCGACGGATCGCCGCCTCCGCGGGGGTTTTCGCGGGAGGTGCGGGAATCCGTCAAGGTCGATCATCGGGGTTGGGCGATCCTGACAGTCCGGATGGCTCCGGACAAGGGATTCCACGGTTGCGTTCTGGTTACCGCTACGGATTCCGGCGCGGGACCGGGTTTCCGCCACAGCCGACCCGCTGACCATGCCCGCTGCCGTCAGGGCGTGACAAGGGTCACTGCGACAGCCTCGACCCGCAGGGCCTTACAGGGTGCAAGGGCGCGAGCAGGGCGACAGGTCGTCGCGGCGATGGATGATTTACCTGACACAGTGACCAGTCCCGGCCCCGGAGGCCCCGCGATGCTCCCCACCGTCGCCCGCGTGCTCGACCTGGAGGTGATGCGGCGCGGCCTCCCCCAGGTCGTGGCCGGCGCCGACCACCTGGAGCGGCCGGTCCGCTGGGTCCACGTCAGCGAACTGCCCGACGTCGCCGGGATGCTGAGCGGCGGCGAGCTGGTGCTGACCACCGGCATCGCCCTGCCCGAGGACCGCGAGGGCCTGGCCCGCTACGTCCGCGAGCTGGACGAGGTCGGCGTGGCCGGCCTGGTCGTCGAGTACGGGCGGCGCTACTTCGACGCGCTCCCCCGGGCCCTGGTGAACGCCGCCGAGCAGCGCGGGCTACCGCTCGTCACGCTCCGCCGCGAGCTGCGCTTCGTCGCCGTGACCGAGGCCGTGCACGCCCTGGTGGTCAACTCCCAGCTGGAGCAGCTGCGCATCTCCGAATCCGTCCACCATGTGTTCAACGAGCTGGTGGTGGAGGGCGCCGAGCCGCCCGAGGTGGTCCGCCAGGTGGCCCGGATGGCGGGCGGGCCGGTCGTCCTGGAGAACCTGGCCCACCAGGTACTCGCCCACGACACCGCCGGGCGCCCGGAGGCCGAGGTGCTGGAGGACTGGGAGCGCCGCTCCCGCGGGGTCCGTCCGGCCGGCCGCACCGGCCACGACCCGCGCAGCGGCTGGCTGGTCACCACCGTGGGCGCCCGCGGCCAGGACTGGGGCCGGCTGGTGCTGGTCCAGGAGCCCGGCCCGCTGCCTGTGGGCGAGACCCACCCGCACGCCATGCTGCTGGAGCGCGGCGCCTCCGCGCTGGCGCTCAACCGGCTGGTGGTGCGCGACCGGGAGAGCCTGGAGCGGCAGACCCACCGCACCCTGCTCTCCGGCATCCTCACCCACGCCCTGACCGTCTCCGAGGCCGCGTTGCGCGCCCAGGCGCTCGGCGTCCCACTGGAGGGCCGACGGCTGGTCGGCGTGGTGCTGCGGCAGCGGCGCGGTCCGATCCCGGCCGCGCTGGAGGCCCAGGCGCGGCTGCGCGACTTCACCGAACTGGCCGCGAGCGCCGTCCGGGCCAGCCGGCTCTCCGCCCTGGTCGGCGCGCTCGACGACGAGGCCGTCGGCCTGCTGATCTCGCTCGGCGCCCAGCAGGAGGAGCACGCCTCGCTGGACACCTTCTCGGCCACGCTGCGCCGGATGTCCGCCGAGGCCGGCCGGGAGGGCGCCGACCCGGCGGGCCCGGTGGTGGCGGTCGGCTCCTCGGTCGGCTCGGTCCGCGACGCCCGGCGCACCCTGCTGGAGGCCGCCCAGGTCGCCGACGCCGCCCTGCACGACGGGCCCGGCGGCGGCCGCTCCTCCTACTACCGGCTGCCGGACGTCCGGCTGCGGGGCCTGCTCCACCTGCTGCGCGACGACGCCCGGCTGCAGACCTACGTGGAGCGCGAGCTGGGCCCGCTGCTGGCCCACGACGCCGAGCACAACGGCCAGTTGGTGCAGATGCTGCGGATCTACCTGGAGCAGGGCCGGAACAAGTCGGCCGCGGCGGACGCCGCACACCTGTCCCGGCCGTCGTTCTACGACCGGCTGCACAAGGTCGAGCGGATCCTCGGCGTCGACCTCGACCAGGTGGAGTCCTGCCTCTCCCTGCACGTGGCGCTGCTCGCCCTCGACGCGGTACGGCGCTAGCGGTCCCCGCCCTGGCGCCCGCCCCTCCCGCGCCCCCTCCGCGCTCTCTCCGCGCTCTCTCCCCGATTCCCTACACCCCGGTGATGCGGCCCCAGACCTTGTGCAGCCCGGGCCGCTCGGCCGCGCTGACGTCGCGCATGGTGCTCAGCCGGGCGCGCAGCTCCTCGGTCGGGAACACCAGCGGATTCTCGGCGAGTTCGGCCTTCTCCTTGTCGCCGCCGGCCGCCAGCACGTCGCGGGCGGCCGGCACCGGGCAGATGTACTGGACGAACGCGGCGAGCTCGGCGGCCACCTCGGGCTGGTAGTAGTAGTCGACCAGCATTTCGGCGTTGCGCTTGTGGACGGCCCGGTTGGGCACCATCAGGCTCTCCGCCCACAGCTCGCCGCCCTCCTCCGGCACCACGAACCCGATGTCCGGGTTCTCGGCGGTGAGTTGGACGGCGTCGCCGGAGTAGGCCTGGCAGGCGAGCGCCGCACCGGAGGCGAGGTCGCTGGTGTAGTCGTTGCCGGTGAAGCGGCGGATGTGGCCGGTGTCCACCATCTTCTGCACCAGGTCCATCGCCTTGCCGGCGTCGTCCCCGGTGAACCTCCCGATGTCGGCGCCCTGGGAGAGCATCAGGAGTCCGAGCGCCTCGTCCAGCCCGGCGAACAGCGTGACCCGGCCCTTCAGGTCGGGCGCCCACAGGTCGGCGGTGGACTTGATCTCCCGGCCGAGCGCCTTGCGGTTGTACGCGATGCCGGTGATCCCGGACTGCCACGGCACGCTGCGCCGGCGCCCGGGGTCGAAGGCCGGGTTCGCGAGCTGCGGGTCCAGGTTGGCGGTGACGTTGGGCAGGTTGGCCCGGTCCATGGCCTGCACCCAGCCCAGCGAGACGTACCGTCCGGCCATCCAGTCGCTGACCACCATCAGGTCCCGGCCGGGATCGGCGCCCTCGGTGAGCACCGGGCTGATCTTGCCGAAGAACTCGTCGTTGTCGTTGATGTCCTCGGTGTAGGTGACGGCGATCCCGGTCTTCTCGCTGAAGGCGTCCAGGGTCGGCCGGCCGCCCTGGTCGTCGGTGTCGATGTACTGCGTCCAGTTGGAGAAGACGAGCCGCTTGTCGCTGTCCGAGCGGTCCGGCGCCGAGCGGCGGTCCTCGGCGACGTACGCGGACGGGATCCCGCAGCCGGCCAGCGTGCCGGCGCCGAGCAGCGCGGCCCCGCCGAGCACGGAGCGCCGGCGCATGGGGACGGGGCCCTTCGGGCGGTCGGGGGTCGAACGGCGGGTCGGGGTGGAGCTGCTGGTCATGGGGAGCCTTCCGGAGCGTGGGACGGCCCCGGGCACGCGGGTGCCCGGGGCCGTCCTGGGAGGTTCGTCAGACGGTGTGCGCGTCGGTGAGCGAGAGCACCTCGTCCAGCACCGCGAGGCCGGCCTTGGCCTCCTCCTCGGTGACGGTGCACGGCGGGACGGCGTGGAAGCGGTTCATGTTGACGAACGGCCAGAGCCCGCGCTGCTTGCAGGCGGCGGCCAGCTCGGCCATCGGCGCGTTGGCGGCGCCCGAGGCGTTGTAGGGGACGAGCGGTTCGCGGGTCGCCCGGTCCTTCACCAGGTCGAGCGCCCAGAACACGCCGAGGCCACGGACCTCGCCGATCGACGGGTGCCGCTCGGCCAGCTCGCGCAGGCCGGGGCCGAGCACGGTCTCGCCGATGTGCTTGGCGTTCTCGACGATGCCCTCCTCCGCCATGGTGTTGATGGTGGCCACGGCCGAGGCGCAGGCCAGCGGGTGGCCGGAGTAGGTGAGCCCGCCGGGGAAGGGCCGCTCGGCGAAGGTGGCCGCGATCTCGGCGCTGATCGCCACGCCGCCCAGCGGCACGTAGCCGGAGTTGACGCCCTTGGCGAAGGTGAGCAGGTCGGGGGTGACGCCCCAGTGGTCGGCGGCGAACCACTCGCCGGTGCGGCCGAAGCCCGCCATCACCTCGTCGAGGATGAACACGATGCCGTGGCGGTCGCAGATCTCCCGCACCCCGGCCAGGTAGCCGGGCGGCGGGATCAGGATGCCCGCGGTGCCGACCACCGTCTCGAGGATGACCGCCGCGACGGTGCCGGGCCCCTCGAACGCGATCAGCTCCTCCAGGTGCCGCAGCGCGCGCTCGCACTCCTGCGCCTCGTTCTCGGCGTGGAAGTTGGAGCGGTAGGCGTACGGGCCCCAGAAGTGCACGACGCCGGAGACGCCGGTCTCGTTGGCCCAGCGCCGCGGGTCGCCGGTGAGGGCGATCGCGTTGGCGGTGGCGCCGTGGTACGAGCGGTAGGTGGCCAGGACCTTCTGCCGGCCGGTGTGCAGCCGGGCCAGCCGGATGGCGTTCTCGTTGGCCTCGGCGCCGCCGTTGGTGAAGAAGATCTTGTCGAGGTCGCCCGGGGTGCGCTCGGCGATCAGCCGGGCGGCCTCGCTGCGCGACTCGACCGCGAAGCCGGGGGCGATGGTGCAGAGCTTCGCCGCCTGCTCCTGGATCGCGGCGACCACCTTCGGGTGCTGGTGGCCGATGTTGGTGTTGACCAGCTGCGAGGAGAAGTCGAGATAGCGGTTGCCGTCGTAGTCCCAGAAGTACGAGCCCTCGGCGCCGGCCACCGCGAGGGGGTCGATCAGCGCCTGGGCGGACCACGAGTGGAAGACGTGCGCGCGGTCGGCGGCCTTGACGGCCTGGCCGGCGGCTGAGTCAGCGGTGGGGATGCTCATGCGGCAAGGCTAGGGCGGCCCGCCCCCGAAGTGCAGTTTCATCCTGTCAGCCGGTCGCGCGATCCGTCGACAGGATGCAAAGACGGTGGGCCCGGGTCCGCCGGCCCCGGGCCCACCGTCATGTCGACCGGTGATCGTTGTGTCAGATCGCGGTCATCACGTGCTTGACGCGGGTGTAGTCCTCGAAGCCGTACGACGACAGGTCCTTGCCGTAGCCGGACTTCTTGAAACCGCCGTGCGGCATCTCGGCGACCAGCGGGATGTGGGTGTTGATCCAGACGCAGCCGAAGTCCAGGCGGCGCGACATCCGCATGGCGCGGGCGTGGTCCTTGGTCCACACGGAGGAGGCCAGCGCGTACTCGACGCCGTTGGCGTACTCGACGGCCTGCTCCTCGTCGGTGAACTTCTGCACGGTGATGACCGGGCCGAAGACCTCGTTCTGGACGATCTCGTCGTCCTGGTTCAGGCCGGAGACGACGGTCGGGGCGTAGAAGTAGCCCTTGTCGCCGACCCGGTGGCCACCGGCCTCGACCTTGGCGTGCGCGGGCAGCCGCTCGATGAAGCCGGAGACCTGCTTCAGCTGGTTGGCGTTGTTCAGCGGGCCGTACAGCACGTCCTCGTCGTCCACGCCGCCGGTCCTGGTCTCGGCCGCGGCCTTGGCCAGCGCCTCGACGAAGGCGTCGTGGATCGACTCGTGCACCAGCACGCGGGTGGCGGCGGTGCAGTCCTGGCCGGCGTTGAAGTAGCCCGCCACCGAGATGCCCTCGACGGCCTCGGCGATGTCGGCGTCCTCGAAGACCACGACGGGTGCCTTGCCGCCCAGCTCCAGGTGGACGCGCTTGACGTCCTTGGAGGCCGACTCGGCGACCTGGATGCCGGCCCGGACCGACCCGGTGATGGAGGCCATCGCCGGGGTCTTGTGCTCGACCATCAGCCTGCCGGTCTCGCGGTCCCCGCAGATGACGTTGAAGACGCCGGCCGGCAGCTCCATGTCCTTGAGGATGCCGCCGATGATCTCGGCCAGCAGCACGGTCGAGGCCGGGGTGGTGTCCGAGGGCTTCAGCACGACGGCGTTGCCCGCGGCGAGGGCCGGGGCGAACTTCCAGACGGCCATCATCATCGGGTAGTTCCACGGCGCGACCTGGGCGCAGACGCCGACCGGCTCGCGGCGGACGATCGAGGTCATCCCGTCCATGTACTCGCCGGCGGCCTTGCCCTCCAGCAGGCGGGCGGCACCGGCGAAGAAGCGGATCTGGTCCACCATCGGGCCGATCTCCTCGGAGAGGGTCAGCGCGCGGGGCTTGCCGGTGTTGCGAACCTCGGCGTCGACGATCTCGTCGGCCCGGCTCTCGACCGCGTCGGCGATCTTGAGCAGCAGCTTCTGCCGGGTGCTCGGGGTGGCGTCCCGCCAGATCGGGAACGCGGCGGCGGCGGCGGCCATGGCGGCATCCACGTCCGCGGCACCGGACAGCGGCGACGTCGCGTACACCTCACCGGTGGTCGGGTCGACGATGTCGAGGGTGCGGCCGTCAGCCGCGTCGACGAACTCACCGTTGATGTAGTTGCGCAGCGTACGAAGGTCGCTCACGGATCTCTCCTCGGTCGGGGCCTGCGGCATTGCAGATTCCGGCGCCATGGTACGTCGGCGGATCCGACGCACGAAGGGTGCCGAGTGGCCGGGCCCGAAACGGCACGGTCCACTGGTGGCGGTACGCGCGGCATCCCCCGGGGCCACGCGCGTACCGTGCCAGGGTAGCCGCACTTCTGCCGTTATCGACAGGCCGCATACGCGTAGGCGATGAAATCCGTACGTGTTTTCCAAGATCACGACGAAATCAGCAGCATCCACGCTTGCGAACACGAGAACGATCAGGCACAGTGGCGGCGTGGCCAACCGCGACCGGAACGCCAGCGTTCCCCTCGACGCCGCCTCCAAGGCGATCATCGAGCAGCTCCAGGAGGACGGGCGCCGCCCGTACGCCGCCATCGGCAAGGCCGTCGGCCTGTCCGAGGCAGCCGTACGGCAGCGCGTCCAGAAGCTGCTCGACCAAGGCGTGATGCAGATCGTCGCCGTCACGGACCCGCTCACCGTCGGCTTCACCCGCCAGGCGATGGTCGGCATCCGGGTCGAGGGCGACATCGAGCCCGTCGCCGACGCGCTGGCCGCCCTCGACGAGGTCGACTACGTCGTCTGCACCGCGGGCTCGTTCGACCTCCTGGCCGAACTGGTCTGCGAGGACGACGAGCACCTGCTCGAACTGATCAACAAGCGCATCCGCGCGCTTCCCGGCGTGCGGAGCACCGAGAGCTTCGTTTACCTGAAGCTCCGGAAACAGACCTACACCTGGGGCACCCGATGACAGCCGACCCGGCGCAGAAGGACCTTTCCAAGACCGCCTACGACCACCTGTGGATGCACTTCACCCGCATGTCGTCGTACGAGAACTCCCCCGTGCCGACGATCGTCAAGGGCGAGGGCACCTACGTCTGGGACGACAAGGGCCGCAAGTACCTCGACGGCCTCGCCGGCCTGTTCGTCGTCCAGGCCGGCCACGGCCGCGAGGAGCTCGCCGAGGCCGCCGCCAAGCAGGCCAAGGAGCTCGCCTTCTTCCCGGTGTGGAGCTACGCCCACCCGAAGGCCGTCGAGCTGGCCGAGCGCCTGGCCCACTACGCCCCGGGCGACCTGAACAAGGTCTTCTTCTCCACCGGTGGCGGCGAGGCCGTCGAGACCGCCTGGAAGCTCGCCAAGCAGTACTTCAAGCTGACCGGCAAGCCGACCAAGTACAAGGTCATCTCGCGCGCCGTCGCCTACCACGGCACCCCGCAGGGCGCCCTGTCCATCACCGGCCTGCCGGGGCTGAAGGCCCCGTTCGAGCCGCTGGTGCCGGGCACCCACAAGGCGCCGAACACCAACATCTACCGCGCCCCCGCCTTCCTGGAGGGCCCGGACGGCACCGTCGACCCCGAGGCCTACGGCCGCTGGTGCGCCGACGAGATCGAGGTGGCCATCCTCAACGAGGGCGCCGAGACCGTCGCCGCCGTCTTCGTCGAGCCGGTGCAGAACGCCGGCGGCTGCTTCCCGCCGCCGCCCGGGTACTTCCAGCGCCTGCGCGAGATCTGCGACCGCCACGACGTGCTGCTGGTCTCGGACGAGGTCATCTGCGCCTTCGGCCGCCTCGGCACCATGTTCGGCGCCGACAAGTTCGGCTACCAGCCCGACATGATCACCTGCGCCAAGGGCATGACCTCGGGCTACTCCCCGATCGGCGCCACGATCATCTCGGACCGCCTGGCCGAGCCGTTCTACAAGGGCGACAACACCTTCCTGCACGGCTACACCTTCGGCGGCCACCCGGTCTCCTCCGCGGTGGCGCTGGCCAACCTCGACATCTTCGAGCGCGAGGGCCTGAACCAGAAGGTCCTCGACAACGAGGCCGCCTTCCTGGGCACCCTGGACAAGCTGCGCGACCTGCCGATCGTCGGCGACGTCCGCGGCAACGGGTACTTCTACGGCATCGAGCTCGTGAAGGACAAGGTCACCAAGGAGTCGTTCAACGACGACGAGGTCGAGCGCGTGCTCTACGGCTTCCTGTCGAAGGCGCTCTTCGACAATGGCCTGTACTGCCGCGCCGACGACCGTGGCGACCCGGTCATCCAGCTGGCCCCGCCGCTGATCTCCGACCAGTCGACCTTCGACGAGATCGAGCAGATCCTGCGGACCAGCCTCACCGACGCGTGGGCGAAGATCTGACCACCTGATCCTCCTTCCCCACCCTCCGCCGAAGGGCGGCCCCGCTCCCCGCGGGGCCGCCCTTCGGCGCTCCCACTCCCGGCCCCGGTCCTGGCTCTCCGCACCCACAACATCACAGTCGCACGACCAAACATGCCTGAATGCGGGTGATTTGCCCGTGATGGACCAGTGCGCCGCAACCGCGCCCCGCCCCGGTCGTTCTAATCTGACGACTGTCATATCCCTGCGGCCACCCAGGATGGAACCTCATGTCAGCGGCACCGCCTGACAACGACGTGCTGTGGGCCCGGGGGATCGTCAAGTCCCATCACGGCACCCCCGCCCTGCGCGGCATCTCGCTCGGCGTCCGTGAGGGCGAGGTGCTCGCCGTCACCGGCCCGCGCGGCTCCGGCAAGAGCACCCTGCTGGACTGCCTCTCCGCCCAACTCCCGGTCGACGAGGGCGAGGTCTGGTTCAACAGCGCGCCCGTGCACACCCTCACCCGGGCCGGCCGCGAACGGCTGCGCCGCGACCGCTTCGGCTTCGTCGGCTCCGAACCCCACCTCGTCCCCGAACTGACCGCCCGGGAGAACGTCGCCCTGCCGCTGCTGCTCGCCGGGGCCGGCAACAAGGCCGCATACACCGCCGCCGACGAGTGGCTGGAGCGCCTGGACGTCGGCGACTTCGCCGGACAGCGCCCCGAACGACTGGTCCAGAGCCAGCGCCAACGGGTCGCCGTCGCCCGCGCCCTGGCCCCGCTGCCGCCCGTCGTCTTCGCCGACGACCCCACCGCCCCGCTGCACCGCGAGGCCGCCGACCAGGTCCTGCGGATACTGACCAGCGCGGCCCGCTCCCACCAGCTCACCCTCGTCCTCGCCACCCACGACCCCGAGCTCGTCCGGTTCGCGGACCGCGCCGTCGCCCTCGTCGACGGACGGCTCACCGCCCCCGCCGCCCCCGTCCCGCGCGGCACCGTCGCGTCCGGGGCCTCCGGAGCGTCCGCCGTCACGGCCACCCGCCGCTGACGACGCCGAGCCCCTGAAAGAGTCGACGTGTTCTATCTCCGTCTGGCCCGGGGCTACCGGGTGCCCGACTTCGGCCGCTGGCTGCTCACCGCGCTGGCCGCCGCCGTGGTGGCCGCCTTCCTGCTGCGCTCCCTCGGCCGGGCGATGAGCGACCCGCACGGTGGCGCCGACCCACTGGTCCGGCTGCTCTGGTGCCTGCCGCCGCTCGCCGCCGTCGCCTGGTTCGCGGCCGTCGCCGCCCGTTCGGTGCCCGCCCGGCGGCCCGAACGGATCGCCGGCCTCACCGCCGCCGGGGCCGGCTCCCGCCGGATCCGGACGCTGATCGCCGGCGAGGTCGCCCTCGCCTGCACCCTCGGCAGCGTCCTCACCCTGCTGGTCTTCCTCGTGCTGCGCAACGACATCGCCGGGCCCACCCTCGGCCCCGACCTCGGCATGGGCGTACCGCTGCCGGCCGCCGCACCGGTCACCCTGCTCGCCCTCGTCCCGCTCACCGCCGGCCTCGCCGCCGCCTGCGCGGTTCCCGCCACCGAACACCTGCCCCGCGGCCGCACCCGCCACCGCACCGGCTTCGGCGTCTGGCGGATCGCGCTGCCGATCGGACTGGGCGTGATCGGCGCCGCACTCGAACTCATCGCGCTGCGGCCCGGCGCCGCCGCCGACGGCCGCCCGATCCACCTCCCCGCCGGGCTCGGCACCACCAGCACCGCCGCCCTCGGCGGCTGGGCGGCCGGCGCGCTGGGCCTCGCCCTGCTCACCGGCCCGCTGCTGGCCTGGGCCGGACGCCTGCTCGCCCTCGGCCGACCCACCCCGCTACGGCTGCTGGCCGGACGCGGACTCACCGCCCAGGCCCCGCGCCTCGGCGCGCCACTGGCCGTCCTCACCCTCGCCGTCGCGCTGGTGCTCACCACCATCCGCTACTGGATTGGCACCCCCGGCAGCGCCGACGCGCTGCCGGCCGTCGAGGCCTGTCTGGTGATCGGGTGCGCGACCGCCGCGGTGATCGCCCGGCTGGCCGAGATCCGTACCGACCGCCGGGACGTCAGCGACGCGCTGCTGCGCCTCGGTGCCTCGCCCCGGCTGCTGTTCGGCGCCGTCGCGCTGCGCGGCCTCGCGGTCGGCACCACGCTGCTGCTGACCGGCGGGGCGACCGCCGCGCTGGCGGCCGCCGGGCTGCGCTGACCCGCCGGCACCGAACGGACCGCGGCTGCCGACGGCTTTCCGCCGACCTTCCGCCGATCCGCTACCGCCTCTGCTAGCCCGCCGCGGCGAGCTGGCCGCAGGCGCCGTCGATCTCCTGGCCGCGGGTGTCGCGGACGGTCGTCGGCACCCCGTGCGACTGGAGCCGCCGGACGAACTCGCGCTCGTCCTCGGGCCGGGAGGCGGTCCACTTGGAACCCGGCGTCGGGTTCAGCGGGATCAGGTTGACGTGCACCCGGTGGTTCTTGATCAGCCGGCCCAGCAGGTCGGCCCGCCAGGCCTGGTCGTTGATGTCCTTGATCAGCGCGTACTCGATGGAGATCCGGCGACCGGACTTCTCCGCGTAGTTCCAGGCCGCGTCCAGCACCTCGTCGACCTTCCACCGGGTGTTCACCGGCACCAGCTCGTCGCGGAGCTCGTCGTCCGGGGCGTGCAGCGACAGCGCGAGGCGGCAGCTGAGGCCCTCGTCGGCGAAGCGGTGCATCGCCGGGACGAGGCCGACGGTGGAGACGGTGATGCCGCGCTGGGACAGGCCGAAGCCGTCCGGCGCCGGATCGGTCAGTCGGCGGATCGCGGCCAGCACCCGGTTGTAGTTGGCCAGCGGCTCGCCCATGCCCATGAAGACCACGTTGGACAGCCGGGCCTCGCCGCCCGGGATCTCCCCGGCCTTCAGCGCACGCATCCCGGCGGCGATCTGCTCGACGATCTCGGCAGTGGAGAGGTTGCGGGTCAGCCCTGCCTGGCCCGTGGCGCAGAACGGGCAGTTCATGCCGCAGCCGGCCTGCGAGCTGATGCACATGGTCACCCGGTCCGGGTAGCGCATGAGCACGGACTCCACCAGGGTGCCGTCGAAGAGCTTCCAGAGCGTCTTGCGGGTGGTGTCCTCGTCGCAGGAGACGTGCCGCACCACCGACATCAGCTCCGGCAGCAGGCTCCCGGTGAGCTTCTCCCGGCTGGCGGCGGGGATGTCCGTCCAGCCCGCCGGGTCGTTCGACATCCGGCCGAAGTAGTGGTTCGAGAGCTGCTTGGCGCGGAACGGCTGCTCGCCCAGCTCGGCGACGGCCTCCTTGCGCTCGGCGGGGCTCAGGTCGGCGAGGTGTCGCGGGGGCTTGGCGCCGCGCGGCGCGACAAAGGTGAGTTCTCCGGGCTTAGGCATGGTTGTTCCAGTGTCGCAGACGCGCGAGGGCCCCGGACGCCAGGCGTCCGGGGCCCTCCGCCGTGCCCGCGGATCAGGTCCCGACGAAGGCCGCCAGCAGCAGCCAGACCACCGGGGCGGTCGGCAGGAGCGAGTCCAGCCGGTCCATGATCCCGCCGTGGCCGGGCAGCAGCGTGCCCATGTCCTTGATCCCGAGGTCGCGCTTGATCATCGACTCTCCCAGGTCGCCCAGAGTCGCGGTGACCGCCGCGCAGCCGCCCAGGATCAGCCCCTGCCACCAGGTGCCGTCGTCGATGATCAGCTGCATCAGCAGGGCGCCCGCGAGCATCGACAGCGCGATGCCGCCGGCCAGGCCCTCACGGGTCTTGCCCGGACTGATCGTCGGCGCCAGCTTGGTGCGGCCGAACTTGTAGCCCACCGCGTAGGCGCCGGTGTCGCTGCAGATCGTGACGATCAGGAAGAGCACGATCCGCTGCGCACCGTCGTCGGACGCCAGCATCATCGCCACGAAAGTGGCCAGGAACGGCACGTAGAAGGCGGTGAACACGCCCGCCGTCATGTCCCGCAGGTAGTCCTCCGGCGGCTCGAACATCCGCCAGACCATCACCGCCAGCCCGGTCAGCGCCAACGAGGCCGCAGCCCACTGGATCCCGGACCAGTAGCCGGTCGCGACCATGGCGATGCCGCCCACGACCAACGGGACCAGCGGCGCCTTGATCTGCTTGCGCTCGGCGAGCCGACTGGTCAGCTCCCAGACGCCGACGGCGACCGCGGCCATCACGACGACCAGGAACAGCGCCTTCACCACGAACAGCGAGGCGATGATCACCACGCCGAGGCCGGCCCCCACGCCTATGGCGGCCTGGAGGTTACGGCCGCCGCGCTGCTTTGGCGGCTGCGGCTGCGGATCGGGCTGGGCGGCCACGGGTGTCTCCTGCCCTGGATGGGACGACGGCACGAAGCGGGGCTGTCCGGCCGCCGGGTGGCTGGGCGGCGGCCCGGGATGCACCGGTGCCCCCGGGTGCGGCGGGGCGCCGTGAGCGGGGGCGGGGGCGGCATCGGGCGATATCGCGCGGAGCACGACCGTCTCCGTCACGCCGGACGGCGCCGACTCGGGCTGCTCGTCCCGGAACAGCGGACCGCTCAGTCGGCCGGCCTCCCGGGCCGGCTCCGCCGCGGGGTCGCCCGGGCCGCCGGCCGCGGACCGACCGGGGGCCGCGGCGGCATGGCGCGCGGCCGACCGACCGGGTCCGGGCACACCGGGAGGCGGGCCGGGGTCGGCCGGTACGGGAGGCATGACCTGAGTCTCCTCCGCGTCGCCGCCCCAGTACACCGGAGGCTGCTGCGAGTGATCCGAACGGAGGCCGTGACGCCCCGGGCCGGTGCCCTGCGCGTCGGGCGCGCCCGGCGCGCCCGGCGCGCCCGGGGACACGCCGTGGCCGCCCTGGTGTCCCTGGTGTCCCGGGTGTCCCGGGTGTCCCGGGTGTCCCGGGTGTCCCGGGTGTCCCGGGAGCGGCGCCGACTGCGCCCCGTATCCCGGCGCCGGGTGGGCCGGGGTACGGGGTGCCTCGGGCTGCGGCGCCGGGCGGTACGGCTGGAACTGCTGGTCGGACGGGCCCCAGTAGCCAGGGGCGTCAGGGGCGTCGTTCATCAGACCTCGAGCAGCTCGGATTCCTTGTGCTTCAGCAGCTCGTCGACCTGGGCCACGTACTTGGCCGTGGTGTCGTCGAGCTCCTTCTCGCCGCGGCGGCCGTCGTCCTCGCCGACCTCGCCGTCCTTGACGAGCTTGTCGATGGCGTCCTTGGCCTTGCGGCGCACCGAACGGATCGAGACCTTGGCGTCCTCGCCCTTGGTCCGGGCGATCTTGATGAACTCCCGGCGGCGCTCCTCGGTCAGCTCGGGCAGCACCACGCGGATGATGGAGCCGTCGTTCGACGGGTTGACGCCCAGGTCGGAGTCGCGGATCGCCTGCTCGATGGCCTTCAGCGCGGTCTTGTCGAACGGCGAGACGACCGCCATCCGGGGCTCCGGCACCGAGAACGAGGCCAGCTGGTTGATCGGCGTCACGGTGCCGTAGTACTCCGCGACGATCTTGGCGAACATCGCCGGGTGCGCGCGGCCCGTGCGGATGGCCGCGAGGTCGTCCTTGGCGACGCCGACGGCCTTCTCCATCTTCTCCTCGGCTTCGAGGAGGGTCTCTTCGATCACTGTGGTCTCCCTGTCCGGTTCATCTGCTGTTGTTCCGACCGGTGTCGGCGCGGTGGCCGGTCGCGGCGCCCGCGCCGTTCCGTACGGCTGGTTGCTGCTCAGGCCCGGACAGAATCCTGGCTGATGAGTGTGCCGATCTTCTCACTCTTCACCGCACGCGCGATATTGCCCTCCGCCAGCAGTTCGAAGACCAGCATCGGAAGGTTGTTGTCCTTGCACAGCGTGATCGCGGTGAGGTCGGCGACCTTGAGGTCGCGGGCGATGACCTCGGAGTACTCCAGCGCGTCGAACTTGACCGCGTCCGGGTTGGTCCGCGGGTCGGAGTCGTAGACGCCGTCCACACCGTTCTTACCCATCAGCAGGACGTCCGCGTGGATCTCCAGCGCGCGCTGGACGGCCGTCGTGTCGGTGGAGAAGTACGGCATGCCCATACCGGCGCCGAAGATCACCACGCGGCCCTTCTCCAGGTGCCGGACGGCCCGCAGCGGCAGGTACGGCTCGGCGACCTGACCCATGGTGATCGCGGTCTGGACCCGGGTCTCGATGCCCTCCTTGACCAGGAAGTCCTGCAGCGCCAGGCAGTTCATGACGGTGCCGAGCATGCCCATGTAGTCGGAACGGGCCCGGTCCATGCCGCGGACCTGAAGCTCGGCCCCCCGGAAGAAGTTGCCGCCCCCGATGACCACCGCGACCTCGGTACCGGCGCGGACGACCGTGGCGATCTCCCGGGCGATCGCGTGCACGACGTCCGGGTCGACGCCGAGGCCGCCGCCACCGGCGAAGGCTTCACCGGACAGCTTGAGCAGCACCCGGCGGCGCGAGCCGGCTTCGGGGTCCTGCGCGGTCTCCTGCGTCTCCTGCATGGACTTCTCCTTTTTGCACCTACTGGTCACAGGCGCGGGTGTGCGGATGCCCCGCCTGCGCGTACACGCGAGGAGGCCACTGCCGCGGGAACCGGTTCGGTGTCCTGCACGGCAATGGCCTCCTCGTCGTTCATGGTGCCGACGCGAGCCCGCCCGTGGGCGGTTGGCGCTGGGTGAGCCCGTTCGGCGTCCTCCCGCCCCGGTCAGCGGGCGGGGGCGGTTCCCAGCCTAAAGGGACCGGGGACCAGGTGGAACGTGGCTCAGGCGCCGACGCGGAAGCGGGCGAAGCGCTTGAGGGCGACGCCGTTCTCCTCGAGGACCTTGGCGACGGTCTTCTTGTTGTCCTTCGCGAAGGCCTGCTCCAGGACGGAGTTCTCCTTCACGAAGCCCGTGACGCGACCCTCGACGATCTTCGGCAGGGCGGCCTCCGGCTTGCCCTCCTCGCGGGCGGTGGCCTCGGCGACGCGGCGCTCGTTGTCGAGCTCCTCGGCCGGGATCTCCTCGCGGGACAGGTACTTCGGCGCGAAGGCGGCGATGTGCTGCGCGACGTCCTTGGCGACCTCGGCGTTCTCCTTGTCCAGCTCGACCAGGACGCCGACGGCCGGCGGCAGGTCGGGGCTGGTCTTGTGGAGGTAGACGGCGACGAAGCCCTCACCGTCGAACCGGGCGAAGCGACGGAAGACGATCTTCTCGCCCAGGGTGGCGTTGGCCTCGTCCACGAACTGCTGGACGGTCTTGCCGGCCTCGATCTCGGAAGCCAGGGCGGCGTCCAGGTCGGCCGGGGCGGACTTGGCCACGTGGGCGGCGATCGCGTCGGCGACCTTGACGAAGTTGTCACCCTTGGCGACGAAGTCGGTCTCGCAGTTCAGCTCGACCAGCACGCCGGACTTCTTGTCCTCGGCGATCAGCGCGGCGACGGCGCCATTGGAGGCGTCACGGCCCTCGCGCTTGGCAACGCCCTTCTGGCCCTTGATGCGCAGGAGCTCGACGGCCTTCTCGACGTTGCCCTCGGCCTCGTCCAGGGCCTTCTTGCAGTCCATCATGCCGGCGCCGGTGAGCTCACGGAGCTTCTTGACGTCCGCGGCGGTGAAGTTCGCCATGGTGTGAATCTCTTCTCGCGTCTCGCGTGTCTGCGTGGGGTGCCGCCGGGACCGGTGGTTCGGCCCCGGCGCGGGAGAGAGGGGCACCCGCCGGCTTCGTGCCGGCGGCTGCCCCTCACCCTTGGTGCGTCAGGCCTGCTCGGCCGGGGCCTCGGTGGCCTCAGCCTCGGCGGCCGGAGCCTCGGCGGGGGCCTCAGCGGCCGGAGCCTCGGCGGCGGCGGGGGCCTCCTCGGCCTTCTTCTCGCCCTCGATGAGGTCCTTCTCCCAGTCGGCCAGCGGCTGGTCGGCGCCCGGCTCGGCCTTGGTGTCGCCCTTGGCGACACCGGCGCGGGACTTCAGGCCCTCGGCCACGGCGTCGGCGATCACGCGGGTCAGCAGGGTGACGGAGCGGATCGCGTCGTCGTTGCCCGGGATCTTGTAGTCGACCTCGTCGGGGTCACAGTTGGTGTCGAGGATGGCGACGACCGGGATGTTCAGCTTCCGGGCCTCGCCGACCGCGATGTGCTCCTTCTTGGTGTCCACGATCCACACGGCGCTGGGAACGCGCTGCATGTCACGGATACCGCCGAGGGTCTTCTCCAGCTTGTCGTGCTCGCGCTGGAGGACCAGGAGCTCCTTCTTGGTGAGGCCGGAGCCGGCCACGTCCGAGAAGTCCAGCTCGCCGAGCTCCTTCAGGCGCTGCAGGCGCTTGTAGACGGTCGAGAAGTTGGTCAGCATGCCGCCGAGCCAGCGCTGGTTCACGTAGGGCATGCCCACGCGGGTGGCCTGCTCGGCGATGGCCTCCTGGGCCTGCTTCTTCGTGCCGACGAAGAGGACGCTGCCGCCGTGGGCAACGGTCTCCTTGATGAACTCGAAGGCGCGGTCGATGTAGTTCAGCGACTGCAGGAGGTCGATGATGTAGATGCCGTTGCGCTCGGTGATGATGAAGCGCTTCATCTTCGGGTTCCAGCGGCGGGTCTGGTGACCGAAGTGGACGCCGCTCTCCAGCAGCTCCCGCATCGTGACGACGGCCATTGCCGTGCTCCTCAGGTGTTACGGCCCGGCAGCGGCACCGCGTCGCGGCGATCGCCCACAGCCGGGTCAGGCTCGGTTTGTCCGTGGCGGCCAGGTGACAGCCACGCCTGACGCCCCGAACGTGCCGAGCCGCTCCACCCGCTCGGCCTGGGGCCGGTCGGGCTCGGCGGACCGAGCGGCACTCGCACCTGGCGACGTTGCGGACGAACCGCGTCCGACCACCGGTGGCGGGGCGTGCGAAGTCGACCCAGCGGACCGGGTCGCGTGTGAAGTGTACGGGAAGCGCCGAGCGACGAGCGACTTCGCGAGCGGCCGGGAGCCTGCCGGGGGCTTGGGAAGAGCCCGGGAAACGGCTGGAAAGAGCCGCCCCGCCGCGGGTGGAGCGCGGGTGCGGGCTGCTCGGGTGCCTGCCCTCCGCCGGATGCGGGTATGCCGCCCATACACCGGATGGCGGCGTCCGTACACCCGTTGGGGGGACGACGGTCGGGCGTGGGGGCGGTTTGTCCACAGGAATCCGGATGTGGGTGGCACGGGAGGCGGCGCGAGCACGAGCCTTCCCGCATGACTGCTCGTGCGTGGTTCGTCGGGGTCCGGTGGGTGCTCTCCGCGGTGGTGGGGGTGACGCTCGTGCTGTCGGCCGCTCCGGGGGCTTCCGGGGCTTCGGGGCCTTCGGGGCCTTCCGAGAGGTCCGGGGCCTCCGAAGGTTCCACGGGATCCGGGGGATCCGGGGGATCCGGGGGATCGGGCGATAAGGGTGGCTCGGGTGGCGGGCTCGACCGGGGCGGCACGCGGGCCTGGCCGGTGGGCGGTCCCGGCGGAGTGCTGGGACGGTTCGAGCCGCCGGCGAAACCCTGGGCCGCCGGGCACCGGGGCGTGGACCTCGTCGCCTCCCCCGGAGCAGAGGTACGGGCGGCCGCCGCCGGAGTGGTCACCTTCTCCGGACTGGTCGCGGGCCGTCCCGTGGTGACTGTCAGCCATCCGGGCTCGGGCTCTCCCCCGCTCCGGACCACCTACCTGCCCGTCACCGGCACCGTTCCGGTCGGCAGCGCGGTGGCCGCCGGGCAGGTGATCGGGCAGCTCGCCGCGGACGGGCGGCACTGCGCCGCGCGCGACTGCCTGCACTGGGGGCTGCTGCGCGGGAGCCGCTACCTGGACCCGTTGGCGCTGTTCGGCGCGGGCGCGGCACGGCTGCTGCCCTTGGGGGGCGGAGGCGAGTAGGCCGGCTCAGGCCCGGCCGAGTCCGTGCAGCGCCAGGGCGACGGCGGCGTCGGCGATCTGCTCGGGCCCCTCGGCCGGGCACCCGGCGCGAGTCCCGGCGGCCACCTGCTCGGCCCGGCGGACGGCCGCCTCCACGACCCCCTGCAGCAGTGCCGCCGCCAGCCGGGGCTGCTCGTGGCCCAGGTCCTCCAGCGCCTGGACGACCAGACCGGCCAGCCTGCCGTGCGCAGCCCGGATCCGCTCGCGCGCGGCCTCGTCCAGCTCCAGCGCCGAGATCGCCACGACCGCGCGGTGGCGCGGATCGGAGGCCAGCGCCAGCTGCCCCCGGACGTACGCCTCGATCCGCTCGGCAGCGGTGTCGCAACTCTCCATCCCGGCTTCGACCTCGGCCGCCCAGAGCGGGAAGTCCACTTCGCAGAGCGCCTCCACCACGGCGGCGCGGGAACGGAAGTACTCGTAGACCGAGGAGCGCGCCAGCCCGGTGCGCGCCGCGAGCACGGGGAAGGTCAGGGCCTCCATGCCGCCCTCGGTGAGCAGGATGCGGGCAGCATCGAGGAGGGCTGCGCGCTGCAGCTGGCGATGCTCGGCCACCGTGGCCGCTCGGATCTTCGGCACGGTCCCACTGTACGGAGCCCTACCTGCGGCCGACACGGCGCCGCGCATGGAGGTGCAGGGGGCTGCCCGGGGCCGCCCGGGGGCGGGCCCGCTACCGGACGTCCGAGAGCTTGGCCCGCAACTGGAGGACCGACTTGGTGTGGATCTGGCTCACCCGGCTCTCCGTCACCCCCAGCACCTGGCCGATCTCGGCGAGGGTGAGCCCCTCGTAGTAGTAGAGCGTCACCACGGTCTTCTCCCGCTCAGGAAGGGTGTTGACCGCCTGGGCCAGCAGCCTGCGCAGCTCGCGGTCCTCGGCGACCTCGACCGGGTTGTCCGCGCCGTGGTCCTCCAGGGTCTCCATCAGACTCAGCCGGTCGCCGCCCTCTCCGACCGGGTGGAGCAGTTCGTCCAGCGCCACGACGTTGGCGAGCGACAGCTGGCTGAAGATGGCGTGCAGGTCCTCGATCGCGATGCCCATCTCGGCCGCGACCTCGGGATCGTGGGGGGTCCGGCGCAGCCGGGCCTCCAGCGTCGCGTACGTCCGCTCGACCGCCTTCGCCTTCTGCCGCACCGAGCGGGGGATCCAGTCCAGGGCGCGCAACTCGTCGATGATCGCACCGCGGATGCGGCTGATCGCGTAGGTCTCGAACTTGATGGCGCGGTCGATGTCGAACTTCTCGATCGCGTCGATCAGCCCGAAGACCCCGGAGGAGACGAAGTCCGCCTGTTCGACGTTGGAGGGCAGCCCGACCCCGACCCTCCCCGCCACGTACTTGACGAGCGGTGAGTAGTGCAGGATCAGTTGCTCGCGCAGGCGCTGGTCCCCGCTCCCCTTGTACGAGCGCCAGAGGTCTTCGAGCGCGCTGCGCCCCTGGACGGCGGCGTCCGGCGGCCGCGCGGTTCCGGGTGACCGCGCGGTTCCGGGTGACCGAGCCGCGCCGTCGACGGCGGTGCCCGGTCCGGCGCCGGTACCGGCGGGCGCGTCCACCGGTACGGGCGCGGGCGCGTCGGCGGGGGTGTCAGCGGCACGCGCCGCCTCAGCACCGCTCGTCTCCTCGGTGCTCCGGTCCGCGTCCGCGGACTGACCTGGCACCACCGTCGGCCGGCCGCCCTGGCGCGACAGGCCTCCCCTCGTCCCCGCCGACTTGGACGGGAACTCGGTCGCGGAGCGCCGCTCGGTCCGCGGCCCTCCCGAGGACCGAGCACCGCCGGTCACTCTGTGTCCGGGAATGTGTGTGGGCATGCGTGGGTCTGCGCCGTTCTGCCGAGTCATGTGCTGATAGGGAAGGCATGTGGAGCGTAGCGTGACCGACTCACTGCAAAGCGCTACCGCCACTCAGTCGTCCCCCGATCCGGTGGCGTTCACTCACCGGATCCGTGCACACGAGCGGAAGAAGCGGATCAGCAGGTCAGCTGGGCCGTCTCCGCGGCGCCACCCTCTGCGCACAGGTGTTCTCCGTGCGGACGCTCACCTCCTCCGTACCAAGCGCCAGTGCGCACCGTGCCGCTCGACGAAGCCGAGCGAGCCCAACTCGTAGAGCCGCTGCAGCACTTCGTCCGGCGGGAGCCCGGACCGGCGGGCCAGTCGCTCGACCGGTGCACCCTCCGCCGTCGCCGGCACGGCCTCCAGCACCCGGGCCACCGGAGGCTCCAGCAGGTCGCGCGGCAGCACCGGTCCGCTGCGCTGGGGGGCCAGGTCGTCCCCGATCGCCCCGATCAGTTCGCCGATCTCGGCCGCGTCGGTCACCAGCGTGGCACCGCCGCTGCGGATCAGGGCGTGCACCCCGGCCGAGAGCTCCGAGGTCACCGGGCCGGCCACGCCCATGGTGTGGCGGTTGAGGTCCCGTGCCCGTCGGGCCGTGCTCAGTGCGCCGCTGCGCACGGCCGCCTCGACCACAACGGTGCCCCGGGTGAGCGCCGCGATGACCCGGTTGCGGAGGACGAAGCGGAAGCGGTTCGGGTGCTCCCCGGGCGGGAGTTCGCTGACCAGCAGCCCTTGGACGCCGATCCGCCGGATCAGTTCGGCGTTGCCCTTCGGGTAGGCCACGTCGACGCCGCAGGCGAGCACCCCGATGGTCATCCCGCCGACGGCGAGCGCCCCTCGATGGGCGGCCGCGTCGATCCCGTAGGCGGCGCCCGAGACCACCACCCAGCCGCGCTCGGCCAGTTGGGCCGACAGCTCCCCGGCGACATGGGCGCCGTAGGCCGTGCAAGCGCGGGAGCCCACGACGGCGACCGAGCGCAGCGCAAGCAGCCGCAGCGAGCCGGTGCCGACCGCCCAGAGCCCGACCGGGCGTCCGTCGCCCAGATCGTCGAGCTGGCTGGGCCATTCCGTGTCCCCCGGAATGATGAATCGGCCACCGGTGTGCCGTACCCGTTTCAGGTCCGTCTCCGGGTCCAGGCCCGGGAGCCGTGCCTGGTAGCCGGCCAGGCGGGTGGCGTCCAGCCCGGGGTGGTCGGGCACCGTCCCGGTCCGGATCGCCTCGACCAGGTCGGCGGCGGGAAGCCGGTCGAGCCAGCGGCCCACCACCGCGTCCCCCGGCTCGCTGAGCCGGCTGAGCACGACACGGGCGAGGCGCTCGGGTTCGGGCGCTGCCACGCCGTCGCCCGCAACCCCGGTCGTGCAGGTTGCTCGGGGGTACCTGAACAACTGGTTCATGCCGGGCCCTCCGCCCTCTCCGAACACTCTTCGCCCGTACTGGGACGGCCGTCGTCGGACCGGCCGTCATTTGGCCTGGCGTCGTCGGGCCGGCCGTCGTCGGGCCGGCCGGTGCGCCGGGCCGGGATGCGTCCGAGGCGGCCGAACATCCGCTCGGTCAGCGGCAGGCCGTGCTCCACGCCGGTGCGCAGGACCAGGGCCGTCCGCACGTCCCGCTGGTCGGGCCGGTCGCGGCCGGCCAGGTCGGCGACCGTCCAGGCGACCCGGAGCACCCGGTCCAGGCCTCGGGCCGTCAGCACCCCCCGCTCCAACTGATGCGCGACGTCGTTGAGCGCGCCGGACTCCAGCTGCCAGCGGGTGCGCAGTTCGTGGCCCGGCACCTCCGCGTTGGTCCGCCAGGGCGTGTTCGCCAGCCGGGCCGCCGCCCGTTCCCGTGCCGCCAGCACCCGGGCCGCGACGGTCTCGGTGGTCTCCGCCGTGCTGTCCCGTTCCATCAGCTCGACCCTCGTCACCGGCGCCACCTGGACCTGGAGGTCGACCCGGTCCAGCAGCGGCCCGGAGAGCCGCCCCTGGTAGCGGCTGACCATCGCCGGGGTGCACTCGCAGCCCTCTCCCCGGCGCGAGTAGCGGCCGCACGGGCAGGGATTGGCGGCCAGGCAGAGGAGGAAGCGGGCCGGGAGCCTGAGCGACCCGGCCGCGCGGGCGATCACCACTTCGCCGGCCTCCAGCGGCTGGCGCAGCGCGTCGAGCACCCGGACGGGGAACTCCGGGGCCTCGTCCAGGAACAGCACTCCCCGGTGGGCCAGCGACACGGCGCCCGGTCTCGGCAGGCCGCTGCCGCCGCCGACGATCGCGGGCATCGTGGTGGAGTGGTGCGGAGCGCAGTAGGGCGGGACGGAGATCAGCGGGCGCCCCGCCGGGAGCAGGCCGGCCACCGAGTGGACGGCGGTGACCTCCAACGCCTCCTTCTGGGTCAGCGGCGGGAGCAGCGAGGGCAGCCGCTCCGCCAGCATGGTCTTGCCGGCACCCGGCGGCCCCTTCAAGTAGAGGTGGTGGCCCCCGGCGGCGGCGATCTCCAGTGCCCGCCGGGCCTCGTACTGGCCGGCCACGTCGGCCATGTCGAGGCGGGCCGCCTTGTCGTCGGCCAGGCCGCGCACGCTCGCGCTGGGCAGCATCAGCCCGGCCATCAGCGGATCGGGCCGGCCGGCGATCGGATCGGGCGGCTCCTCCGGCGGCGCCTCACCGGTCAGGATGGCGACCAGTTGGCGCAGGCTGCGGACGCCGATCACCGTCACCCCGGGGACGAGCGAGGCTTCAGGCGCGGTCTGCTCGGCGACCACGACCCGCTCGTACCCGGCGTCCGCCGCGGCCAGCACCGACGGCAGTACCCCGCGGACCGGCCGCACCCTGCCGTCCAGCCCCAGCTCGCCGATGATCAGCAGGTCGGCGATGACGGATGGGTCGAGCCGTTCGGCGGCGGCCAGCACGGCGCAGGCCACCGCGAGGTCGAAGCCGCTGCCGCTCTTGGGCACCGAGGCGGGGCTGAGGCCGACCGTCAGCTTGCGCTGCGGCCAGGACTCCCCGCTGTTCACGACCGCGGCACGGACCCGGTCGCGGGCCTCGGTGAGCGCCTTGTCGGGCAAGCCGACCAGGGCGAACGCGGCCACCCCGGGCTCCAGATCGGCCTGGACCTCGACGATCACGCCGTCGACGCCGACCAGCGCGACGGAACAGGTACGGGCGAAGGCCATCTCAGACCGCCCCCCGCAGGTGGTCGACCAGGGCCGCACCCCGCGCCCGGTTGACCACCGCGACCAGGTCGATCCGCACACCACCCGGTGGGGCGGGCGGCCAGTGCGGATCCGTCGGGCCGGCGTCGTGGTCGAGCCCGGCCAGGCGGGCGAAGTGGCCGGGCCAACGCTCCACCATCCAGCGCTCGGCCAGGCGTCGCAGCCGGGCGGCCTTGGCCTGGTCGATGGCCTCACTGGGCTGTTGGAAGCCCCGCTCGGAGCGGGTCTTCACCTCGCAGACCGCGATGGTGTCGCCGTCGAGGGCGACGATGTCCAGCTCGCCCTCGACGCAGCGCCAGTTGCGGTCGAGGATGCGGAGCCCGGCCTCCACGAGGTGGCGGGCGGCGACCCGCTCGCCGTAGCGACCGAGCCCGCTCCTGGTGGTGCGGTCCGGGACGACCCGTGTCCTCTTCCCGGGCCCGGAAGCGTCGAGCCCGGGAGTTCCCGGCCCGGCCGTGGCCGGCGTGGCCGGGTTCGGCCCGGCCGTGGCCGATGCGGCCGCATCCGGTACGGCCTGGTCCTGCACAACGGTGTGCTGCATGGTGACCACCTCCGCCGAGGAGGCTGCACCAATGCGCTCGGCGGGGCCCGGAAATTCTCGTTCCCTGTGGATAACCCGGGCCTGTGGACAACTTTTGTCACCCGCAGGGGTGAGAAGCCCCCGTACCGCGAAATTCGACTGGACAACGCGGGACGGAGTCGTTCAACGTCAGTTCCCGAAGCCGGACTCGTCCGAAGGCAGCTCCAGATCGCTCTTCGCGAGTTCCTCGATGTTCACGTCCTTGAAGGTCAGCACCCGGACCTTGCGGACGAACCGGGCCGGCCGGTACATGTCCCAGACCCACGCATCCGCCATCGACACCTCGAAGAACACCTCGCCCTGGACCGAGTGCACCTGCATCTCGTAGTCATTGGTGAGGTAGAACCGTCGCTCGGTCTCGATCACGTACTTGAACAGGCCGACGACGTCCCGGTACTCCCGGTAGAGCTTGAGCTCCATCTCGGTCTCGTACTTCTCGAGATCTTCGGCACTCATCCCAGGCGTCCCCTCAACTTGTCACGTCCACCCATTGTGGACCACCGCACCCACGGTCAGAGCCGTACCGGTTCCACCGGCGGGCCCTCGACCAGCAGCCGTTCCAGGAAGTCCGCCAAACCGACCGGATAGACCGTCTCGGCGGTCCCCCTCAGTTCCTCGACCGTCCACCAGCGCGCCCCGAGCAGCTGGGCGTGCTCCTCCGCGCCCATGTCCGAGTGGTCCAGCCCCGTCTCCGTGGTCCGGGCCAGGTGGAACCACTGCTCCTGCTCGTAGTGCTGTCCCCGAAAGGAGAACGACACCGTGCCGTACGCCACCAAGGGCCCCAGGTCCACGCCCCGCAAGCCCGTCTCCTCCGCGAGCTCCCGCTCCGCCGCCTCGCGCACGTCCTCCCCCGCCTCCAAGCCGCCCCCGGGCGTGAACCACCACGTCTCGCCGGGTACCGCGGGATCGGCACCCAGGAAGAGGAGGATGCGATCCAGCCCGTCCAGCAGCAGGATCCGCGCCGCCCGGCGGCGCTGTGCTGTCATGGCTGCGCTCCACGCTCCTTCCGTTCGCATCGGTCGCGCTACCGATCCTGCCACCCGGCGCGGTCGTCCGGGGCGATGTTCGGCAGAGCGGCCCGCGTCGCGACGGCACCGCTCAGGAGCTGCGCCCCCGGCGGAGCCGGCGGGCCAGGCCCGCCACCCCGCCCACCGCCGAGGTCACGATGATCAGGGCCGCACCCGCGACGGCGGCGTAGGCGGCGGGCTCCAGCGGCCCCGGCTGCGACGCCTTCGGGCCCGCGAAGCCGTCGAAGGCCGCGGTACGGGCCAGCAGACCCATCCGCCCGAAGGGCTTCACGGTGGCCTCGACCCTGGCTTCGACGGCATCGGCCGGTACGCTCCCGCCGTCGACCTCCAGGTGGGTCCGCGAGTCGAGCGAGCCCACCCGGTTGTCGCCCAGGAGGAACAGCCGGCCCGGCGGCACCGTGACGCTGAACGACTCGCCCTGGCGGCCCTGGGCCGCGAGGTACGGCTCGTCCACCGGCTGTCCGTTGACCGTCAGTCGGCGGTTGTCCCCGTTGGTGGCCACGGTGTCGCCACCGACGGCGACCACCCGCTTGACCATGAGCTCACCGCCCCAGTCCCGGTCCCGGAAGACCACCACGTCGCCCCGCCCGATGGCACCGCCACCGACCTTGCGGGCCAGCACGGTGTCCCCGGCCTGCAGCGTCGGGTGCATCGAGGGGGTGGGGATGTCGTACGGCCGGTAGTCGACCGCGATGAGGGCGAA
The DNA here is from genome assembly GCF_000719705.1 of Streptomyces sp. NRRL S-350. Taxonomy (GTDB): domain Bacteria; phylum Actinomycetota; class Actinomycetes; order Streptomycetales; family Streptomycetaceae; genus Kitasatospora. Next base: position 28,983 of record NZ_JOHO01000039.1, on the reverse strand, counting down.
GCCGCCGATCATCATCAGCAATCCGAGCGCCAGCGCGACGCCCTGCAGGATCGCGGCCGGCCCGCGGCGCCCACCGGTGGGCACGACCGGGTGGTCGGCCGCCTGCTCCACGACACCGCTCATCGAAACCGTCCACCTCTGGCCGACCGGAGAACACCACTGGCACGCCGGGGGCACCGGCGGAAAAGCCGACGGGCCGTGGCACGTCCGAGCAGATTACTCGTCGGTACCACGGCCCGCGCAAGAGTCGGCGACGACCCGGAGGAATTCAGGACTCCTTCCGGCGCTCCACCCGGCCCCGTGCCCGACGCACCAGGGGGAGCAGGGCGACGGCCCCCACCGCCCCGGCCACGGGGGGTGCCAACGGCGCGGCCGCCGCCAGGCCCTTCTGGTCGAAGGTGCCCGGCACGGACAGCGTCGACCAGTGGTCGACCGGCCAGGCCACCACGAAGGCGCGCCCGATCACGTTGCCCACCGGGACCGTGCCGCCGCCCGGCTGGTCCATGTGGAAGCGGGAGTCCAGGGAGTCGGCGCGGTGGTCGCCCATCACCCAGATCCGGCCGTCGGGCACCTTGACCGGCCCGAAGGGGTGGTCCCCGCAAGGAGTGTTGCCCTGGTAGACGTACGGCTCGTCGAGTGCGACGCCGTTGACCTTGACCGGCCCGACACCCTCGCACTCGACGGTGTCCCCGCCGACTGCGATGACCCGCTTGATCAGGTCCTTCTCATCGGCGGAGGGCATCAGGCCGACGAAGCTGAGCACGTCCTGCACACCGCGCACGAAGGAGTTGCTGCTCTGCTGGCTCGGCTCGTCGTTCAGCCAGCCGCCCGGGTCGTGGAACACCACGACCTCGCCGCGCTCGGGCTCGGCCCCGAACCAGGGGGTCAGCTTGTCCACCAGGACGCGGTCGCCCACCTGCAGCGTGTTCTGCATCGACTCCGACGGAATGGAGAACGCCTGGACGAAGAAGGTCTTGATCACGAGCGCGAGGATCAGCGCGATGCCGACCAGGATCGGCAGTTCCTTCCAGAAGGAGCGCGGCTTGCGCGGCTTGGCCGGTGTCTCCGACTCCGAGCCGTCCGTCGACTCGCTCTCGAAGTGCGAGGGTTCCGGGGCGTCGTCCGCCCCGGCGCCGTGCTCGTCCGCCGTCTGGGCCGCGGTGTCCTCGACCGCGGCCGAGGACGCGGCGGGCTCGGCGGACCGGGCCGCCCGACGGCCTGGGCCCTCGGGCTCTCCAGCGCCCGAGCGGGCACCGATCACCAAATCCCCCACAACGTCTCCTCCCTGCTGTGCGGACGCCCGCGCGCCCGCGCTCAAAGTGCCGCACAGCGGGCACCACGCTCGCCATGACCATGAACGCCTCAGGGTTGCCCACCGCGGGCTCCTCTGACACCGGCACGGCCTCGGCGGACGGCCGGGAGCACTCCCGGCCGCACCTGCACTTCTCTATCACTCCAAGGCATCCGGCTCGCGGTTCCACACGCGAGGCCCGGCCGGTCGGCGAACGGCGCGGCTCACTCCGGAGGCCGGCCCCGCCGACGAACGACGAGCGGAAGGATGCCCAACACACCCATAACGAGCGGGGGTTCCAGAGGAACCGGCCCAACGGGCACGGATTCCGCGGCAGTTCCGGCGGGCTGCGGAGCCTGCGCAAGAGAGGAGAGTGAACCCGGCACGTCGAGTTGATGGAAGCGGTCCAGCGGCCAGGCGATCACGAACGCGCGGCCGACCACGCCGCTCAGCGGGATCGTGCCCTGTCCCGGATTGCCCATGTGGAAGCGGGAGTCGGCGGAGACGTCCCGGTGGTCGCCCATGACCCACAGCCGCCCCTGCGGCACCTGCACCTTGAAGGGCTGCCGGGACGGCGGGTTGCCGGGGGCGAGGTAGGGCTCGTCCACCGGGTGGCCGTTGACGCTCAGCCGCCCCTGCGCGTCGCAGCACTCGACGGTGTCGCCGCCGACGCCGATCACCCGCTTGATCAGGTCCTGCTCGTTGTCGGACGGCAGGAGCCCGACGAAGGTCAGCACCCGCTTGACCGCGCCGAGCACCGCGCCGTCGGCAGAGGGCTTACGGTCCTGCTCCAGCCAACCGCCCGGGTCCTTGAACACCACCACGTCGCCGCGCTGCGGCTCGCTGCCGAACCAGGGGGTCAACTTGTCCACCACCACCCGGTCCCCGACCTGGATGGTCTGCTCCATCGAACCCGACGGGATCACGAACACCTGGACCAGGAAGGTCTTCATCACGAGGGCCACCAGCAGGGCCACCAGGATGATCAGCGGGACCTCGCGCACCAGCGACCGCTTGCGCCGACGGGCCACCCTTCGGGCACGGCGACGGCGCTCGGCCCGGCCCTGGGCCGCCCGGGCTTCGGCGGTCCCGGTGTCCGCCGGTCCGGTACCACCCGGCGTCCGGGTCGGGCGGTCGGCGAGCCTCCCCCTACCTCTGGTCCCCATGACCGCCCGTCCCCGCAGTCGCGGCGAAGGCCGCGGGCCGGTTCAGGCCGGTCAGGCGCGAGAACGGGTACACCACCCAGTCCGCCCGGCCGATCACCTTCTCCTCGGGCACGAAGCCGCCGCCGGGCTCCCCGAGGTGGTCCCGGGAGTCACGGGAGGCGCTGCGGTGGTCGCCCATCACCCACAGCTCGCCGGCCGGCACCACCACGTCGAAGGCCACGCTGGACGGGTCGTCCCCCGCCGCCAGGTAGGAGGTCTCGTCCACCGGCACACCGTTGACGGTGATCCGCTTGCCCGGGCCGGCACTGGTCACCCGGTCCCCTCCGACGCCGATCACCCGCTTGACGTAGACGGTGTCCCCTGCCGGGGCCAGCCCGAGGTCCTGGGCGAACGAGCGCAGGCCCTCCCAGAAGCCCTGCGGTTTCGCCGTCTCCGGAAGGAAGGAGCCCGTCCCGTCGAAGATTACGACGTCGCCCCGCTGCGGGTGGCCGGCGAAGGCGTAGGCGAGCTGGTTCGCGATCAGCCGGTCGCCCGGGCGAAGGGTGTCCTCCATCGATCCGGAGGGCACCGAGAACGGACGCGCGACGAAGGCGTTCACCAGCAGGAGGGCTGCCAGGCAGATCCCCACCAACAGCAGCAGGTCGCGCGAGTGCGAACGGCCTGGCTCCTCGCCGGGTTCCTCGCCGGGTTCCTCGTCCGGCTCTTCGTGCGGCTCCGAGCCCACGGCGGTGCTCGCGGTGACGTTCTCCGTGGCGCCCACGGTCGTGCTCTCCGTGCCGCCCGCGGCGGTGCTCCCGGCGGTGCTCGCGGTGGCGCTCCCGGCGGTGCGCTCGGAAGCAGCAGCCGTACCGGTCACCGACTCCTGGAAGACGTTCCCGGAAGCCTCCCCGGGAACAACAGCGGGACCGGCCACGGGAACGACCCCGGGAACGACCGCGGACCGCGACAGCGAGTCCGCACCGGTGGGTGCGGGACTGCCGTCGCGGTCCGCGGGTGGTTCGTGCGTGCTCATCGGGGGGTGAGCTTACCTTGCGGCGGTTCACGCCCCCAGAGCGATCCGATCCCCCGGCAGGGCCGGGGGCCGGTGGATCAGCGGTCGCGCTTCTCCTTGATCTTCGCGGCCTTGCCGCGGAGGTCACGCAGGTAGTACAGCTTGGCGCGGCGAACCGCACCGCGGGTCACGACCTCGATCTTCTCGACGACCGGGGTGTGCACCGGGAAGGTGCGCTCCACGCCGACGTTGAAGCTGACCTTGCGAACGGTGAAGGTCTCGCCGACGCCGGCGCCGTGACGACGGATGACGACGCCCTGGAAGACCTGGACACGGGAGCGGTTGCCCTCGATGACCCGGACGTGGACCTTCAGGGTGTCACCGGCACGGAAGGCCGGGATGTCGGTACGCAGCGAGGCCGCGTCGACAGCAGCGAGCTTGTTGCTCATGTTGCTCTCCATCGCAGGCGCCACGGGCCGCCCACGGAAATAGTCACAATGGGGTCTGCTGCGGGCCGCATCGGCTGGCGGCGATCCCCCCGTGGCGGGGGCGCCGGTCCACGTGCCCCCTACGAGAGGGGACCAGCGACAGACAGCAGCCGCCTATTCTTCCACATCACCGGCCGCGGACCGAAATCGGCCGAGCCGCTCGTCCCAGGCCAGGCCGAGGATGCTGAGCGCTTCGCGGTCCTTCTTGTCGAAGGCGCCGTACTGCCAGCGCTCGACCAGGTCGGGCCGGTTCGCCAGGGTGCGGGCGAAGGCCTGCTCGCGCCGCCAGCGGGCGATCCGGCCGTGGTTGCCGCTGAGCAGCACATCGGGCACGACCCGGCCGCGCCACTCGGCGGGCTTGGTGTACACCGGGCCCTCCAGGAGGTCGGCCATCGCCCCGGGCGCGAAGGAGTCGTCGCGGTGGGATTCGGCGTTGCCGAGCACCCCGGGCAACAGCCGGGCGATCGCCTCGACCATCACCAGCACCGCGACCTCGCCGCCGGCCAGCACGTAGTCGCCGATCGAGGCCTCGACCACCGGCATGCGGGTGGCGGCTTCCTCGATCACGCGACGGTCGATGCCCTCGTAGCGCGCGGGGGCGAAGGCCAGCCAGGGGCGGCCGGCCAGTTCCTGCGCGAGCTCCTGGGTGAAGGGGCGCCCGCTGGGGGTGGGCACGACCAGGGTGGGCAGTTCGCCCTCGGGGCCCCCGGCGACCACCGCGTCCAGGGCCTCGCCCCACGGCTCGGGCTTCATCACCATGCCGGGGCCGCCGCCGTACGGGCTGTCGTCCACCGTGCGGTGCACGTCGTACGTCCACTCGCGCAGGTCGTGGACGTGCACGTCCAGCTGGCCGCGGGCGCGCGCCTTGCCGACCAGCGAGACGTTCAACGGCTCCAGGTACTCGGGGAAGATCGAGACGACGTCGATCCGCATGCCGCTCTGCGCACCGCCACCGTGTGCGTTGCCGCTCTGCGCACCGCTGCCCTGTGTACCGCCGCTCTCCTCGACGGTCACTCCGACTCCTCCGGGCCCTCGGCCTCGCCCGCCTCGCCTGCCTCGTCCGCCTGGTCGACCGAGGACGTCCCGGCGACGTCGGCCTGCTCCGGGTCGATCAGGCCGCCGGGCGGGGTGATCACCGCGCGCTGGTTCTCCAGGTCGATGGTCGGCACGATCTGGTGGACGAAGGGCACCAGCACTTCCGTCCCGTCCGGCTTCTTGACCGTGAGCAGGTCCTGGTACGGCAGGTGGACCACCTCGGTCAGCTCACCGACCAGCGTGCCGTCGAGCAGCACCACGTCCAGGCCGATCAGCTGGTGGTCGTAGTACTCCTCCGGGTCGTCGGGTCGCTCCTCCGGGTCGACCTCGGCGATGAGCACGGTGCCCCGGAGGGCCTCGGCCGCGTTGCGGTCCTTGACGCCGACGAAGCGCAGCAGCAGTCGCCCGCTGTGCACCCGACCGGACTCGACGGTGAGCGGCCCGGTCGACGCGGGGTCGGTGAGCAGGACGGCACCCGGGCCGAGCCGGAGTTCCGGCTCGTCGGTGCGGACCTCGACACTGACGTCCCCCCTGATGCCGTGGGCACGGCCGATCCGGCCGACGACGAGCTGCACGGTGATCGTTCTCCTGGAGTTCCTGGGCCGAATCGAAAAGCACGACGAAACGGAAGCCGTGATGCGAAGGATGGTGCGAAGCGTTGGTACGAAGCGCTGGGATGAGGCGCTGGGATGAAGCGGTGACGCGAAACGGTGGTGCGAGGAAACGAGAAAAGGCCGACCGGGACGGCATGCGTCCCGGTCGGCCCCAAGCCCTGACGGCTGAACGAGCAGCTGCGTCAGCGAATGTTGTCCACGTCGACCAGGTCGACCCGGACGTTGCGACCGCCGAGGGCGCCGACCACGGTGCGCAGAGCGCGCGCCGTGCGGCCACCCCGGCCGATCACCTTGCCGAGGTCATCGGGGTGCACTCGCACCTCGATGGTGTTCCCCCGACGCAGGTTGCGCGAGCGCACCTGCACCTCGTCGGGGTGCTCGACGATGCCCTTCACCAAGTGGTCGAGGGCGTCCTCGATCACGCTCAGGCCTCGACGGCGGCGTCGGCCTCAGCCTCGGCCTTGTCCGACTTCTTGGCCTTCGGGGTGATGGCGACACCGGTGGTGGCGTCCTCGAAGCCGGCGACGGCCTTGGCGAACAGGTGCGAGAAGTCCTCGACCTTCGGCTCCGCGACCTTCAGCGGCTCCGGAGCCGGCAGGCCCTTGAACTTCTGCCAGTCACCGGTCAGCTTGAGGATGGCGAGGACCGGCTCGGTCGGCTGGGCGCCGACGGACAGCCAGTACTGGGCGCGGTCGCTGTCGACCTCGATCTTCGAGGGGTTGTAGGTCGGCTGGTAGATGCCGATCTCCTCGATCGCGCGACCGTCACGCTTGGTGCGGGCGTCGGCGACGACGATGCGGTAGTGCGGGGAGCGAATCTTGCCGAGACGCTTCAGCTTGATCTTGACTGCCACGGGAGTGGATTCTCCTGGTGTTGACGTGGGTGAGCGGGCTCGCCGTCGCGTGGGGTTGCGGGGCGGACCGTTCAAGGGACACGCCAGCCGTAGGAGAGAGGGGTCCTTGCCCGGCTGCCGAGTACTCAGCTGTCCATTCTGCCATACCGGCGCGAACCGCCCGCACACGGGCCCGGGGACCGATCAGGGCTCGACCGGGAGCCCCCGCTCCCGGTCCACCCCACGCGTTCACCATGTGTTCACCACTGGCGCGTTCGGCACTGGTGTGCCGCACGACCGTCCCGTCGCCCAGCACCTGGCCGCTCACGCCTGCTCAACCCTGCTCGACCCCGCTCGCGCCTGCGCGACGCCATTCGCGCCACTCTCGCCCGTGCGTGGCCGCACCTGCTCGTACGCGCCGGCACTGCCGGACCGCTGCCCGCACAGCAGTCCGCCGAGTGGCCGGGTGGCCGAGCAACCGATGGCCGAGCCGCCGGACCGCCGGACCACTGGGCCGACGACCGCCAAGCCGCCGACCGCTTACGCGATCTTGAACGGCTGCTGGCACGCACCGCAGACGATGGACGCCTGCGCGAGCACGGACGGCACGACCCGGACGTTGCGCCCGCAGCCGCAGACCGCCTTGACCCGGACGCCGCCCCCCGAGGAGCCGTGCCGGGCGGCCGGGCCGCGGAAGGCACGCGTCGCGCCATCGCCGGTCACCGCCTCCTGGTGCGCGCCGAGGGCGCGGTCCAGGCGTTCGATGGTGCCGGCGTAGCGTTCCTGGGTCTCCTTGAGCATGGTCACCTGGGAGAAGCCGCTGCTTGCGTGCGGTTCGACCGGGTGCGCCAGACCCAGCTCGGAGGCGAGCATCAGGAAGCGCCGGTTGTGGTAGCGGCCGGCCCGCGAGGTGTCCCGGATGTCCCGGGCCGCGGCCAGACCGTGGGCAGCCTCGTGGAGGAGCCGCTCGAAACCGAGCCGCGTCCCACAGGCCGAGGAGGATTCGCCGATCAGGGCCTCGGGCGAGGCCAGGTCGGGGAGATCCTGGTGGTAGGCCTGGATGTCACTCCAGGCGGCGGCCAGTTCGGCCGCGAGAACGAGGGGCTGTGTCGTGCTCACGCTAGACCAACGATGGAGTGCGAGCCGATGTTCCGCATGTTCCCGTCCTTCGGGAATTCACAGGGAACTCCCAGGAATGCAAGGCCGCGCGCGAATTGCGCGCTCCGGATCTGACGCAAGACCAACCCCCTGCCGGTTTCGGCCCGTCGCAGAGTCGGCGGGCCTGAGGAATTCCGTCCGGGAGCGGGCTGTCGCCCCAGGACGTACGGCCCGCGGTCCTGCCGGATTGACAGGGCCACGGGCCGTACACCGTACCGCTATTCGGTTAATACCGGGAGTTGACCGGCCAGTAGGGATGTCCCGGCCGGGACCCGCTCGGAAGAGTTACCGGATTCTTACCCATCCGCATTCCGGGCAAATGTCGCCGCCGACGGTCATTACCCGCTGGTAACGGACATCCGGCGGACATCGCCCGGGGGTGGAACGGATACGGAACAGACGCCGAACCGGTGTCAGTACGCGCGGGCGACGATCGCGATATTGCCGTCCTGGTCGTCCGACTGCGGCACCGAACCGTCGGCCGCGACGATGCAGCGCACCGAGACGCCCTGTTCGGCCAGCTTGGCCTCGCCCTCCGCGCCGAGGTCCGCCCAGGAGATCCGGCCCCAGCCGGTCGCGGCGGCCTCGACGGCCTCGTCGATGGTCGCGACGTCGACCGTACGGGCCTCGCGGCGCTCGCGCGACTGGCGCAGCAGCAGTGCCTGGTCCTCCTCCAGGACGCCGGGCAGCAGCGCGGCCAGGGCGTCGATGGAGACCGGCTCCTTGCCGCCCGGAATGCGGCGGGCCAGCATCGCGGTGCCGTTCTCCAGGTCGCGCGGGCCGACCTCGATGCGCAGCGGGACGCCCTTCAGCTCCCAGTCGACGGCGCGGCGGCCGAACGGGGTGTCGGTGCGGTCGTCCACCACGACCCGGATGCCGGCGGCCTCCAGCTGGGCGCCGATCTCGCGGACCTTGGCGATGACCGCGTCGTCGCCCTTGATCGCGAGCACGACGGCCTGGACGGCGGCCAGGCGCGGGGGCACCCGCAGGCCGTTGTCGTCGCCGTGGGACATGATCAGGCCGCCGACCATGCGGGTCGAGACGCCCCAGGAGGTCTGCCAGACGTACTCGCGCTCGGCGCCCTGCAGCTGGTAGGTGGTGTTGAACGCCTTGGCGAAGTTCTGGCCCAGCTCGTGGCTGGTGCCCATCTGCAGGGCCTTGCCGTCACCCATCATGCCTTCGAGGGTGAGGGTGTTGATGGCGCCGGCGAAGCGCTCCTTGGCGGTCTTGCGGCCGAGCACGACGTCGATGCCGAGCACGTTGGTCATGAAGTCGCCGTAGACCTGGGTGTGGATCATCGACGCGTACTCGCGGGCGTCCTCGTAGGTGGCGTGGGCGGTGTGGCCCTCCTGCCAGAGGAACTCGGTGGTGCGCAGGAAGACGCGCGGGCGCAGCTCCCAACGGACCACGTTGGCCCACTGGTTGATCAGCAGGGGCAGGTCGCGGTGGCTCTGCACCCACTTCGAGAAGTACTCGTTGATGATCGTCTCGGAGGTCGGCCGGACGACGACCGGCTCGTCCAGCTGCTTGCCGCCGCCGTGGGTGACCACCGCGAGCTCGGGGGCGAAGCCCTCGACGTGCTCCGCTTCCTTGGTCAGGTAGGACTGCGGGATGAACATCGGGAAGTAGGCGTTCTGCGCGCCCGCCTTCTTGATCCGCGCGTCCATCTCCTGCTGCATCCGCTCCCACAGGCCGTAGCCGTACGGTCGGATGACCATGGTGCCGCGCACCGGACCGTTGTCGGCCAGTTCGGCCTTGTTGATGAGGTCCTGGTACCAGCGCGGGAAGTCTTCCGCCTGAGGGGTGAGAACGGGTGCCTTAGCCATGGGCGAATCGTACGGGGAGCGGCCCCCTGACTTCGAATCGGTATCACACCCGTGGCCGGTGACGAGCCGGGCCGACCGCAGGGGGGCGCACCACCGCGAGACGCGCGCACCACCCTGCACCCCTCTGGACGCCGGGCCCGACCCGCTGTTCGCTTGGAGCGGGGCGGGACTTTGGGGGAGCCGTAGCAGCACACCGAAGGACCGGATGGGAGGCCGCGATGGCTTCAGCTCGCACGACCGGCACGACCGCACGACCAACCGGCGCACGCGCGCACCACCCGCAGCCCGCGGGGCCCCGGCCCACGCGGGCGCGCGACTGGGCCGAGATCCAGGAACGCATGCTGGTGCCGCTCTACGAGGCGGTCTACGACCGGCTGGAGGTCGGGCCGGCGAGCAGCGTGCTGGGCCTGGGCTGCCGGTCCGGCCTGGCGCTGCTGCTCGCCGCCGGGAGGGGCGCCCAGGTCTCCGGGCAGGAGCCTCGCGAGGAGCTGCGCGCACTGGCGCACGACCGCCGGCTGCGGGTGTGCGCCGGGGCCCGGCCGGCCGCCGCCGTCCCCCGCTCGGCCCATTCGCTGGTGACGGTTTTCGAGCAGCTGCCGGGCGCCGGGGAGTCGGCGCCGGTGGTGGCCGAGGCCGCCCGGCTCACGCTCCCGGGCGGCCACGTGGTGCTCGCCGCCTGGGGGCCGCCGGAGCGCTGCGAGAGCGCCCCGGTGCTGGACGTGGCCCGGCGGATGGCGGGCCGGACCACCGCGCGCGACCCGTTCGAGCTGAGCACGCCCGGGGCGCTGGAGGACCTGCTCGACCCGGCCGGCCTGCGCCCGGCCGGCAGCGGCCGGGTGAGCTGCCCGTTCGCCTACCCGGACCTGGACAGCGCGGTGCGCGGCCTGCTCTCCACCGGCCTGTTCGAGGCGGCCGAGGAGTTCTCCGGCGCCTCGCTGGTGGCCAAGGAGCTGGAGGAGGCGCTGCAGCCGCACCTGCGCCCGGACGGTTCGGTCCGGATGGAGAACGTCTTCCGCTACCTGATCGCCGAGCGGCCGCGGTAGGGAACGCAAACCGGGGGCGCCCGCCAGGTCGGCGAGCGCCCCCGGCGACGGGCTTCACGCCTGGTCGAGCGCCTTCCCGTCCGGCCCGCCGGGGCCCACAGACCCGCCGGGGCTGTCAGAGCTGTCAAAGCCGTCAGAGCTGTCAGAGCTGTCAGAGCTGTCAGAGCTGTCAGAGCCAACAGCCCCGGTGGAGCCGCCGGCCTCCTCCGAGGCCCCCTCCCGGGGCATCCCCGCCGGGGGCATCCCCGCCGCCCGGTACGCCGCCTCCTCGTCCAGCGTCTCCGCCTCCAGCAGGGCCGCCGCCAGCGCGTCCAGCCGGGGCCGCTGCTCGGTCAGCAGCCGCACCGCGTCGTCGTAGCACTCCGAGACGATCCGCCGGGCCTCCTCGTCCACCGCGTCCAGCGTGGTCGGCGCGGCGGAGAGCCCGTACGCGCCCTGCGGGTCGGAGGGCACCGCGGTGAGCCGGCCGACCCGCTCGCTCATCCCCCAACGCCCGGCCATGCCGCGGGCGATGTTGGTGACCTGCTCCAGGTCGCTCTCCGCGCCGGTGGTGATCACCCCGTAGACGACCTGCTCGGCCGCCATGCCGCCGAGTGCGCCGATGATCCGGCCGCGCAGGTAGGGCTCGGTGTACGAGTAGCGGTCGTTCTCCGGGGTGGAGAGGGTGACGCCGAGCGCCCGGCCGCGCGGCACGATGGTGATCTTGCGGACCGGGTCCGCGCCGGGCTGGAGCATGCCGAGCAGTGCGTGCCCGCTTTCGTGGTACGCCGTCCGCTCGCGCTCCTCCTGCGGCATCACCAGGGGCCGCACGGCGCCGAGTTGGACCTTCTCCAGGGCGTCGGAGAGGTCCCGCTCGCCGACCGCGTCCTGTTCGCGCTTGACGGCCAGCAGGGCGGCCTCGTTGACGAGGTTGGCGAGTTCGGCGCCGGTCATCCCCGGGGTGACCTTGGCCAGCTGGGTGAGGTCGGTGCCGCCGGCCAGCGGGACGGTGCGGGTGTGGATGCGCAGGATCGCGGCGCGGCCCTCCCGGTCGGGGGGGCTGACGGTGATCCGCCGGTCGAAGCGGCCGGGGCGCAGCAGTGCCGGGTCGAGCACGTCCGCCCGGTTGGTCGCGGCGATCACGATGACGCCCTCGGAGCCGGTGAAACCGTCCATCTCGGTGAGGATCTGGTTCAGCGTCTGCTCGCGTTCGTCGTGCCCGCCCATGCCACCGCCCGCGCCGCGCTGGCGTCCGATGGTGTCGATCTCGTCGATGAAGATGATCGCCGGGGCGACCTTGCGGGCCTCGGCGAACAGCTCGCGGACCCGGCTGGCGCCGACGCCGACGATCATCTCGATGAACTCGGAGGCGGAGGCGGAGAAGAACGGCACGTCCGCCTCGCCGGCCACGGCCCGGGCCAGCAGGGTCTTGCCCGTCCCGGGCGGGCCACTCAGCAGGACGCCGCGCGGCATCTTGGCGCCGAGCCTGCGGTACCGCTCGGGATTCTTCAAGTAGTCGACGACCTCGGTGAGTTCGGCCTCGACCTCGTCGATTCCGGCCACGTCGGCGAAGGTGGTGCGCCTGCCCTGCTCGGCGGTGACCGGCTTGGGCGGGGCCTTGCGGCCGAGCGGCCCGCCGCCGAGGCCTCCGGCCATCCGGCGGGCGAGCAGCACCCAGATGAAGACCAGCAGCAGCATCGGGGCGAGCGAGAGCAGCAGGTTGGTGAGGAAGCTGCGCTGCTGGACGGGCGAGGTCGCGGTGACCTCTACCCCCTGCTGCTGCAGGGTGGTCCAGAGGTTGTCACCGGCGAAGGAGGGCCGCTGGGTGGCGAACTCGGTGTAGTCGCCCTTGCCGCCGTCCGGCTTGGGCTGGGCGCTCTTGAGGGTGCCTTCGATCGCGTCGCCCTTGGCGTAGATCTTGGTGATGTTGCCCTTGTTCAGCTGGTTGTTGAACTCGGTGTAGGAGACCGTGGTGGCGCCCTCGTTGCCGAAGAACGAGAGCAGCACGTCCGAGATCAGGAACACCATGAGGGCGGTGAGGACGAGCCCGGTCCAGCCACCGGGCATCCGACGGCGGGGCGGCGGCGGGGGCGGGGCGCCCTCGGAGCGCCAGGGCTGGTCCGGGGTCTGACGCGGCGGCACGGGTTCGGTCACCCACCGGACGATACGGACAGGCGCTCGGGCGGGCCAACCGCAACGCCGCGCCCGGCCGCCCGCCCGGCCACCCGGACAGCCCCGCCAGGTCACCCGGACAGCCTCGCCAGGCCGGCGCCCTGAGCCGCGCCGGGGCCCGCCACCGGCGGCTGCTACGCCGAGGCGCCCGGCCACTCCTCCGCGGTGAGGGCGAACCGCTCGTGGTCGCGCCAGTCGCCCTGCAGGAACAGCATCCGCGGCGAGAAGCCCTCGTGCCGGAACCCCAGCCGCTTGGCCATCGCGATCGAGCGCTCGTTCTCCGGCTGGACGTTGATCTCCAGCCGGTGCAGCCCGAGGCCGTCGGCTGACTGCGGGGCGAAGCAGCGGTCCAGGACCAGCCGCATGCCCTCGGACATCCGCCCGGTGCCGGCGAACGGCAGGTACGAGTCGTAGCCCAGCGTGGCGTTGCAGAAGCGGCCCATCACGATGTTGGCGACGTTCACCTTGCCGACCAGCCCGCCGGTCTCCCGGTCGACGATCAGGAAGGTGCGCAGGCCTGTGCCCTGGCGCTCCAGCAGTTCGGGCAGTCCGTCCGGCTCGACCGGGTTCCACCGGCCGATGTGGTCGGCGGACCGCCGGACCGCCTCGGCGTACCCGACCGCGTCCTCGGCCCTCGGGGCCTTGATCATCACTCGCATGCCCCCATCATCGGACACGCGATCGGCCCGCCGCCCGGAATTGCCGGACGACGGGCCGCATGGATCGAACGGGCCGAACGGGCCCACCAGCCCGACGGACCCAACAGGCCGGCAGGCCGGCAGGCCGGACAGAGTCCGTCAAGGCCGCTCAAGGCGGATCGGGGGCAGGCCCCGGGCCGCCCGAGGACTACAGCAGGTCCTTGAACTCCTTGGGCAGTTCGAAGTCGGCCGGGCCCTTGCCCGCGCCGAGGCCGAAGGCGCCGCCGCCGGCCGGTGCCTGGTCGCCGCCCGGGCCGAGTGCGCGGCGCTCGGCGGCCGCGGCCTCCTCCTGCGCCCGCTTCAGCGGGTTGCCGCTCTTGCGCTTGCCCTTGGCCTGCGGGGCCTTCTTGCCGGACTTCTTCCCGCCGCCGCCCATGCCGGGGATCCCCGGCATGCCGGGCATGCCCTTGCCGGAGGCCATCGCGGACATCATCTTGCGGGCCTCGAAGAACCGCTCGACCAGGTTCTTCACCTCGCCGACCTGAACGCCGGAACCCTTGGCGATGCGGGCCCGGCGGGAGCCGTTGATCAGCTCCGGCTCGGCGCGCTCCGTCGGCGTCATCGACTTGATGATCGCGCCGACCCGGTTGACGTCCTTGTCGTCGATGTTGTTGATCTGCTCGCGGATCTGGCCCATGCCGGGCAGCATCCCGAGCAGCTTGGAGATCGAGCCCATCTTCTGGACCTGCTCCAGCTGCGACAGGAAGTCGTCCAGGGTGAACTGCTTCGGGCCGCCGCGGAGCTTGGCGGCGATCTTCTCCGCCTCGGCCTGCGAGAAGGTCTGCTCGGCCCTCTCGATCAGCGAGAGGACGTCGCCCATGCCGAGGATGCGCGAGGCCATCCGGTCCGGGTGGAAGGCGTCGAAGTCGTCGACCTTCTCGCCGTTGGAGGCGAACATGATCTGCCGGCCGGTGACGTGCGCGACCGACAGGGCGGCACCGCCGCGGGCGTCGCCGTCGAGCTTGGAGAGCACGACACCGGTGAAGTCCACGCCGTCGAGGAAGGCCTGCGCGGTGGTGACCGCGTCCTGGCCGATCATCGCGTCGACGACGAACAGGACCTCGTCCGGGTTCACCGCGGCGCGGATGTCGGCGGCCTGCTGCATCAGCTCGGCGTCGATGCCCAGGCGGCCGGCGGTGTCGACGACGACGACGTCGTACTGCTTCTGCTTGGCGTACTCGATCGAGTCCTCGGCCACCTTCACCGGGTCGCCGACGCCGTTGCCCGGCTGCGGGCCGTAGAAGGCCACGCCGGCGCGCTCGGCGACCACCTGGAGCTGGTTGACCGCGTTGGGGCGCTGGAGGTCGCAGGCGACCAGCAGCGGGGTGTGCTTCTGCTGCTTCAGCCAGTGGCCGAGCTTGCCCGCGAGGGTGGTCTTACCGGCACCCTGCAGACCGGCGAGCATGATGACCGTCGGGCCGTTCTTGGCGAACCGCACCCGTCGGGTCTCGCCACCGAGGATCGCGATGAGCTCCTCGTTGACGATCTTGATGATCTGCTGCGCCGGGTTCAGCGCGCCGGAGACCTCGGCACCGAGCGCCCGCTCCTTGACCCGCTTGATGAAGGCCCGGACGACCGGCAGCGCGACGTCCGCCTCCAGCAGCGCGATGCGGATCTCGCGGGCGGTGGCGTCGATGTCCGCCTCGCTCAGGCGGCCCTTGCCCCGGAGGTTCTTGAACGTCGCTGCGAGGCGATCGGAAAGGGTGTCGAACACGTCGTCGCGGGTCCTCTGCGGCATCGGTAACGGTACGGTCGTCGTCCCCAGGGTATCCGGCCGCCCCGGGTACGGTCTCCACCCCCGCTCCCCAAGCTCCCCGCCCCGCTCCCGGAGCCCCTCAGCCCAGCGCCGCCCGGACCGCCGCCGCCACCTCCCCGGCCCGCTGGGCGGCCAGCGGACGGCCCGCCTCGTCGGTCAGGTAGAACGAGTCGACGGCGTCCGCGCCGAGCGTGGAGACGTGCGCGGTGCGCACCCGGACGCCCGCCCCGTCCAGCGCCCGGCCGATCCGGTGCAGCAGGCCGGGTGCGTCGTGCGCGCGGACCTCCAGCACGGTGGCGGTCGCCGAGGCCACCGCGGGCGCCACCGAGACCAGCGGCGGAGGGGTGGGGATGCCCTTGCGTCGCGGGGCCGCGGCGTCCCGCTCGGCGAGGCGGCGGGCGACGTCCAGCGAGCCGTCCAACGCCCGGCGCAGGTCGGCCCGCAGCCGGGCCGCCTCCGGCAGCTCGCCGAACTCGGCGGCCACCCGCCAGGACAGCAGCAGCACCGGCCCGGCGCCGACCGGGTCCAGTCCGCGCAGCCCGGCCGAGCGGACGGTCAGCCGGTGCAGGGCGAGCACCCCGGCGGCGGCGCCGAGCAGCCCGGGACGGTCCGGGACGGCCAGGTTCAGCTCGACGCCCATCGGCTCGGTGCCCTGGCCCGCCCCCTCGGCCTGGGCCCGCAGCGACAGCGCCGGCTCGCCGGTGCGGGCGGCCTCGACCGCGAGCCGCTCCTGCTCGGCGGTCGGGGCCGCCTCCACCGGGGCCGCGGCCGCCCCGGCCAGCCGGTCCGCGGCCCGGGCCACCAGGCCGTCCACCAGGGAGGCCCGCCAGCTGCTCCACGCGGCCGGGCCGGTGGCCAGTGCGTCCGCTTCGGTGAGCGCGTGCAGCAGCTCCAGCTCCGGCAGGGTGGTGACGGCCTTGGTGATCGCCTCGACGGTGGCCGGGTCGTCCGGGTCGCGCCGGGTCGCGGTGTCGACCAGCGTCAGGTGCTGGCGGACCAGCACGGCCAGGGTCTCGGTGTCCTCGGGGCCGAAGCCCATCCGGGCGGCGAGGTCGCGGACGATCACCTCGCCGGCCTCGCTGTGGTCCCCGGGCCAGCCCTTGCCGATGTCGTGCAGCAGCGCGGCGACCAGCAGCAGGTCCGGCCGGGCGACCCTGCGGGTCATCGCCGCGGCCCGCACCGCCGTCTCCACCAGGTGCCGGTCCACCGTCCAGCGGTGCACGGCGTTGCGCTGCGGACGGCAGCGCACCCGCTCCCAGTCCGGCAGCAGCCGGGTGACCAGGCCTTCGGCCTCGAACGCCTCCCACACCGGGACGGCCGCCTCCCCCGCGCCCAGCAGGGTGACCAGTTGCTCGCGCGCCTCGTCGGGCCAGGGCACCGGCAGCGGACGGCACTCGGCTGCCAGCCGGCGCACCGTCGCGTACGAGACGGTCAGCCCGTTCTGCGCGGCGGCGGCCGCGGCGCGCAGCGGCAGCACCGGGTCGGCGGCCGGGCGGGCCCCCTGGGCGAGCACCGCCTCGCCGTCCTGTTCGACCACGCCCTCGGCGAGCGGGCGGCGCTCGACGTCGCCCCGGGCCACGGCGCCCGCGCCGCGGCCGGCGCCGGTGAACGGGGCGGTGAACTGCCCGGTGAACGGGAACGCGCGCCGCACCGCGCGGCGGCCCCGTCCGGCCCGGGCGGCGAGCACCCGGTCCACCGCCCGCCAGGTGACGTCGCTCGCGTAGGCGATGGTGCGGGCGGCCTCGTAGGCCTGGCGCAGCAGGGTGTCGGCGTCCAGCACGCCGAGCCGCTCGGCGACCTGGTCCTGGTCCTGCAGGCTGAGCCGCTCGGTGGCGCGGCCGGTGACCAGGTGCAGGGCGTCGCGCACGTCGGCGAGCCGGATCGCGGCGGCGTCGAGGCCGTCCCGGGGCGCGTCGGCCAGCCAGCTGGCGGCGACGGCGTTGAGCGCGACGACGTCGCGCAGGCCGCCGCGGGCCTCCTTGAGGTCGGGTTCCAGCAGGAAGGACAGCTCACCGTGCCGTTCGGCCCGCTCGCGGCCCAGCTCGCGCAGCTCGGGCAGGCGCACGGGGGCGTTCGCGCGCCAGTCGGTGAACACCGCGGAGCGCAGTTCGGCGGTGAGCGCCGGGTCGCCGGCGAGGTGGCGGGCGTCCAGCAGGCCGAGCTGGGCCTTGAGGTCGGCGGCGGCGACCGCCCGGGCCTCGGTGACGGTGCGCACCGAGTGGTCGAGCTTGGCGCCCGCGTCCCAGACCGGGTACCAGATCCGTTCGGGCAGCTCGGGGGAGATCGGGCCGTCGTGCAGCAGCAGGACGTCCAGGTCGCTGCGCGGGGACAGCTCGCCGCGGCCGTACCCGCCGACGGCGACCAGAGCGACGCCGGGCGGGGCGCCTGCGGCCGCGAGCAGGCCGGCCAGCCAGTCGTCGGTGAGCTTGGCGAGCGCCTCGCGGCGGGGGCGGCCGACCGGGCCCGGGTCGGCGAGCAGCGCGGCCCGGGCGGCCAGGGCGGCGGCGTGGTCGGCGGGGTCGGCGGGGCCGGAAGGCCTGGTCTCGGTGGTCATGCGCGTGAGTCCCGTCCGTCGTGCGGGTGAGCCGTCCTGCGGGTGGGGCCGTCCTACGGGTGAGGCCGTCCTACGGGTGAGCCGTCCGCCGGCTGAGGCCGTCCTACGGGCGGCCCGCCCCGCGGGGAGGCCGTCCTCCGGGTGGGCGCCGCCGTCCGGGTGAGCGGAGGGACGCCGTGGGCGGGCCCGCGTCCCCTCCCCGGGGGTCACGGGCCCGCCATGGGTGTGGGGGCTACAGGGCGTCCGGGCCGCGCTCGCCGGTGCGGACCCGTACGGCGGTGTCGACCGGGATGCTCCAGACCTTGCCGTCGCCGATCTTCCCGGTCCGGGCGGCCTTCACCAGGACCTCGATCAGGTCGTCGGCGTCCTCGTCCTCGACCAGGACCTCGATTCTGATCTTCGGCACCAGGTCCACGGTGTACTCGGCGCCCCGGTACACCTCGGTGTGGCCGCGCTGGCGGCCGTAGCCACTGGCCTCGGTGACGGTCAGGCCGTGGACCCCGAAGGCCTGCAGCGCGGCCTTCACCTCGTCCAGGCGGTACGGCTTGATCACGGCGGTGATGAGCTTCATCAGGCGTCGACCTCGGTCTTCTCGGCCGTCGTTCCGGCGGCCTTCTCGGTGGGCTTCTCGGCGCTCTTCCCGGCGGACGCCGCCGCGGGCTTCCCGGCGGACGGGCCGGCCGGCGCGGCGGCGGCCAGGCCCGGCAGGGCCCGGGCCAGACCAGCCCCGACGGCGCTGAAATCGTAGGCGGACTCGGCGTGCTCGGCCTGGTCGATGCCGGCCACTTCGACCTCCTCGGCGACCCGGAAGCCGACCAGCTTGTCGACCGCCTTGGCCAGCAGCCAGGACAGGACGAAGGAGTACGCCGCGACGACGGCCACACCCAGCGCCTGCTTGCCGAGCTGCCCCAGCCCGCCGCCGTAGAACAGGCCCTTGGCCGCCTGGCCGACGCCACCGGTGGCGAACAGGCCGACCAGCAGCGAGCCGATCGCCCCGCCCACCGCGTGCACGCCCACCACGTCCAGCGAGTCGTCGAAGCCCCAGCGGTACTTGAGGGAGACCGCGGCGGCGCAGACGGCGCCCGCGATCAGGCCGATCGCCACCGCGCCGAGCGGGCTGACCGAGCCGCAGGCCGGGGTGATGGCGACCAGCCCGGCCACCGCGCCGGAGGCGGCGCCCAGCGTGGTGAACGCGCCGTGCTTGAGCTTCTCGAAGACGAGCCAGCCGACCAGCGCCGCACCGGTGGCGACCTGGGTGTTGACCAGTGCCATCGCGGCGACCCCGTTGGCGGCCAGCGCCGAGCCCGCGTTGAAGCCGAACCAGCCGAACCACAGGAGCCCGGAGCCGAGCATCACCAGCGGCAGGCTGTGCGGGCGCATCGGGTCCTTCTTGAAGCCGACCCGCTTGCCCAGCACCAGGCAGAGCGCGAGGCCCGCGACCCCGGCGTTGATGTGCACGGCGGTCCCGCCGGCGAAGTCGATCACGCCGTTCCGGTCACCGAGCCAGCCGCCGTGGCCGCCGTCGAAGAAGAACACCCAGTGCGCGACCGGGAAGTAGACGATCGTCACCCAGAGCGCGATGAACAGGCCCCAGGCGGCGAACTTGGCCCGGTCCGCGATGGCACCGCTGATCAGCGCCGGGGTGATGATCGCGAACATCAGCTGGAAGACCGCGAAGGCGGTGATCGGGATGCTCCCGGTCAGCTCGTTCAGGCCGATCCCGCGCATCCCGAGGAAGTCCAGGTTGCCGATCAGTCCGGCGAACGAGTCGGGCCCGAAACTGAGCGAGTACCCGTAGAGGACCCAGAGCACGGTGACGATGCCCAGCGAGAGGAAGCTCATCGCCAGCATGTTGAGCGTGCTCTTGGCCCTGACCATGCCCCCGTAGAAGAAGGCCAGGCCCGGGGTCATCAGCATGACCAGGGCCGCACTGATGAGTACGAAGGCGGTGTCGCCTGCGCTGAAGCCGTCCGGCATCGGCGTCTCCTCTGCGTCAAAGCCGATCCGCACCCGGGTACCTGTCCCGTGCCACCCGGGGTGTCGGCGATGAACAGGAGCGTGCCGAAGGCTGGTTTCGGCCAGTGCGGCCGGTTGTTTCGCGGCCGTGACGCGTGCGACGCCCGGGTTACGGCTGCGTGAACCGCGTCCCCGCCGTCGTCCGGACGGGCTACCGTGCCGCCGCACGGGCCGCCGACCCGTCCGGCGGGGGGACGCCGCACCGGTGGAACGCCACCGGCCGTGGCGGCGGCGGCCGCCACGGTCGGTGGGGTCGGGAGGGCCCGGCGGAGCCCGGGAGCAGCGGCGGAGCCAGGGAAGAGCGGCGGAGCCAGGAGGAGCGCGCGGCCGCTCAGACCACCGAGACGTACTCCGGGATGTCCTGGACGACCCGCTCCTTGAGCCGGCTCACCGCGTCCACGCCCTTGAACCGGGCCGCCGCGGCCTCCGTGGTCTTGCGCACCCGGGAGTTCAGCCGCTCCGAGCGCACCTTGGTGGCGATGTCGACCGCCTGCTCGGCCATCACGGCCGCCTGCTCGGCCTCGTTCTGCAGCAGGTGCACGCTGGCCATGCCGATCAGGTTGAAGGCGTACGAGCGCACGTGGTCGCCGTCCTGCCGGAAAAGGTCGACCGCGCGCTCCATCACCGGCGCGGACATCGAGGCGTACAGCCGGGCGTTGTCGGAGTGGTACGCGAGGTCGCGGAAGGAGTGCGCGTTCTCGGCGTTCAGCTCGGCCGGCGAGAAGAACTTCAGCCAGTCCGGCTCGTCGTCCCCCTCGCGGATGTCGGTGAAGGTGTCCTCGGACAGCCGGATCGCGCGGGCGCAGCGGTTGACCTCGCCGATGGTGGCGTAGGCGCGCGCCTCCATCGCGTACAGCAGGGACTGCTGGCGCGGGGTGGCGGTGTCGCGGCTGCCGTACTGGGCCAGGTGGATCAGCTCCAGGGCGTCCTCGCCCCGGTTGAGGTGGATCATCTGGCGGCTCATGTCGGTGAGGATCAGCGCGCCGAACGGCCGGTCGCCGGCCTCCTTGGCCGCGTGCAGGGCCAGCACGTAGTACTTCTGGGCGCTTGGGTGCATCCCGACGTCGTAGGACATCCACCCGGCCAGGTGGGCGAGTTCGGCGGTGAGTCGGAACAGCCGCCGGGTGGTGTCCTCGCTGTACGTCTCCTGGAGCAGGTCGGTGACCTCGTGGAGTTGGCCGACGACGGCCTTGCGGCGCAGCCCGCCGCCGTTCTGCGCGTCCCACTGCCGGAACATGACCGTGGTCTGCTCGAGCAGTTCGAGCTCGGGCTCGGAGAGCCGGCCGGTGAAGGCCTCGCCGCCGTTGGCGGCGGTGAGGATCGGGGTGGGGATGCCGGTCGGGCCGGGGGCCAGCCAGCGCTGCATGGGCTCGATCAGGGCGGCGCCGGCGGTCAGCGCGAGCGAGGTGCCGAGGAAGCCCCGGCGGTTCAGCATGAGGTCGCTGCGGGAGTAGTCGCTGATCAGCTGGACGGTCTGCGGGCCGCTCCACGGGAGGTCGACGCCGCCGCCCACGGTGGAGACCGGGATCGCGGCGCGCAGGCCGAGGTCCTCGATCGAGACCACCGAGCCGAACCGCTCGGAGAAGAGCTCCGACATGATCTTGGGGATCGGCTCGCGCGGCTGTTCGCCGTCGAGCCAGCGGCGCACCCGCGAGGTGTCGGTGGAGACGTGGTGGGCGCCGATCTGCCGGGCCCGGCGGTTGACCTGGCGGGCCAACTCGCCCTTGGACCAGCCGCTGCGGGCGAACCACGTGGTCAGCTTCTCATTGGGTTGCTTCTCTGCCATGGGAACGTCCCATCCCGCCCGGCCCCTCGCGGGGCCCCCGATCGTGACGCCCGACGGTTGCGGGCTCTTGCCAGACGTGCCGTGCCTGAGGTGCTGCCGTGCCGCGTCGTCGTGCTGTCGTCAGTTCAGTGCTGTCGTCGTGCTGTCGTCGTCGTACTGTCGTCGTACTGGTGTGCCATCGTCGCGGACGACCCGTCAGCTTCCCAACTCCCGTTCCCCGAAAGGCCAGGAGCCGACTCCCTGACGACATCCGCGTGCTGAACGTAATGCCCCGCGAGGGGCCCGTGGGAGCGGCCCTGGCGAAACGCCACCTTTCGCCACCCCCAGGAGTGAACCGAAGTCAGGGGGCACACGCTTCACTGGATAGTCGCGACGGTCCGGCATATGCGGGCCGCCAAGTCCTCCGGCTCATCCCGGCGGACCCGGCAGACCCGGCAATACCCCGCAGCCACAGGCGAGTTCACCACCCACTCCGGGCGGCACCAGTCCCGCGCCCACGACGATCCGGCATCCGCGCCGCCCCGACAAGGCGGCGCCCGAGGCACACCCCCGGAAGAGGCGCACGCCACGCGCTGCGCGCCGCCACCGCACCACGCACCACGCAGCTGACAATCAACACACAGTCACCATCCCGTAACCATCGGCAACGAGAACCTGTTGGGGGAGGCATGGACAACCTGTTCGGCGAACTCCGGCTGGGGCACCTGCGACTGGCACCGCTGGGCGCGCGCCGCCGCACCAAGGCCACCGCGTCCCGGGCCGCCGCGGAGTACACCGGCCGCTGGGGCTGGGCGGTCGCCACCGGCGGCCCCGCCGACGCCGCCACCGCCCCGACCCGCTGTCCCTGCGGCTCCGCCCGTTGCGCCGCGCCCGGTCTGCACCCCGTACCGGGCACCGAGGGCCGCAGCCGCGCCACCCGCGGCGCCGAGGGCTCGGTGCTGTTCCCCACCGGCCGCGCCTTCGACGTCCTGGACGTCCCCGAGCAGGCCGGTCTGCAGGCGCTGGTCAGGCTGGAGCGGATGGGCACCCAGGTCGGGCCGGTCCTCGCCGCGCCCACCGGCCGGCTGCAGTTCCTGGTCGCCGCCGGCGCCGCCCGCCGGCTGCCCGACCTGCTGTACCGGATGGGCTGGGACGACGCCGCGCTCGACCTCACCTGCCACGGCGAGGGCAGCTACGTCGCCGCCCCGCCGACCGTCCTCGGCGGCCTCGGCCCGGTCCGCTGGCTGCGCCGCCCCACCCGCGACAACGCCGGCTGCCCGCCCGAGGCCCGGCTGCTGCTCGGCACCCTCGCGTACGCCTGCCACCGCAGCCGCGAGCGCACCGCCGAGCCGGCCTGGCTGGCCTCGTAGCGAGCCCCGGCACGCGCCGTAGGAAAACCCGGCAGAAACTTGGCGCGCGCCCGCAGGAGGCCGGGCACGCGAAAGGGCCCGCCCCCGAAGGAGCGGACCCTCACCGGCGGGGTGGTACCCGGTCAGTCCCCGATCAGCGCGTCCACGAACGCACCCGGCTCGAACGGCGCCAGGTCGTCCGCGCCCTCGCCCAGGCCGATCAGCTTGACCGGCACGCCCAGCTCGCGCTGCACGGCGACCACGATGCCGCCCTTGGCCGTGCCGTCCAGCTTGGTCAGCACGATGCCGGTGATGTCGACCACCTCGGCGAAGACCCGGGCCTGGATCAGGCCGTTCTGGCCGGTGGTGGCGTCCAGCACCAGCAGCACCTCGTCCACCGGGCCGTGCTTCTCGACGACCCGCTTGACCTTGCCCAGCTCGTCCATCAGGCCGGTCTTGGTGTGCAGCCGGCCGGCGGTGTCGATCAGCACGGTGTCGACGCCCTCGGCGATGCCCTCCTTGACGGCGTCGAAGGCGATCGAGGCCGGGTCGCCGCCCTCGGGGCCGCGCACGGTGCGTGCCCCGACCCGCTCGCCCCAGGTCTGCAGCTGGTCGGCGGCGGCGGCACGGAAGGTGTCGGCGGCGCCGAGCACCACCGTCCGGCCGTCGGCGACCAGGACGCGGGCCAGCTTGCCGGTGGTGGTGGTCTTGCCGACGCCGTTGACGCCGACGACCAGGACCACGGCCGGTCCCTCCTCGTGCTTGGTGGAGCGGACGGTGCGGTCGGCGTCCTTGCCGATCAGCTCGACCAGCTCCTCGCGCAGCAGCGCGCGCAGCTCGTCGGGTGTCCGGGTGCCGAGCACCTTCACCCGGGTGCGCAGCCGCTCGACCAGCTCCTGGGTGGGGGCGACGCCGACGTCGGCGGTGAGCAGGGTGTCCTCGATCTCCTCCCAGGTGTCCTCGTCCAGGTGCTCGCGGGAGAGCAGCGAGAGCAGGCCCTTGCCGAGCGAGTTCTGCGAGCGGGAGAGCCGCGAGCGCAGCCGGACCAGCCGGCCGGCGGTGGGCTCGGGGACTTCGACGGCCGGAGCCGCCTCGGCCTCGGCCGGCTCGACCTCGACGACCTCCACGGCCCCGGCGGCCTCGGGATCCGCCGGGAGTTCCACCTCCTCGACGGTGCGGCGGGGCTCCTCGGTCGGCGGCGCGGACTCCTCGCCGACCTGGGGCTCCCGCGGGGTGGGCTTCGGCGCCGTGATGACCGGCGCCTGCGACTTGGGGGGCAGCTGCTGGCGTCGTCTGCCGGAAACGACGAGGCCCGCGATCGCGCCGACGGCGACCACGGCGATGACTACGGCAAGGATCACGTATTCCATATCCGCTCCAGTATCCGCGACCGGAGCCCGGATGGACCGCAGCCGCCCTGGACCGTCACGAAAGGAGCGGTGCGCTCCGCCGTTCCCGGGGCTCTCCGGGGGCTCGCCGGCCGGGAGGTCCTGCCGCGCGCAGCCGCTGGCTGATCACCTGCGAGATGCCGTCGCCCTTCATCGTCACGCCGTAGAGGGCGTCGGCGGACTCCATGGTCAGCCTCTGGTGGGTGATCACGATCAGCTGGGAGCTCTCCCTCAGCTCCTCCATGATCCCGATCAGCCGGCGCAGGTTGGTCTCGTCGAGCGCGGCCTCCACCTCGTCCATCACGTAGAACGGGCTGGGCCTGGCCTTGAAGATGGCCACCAGCAGCGCCACCGCGGTCAGCGAGCGCTCGCCGCCTGACAGCAGCGACAGCCGCTTGACCTTCTTGCCCGGCGGCCGGGCCTCCACCTCGACGCCGGTGCCGAGCATGTCGTCCGGGTCGGTCAGCACCAGCCGGCCCTCACCGCCCGGGAAGAGCCGGGCGAAGACGCCCTCGAACTGGGCGGCGGTGTCGTGGTACGCCGAGGTGAACAGCTGCTCGACCCGCTGGTCCACGTCCCGGACGATGTCCAGCAGGTCGCGCCGGCCGCGCTTGAGGTCGTCCAGCTGCTCGCCGAGGAACGTGTGCCGCTCCTCCAGCGCGGCGAACTCCTCCAGCGCCAGCGGGTTGACCTTGCCGAGCTGCTGGTACGCCCGCTCGGCGGCCTTCAGCCGCTTCTCCTGCTCGGCCCGGACGTACGGGTACGGCTCCCCCGGCTCCTGCCCGTCCTCCGGCGTCGCGGGCGGGACGGGCCGGTCCGGCCCGTAGGAGGCCAGCAGCTCGCCGCCGTCGATGCCGAACTCCTCCAGCGCCCGGGCCTCCAGCTGCTCGGTCCGCAGCCGTTTCTCCGCGCGCAGCACCTCGTCCCGGTGCCCGGCGTCGACCAGCTTGTCGAGTTCCTCCTTGAGGCCGCGGCCGTGCTCGCGGTGCTCCCGTAGCTCCTGCTCGCGCTCGGTGCGCGCCTGCTCGACGGCCGCCCGCTCGGCGTCCGCGCGGGCCAGCGACACCTCCAGGCAGGCGAGCAGCTGCCGGGCGCCCGCGGCGACGGCGTTCGCCACCGCGGCGTCGTGCTCGGCGCGCCGCCGGCGCTCGGCGGACCGGGCGCGCGCCTCGCGCTCGGCCCGGGCGGCCCGGTCCAGCTGGTCCGCCCGGCCGGTGAGCGCGCGGACCCGCTCCTCGTGGGTGCGCACCGCGAGCCGGGCCTCCAGCTCGGCCTGCCGGGCGTCGCTCGCGGCGGCGGCCAGCCGCCGGCGCTCTCCGCCGTCCGGTTCGTCCGCGCCGGCGTCCGCCGACTCCTCGGCCGCGGCCAGACGTTGCGCCAGTTCTTCGGCGGTGGCCAGCAGGCCGGCCAGGCCCTGCTCGGCGCGGGCGGCCGCGGCCGACAGCCGCTCCGCCTCGCCGGCGGCGGCGCGGGCCTGCCCGCCGAGCCGGCCGAGCGCGCCCGCGACCCGGGCCCGTTCCTGCTCCGCCTGCCGCCGCCGCTCGGCGAGCCGCTCCACTTCGGCGGCCGACTCCCGGCGCCGTTCGGTGAGTTCGGCCAGCCGTTCGGCCGATTCGGCGCAGCGGGCGGCGAGTTCGTCGATCGCCCGGGCCGTCTCGTCCACCGCGGCCTGGGTCTCCAGCAGGCTCGGCGCGCCACCGGAGCCGCCGTGCGCGAAGCCGGTGCCGAGCCGGTCGCCGTCCATGGTCACGGCGGTCACCGGGGTGGCGGTGGGCAGTCGGGGGTGTTCGTCGAGCAGCCGCAGCGCCGCGTCCAGGTCCGCGACCACCGCCACCCCGGCCAGCAGCTGCCGGACGGCGGCGGTCAACTCGGCCGGGCCGTCGACCAGTTCGGCGGCCCAACGGGCACCGTCCGGCAACTCGACGCCGTGGTGGGGGGCTTCGGCCGCACCCGCGATCAGCAGCGCGGCCCGGCCGGCGTCGTCCGCCCTCAGCAGCCGCAGTGCCTCGACGGCGGCGGACGGCGATTCGACGGCCACCGCGTCGGCCGCCGCGCCGAGCGCCGCCGCCACCACCGTCTCGTACCCGGCCTCGATCCGCAGCTGCACGGCCGCCGGGCCGCGCGGCCCGCCCAGCCGCTCCCCTGCGGCCAGCAGCGCGCCGGTGCCGTCCTTGCGCCGCAGTCCGAGGGAGAGCGCCTCGTGCCGCGCGGTCAGTCCGGCCCGCTCGCGCTCGGCGGCGCCGGCCGTCTCCCGGGCGGCGGCGAGTTCGCGCTCGACGGCGGCCAGCCGTTCGCGCGCCGCCTGGTGGTCGGCCTCGGCCTGCCGGTCGTCCCCGGCGCGGCCGTCCACCTGTTGCCGGAGCTGGTCCAGTTCGCCCTGCGCGGCCTCGGCGCGCAGCAGCGCCTCGTCCCTGGCCTCGGTGAGCCGGCCGATCTCGGCCTGCGCCGAGGCGGCCCCGGAGCGGGCGGCGGCGGCCTGTCCCTGCAGCCGGGCGAGGCCCTCCCGGCGGTCGGCGATGGCCTTGGCGGCGTCGCGCAGCCGGCGTTCCTCGGCGGCCAGCTCCCGTTCCAGTCCGTCCTTGCGCTCGACGGCCTCGGCGAGCGCGTACTGCGCCTCCTCCAGTGCCTCGGCGAGCGCGGCCTCCTCCTCGCGGACCCGTTCGGCTTCCCGTTCCAGCTCTTCCGGGTCCCGTCCGCGCCGCTCCTCGCCGTGGCCGCCGGCTGCGGCGTGCCGGGCCCGGGCCTCGGCCAGCCCGAGGGTGCCGCGGGTGCGCTCGGCGAGCGCGGAGAGCCGGTACCAGGTCTGCCGGGCGGTCTCCAGGCTCGGCCCGAGCTGTTGGACCTGGGCTTCCAGGACGCGCTCGCGCTGCACCGCGCGGGCCAGTTCCTGTTCGACGGTGGTCCGCCGCAGCCGCAGCGCCAGTTCGTCCGCGACTTCGGCCTCGACGGCCCGGCGGAGCGTGGAGAGGTCGTCGGCGAGCAGCCGCAGCCGGGCGTCGCGCAGCTCGGCCTGGATGCCGGCGGCCCGCCGGGCGATCCGGGCCTGTCGGCCGAGCGGGCCGAGCTGGCGGCGCAGTTCGGCCACCAGGTCCTGGATCCGGTTGAGGTTGGCCTGCATCGCGTCCAGTTTCCGCAGCGCCTTCTCCTTGCGCTTGCGGTGCTTGAGGACGCCGGCCGCCTCCTCGATGAAGGCGCGCCGGCCCATCGGGTCGGCGTGCAGGACGGAGTCCAGCTGCCCCTGCCCGACGATGACGTGCATCTCCCGGCCGATGCCGGAGTCGGAGAGCAGTTCCTGGATGTCCAGCAGGCGGCAGGTCTCGCCGTTGAGCGCGTACTCGCTGCCGCCGTTGCGGAACATGGTCCGGGTGATCGTCACCTCGGCGTAGTCGATCGGCAGGGCGCCGTCGGTGTTGTCGATGGTGAGGCTGACTTCGGCGCGGCCGAGCGG
Organism: Streptomyces sp. NRRL S-350; assembly: GCF_000719705.1. Taxonomy (GTDB): domain Bacteria; phylum Actinomycetota; class Actinomycetes; order Streptomycetales; family Streptomycetaceae; genus Kitasatospora. The sequence goes on along the minus strand of NZ_JOHO01000039.1, from coordinate 1,414 downwards.
GGCGCGCCCGCTGGTCCCGGCGAAGATGACGTCCTCCATCTTGCCGCCGCGCAGCGTCTTGGCCCCCTGCTCCCCCATCACCCAGGACAGCGCGTCCACCACGTTCGACTTGCCGGAGCCGTTGGGGCCGACCACGCAGGTGATGCCCGGCTCGAAGCGCAGGGTGGTGCTGGACGCGAAGGACTTGAAGCCGCGCAGCGTCAGGCTCTTCAGGTGCACGCGCCGGTCTCCTCGTCGCTCGCCAGGGGCCCCAGCGTGCGACTGTATCCGGACTCGGACACGACGAAGGGACGCCACATCCGGGCGTCCCTTGCAAGCTGCGTCCCTTTCGGGGCGGCTCAGTGCACAGCGGCGTCGATCTGCGAGGACCGGGCGGGACTCAGGTGAGAGCCGGCTCCCGCTGATCCAGATCGATGCTGTTGAGCAGCGAGTGCTCGTCAGCGACAGCGGTGAGCGCGTCGTTCTCGGCCTGCATCCGAAGGAGCTCGGATTCAAGGTCCTGGACGCGCTGCTGAAGCCGTCGCATCTCGGAGAGCATTCGCGGGTCGGGGCCGCCGACGTACCCGAGAAGCGCCTTTGCCATGATGTATGGTCCTCCACGCTGAGTGACCGAACCGGAATGGTCCAGGTCTAGGGGGAAGGGGGACGCACGCGCGGCGCGTCACCGGAAGTGCTGGCTGGGCACTTCGGCGCGAGCACCGTGAGCTGGGCTCACGAGGGCAGGCGCCTGCCGGGAAAACGCGGTCGTGTGCGCGGGCTTCCAGCGTCTCACCAAAGACGGTACGGGTCAACACGATCACCGCACGCTACCGCGCCCCTGTCACCTGCCCGGCGGAGTGCTCACGCCTGGGGGGCCATCGGGGCGGGTCCACCACGTGCTCGTGGATCATCGTTCGATGCGGAGTCAACCACGAGTCTGCCCGGATGGCAACCTCGTGACACCGACAGTTCCCGATCTTTTCGCCGCTTTCCCGGGCGGGCGGGGAAAGCGGCGGCGGGCGGCGGTTCAGCGGATCTCGAAACCCTGGTAGCCAGGGCCGACGGCCGTCCAGATCTCGGTCACACCGCTGACGTGCCCGGGGGTGTCCGGGCCGCGCAGCAGGGCCAGCAGTCGCTCGCAGTCGGCCGCGGGCCCTTCGGCCACCACCTGCACCCGGCCGTCGCCGAGGTTGCTCGCGTAGCCGGTCAAGCCGGTCTCCAGCGCCCGTGCCCTGGTCCACCAGCGGAACCCGACCTGCTGGACCTTCCCCCGGACCCAGGCGGTGACCCGGACGGGTTCCTCACTGTGGGCGTCGCGACCGTGCATGCCCCGACCCTAGACGAGTAGTTCCGAAGTCAGCTGGGTTTGCCGGTTCTGCTCCGGACATGCGGGGAGGGTGTCCAGCATTCGGGTTGTGACGACCGAAGAGCTGGA
>NZ_JOHO01000038.1 GCF_000719705.1 Streptomyces sp. NRRL S-350 | reverse complement strand
CCACTCCCGTCCCCCCGGGGAAGGCCGCTGTCCCCCTGGAGAAGGCCGCCGCCACCCCCCGCCTCGGCGGCGCGGTCTGGCTGGCCCTCGCAGTGGTCTACGTCGTCTGGGGCTCGACCTACCTCGCGATCCGGATCGCCGTGGAGACGATGCCCTCGTTCCTCTCCGCCGCCGCCCGTTTCCTCACCGCAGGCCTCCTGCTGGCCGGCTACCTGCTGGTGCGCCAGGGCCCGGCGGGGCTGAAGGTGAGCGGGCGCCAACTGGCTTCCGCCGCCCTGGTCGGCGTGCTGCTGCTGACCGGCGGCAACGGGCTGGTGGTCCTGGGCGAGACCTCCGTCCCGTCCGGCCTGGCCGCCCTGCTGGTGGCCGCCGTCCCGCTGTGGATGGTGGTGCTGACGGCCTTCGGCGGCGAGCGCCCGAAGGCCGCCGAGCTCGCCGGGGTGCTGCTCGGGCTGATCGGTCTCGGTGTGCTGTCGGCCCCCGCGATCGGGGGGTCCATCAAGCCGCTGGGCGTGATCCTGATCATCTGCGCCACGCTGCTCTGGGCGCTCGGCTCGTTCGCGAGCAAGAAGATCCCGATGCCGGGCAACGTGCTCGCCGCGAGCGCGTACCAGATGCTGGCCGGCGGGATCTGCAACCTGCTGATCGGCCTGGTGCGCGGTGAGCAGCGCGGGCTGGACCTCGGGGCCGTCTCCGGCCGGTCGTGGCTGGCCCTCGCCTACCTGGTGCTGTTCGGCTCGCTGCTCGCCTTCACCGCGTACGCCTGGCTGCTGCGCGCCGCCCCGCTGACGCTCGTCGCCACGTACGCGTACGTGAATCCGGTGGTCGCGGTGCTGCTGGGCTGGCTGGTCCTGGCCGAGCCGCTGACCGGTCCGACGGTGGCGGGCGGGGCGATCGTGGTGGCGGGCGTCTGCCTGGTGGTGAGCGTCAGTCGGCGGCCGGGGCGTCCTGCGGGGCCGGGGCGTCCTGCGCGGCCGGCACGTCCGAGGCGCCCGGCGAAGGCGGCGTCCGAACGTAGGTGAGGACGACGTTCCCGCGCTCGAAGATCCGACTGTCGGTGAGCGTGAAGGCGCGCGGTTCGAAGCCCGCACGGAAAAGCGGGATGCCCGCCCCGGCCACCACCGGGTACTGCTTGACGATCAGCTCGTCGATCTCGGGGAGCAGCTGGCCGGCCAGGTCGGCGCCGCCGCAGAGCCAGATGCCGAGCCCGTCCTCCTGCTTGAGTCGTCGCACGACGCTCAGCGGGTCCTCGGCGGTGACTTCGACCGCCGGGTCCGGGCTCGTCGCCAGCGTGCGGGAGAAGACGATCTGGCGCAGGTGGGCGTAGGGGCTGGTGAGCCCGACGGCGAGCCCGGCGTCGTAGCTGCCGCGGCCCTGGAGCACCGTGTCGAAGCGCTTGTTGGGGGCCTCCGCGATGCCGACCGCCGTGCGGCCGGGGGTGGCGATGGTCTCGGGGTACTCGGAGAAGAGTGTCGGCGCGTAGTCCTCGGTGACGAACGGGGCGAAGAACGCGTAGTCGCCGTCCGGGGCGGCGATGAAGCCGTCGATGGTGGCGCCGACGAAGTAGCTGAGCTTGCGCATACGGGTCCCTGGGGTCGAGGTGCGGGGGCGGTCGGCGGTGCGGGCGGTTAAGCCCGCCCCGCGAACAACTACATTTATAGTACTTCACATGTAGTGGTTGCAAGGGGGGACGGGGCGGGCAATGCCGGAGCGCCGGACCCCGGGCGTGCCGGAGCCCAGGCGCGCCGGACCCCCGGAAGCAGGAGAAAGCGCAGGAGGGAGAATCGGCCCATGGTCCAGAACCCCGCCCGCCGTACCGCCCTCGCCGACGCCGCCATCGAGGTCCTCGCCCGCGAGGGTGCCCGCGGCCTCACCTTCCGCGCGGTCGACGCTCAGGCCGGAGTCCCCAACGGCACGGCCTCCAACTACTTCGCCAACCGGGACCACCTGCTCCACCAGACCGCCCGGCACATTCACCACCGGATCACCCCGGATCCGGAGGTCGTCGCCGAGCTGCTGCGCGCCCCCCGCGACCGCGCCCTGGTCACGGCCCTGATGCGTGACGTGGTCCGCCGCATCACCGCGGACCGGGCCGGGTACCTCGCGATGCTCGAACTGCGCCTGGAGGCGACCCGCCGCCCCGAACTCCGGGCCCAGCTCACCGGCACCATCCGGGACGACCTGGAGGCCAACATCGCCTTCCACCTGGCCGAGGGCTTCCCCGGTGACCGGGAGAGCGTCGTCGTGCTCTACCTCGCCATGACCGGTCTGATCATCGAACACCTCACTCTGCCCGAGGTGTTGGGCGTCGAGGGCCTCGCGGCGCTGATCGACACCGTCGTCGAGCGGATCGTCCCGGAGGCCTGAGCGGGACGCGCCCCTTGCCCGCGCCGCCCGCCTCGCGTGGCAGGGGCGAGGCGGGCGGGGGCGGTGTCGGCCGCAGCGCCGATGTCAGAAGGCGTGCGGGGGCTTGCCGGTCCACCAGTTGCCCGGTGCGGCCGGGTCGCGGCTGGTCCAGTACTCGATGATCGCGTCGGTGAACTCGGCCACGGACAGTACGCCGTCCCCGTCGGTGTCGAGGTGGCGGAACGCCGTGTCGGAGTCGTCGCGGCTGAGGCCGGCGAAGTGGCCGCGCTGGAAGACGAAGAATTCGCCGGCGTCCACGGTTCCGCTGCGGTCGGCGTCGGCGACGGCGAGGAAGGCTTCGGCGAGTGCGCCGAGGATGTCGCGCGCGGCCTCGGGATCGTCCGCGAGCGACCCGGTGGAGACGGCGAACTGTTGCCGCGTGATCGCCTCGGTGCCGGCGGGCAGCCGGGCGAGGTGCAGGTCGTGCCAGATCGTCAGGTAGGCGCGGACGATGACGGCCTCGGCCTCCGAGCCTTCCTGGTGGCCGAGGGAACGGGCCACCGACTGGCCCATCAGGAGGTGGTCCCGCTCGGTGAGCAGTCCGTCGCCGTCGGCGTCGAGGTGATCGAAGCCGTGGTTGATCTTCGCGATGAGCAGGTCGTCCGACAATGTGCCCCCTCGGGCTGGCGATTCCTCGGTCTGTCGCGTCACATTGCCTGCACGCTAGTGCCTCGGGCCGCACTCGCGCAGTCGAACGGAGGGCCAACGGCCGCGCCGGTTCACCCGTCGGGCGCCTCCTCCGCTCAGTCGCCCTGGTGGTCGGCCCAGACGTACGCCTCCGGCAGCAGGTCCAGGACCGGTACGGTGCGCAGCTCGGACCCCTGTCCGACGACGATCCGCACCTCGGGGAAGTAGTCGAGCAGCACCTGGCGGCAGCGCCCGCACGGCGGGATGACCCCGCGCTCCCGGTCGGCGACCGCCACCACGGTGGTGAGCTCGTACGCCCCCTGCCCGGCCGCCGCCCCGATGAGCACCAGCTCTGCACACGGCCCGCCGGTGAAGTGGTAGGCGTTCAGGGCGGTGACGATCCGGCCGTCGGCGTTGCGCCCGGCCGCTGCCACCGTGTGGTTGTCGCCCCGGGCATGCCGTCGCACCACCTCCAGGGCCGCCTCGACGAGTTCCGTGTCGACGTTCGGCTGATCGGTCTGGGACATGTTCGGTGCACCTCTCCGGTCGGACCTGACAGGCTCGATCATGAACCGCTCGCGCCCGGTCGGGCCAACCCGTTACGCCGGCGCCCGAGGGCCTGGGGTCCGCACTGTGAGACCGCCGCCCCGGACCACCCGATGTTGGTACGATCCCGATGGGCCGCGACTGGCGCGTAGGGATGGAATCAACCATCGGGAAGCGGCCCCGTGAAACCTCACGTGACGTTGCCGAGCGCCTGGGCCATCCGCATCCCCACCAGGAGACCGCCTTGGCCCAGCAGCCCCAGCACCCCCACACCGCCGCGACCCCCGCCGCCGACACCGCCTTCCGCAGCGCCCTCGACGTGGTCGCAGGCGTCGAACCGCGGATCGCCGCCGCCATCGGCCGGGAGCTGGCGGACCAGCGCGCCTCCCTCAAGCTGATCGCCAGCGAGAACTACGCCTCCCCGGCCGTCCTGCTCGCCATGGGCAACTGGCTCAGCGACAAGTACGCCGAGGGCACCGCAGGCCGCCGCTTCTACGCGGGCTGCCGCAACGTCGACACCGTCGAGACCATCGCCGCCGAGCACGCCCGCGAGCTGTTCGGCGCCGACCACGCGTACGTCCAGCCGCACTCCGGCATCGACGCCAACCTCACCGCCTTCTGGGCCGTCCTCTCGCAGCGGGTCGAGAGCCCGGCGCTGGAGCGGGCCGAGGTCCGCAACGTCAACGACCTCACGGAGGAGGACTGGGCGCGGCTGCGCCACGAGCTCGGCAACCAGCGCATGCTCGGCATGTCCCTGGACACCGGCGGCCACCTCACCCACGGCTTCCGCCCCAACATCTCCGGCAAGATGTTCGAGCAGCGCAGCTACGGCACGGACCCGGTGACCGGCCTGATCGACTACGACGCGCTGCGCGAGACGGCCCGCGAGTTCCGCCCGCTGATCATCGTGGCGGGGTACTCCGCCTACCCGCGGCTGGTGGACTTCCGGAAGATGCGCGAGATCGCGGACGAGGTCGGCGCCACCCTCATGGTCGACATGGCGCACTTCGCCGGCCTGGTCGCGGGCAAGGTGCTGACCGGCGACCACGACCCCGTCCCGCACGCCCACATCGTCACCACGACGACCCACAAGTCCCTGCGCGGTCCGCGCGGCGGCATGGTGCTGTGCACCTCCGAGCTGGCCGAGCACGTCGACCGGGGCTGCCCGCTGGTCCTCGGCGGCCCGCTCTCGCACGTCATGGCCGCCAAGGCGGTCGCCCTCGCCGAGGCCCGCCGCCCCGAGTTCCAGGAGTACGCCCGCGCCGTCGTCGCCAACGCCCAGGCCCTCGCCGAGGGCCTGCTGCGCCGCGGCGGCAAGCTGGTCACCGGCGGCACCGACAACCACCTCGTCCTCGCCGACGTCTCCGGCTACGGCCTGACCGGCCGCCAGGCCGAGGCGGCCCTGCTGGACTCGGGCATCGTCACCAACCGCAACTCCGTCCCGCAGGACCCGAACGGCGCCTGGTACACCTCGGGCATCCGTCTCGGCACCCCGGCCCTCACCACCCGCGGCCTGGGCACCGCCGAGATGGACGAGATCGCCGAGCTGATCGACACCGTCCTGCGCGCCACCAGCCCCGCCACCACGGCCGCCGGCGCCCCGTCCAAGGCCAACCACACCCTCGACGCGGCCTTGCGCGACGCCGTGGCCAAGCGCGCCGCCGACCTCCTCGCGCCGTACCCGCTCTACCCCGGCGTCGACCTCGTCTGAGGCCGACGCACGGTACGCCCGGGGTGTCGGCCTTCCCCGACACCCCGGGCACGACCCCGGGCACGACCCCGGGCACGATCCGGGGCGCAACCCTGGACGGCGCCCCCGGCTCCAGCCCGACCCCGCCAGTACTGCAGCGACTCGTACTGCGGGAGCTCCCCAGCCCGTGGCGCCCCGGCCCGCAACCTTGCCGGGCGCCTCGACGCGAACCGCGCTGGGCGCCCCGGCGGCTCCGTGACGATTCCGGAAACTCCCCGTGCGAAGGCCTCCACACGGTGGTCGGCGCGAGAGTAGATTGCAGCGAACTCAGATGCGGGGGCTGCCTGCTGACGCTGCCAAGCCGCGCGGTCGAGCACCGGCGCGTACCGCCACCGGTGCGTTTCCTGCCACCGGCGGGTACCGGCACCGGCCCCGGGAGCCGCCCCCTGCTGAGGTTCGGTTCGACATCCGCAGCCGTGCCCCCGAAGGAGTCTCCATGACCGACGCCGCGTTGCCGGGCGACCCGCAGCAGCACGTCGAGCCGGCGACCCTGGACGACGTCCAGGGGTGGTTCTGGGACCACGACCGGCATTCCTTCGACTGGTTCCTCGGGCGGCAGGAGAAGACCGGGGTCACCGGCGACCTGTTGGAGATGGGGGCCTACCTCGGCCGCAGCGCCATCGTGATCGGCGAGCACCTGCAGCCCGGCGAGACGTTCACGGTGTGCGACCTCTTCGACTCGGACGCGCCCGACGACGAGAACGCCGCGGAGATGGACTACTCCTACCGCAAGACGCTGACCCGCTCCGCCTTCGAGACCAACTACCTCGCCTTCCACGAGGAGTTGCCGGAGATCATCCAGGCTCCGACGTCGGTCCTGGCCGGCGGGCGCATACCCGCCGGCGCCTTCCGCTTCATCCACATCGACGCCTCCCACCTGTACGAGCACGTCGTGGGCGACCTCCAGGTGGCCCGGGTCGCACTGCGGACCCAGGGCGTCGTCGTGCTGGACGACTACCGGGCCCAGCACACCCCGGGCGTCGCCGCCGCCACCTGGGAGGCCGTGTTCAACCACGGGCTCAAGCCGATCCTGCTCACCGAGTGCAAGTTCTACGGCACCTGGGGAGATCCGGAGCCGTTCCAGCGCGAGCTGCTCGACGGGGTCGACCTCGCGGCCGGCTGCCGCTTGAGCACCGACACCGTCAACGGGCGCCAAGTACTGCGGATGACCGGCGACTCGGAGGGCATCGCCCCGTTCCGCGGTTCGCGCCACCAGGAGCGGTCGGCCGCCGAGGCGGCCCGGCGCGGGGACCGGCAGTCGGCGGTGGACGCCCACCGGCCGGTCCCGTCCGACCGGGACGAGGCCGCCCTCGACCTCGCCGCCCGTCGGGCCCGGGCCGCCGAGGCACGCCGCCCCGTCAACGTCGCCAAGCGCGCGGCCCGGGACCTCCTCCCGCCGGTCGTCACCGCCGCCATCCGCCGCGCCCGCCGGGCCTGACCAGCCGACGGCCCCGCCGCGCGACCCCTCCGCCCGCACACCCCGCACGACCGCTCCGTCCCCACACCCCGCACGGCCCCGGAGACGCCGAAGGGCTGGTCGGAACACCGACCAGCCCTTCCACGCGAGACGCGAGTCACGAGGTACGACTCAGACCCGGGAGGTCTCGCCCTCCGCGGCCGACACCGAGGCGGCGCCCCCGGCGCCCCCGGCCGCAGCCTCGGCGTCCGCCATCTCCTGCCGGACGGCGGCCAGCGAGGGGTTGGCCCAGGCGCTGGCCACGCCCCAGCGGTAGAACGCGAGGCCGATGGCGGCGACGATCAGCAGGTCCCAGCCTTCCGGCAGGTATCCCTGGCCGCCGAAGTCGGTGCTGCCGGCCCAGGAGACGCCGGCCATCACGAACAGGTAGGCGACCATCCAGGCGCCCGCCTTCAGGTGCGGCTTCAGCTCGTCGAAGGGCTTGCGCAGCTCGTACCAGGCCCAGATCGGCAGGCCGGCGGCCATCAGCAGGATGACCTTGCCGGTGAGCGGCCAGCGGGCCCAGTACAGCACCAGCGAGCCGAAGACCATGGCGACCGGGGCGACGACCGGCATGGCGCGCAGCCGGACCGGCCGCGGCAGGTCGGGGGCGAGCCGGCGCAGTGCCATCACGGCGACCGGGCCGGTGATGTACGAGATCACGGTGGCCACCGAGACGATCTCGGCCAGCGAGCCCCAGCCGCGGAAGACGGCGAGGAACAGGAAGGCGACGACCAGGTTGAGCACCAGCGCGGGGCGCGGGATGCCGGTCTTGGCGTCGACCTTGCCGAAGACCTTGGGCAGGTGGCCGTTCTCCTGCACGCCGTGGATCATGCGCGAGGTGGTGGCGGCGTAGATCATGCCGGTGCCGGACGGCGAGATGAAGGCGTCCGCGTACAGCGTGATCGCGAGCCAGTTGAGGCCCCAGGCGACGGCGAGGTCGGCCAGCGGAGAGGTGTAGCCGAGTCCGCTCCAGCCCTTGGCGAGGTCGCCGGCCGGGATGGCGCCGATGAAGGCGATCTGCAGCGCGACGTAGATCACCAGGGCGATCAGGATCGAGCCGATGACGGCCTTGGGCAGCGACTTGCCGGGGTTGCGGGCCTCGCCGGCCAGGTTGAGCGGGGACTGGAAGCCGTTGAAGGCCCAGACGATGCCGGAGACCGCGACGGCGGTGAACACCGCGCTCCAGCCGTTCGGCGCGAAGCCGCCGTGGTCGGTGAAGTGCGCGGTGTCGAAGTGCGCGAAGAGCAGCGCGCCGGCGGTCAGCGTCGGCACGACGACCTTGAAGACGGTGATCGCGGTGTTGGTCTTGGCGAAGAGCGTGATCGCGAACCAGTTGAGGGCGAAGTAGACGATCAGCAGCACGCTGGCCAGCGCCACACCGCTGAGGGTCAGTTCCTGGCCGTCGAAGAGGCCCTTCGCCCAGCCGAAGTGCCAGGAGCTCATGTACTGGACGGAGGCGGTGGCCTCGCCCGGGATGACCGAGACGATGGCGATCCAGTTGGCCCAGGCGGCGAGGTAGCCGGCCAGCGAGCCGTGCGAGTACTGGCCGTACCGGACCATGCCGCCGGCCTTGGGGAACATGGAGCCGAGCTCGCTGTAGGTGAGGGCGATGGTCAGGGCCACCGCGGCACCGATCACCCAGGCGAGGATCGAGGCCGGACCGGCGAGCTTGGCGGCGCGCTCGGCACCGAACAGCCACCCGGATCCGATGATCGACCCCAGCCCGACCGCGGTCAGGCTGATGGTGCCGAGCGATCGGCGGTAGTTCTGGTGTGATGCCGTCGAGGATTCGCTCTCACTCAACGTATCGGTCCTTTCGCTCGGGGTTCATCGGCTGGTGTCGGTGTTTTTGCGGTTTTGAGTCGGCATTCCGGACAAACGCACAGCAGCTTATGGTCCGAAAACGGGCGAATACCTCAGGGGAAGCTCAAACCGTCCGATCGTTGCCATCTCGTGTCCGGTTTCCGGACCGGCGGGCCCCGGTGGAGAGGCCGGCACCACGTCGGCGCGGGGTGGTGGTCGCGGCGAGCCGGCCGGAAAAGCGGCCCACGGCCGACCGGGCTCCGGATGGGGACGAGGGCCGGGACCGAAACCAGGACCGAGACCACGACCGAGACCACGACCAGAGTCGGGACCGGGGCCGGAAAAGGAAATTCCCCGTGGGTTCCTTTCGGATCCCACGGGGAATTCGGCTGTGTCCGAGGGGGGACTTGAACCCCCACGCCCGATAAAGGGCACTAGCACCTCAAGCTAGCGCGTCTGCCATTCCGCCACCCGGACGGGGTGCGTGCTCCGGGGGTTTTTCTCTCGCCCCCTCGGCGACAGAGAGAACATTACCAGGGTTCTGGAGTGCTTCTCACCTGCGTTTCCTCGGGTCCGTGCCCCGGGCGTGCCGCCCGGCCGGGGCAGGGCCGCGCCCGCCCGGCCCGGGCGGCACGCCGCACAGGTTGGTACGGCTGGCGAACACGCTCGAACCCCGCCCGAACCGATGGTGTCCGCGAAGGAACCGGTCGACTTCGGCACCTTCAACGGTCGGTTCCGGGCGTGAGTGATCCGACACGGGCAACTTGTCGACGGTGCCACGGCCGTCGGGACGGCTCTCCTAGCCTCTGTGGCCCGAGGGCGCCATGAGCGGATCGCCTGATTCCCGGGTCGCGGACGAAGGGCGGCTGGACGTGGAGCAGATCAGCGGGGCGGCGGAGGCCGAACCGAGACGCGGCGGGCCGGGGAACGGGCCGGGGAGCGGGCCGGACGCCGCCGACGCCCCCGGCGGCCCGGCCGAGGGGGTCTGGCGCTTCCCGGTGCCCGCCGCCCAGGCCTCGGTGCCGCGCACCCGGCACGCGGTGCGCGACCGTCTGCTGGCCCAGGGCATGGCCGGGGTGCGCTACCAGGAGCTGGTGGACGACCTGCTGCTGATCGTCTCGGAGCTGGTGAGCAACGCGGTGACGCACGCCGCCGAGCTGTCGCCCGAGGTGGTCACCGAGCTGTCGGTGCGCGGCGGCTGGGTGCGGGTGTCGGTCGAGGACGGCGACCCGTACCGGCCGAAGGCGCTGGAGAACGACACCGGCCGCACCGGCGGGCGCGGCCTGCTGCTGGTGAAGAGCGTCACGCTGCAGGCCGGCGGGGTGTGCGACGTCGAGCGGACGGGGGAGGGCGGCAAGGTCATCTGGGCCTCCCTGCCCGTCCCGCCGGAGCCCGAGCGCTGAGCGGCCCCGGCCGAGCCGAGCGCGGCCCGGCCCGGACCGGGGTGCGACCGCCGGCTCCGCGGGGCCGACTACCAGTCCCGCCCGGCGATCTCCCGGATCCCCGGCAGCGCCGCCTCGAAGACGGTCTCGAACCAGACGGAGAACGGCCGCTCGGCCCGCAGCTCCTGCAGCTCCTGCGCGGTCACGAAGGCGACGTCGTCCACCTCGTCCGGGTTCGGCCGGACCGGCGCGGTGACCAGTCCCACGAAGAGGTGGTTCCACTCCCGCTCGATCAGCCCGGAGGCCTCGTCCGGCAGGTCGTAGCGCACGGTGCCGGCCTCGCAGAGCAGCGCGGGCGCGACGCCCAACTCCTCGGCGGTGCGCCGGGCGGCGGCGACGAACGGGGGTTCGTCCGGGTACGGGTGGCCGCAGCAGGTGTTCGACCAGACACCGGGGGAGTGGTACTTGCCGAGGGCGCGGCGCTGGAGCAGCATCCGGCCCTGGCGGTCGAAGAGGAACACCGAGAAGGCGCGGTGCAGCCGGCCCGGCTGCTGGTGGGCCCAGTGCTTCTCGGCGGTGCCGATGGTGACGCCCTCGTCGTCGACCAGTTCCAGCAGGATCTCGGTACCGGTGGCCGAGGTGCCGGGAGCCGAGGCGGCCCGCGGGTCGACCGCCACATCGGTCTCCACGTCGAGACCGGTGTCGATCTCGGCGCCGAAGTGCGTCGGGTCGGTCGGCAGACTCTGGGGCATGGGGCCTCTTTCGGGGGCGGGAGCAACGGGAGCATCGGGTGTGTCCGGCGCGCCGGATGGAGGGCGGCGGACGCAGCGGGGGCACCGGCGCCGACGTCGGGCTCCAGTCTGCCGTATGGGTGGCGCCCGGTAGGGGTCCCACGCACAACCGGGCGGATCATGACCCGGAGGAGTCGGAAACCGTGCAGGGACGGGTCCGGGAGGCCCCCGTAAGGGTCAGTACCGTCGCAGAACCGTTCGACGCCCGTTCGGCGGCCGTTCGACCCGTCCACCACGATCCGGCGGGATCCGGCACGATCGGACGGCACTGCGGGGGGATCGGACGGGAGCCCGGCAGGAGCCGGCGGGAGCCCGGAGTCACCTCCTCGTCACCCTGCCGTTTCCGGGCGCGTTCGGGTCGATCGTCCAAGTCGCCTACCATCACATACGACACGGTGCCCGGACCTGTGCAGGTACCGGCGCGCCGCTGCCCGGCCCGGTCGCACGCCGGTCCGACGGAGCAGCGGCGGCGCCCCCGGCACAATCCGCGCGCCCAGCACGACGGATCAGGAGACCCCGCATGATCGGCCTCGTTCTGGCAGCCGGCGCCGGCCGCCGGCTGCGCCCGTACACCGACACCCTGCCGAAGGCGCTGGTGCCGGTCGACGGGGAGCGGACCGTCCTGGACCTCACCCTCGGCAACTTCGCCGAGGTCGGACTGCGCGAGGCCGCGATCGTCGTCGGCTACCGCAAGGAGGCGGTGTACGACCGCAAGGACGCCCTGGAGCGCAAGTACGGCGTCAAGCTCCACCTGGTCGAGAACGACAAGGCCGAGGAGTGGAACAACGCGTACTCGCTGTGGTGCGCCCGCGAGCTGTTCACCGAGGGCCTGCTGCTGGCCAACGGTGACACCGTCCACCCCGCCTCCGTCCAGCGCACCATGCTGGAGGGCAACCAGCGCCTCGCCGACGGCGGCACCGCGCCGGGCATCCTGCTCGCCCTCGACACGGTGAAGAAGCTCGCCGACGAGGAGATGAAGGTCGTCGTCGACCCGGCCGCCGGCATGCGCCGCATCACCAAGCTGATGGAGCCGGCCGAGGCGAGCGGCGAGTACATCGGCGTCACCGTGATCAACCCGTCCGCCGCCGCGGACCTGACCGACGCGCTGCGCGCCACCTACGAGCGCGACCCGCAGCTGTACTACGAGGACGGCTACCAGGAGATGGTCGACCGGGGCCTGCGCATCGACGTGCAGCCGATCGGCGAGGTCTCCTGGGTCGAGGTCGACAACCACGACGACCTGGCGAAGGCGCGGGAGATCGCGTGCCGGTACTGACCCGACTGGTCCCGTCGCCGCTGTTCGCCGAGATCCGCCCGGGCGCGCTGGACGCGCTCGGCGGCATCCTGGCGGACCAGCGGCTGTCGGCCTCGGGCCGGATCGCGGTGGCGATCAGCAACGGCTCGGGCGCCGCGATGCGCGAGCGCCTGGAGCCGGCCCTGCCCGGCGCCGACTGGTACAACGTGGACGACGGCAGCCTCGACAGCGCGGTGCGCTTCGCCGAGGAGATGCGCGGCAAGCACTACGACGCGGTCGTCGGCCTCGGGGGCGGCAAGATCATCGACGCCGCCAAGTACGCGGCCGCCCGGGTCGGCCTGCCGGTGGTCGCGGTCGCCACCAACCTGGCCCACGACGGCATCTGCTCCCCGGTCTCCACGCTCGACAACGACGCCGGCCGGGGCTCCTACGGGGTGCCCGGCCCGATCGGCATCATCGTCGACCTGGACGTGATCCGGCAGGCCCCGCAGCGCTTCGTGGCGGCCGGCATCGGGGACGTCGTCTCCAACATCTCGGCCTGCGCGGACTGGGAGTTGTCGCACGCCGTCACCGGCGAACCGGTGGACGGGCTGGCCGTCGCGATGGCCCGCTCGGCGGGCGAGAACCTGCTGCGCCACCCAGGGAACACTCAGGATCAGGACCTCCTGACGGCCCTCGCGGAAGCCCTGGTACTGTCCGGCATCGCGATGAACATCGCGGGCAGCACCCGGCCCTCCTCGGGCGCCTGCCACGAGATCTCGCACGCCCTGGACGTGCTGTACCCCAAGCGGTCCGCCCAGCACGGCGAACAGGTCGGCCTCGGGGCGGCGTTCGCCAGCTTCCTGCGGGGCGAGCACGAGCTGACCGGTCTGATCGTGGAGCGCCTGGCGAGCCACGGCCTGCCGGTGACCGCGGCTCAGATCGGTTTCACCGAAGCGGAGTTCACCGAAGCGGTGCACTACGCTCCGAACACCCGGCCCGGGCGCTTCACCATCCTGGAACACCTCGACCTCTCCCCTTCCGCAATCAGGGACGCGTACGCCGACTATGTCCAAGCCGTCAACAGCTGACCCCTCCACCACGGGCGCCGAACGGCCCCCGGTGGACCTGACCCGCCGGCCCTCGATCGAGGAACTGCGCGCGGTGATCCATCCGGAGGGCATGCTCCAGCGCCGCAGCGCCGAGCACTGGGCCGGGCGCCTGTACATGCGGAAGATCTCGCTGCGGATCACCCGCGTGCTCTCCACCGTCACGGCGATCACGCCCAACGGCCTGACGTACCTGATGATGCTCACCGGCATCCTGGCCGGCGCCGCGCTGGTCCTGCCGGGCATCGTGGGCGCGGTCCTGGGTGCGCTGCTGATCCAGGTCTACCTGCTGCTGGACTGCGTGGACGGCGAGGTGGCCCGCTGGCGCCGGCAGACCTCGCTCACCGGCGTCTACCTGGACCGGGTCGGCCACTACATGTCCGAGGCGGCCCTGCTGACCGGCCTCGGCCTGCGCGCCACCGACCTGCTGCACCGCGAGGGCGGCGGCTCGCACTGGGAGTGGGCCTTCCTGGGCACGCTGGCGGCGCTCGGCGCGATCCTGATCAAGTCCGAGACCGACCTGGTGGACGTGGCCCGGGCCCGCAGCGGCATGACGGCCGTCGAGGACAGCGCCTCGGTGCCGCGCTCGACCACCGTCGCCAAGGCCCGGCGGGCGGCCTCGCTGCTGAAGTTCCACCGGCTGGTGGGCGCGGTCGAGGCCTCGCTGTTCATCCTCGCCGCCGGGATCGCCGACGCCGTGCACGGCGGGCTCTTCTTCACCCGGCTCGCGGTGGTCGTCCTGGCGGCGATCGCCATGCTGCAGACGGTCCTGCACCTGCTGAGCATCGTCCTCTCGAGCAGGCTGCGATGAGCGGGCGGTGCGAGCGGACGACCGGGACGCGCGCGGTCGATGCCGTCGAAGCCGCCGACCCCGCGGAGGACTTCCGCCTCGGCGCCGTGATCATCACGATGGGCAACCGGCCCGCCGAGCTGAACGCCCTGATCGAGGCCGTCCGCGCCCAGGAGGGCCCGGCGGTCGAGCTGGCCGTGGTCGGCAACGGCGCCCCGCTGCCGCCGCTCCCGGAGGGCGTGCGCAGCGTCGAGCTGCCGGAGAACCTCGGCATCCCGGGCGGGCGCAACGTCGGCATCGAGCTGTTCGGCCGCGACGGCAAGGAGGTCGACGCCGTCCTGTTCCTGGACGACGACGGGAACCTGCCGCGCACCGACTCGGCCCGGCTGCTGCGCGAGGCCTTCACCGCCGATCCGGCGCTGGGCATCGTCTCCTTCCGGATCGCCGACCCGGACACCGGCGTCACCCAGCGTCGGCACGTCCCCCGGCTGCGCGCCAGCGACCCGCTGCGCTCGTCCCGGGTGACCACCTTCCTCGGCGGTGCGAGCGCCGTGCGCTGCAAGGTGTTCGAGCAGGCCGGCCAGCTGCCCGCGGAGTTCTTCTACGCGCACGAGGAGACCGACCTCGCGTGGCGCGCGGCGGACGCGGGCTGGGCCATCGACTACCGGGCGGACGTGGTGCTGCACCACCCCACGACCTCGCCCGCCCGGCACGCCTCCTACTTCCACAACGTGGCCCGCAACCGGGTCTGGCTCGCGAGGCGGAACCTTCCGGCCCTGTTGGTGCCTCTCTATCTGGGAACCTGGTTCCTGCTGACCCTGGCCCGGCGGCCCTCCCCCGAGGCGCTGAAGGCCTGGTGGGGCGGATTCCGGGCGGGCTGGCGCGAACCCTGTGGTCCGCGTCGGCCGATGCGTTGGCGTACCGTTTGGCAACTGACCAGGCTGGGCCGACCACCGATCATCTGATCTGATCAAATGGTCGATCGTTGCGGCCGGTGACCACACACCGGTCGGCTCCCCCCGAGACCCCAGTGGATCCCCCTCGGTGCGCGGCCGACGGACTCCCCCCGTCCACCGGCCGCCCCGACCGATCCCGCGTGAAGGACGAATGTGTCGACAGTGAGTGAACCCGTGAGCCTCTCAGCCCCGAGGGGGGCGGACGCGGGCCTGACCCCCAAGCAGCTTGCCGACAAGTACGGCCTGTCGGTGAGCGGTGCCCGGCCGGGTCTGTTCGCCTACACCAAGCAGCTCTGGGCCCGGCGCCACTTCATCTGGGCCTTCGCCACCGCCCGCCTGGTGGCCCAGTACACCGACGCCAAGCTGGGCCAGCTGTGGCAGGTCGTGACCCCGCTGCTCAACTGCGCGGTGTTCTACCTGGTCTTCGGCGTCATCCTGGAGAACAAGGACGGCTTCCCGCCGAACACCTACATCGCCTGGCTCTGCATCGGCGTCTTCGTCTTCCAGTTCACCCAGAACGCGGTGCAGTCCGGCACCCGGGCGATCTCCGACAACCTCGGCCTGATCCGCGCGCTGCACTTCCCCCGGGCCAGCCTGCCGATCGCCTTCACCGTGATCCAGCTCCAGCAGCTGCTGATCTCGATGGTCGTGCTGGTCGTCACCGTCCTCGCCAGCGGCATCGCCCCGGGCCGGACCTGGCTGCTGATCGTCCCGGCGCTGATCCTGCAGACGATGTTCAACACCGGCATCTCCCTGATCATGGCCCGGATCGGCGCCAAGACCAGCGACATCTCCCAGCTGATCCCGTTCGTGATGCGGGCCTGGATGTTCCTGTCCGGCGTGATGTTCAGCATCCAGGACCGGGTCCACAAGTGGCCGCACTACATCCAGGTGATCTGCGCCGTCAACCCGGCCTCGGTCTACATGAACCTGCTGCGGCACGCCTTCGCGCCGATCATCTACAACAAGCACCAGCCCATGCACCAGAGCCTGCCGCCGCACCAGTGGACGTACGGCATCCTCTGGGCCGCCGGGCTGTTCGTCATCGGATACGTCTTCTTCTGGAAGGCCGAGGAGGAGTACGGCCGTGGCTGACACCGACCTGAGCAAGCGCGACACCGTGTCGGACGCGGAGGTCGCGCGCGAGCCCACCGTCGTCGTCGACGACGTGCACATCGTCTACCGGGTGCACGGCGCCGGCTCCGGCAAGGGCAGCGCCACCTCGGCACTGAGCCGCATCATCAGCCGCAAGCGCGCCGCCGGCGTCCGCGAGGTGCACGCGGTCAAGGGCGTCAGCTTCACCGCCTACAAGGGCGAGGCGATCGGCCTGATCGGCTCCAACGGCTCCGGGAAGTCGACCATGCTGTCGGCCATCGCGGGCCTGCTGCCCACCGAGAAGGGCGGCATCTACACCAACGGCCAGCCCTCGCTGCTCGGCGTCAACGCCGCGCTGATGAACGAGCTCACCGGCGAGCGCAACGTCGTCCTGGGCTGCCTGGCGATGGGGATGTCCCCGGCCGACGTGCGGGCGCGCTACCAGGAGATCGTCGAGTTCTCCGGGATCAACGACAAGGGCGACTTCATCTCCCTGCCGATGCGCACCTACTCCTCCGGCATGGGCGCCCGCCTGCGCTTCTCGATCGCGGCCGCGAAGACCCACGACGTGCTGCTGATCGACGAGGCCCTGGCCACCGGTGACCAGGCGTTCCAGCAGCGCAGCAAGCGGCGGATCGAGGAGCTGCGCGCGTCCGCCGGTACGGTCTTCCTCGTCAGCCACGACAACAACTCGATCCGCGAGGTCTGCGAGCGGACCATCTGGATCGAGGCCGGTGAGCTGATCATGGACGGCCCGACCGAGGAGGTCGTCGGCCGGTACGAGCGCGGCGAGCGCCCGTAACCCCCGGCCGCCAGGGCCGGTCCCGGAACCTCCGGGACCGGCCCTGCGGCTTGCCCGCCGTTACCCCGGCCGGCCGCCGCCGCAGGGGTGAGCGCCACGCCCGGTTGGCGGGGCGGTCTTCTCCGGCGCGGCGCGCGGTGCCAGGCTGGTCGCCGCGGGGCCCGTGAGCCGGACGTGACGCCCGCGCTCGGACGCGTGTCCGAGTCCGGCCGGTCGTACCCAGCGGTGTAGAACGGGGGAGTGACAGCAGTGTCGGCTTCGGCCCAGCCCAGTGATACGCCGGTGAACCGTTCCGCGGGTCAGACCCTCGACAAGGCAGGTGCGGAGAACTTCCCGGTCGCCCCGTTCTTCCTGCCCGCGGCGTGGCGCGACGACCTGATGGCGGTCTACGGCTTCGCCCGCCTCGTCGACGACGCCGGCGACGGCGACCTGGCCGACCCGGCCGGCACCGCCACGCTCCTCGGCGTCGACTCGACGCCCCCGACCACCCCTTCGGCCCAGTCCGGCCCGCCGACCCCGCAGGAGGTCGCCTTCCGGCTCGCCCTGCTCGACGGACTGGAGCACGACCTCGACCGGGTCTTCGAGACCGCACTGCGCTCCGCGGCCACGCCGCAGCCCGGCGTCGGCGGCCCCCGCCACCCGCTGATGCGCGCCCTCGTCCCGCTGGTCCACCGGCACGGCCTGACGCCCGAGCCGTTCCGCCGTCTGATCGAGGCCAACCGGGTGGACCAGACCACTGCCCGCTACGCCACCTACGACGACCTGATCGGCTACTGCACGCTCTCCGCCGACCCGGTCGGCCGCCTCGTGCTGGCCATCGCAGGCGTCTCCACCCCCGAGCGGATCGCGCTCTCCGACGCTGTCTGCAGCGCCCTCCAGGTGGTCGAACACCTGCAGGACGTCGCCGAGGACCTCGGCCGCGGCCGGATCTACCTCCCGACCGAGGACCTGGAGCGCTTCGGCGTCACCGAGGCCGACCTCGCCGCCCCCTCGGCCGACGGCGCGGTGCGCGAGCTGATCGCCTTCGAAGTGGAGCGGGCCCGCACCCTGCTCGACCGCGGCGCACCATTGGTAGGTACGGTTCGGGGGAGGCTTCGACTGCTCCTGGCGGGATTCACCGCAGGCGGTTACGCGGCCCTGGCGGCCGTCGAGGACGCCGGGTACGACGTGCTCGCCCACCAGGCGAAGCCGGACAAGCGCCGCCTCGCAGTGAAGGCGGCGGCCATCTTCGCGAAGGGAAGGTGAACGCCCGAGTGGCGGCATCACCACTGGCGTCGGCCCAGGTCATGGCGGCGTACCGGTACTGCGAGGCAGTCACCGGGCTACAGGCGCGCAACTTCAGCTACGGCATCCGGCTGCTGCCCGAACCCAAGCGGCTGGCCATGTCGGCCCTGTACGCCCTGGCCCGGCGGGTGGACGACATCGGCGACGGCGGCCTCCCGGACGACCGCAAGGCCGAAGCGCTGCTGCGCACCCGGGAACTCGTGGACGAGGTCCGCTCCGGGGTGGTCGCCGAGGACGACACCGACCCGATCAAGGTCGCCCTGGCCGACGCGGCCCGGCGCTTCCCGATCCCGCTCGGCGGCTTCGACGAGCTGATCGACGGCGTCGAGATGGACCTCAAGGGCGCCGAGTACCAGACCTACGAGGAACTGAAGGTCTACTGCCGCTGCGTGGCCGGCGCGATCGGCCGGCTCTCACTGGGCGTCTACGGCTGCGACGACCCCGAGCTCGGGGCGCGCCACGCCGACACCCTGGGCCTGGCACTCCAGCTCACCAACATCCTGCGCGACCTGCGCGAGGACGCCCTGAACGGCCGCACCTACCTGCCCACCGAGGACCTGGTCCGGTTCGGCTGCGAGCAGGGCTTCGCGCTGCCCAGGCCGCCGGTCGGCGCGGACTTCACCGGCCTGGTGGCCTTCGAGGCCGCCCGCGCCCAGGCCGCCTTCGAGGAGGGCCTGCGGCTGCTGCCGATGCTCGACCGCCGCAGCCGCGCCTGCACCGCCGCGATGGCCGGGATCTACCACCGGCTGCTCGGCCGGATCGCCGCCGACCCCGAGTCGGTGCTGCGCGGCCGGGTCTCGCTGCCGGGCTGGGAGAAGGCGTACGTGGCGCTTTCCGGGCTCGCCGGGGGGCGTTCTTGATTCTCGCCGCAGTTCTGTCACCCTGTGTCAGCGGGGAATCACGTGCGGGCAGTTCCGTGTTGACCGAACGACCACCGGCTTCAGTGACCGCCTCCCGGCGGTCCAGCGACTGCGAGGGGGAGGACCGATGACCGGGCGAGCCGATGCCGCGCGCCCGGCCGCCGTCGTGGTCGGCGGCGGTCTGGCCGGGATCACCGCCGCCCTGCGCCTGGCCGAAGCCGGCCACCGGGTCACCCTCGCCGAGGGGCGCCCCCGGCTCGGCGGACTGGCCTTCTCCTTCCAGCGCGGCGAGCTGACCGTCGACAACGGCCAGCACGTCTACCTGCGCTGCTGCACCGCGTACCGCGGACTGCTGGAGCGGCTCGCCGCCACCCGGCTGGTCCACCTCCAGGACCGCCTCGACGTCCCGGTGCTCAACGTCACCGGCCCCGACGCGGCCCCGGTGCGCACCCTCGGCAGGCTGCGGCGAGCCGGCCTGCCCGTCCCGCTGCACCTGGCGGGCAGCCTCGCCCGCTACCCGCACCTGTCCCCGGCCGACCGCGCCCGGGTGGTCCGCGGCGCGCTCGCCCTGAAGGGCCTGGACCTCGCCGACCCGGCGCTGGACCGGATCTCCTTCGGCGAGTGGCTGCGCCGCAACGGGCAGAACGCCGCCACCCAGGCCGCCCTGTGGGACCTGGTCGGTGTCGCCACCCTGAACGGCCGGGCCGACCAGGTGTCGATGGCACTCGCGGCGAAGGTGTTCAAGACCGGCCTGCTCTCCGACCCGGGGGCCGCCGACATCGGCATCGCCGCCGCCCCGCTCGGCGCGATCCACCACGACCGGGCGCTCGCCGAACTGGAGCGCCTGGGTGTCACGGTGCTGCTGCGCGCCCGGGTGGCGGAGCTCAAGCCGGCCGCGCCGCAGCACGCCGTCCGCCTGGAGGGCGGGGAACTGCTCACGGCCGACACCGTCGTCCTGGCCGGTGCCCAGGACAGCGCGGCCGCCCTGCTGCCGCCGAACGCGATCCCGGGGCAGGACCGGCTGGCCGGCTTCGGCACCGCGCCGATCCTCAACGTGCACGTGATCTACGACCGCAAGCTGGTGCGCCGACCGTTCTTCGCCGCCCTCGGCTCCCCGGTCCAGTGGGTCTTCGACCGCACCGCGCACTCCGGCCTGGCCGCCACCCCGCTGGGCCTGGCCCACCCGGACGCCCAGTACCTGGCGCTCTCGCAGTCCGCGGCCCAGGACGAGATCGACCTGCCCGTCGCCGAGCTGCGCCGCCGCTACCTGCCCGAGCTGAGCCGGCTCCTGCCGGCCGCGGCCGGGGCCAAGGTGCTGGACTTCTTCGTCACCCGGGAGCGCACCGCGACCTTCGACCCCGCTCCCGGCGGCGGCGCCCTGCGCCCGTCCGCCCGCACGGCCGTCCCCGGCCTCCTGCTGGCCGGCTCGTGGACGGCCACCGGCTGGCCCGCGACCATGGAGGGCGCCGTGCGCAGCGGCCACGCCGCCGCCGACGCCGCGCTCGCCGCGGCCGGCACCCGGGTGCCGGTGGACCGCGGCGACGGGAGGTGGCCCAGGTGACGGCGGGCCCCGCCGCCGGAGAGCCCGCCAGAGCCGTCGGGCGTACCGTCGAGCGCGTCGGCGGAATCGACCGGACCGGCCGCGACGGCCGTACCGACACCGTGGGCATCGGCACCACTCGGATCGACACCAGCCGCACCGACGGCACCCGGCCGCCCCATGCGGTCCGGCAGCACGAGGGAGAGGGAACGCACGTGGAGTCACGCACCGGCTTCGCCGTCGGAGGCACGGCGCATGCCGAACCGGTCTCGGTGCCGGAGCTGCTCGCCCGCAGCCGTACGCTCTGCACCCCGCCGCTACGGGCCGCGGTCGCCCGTTTGGCCGCACCGATGGACACCGTCGCGGCCTACCACTTCGGCTGGATCGACCGGGACGGCACCCCGGCCGCGGGCGACGGCGGCAAGGCCGTGCGCCCGGCGCTGGCCCTGCTGTCCGCCCAGGCCACGGGTGCGGCACCCGAGGTCGGCGTGCCCGGTGGGGTGGCTGTTGAACTGGTGCACAACTTCTCCCTGCTCCATGATGATCTGATGGACGGTGACGAGACCCGACGGCACCGGGCCACCGCCTGGACGGTCTTCGGTCCGGCCCAGGCGATCCTGGTCGGCGACGCCCTGGCGACGCTCGGCACGGAGGTGCTGCTCGACGCAGCGGTGACCGGCGGCGCGAGCCCCACCGACGCCGCGCGCGCCGTCCGGCTGCTCACCACGGCGACCCGCCGACTGATCGACGGCCAGGCCATGGACGTCGCCTTCGAACAGCGCGACAGCGTCACCGTCGCGGAGTGCCTGGAGATGGAGGGCGGAAAGACGGCGGCCCTGCTGGCCGCAGCCTCGGCGATCGGCGCCGTCCTGGCCGGGGCCGACGACAAGGTCTCCGACTCCCTCCAGCGCTACGGCCACCACCTGGGGCTGGCCTTCCAGGCGGTGGACGACCTGCTCGGCATCTGGGGCGCCACCGAGGTCACCGGCAAGCCGCACTGGGGTGACCTGCGCCAGCGCAAGAAGTCCCTGCCGGTCGCCGCCGCGCTGGCCGAGGGCGGCCAGGCCTCCCGCCGGCTCGCCGAACAGCTGGCCGACCCGAAGGGCCGCGGGGAGGAGGGCGAGCCCGAGCTCGCCGACCGCGCCGCGCTGATCGAGGCGGCCGGCGGCCGCGCCTGGACCCAGGAGGAAGCCCGCCGCCAGCACACGACTGCCCTCGCCGCCCTGGACGAGGTGCCCATGTCCGACGAAGTGCGCGAGCACTTCGTCGCACTCGCCGAATTCGTGGTGGTACGAGAGAGGTGACGTTACGTTGACAGCAACCGCGGACGGCCGGCTCGACCCTGAGTACGATCCCGAGCCGGTCGCGGTGGGCGACCACCCCCCGGCCCTCCTGGGCGCGGGGCGGTGGCAGCCCGAGGACGCCGACCGGCTCCGGCCGGCCGAGGAAGCGGACCTCCGACCGGCCGACGCGCGGGAGGCCCTGGCCCGCGCCACCACCCACCTGCTCTCCCTGCAGTCCTCCGAGGGCTGGTGGAAAGGCGACCTGGAGACCAACGTCACCATGGACGCCGAGGACCTGCTGCTCCGCCAGTTCCTCGGCATCCGGACCGAGGAGCAGACGAAGGCCACCGCCGAGTGGATCCGCTCCCACCAACGTGAGGACGGAACCTGGTCCACCTTCCACGGCGGGCCGCCCGAACTGTCCACCACCGTCGAGGCCTACGTCGCGCTCAAGCTCGCCGGCGACGACCCGAACGCCCCGCACATGCTGGCCGCCGCGCGGTACGTCCGCTCCGCCGGAGGCATCGCGGCCGCCCGGGTGTTCACCCGGATCTGGCTCGCCCTGTTCGGCTGGTGGCCCTGGGAACGGCTGCCGGAAATGCCGCCCGAGATCATCTTCCTGCCCAAGTGGCTGCCGCTGAACATCTACGCCTTCGGCTGCTGGGCCCGGCAGACCATCGTCCCGCTGACCGTCGTCTCGGCCCACCGGCCCGTCCGCCCGGCGCCCTTCCCGCTCACCGAACTCCACACCGACCCGGACGACCCCTGCCCGCAGCGGCCGCTCGCTCCCGTCACGACCTGGGACGGCATGTTCGAACGCCTCGACAAGGCGCTGCACGCCTACCACCGCCGGGCCTTCCGCCCGCTGCGCCGGCTGGCCGTCTCCCAGGCCTGCCGCTGGATCGTCGAACGGCAGGAAGCCGACGGGTGCTGGGGCGGCATCCAGCCGCCCGCCGTCTACTCCCTGATCGCCCTGCACCTGGAGGGCTACGAGCTGGAGCACCCGGTGATGCAGGCCGGGCTCTCCTCCTTCGACCGCTTCACCGTGCACACCGAGGACGGCAAGCGCTGGCTGGAGGCCTGCCAGTCCCCGGTCTGGGACACCTGCCTGGCCACCATCGCCCTGGTCGACGCCGGGCTGCCGGCCGACCACCCGGCGCTGGTCTCCGCCGTCGACTGGATGCTCGGCGAGGAGATCCGCAAGCGTGGCGACTGGGCCGTCCAACGGCCCGGGCTCGCCCCCGGCGGCTGGGCCTTCGAGTTCGAGAACGACACCTACCCCGACATCGACGACACCGCCGAGGTGGTGCTCTCGCTGCGCCGGGTGGCCCACCCCGACCCGGCCAAGGTCGACGCGGCCGTGGAGCGGGGCGTGCTGTGGAACCTCGGCATGCAGTCCAAGAACGGCGCCTGGGCCGCCTTCGACGTCGACAACACCAGCACCCTGCCCAACAAGCTCCCGTTCTGCGACTTCGGCGAGGTCGTCGACCCGCCGTCCGCAGACGTCACCGCCCACGTGGTGGAGATGCTGGCCGAGACCGGCCGCGCCCGTGACCCGCGCACCCGGCGCGGCATCGAGTGGCTGCTGCGCAACCAGGAGGCGGACGGCTCCTGGTTCGGCCGCTGGGGCACCAACTACATCTACGGCACCGGCTCGGTGCTGCCCGCCCTGGTCGCGGCCGGCGTCCCGGACGAGCACCCCGCCATCCGCCGGGCCGTGCGCTGGCTGGAGGACCGGCAGAACACCGACGGCGGCTGGGGCGAGGACATGCGCTCCTACGAGGACCCGGCCCGCTGGGCCGGACGCGGCGACTCCACCGCCTCGCAGACCGCCTGGGCGTTGATGGCGCTGCTCGCGGCCGGCGAGGGCCCGGCCGGCCGGGCCAACCCGGCGGTCGAACGCGGCGTGGACTGGCTGGTGCGCACCCAGCTGCCCGAGGGCACCTGGGACGAGCCGCAGTTCACCGGCACCGGCTTCCCGTGGGACTTCTCCATCAACTACCACCTGTACCGGCTGGTCTTCCCGGTCACCGCGCTCGGCCGCTACCTGCACGGCGGCGGCCCGACGGTCGCCCGGGCGAGCGGCACCCCGGCGATCGGGGCCGCGCGGTGACCAGCGCCCCCCTGCTGGTGCTCTGCGCCCTGGGCCCCGAAGTCTGGGCCCTGCGCGGCGGTGACTGGCGCGGCTCGGCCGGCGGATCCCCGGTGCTGGTGCGCACCGGGGTCGGCCGGCGGCGTGCCGGACAGACCGTCCGACGGCTGCTCGGCTCCGCCCCCGGCGGCTACGGCGCGGTCGTGGTGGCGGGCTTCGGCGCGGCGCTCGGCCCCGGCGTGCTGCCCGGCGACGTCGTCGCCGCCGACGGCGTGCGCGACGCCGAGGGCCACCTCTACCGGATCGACTCCGGACCGGAACTCACCCGGGCACTGAAGGAGCACGGGCTGACCGTCCACACCGGCGTGCACCACACCGCCGACCACGTGGTGCGCGGCATCGAGCGGCGGGCGCTGCACCTGCAGGGCGCGCTCGCCGTCGACATGGAGGCCGCCGCCGTCCTGGCCGCACTGCGGGAGACCCGGGCGACCCTGCCCGCCGCCGTCCTGCGCGTGGTGGTCGACACCCCCGACCACGAGTTGCTGCGGCCCGGCACCCTCCCGGCCGGGGTACGGGCCTGGCGCACCCTGCGGGCGACGGTGCCCGCGCTGGTCGACTGGTACCGGCAGGAGCACACGCCCGGCCAGGCAGACCCGAACCACCCCACATCCGCGACGCTCCCACAGGAGGCGAGCTAGCCATGGCCATGCCGTTGCGCCAGACCGTGAGGGTCGGCACCTACCTCATGCAGCAGAAGCTGCTCAAACGACGGGACAAGTTCCCGCTGATCGTGGAGCTGGAACCACTGTTCGCCTGCAACCTCGCCTGCGAGGGCTGCGGCAAGATCCAGCACCCGGCGGGTGTCCTGAAGCAGCGGATGCCCGTCGCCCAGGCGGTCGGCGCGGTTCTCGAGTCGGGTGCTCCGATGGTCTCGATCGCCGGCGGCGAGCCGCTGATGCACCCGCAGATCGACGAGATCGTCCGCCAACTCGTCGAGCGCCGCAAGTACGTGTTCCTGTGCACCAACGCGCTGCTGCTGCGCAAGAAGATCGAGAAGTTCACCCCCTCGCCGTACTTCACCTTCGCCGTGCACATCGACGGCATGCGTGAGCGGCACGACGAGTCGGTGGCGAAGGAGGGGACCTTCGACGAGGCGGTGGCCGCGATCAAGGAGGCCAAGCGGCTCGGCTTCCGGGTCACCACCAACAGCACCTTCTTCAACACCGACACCCCGCAGACCGTCATCGAGGTGCTGGACTTCCTCAACGACGAGCTGAAGGTGGACGAGATGATGATCTCGCCCGCCTACGCCTACGAGAAGGCCCCGGACCAGGAGCACTTCCTCGGCGTCGAGCAGACCCGCGAACTCTTCCGCAAAGCCTTCGCCGGCGGCAACCGCAGGCGCTGGCGCCTCAACCACAGCCCGCTCTTCCTGGACTTCCTGGAGGGCAAGGCCGACTTCGAGTGCACCCCGTGGGGCATCCCCAACTACTCGCTGTTCGGCTGGCAGCGGCCCTGCTACCTGATGGCCGACGGCTACGTGCCGACCTACCGCGAACTGGTCGAGAAGACCGACTGGAGCAAGTACGGCCGCGGCAAGGACCCACGCTGCGCCAACTGCATGGCCCACTGCGGCTACGAGCCGACGGCCGTCCTCGCGACCATGGGATCGCTGCAGCAGTCGCTGCGCGCCATCACCGAGACCGTCAGCGGCAACCAGGGCCGCTGAGCCGGGAGTCGCCCCCCGGGCCGGGCCCCGGCCCGGGCCGGCTCCGCCCCCGCCGGGCGGAGGCACCACCGCACCGCTTCCAGTCGCGAGGTGTACCCATGTCACTGCTCTCCCGCGTCACGTCCCCGGCCGAGCTGCGCAAGCTCCCGGCGGCCGAACTCCCGCTGCTCGCCGACGAGATCCGCGACTTCCTGATCGACGCCGTCACCCGCACCGGCGGACACCTCGGACCCAACCTGGGCGTGGTGGAGCTCACCATCGCCCTGCACCGGGTCTTCGACTCGCCGTACGACCGGATCGTCTTCGACACCGGACACCAGAGCTACGTCCACAAACTCCTCACCGGACGCCAGGACTTCACCCGCCTGCGGATGCGGGGCGGACTCTCCGGCTACCCCTCGCGCGCCGAGTCCGAGCACGACCTGGTCGAGAACTCGCACGCCTCCACCGCACTCTCCTACGCCGACGGCCTGGCCAAGGCCGCCCGGCTGCTCGGCCAGCACGACCGGCACACCGTCGCGGTGATCGGCGACGGCGCGCTCACCGGCGGGCTCGCCTGGGAGGCCCTGAACAACATCGCGGAAGCCCGCGACCGGCCGCTGGTCATCGTGGTCAACGACAACGAACGCTCCTACGCCAAGACCATCGGCGGGCTCGCCAACCACCTGGCCACGCTGCGCACCACCCAGGGCTACGAACGCTTCCTCGCCCTCGGCAAGGAGGCGCTCCAGCGCACCCCGCTGGTCGGGCAGCCGATCTTCGACGCGCTGCACGGCGCCAAGAAGGGATTCAAGGACGCCTTCGCGCCGCAGGGCATGTTCGAGGACCTCGGCCTCAAGTACCTCGGGCCGATCGACGGCCACGACCTGGGCGCGGTCGAGCAGGCGCTGCGCCAGGCCCGCAACTTCGGCGGGCCGGTCATCGTGCACTGCCTGACCGTCAAGGGCCGCGGCTACCGGCCCGCCGAACAGGACGAGGTCGACCGCTTCCACGCCGTCAACCCGATCGACCCGTACACCTGCCTGCCGATCTCGCCCAGCGGCGGGGTCTCATGGACCTCCGTGTTCGGCGACGAACTGCTCGCACTCGGCGCCGAGCGGCCGGACCTGGTGGCGATCACCGCGGCCATGCTCCAGCCGGTCGGCCTGGCCCCGTTCGCCAAGGCGTACCCCGCGCGGACCTTCGACGTCGGCATCGCCGAGCAGCACGCCGTCACCAGCGCCGCCGGGCTGGCGACCGGCGGGCTGCACCCGGTGGTCGCGGTCTACGCGACGTTCCTGAACCGCGCCTTCGACCAGGTCCTGATGGACGTCGCCCTGCACAAGCTGGGCGTCACCTTCGTGCTCGACCGCGCCGGGGTGACCGGGCCGGACGGCGCCTCGCACAACGGCATGTGGGACATGTCGATGCTGCAGGTCGTCCCCGGCCTGCGGCTCGCCGCCCCGCGTGACGCCGACCAGCTGCGGGCCCAGCTGCGCGAGGCGGTCGAGGTCGCGGACGCCCCCACCGTGGTGCGCTTCCCGAAGGGGAACGTCGGCCCCGCGGTGCCGGCCGTCGAGCGGACCGGCGGGGTCGACGTGCTGCTGCGCACCGGGCGGCAGGCCGAGATCCTGCTGGTCGCCGTCGGCACCACGGCCCCCGCTTGCCTGGACGCCGCCCGGCTGCTGCTCGCCGAGGGCTTCACCGCCACCGTGGTCGACCCGCGCTGGGTCAAGCCGGTCGACCCGGCCCTGCCCGAACTGGCCGCCGCCCACCGGCTGGTGGTCACCGTCGAGGACAACGGCCGCAACGGCGGGGTCGGTTCGGCGATCTCCCAGGCGCTGCGCGACGCCGACGTGGACGTACCGGTGCGGGTGCTCGGCCTGCCGCAGGAATTCCTCGGGCACGCCTCACGGGGGGAGATCCTGGAAGAGGCCGGGCTGACCGGGACCGGGGTCGCCGCGCAGACCGCCGTCTTCGCCAAGCACCTGCTACCGACCCGAGGAGCGAACCCGCGCCATGCCGGCTGACCCAGACTGCCCCGCCTTCGACCTCGCCGCCCTCATCGCCGAACGCGGCTCCGAGCGGTACGAGTTGAACAGCCGCTACCTGAACCCGCAACTGTCCCGGATGCTCCACACCATCGGCTTCGACAAGTACTACGAGCGCGCCTCGGGCCAGTACTTCTACGACGCGGAGGGCCGCGAGTACCTCGACATGCTGGCCGGCTTCGGCATCTTCGCGCTCGGGCGCCACCACCCGGTGGTGCGCTCGGCGATCCGGCAGGTGATGGACCTGGACCTGCCGGACCTGGTCCGCTTCGACTGCTCGCCGCTGCCCGGACTGCTGGCCGAGCGGCTCCTGTCGTACGCGCCCGGGCTGGACCGGGTCTTCTTCGGCAACAGCGGGACGGAGGCGGTGGAGACCGCGCTGAAGTTCGCCCGGTACGCCACCGGGAGGCGGCGGATCCTCTACGCCGACCACGCCTTCCACGGGCTGACCACCGGATCGCTCTCCGTCAACGGGGAGAACGGCTTCCGCAAGGGCTTCGACCCGCTGCTGCCGGACACCGCCATCCCGCTCGGCGATCTCGCCGCGCTGGCCAAGGAGTTGAAGCGCGGCGACGTCGCGGCGCTGATCGTCGAACCGATCCAGGGCAAGGGCGTCCAGGCGCCGCCCCCCGGCTGGCTCCGGGCCGCCCAGGCGCTGCTGCACGAGCACAAGGCGCTGCTGATCTGCGACGAGGTGCAGACCGGGATCGGCCGCACCGGCGAGTTCTTCGCCTACCAGCACGAGGACGGCGTGCTGCCCGACCTGGTCTGCGCGGCCAAGGCGCTGTCCGGCGGGTACGTCCCGGTCGGGGCGACCCTCGGCAAGGGGTGGATCTTCGAGAAGGTGTACTCCTCCATGGACCGGGTGCTGGTGCACTCGGCCAGCTTCGGATCGAACGCCCAGGCCATGGCGGCCGGGCTGGCGACCCTGGAGGTCATGCGGAACGAGAAGGTGGTGGAGAACGCCCGCGAGATCGGCGACCGGTTCCGCGAGCGGCTGACCGCGCTGGTCGACAAGTACGAGCTGGTCGCCGAGGTGCGCGGGCGCGGCCTGATGATCGGCATCGAGTTCGGGCGGCCCAGGTCGCTGAAGCTGCGCACGGGGTGGACGGCCCTGCAAGCGGCACGCAAGGGGCTGTTCGCCCAGATGGTCGTGGTCCCGCTGCTGCAACGGCACCGGATCCTGACCCAGGTGTCCGGGGACCACCTGGAAGTGATCAAGCTGATTCCGCCGCTGATCATCACCGAGCAGGACGTGGACCGGTTCATGGACGCATTCACCGACATCATGGACGAGGCTCACCGCGGCAGCGGCCTGATGTGGGACTTCGGGCGGACGCTGGTGAAGCAGGCGGTCGGCAGCCGGTAGGCGAGGAGTGGGAAGCCGGTAGGCGAGGAGCCGGAAGTCGGTAGGCGAGGAGTGGGAAGTCGGCGGGCCCGACTTCCCACTCCGTGGGAGATACCGCGTCAGAGCTCGGTTCGACGGCGCCGGATGACGACCGCGAGATCGACGATGGCGAACAGGGAGAGCAGGCCGCAAGCGATGGCGAAGCCGATGAGGGTGCCCCGGCTGGGCGCGCCGTCGACGGGGGAGACAGCCGCCCAGACGGCGAAGCCCACCGTCGCCAGGACGAACAGCGGTGTGAAGGTGAGCGAGAGCAGGTAGCGGAGCTTGAGGTCGCTGCGGGCGGTGGCCGGCTCGCTGCCGCTGCGCCACCGTCGGGGGGTCGTGGTGCGCATGGTCGTTCACCTCCGGACCGCGGGGGTCGGGCTACGATTCCAGCCTACGTCCGAGGGGGCTGGCCAGGGAGGCACGATGTCGGGGTCGGACGCGGTGGGGCCGGGTGCGGACGCCGAGAGCCCGGGTGTCGTAGGGCCGGGTGCCGGAGGGCCGGGTGCCGAGGGGTACGCGGGGCTGCGGGTCGAGCGGGCCCGGGAGCTGGCCCGGCGGCACGGCTGGGCCTCGGTCCGGGTGCTGGAGCCGGGCGAGACGATGACCATGGAGTACCGGCAGGGACGGCTCAACCTCGCGGTGCGGGACGGCGTGGTCGAGCGCAGCTGGGAGGGGTAGGGCCCGCTGGAGCCCGCTGTGGGTCGCTGTGGCTCGTTGCGTCGAGGGTCAGTACGGCAGGGGCGGGCGGCCGAGGCGGCGGTGGATCCGATGCTCGGCGGTGGCCACCAGGGGCTCCAACAGCGGCAGCGAGAGCAGGACGAGCAGGCCGGCGGCCCAGCCGGCCAGCACGTCGGTGACCCAGTGGGTGCCCAGGTAGACCGTGGTCAGGCCGATCGAGCAGGCCGTGGCGGCCGCGATCACCGCGCCGGTGCGCCGCCAGCGGACGGCGAGGTAGGCGAGCACACCCCAGGTGACCACGGCGTTGGCGGTGTGGCCGGACGGGAAGATGGTGCCGCCGGAGAAGAGCTCGGGGGAGCCGACGTACTGGGCGTAGTGCGGCCCGAGCCGACCGGTGACGATCTTGACGGCACCGACCGTGACGTTGAGCAGGAGCAGTGCGACGCCCATGACCAGCAGCGGGCGCAGCCGCCGGAGGCGGTGGGCGCGCCAGGCGAGCCAGCCGAAGGCGGCGATGGCCGAAGGGCCGCGCTGGCCGGCGACCACCCAGGTGTCCAGCAGCGGCTCCGGCCGGGGCCACCGCTCGTACGGGCGCAGCAGGCGGACCGACCAGTCGAGGTCGACCAGTGCGGTGTTGAGCAGGACTCCGGCCAGCACCAGCAGGTAGACGGCGGCGGTGGCGACGAGCAGGGTGGCCTGGCGTCGGCTCATCGGCGGCCAGCCGGGTTCGCGGCGGTGCGGGCCGGGCTTCGTGTAGCGCGGGCCGGGCTCGGCGTGGTGCGGGCCGGGCTCGGCGTGGTGCGGGCCGGGCTCGGCGTGATGCGGGCCGGGTTTCGCGTGGTCGGAGCAGGCCGGGCCGCGGGCACTGCCGCGGGCGGCGGGGGCTTCCGGGCGGGTGGTGGCGGTGCGGCGGTCCGGCCCCTGACGCGGAATGGGAGCGGAGGTACTTCTGGATTGCACGGGGTGACCCTACCCACCCTGACAGGGCTATTCGGGGGTAATTGTCATTTTCCCGCGAAATCGACAATTGAGCTGGCCGGGCGCGGCTCGGAGAGTGGTCTCCACTATTCCCGGATCGAATGCCCGTGTGGTTTTCGAATGATTCTGCAAAAGCCGCGGTAAAGCGATCGGAGTGGGAGGCCGGGCCGCCCGGCTTCCCACTCCGTGGTCACCCTGTGTAGGTTCGGTGCTCAGTCGAGGGGGCCGCCCGCGACGTAGATCACCTGGCCGGAGACGAAGCCGGCGCCCTCGCTCGCCAGGAACGCGATGGTGTGGGCGACGTCCTCAGGCAGGCCGACCCGCTGGACCGGGATCTGCGAGGCCGCGGCCCGCTTGAAGTCTTCGAAGTCCATGCCGACCCGGGCGGCGGTGGCCGCCGTCATGTCCGTGGCGATGAAGCCGGGGGCGACGGCGTTGGCGGTGATGCCGAACTTGCCCAGCTCGATGGCCAAAGTCTTGGTGAAGCCCTGCAGGCCGGCCTTGGCGGTCGAGTAGTTGGCCTGGCCGCGGTTGCCCTGGGCCGAGGAGGAGGACAGGTTGACGATGCGGCCGAAGCCGGCATCGACCATGTGCTTCTGCACCGCACGGGTCATCAGGAAGGCGCCGCGGAGGTGAACGTTCATGACCGTGTCCCAGTCGGACTCGGACATCTTGAAGAGCAGGTTGTCGCGGAGCACGCCGGCGTTGTTCACCAGCACGACGGGAGCGCCGAGTTCGGTGGCCACGCGGTCCACGGCGGCCTGGACCTGCTCGGCGTCCGAGACGTCGGCGCCGACCGCCAGGGCCTTGCCGCCGGCGGCGGTGATCCGGTCGACGGTGTCCTTGCCGGCCGCCTCGTCCAGGTCCAGGACGGCGACCGCGTAGCCGTCGGCGGCCAGGCGGACGGCGGTGGCGGCGCCAAGACCGCGGGCGGCGCCGGTGACGACGGCGACCCGGGGGGCGGTGCTCTGGTCGGTCATGCTGGCTCTCGTCTCTCTCGGAGGTCGCCTCCGGGGAGAGCCCCCGGAGAGGGTGGCCACACCCTACCGGCGGGTAGGGGTGGCGGCCAGAGCGGAGAGGTGCAGGTGACGGTCGGTAAGGACCGACCGGTCGGCTTTCTGCTGAAACCGGGTTACTGCAAGGGCCTCGCAGCGCGTAAATATGCCAATGTTGCCGAACCTGCGTCTACTATCCGCCCCTGCCTGCCAGCAGGGGCCCGCCGTTTGTATAGTGTCCGCCAGCAGCCACCGGCTGCACGGCTGGAGCGCCCTCCCTCATAGCTGGACGCCCACTCGCCGTTACTGCCCCACCCGGGTGTCCCACACACACCGGGTGTGACATCGGGACGGATACATGGTGCTGGGGGAGATCCCGACAACCCGCGTGTCCGCGCGACTGCAGCAGTCGCCCGGACACCTGATTCGAGTTGCACAGCAGGTTCACACCCGTCTGTGGTCCGAGCACGTCGGAGCCGATCTCACGGCTCCGCAGTTCGCCGTGCTGCTGGTCCTGGCCCTGGAGCCGGGTGCGGACCAGCGGACCGTCGGCGAGCGGGCGTCGCTGGACAAGGCCACGATGGCCGAGATGGTCGCGCGGCTGGTCCGCCGCGGCCTGGTGCTGCGCAGGCGTGACCCCGCCGACGGTCGGCGCAAGCTGCTCGCTCTCTCGCAGAGCGGCGCCCAGGCGGTGCGCGAGGCCACCGGTGGTGTGGTCCGCGTGCAGCGTGTCCTGTTCGAACCGCTCACGGCGGAGGAGCAGGTCGAGGTCGTCCGGGTCATGGCCAAGATAGCCAGGCTGGAGCCCGCAGCGGTCGCCGTCTTCACGGACGCGCGGCCGATACTGGACGCCCAGCGGGCGATCGGCTACCTGATCAGGGTGAGCCAGCAGGTGCACACCAAGCTCTGGTCGGAGCACGTCGGGGCGGAGCTGACGGCCCCGCAGTACGCGGTGCTGGACGCGCTCGAGCAGGAACCGGGCGCCGACCAGCGCACGGTCGGCGAGCTGGCCTCGCTGGACAAGGCCACGATGGCCGAGATGGTCAGCCGCCTGGTGCGCCGCGGTCTGGTGCAGCGTCGGCGCGACCCCTCGGACGGTCGGCGCAACCTGCTCTCGCTCTCACCGGCGGGGCAGGACCTGCTGCACCGCTCGGCGGCCGGGGTCGCGGAGGTCCAGCGACTGCTGCTGGCTCCGTTGGAGGAGAGCGAGCACGAGACCGCGCTCGCGCTCATCGCCAAGGCGGCAAGGCTTTAGGCCAAGCCTTGGTAACAACAGCCAAAACGATTCGCCAACATACCGAGGGCTTCTCGCTGTCGGCGCATCGGCTGATCGCGGTACGCCGAAGCCCGCCCGCTCCCGAACGGAACGGGCGGTCTTCGGCGTGACGGGCTGCCAAAGCCCGCAGGGTCCTGGCGGACGGCGGGAGTCCGAATTCGGAGCCCCGCGCCACGTCAGTTCCAGTCGAAGCCCTGCGGATCCGGCCCGATGCGCTTTCCGGTGGCGACGGCGGCGATCGACACCAGGTCCTCCCCGTCCAGCTCGAAACCGGCGACGTCGAGGTTCTCCCGGATCCGGGAGGGGGTGACCGACTTCGGGATGGCGATCACACCGCTCTGCAGGTGCCAGCGGAGCACCACCTGGGCGACCGTACGGCCGTGCTTCTCGGCGATCTTCACCAGCGCCGGCTCGGCGAGCAGCTCGCCGCCCTGGCCCAGCGGGCTCCACGCCTCGGTGGCGATGCCGTGCCGGGCGTGGAAGGCGCGCAGCTCGTCCTGCGGGAAGTACGGGTGCAGCTCGACCTGGTTCAGCACCGGGGCGACGGAGGCCTCGCTCAGCAGACGGGTCAGCTGCTCGGCGCCGAAGTTGGAGACGCCGATCGACTTGACCCGGCCGTCCGCCTTCAGCTGCTCGAAGGCCTTCCAGATGTTCAGGTAGCTGCCGTGCATCGGGCGCGGCCAGTGGATCAGGTACAGGTCGAGGTAGTCGAGGCCGAGCTTGGCCAGCGAGGCGTCGAACTCGCGCAGCACCGCGTCGCGGCCCTGCTCGCCGGACCAGTCCCGGGTGCCGGAGTTCCACAGCTTGGTGGTGACGAAGAGGTCCTCACGGGCGACGCCGCCGGCCAGCGCCTCGGCGATCGCCGCGCCGGTGCCGGCCTCGTTCTCGTAGACGGCCGCGGTGTCGATCGAGCGGTAGCCCGCTTCGATCGCGGAACGGACGGCGGCCGTGGCCTCGCCGTCCGGGACCTGCCACACGCCGAAGCCGAGCTGCGGGATCTGTGCGCCGTCGTTGAGGGTGACGCTGGGGATGGTGCTCACGGGACGGGGTGCCCTCCTGGTCGTGGGTGCTTCCAGTGGGGGGCAACTGGCCGCGGAACGTGATTGTTCCCGCCAAATGGGCGAATCCTGGGTGAGAGTTTGCAGCGCCTCCGTCCGCGCTGAGGGGCCTCGGAGCGTGCCCGTGGGCGGCGTGGCGGAGCGGGCTCCGGGCGGCTCTGAGCGGCTCTTCGTGGCTCTGAGCGGGCTTGGGGCGGCCTGGTGGGCCCTCGGCGGCCTGGTGCGGAGCCGGGCGGGACACCGGGTCGGTGGGCTCGGCGGGCGCCGAAGGAGCGAGCTGGGGAAGCCGGGTGCGGCGGCGGAAAACCTGTTGCACGCGTCACACCGGGGTTGGCAGGCTCGCGGACATGGCCTCCTGAGATCCGGGCCCTTCGTGCCCCTCCCGTGTCCGTCCGGCGCCCCCTCCGGACGTGTCGACGCCACTGCGCCGGTGTGCCGGTGTGCCGGGCGTCCCCCGCCCGTCGGTTCGGGCCGCGCGCCTGAATCGGGCCCGCCGATCCCCCGCTCCTCCCCGCCTTCGGCCACCGGCACCGTCGCCCCGGCCGGCCGTCGCCGTTCCCCCGTACCTCCGCACCGTTCGTATCGGAGTGTCATGCCGCTCACCCAGCTGCCGTTGGCCGACCCCGGCAGTCCCGACCTCTCCTCGCCGCTGGCCTTCCTGCGCCGACTGAACCGCGACCAGCGGCGGGGGCAACTGCTCGCCACCTGCTGGACCCTGCTGGAGATGGGGTGCCAGGCCGCCCTGCCGATACCGCTCGGCCTGGGCGTGCAGGCCGCCGTCGACGGTGCGGCCGGCGGGATCTGGCGGGCCGCCGGGCTCGCCCTGCTGCTCGCCGCGGGTGCCGCGCTGGGAACCGTCCTGTCGCACCGTCAGGCGGTCTGGAACTGGATCCACGCCGCTTGCCAGGTACGGCAGTTGGTCGCCCGGCAGGCCTCGCACCTCGGAGCCGGGCTGTCCCGTCGGATCGCCACCGGCGAAGTGGTCGCGGTCGGCAGCGGGGACGTCGAGCGGATCGCCTGGTACGTCGAGCTGCTCGCCCGGCTCCGGTCCGCGGTGATCGTCTGGCTGGCCGTCAGTTCGGTGGTGCTGGCGGTCGATCCGGTGCTGGGCATCGGCGTGCTGCTCGGCGTCCCGGTGCTGGCCGGCTCGGTCTGGCCGCTGATCGGGCCGTTCGAGCGGCGCTACGAGCAGCAGCGGGCGCTGGGCGGCAAGGCCACCGAGCTGGCCGCCGACACGGTGGCGGGCCTGCGGGTCCTGCGCGGCATCGGAGGCGAGGAGCTGTTCCTGGAGCGGTACCGGTCCGCCTCCCAGAAGGTCCGGGCGGCGGCCGTCCGCTCGGCCCGGATCTGGTCCCTGATGCAGGCCCAACAGATCCTGCTGCCGGGCCTGTTCGTGGTGGGCGTCACCTGGTACGGAGCCCGGCTGGCCGCCTCCGGCGAGCTCGGCGTCGGCACCCTGATCGCCGTCTACGGCGCGACCGCGTTCCTGGCGGCGCCGCTGCGGATCCTGGGCGAGGCGGCGCACGCCTGGAGCGTCGCCCGGGTCTCCGCCGGGCGGGCCGTCCGGGTGCTGTCGCTCAGCCGGACCGACGGGTCGGCCGAGGCCTCGCTGGCCAGGCCGGCCAAGGCCGACCTGCACGATCCGGTCAGCGGGCTGACCGCGCGGGCCGGCGAGCTGACCGCGGTGGTCTGCGGGGATCCGGACTTCGCGGGCGCGCTCGCCGAACGGCTCG
Organism: Streptomyces sp. NRRL S-350; assembly: GCF_000719705.1. GTDB lineage: Bacteria > Actinomycetota > Actinomycetes > Streptomycetales > Streptomycetaceae > Kitasatospora. The sequence goes on along the minus strand of NZ_JOHO01000038.1, from coordinate 30,748 downwards.
GCGGCCACGTCCCGCAGGCCGACGGCGAGCCGGAGCAGCCCTCCGTACGGCTCGGCGGGACGGAGCTGGACACCGTCCCGTTGGCCGAGGCCAGAGCGGCGGTGCTGGTCCACGACAAGGAGCCGGTGCTGCTCTCCGGCACGCTGGCCGAACTGTTCGACGTCCCGTCCTCGGGTCGGGTCTCGGTGGCCGAGGCGCTGGCCGCCGCCCGGTCGGACGACGTGCTGGAGGCGCTGGTGGACGGCTCGCCGGAGTGCGCGGGGGATCCGATGCGCGCCCGGATCACCGAGCGCGGGCGCTCGCTCTCCGGCGGGCAGCGCCAGCGGCTGGCCCTGGCCCGGGTGCTGCTGGCGGACCCGCCCGTCCTGGTGCTGGACGAGCCGACCAGTGCGGTGGACGCGCACACCGAATCCAGGATCGCCACCGGGCTGCGAGAGACCCGGGAAGGCTGCACCACGGTGGTGTTCGCGACCAGCCCGCTGCTGCTCGACCAGGCGGACCGGGTGGTGCTGCTGCGCGACGGCCGGGTGGCCGCGGCGGGGCCGCACCGGGAGCTGATGCGGACCGATCCGGGCTACCGGGCCGTGGTCACCCGCGACGAGGAGGCGGCCCAGCCGGTGGGTGAGGCCGTGTGAACAGCTCAGTGAGCCGGTGCTGGTGCCGGTTCGAGGACCGGACCGTCAACTGTCGTGCCGTTGAAGCGAGGAGGACGCAATGAAGCCCCCCGTCCATGAGGAGCAGGGGCCGGCCGCGACGCTCCCGGTCGGCTCCCCGGCCGCCGTGCGCGAGTACCTGCTCCTGCTCGGGCGGCGGCACCGCGGCGGGTTCTCCGCGGTGGTCGCGCTGCACTCGGTGGCCATGCTGGCCGGACTGGTGGGGCCCTGGGTGCTCGGCCGCCTCGTCGAGTCACTTGCGACGGGTACGGCCGGGTCCACCATCGCGGTGGCGATCGCCTGGTACCTGCTGGCGCTGGTGGCGCAGGCCGCGTTCACCGGGTGGTCGCGGATGCGCGGCGCGGTGCTCGGCGAGCGGGTGCTGGCGGACCTGCGCGAGGACTTCCTGGTCCGCTCGGTCGCGCTGCCGACCGGCGTACTGGAACGGGCCGGCACCGGGGACCTGGTCTCCCGCGGCACCACCGACATCGACCGGCTGGACAAGTCGGTCCGCGAGGCGGTGCCCGAGCTGGCCGTCGCGGTGGTGTCGTTGCTGCTGGTGCTCGGGGCCCTGCTGATCACCTCGCCGCTGCTGGCGCTGACCTCGCTGGTCGGGCTGCCGCTGCTGCTGGCCACCTCGCGCTGGTACTTCCGGCGCGCGCCGCAGTCCTACCGCAACGAGTCGGCCGGGTACGCCGCGGTGAACACCGTCCTGGCGGAGACGGTGGACGCCGGGCGGACGGTCGAGGCGCTTCGGCTGGGCGACGAACGGGTCCGGTTGACCGACCGCAAGCTGGGCGAGTGGCTGGCCTGGGAGCGGTACACGCTGTGGCTGCGCTCCGTCTGGTTCCCGACCATCGACGCCGTCTACACCGCGGCGGTGCTCGCGACGCTGGTGTTCGGCGGGTTGTTCACGCTCCGGGGCTGGATCACCGTCGGCCAGCTGACCACCGGTGTGCTGTACGCCCAGATGCTGGCCGGCCCGGTGGACCTGATCCTGCGCTGGTACGACGAGCTGCAGATCGGACAGGCGTCGCTGGCCCGGCTGGTCGGCGTGCGCGAGGTGCCGGAGCACGAAGGGGACGAGTCCGCCCGTCCGGACGGCCGCCGGGTCGAGGCCCGGGAGGTCCGGTTCGGCTACCGGGAGGGCGCGGACGTCCTGCACGGGATCAGCCTGGACGTCGCCCCGGGCAGCCGGGTCGCCCTCGTCGGGCCGTCCGGTGCGGGCAAGTCCACCCTCGGGCGGCTGCTGGCCGGGATCTACGCCCCCGGTCGCGGCAGCGTGACACTGGGCGGGGCGGCGCTGTCACGGATGCCGGCCGAACGGGTGCGCGCCGAGGTGGCGCTGGTGAACCAGGAGCACCACGTCTTCGTCGGCACCCTGCGCGACAATCTGCGACTGGCCGCTCCCGACGCCGACGACACCCAGCTGCGGGCCGCGCTGGACGCGGTGGACGCCGGCACCTGGGTGGACGCCCTGCCCCAGGGGCTGGACACCGAGGTCGGCTCGGGCGGCGCCTCGCTCACCCCGCCGCAGGCCCAGCAGCTGGCCCTGGCCCGGCTGGTCCTGGCCGATCCGCACACCCTGGTGCTGGACGAGGCCACCTCGCTGCTCGACCCGCGGGCGGCCCGGCACCTGGAGCGCTCGCTCGCCCGGGTACTGGAGGGGCGGACGGTCATCGCCATCGCCCACCGGCTGCACACCGCGCACGACGCGGACGTGATCGCGGTGGTCGAGGGCGGGCGGATCAGCGAGTACGGCAGCCACCCGGACCTGGTCGCGGCCGGCGGCCCGTACGCGGCGCTCTGGCGCTCCTGGCGGGACGAAGGGTAGCGGGCGGAAGAGAGGGAGGCAGCGGGACGCGGGAGAAGGAGGAGGCGGTGGGGCGGCTGGAGGTCCCGTGACCACCTTTAAACCCGCGCGGGGCCGGATTGCCCCGTGCGGGTTACTCCCTGGCCCGGAAGGGCGCGTATCCGGGCAAATCGGCAGTCGGGCCCGCAGACTGCTCCGGTGACCAAGATTTCAGACAGCTCGTCCCGCTCCTCGCGCGGTGAGATCGGCGGGATCCCCACGCGCTACATCGGGATCGGCGTCATCGTCATCCTCGCCGTGTGGTTCCTGTTCGCCAACCTCGACAAGGTGAAGATCCAGTTCTGGGTGTTCACCGTCACCGCGCCGCTCTGGATCGCTCTGCTGGCCACGCTGGTCGCCGGTGCCGCGCTGGGCTGGTTGATGAAGGGGCGGCGCGACCGGTGACCACGGCTCCCGGGCCGGCCACGGGCGGCGTCCCGGCCTTCGCGCCGCTCATCGAGATGCGCGGCGTCAACAAGCACTTCGGGGACCTGCATGTGCTGCAGGACATCGAACTGACGGTGGGCCGCGGCGAGGTGGTCGTGGTCATCGGCCCGTCCGGCTCCGGCAAGTCCACGCTCTGCCGGGCGATCAACCGCCTGGAACCGATCGAGAACGGCACGATCCTGCTCGACGGCGAGCCGCTGCCCGAGGAGGGCAAGGGGCTCGCCCGGCTGCGCGCCGAGGTCGGCATGGTGTTCCAGTCCTTCAACCTGTTCGCGCACAAGACCGTGCTGCAGAACGTCTCGCTCGCGCAGATCAAGGTGCGTGGCCGGTCCAAGACGGAGGCCGACACCAAGTCCCGCGCGCTGCTGGAGCGGGTGGGACTCGCGTCGCAGGCCGACAAGTACCCGGCCCAGCTCTCCGGCGGGCAGCAGCAGCGGGTCGCGATCGCCCGTGCGCTGGCGATGGACCCCAAGGCGCTGCTGTTCGACGAGCCGACCTCGGCACTCGACCCCGAGATGATCAACGAGGTGCTGGACGTCATGCGCCAGCTCGCGCACGAGGGCATGACGATGGTCGTGGTCACCCACGAGATGGGCTTCGCGCGGGCCTCCGCGAACCGGGTGGTGTTCATGGCCGACGGCCGGATCGTCGAGGACCGTGCGCCGGAGGAGTTCTTCAGCGCTCCCGAGAGCGAGCGCGCCCGGGACTTCCTGTCCAAGATCCTGAAGCACTGAGGCGGCGCAGTGAACCGTGAGACGACGCCCGGCGCGCGGGCGGGGAAGCGGGTGCTCGCCGCCGCCGTACTGCTGGCCGCACTGGCGGTGGGCTGCGGCAAGGCCGGCACCCCGCCGCCCAAGGGCCCCCAGGCCAGTGCGCTGCCCAGCTACCAGGTGCAGGACGCCTCCTCGATCACCGGTTCGCCGACCCTGGACGCCGCCCGCAGCCGGGGCCACCTGGTGGTCGGAGCCAAGGAGGACCAGCCGTACCTGGGCCAGAAGAACCCGGCCAGCGGCGAGTACTCCGGCTTCGACATCGAGATCGCCAAGATGGTCGGCGCCTCCCTCGGCTTCCCGCCGGACAAGATCCAGTTCAAGACGATCGCCTCCGCCAACCGCGAGACCGCGCTGCAGAACGGCCAGGTGGACTACTACGTCGGCACGTACACCATCAACGACAACCGGAAGAAGCTGGTCGGCTTCGCCGGGCCCTACTTCGTCGCCGGGCAGTCGCTGCTGGTGCGTAAGAACGACAACACCATCCACGGCCCGCAGGACCTGAACGGCAAGAAGGTCTGCTCGGCGGCCGGTTCCACGCCGTACCAGCGCATCCAGTCGCAGTACCCGAAGGCCAAGCTGATCGGCTACGACACCTACTCGGCCTGCGTGGACAACCTGATCACCGACCAGGTCGACACGGTGACCACCGACAACGCGATCCTGCTCGGCTACGCGGCCAAGGTGCCGGACGAACTCAAGGTGGTCGGCCCGCTGTTCTCCACCGAGCCGTACGGGATCGGGGTGCCGAAGAACGACACCGCCCTGCGCTCGGCGTTGAACGACGCGCTGGAGCACCACGAGCAGAACGGCGACTGGAAGAGGGCCTTCGAAGCGACTCTCGGCCTCTCCGGGGAGCCGGCGCCGAATCCGCCGCAGATCAACCGGTACTGAGAGGGCCGCGCCGTGAAAACGCTGACCGACAACTGGTCGACCTACTGGGACGGCTTCCTCGGCACGCTCTCGCTCTTCGCGGTGAGCGCGGTGCTGTCGCTGGTGCTGGGGGTGCTGATCGCGAGCTTCCGGGTCTCGCCCGTCAGGCCGCTGCGGGTGTTCGGGACGGTGTGGGTGACGGTGCTGCGCAACACGCCGCTGACCCTGCTGTTCTTCATCGTGGTGCTGGGCCTGCCCCGGTTCGACATCACCCTGCCCTTCTACACCTTCGCGGTGCTCGCACTCGGCTGCTACACCTCGGCGTTCGTCTGCGAGGCGATGCGCTCGGGCGTCAACACCGTGCCGAGCGGGCAGGGCGAGGCGGCCCGGAGCCTGGGCATGAGCTTCGGGCAGACGATGAGCCTGGTGGTGCTGCCGCAGGCGTACCGCTCGGTGGTGGCACCGATCGGCAGTGTGATGATCGCGCTGGCGAAGAACACGGCGATCGCCGGCTCCTTCAGCGTCACCGAACTGCTGGGCACCTACCGGACCATCAACGAACTGGGCTACAGCATCATCTGGACCTTCGTCTGGATCGCCGTCGGCTACCTGATCATCACCCTGGCCATCAGCGCCGTCTTCAACCTGCTGGAACGACGAGTGGCGGTGTCCCGATGACCGTTGGATCCTCGGCGCTGTACGACATCCCCGGCCCCAAGGCGCTCGCCCGCCACCGGCTGTACGGCGGGATCGCACTGCTGCTGATCGCGGGGGCGGTCGCCTGGGTCGTCTACATGCTGTTCCACACCCACCAGTTCACGTCCGCCAAGTGGGAGCCCTTCGAGTACCGGGGCGTGCAGGACCTGCTGCTGCGCGGGCTCGGCAACACCCTGAAGGCCTTCGGCTGGACGGTGCTGTTCGCACTGCCCTTCGGCGCGCTGTTCGCGGCCGGGCGGCTGTCCGACCACCGGGTGGTCCGCTGGTTCGCCACGCTGGTGGTGGAGTTCTTCCGGGCCATGCCGCTGCTGGTGATGATCTTCTTCGTGTTCGTCGCCCTCAAGGTGCAGCCGCTCTGGGCGCTCGTGGCCGGGCTCGTGCTCTACAACGGCTCGGTGCTGGCCGAGGTGTTCCGGGCCGGTGTGCTCGCGGTGCCCAAGGGCCAGCGGGAGGCGGCGTACGCGCTGGGCATGCGCAAGACCCAGGTGATGACGTACGTCCTGGTGCCGCAGGCCAACCGGGCGATGCTGCCGGCCATCATCAGCCAGCTGGTGGTCGCGCTCAAGGACACCTCGCTGGGCTTCCTGATCACCTACGAGGAGTTCCTGCACGCGGGCAAGCTGATCGCCACCAACCTGGACTACGACCTGCCGTTCATCCCGGTGGTGATGGTGATCGCGCCGATCTACATCGGCATGTGTCTGCTGCTCTCCTGGCTCGCCCGGTTCGTCGAGCGGCGCAGCCGGCGAAGCCCGAGCGTGCGGGGCGGAGCGCCGGTCGCGAAGGCCGAGGTGGCGATGGGGCTGCCGCCGTCGGCCCAGCAGTGAGAAGCCTGGTTCGGCACTGAACCATAGGTGCGGATGGGGCTGGGACCGGTACCTCCAAATTCCTCTTATGATTACGGAGCTGGAGGACGACGACCGGGTGGGAGGGGCCATGGAGCCGGTGTTCGACTCGCGGCACATCAGGACATTCCACGAAGTCGTCCGGGCCGGTTCCTACTCGGCCGCGGCCCGGGAACTCGGCTACACCCAGCCCGCCATCACCCAGCAGATGAAGGCCCTCGAACGCACCGTCGGCGTCCCGCTGTTCACCCGCGCCGGACGCGGACTGCGGCTCACCGAGGCGGGCGAGGCGCTCTCCCGGCACGCCGGACTGATCCTCGACAGCATGTCCGCCGCCCAGCAGCAGCTCGCCGCGCTCGGCCGGCTGCGCGCCGGACGGGTGCGGGTCTGCGCCTTCCCCAGCGCCAACGCCACCCTGATACCCGAGGCGATGGCGCGGCTGCTCGCCGAGCACCCCGGCGTGCGCGTCGAACTGCTGGAAGCCGAGCCGCCGGACTCCGTCCAACGGCTGCTGCGCGGGGAGTGCGACATCGCGCTGGCCTTCCGCTACCCCGGGGCGGCCACCGAGGTGCCCGACGGACTGGACGAGATCCCGCTGATGGAGGACCTGCTCACGGTGCTGCTGCCGGTCGGGCACCCGCTCGGCCGCCGGCACGCCGTACGGCTCGCCGACCTCGACGGCGAACGCTGGATCGCCGGGTGCCCGCGATGCCGGGCCAACCTGCTGCACGTCTGCGCGGAGGAGGGGTTCGCGCCGGACATCGTCTTCTCGACGGACGACAACCTCGCCGTCCAGTCCCTCGTCGCCGCCGGGGTCGGGATCGCGCTGATGCCCGCGCTGGTGCTCTCCTTCATGTGCCACCGCAAGGTCACGGGGCGAGCCGTCGAACCGCACCTTCGGCGGCAGGTGAGCGCGTACGTGCTGCGGGAGCACCGCGGGATCCCGGCCACCGGGCTGGTGCTGGACCACCTGCGGCAGGCGGCGGCGAGCCGGGTCGGGTGCTGAGGCCCAGCTGCTGATGCGCAAGTGCTGATGCACGGGTGTCGATGCGGGTGCCGGTGCGCAGGGCCGGCGTACGAGGATGGCGGGTGGGGTGATGTATAAGAGCCAGTGGGGAGGTCGCTTACGAACCCTCCTTGGACGTGATAGGTCGGTAGGCCCGAACCTGCTGGCATGACACCCTCAGCCACGGTCGGCAGAGACCGGCTCACCGAGCGGATGACCGCGCTGATCAGTGAGATCCGCACCGTCGTTGACCGCGGACTGCCCCCCGAACTCACCGCCTACCTGGTCGGCGAGCGGCTCGCCCCGCACCTGCTCGCGGACCAGGACGGGCCCGACGCACTGCTCACCCCCGCCCAGTGCGAAGGCGACCCGCAGCACTACCGCCAGCACGTCCTGCACGCCGAGGAGGACGGCAGCTTCTCCGTCGTCGCCCTGGTCTGGCTGCCCGGACAGCGGACCCCGATCCACGACCACGTCTCCTGGTGCGTGGCCGGCGTCCACCGGGGCCAGGAGAGCGAGACCCGCTACCGGCTGGTGTCCGAGGGACGCACCGCCCGGCTGGTCGAGACCGAGCACGTGACCGGCCCGGCCGGCACCGTCGCCGCCTTCGCCCCGCCCGGCGACATCCACCTGGTGCGCAACGCCTGCAGCACCACGGCCATCTCCATCCACGTGTACGGCGCGGACGTCTCGCGCCTCGGCACCAGCATCCGGCGGGTCTACCGGCTGCCCGCCGACCGGGAGCAGTGAGCGGCGGCGTGGCACTGACCCTCCGGCAGCGCGCTGCCCGTACCCGCTCGCTGCCCCCGATGGGCGGCGACGCCCCCGGGCTGCTGCTCGCGGCCCTCGGGGTGGCCGCCGCGATCGCCGTCCACGCGACCGTACCGGCCGTGCCCAAGCTCACCGCCGCCGTCGTGCTGGGCATGGCGGCCGCCCACCTGCCGGGGCTGCGCCCGGTGGTCCGCGGCGTCGCCCGGCCGGGGCTGTCCACGGCCGGGAAGCGGCTGATGCGGCTCGGGATCGTGCTGCTCGGCCTCAAACTCAGCCTGGGCGACGTGATCGGTCTCGGCTGGGCCACCGTCGCCATGGTGCTCGCCGTGGTCGCGGCCACCTTCACGGGCACGCTCTGGCTGGGGCGGCGGCTCGGCCTGCCCGGGGATCAGCCGCTGCTGGTCGCCACCGGCTACTCGATCTGCGGGGCGTCGGCGATCGGTGCGGTCAGCCAGGCGGCCGGCAGCGAGGAGGAGGACGTCGCGGCCTCGGTCGCGCTGGTCACCCTGTGCGGGACGCTGGCGATCGCCGTCCTGCCGCTGCTCCAGCAGCCGCTCGGGCTCGGCGAGGTGGAGTTCGGTCGCTGGGTCGGCGCGAGCGTGCACGACGTCGGGCAGGTGGTTGCCACCGCACAGACCGGCGGGGCCGGGGCGTTGCGCGAGGCGGTGCTGGTCAAGCTGATGCGCGTGGTGCTGCTGGCGCCTCTGGTCGCGGGGGTGGCCGTCGCGGTGCGGCGGAACCTTCGTGCGGGCGCGGCCCGAGCCGGGACCGTCGGTGCGGTGTCGGCCGGCAGTTCGGTGAAGGCCGGGAGCCGCCCGCCGATCGTGCCGCTGTTCGTCGCCGGATTCCTCGCGATGATCGTCCTGCGGACCACCGGGGTGCTGCCGGAGCGGGTGCTCGGCCTGGCCGGGGACGCCCAGGAACTGCTGCTGGCCGCCGCACTGTTCGGGCTCGGCAGCGCGGTGCACCTGCCGACCATGGTCCGGACCGGCGGGCGGATCGCCCTGCTCGGGCTCGGCTCCTGGGTGGTCGTCGCGGGCGTCTCGTACGCGGGGGTGCTGATCACGACCTGACGGGTGCGGGGCGGACTCGGCTATTGTCGGGCGGGTACTCGTCCGCACCGGGACGGTCTCCTGGCCGCACCGGGACGGGCCTGGAGCGAAGAGTCGCCTCAGTTCACCCGAGTTCACCCGAGTTCGCCCTGAGTCGCCGAGGAGGACGGATGACCACCGCACTGCCCGAGCGGGACGGCCCCGAGGCCGTCGTCACGCTCGACCGACGGGAGGGACCGTTCGGCGAGGTGGTGCTACGGCAGCGCGGTCGGCACTTCGAGATCATCGCCAACGGCTGCTTCCTGATGGACACCGCCGACGGACGCTCGGAGCGGCTGCTGATCCAGGCGGCATTGGACGAGCTGGACCGCAACGGTCGCCGGGTCGAGCGGCCGGCCGTGCTGATCGGCGGACTCGGTGTCGGCTTCTCGCTGGCGTACGCGGTGGCCGAGCCGCGCTGGGGGCGGATCGCCATCGTCGAGCGGGAGACCGCGATCATCGACTGGCACCGCAACGGCCCGCTCGGCGCCTTCTCGGGCGGCGCGCTCGACGACGACCGGGTCACGGTGCTCCACACCGACCTGCTGGAGTACCTCGCGGCGGCGGACGGCGAGCGCTACGACGCGCTGTGCCTGGACATCGACAACGGGCCGGACTGGACCGTCACCGACTCCAACAACGGGCTGTACGGCGCGGACGGCCTCGCGGTGCTGTGGCACCGGCTGCAGGCGGGCGGGGTGCTCGCGGTATGGAGCGCACAGCCGTCGACGGCCTTCGAGGAGGCACTCCGGGCGGCGGGGTTCTCGGACGTGGTGACGCACGAGATCCCGGTGCCGCGCGGAGTGCCGGACGTGGTGCACCTGGCCCGGCGCGCGGGCTGAGGGCGGCTTCGGCCGGTCTGCCGAGCGGTTGGCGATGACCGGCCAACGCGGTTTCTCCGCAGGGCGGTTGGGGCCGGTGGCCGGTGGCGGGTGATGGCTGAGCGCGCGCGCAGCTCGGCAGCCTCCGTGGCTTCCTGGATCTCCTGGGCCTCCTGGGCCTCCGCGGCTCAGCCGAAGGGGCGGTGCTCCGGCGGCGCCTCGGTCGCGGCCTCCGGCTCCTCCGCCGGCGTCGACGGGAGGCCCGTCATGGCGAAGGGGTTGAAGTCCGGCGGCGGGACCATGACCGGCGTGCCCTTGCGCGGCGACTCCTCCGGCTCGGCCGCACTCTCCGCGGCACTCTCCGCCACGGCCCGAGCCGGGACGACCGGCGGGGCCGCGGGCGGAGGCGGGACACCCGGCCCCTGCGACGCGAGGGTGGTGCCGAACGGATCGTTCTTCTGCTCGCCGGCGACCGTCGTACCGAAGGGGTCGGCGACGGCCGCCCCGGCGGGCTGGGCGGTGGGCGCGTCGGCCGGCGTCGACGCGAGGCCCGTCATGGCGAAGGGGTTGAAGTCCGGCGGTGGGACCATGACCGGCGTGCCCTTGCGCGGCGACTCCTCGGTCGGTGCGACCTCGGCGGGGGCCTCGGCGGCGGGGGCCTCGACGACCGGCGCGAAGGGGTTGAAGTCCGCCGGAGGTACGCGCACCGGCGTGCCGCGCAGGTGCACCGGCACTTCCTCCGACTCGTCCGACGGCTCCTCCTCGACGGGCGCGGGCGAGGGCGAGGACGAGGACGACGGCGCGAAGGGCGGAGGCGTCGGGGCGGGCTCGGCCACCGGTACGGCAGCGGGTGCGCCCATGGCCGGGGCGGACTCGCCGTCCCAGCCGAACTGGACGCTCTTCAGCACCTCCGCGAACGCCTCGGTGTACAGCTCCCAGTCCTCGGGCTGCGCCGTCGACAGTTGCACGCACAGCACCGTCCGGCCGTCCGGCAGCGGGACGAAGGCCTGGACAGCCGAGGTGACCACCCAGCGCCGCTGCCCGTCGGCGGCCAGCGGGCCGGGCACCGGGACGGTCCGGCCCTCGACCAGGACGGCGGCCGGCCCGGCCGGCAGCAGGACCGTCCACACCTCGGCGTGCCGCCGGACGGTGGCCAGTTCGGTGGCGAGCGCGGTGATCGGCAGCGGGTGCCGGGCGAGCGAGACGACGAGGGCGGCGTCCGACGTACGGCCGTCCCGCTCCAGGGCGCAGACGCCCGCGTACACGACGCCCGCGTCGTGGATCAGGTCGGTGAGGGTTGCGGAGATCACCGCGAAGTCGCGGCGCGGTTCGCGGCCGGTGGCGCCGAACAGTTCCTCGGCGACCTCGGCCAGGTGGCCGGTCAGCTCCCGGGCCGCCGCCACGGTGGCCGGGGCGGCGCCGTCGGTCCGATCCGCGTCGGCGGGCAGCGGGGGCACCGTACGGGCGGTGGCCCCGGGGGGCCCGCCCGGGGAGGTCAGCGGGTGGAAGCCGGGCGGGACGACGAGCCGGACCTCGGTGCCCGCGCCGGTGGGCAGTTCGACCGGCTGCCTGGTCTGCTGCCCGGCCGCCAGGGCGGCCAGCGCCGGGGCGAACGGCGGGCGCAGCTTGGCGTCGGCGAACTCGCCGGTGACCGGGAGCTGGAACAGCGCGGCCGAGGTGGTGCCCCGGTCGGCGATGGCACCGCGCACTGCCCCGCCGCCGTAGCGGGCCTGGAGCGCGGCGATCACCCGGTCGGCGAGCGGTGCGCCGGTGCCCGGCCGGGCGGTGCCGGCGGTGACCACCGTGCCGAGCCGGTCGAGGGTGGCGTGCACCGGCCCGTTGGGGGCCAGCGGCAGGCCGAACAGCGCCTCGGCGGCGGGGTGCGCGGCCGTGTCCAGGGCGCTCAGCGAGGCCGCCGGGTGGCGCGAGGTGTGCTCGTCGAAGAGGGCGTCGGTGAGCGTGCCGAGGGTGGCGCAGACCTGCTCGGCTGCCGCGAAGGGGTTGGCCTGCGCACTGAACTGGACGTCCTGGGTCAACTGGTGAGCCCCCCGCTCTGCTCCGTCTGCCGTCGGTGGTTCGAGTGGGACCGGGCCCGCCGCGGCGGCGTGCCGTCTGATCCCTGCCCATTCCTATCAGAGGCCACTGTCCTGACCGAACCGCAGGATCACCCGATGATCACTCGGGCGATCGTGCCGACGCGGCCTCGGCGGCGGCCTGCGGGGCGGGGGCGACGCATCGCGGGGCCGGCTCGCCATCCTGAGGGGAGGGCCGGGCTTCCCGCGGTCAGGGCCCGGCGTCCTGCGGGGAGGGCTCGTCCGGGCCCCCGGCGGCGAGCGCGGTGACCGCGTCGAGCATCCCGGGAACGGCGAACAGCCCGGCGAGGTCCCGTACCAGGCGCCCGGCCGGCCCCTGCGGGCGCTCGTCGGCGAAGAAGGAGGCGAGCTCGGCGGCGAGCTCCGGCTCACGGGCGGCGGTCAGGACGAGCGCCGCCACGAACTCCTGCACCAGGTGCAGTTGCAGCTCCTCCAGTGGCACCGAGCGCTCGACCAGCCACTCCAGCGAGGTGATCTCGGCGTTGGCGATCCACGCCCGGACCGTCAACCGCAGTCCGGGACTGGACGACGGGAGCGCGAGATGGGCCAGGATCTGCTCCTGGGCCGCCCGGCGCACCTCGTCGATCACGGCCGACGTACCCGCGCTGGCCGCCACCGAGCCGCCCCGCAGCAGCGCGGCGAAGCCCGGCCCGTGGCTCTGCACGAAGTCCAGGTAGCGGCCCATCACCCGGTACAGCCGCTCCGACAGCGGCCCCTCCATGGGCTCCTCGAAACGGGCCGACAGCTCCTGCCCGGCCCGCCGCAGCGACTCCTCGTACAGCGCCTGCTTGCCGGGGAAGTAGTGGTACACCAGCGGCCGGGAGGCGCCCGCGGCGGCGGCGATGTCGTCGATCGACACCTCCTCCGGCGGGCGCCGGCTGAACAGCTCCAGCGCCACGGCGATCAGCTGCTCCCGTCGTTCGTCCACGCTCAGCCGCCGGCGCGGCCGCTCGACCGGCGCGGCCCGGTCGGGTGCGGAGGTCCGTGCTGCGCGGTCGGCCGTCGGGGGCGGCGTGCGGGAGGGCATGCGCGCCACCCTATCCGGCGGGGCTCCGGGGGCCTACGGCGTCCGGGCCCGTGCGTCCGGGGGCGTACGGCGTCGGGGTCGGTGCGTCCGGAGGCGGGGGCCTACGCGCTCCGGAGCTCCAGGTAGCGGCGGTAGGCCTCGATGCCGTCGGGGACGAAGGTGTCCCGGGTGAGGCGGTCGGCGAGTTCTTCGGGGGTGAGCCAGGCGTGCCAGGCGACCTCGGACTCCTGCGGCGCGACCGGGCCCGCCCAGTCGGCCTCGTACGTGTCGCACCACCAGGTGAGCCGGCCGCCGTCGGGCTCCCGGAAGAGGAACTTGAACAGCGGGCGCGGGGTGATGCCCCGGACGCCGAGCTCCTCCTCGGCCTCGCGGACGGCGGCGTCGGCGTAGCTCTCGCCGGAGCCGACCACGCCGCCGACGAACATGTCGTACGCGCCGGGGGCGAACAGCTTGGTGTCGGTGCGGCGGTGGACGAAGATCCGTCCGGCCGGGTCGCGGACCAGGACGAAGACGCAGCGGTGGGTCAGGCCGCGCCGGTAGACCTCGCCGCGCAGGGCGGTCCCGATCACCCGGTCGTGCTCGTCGACGATGTCCAGCAGTTCTTCGGCGGGGTCGGTCATGACGGACAGGTTAGGGTTACCGGGCTCGGTTCGAACGGATTTCCACGACTTTCGAACGCGGGTGAACCAGGACGGTCAGGACGGTCGAGGGCGGCAGGGGCGGGCTGTGGTGGAGATCTGGGGTGAGGCGGCCGAGGGGTTCGAGCCCGTCCGGGCGGCCTTCGCGCGGAACTTCGCCGAGTACGGCGAACTCGGCGCGGCCTTCGCGCTGTACGTGCGCGGCCGCAAGGTGGTCGACCTGTGGGGCGGCGACGCCCGGCCCGAGGTCGGCGGGCGGCCCGCGCCCGCGGTGGCGTGGACGGCGGACACCGCGCAGGTAATGCGCTCGGTCACCAAGGGGCTGACCGCGGCCACCGCGCTGCTCGCCGTCGAACGCGGCCTGCTCGACCTGGACGCGCCGGTGGCCTCGTACTGGCCGGAGTTCGCCGCGGCCGGCAAGGGCGGGGTGCCGGTGCGCTGGCTGCTCTCGCACGAGGTCGGGGTGCCCGTGCTGGACGTGCCGCTGCGGCTGGAGGACGTGCTGACCTGGGAGCGTGCGGCTGCTGCCGTTGCCGCGCAGGCGCCCGCCTGGGAGCCGGGGACGGCGCACGGCTACCACCCGTACACCTTCGGCTGGTCGGTCGGCGAGGTGGTGCGGCGGGTGACCGGTCGGACGGTCGGACAGTACTTCGCCGAGGAGATCGCCCGGCCGCTCGGACTCGACCTGTGGATCGGGCTGCCGGCCGGAGCCGCGCCGAGAGTCGGCAAGCTGGTCGACCTGCCCGCCCCGGAGGCGGCCCGGACCGGCCCGAGCGGGCTGCGGCTGCGGCCCAAGCAGTCCGTCCGGGACGCCTACCAGGATCCGTCCTCGCTGACCGCACGGGCCTTCGCCTCGGTGCGCACCACCGTGGACCTCAACGACCCGGCGGTGCAGGCCGCCGAGATCCCCGGGGCCGGCGGCATCGGCACCGCCCGGTCGCTTGCCCGGTTCTACGCGGCGCTGATCGGCGCGGCCGACCGCCAGGACGGCTCGGGCGCGCTGCTGCCGCCGCTGCTCGGGCCCGAGGTGCTGGCCCGCGCGGTCGGGCCGGCGGTGAGCGGCCCGGACCGGGTGCTGATCGTCAACTCCACCTTCGGCCTGGGCTTCTGGCGGCACGGCCCGACCGCGCCGATGGCCTCCCCGGCGAGCTTCGGGCACCCGGGGCGGGGCGGTTCGCTGGGCTTCGCCGACCCGGAGCTGGGCCTGGGCTTCGGCTACGTCACCAACGGCATGCAGCCGGGCGTGACCGGGGACGTCCGCTCGCGGAACCTGATCCGCGCGGTGCGGGAGTGCCTGGGGCTGTCCTGAGCCGGGCGCCGCGGGGCGTCACGCCTGGCCGGTCTCGAAGCGGCTGACCTTCCCGCCGTCGAGGGTGAAGCGCCAGACGGTGCGCATCTCGCCCCAGGTGTCGTTGGTGAAGTTGGCGACCAGTGCCCGGCCGCCGTCCGACTCGCTCTGGACGTCCATCCGGCCGTGGACGGTGAAGATCTCGCGGTCGATCCACTCGGCCGGATCCCGGTCGGAGCCGTCGTCGGACATGGTCGCGCCGTCGGCGAGCAGGCTGACGAAGGACTGGCGGTCGCCCGCGTTGATCGCGGTGACGAGGTCGCGGACGACGGGGTCGCTGAGCTTGGCGGTGGCGATGGTCATGCGGGACTCCCGGTGACGGGTGAGGGCTCGGGGAGTCCTGTCTACGGCGTTGGCGGGGGTCGTCCGGGCATGTCGGCGGCGCGTCGGGAAAATGGCGGGATTCATGTGCTTGGATCACGAACCAGGCGATTTGTCCGCATGCCCGCCGCGGGGAGTGGCGGTGGGGCGGGAGACCGGATCCGGTCTCCCGCCCCACATCTCCGCCGAAGGCGTGGAAGTGGTGCGCCACGGTGTCCTCGTCCGGCCGGGGGGCGCCCTCGTGCCGGTTGCCCGGCGCGGCTGGGGTCCGTGCGTCCGGCCGGTACGGAGGGTGCCTGGTCCGGCCGTCCCTGCGGGCGCGGCGGTATCGCGGGCACGGCCGTCCTCGCGGGCGTGGCGGCATCGCCGGCCGGCTGCCCCGGTCGGTGCGCCCGTCGGCCGGGGCGGGTGTCAGACCGCGTGGTAACGGCCGGTGCGGGCCTCCCAGTTGAGGTAGCCGGCCAGCCAGGTGACCAGTCCGTCCGCGTACCGCTGGGCGATCGCGCGTTCGATCCTGGACAGGCCCAACTCGCGGTAGACGTCGGGGAGCCGGCCGTGCAGTTCGGCGCAGCGTTCGACCATCAGCTGGGCCTCCGCGATGACCGCCGCGCAGGCCTCTTCGGCAGAGCAGCGGCGCTCGCGCTGGACGATCATGACCAGGTTGTTGACGTCGCCCCGCGGCGCCTCCAGCGGGTAGGACTGCACGTCGTTGCTGAGTGACGGTATGTCCGCCGCCAGCTGGCGGAGTTGGCGCAGCACCGGGTGGTGCAGGACGGCGGCGGGCACCTCGAACTGGCCGAGTCGCTCGACCATGTCGAAGATGGTCTCCATCGCCGCGGTTCCCCGTCTGAGTTCGAGGTAGCCGTCCCGGTCCGGGGGGCGGGTGGAGATCCGGCCGGCCGCCTCGGCCGGGTGGCTGGCGAGGTAGTACTCCCAGTTGTACGCGGCGCGCGCCTGCCAGCGCGCGGGCATGCCGTGCACGCTGCGGTTCCACAGGTCGGCGAAGGCCGTCTCGACGGCGGAGTCCTGGTCGGGGCGGGCACCGTGCAGCACGGCGATCAGCCGCTCGCAGATCGGGGCGACCTCGGAGGGGCTGCGGCCGAGCGGGCCGTCGAACTGGTCGTCGAAGAGGAAGTAGAAGCCCATCAGGTCGGCGGCCAGGGCGAGTTCGTCCGGGCCGGCGTCAGGGTAGCCCAGCGCGGCGAGGTCCACCACTTCCCAGTGTGCGTAGCCGGGGTGGTCGGCGTCGGGGAGCAGGGGGTGGCGGATCAGCCAGTCGCGGTGCAGTGCGGTGGCGTACGGGCCGTGCGGACTGCGGCGGTGCGGGAACGGAATCTGAAGTGAGCTGTCGTCAGACATCGGACTCCCGGTGCAGCGAAGGGTGGGGGCGCTTGTGTTCGAGCAGTGGTCGTGGGGGAGTTGACGTGGCGGTGCGAAGATGGTGAGGGTGTGTCAGGCAAGATCATCCGCGCCCCGAGGGCCGTAGGGTATCGGATGTAATGATCGGACGTTAGAGATATAGGGCAATTGCCCTTGGCAACCGGTCCGAACCCTCGCCGCCCGTCCCAGCCAGCACGAATGCCGCACGCCGAGGCCCACGCAGCGCTAACCTCGGCTCCACGCAGTGATGGAGCTGTGACGCGATCGGGCGAGGCGGAGGCGCGACGGTGACCGAGCAGAAGAACGAACTCCGGGCGGGAGCTGGTTCCGGCCGGGACGGCGAGGGTGCCGCGGCCCGGGTCCGGCTGCGTGACCGTGACGCCGAACTGCGGTCGGTGGAGGCCGCCGTCGACCGGCTCTGCCGCGAATTCGCCGCCGGTGGCACCGAGATCGGCGACCTGCTCGCATTCTCCGGCCGCCCGGGCATCGGCAAGACCAGCCTGCTGCACGAGGTCCGGCGGATCGCCAAGCTCCGCGAAGGTGCGACCGTGCTGTTCGCCCGAGGCGGCGAACGGCAGTTCAAGGAGCCGTACCACGTGCTGCGCCAACTCCTCCAGCCCGTGCTCAGCGACCTGAAGCCGGACGAGTTCCGCCAGGTCATGGGCACCTGGGAGGAGGTCGTCGGACCGGCCATGGGCCTCAAGCAGCCCCGGGCCGGCGCCCGCCGCCTCGACCCGCAGGGCGTGCGCGACGGCCTCGACTACGTGCTCACCCAGCTCGCGCCGCGCCGCGCGCCGATGGTGATGATCGTCGACGACCTGCACTGGGCGGACGGGGAATCCCTCTCCTGGCTCACCAAGTTCGCCGTCCGCTCCGGTGAACTGCCCGTCCTGCTCGTCTTCGCCTTCCGCGAGGACAAGAACGACTGGCCGACCCCGAACCAGGAACTCCGCCGCGACGTCCTCGCCCTCAAGGGCCGCCGGCACGAACTCAACCGCCTCAACCTGAACTCCGTCACCGACATGATCCGCGCCGAACTCGGCGACAAGGCCGAGGACGCCTTCTGCTACGAGTTCTGGAACGTCGTCAACGGCAACCCCTTCGAGGCCGTCGCCCTGCTCGACCAGGTCCGCGACCAGGAGCTCGAACCGGTCGAGGAGAACTCCCGCCAACTGCGCGAACTCGCCGTCGACGCCACCGGCATGACCCTCAAGAGCTGGCTGGACCGGCTCGGCGCCGCCACCCTGCGCTTCGCCTGGGCCTGCGCCATGCTCGGCACCGACATCCGGGTCGACCTCGCCACCCGCATCTCCACCCAGAGCACCGAGGGAGCCCGCGACTCCATCAAACAGCTGCGCAAGCAGCGCGTGCTCACCCAGTCGCCCAACGGCAACCTGGAGTTCGTCCACCCGCTGATCGCCAGCTCCATCTACAACACCATGCCGGACGCCACCCGACTCGGCATGCACGGCATCGCCGCCGCCGAGATCGAGAACGCCGGACTCGGCCTGCTCGCCGCCTCCCGCCACCTGGTCGAGACCCACTCCGGCGAGGGCGACGACCGGATCGTCAAGAAACTGCGCCGCGCCGCCGTCGAACACCAGCTGATCGGCGCCCCCGAAGCCGCCCAGCGCTGCCTGCACCGAGCGCTCAACGAACCGCCCGCCGACGAGATCAAGGCCGAGGTGATGTACGAGCTCGGCTGCTCCGCACTGCTCACCGACCCCGGCGCCACCGTCAACCAGCTCAAGCTCGCCCTCGACCCCGACGAGGGGCCGCTGCGCCCCGAACTGCGGGTGGACGCCACCTTCCGGCTGTCCGAGGTGCTCGCCCACAGCGGCGAACTGCGCCAGGCCGCCCTGGTCTGCCAGGACGAGGCCGTGGTGACCGACGACCCGGCCGGGCGGCAGCGGCTCCAGGCCGCCTCGTTCATGTGGCACGCCTTCCGCAAGTCCGAGGAGGACGGCCCCGGCCGCTCCGCCCGGCTCGGGGAGATGTGCCGCAGCCTGACCGGCCGCGAGGCCGCGGACCGGGCCGTGCTCGTCATGCGGGCCTGGGACCTCACCCTGCGCGGCGAGCCCTCCACCGAGGCGCTCGCGCTGGCCGACGAGGTCCTGGAAGGCGGCCGGCTGCCCAAGGGCCTCGGCTGGACGGACACCACCTGGGGCTTCGAACTGCCCTCGATGCTCGGCCTCACGTACATCTACAACGACCGCGTCGCCCAGGCCGAGCGGCTGGCCGCGGACGCCATCATCCAGTTCGAGCTGGCCGGTTGGAGCGGTGCCCACCGGGGCTTCGCGTACTTCCTGATGGGGCTGGCCCGGTTCCGCCGCGGCCTGCTCGCCGAGGCGGAGGACTTCCTCCGCCGGGCTCACCGCATCTCCGAGCGGATCGGGAAGAAGCTGCCGCTGGCCTGGGACGCCGTCGGCGTGCTGGTGGACACCCTGATCGCCCGCGGCCGGGTCGAGGAGGCCTGGGAGCTCGCCAACGACTTCGGCTTCCACCCGCCGTACCACGCCACCGCGATGGTGCTGCCGGACGCGGCCTCGCTGTACGGCAAGCTGCTGATCGCCAAGGGCCGGCACGCGGGAGCGGCGGCGGCGCTCACCGAGGCCGGCTCCCAGCTGGAGGTCCGCGGCTGGCGCAACACCGTCTGGGCGCCCTGGGCCGGTCACCTCGCCGTCGCGATCGCGGACGACGAGCCGGAACGGTCGCGCGACTACGCCCAGAAGGCCGTCCGGGACGCGCGCGCCTTCGGCACCGCCTCGGCGATCGGCAGCGCGCTGCGGCTGCAGGCGCGGATCGAGGACGGGCAGCAGGCGGTCGAGCTGCTGGAGCAGGCCGTGATGCACCTCGGGCAGTCCCCGGCCGGCTACGAGCACGCCGCCGCCTTGGTCGACCTCGGGGCCGCGCTGCGCCGGGTCGGACGGCTGGAGGACGCCCAGGAGCACCTGTACCAGGGCATCGAACTGGCCCAGCACTGCTCGGCGGAGGGCTTGGTCGACCAGGCGCGGCGGGAGTTGGCCAACTACGGCCTGCGGCCCAACCGGCTGGGGCTGCGCGACGTCCAGGACACGCTGGAGACGCTCAGCAGGCCGGAGTGGGACGTCGCCAAGCGGGCCGTGCAGGGCGTGCCGCCGCAGCGGATCGCGGAGGAGCTCGGGGTGCACATCAGCCTGGTCAACCGGCGGCTGGCAGCGGTATACCGCAAGGCGGGCAGCGGGCCGGACGGGCTGGCCTCGGCGCTCGGACTGGGGGCGCAGCAGCGGGAGGCCACCCGGCCGGAGGAGGAGCAGGGGGAGCAGGAGTAGGCGGCGCCGCCCGGGGGCGGCCGTGCGGCGTCGCGTACGGCGGTGGCGGGGTGTCCGTGCCGGTCCCGGGGTTCGACGGCCGGTTGCCCCGTACGGGCGGCTGTCGCGCACCGGCGGCGCGCGCGGGTGTGGAAGCGCCCCCCGTCACCCCCGCCGTCGCTAGGCTGACGGACACGGGGCTGCCGCGGCGAGCCCTCGACGGACCAGGAACCGGGCGGTCGCGGTGCGCCGCCGACGCCAGTGAGGAGCAGGCCATGGCGAGCGAGGCCACCAGCGTGCGGCACGAACCCCTCGACCGCTCGGGCGCGGGCGCCGCGATCGGGCGCTGGACGCTGACGGCGGGCCCGTACGAGGCGAGCGTGCTCACCCTCGGCGCCACCCTGCACACCCTGAGCGCTCCGGACCGCTCCGGGCGCTCCGCGCAACTGCTGCTGTCCACCGACGAGTTGGCCCAGATCCTCGGGCCGGCACGGCACTACGGCACCGTGGTGGGCCGGTACGCCAACCGGATCGACCGCTCGTCGGTCACCATCGACGGCGAGGAGCACCAGCTCGCCGGCACCGGCGGTGGCATGACCATCCACGGCGGCCCGGACGGCTTCGCGCACCGGATGTGGACGGCGGAGCCGGTCGAGGGCGGAGTGCGGCTGCGGCTGCACAGCCCCGACGGGGACCAGGGCTTCCCGGGCGCGCTGGACGTCACCGTCACGTACACGCTGGACGCCGACGGCGAACTGGTGATCGCCTACCGGGCCGTCACCGGCAAACCGACCGTCGTCAACCTGACCAACCACGCCTATGTCAACCTCGCGGGTGAAGGCAACGGCGACGTCCTCGGCCACCTGCTCACCCTCGACGCCGACGAGTACACCCCGGCTGACGAGCGGCAGATCCCGTACGGGCGGACCGAACCGGTGGCGGGCACGCCGTTCGACTTCACGGTGGCCACGCCGATCGGCAAGTCGGTGCACGACCCGCACCCGCAGCTGGCCGGGCCCGGCGGCTACGACCACAACTGGGTGCTGCGCCCCCGGCCGGCGGACGGCACTCCGGCGCGGGCGGCGCTGCTGGAGGACCCGGTCAGCGGCCGCACCCTGGAGGTGCTGACCACCGAGCCGGGCATCCAGGTCTACACGGCGAACAAGTTCCAGGGCGCGGTCACCGGCGCGAGCGGAGTCCCGTACGGGCCGTTCGCCGGGGTCGCGCTGGAGACCCAGCACTTCCCGGACTCCCCGCACCACCCGGCGTTCCCGAGCACGGTGCTGCGGCCGGGGGAGGAGTTCCGCTCGACGACCGTGCTGCGGCTGGGGACGGACCGGTAGGTCACGGCCTCGCGCCGTGGTCGGCGGGGCCCGGCCCGGGCCGACCCGTCACGGCCGGAGGTCCCGGCGCATGCAGAGCCGGGGCCAGCGGTCCAGGCCGTGCTCGGCCTCCCGGCGGCGGATCTCGCGCAGGCCCGGGGTGAGTTCGTCGTCGGCCAGCGGGCGGAAGCCGCAGCGCGCGTAGTAGGGCGCGTTCCAGGGGACGGCGGCGAAGGTGGTGAGGGTGAGCGCGGGCGCGTCGGTGGTGCCGGCGAGGTGCTCGATCAGCGCCCGGCCGATGCCGCGGCGCGCGTGGTCGGGGTGGACGGAGACCTGTTCGATGTGCAGCGCGCCGTCCACCGGTTCGGCCAGCAGGTAGGCGGCGAGCGCTCCGCCCGGGCACTCGGCGACCAGGGCGACGCCCCGGTCCGAATAGTGGGCCAGCTGCTCCGGCGTCGGGGGTTCGTCCTCGGCGATCTCCGGCATGCCGATCGCGGCGAAGGGCGCCCCGGCGGCCCGTTCCAGCTCGGCGAGAAGCGGGAGTTCGTCCCCGGTGACGGCTCTGATTCGCATGCGTCCAGTCTGCGGCAGGAGGCTCCCGGCCACGCAGGGTGGTCGGACGGCCGCCCGGGGGCCGGAGTGAATCGGGCGAACCGGGGCAATCGGCGCCGGATCAACTACCGGGTGGCAACGCCCAGGACACGCGGATGTAACGATCCCCGTTTCTTGCAGAAACTTGCTGCAAGGACTTTCCGTCGATCTTTCACCGCTGTTAACTTCCTTCCCGAGCCCGACGGCAGCAACGGTGCGGTCGGCACGAGGCAGCCATTATGCGCCTGTCTCCGAACATCTCGGGCACCCCCACCCTCCCAAGGAGTTCTCATGCGGCGTGGCATCGCGGCCTCTGCCCTCGTTGTGGCCCTCGCGGTCTCGATGGCTGCCTGTGGCAGCAGCGGCTCCAGCTCGGACGGCAAGGCCGACGGGCCGGTCACCCTCACGTACTGGGACACTTCGAACGCCACCAACGAGGCGCCGAACTACCAGGAGCTCGTCAAGAAGTTCGAGGCCGCCAACCCGAACGTCAAGGTCGACTTCGTCAACGTGCCGTTCGACCAGGCGCAGAACAAGCTCCAGACCGCCATGGGGGCCAAGGGCGCTCCGGACGTGTTCCGCTCCGAGGTCGGCTGGACCGCCGCCTTCGCCAAGGCCGGCTACCTGGAGCCGCTCGACGGCACCCCGGCCGCCGCCGACACCTCCGCCTTCCAGCCGAGCCTGATCCAGCAGGCCAAGTACGAGGGCAAGCTGTACGGCGTCCCGCTGGTGACCGACACCCTCGGCCTGCTCTACAACAAGGAGCTGTTCACCAAGGCCGGCATCACCGAGGCCCCGAAGACCTGGGACGAGCTGAAGGCCGACGCCGCCGCCGTCAAGGAGAAGGCCGGCGTGGACGGCTTCTGGCTGAAGGCCGCCGACGGCTACTACGCGATGCCGTTCCTGTTCGGCGAGGGCACCGACACCGTCGACGCCGCCGGCAAGAAGATCACCATCACCTCGCCGGAGGCCGTCAAGGCCGTCGACACCTACAAGACGATGTTCACCTCGCCCGGCACCGCCAAGGCCGACGTGACCACCGACGCCTACGCCCACATGATGGACGCCTTCAACAGCGGCAAGGTCGCGGCGATCATCCAGGGCCCCTGGGAGATCACCAACATCTACAAGGGCTCGGCCTTCGCCGACAAGACCAACCTCGGCATCGCCGCCGTCCCCGCCGGCTCGGCCGGCAAGGCGGGCGCCCCCACCGGCGGTCACAACATCTCCGTCTACGCCGGCGCGGACAAGGCCCACAAGGCCGCCGCCGAGAAGTTCGCCGCCTTCATGACCTCGGCCGAGAGCCAGGCGTTCATCGCGCAGAAGAACTCCACCCTGCCGACCCGCTCCGACGCCTTCACCGCCGACGTCAAGGCCGACCCCGGCATCGCCGGCTTCCAGAGCATCCTGAACAGCGCCAAGCCGCGCCCCGAACTGCCCGAGTACAGCTCGCTGTTCGCCTCGCTCGGCACCAACCTGGGCAAGGCCACCCAGGGCACCGGCACCCAGGACGCGCTGAACACCGTCGCCACCGACTACGCCAAGCTCCTGCCGGGCTTCGCCAAGTAGTCCCCGGGCCCGGCCTGCCGGCCGACGGATGACGGCGAACGACCACAGCGAACGGATCCCATCAGCTGTCAGTCGTCCGCCGTCGTCCGTCACCCCGGCGGCCGGGCCGTTCGGCTCCCCCGAGGACTCCCCGGAGCCCGAGAACCCCCCCGAGAAGGTGCAAACGATGTCAGTCGCCGTGCAGGGCGCCACCGGCAAGGGCAGCCGGGAGCGCGAGCAGCGTCCGAGTCTCCTGGAACGCGTCAAGCGCTCCTACGCCAAGCACTGGTACGCCTACGCGATGATCGCCCCGGTCGTGCTGGTGCTCGGCGTGCTGGTGCTCTACCCGCTCGTCGAGGGCGTCTGGCTCACCCTCACCGACGCCAACAGCCTCAACGTCGCCCGCACGATCGGCGTCAACGAGATCCCGTCCAGCTACGGATTCGTCGGCTTCCACAACTACGCCGACATCCTCTGGGGCCCCGGTTCGTACGACCGCTTCTGGTCGCACTTCGTCTGGACCATCGCCTGGACGGCGATCTGCGTCTTCCTGCACTACACCCTCGGCCTCGGCCTCGCCCTGCTGCTCAACAAGAAGCTGCGCGGGCGCGCCGCCTACCGGATGCTGCTCATCCTGCCCTGGGCCGTGCCCACCTTCGTCACCGTCTTCTCCTGGCGCCTGATGCTCTCCGACGGCGGCGTCGTCAACACCATCCTCTCCACCCTGCACCTGCCCGAGCCCGGCTGGCTCACCGATCCGTGGGCGCAGAAGGCGGCCGCGATCCTCGTCAACACCTGGGCCGGCGTGCCGTTCATGATGATCTCGCTGCTCGGCGGCCTGCAGTCGATCCCGGCCGAGCTGTACGAGGCCGCCGAGATGGACGGCGCCACGCCCTGGCAGCGTTTCCGCCACGTCACCATGCCGGGGCTGCGCTCCGTCTCCTCCACCGTCGTACTGCTCGGTGTGATCTGGACGTTCAACCAGTTCAACGTGATCTTCCTGCTCTTCGGCACCGGCGCGCCCGACGCCCAGCTGCTGGTCACCTGGGCCTACCGCCTCGGCTTCGGCCAGATCCCCCGGGACTACGCGCAGTCCGCCGCCTACGGCGTGATCCTGCTGTCCATCCTGATCGTCTTCACCGCCTTCTACCGGCGCTGGCTCGCCCGCAACGAGCAGGCCAACGGCTGAGGCCCCGGACCCAGTTGACCCACGAAGGCAGGTAACCCCGATGAGCACCACCACCGAACGCCCGGCCCCCGCGGTGAGCGCCGCCCCGACCGTCCGGCCGGCCAAGACCCGCCGACGCGGCGAGAGCAGCCCGCTGGCCCGGGCGCTGTCCCACGGCACCCTGATCGTGGCCGGCCTGATCGCGCTGTTCCCGGTCGCGTGGATCCTCTTCGTCTCGCTCGGGCCGGACAAGACCGACTACCTCCACCCCGGCCACATCCTCGACAAGCTCACGCTGTCGAACTACCAGCACGTGCTGTCCGACACCGACTTCTTCACCTGGTTCGGCAACGCCCTGCTGGTCTCCGGCGTCACCACCGTCTTCGGCGTACTGGTCGCCGCCACCACCGGCTACGCCGTCTCCCGGATGAAGTTCCCCGGGCACAAGCCGCTGATGTGGTCGCTGCTCGTCACCCAGATGTTCCCCATCGCGGTGCTCATCGTGCCGATGTACACGATGCTCTCCGAACTCGGCCTGCTGGACAGCTACACCGGCCTGATCCTGGTCTACTCGACCACCACCGTGCCGTACTGCGCCTGGCTGCTGAAGGGCTACTTCGACACCATCCCGGTCGAGATCGACGAAGCCGGCCGGGTCGACGGGCTCAGCCCGTTCGGCACCTTCTGGCGGCTGGTGCTCCCGCTCGCCCGTCCGGGCCTGGCGGTCGCCGCCTTCTACTCGTTCCTCACCTACTGGGCCGAGGTGCCGTTCGCCTCGACGTTCATGCTCAGCTCCGACAAGTACACGCTGGCTGTCGGCCTGCAGACCTTCGTGAGCGAGCACGACGCGCAGTGGAACCTGATGGCCGCCACCGCCGTGCTGATCGCGATCCCGTCCGCGGCCTTCTTCTACCTGGTACAGCGCCACCTGGTCACCGGCCTCACCGCCGGTGCCTCCAAGTCGTGACGCCTGACGCGGAACGCCACGCGCGCAACGCTCCCCGCTCCTCCGATCCCCGAGGGATACCGTCCATGACCCAGAACCTGGCCGACACCTCCCGGCCTGCCGCCGACACCGCTCACGAGGCGAACGTCAGCGCGTCCAGAGGCTGGTGGCGGGACGCGGTCATCTACCAGGTGTACCCGCGCAGCTTCGCCGACTCCAACGGCGACGGCATGGGCGACCTTCCCGGAATCCGCAGCCGCCTGCCCTACCTCCGCGATCTCGGCGTGGACGCCGTCTGGCTCTCCCCGTTCTACGCCTCGCCGCAGGCGGACGCCGGCTACGACGTCGCCGACTACCGCGCGGTGGACCCGATGTTCGGCACGCTGCTCGACGCCGACGCCCTCATCCGCGACGCCCACGAACTGGGCCTGCGGATCATCGTCGACCTCGTCCCCAACCACTCCTCGGACCAGCACGAGTGGTTCCAGCGCGCCCTGCGGGAGGGCCCCGCCTCCCCGCTGCGCGACCGCTACCACTTCCGCCCCGGCAAGGGCGAGAAGGGCGAACTGCCGCCCAACGACTGGGAGTCCATCTTCGGCGGCCCCGCCTGGACCCGCACCGAGAACCCGGACGGCACCCCCGGCGACTGGTACCTGCACCTGTTCGCCCCCGAGCAGCCCGACTTCAACTGGGAGAACCAGGCCGTCGCCGACGAGTTCCGCTCGATCCTGCGGTTCTGGCTCGACATGGGTGTCGACGGCTTCCGCATCGACGTCGCCCACGGCATGGTCAAGGCCCCCGGCCTGCCCGACCTCGGCGGCGCCGACCAGCTCAAGCTGCTCGGCAACGACGTCATGCCGTTCTTCGACCAGGACGGCGTGCACGAGATCTACCGCAGCTGGCGCAAGATCCTCGACGAGTACCCGGGCCAGCGGATCGGCGTCGCCGAGGCCTGGACCCCGACCGTCCAGCGCACCGCCAACTACGTCCGCCCCGACGAACTGCACCAAGCCTTCAACTTCCAGTACCTGGGCACCGACTGGGACGCCGCGGCGCTGCGCGAGGTGATCGACCTCTCGCTGGACTCGATGCGCCCCGTCGACGCCCCCACCACCTGGGTGCTGTCCAACCACGACGTCACCCGGCACGCCACCCGCTTCGCCAACCCGCCTGGCCTCGGCACCCAGATCCGCACCCCCGGCGACCGCGCACTCGGCCTGCGCCGCGCCCGCGCCGCGAGTCTGCTGATGCTCGCCCTGCCCGGCTCCGCCTACGTCTACCAGGGCGAGGAGCTCGGCCTGCCCGACGTCACCGACCTGCCCGACGAGGTGCGCCAGGACCCGTCGTTCTTCCGCCAGGCCGGACAGGACGGCTACCGCGACGGCTGCCGCGTCCCGATCCCGTGGTCCGGCACCGAAGCCCCGTACGGCTTCGGACCGACGGCCGGCGGCCCGTCCTGGCTGCCGCAGCCGGCCGAGTGGGCCGAACTCAGCGTCGAGGCGCAGACCGGCGACCCGACCTCCACCCTGGAGCTGTACCGCAGCGCGCTGGCCGTCCGCCGCGCCCACGCCGACCTCGGCGCCGGAACGGAGGTCGAGTGGCTGGACGGACCCGAAGGCACCCTGATGTTCCGCCGCGGCTCCTTCGTCTGCACCGCGAACACCACCGGCGAGCCGGTGCGGATCGCGGCCCCCGGCACCCTGCTGCTCGCCTCGACCGACCTCGTGGTGGACGGCGGCGAGACGGTCCTCGCACCGGACAGCACCGGCTGGTGGGCGGTCTGACGTGGTTGCAATAGGCTCTGGGACCGTGACTACGGCGCGACTATCAGACATCGCGGCGCAGGCGGGGGTCAGCGAAGCCACCGTCTCCCGCGTACTCAACGGCAAGGCGAACGTCTCGGCCGCCACCCGGCAGACCGTGCTGGCGGCACTCGACGTGCTCGGGTACGAGCGGCCGACCCGGCTGCGCCAGCGCAGCGCCGGGCTGATCGGGCTGATCACACCGGAGTTGAGCAACCCGATCTTCCCCGCCCTGGCCCAGGTGATCGAGCAGGCGCTCAGCCGGCACGGCTACACCCCCGTGCTCTGCACCCAAACGCCGGGCGGATCCACCGAGGACGAACTGGTGGAGATGCTCGTCGACCGGGGCGTGGCGGGCATCGTCTTCGTCTCCGGACTGCACGCCGACACCACCGCCGACCACGACCGCTACGCCCGGCTCGCCGGGCGCGGGGTGCCGTTCGTCCTGATCAACGGCTTCAGCGACCGGATCGACGCGCCGTTCATCTCGCCGGACGACCGGGCCGCGATGTGGATGGCCGTCCAGCACCTGGCCGAACTCGGCCACGAGCGGATCGGGTTGGCCGTGGGGCAGCGCCGGTACGTGCCGGTGCTGCGCAAGATCGAGGGCTTCACGGCGGCGATGCGCGAGGTGTTCGGGCGCAGCCAGGAGGAGGCCGAAAGCCTCGTCCACCACACGCTGTTCAGTGTGGAGGGCGGCCACGCGGCCGCGGGCGCGCTGCTCGACAAGGGCTGCACGGCGATCGTCTGCGGGAGCGACATGATGGCGCTCGGGGCGATCAGGGCGGTGCGCCGGCGCGGGCTGTCGGTGCCGCACGACGTGTCGGTGGTCGGGTTCGACGACTCGCCGCTGATCGCTTTCACCGAGCCGCCGTTGACCACGATCCGGCAGCCGGTCGAGGCGATGGCCACGGCGGCGGTGGACGCGCTGCTGGAGGAGGTCGGCGGGAACGCCGCCCAGCGCGGCGAGTTCATGTTCCAGCCGGAGCTGGTGATGCGCGGGTCCACCGGAGCCTGCGCGCGCTGAGCGGCGGGCCTGAGAGCCGGTCGGACGACGGACGGGCGCCAACGGAGGGGCCCCGGAGAGCAGTTGCTCTCCGGGGCCCCTCGCCGTTCGCTGGGTGGGGCGTTGTGGGCGGGCCCTCGTGGGGGCGTCCCGGGTCAGCCGTCCTGGGCGGTCGGGTGGTCGGTGGTGAGGCGTCGGCCGTCGGCCGGGTCACCGGTGCGGGACTCGGTGCGGCGGCCGCGGGCCAGGTAGTCGCGCAGGACCAGCTCGACGGCGTCCTGCGGGTTCTTGGTACCGGAGAGCATCATCGCGTCGATCGCGAGGTTCGCGTCGAGCGTGACGGTGACCTGGGGCATGTGCTCCTCCTCGGGTGCGGAGCAGCAGCATGCCCGCCGGATCGGGGTTTCACCACCGGGATGCGCCGGAACCCCCGGGGAGGAGCGACCAGACTCTCCCCGGGGGTGGCGGGCGGTCAGCGGTGGGCCGACAGCCGTGCGGTGTTCTCAGACCCGGCCGGCGAAGTCCGGGGCCCAGTTGGCGATGGTCTGCTCGCGGACGCCCGCGCTCGGGTTGGCGGCCTCGACGTACTTGCCGCCGCCGACGTAGATGGCGACGTGGTAGACGCCGGAGTCCTGGCCGTTGTTGGACCAGAACAGCAGGTCGCCCGGCTGCAGGCTGTCCAGCGAGACGTGGGTGCTGGCGGCGGCCTGGTCGGCGGCGACGCGCGGGACGGAGATGCCCGCGGCGCGCAGCGCGGCCTGGGTCAGGCCGGAGCAGTCCCAGCCGCCGTTGCCGGTGCCACCGTAGACGTAGGCCTGGCCGACCTTCGACTCGGCGAAGGAGACCGCGGCGGCCATGCTGCCGGTGGCGGCCGGGGCCTGGGTCTGCGCCGGGGCGGCGGGCTTGGCGGCCGGGGCCTGGGTCTGCGCGGTCGGCTGGGCGTTCACGGCACCGCCGTTCGCGGACTGGCCGGACTTCTGCGAGCGGTTGAACCAGGTGAAGTCGGAACCGGACTTGGCCGAGGCGGACTGGTCGGCCGCGGCGGACGGCTGGGCCTGGCCGCGGTCGCCGAAGTGCAGGTGCTGGCCCGGGTAGATGGTGTCCGGGCCCTCGGTCAGGGTGCTGCGGTTGAGCTCGTAGAGCCGCTGCCAGCCGCCCTGGACGTTGTTCTTGTCGGCGATCGAGGACAGCCAGTCGCCCGCCGCGACGGTGTAGTCGTCGTCCTGGGCCTGCTGCTGGCGCTTCTGGGCCCAGTTGCCGGAGGTGGAGCCGGTGGCGGCCTGAGCGTCGTCCTGAGCGGGCGCGGCGGGCGCGGCGGGCTTGGCCGGCGTGGCGGCCGGGGCGGCGGCCGAGGTGTCGACGGCGGCCGGGGCGCCGCCCTTGGTCAGGCCGGCCTGGATCGAGCAGACGGGCCAGGCGCCCGGGCCCTGCGAGGCGAGGACCTTCTCGGCGACGGCGATCTGCTGGTCCTTGGTGGCCTGGTTGGCCTGCGGGGCGTAGGCGGTGCCACCGAAGGCGGCCCAGGTGCTGGAGGTGAACTGGAGGCCGCCGTAGAAGCCGTTGCCGGTGTTGATGCTCCAGTTGCCGCCGCTCTCGCACTGGGCGACCTTGTCCCAGGTGGCGACGGAGGCGGCGGAGGCGGTGCCGGAGACGAGGCAGGGGACGGTGAGGCCGATGCCCGCGACGCCGATGGCGGCGATCACGCGGCGGGTACGGCCGGACAGACGGGTGCCGTTGGTGGGCAGCATGAAGTCGTGGTCCTCTCCCACGCCTGCGAGGTGAGCTGTCGGATTCGGGCTGGAGTTGCCCGGCCGCGCTGAGCGCGGCTTCACCCCTAGCCCTGAACCGTTCCGGAGAACGGCCCGGGGCGACTTACCTGTGGGTCCCCCGCTCCTGCCGTGGTGCGTTTTCGCGCTGCCAGAACATCCGACGGCAGGACTCGGCGTCGCGGATGGACCGGGTTCGTGGGATCACGAACGGGGAGCACGTTAAGCAGACTTAAGTTCAAACTGCAAACACCTGTGACGCTCATCACGGTTTGGAGATAACTGCCAAAACTGGCGCTCTTCATGATCGCAAATGATCGTTTATTGGCAATCTGGTTGCGGACGTGCACAACTGTCTCTGCCTCAGGAGGGGCGTGACGGTGTGTCGAAGCGCGGAGCGGCGCACTGCCCGAATCGGGGGAGGAGGCGCGATTCGAGCGCCGGACAGGGTGTGGAGCAATTACTTGCAAATAGCTCCAGATCGGACATTCCACTTCATGGGCGGCTTAACTCCCGTACGCCACAGGAGCGGCAAAACGAAAGGGCCCGGAACGGAAGGCGGTTTTTAGTGGTCGTTGCAACACGTGGTCGGTTGTCTAGGCCGCGAGGAGTTTAGCCAGACGCTCGGCTGGGGTTTCCCAGCCGAGCGTCTT
>NZ_JOHO01000037.1 GCF_000719705.1 Streptomyces sp. NRRL S-350 | reverse complement strand
CTTCGAACCCAACGACGACCGGCTGTGGTCCAGCATCCGCCGGAACATCACCGCGTTCCTCACCGAGGAGTGGCGGCCCGGGGGCCAGGGGGCGGGAGCAGGGCCCGGGGTCAGCCCCGGCCGTCGATCAGCTCCCCGTACGCCTGGACGAGGTCCGGCAGGCGCAGCGTGACCAGGTCCTCCCGGCCCGGGGGCTCGCGCAGCAGCGACAGCCGCAGGTCCCGGTAGGCGCAGGACTTCTCGTACAGCGTGCGGATGAACCGGCCGTTGCCCAGCTCGTCGATCCAGCCCTCGCGGACGACGTGGGTGCAGATGCTGGCCAGTTCCTCGGCGGCGTCCTCGTCCCAGCCGTCGCCGTCCCGGCCCGCCAGCGCGGCACCGATCGCGGTGAGTTCGCCGGGGCGGTAGCTCGGGAAGTCGACCCGGGTGGTGAAGCGGGAGTTGAGGCCGGGGTTGGTGGCGAGCAGCCGGTTCATGCCCTCGGGGTAGCCGGCCAGGATCACCACCAGCCGGTCCCGGTTGTCCTCGGCGCGCTTGAGCAGCACCTGGAGCGCCTCGTCGCCGTACGCGTCGCCCTTGGTGTAGCCGGAGTTGGAGAGGCTGTACGCCTCGTCGATGAACAGCACGCCGTCCAGTGCGGAGTCGATCAGCTCGTTCGCCTTGACGGCGGTCTGGCCGAGGAACTCGCCCACCAGGTCGGCGCGTTGGGCCTCCACCAGGTGGTCGCCGGAGAGCAGGCCGAGGGCGTGGAAGACCCGGCCGAGGATGCGGGCGACGGTGGTCTTGCCGGTGCCGGAGGGGCCGGAGAAGACGAAGTGGCGCTTGGGCGGCTGGACCGGCAGGCCCTGTTCGGCCCGCAGCCGCGACATTCTCAACTGTGCGGATAGCGCTCGTACTTGGCGCTTGACCGGCTCCATGCCGACCATCAGCGAGAGTTCGGCCAGGGCGGCGTCCAGCTCCCGCTCGCCGCGGTCCGGCCGGTGCGCGGGCGCGGCGGCCGTCCGGGGTTGCGCCCTGCCGCGGACGGGCAGCGGCGGAGGCCCGGCGGGGCCGGCCGGAGTGCCGGAGCCGGACCGCTCCCCGGCGGCCCGAGGTGCGCTGCCGGCCGGGGTGGCGTCGGGCCGGGCCCCGCTGCCGAGCGCACCGTCCGCCGCGCTGCCGTCGGCCGGTTCACCGTCCACCAGGCCGGCGTCCACCGACGGCCCGCCGCTCGGCGCACCGCGGTTCAGCACGCTGCCGTCGATCACGCTGCCGTCCGTGAGGCCGCCGTCCATCGCACCGCCGTCCGTCAGGCCGCCGTCCGGCCCGCCGGTCGGCGCTAGGTCGCTCAGCACGCCGTCGCCCGAGACGGTCGTGCCGCCCTGGCCGACCACGTCGGCGAACTCCTCGCCGTAGCCGCCGCCGTCCAGGAGTTGGCTCCCCGGTCCCGGTCCGGCGTTCTCGGACCCGCCTGAGCGCCCGCCCGTCAGCAGTTCGTCGACGAGCCCGTCCACGGCCCCGTATGCGAGCTCGTCGACGGACCCGTCGGCCGGCCCGTCCACGATCCCGTCCGCCAGGCCGTCCGCCGGCCCGTCCTCGGCCGCGATGGCTGCCAGCCGCGCCGCCGTGTCCATGAACGCCGGATCCGCCCGGTGCACCGCGCGGTACAGCGGCAGGGCCGCCGCACTGCGCCCGGCGCCTTCGTAGGCCCGCGCCAGCCAGTACCGCAGCTCCTTGCGCTGCGGCTGCTCGGAGCGGCAGCGGGCCAGCGAGGCGGCCAGCGGTGCCTGCGCCTGCGCGCACATGTCCAGCCGCACCCGGGCCATGCCGGCGAACAGGCCGGCCTCGATGCCGAGCATCGGGTCGTCCAGCAGGCGGTCGGTGTCCCGGATCAGCTGCTCCCAGTCCTTGAGCAGGTAGGAGCGACAGGCGTACAGGAACCGGGCGGACGGGTCTTCGCTGGGCGCCGGGCACTGCTCCAGGGCCCGGTCCAGCTCGGCCAGGTGGCGGCCGTCGAGCCAGTGCGAGGCGTGCGCCAGTGCGAGGTCGCGGGTGTCCTCCAGCACGGGCTGCACCCACCAGCCCAGCCAGTACCAGGAGCTGAGCGGTCGTCGGTGCAGTCGCCGTTGTTCGCCGAACCGCTTCTGGTGGCGGTACATCGCCAGCAGCGCCGCCGAGGTGTCGCTGCGAAGCGCGTGCAGGCCGAGCCAGGCGTCGGCCATGCCGGGGTCGAGCCGGACGGCTGCCCGGAACTCCTCCTCCGCCCGGGTGTACGCGCCGGCCGTGTAGGCGTCCATGGCGCGCAGCCAGGCCCGGTCGGCGAGCTGGTCCGGGCCGCCCGCCGTGCTGTCGGAACTGTCCACCGTCGTCACTCACGCCCCCCGCGGTGTGGCCCGGGGCTCGGCCGGCGGTCGCCTGCGCGCAGCCTGGCCGGTGGTCGTCGAGCCCCTTCGGCGCATATGCGCCCACCAGGAATCGTACCGGCGCGCGGCTGATCCGGAAGGGTGCCGCAGGGGGTCAAATGCGATCGCGCGTGCGGCTGTTGAGCGGCCGGGTGCCGGAGCGGGCGGCGCGGGAGCGAGATTCGGAAGGGGACCGGACGGCGCCCCCGGCTCACGGGGGAACAAGCCGGGGACGCCGGGTCCGAGGCGGCCGGAAGCTTTCGTTCCGGCGGCTGAGGAGAACCTAAGTCCTGGTGATGTCGCAGGTCAAGCGCTTGTTGAAGGTTCACCCACCGTGCCCGGCGCGATCCGGCCGGTCACCCCGTCGACTCGGGTCGCGGCGTACGGGCGGCTCGGGTCGGCGGCGAAATGCGCCGATTCGGCCCGGATCCAGCCCGCCCAGAACTCGGCCAGTTCCGGACCGTCCCGCTCCTCGCCGCGCCGACGGGCCGACTCGGCGTCCAGCTCCATCCAGATCACCCGGGCCAGCCACGGCCGCACCGCCCGCCGCCCCGAGCCGACCCCCTCGACCAGTACCACCGGGGCGGCCGGCACCCCGGCCGTGCCCGCGAAGCGGCGCAGCGTCCAGTCGTACACCCGGTACGCGGCGTCCCGGCCGGCCGCCAGCGGCTCCAGTACCTGCGCGCGCAGCCGTCCGGTCCACTCGAACGGTTCGGTGTGGGTGGCCAGGTCGTCGAGGTGGACCACCGGCGCCCCGCCGAGCGCCGCCGCCAGCCGCCCGGCGAAGGTCGTCTTGCCGGAGCCCGCGTGCCCGTCCACCGCGACCAGCCGCACCGGCCCGCAGGAGGGCGGCAGTGCGCGCAGTTCCGCCGCGAGGGCGTGCAGCCCGTCGTCGGGGGAGTGCCGGGCGGGGGAGCGAAGGGTTCCGGATACAGCCACAACGTCAACCCTACGGTTCCGTATCCCACCACTGCGGCCAGTTCATCAGTGCAGGTCGTGACGGCGGCGCGGGTTTCGGGCATACTCGCCTTCGCCACGACTGTGAACGGCCGTTCACCGCAACCCGGTGCCGGTCGGGCCGACCTGCCACACCCGCGCCGGACCGGCCACCACCTCGGTCCGGCGCCCGATCGAGGAGGCGACCGCCGCCATGACCCCCTCCCCCGTGAAAGCCGTGGAGCGACAGCTGCCCACCGAGGAGGCCCGCGAGCTGCTGAGCCTCACCCGGGACCTGGTCCAGCGCGAGCTTCAGCCCCGCGCGGCGCAGGACGAGGCCGCCGGCCGATTCCCGCGGGAGGTCTTCCGCACCCTCGGCGAGGCCGGCCTGCTCTCCCTCCCGTACGACGAGGAGCACGGCGGCGGCGCGCAGCCCTACGAGGTGTACCTGCAGGTGCTGGAGGAGCTCGCGGCCGGCTGGCTGGCGATCGGCCTCGGCGTCAGCGTGCACACCCTGTCCTGCCACGCGCTGGCCACCTTCGGCACCGACGGGCAGCGCGACGCGTGGCTGCCCGGGATACTCTCCGGCGAGCAGCTCGGCGCCTACTGCCTCTCCGAGCCGCAGTCCGGCTCGGACGCGGCCGCGCTGCGCACCCGGGCCGACCTCGACGGCGACGCGTACGTGGTGAACGGCACCAAGGCGTGGATCACCCACGGCGGCCGGGCCGACTTCTACAGCGCGATGGTGCGCACCGGCGGGGAGGGTGCCAAGGGCATCAGCTGCCTGCTCGTCCCCGGCACCCAGGAGGGCCTGTCCGCGGCCCCGCCGGAGCACAAGATGGGCATGAGCTCCTCGCCGACCGCGCAGCTGCACTTCGACGGCGTCCGCGTCCCCCGCGAGCGGCTGATCGGCGAGGAGGGCCAGGGCTTCCAGATCGCGCTGTCCGCGCTGGACTCCGGCCGCCTCGGCATCGCGGCGTGCGCGATCGGCGTCGCCCAGGCCGCGCTCGACCTCGCGGTCGACTACGCGCGCACCCGGCGCCAGTTCGGCCGCCCGATCGCCGAGTTCCAGGGCCTGTCCTTCATGCTCGCCGACATGGCCACCCAGATCGAGGCCGGGCGTTCGCTCTACCTGTCCGCCGCGCGCCTGAAGGACGCGGGCCGGCCGTTCTCCAAGGAGGCGGCGATGGCCAAGCTGTTCTGCACCGACACGGCGATGCGGGTGACCACCGACGCCGTCCAGGTGCTCGGCGGCTACGGCTACACCCAGGACTTCCCGGCCGAGCGTTTCATGCGCGAGGCCAAGGTGCTGCAGATCGTCGAGGGCACCAACCAGATCCAGCGCCTGGTGATCGGCCGCCACCTCACGAACGGCTGACGCCCGGGAGGGCCGGCCACCACGCGGGGGGCCCACGCCCTCCCCGTTCAACGGCCTTCGGCCGTCACTCCAGGGTGCGGAGTGACGGCCGAAGGCGTTCCGGCGGAGCGCGGCCGCGCCGGCCCGAGGCGGGCGGACAGCGCCTGATGAGGGGGCCGGTGCCGCCCGGCCGTCAGCGCCGGACGAGGCGGCGGCGCTGCTCCGGAATGGCCCGGAGCGCGGAGACCGTCGGGGCCGAGGGGATGACGGGTCCGGCGAGGCCGACCGTGGCGATCCGCACCGGGCAGTGCGCGACGGCGTGCGAGAACGGCTGGGTGCGCCAGTCCAGTCCGCTGGGGAGCTTGAACAGCGCCTCGAACCCGGTCGACTCGGCGTCCGCCGGCGCCTCCACCTCCGCCAGGTCGTCGGTCGGCGTGCCCGACCCCGGGCAGATCGCGGGGGCGAAGGGGTTCCAGGCGGTCGGCAGCAAGGCGTGCTGCGGCAGCCGCTCCTCGTCCGCCACCAGGGCGATCGGGCGGCGGCACTCGGGGCAGTGGACCCGGAAGATGTCCCAGTTCTCGGCCTCGCCAGGGTCGGTGCCCGGCGAGTGGTCGACCGCGAGGTCGTCGCGGCCGGTCATATCGTCGGTTTCGTCGGCACCCAGCACACGCTGGTCAGTAGCAGGCATGAGGATCCCCCTAGGATCGGGCCCGGCGTGGTCATCCAGGGCCACAACCAGCACTTCCCTGCGATCCGGACTCATAATCCTGCGGTGTTGTGCACCGTGATGCACCGGGTGTGTCCTTGGCCACATCCGCTGCCACATTCACCCGGCACGTGCCCGCCTGACACCTGCCGTCCCTCCTCGTGCCACCTCGTGCGCCCCCCGTGCTCCCGACCGGGTAGGTTTGCGGACCGTGGAGGATCTCGACCAACGCATCGTCCAGCTGCTCCTTGAGGACGGCCGGATGAGCTACACGGACCTGGGCAAGGCCACCGGCCTGTCCACCTCGGCAGTGCACCAGCGAGTGCGCCGCCTCGAACAGCGCGGGGTGATCCGCGGCTACACCGCGATCATCGACCCCGACTCCGTCGACCTGGCGCTGACCGCGTTCATCTCGGTCAAGCCGTTCGACCCCAGCGCCCCGGACGACACCCCCGAACGCCTGGCCGGCCTGCCCGAGATCGAGGCCTGCCACAGCGTCGCCGGCGACGAGAACTACATCCTCAAGGTCCGCGTCGGCGCCCCCGGCGACCTGGAGGACCTGCTCGCCCGCATCCGCAGCGCCGCCGGGGTGTCCACCCGCACCACCGTCGTCCTCTCCACCCCGTACGAGGCGCGCCCCCCCAAGCTCTGAGGTCAGGGCGGCGCGCAGCGGCGCGCGGGGCACGGTGCAGACTTGGCGGCATGACCGAAAGCACCCTCCCTCCCGGCCCGCCCTCGGGCAGCAGGGGCCCACGAACCGTCCTGCTGCGCGGCGGCGCCGTCTACAGCCCCGCCGACCCCTTCGCCACCGCGATGCTCGTGGAGGGCGAGCACATCGCCTGGGTCGGCAGCGACGGTGCCGCCGAGGCGTACGCGGCGACCGCCGACGAGGTCGTCGAGCTGGACGGTGCGCTGGTCACCCCCGCCTTCGTGGACGCCCACGTGCACGCCACCGCGACCGGCCTGGCGCTCACCGGCCTCGACCTCACCGGCAGCCCCTCGCTGGCCGCCGCCCTGGCGGCCGTCACCGCCTTCGTCGACGCCCGGAACGAGCCCGGCGGGGTGCTGATCGGCCACGGCTGGGACGAGAGCGGCTGGCCCGAGGGCCGCCCGCCCACGCTCGCCGAACTCGACGAGGCCGCCCGGGGCGCCGCGCTCTACCTCTCCCGCACCGACGTGCACTCCGCGCTCGCCACCACCGCACTGCGCACCCGCACCGAAGGCCTCGCCGAACGGCCCGGCCACGACCCCGACGGCCCGCTCGCCAAGGACGCCCACCACGCCGTACGGCGGACGGCACTCGCCGGCCTCACCCCCGAGCAGCGCCGCCAGGCGCAGCGCGCCACCCTGGCCCGTGCCGCCGAACTCGGCATCGGCGCCCTGCACGAGTGCGCCGGCCCGGAGATCTCCTCCGAGCAGGACCTGGCGGCCCTGCTGGCCCTGGCCGCCGAGGGCGAGGGCCCCGAAGTCTTCGGCTACTGGGGCGAAGCGGGCGGCGTCGAGACGGCCCGCCGGCTCGGCGCCGTGGGCGCCGGCGGCGACCTCTTCGTGGACGGCGCGATCGGCTCCCGCACCGCCTGCCTGCACACCCCGTACGCGGACGCCGAGCACACCGGCACCGCCTACCTGACTGCCGATCAGGTCGCCGACCACGTCGCCGCCTGCACCGAGGCCGGGCTGCAGGCCGGCTTCCACGCCATCGGCGACGCGGCCGTGGCCGCGGTGATCGAGGGCATCCGGGCCGCGGGCGAGCGGGTCGGCGCCGGCCGGGTCAAGGCCCTGCGCCACCGCGTCGAGCATGCCGAGGCCCTGGACGACGAGTCCATCGCCGCCTTCGCCCAGCTCGGCCTCACCGCCTCCGTCCAGCCCGCCTTCGATGCCGCCTGGGGCGGCCCGGCGGGCATGTACGTCCGGCGGCTGGGTGCGGAGCGGGCCGCCGCCCTCAACCCCTTCGCCGCGCTGCTGCGCGCAGGCGTCCCGCTGGCCTTCGGCTCGGACGCCCCGGTCACCCCGCTCGACCCGTGGGGCACCGTCCGCGCGGCGGCCTTCCACCGGACGCCGGAGCACCGGATCTCCGTCCGCGCCGCCTTCACCGCCCACACCCGCGGCGGCTGGCGCGCGATCGGCCGCGACCAGGACGGCGTGCTGGTGCCCGGCGCGGTCGCCAGTTACGCGATCTGGGCCGCGGGCGAACTGGTCGTCCAGGCCCCCGACTCCAGGGTGGCCGGCTGGTCCACCGACCCGCGCTCCGGCACCCCCGGCCTGCCCGACCTCACCCCGGGCGCCCCGCTGCCGACCTGCCTGCGCACCGTCGTCCGGGGCCGCACCGTGCACCAGCGGTAAACCGGATGAAGCGGCGGGCCGCAGGACCGTAGGTTGACCACCATGACCGACCCGCTGGTACCCGCCGACTTCGCCGTCCCGCGTGAGCTGCTCGCCCCGGAGTTCCGCCTGGAGCCCCTGGGCGAGCAGCACAACGCCTCCGACCACGCCGCCTGGTCGAGCAGCATCGAGCACATCCGCGCCACCCCCGGCTTCGTCGGCCGGACCTGGCCGCCCGCCGAGGGGATGCCGCCGGAGCAGAACCTCGCCGACCTGCGCCGCCACGCCGCCGACTTCGCCGCGCGCACCGGCTTCACCTACACCGTCCTGGAGCCGGCGGGGGACGAGGTGATCGGCTGCGTCTACATCCACCCCGACCGCGAGGACCCGTCGGCGGTCTCGGTCAGCTCCTGGGTCCGGGCCGACCGCGCCCACCTGGACGCCCCGCTGTACCGCGCCGTCTCCGCCTGGCTCGCCGCGGACTGGCCGCTCGGCCCGGTCCGCTATTCGGAGCGCTGACCAGCCGGGACGGCCCGCCACCCTGGCCTCACGCCCCACCGGCGTTCCGGGGTACCTTCTTCGCACAGCGTCCGAACAGCAAGCCCCAGGAAGATGGTGCGCCGGTGGCCATTCCCGTCACTCCCGAGCCGCAGGAGCCGGCGCCCCGGCCCGGCCGGGGCGCCCGGGGGCTCGCCAAGGTCCGCGCCGGACTGCCCCGGACCGGCCTCGCGGCCCTGGCCGGGCTGATGCTCGCCCTCGCCTTCCCGCCGTACGACCTCTGGCCGCTGTCGCTGCTCGGCGTCGCCGCGCTCTCGCTGCTCACCCGGGGCCGCACCTTCCGCCAGGGCCTCTGGACGGGCTTCGCCTTCGGTCTGCCGTTCTTCCTGATGCTGCTCAGCTGGCTGCGGGTGGTCGGCTGGGACGCCACGGTCGGGCTGTCCGTCGTCGAGGCGCTGTTCCTGGCCCTGCTCGGCGGCGGACTGGCCGTCACCTCCCGGCTGCCGGCCTGGCCGCTCTGGGGGGCCTGCCTGTGGATCACCCAGGAGTGGGCCCGCGACCGGCTGCCCCTCGGCGGATTCCCCTGGGGCCGGCTCGCGTTCGCCAACACCGCCACCCCGTACACCCCGCTGGCCGCGCTCGGCGGCGCGCCGCTGGTGACGTTCGCGGTCGCCCTCTCCGGCGGTCTGCTCGCCTGGGCGGCGCTGCGCCTGCGCGGGCCGGGCCGGGCCCCCGTGGCCGCCGCGCTGGCGGCGCTCGGCGCGGTGGCCGCGCTGCTCGCCGGCTACCTCGTCCCGGTGCCGACCGCCGC
Source organism: Streptomyces sp. NRRL S-350 (assembly GCF_000719705.1). GTDB lineage: Bacteria > Actinomycetota > Actinomycetes > Streptomycetales > Streptomycetaceae > Kitasatospora. Next base: position 59,813 of record NZ_JOHO01000037.1, on the reverse strand, counting down.
GGCCGACACCGTGAAGGTCGCCATCGTCCAGGGCAACGTGCCCAACCCGGGCATGGACTTCCTGGGCCGCCCGATGATGGTGCTCAACAACCACGCCTCGGCCACCGAGCGCCTGGCCGCCGACATCGGCGCGGGCAAGGTCGAGCGCCCGGACATCGTGATCTGGCCGGAGAACTCCTCCGACCTGGACCCGTTCAGCGACCCGCTGGCCCGCGAGCGCATCGACGAGGCGGTGCGGACGATCGGCGTGCCCACCCTGGTCGGCACCCTGGTGGACGGCCCGGACGCCCAGCACGTGCAGAACGAGGGCATCGTCTGGGATCCGCAGACCGGCCCCGGCGCCTCCTACACCAAGCAGCACCCCGTCCCGTTCGGCGAGTACGTGCCCTTCCGCGCCCAGCTGATGAAGGTCATCACCCGCCTCCAGCGGGTCGCCCGCGACTTCTACCCGGGCGACCACAACGGCGTGATGCAGCTGGGCCCGGCCCGGATCGGCGACGTCATCTGCTTCGAGGTGGCGTACGACGAGATCGTCCGCGACACCGTGGACAGCGGCGCCCGGGTCCTGGTCGTCCAGACGAACAACGCGACCTACGCCAGGACCGGCCAGCCCGAGCAGCAGCTCGCGATGAGCCGGCTGCGGGCCGTCGAGCACGGCCGGGCGGTGCTGATCGCCGCCACCAGCGGCATCAGCGCGGTGATCGCCCCGGACGGCACCGTCCAGCAGCGCACCCAGGAGCTGACGCCGGCCGAGCTGTCGGCGACCGTCCCCCTGCGCGACGGCACCACGGTGGCCGACCGGGTCGGCGTCGTCCCGGAGTGGACGCTGGCGATCGGTGGCCTGCTGGCGTGCGGCGCCGCGGTGCTGGTCGGACGGCGTCGCAGGCCCGTGGGCCGGCCGGCCGCCGGAACACCCGCCGGGCAGGAATCGTTGGACCAGTTGGTGCCGTAGCCGGCCCGGACCTCCCGTGCGGCGCGCAGAGCACCGCCTGGAGTGGATTCGTACCGTGACCCAGCAAGCGACCCCCACCCGTCCGGCCCCGCGCGGAAAGCTCCGCCGAGTGCTGCCGCTGCTGATGACCGCCTGGCTGGTGCTGGAGATCTGGCTGCTGGTCCAGGTCAGCTCGTGGCTGGGCGGCCTGACCGTCCTGCTGCTGCTGGTCGCGGGCGCCCTGATCGGCGGTTCCCTGATCAAGCGGGCCGGGCTGAAGGCACTGTCGGCGGCGGTCGAGCAGAGCAAGAACCCGCAGTCCCAGCAGCCGCAGACCGGTACCAGCATGACCGTGCTGGCCGGCCTGCTGCTGATCGTCCCCGGCTTCCTGTCGGACCTGGTGGCCCTCACCCTGCTGTTCCCGCCCACCCGGGCGCTCTGGCGGATGGCCGGGCGCCGGGTCGCGGACAAGGCGCTGCGCGCCACCTCCGCCGTCGGCGCCGACCCGCTCGCGGACGCGGTGCGGCTGCAGGAGCAGCTGCGCATCCACCGTCCGGACGGCAAGGTGATCCAGGGCGAGGTCGTCGATCCGGAGGGCCGCCCGAGCGGCCCGCAGGGCCCGGACACCACCTACCGCCCGCCGATCAACGGCTGACCGCGCCGGTTCGCCGGCCCCGCGCGACTCCCGCGGGGCCGTTGCCGCCCGCACGCCCGGCGCCCGCCCGACGACGCGAAACCCACCGGACAACGCGAAAGGGGCCCTGGAAACCAGGGCCCCTTTTCGTGTCCTCCCGCTCGGGGCGGGAGCGAGATCAGGCGCTCTTGCGGGTGTCCCGCGGGTGCACCGCGAGGTTCATCCCGCCGGAGCGGAGCACGGCCAGCCGTTCGGCCAGCACCTCCTCCAACTCCTCGCGCGTCCGGCGCTCCATCAGCATGTCCCAATGGGTGCGCGTCGGCTTGACCTTCTTCTCCTCCGGCTCGTCACCGTCGAGAAGTGCCGCCTCCTGACCGCAGAAGCGGCATTCCCAGGCCGGGGGGATCTCTGCCTCGACCGAGAAAGGAACCTCGAATCGGTGTCCGTTCTGACATGCGTACTCGACGGTCTGGCGGGGAGCCAGATCGATACCACGGTCGGTCTCGTAGCTAGTGGCCCCGAGTCGCGTGCCGCGGAGAGCTCGCTCGCTCATGAATCGTGCCTCCCGGGCTTATGGCCCACAGGACTAGTGGTCGCTGTTCTTCGTCGTTCGGTCAACGCTCGGCTTCCGACGAAGATTCCCGTCCCGGGACATGCGTCGTCTTGTTGTGCCGCCCCTGTTTGTACCCACCTGCGCCCGATTTGTCACATCTGGCCGGTGATATCACCCCAGGTGTCACCTATTTCACATCTGGTGATCGTGCGGACTTTCTGTGCCGAGCGTACCGGGGCGGGTTCCGACAGCGGTCGGCGGCCCCGGCCGCAGCCGGAAGTTCCGCCGGAGGAGGGCCCCGCAGCCTGCCGGCGGGGCGGTCAGGAGATCGGACGCGAGCGGATCATCGGCTCGCCCTTGGCCAGGTCGACCGGGCCGGCCGGCGGGGCGGGTTCGCCCGCCGCGACCACCGGGGGGTGCTCCGGGCGCGGCGGCGCGGCGGCCGGGGCCTCGGTGCGGGTGTCCCGGTGCGGCAGCAGGGTGATCACCGCGTCCCGCAGCTGGGCGGGGGCCTCGTCGTCCAGCGGGTCGACGGTGGCGGGCACCTGCAGCCGCACCGGGGCGCCGTTGCCGACCCGGGCGTAGCCGCGGCCGACGGGGGCGTGGGCGGCGGGCACGATGTCCAGCGGTGCGCCGAGTGCGGCGCGGCCCTCGTCGGGGCCGGCCGGGCCGAGCACCACGCGGGCCCGGGTGGTGGCGCGGACGGTCGGGGTGATCCGGTCCCTGGCCTCGATGTCGTCGGCGATCACCACGGTGACGCGGGCGGCCCGGCCGTGCCGCAGCGGGAGCTCCAGCAGCTCCTGCGGGTCGGGGCGGCCCTCGGCCTGGGCGAGTTCGCTCAGTTCGGTCGGGTGGTCCAGCAGCAGCCACAGCGGCCGGGTGGCGTCCTCGGGCGGGGAGCTGCCCGCGTGCCGGGCGGCATTGAGCGCGGCGAGCCGCCGGTGGGTCTCCTGGGCGGCCCACTCCAGCGCGGCCAGCGCGCCGTGCAGGCTGGTCTCCACGGTGTGCACGCCGGGCCGGTTCACCAGGCAGGCGTGCTCCCCGGTGCCCGCGCCGTCGACCACCACCAGGTCGCCGTACGGGAGGGCCTGCAGCGCGATCGAGCGGAGCAGGCTGGAGGTGCCGTAGCCGGTGACGCCGAGGGCCAGCAGGTGCGGCTCGGAGGAGCGCGGGCCGGTGCGCCAGACCACCGGCGGCTGCTGCACGGTCGTACCGCCCTGGGTGACCGGGATGGTGCGGGCGCTGCCGTCCTCGTCGGTGAAGCCCAGCACGATCTCGCCGGGGGCGGCCACGAAGCGCTGGGCGACGATGTCGGTGGGCAGCGGGGCGAGCGACGCGATCCGCAGGCGGTTGGACTCCTCGTCCCAGTCGAATCGGTACTCCCGGGCCCGGCCGGCCTTGCCCTGCACGACCTGCTCGATCCGGGCCCGGGCGGCGGGCTCGGTGTCGGTGAAGTACGCGGGGTAGCTCAGTTCCAGCCGGGAGAGCCGGCCCTCGCCGTCGAACTCCCAGGAGCCGAAGGCCTCCTTGTAGTCGCCCTCGAAGCGGTACAGCGGGTTGACGTCCTCCGGGCCGCACAGGTACGGGGTGAGCGCGGCGTAGAGGGCGCTCAGCTTGATGTCGGCGACGTCCGGCGCGGGCGGCGCGGGCGGTGACTTGGGGGCCCGGCCGGCCCAGGCGGCGCTGGCCATCAGGGCGACGAGGGCGAACAGCAGGCCGTGCGGCAGCAGGTAGATGCCGACCAGCATCGCGGCGGTCAGGAAGAGCGTCGGGCCGCGACGGTCCTTCGGGGTCGCCTGCCAGCGGGACTTGGCCCAGCCGACCTGGTGGCGCAGGCCGCGGCCGATGACGGAGAGCGGGGCGAACATGTCGGCGGCGTGTTCCCCGGCGGTCCGGGCGGCCTCGCGGCCCTTGCTGAGGTGGCGGTGGAGCGGCATTCCTTGACTCCCCGGGCGAGTGGGACGGGTGGGGCGGGGTGGGGTACGACGGGGCCCGGGGCGGTGGGATCCGCGCCCGGGCCGGTACGGGGGAGAGTGGCGGCGGCTAGAACTTGATGCCGCTGAGCAGGCTCGCGAGGCTCGCGCCGCCCGCGGTGATGCTCGGGGCGATCGAGGAGCCGGCGATGTAGAAGCCGAGGAGGGCGCAGACGATGGCGTGGGAGACCTTCAGTCCGTCTCGGCGGAAGAAGAGAAAGGCAATGGTGCCGAACAGGACGATGCCGGAAATCGAGAGGATCACGTTCCGCTCCTCAGGAGGGGGGACAAGCGGGGGTGTTACGGAAAGTGCATTAATCGTGACAAAAAGTAATAGATGATGGAACGGTGCAAATGGGTGGTTCTGCCGTTCGATACCGTTCCTGACGCCGGATGGCGGTATGCGAACCGGCCGGGGTGGGGCCGGTCGCCGCGGGGATCCGGTGCGGCCAGGCATTCCCGCCGGGCGGACGGGAAGCTTCCGGGGGGTCGGGGAAGTTCGCTCGAATGGCTGCGCGAACCGCGCGGCCGCGTGTCGTGGCGGCCGGGCCGCCATCCGGATCACGGACACCGGCTGGCCCGCTCCGGCACCGGCCGCTACCGTGCCCTGGGCGCAGCCCGTGACCGCCCGACGAACCGACCGGAAAGGCCGCCCGCCATGACCGACGCCGCCAGCCAGCAGCCCGCCGACGCCCCCGACGCCGAGGTGATCGCACTGGCCGGGAAGCTGTTCGACGCCGCCCGGGCCGGGGAGACCGCCACCCTGGCCGCCTACCTGGACGCCGGCGCCCCGGCGGACCTCACCAACGACCGCGGCGACACCCTCGTCATGCTCGCCGCCTACCACGGCCACGCGGCGACCGTCGAGGCGCTGCTCCAGCGCGGTGCCGACCCGAACCTGGCCAACGACCGCGGCCAGACCCCGCTGGCCGGCGCCGTCTTCAAGGGCGCCGAGGACGTGCTCGCCGCGCTGCTGGCCGGCGGCGCCGATCCGCAGGCCGGCACCCCGAGCGCCCTGGACACCGCCCGGATGTTCGGCAAGGAGGAGCTGATCGCCCGGTTCGAGGGGCGCTGAGCGGAGATCGTAGGCTTTTCAACCATGGACACCACCGCCATCCCCGCCGCCGAGGACACCGGCACCGTCGAGTTCCGCACCACCGGCTACGCCCACCCCGACGCCCAGGCCCTGTCGGCGGAGGTGCAGCAGGAGTACGTCCGCCGCTACGGCGACCCGGACGAGACCGTGCTGCACCCCGAGGACTTCGAGGCGCCGGCCGGACTGTTCCTGATCGCCTACCTCGACGGCCGGCCGGTCGCCTGCGGCGGCTGGCGCGCCAAGCAGGCCGGCCCGCACGGGCTGCGCGACGGCGACGCCGAGCTGAAGCGGATGTTCGTGATCCCGGACGCCCGCGGCCGCGGCCTGGCCCGGGCGGTCCTGCGCCGCCTGGAGGAGACGGCGGTCGAGGCGGGCCGCACCCGCTTCATCCTGGAGACCGGCACCGAGCAGCCCGAGGCCATCGCGCTGTACGGGTCCGAGGGCTACGCCGCGATCCAGAAGTTCGGCATCTACCGCGAGCACCCGCAGAGCATCTGCCTCGGCAAGGAACTCGCCGCCGCGGTCTGAGCGCCCGGCCCGCCGGGTAGGTTCCCGTCGACCTGACGGCTGACCTGACGGCTGACCTGACGGCTGACCTGACGACGGACCCTGGGGGACGGGGATGAGCCACCGAGTACCCGGAGCCGACCGGCTCCCCGCGCTGGCCGCGCCGGGCGGGGAGCTGGACGGGCTGGTCCGTGCGGGCGTCCGCAGCGTCGGGGCGGGCGCCGTGTGGGCCGTCGGCGACGCCGGGGGCACGCTCGGCGGCGGCAGCCACGGCGCGCTCGGGCGGGGCCCGTACGCGCGGCTCGCACCCGGGCCGGACACGCTGTACGACCTGGCGAGCCTCACCAAGATCGTCGCGCTCTGGCCCTGCGCCGGAGCGCTGTGGCAGGCCGGGCGGCTGCCACTGGACGAACCGCTCGTTCGATGGTGGCCACCGGCCGCCGGCCGTCCCGTCGGCGGAGTGACCGCCCGCCATCTCCTCGCCCACACCGCCGGGATGCCTCCGTACACCCGATTCGAGTCGCTCTACGGGCGCGGACCCGCGGCGATCCGGGCCGGGGTGATCGCCGCCCCGCTGCACCGCGAGCCCGGGACGGCCGTCGAGTACACCGACCGGGCCGCCGTGCTGCTCACCTACCTGGTCGAGGACCTCGGCGGCGCGCCGCTGGACGTTCTCGCCGAGCGCTGGGCCTGGCGCCCGCTCGCCATGACCGACACCCGGTACGGACCGCTCGACTCGGCGGCCACCGCCAGGACCGCGCCCACCGAGTACGACGAGCAGGCGGGCGGCCACCTGCGCGGAGTCGTCCACGACCCCTCCGCCCGGCTGCTCGGCGGCGTCTCCGGCAACGCCGGGGCCTTCGCGACCGCCCGCGACCTCGCCCGGTTCCTCGCCGCGGTGCTCGCCCCGCCGCCCGAACTGCCGTGGGGTGAGCCGTGGATCGAGGAGTCGCTGCGCGAGCAGACCGGCGGCCTTCGGCCCGCCCGAGGCCTGTCCTGGCTGTACGCCCCCGGCACCGACCCGGCCGAGGGCACCTTCGTCCACTACGGCTTCACCGGCACCGGCTTCTGGGTCTCCCGTCGGCTCGGCCGCTGGGCGCTGCTGCTCACCAACAAGGTGCACCACGACCGGGTCACCCAGCCGCTCACCGACCTGCGCAACGCCTTCCGGCGCGCGGTGTTCGGCTGACGCGCCGCCGGACCGTCCCTGCGGGCACTCGTTCGGGTGATGGGGTGCGAACCACCGTTTGCGGAGCGGGGATCGCGGCAGAGTGTCCACGAGAAACGGCACTCGGCGGAGGAGGCACGATGACGGACACCTGCGACACCTGGGCACTCTCGGAGGAGGAGTGGCTCGCCCGGCTGGTGCGCGCCTACGTCGGCTGCAGCGTGCTGCTCACCGACGAAGCTGGCAGGGTCCTGCTGCTGAAGGCCAGTTACCGCGACCAGTGGCAGTTCCCCGGCGGCGGGATGGACCAGGGGGAGGGGCCCGCCGAGTGCGCCGCGCGCGAACTGCACGAGGAGACGGGGCTGGTGGCGGGCGAGCTCCGACTGCTCGTGGTGGAGTGGCGCGACGCCATCCCCGACCAGGGCGAACACGCCCACCCCGCGGTGCAGTTCATGTTCGACGGCGGGACGGTCGAGGCGGGCGCGGTGGTCCGGCTGCAGGCCGAGGAGATCGCCGACCACGGCTGGTTCACGCCCGCCCAGGCCGCCGCGCTGCTGCACCCCTGCGCGGCACGCCGGCTCGGCGGGGCCCTGGAGGCCCGGCGGACCGGCGCCGCCGCGCTGCTGCACTCGTCGGGGTACGTGGGGTGACGGCCGATCAGAGCAGCGTGCTCCAGTAGTACCAGAAGCGGTTCAGGACCAGCAGTGCGATCACGGCCGCCCACAGCACCGGCAGCGCCCAGTGGTACCGCGCCGCCTCGCGGACCACCACCCGCAGACGCGGGCCCACCGGGATCACACCCGTGCTCAGGTTGTGCAGCGTCGTGTACCAGAACAGCGCCACCACCGTGGCCCACACCACCATGCAGTACGGGCACAGCGCGCCGATGTCGTACAGCGCCTGGTCGACCAGCCAGTGCACGAACACCACGCCCAGCGCGGTGCCCGCGTGCAGGCCCAGCCAGAACCAGCGCCGGTAGGCGGCGCCGGAGAGCAGCCCCGCGCCGATCGCCGCCAGCGCGCCGAACGCGGCCAGGCCGAGCAGCGGGTTCGGGAAGCCGAAGACCTCCGCCTGCTCGGTGCGCATCACCGAGCCGCAGCTGATCACCGGGTTGAGGTTGCAACCGGGGACGTAGGACGGGTTCTCCAGGATGCGGAGCTTGTCGAAGGTCAGGACGGCCGAGGCGGCGAGCCCGACCAGGCCGCCGAGGAACAGCAGGAACGCGTAGGCCCGGCTCGCGCCGATCGGGGCCCGGCCGACGGCGGGCGCGGGTCGGGAGAGGTGCGCGGTGGTAGCGGCAGACATGGCAGCACACTCCGGTGACTGGTGGGGAGGGCCGGCCCGGCCGGGAGTTCGGCCGGGCCGGTGGCGCCGTGCGAATCGCCGTGCGAATGCGGTGCGGGCCGGGCCTACTGCAGGCCGGCGGCCTGCCTGACCTGCGCGGTGAACTGCTCCGGCGAGACCACGGCGTTGCCGCTGAACAGGGTGACCGGCCTGCCGTCGACCTTGACCGTCGGGGTGCCGGTCACCCCGCTGTCGTTGAACGCGTCGGCGACCTTCGCCGCCCACGGCGCGTAGGTCCTGTCGGTGACCGCCTTCACGAAGGCGTCCGTCTTCAGCCCGGGCACCTGGTCGGCCAGCTCCAGCAGGTGGTTGACGTCGCCGAAGCCGTCCTCGCGCTCCTCGGGCTGGTTGGCGTACAGCACGTCGTGGAACTGCTTGAACTTGTCCACGCCCTCGTTCAGCGCGGCACCGGCCGCGGCCAGCGCGGTGCGCGAGCCCTTGCCGCCGAGGTTCTTGTCCAGGAAGGCCGCCAGGTGGAACTCCACCTTGATCCCGCCGTCCTCGGTGAGCTTCTTGACGGTCTCGCCGTTCGCCGCCTCGAAGTGCTTGCAGATCGGGCAGCGGAAGTCCTCGTACACCTCCATGGTGTGCGGGGCGTCGGCCTTGCCGTAGGTGATCACCGTGCCGTCCGGGCCGGTGGTGTTGGCCGGGACGACCAGCGGCGCCGAGGCGGCCGCAGCCGGGGCCTTGTCGTCCTTCTTCGAGGCCGAGCCGATCGCGACGGCGGCACCGCCCGCGACGGCGAGCACGGCGACGGCGGCCACCGTCACGACGATCCGCTGACGGCGCTTGGCGGCCTGCTGCTCGCGGCGCTGCGCCTCCTGGATCCGCTCGCGGGCACTGATGCGGTTGGCCTGCTGCTTGCTGGGGGCCTGAGCCATGGGGAGGTCAACTCCTGTACGCGGCGCGCGGGTGCGCGCGGGAAACCGCACCGGGTGCGGCGGGGTCGGTGGACGCGGGAGTCGTGCGCACTGCCTGCGGGCGTACGGGGGCCGTTGGGCCGGGTACGGAGGCGATCGGGTCCGGGGCGGTCCGGGGGCGGGCCGGTACGGAGGCGATCAGCAGGCAGGCGCGAAGGCCGGCGGGCCACGCCGGGGTGCCGGGCTCAGCACCACGGCCTCGCGGCGCGGCCGCTCGTGGTCGGACACCGGCAGTGGCACCCGCAGCACCGGACGCACCGGGGCGGGGAGCAGCAGGACGAGCAGGGCGCGCAGCGGGCGGGTCAGCGACTCGCGCAGCGCGCGCATCGCCCGGGCCAGGCCCGACAGCGCCGCATCGCCCAGCCGGAGCCAGGCGGCGGCCGCCAGCGCGATCACCAGGTGGACCAGGAGGAGCAGCAGTTGGGTCGCGGCGGGTGCCAACTGCCCGGCGTGGCCCAGCGGGCCGGACAGCAGCGAGCCGTCCATCGAACCGCCGCCGCAGACCAGCAGGTTGACCCCGCGTGCGGGGACCTGGCCGGACAGCATCGGCCCACAGCCGGTCTGGCCCAGGTTGAAGGTGGTGTTGAGCAGCAGCTCGACCGGCACCATCACCGCGCAGACGTGCAGCATCCGCCGTTCCCCGCCGGCCAGGGCGGCCGTGACCAGGAAGACGACGACGCAGGCCGAGGCCACCAGCGACAGCGGCAGCGGACGGCCCGTGATGACGACCTGGCCCAGCGCGGCCAGCGGCACGGCGAGCGCGGTGAACACCGCGGCGCGCAGGGCCCTGGTCGCATGGGTGGAGATCGTCACGCTCCGGAGTATGCCATGACGCTCACACCCGGCACGAGGGTGCCTGCGGCACTTTCGACCGCCGGGCGCCTACCGGGTGCGCAGCCCCGCCGAATGCGCCGCGTCGCGCAGCAGGTCCCGCAGCATCGCGGTGGTCAGGCGGCCGGTGTTCGTGTTGCGGGGACTGACGTGGTAGCAGCCGTAGAGCCGGAGCGGCGGCCCGCCGTCCCGTGCGGGCAGGTCGACCCGGGCGGCGTGGCCGAAGACGGGCCGGGGGCGGGGGACCTGCCAGCCGGCGTCCGTGATCACCGGGAGCATGGCCTGCCAGGCGAAGCCGCCGAGGGCGACGACGGTGCGGACGGTGGGGCGCAGCAGTCGCAGTTCCCGGGCGATCCATGGGCGGCAGGTGTCGCGTTCGGCGGTGCTGGGCTTGTTGTCGGGCGGGGCGCAGCGGACCGGATCGGTGATCCGCACGCCGTACAGCTCCAGGCCGTCGCCGTAGCGCACGGACTCCGGGCGGTTGGCGAGCCCGAGGTCGTACAGGGCGGCGTACAGGAGGTCGCCGGAGGGGTCGCCGGTGAAGATCCGGCCGGTTCGGTTGGCGCCGTGCGCGGCGGGCGCGAGGCCGACCAGGACGAGCGGGGCGTCGGGCGGGCCGAAGCCGGGGATGGGGCGGGCCCAGTAGTCCCAGTCCTGGTAGGCGCGGCGCTTCGTACGGGCGGTCTCCTCGCGCCATTCGACCAGGCGGGGGCAGGCCCGGCAGTCGGTGACCACGCGGTCCAGCGTGGCAAGTCCGTCGGCTCGGGCGGCGGCCTCGGCCGGGTGGCGGGGGTCGCCGGGGTCGTCGGCGGGAGTCGGAGGCGTGGCCATGAGCGGCATGCGCTCGATCCTAGGCGTCCCGCCCTTCCGCCGTCCCGCTGGTCCGCTGGTCCGTGGTCCGCCGCCCCCACCGGTCCGGTCGGTCCGTTCGGTTCGATCGGGGTCGGCCGGGCAGGCGTAGCGTGGAAGCAGTTGCTCCGGTGGCTCCCGGCCCGGCCGGGTCGGCGGTGGCCGGACGCGCCGGTGTGCGCGGAGCCGCGAGGAGGCCGCGATGATCGTCGATGCGGTGCTGGGCGCCCTCGGGGGGTTGGCCGGGCTGGGGGCGATCTGGGCGGCCTTGAGCATCAGGGTGGTCCAGCAGTTCCAGAAGGGCGTGGTGTTCCGCTTCGGCCGCGTGCGCGACGAGGTGCGTCAGCCGGGGCTGGTGGCGCTGGTGCCGATCGCGGACCGCCTGCGCCGGGTGAACGTGCAGATCGTGACGATGCCGGTCCCGGGGCAGGAGGGCATCACCCGGGACAACGTGACCGTGCGGGTGGACGCGGTGGTCTACTTCCGGGTGGTCGACCCGGTGAAGGCGACGGTCAACGTGCAGGACTACAACTTCGCGATCTCCCAGGTCGCGCAGACCTCGCTGCGCTCGATCATCGGCAAGAGCGAGCTGGACGACCTGCTGGCCAACCGTGAACCGATCAACCAGGGGCTCGAGTTGATGATCGACAGCCCGGCTCTGGGCTGGGGCATCGAGATCGACCGGGTGGAGATCAAGGACGTCGCGCTGCCGGAGTCGATGAAGCGCTCGATCGCCCGCCAGGCGGAGGCCGAGCGGGAGCGGCGCGCGCGGATCATCACGGCGGACGGCGAGTACCAGGCGTCGGCGCGGCTGTCGGAGGCGGCGGCAGTGATGAGCGCGACCCCGGCCGCGCTCCAACTGCGGCTGCTGCAGACCGTGGTGGAGGTGGCGGCCGAGAAGAACTCCACCTTGGTGCTGCCCTTCCCGGTGGAGCTGCTGCGCTTCCTGGACAGCGCGACCGAGGTCCAGCAGCGGAACCTGCTGACGGCTGCCGCGGCCGCCGCCGGGGCGAAGGCCGCGGAGGAGGCGGTGGAGACCGGGGAAGTCCCCGACGACACGTTCGAGCGGGAACCGGACCGGCACGAACTCCCGCCCCTGGAGGAGGTGCTGGAGCGATCCCCGTTGAAGGACCCCGACCCGCCGACCCCGCCGATACCGCCGACCCCGCCGGTGCCCCCGGGGCCGGACGGGAGGGCAGAACCCGACGGGGGCGGCGAGCCGCAACCCGAGGCCTGAGGGCGCCCAGTGGCGTCGGCCACCCGCCCGGATCAGGATGGACAGGGGAGACAGCCAGGTCAGGAGGCGGACCATGACCAAAGCCAGCGACATCATGCACCCGGGCGCGGAGTGCATCCGCGAGCACGAGACGCTCGCCGCCGCCGCCCGGATCATGCAGGAACGCGACGTGGGCGCCCTGCCCATCTGCGGGGCGGGCGACAAGCTGCTGGGCATCGTGACCGACCGCGACATCGTGCTGCGCTGCGTCGCCGAGGGCCGTGACCCGGCGTCGGTGACGGCGGGCGAGCTGGCGCAGGGGCGTCCGATGACGGTGGAGGCGGACGAGGACACCGAGCAGGTGCTGCGGGTGATGGAGCAGTACCGGGTGCGCCGGCTGCCGGTGATCAACCACCCCGAACACAAGTTGGTCGGCATGATCAGTGAGGCGGACATCGCGCGCGGTCTGCCGCAGGCCCGGGTCGCCGAGTTCGTCTCCGCGGTCTGCGCGGAGGAGACGCCGACGGCGTCCGCCCAGGGCTGACGCCGCCGTACGGCCACGGCCCCGGCCCACGGCCCCGGCCCCCACCCCGGCGAGGGTGGGGGCCGGGGCCGCGTGGTCGGTCGCGGGGCTCGGCGGACCGCGGCGCGGTGGCCTAGCCGGCCGACTCCCGCAGGGCCCGGGCGAGCAGTTCCGCCAGGTGCAGGGCCTTCCTGCCGTCGCCGAGTTGGGCGATCTGGGTGCGGCAGCTGAAGCCGTCGGCCAGCACCACCGTGTCCGGCCCGGCGGCCCGGAGCTCCGGCAGCAGCACGCGCTCCGCGATCGCCTCGGAGACCTCGAAGTGGCCCCGTTCGAAGCCGAAGTTGCCCGCCAGGCCGCAGCAGCCGGAGTCCAGCACCCGGTTGTCCAGGCCGATCCGGGCCTCCACCCGGCGGTCGGCGGCGGAGCCGAGTACCGCGTGCTGGTGGCAGTGGGTCTGGGTGACGGCGGCGAGCGGGACGTCGGGCAGCGGCGCGTCCGGCGCGTACTGGTCGAGGAACTCGGCGAAGGTGCGGGTGCGTTCGGCGAGCGGGCGGCCGTCCGAGCCGAGGAGCCGGGGCAGGTCCTCGCGCAGGGTGGCGGTGCAGCTCGGGTCCAGGCCGACCACGGGGGTGTCGGGCGGGAGCGCACCGGGCGCCGATGCGTCGGCCGCCAGTACGCGCAGGCTGCGGCGCAACACCCTTCGGGCGGTCGCAAGTTGGCCGGTGGAGTACCAGGTGAGCCCGCAGCAGACCGGGCCCGAGGGCAGTCGGACGTCGAAGCCCAGGTGCTCCAGCACCTCGACGGCCGAGCGCAGCACGTTCGGCTGGAGGTGGTCGGAGAAGGTGTCCGGCCACAGCAGCACCGGGCGCGCGCCGGGCGGCGCCGGGTGCGCGGCGCGGTGGCGGCGGTACCAGGCGGTGAAGGTCTCGGGCGGGAAGACGGGCAGCACCCGGCGCGGGTCGATCCCGCCGAGCCGCTTGAGCGGGCCGCGGAGCGGGGAGCGGGCCAGCGCGTTGGCGGCCCCCGGGGCGAGGGCGGCGGCCCGCAGCCAGAGCGGCAGCCAGCCCATCGAGTAGTGCGCGAGCGGGCGCGGCCGGTGCCGGTAGTGCTGGTGGAGGAACTCGGCCTTGTAGGTCGCCATGTCGACGTGGACCGGGCAGTCGCTCGCGCAGCCCTTGCAGCTCAGGCAGAGGTCGAGCGCCTCCCGGACCTCCTCGGAGCGCCAGCCGTCCGGGATGGCCTCCCCCCGCAGCATTTCGGCCAGCAGCCGCGCCCGTCCCCGGGTGGAGTGCCGCTCCTCGCCGGTCGCCATGTAGCTCGGGCACATCACCCCGGTGGTCGGGTCCACGCACTTGGCGACGCCCACGCAGCGGTGCACCGCCTTGGCCAGGCTGCCGCCGTCCTGTTCGTACGGCAGCGCCAGTGGCAGCGGGCGGCGCGGGGCGGTGACGAAGCGCAGGTCGGCGTCGAGCGGGCGGGGGTCGACCAGGGCGCCGGGGTTGAGCAGGTTCTCCGGATCCCAGATCCGCTTGAACGCGCCGAACAGGTCGATGACCTCGGGCGGGTACATGCGCGGCAGCAGTTCGGCCCGGGCCTGGCCGTCGCCGTGCTCGCCGGAGAGTGAACCGCCGTACGAGACCGCCAGGTCGGCCGCCTGTTCCAGGAACTCCCGGAAGACCAGTACCCCTTGGGGCTCGTCCAGCGGGAAGTCGATCCGCAGGTGTACGCAGCCGTCGCCGAAGTGCCCGTACGGGACGCCGCGCAGGCTGTGCCGGCGCAGCAGGGCGCGCAGGTCCCGCAGGTAGTCGCCGAGCCGTTCCGGCGGGACGGCGGAGTCCTCCCAGCCGGGCCAGGCCTGCCCGCCGCCGGGGAGGCGGGTGACGATGCCGGCTCCGGCCTCGCGGACGGCCCAGAGCTGGCGCTGCTCGGCGGGGTCGGTGACCAGGGCGACGGCGGCGGAGCGCTCGCGACGCACCGCGTCGGCGAGTCGGCGGGCGGCCTGGTAGGCCTCCAGCGGGGTGGCGCCGCCGGTCTCCAGGAACAGCCAGCACTCGCCGGCGGGGAGCCGGTCCAGCGCGGGCGGGCGGGGGCCGGCCGCGAGCAGGGCGGTGACCAGGTCGGCCGCCATGCCTTCCGCGGTGAGCGGCCCGAACGGCAGCAGCGCGGGGACGGCGTCGGCGGCGGCGCCTTCGTCGGGGTAGCCGGCCACGACCAGGGCGCGGGCGGGCGGGTCCTCGACGAGGCGGACGGTGGCGGCGAGCAGCAGTGCGCAGGTGCCCTCGGTGCCAGTGAGCGCCCGGGCGAGGTCGTGGCCGTGTTCGGGCAGCAGCGCGTCCAGGGGGTAGCCGGAGGTGCGGCGCGGCAGCCGGGGCATCCCCTGGCGGATGGCGGCGAGGTTGCGTTGGGTGAACTCCTGGAGCTGCCGGTGGAGCTCGCCGGGCCGCCCGGGCAGTTCGGCGAGTTCCGCGCGCTCCCGGCCGGTGAGCGGGCCGCCGACGGTCAGCTCGGTGCCGTCGGCGAGCAGCAGCTCCAGCTGCTCGACGTTGTCGGCGGTGCGCCCCCAGGCGAGCGAGTGGGAGCCGCAGGAGTCGTTGCCGATCATGCCGCCGATGGTGCAGCGGCTGTGCGTGGACGGGTCCGGGCCGAAGCGCAGCCCGTACGGCCTGGCGGCGCGCTGGAGGTCGTCCAGGACGGTGCCGGGCCGGACGCGCGCGGTGCGGGCCTGGGGGTCGATCTCCAGCACCTCGCCGAGGTGGCGGCGGAAGTCCAGCACCACGGCGCCCGGACCGATCGCCTGGCCGCCGATGCTGGTCCCGGCTCCGCGCGCGACCACGGGCACCCGGTACCGGCGGCACAGCGCCAGCGCGGTGCGCACGTCGTCCGGGTCGGCGGGTTTGACCACGCCGAGGGGCAGGTGCCGGTAGTTGGACGCGTCGTGGCTGTACACGGTCCGTTCGGCGGCGCCGAACCGGACCTCCCCGCGCAGGACGGAGGCCAGCTCACGGGCCAGCTCGGCGCCGGGGACGGCGGACGGACGGCTCACCAGGGCCTCCCGGAGGGGGTGCGACGATGCGACGACGGCTGCGCCGATCATGGCAGCCGCGGCGCCCCCGGGGCACCGGGCACGACCGGGCCGGGCCGACGGGTTACCGCGTCCGGTGGGGCGCCCGGCGCGCTTCCGGCCGGCTCAGCTCCGGCCGGTTCGCTTCCGGCGGCTCATTTCCGCCCGGTGAGCGTGCCGCGCGCGATGTGGGAGAGCTTGGCGACCTCGAACGCCGGATAGGCGCCTCCCGCCAGCAGGGAGAACTTGATCCCTTCGCGGCCGCCCGGCCGCCGGTGGCCGGGCGGCTGGAAGCGGCGGTGGTGCTCGGCGGCCCGGTGGAAGAACTGGGGCCGCTCGGCGCGGGTGACGCAGCCGGCGAGGTCGAAGACGAACAGGTAGTGCCGGATCATCCGGACGAACAGGGCGTCCCGTACCGCGTACAGGTGCGGCTGGTCCTCCACCAGGGCGAAGCTGCGCTCGTACTGGTCGAAGAGGTCGAAGACGCTGCTGCCCGGGCCGCTCGCCGGGTGGACGGTCTCCCGGCGGCGCAGCTGGACGCACTCGCGTGCCAGCACGGCGGCCGTCTGCGCGCCGAACAGCGCCGCGTGCGCCACCGGGACCTCCTCGTAGCGGCCGGGCGGGAAGGCGAGGGCCAGCTCCTCCCAGTGGCCGCGGCGGATCAGCCGGTCCCAGACCAGCGGCGGCGCGCCGAACAGCGCGGGCCGGTCGAAGGGCGCGAACACCTCGGGGCCGGCCTCGGCGAGCAGCGCCTCGGCTCCGCCGGGCCAGTCCCGGTCCTGGTGCCGGCGGGAGTGGCCGAACAGCAGCACGTCCACCGGGCCGGTCTGCTTGAGGCGGTCGGCGAGCGTACGGAGGGCGTCCCGGGGCAGCAGGTGGTCCGCGTCGAGGAACAGCAGGTAGTCGCCGACGGCCCGGGCGGCCCCGGCGTTGCGGCTCACTCCGACTCCGACCGCCGCGTTCAGGTGCAGCACGGACACCCGGGGATGCCGGGCCGCGTAGGTGTCGGCGAGGGCGCCCGCCGTCTCGGGGGAGCGGTCGGCGACCACGATCACCTCGACGTCGGCCAGGGACTGCGCGAGCAGTGAGTCCAGGCAGTCGGCGAGCTGTTCGTGCTGGTCGTAGGCGGGGAGCACGACGCTGATCAGGGGTGAGGCCATGACGCCGGAGCGTAAGAGGGCCCGCGAACGGTGGCAAAGCCCTGACGGCCCGTAATTCCTGGCAATCAGTGCAAATCGTACGACCGTACGCCATATCTTCACGTCGCCTTCCGGACGCGTCCACGTCAGGCCGGGCTCGGGTCGGCGGGGCGGGGTGGGGCGGCAGTCGGCTCGGCGGCCGGGCCGGGCCGGGCCGGGACACGGACCACCGGCCCGGCCGGTGGTCCGAGCCGGAACGGGCCGGGGCCCGCGACGCGGAGGTGCGTCGCGGGCCCCGGGGGCGCCGACCGGGTGGCGGCGGCTCAGTACCAGTGGTGGGTCTGCCAGAACGACCACGCGGCGCAGGGGCTGCCGTAGCGGGTGTTCATGTAGTTCAGGCCCCACTTGATCTGGGTGGCCGGGTTGGTGCGCCAGTCGGCGCCCGCGGAGGCCATCTTGGAGCCCGGCAGGGCCTGGACCAGGCCGTAGGCACCGGAGGAGGCGTTGACGGCCAGCGGGTTCCAGCTGCTCTCGCGGAAGACGATGTTGCTGAAGCACTGCAGCTGGCCGCCCGGGACGATCTGTGCGGCGATCTGCTGGGGGCTGCCGGAGTAGGCCGGTGCGCTGTCGAGGTTCTGGCGCTCCTGGGAGCGGGAGGCGGCGGCGTCCGCGTCGGCCTTGGCCTTGGCGTCCGCCTGGGCCTTCGCCTCGACTTCGGCCTGGGCCTGCGCCTGCGCCTGGGCCTGGGCCTGGGCCTGGGCCTGGGCGGCGGCGTCGGCCGCGGCCTTGGCCTGGGCGTCCTGGGCGGCCTGCTGGTCAGCGGCAGCGGTGTCAGCCTGGGCCTGGTCGGCGGCCGGCTTGCCGTCCACCGAGACGGCGGCCGCGGGGGCGGCGGCGTCGGCGGTGTTCCCGGCCTGCGGGACGGCGAGGGCGGCGGTGGCGGCGCTCGCGACCACGAGGGTGGCGATGCCGGTGATCAGGGAGTTGCGGCGGGCATGGCTGAGCTGCATGAAGCGGGCGTTCCTTTTCCGTCGGGGGCCGTGCCGGTGGGCCGGGCACGGGCATCGCGCGGGCTCCGGGTGGGCGGGGCCCGCGCGGCCGTCCGGGACGGCCGTGGCGCCCCGGCGGAGAGCGGCGGGGCGGGCGGGCTGCGCGGCGGACCGGGTGGACCGGGGGGCTGCGCTGCCTGGCGACGGGCCATTCTTGGCAGGGCGCGGGACGGGTGGCAAAGGCGCTCGCTACTACGGCGCGTAGTGCACGCTGGGCGGCCAGGGCGCGGTCCGCCGAGGCATTTGGCGCATTTGTCCGAGTTGGCCGCCCGCGGGTTCCGCCTCTGGGGTGGCGGAGGAACCGCAGGGCGACAGGCGCGGTGGCCTGCGTTCTTCAGGCCGGGCGCGGCCCGGCCGGGCCGGACCGGCATGCGGCGGTCGCGGTCGGCCGGAGCCGCCGCCGCGGCCGTCCACTATCGGGGGTCGTAGGTGCCGGACGCCCTGTGGGCGGCCTCACACGGCAGGTGGCCCGACATCGGCGCAGCGTGAGCGGACGGTCACGGTGCCGGGAGCAGGGCGGGCGGAAAACGGAACCGGGCCCGGGGCCTCCGCAACGGCTCCCGGGCCCGGCGTTCCCGCGCGGTGTGGGGTGGATCAGGATTCCGCCGCCACCGCGGCCCGCTGCCGTCGGCCCACCACGACCGAGGCCGCGAGCACGATCGCCGCGGCGACCAGTGACAGGTACATCTGCTTGCGCCCGTCGGCGTCGGTGAACATGTACGCCACCACGAACCCGATCATGCCGATCGCCGTCCAGGTCAGGTACGGGTACAGCCACATCCGGACGGTCAGCCGCTCGGGCATCTCGCGCTCGATGATCCGGCGCATGCGCAGCTGGGAGAAGCAGATCACCAGCCAGACGAAGAGCGCGACGGCGCCGGAGGAGTTGAGCAGGAAGGCGAACACGGTGTCCGGCGAGGTGTAGTTGAAGAAGACGGCCACGAAGCCGAAGACCACCGAGGAGAGGATGGCCACGCGGGGCACGCCGCGCGAGGTCACCGTCGCGAAGACCTTCGGGGCGTCGCCGCGCCGGCCGAGCGAGAAGGCCATCCGGGAGGCCGTGTACATCCCGGAGTTGAGGCAGGAGAGCACCGCGGTCAGGACGATCACGTCCATCACCTGGCCCGCGTGCGGGATGCCCACGTGGTTCAGCACGGCGACGTAGGGGCTCTCCTTGACCGCGGCGCTGTCCCACGGCAGCAGGGTGACCACGAGCAGGATCGAGCCCAGGTAGAAGATGCCGATGCGCCAGATCACGCTGTTGGTGGCCTTGGAGACGGCCTTCTCCGGGTCCTCCGACTCGCCGGCCGCCAGGGTGACGATCTCGCTGCCCATGAAGGCGAAGACCACGGTGAGCATGCCGGTGAACACGGCGCCCACCCCGTGCGGCAGGAAGCCGCCGTGGCCGGTCAGGTTCTCGGCGCCGACCGCGTGGGTGCCGGGCATCAGGCCGAAGGCGGCGAGGGTGCCGATCACCAGGAACGCGGCGATCGCGACCACCTTGATCCCGGCGAACCAGAACTCGAACTCGCCGTAGGAGGCCACCGAGAAGAGGTTGGTGGCGGTCAGCACCGCCATCACTATCAGCGCCCAGCCCCACTGCGGCACGCCGGGCACCCAGTTGTTGAGGATCTTCGCGCCGGCCGTCGCCTCGACGGCGAGCACCACGACCCAGAAGAACCAGTACAGCCAGCCGATGGTGAATCCGGCCCACCGGCCCAGCGCGCGGTCCGCGTACGCCGAGAACGAGCCGCTCTGCGGGTCGGCCGCGGCCATCTCGCCGAGCATCCGCATCACCAACACGACCAGCACGCCGGCCAGGGTGTAGGAGAGCAGGATGCCCGGGCCGGTGGACGCGATGCCCGCGCCGGAGCCGACGAAGAGGCCGGCGCCGATCACGCCGCCGATGGCGATCATCGACAGGTGGCGGTTCTTGAGACCGGCCTTCAGGTGGCCGTCGCCGGGTCCGTGCGGCCCTGCCTCGTGGGGAGCCGGGTCGGCTGCCGTCGGCTTGGTGGTGTTCGCACTCATCTAGGGGTGCCCTGTGCCTTTCCAGCGCGGCGACCCTCGGCTCGTCGCGCCAGAGGGTGGGGGGACAGACCCGCGCATTGCGGTG
The DNA here is from genome assembly GCF_000719705.1 of Streptomyces sp. NRRL S-350. Classification (GTDB taxonomy): domain Bacteria; phylum Actinomycetota; class Actinomycetes; order Streptomycetales; family Streptomycetaceae; genus Kitasatospora. The sequence goes on along the minus strand of NZ_JOHO01000037.1, from coordinate 39,903 downwards.
CAACCTAACTTCTACGCCCGGGTATCGGAACAAGGCTTTGATAACTGTTCGCTCACCGGACACAAAAGGCCAGGTCAAGTGGGGTGCACGGGCGTGAACCCGGGCGTCGGAAAGCTCAGATCTGACGCATCGTCAGCCAGGCTGGGGCCGGAGCTCCCGCAGGCCGAGCACGACGACCCCGGGATCCCGCCCCGGCGGGCGGCCGGTGTGCCGGGCGGCCAGGATCCGCGGGATGTCGCTCTCCTGCGAGTATCCGGGCACCACCGTGACCTCGTCCTCGCGCACCTCTCCGAAGGCGGTGTAGGTCACCCGGTACGTCGTGCGGTCCGGGGGCGGGGCCTGGCCGGGCCGGGGTGTGGCGGTCATCCGCATCGACCTCCTCGGCTCATTGTCGACCCGTCGGCCGGGGCGGTGTCGCCTCGGGCCGGGCTCGCTGTGGCCAATCGGGGCAAATCCGGGCAAAGTGGGACTCTCGGGGCATTCGTCGGTGCCTCCCAGAGCGTTCTCGGCGCGGTCCGTTCCCGGCGCCGGTCAGGAGCGACCCCATGCAGACCACCTGGAAGGGGACGATCAGCTTCGGGCTGGTCAGCATCCCCGTCCACCTCTACTCCGCGACCCAGGAGCACGACGTCCCGCTGCACCAGGTGCACGCCAAGGACGGCGGCCGGGTACGGATGAAGCGCTACTGCGAGCGGGAGGAGAAGGAGGTCCCGTACGCGGAGATCGCCAAGGGCTACGAGTCCCCCGACGGGCGGACCGTCACGCTCAGCGACGGCGACCTCGCCGACCTGCCGCTGCCCAGCAAGAAGATCATCGACGTGCTGGCCTTCGTGGACGAGGGCGAGATCGACCCGCTGATGTTCTCCAAGGCCTACTACGTGGGCGTCGCCGACAAGGCGGCCGCCAAGCCGTACGCACTGCTGCGCGACGCGCTCACCGAGTCCGGCCAGATCGCCGTCACCAAGATCGCCCTGCGCACCCGGGAGTCCCCCGCGGTGCTGCGGGTGCACGACAACACGCTGGTGCTGCAGACCTGCATCTGGCCCGACGAGGTCCGCCCGGCGGCCGGCATCGCACCCGAGGACGACGTCACCGTCCGGCCGCAGGAGCTCAAGATGGCGCGGTCGCTGATGGACACCCTCTCCGAGGACTTCGACCTGTCCCAGTTGCACGACGACTACCAGCAGGCGCTGCAGCAGGTGATCACCGCGCGGCTGGAGGGCGTCGAGATCCCGCACGAGGAGGAGTCCGGCGAGGCGCCGGACAACGTCATCGACCTGATGGAGGCGCTGCGCAGCAGCCTCAAGCAGGCCAAGGGCGGCCGCGGTCCGGCCGGCGGGCCGCAGGGCGAGGCGGAGCCGGAGGGCGCGTCCGAGGAGGAGGAGCCCGCGCCGCGCAAGCGCGCTCCGGCGAAGAAGAGCCCTGCGCCGGCCGCCAAGGCCGGTTCGAAGACCGCTTCGACGACCGCTTCGACGACCGCGTCGGCGAAGAAGACCGCGTCGGCGAAGACCACCACGTCGGCGAAGGCCTCGACGGCGGGGTCCTCCTCGGCGAAGGCGTCCCCGGCGAAGAAGACCACCAGCCGGAAGTCCGCGGCTCCGCGCAAGGCCTCCTGACCCCCCAAGGCCAGGCTTTCCCTCCCGTCCAGCATTGGAGGCGACCCCCGATGGACCTGCTGACCTACAAGGAACTCGAAACCGGCCCCACGGCCCCGGCGAACCCGAGCCTCGGGCACCGGGCCTGGAGCTGGCTGCTCACCCTCAGCCCGACGGTCGTGACGTTCATGATCGCGCTGTCGGTCGGCCTCGGCATGATCGCCACCCAGGTGAGCCTGCTGCCGGTCATGGTGCTGATGGCGATCTTCTGGGGCCTCACGGTCATCGCCATGGTCGGCGTGATCGCCCGCTGGATGACCCCCGGGCGGGGCAGGCACCGGATGGCGGCCTGACCCCGGCGGGGGTTCGGCACGGGCCGGGAGTCCTCAGCCGATCCACACCGTGGTGACGTTGCAGAACTCCCGGATCCCGTGCCCGGACAGCTCCCGTCCGAAGCCGGAGCGCTTGACGCCACCGAACGGCAGCGCCGGGTGGGAGGCCGTCATCCCGTTGAAGAACACGCCGCCGGCCTGGATGTCGCGCACGAAACGCTCCTGCTCGTCTCCGTCCGTGGTCCAGACGTTGGCGCTGAGGCCGAACGGGGTGTCGTTGGCGAGGGCCACCGCCTCGTCCAGGTCGGCGACCCGGTAGACGGTGGCGACCGGGCCGAAGGTCTCCTCCTGGTGGATCCGCATCGCCGGGGTGATGCCGGTCAGCACCGTCGGCTCGTAGAACCAGCCCGTGTCCCAGCCCTCCGGGCGCCCGCCGCCGCACTCCACCCGGGCGCCGTGGGTGCGGGCGTCCTCGACGAGTTCCTCCAGGTCGTCCCGGCCCTGGCGGCTGGCCAGCGGGCCGACGTCGGTGGCCTCGTCCATCGGGTCGCCGACGCGCAGCGCCCGCATCGCCTCGGTGAAGCCGGCGGTGAAGCGGTCGTAGACGTCGGCGTGCACGATGAAGCGCTTGGCGGCGATGCAGGACTGGCCGTTGTTCTGCACCCGGGCCCGGACGGCGGTGCGCACCGCCGCGTCCAGGTCGGCGCTCGGCAGCACCACGAACGGGTCGCTGCCGCCCAGCTCCAGCACGGCCTTCTTGACCTCGTCCGCCGCGGTGGACGCGACCGCCCGTCCGGCCGGCTCACTGCCGGTGAGGGTGACCGCGGCGACCCGGCGGTCCCGGATCACGTCCTCGACCGCGCCCGAGCCGATCAGCAGGGTCTGGAAGCAGCCCTCCGGGAATCCGGCCCGCAGGAACAGCGACTCGAGTGCCAACGCCGTGCGCGGCACGTTGGACGCGTGCTTGAGCAGGCCCACGTTGCCCGCCATCAGGGCCGGCGCGGCGAACCGGATCACCTGCCAGAACGGGAAGTTCCACGGCATCACGGCCAGCACCGGCCCGAGCGGGCGGTAGCGGACGTAGGCACGGGCGGCGCCCGAGTCGGAGACGTCGTCCGGCGCCGGGTACTCGTCGGCGAGCAGTTCCTCGGCGTGGTCCGCGTACCACCGCATCGCCTTCGCGCACTTGGCGGCTTCGGCCCGGGAGGCGGCGAGCGGCTTGCCCATCTCCTCGGTCATGGTGCGGGCGATCGCCTCCAGGTCCTCGTCCAGCAGGTCGGCGGCGCGGCGCATCAACCCGGCACGGGCGGCGAGCGGGGTGGTGCGGTGGCTGTGGAAGGCGGCTTCGGCGCGGGCCAGCCGCTGCTCGATGCCGTCCGCGTCGAGCGGTTCGAAGGTCTCCAGGGTCTCGCCGGTCGCGGGATTGACGCTGGCGATGGGCATGCGGGGCTCCCGAGGGGTCGTGGGTCCGGTGGCGTCTGCCCTCACACCCTCCCCGACGGCCCGGCCCCGGGCACGCCACCGCTGCCCGGCGTGTCCCGCCGGGCAGCGGTGGGGTCCGTCACTCCCTCGGGGTCACTCCCTCACGGGGCCCCGGGCGCGGCCACGCGGGCGCTGTCACTCCGGCAGCGACTCCACCCGGGCCGCCGCCTCCCGGGCCCGGGCGCCGGCCCTGGTGCGTCCGGCGGTCACCTGCCGGGTGGGGAAGCGGTGCAGGTACTCGGCCTCCAGCTGACCGGTGCGCAGCGTGTGCCGCTTCAACGCCTCCTCCGAGCCGTACAGGAAGGTCTCGTGGCGCGTGCGGTGCAGCTGCTCCAGCTCGTGCAGGAGCGTGTCGTTGCCCAGAGCGTGCGGGGAGATGCCCTCGGGCCGGATGTGTGTGGCGTCGGCGTGCCGCATCTCGGTTCCTCCTCGGCGGAATCCCCCTCTTGTACCGGGTGCCCGGTGCCCGGCACCGGTACACCCGGTTCGGTCGGGCGGTAGTGCACAAGAGTCATTGTGAAAGGAGTGTCGTACAAGAGCCCTTGTACATATGATCCTCCCATGGACGACACGACGGGCCGCACGGCCCACGCCTCGGAGCGGCCGGCCGGCCCCCCGGCCCCGGACCGACCGCGCGGCGCCCGGGAGATCCAGGACTCCCGGGTGCTCGCCGCCCTCACCCATCCGCTGCGCCGCCGACTGCTCGACCTGCTCAAGGTCGAGGGCCCGGCCACGGTCGGGAAGCTCGCCGGCCGCACCGGGCAGGCGGTCGGGAACGTCAGCCACCACCTGAAGGTGCTGGCGGAAAGCGCACTGATCGAGGAGGCGCCCGAACTCGCCCGGGACCGCCGGGAGCACTGGTGGCGGCTGGCCGACCGCGAACTCAGCTGGACCAGGGCCGACTTCGACGGCGATCCGGTCGCCGAGGCGGTCGCGGACGCGGCCGGATCGATCCTGCTGGAACGCCAGGTCGAGCTGGTCCGCGAGTGGTCCGCGCGGCGCGGCGGATACGGGACCGACTGGCGGGACGGCTGCTCGGTGGCCACCCAGACCTGGCTTCGGCTGACCCCCGAGGAGGCCCGGGAGCTGGCGGCGGACCTGCACGCGGTGATCCAGAAGTGGGCGCACCGGCCGGTGCCCGAGGACGGGCGGGACCGCGAGACCGTCCTCGCCTTCGCCCACAGCGTCCCGGCCAAGCCGTGACCGCCGCCGTCGCCCCGCCGCCCGCAAACCCTTCGAGCCCCGCCAGCCCTTCGAGCCCCGCAAACCCTTCGAGCCCCGGACTCCCTGAAGCCTCCGAGGCCCCTGAAGCCTCCGGAGCCTCCGAAGCCCGCTCCCGCTGGGGCCTGTTCGCCCAGCGCGACTTCCGGCTGCTGTGGGCGGGGCAGACCGTCAGCCGACTGGGCAGCAGCGTCACCACCGTCGCGCTGCCGCTCGTCGCGGTGCTCACCCTGGACGCCGGGCCGCTCGCCGGCGGCCTGCTGACCAGTGCGATCTGGCTGCCGTGGCTGCTGTTCGGCCTGCCGGCCGGGGTGTGGGTCGGCCGGATGCCCAGGCGGGCCGTGATGATCGGCTGCAACCTCGGCTCCGCCGCGCTGTTCGCGAGCGTGCCGGTGGCGGGCTGGTTCGGCGTGCTCACCATGGCTCAACTGCTGGCCGTGGCCCTCCTCAGCGGGGCCTGCTCGGTGTTCTTCGACGCCGCCGACCAGGCGTACCTGCCCGAGCTGGTGGCGCCGGAGGACCTGATCGAGGGCAACGCGAAGCTGGCGGGCAGCGGCTCGGCGGCCGAGGTCGCCGGGCGAGGACTGGCCGGTCTGACCGTCCAACTCGTCGGCGCGGCCGCCGGGTTGCTCATTGACGCAGTGAGCTTCCTGATCGCGGCCGGCGCCCTGCTGCGGATCCGCGCCCGACCGGAACCGGTGGTCCACCAGCAGGCGGCCATGCCCGGGCAGGTCCGGGAGGGGCTGTCCTTCCTGCTGCGCGACCCGTACCTGCGTGCCTTCCTGTGCTTCGGCGCGGCCGCGAACTTCGCGCTCATGGGCTACCAGGCGATCCTCGCCCTGTTCCTGGTCCGGGAGGCCGGGATCGCCCCGGCCTGGGTCGGTGTCCTCGCCTCCGCCGCCGCGGTCGGCGGCGTGCTCGGTGCGCTGGCGGCCCGCCCGCTGTGCCGCCGGTTCGGGACGGCGCGCGGGGTGCGGATCGTGCTGCTCGCCGTCGTACCGTTCGGGCTGCTGATGCCACTGGCCGGGCCGGGTGCCGGGACGGCGCTGTACGTGGTCGGGTCGGTCGCGGTCGTCGCGGCGGTCGTGCTCTGCAACATCGTGCTCGGCAGCTTCCGGCAGTCCTACACCCCGCCCGAACTGCTCACCAGGGTGACGGCCGGCTCGATGTTCGCCGTCCATGCCACCATTCCGCTCGGCGCGCTGACCGGCGGCGTCCTGGGCGCGGTGATCGGGCTGCGGGCGACGATGTGGGTGATGACCGGCCTGCTCACGCTGTCCGGCACGCTGCCGCTGCTGTCGCCGCTGCGCACCCTCCGGGAACTGCCCGCGGCGCCCCGGAGGCCCCAGGCGCCCCACGGCTCGGGAAGATCGTAGGATGAATCCTTCCGTACCTACCTACCTCCCGGTTCCTCCCGCTACCGCTCGGACAGATCGCACATGCCGCTTCCCAAGGCCGAACTCCACCTCCACATCGAAGGCACCCTCGAGCCCGAACTCGCCTTCGAACTCGCCGCCCGCAACGGGGTCGAGCTGCCCTACGCCGACACCGGGGAACTGCGCACCGCGTACTCCTTCAGTGACCTGCAGTCCTTCCTGGACCTCTACTACGCCCTGATGGCCGTGCTGCGCACCGAGGACGACTTCGCCGACCTCGCCGACGCCTACCTGGCGCGCGCAGCCGACCAGGGCGTGCGGCACGCCGAGATCTTCTTCGACCCGCAGGCGCACACCGCGCGCGGAGTGCCGCTGGGCGTCGTGGTGGACGGCCTGACCCGGGCGCTGTCGCGCAGCGAGGAGCGGTACGGCATCAGCACCCAGCTGATCATGTGCTTCCTGCGGGACGAGTCGGCCGAGTCCGCGCTGGAGACCTTCGAGGCCGCCCGCCCGTACTTCGACCGAATCGCGGGCATCGGCCTGGACTCGGCCGAGGTCGGCAACCCGCCGGCGAAGTTCCGCGAGGTGTACCGCCGGGCCGCCGAGGCCGGGCTGCGGCGCGTGGCCCACGCGGGTGAGGAAGGCCCGGCGTCGTACATCACCGAGGCGCTGGACGTCCTCGGCGTGGAGCGGATCGACCACGGGCTGCGGTGCCTGGAGGACGGCGAACTGGTGGCCCGCCTGGTTCGCGAGCAGATCCCGCTGACCCTCTGCCCGCTCTCCAACGTCCGCCTGCGCTGCATCGACACGCTCGCGGACCACCCGCTGCGCGAGATGCTGGACGCCGGGCTGCTGGTCACCGTCAACTCCGACGACCCGGCCTACTTCGGCGGCTACGTCGAGGACAACTTCCGAGCCGTCCACGCCGCCCTCGGCCTCGACCAGGAGACCCTGCGCAGGCTGGCCGCCAACTCCTTCCGCGCCTCGTTCGTCAGCGAGCGGCGCCGGGCCGAACTCCTGGCGGAGGTCGAGGCGTTCGTCTTCTGACCGGTGTGCCGGCGCACCGGTGTACGGACGCGGACCCGGCCCCGCAGGCCGGGCCGCCGCCCGCCCCGGCGGACCGGGAGGGCGGCGGCCGGGGATCAGACCAAAGTGCTCCAGTAGTACCAGAACCGGTTGAGGACCAGCAGCGCGACCACCGCGTACCCCAGTGCCGGAACGACCCAGTGGTAGCGGGCCGCCTCCCGGACGACCACTCGCAGGCGCGGGCCCGCCGGGATCACCCCGGAGCGCAGGTTGTGCAGCGTGGTGTACCAGAACAGCGGGATCACCGTGGCCCACACGACCATGCAGTACGGGCAGAGCGCCCCGATCCGGTAGAGCGCCTGGTACATCAGCCAGCTCACGAAGCCGATCCCGAAGACCGTCCCCGCCTGCAGGCCGAGCCAGAACCAGCGCCGGTACGAAGCCCCGGCCAGCAGCCCGGCGCCGACCGCGACCACCACCCCGAAGGCGAGCAGCCCGATCAGGGAGTTGGGGAAGCCGAAGGCCTCGGCCTGCTCGCTGCGCATGATCGAACCGCAGCTGATGATCGGGTTGATGTTGCAGCTGGGGACGTACGACGGATCCTTCAGCAGCCGGATCTTGTCCAGGGTGAGGACCGCCGAGGCGAACAGCCCGACCGCGCCGCCGATCAGCAGCAGCCAGGCGAACGGGCGGCCCGCTCCGTACACCCGCCGCGTGGCGGGGGCGGGGGCCGGGGCGGTGGTGCCGGGGCCGGCGGCCGTCACCCGGTCACCTGCTTGACCATCGCGGTGAACTGCTCGGGCGAGACGGCCCTGCCGTCGGAGAGGACGTCCAGCTTCCTGCCGTCCAGCTTGACGGTCGGAGTGCCGGTCACGCCACTCTTGTCGAACTCCTCGTTGACCTTGGCCGCCCACGGCGCGTAGGTGCCGTCCTGGACGGCCTTGACGAAGGCGTCGGTCTTCAGCCCGGGCACCCGGCCGGCCAGGTCCAGCAGGTGGTTGACGTCGCCGAAGGAGTCGCTGCGCTCGTCGGGCTGGTTGGCGTACAGCACGTCGTGGAACTGCTTGAACTTGTCCACGCCCTCGTTCAGCGCGGCACCGGCGGCGGCCAGCGCGGTGCGCGAGCCCTTGCCGCCGAGGTTCTTGTCGAGGAACGTCGCCAGGTGGTACTCGATCTTGTACGTGCCGCCGTCGGCGAGCTGCTGGACAGCAGTGCCGGTGGTGGTCTCCAGCTGCTCGCAGAACGGGCAGCGGAAGTCCTCGTAGACCTGCAGGGTGTGCGGGGCGTCGGCCTTGCCGTAGATGATCACCGTGCCGCCGTCGCCGCTCGCGTTGGCCGGGACGACCAGCGGGCCGCTCGCGGCGGCGTCCGAGCCGGAACCGGACGGGCCGCCGACGGCGAAGGCCACGCCCGCGGCGAGCGCGAGGACGGCGGCGGAGGCGGCGCCGACCACGATCCGGCGGCGGATCCGGTCGGAGCGCTCGGTCCGGGCCCGGGCGGTGCGCATGCGCTCGGTGGCGGAGGCGTTGTCGGTCTTGCGGGTGTTGCTCATGGGGTGTCGTCCTGTGCTCTCGAACGTGCGGAGGGGCAGGCGCGGCCGGGGGACGGGGCCTGCGCGGGCAGGGAGAGGACCGGCTGGGCGGCGCGGGGGCTCGGGCGATGCCGGCTCGGGCGACGCGGGCGCTTGGACGGCACGGGCGCGCGGGTGGCGCGGGCGCGTGGTGGCGCCGGTCTCAGACGGTCGGGGCGTACACCGGCGGACCGCGCCGGACGGCCGGACGGACGACGACGTCCTCGGCGGGGACCAGCACCCGACTGGCCCGGGGGAACGGCACCCGTGCCGCCGGGCGGCCCGGGACGGGCGCCGCGAGCAGCAGCAGCCAGCGGGCCGCGGCCGGAAGGTGGCGGTGCAGGAACTCGCCCAGCATCCCGACGGCCCGGGCGAGGCCCGCCAACGCGGCGTCCGCGCGGTGCAGCCAGTACGCGCCCGCCAGCGCGATCACCGCGTGCAGCAGCAGGAGCAGCAGCACCCCGGTCTGCTGGGAGACGCCGTGGCCGAGCAGGAAGCCGCCGAGCGAACCGCCGCCGCACAGCAGCGGCTGGAGGCCGTGCCCGGCGCCGGGCGGCAGGGAGGGGCAGGCGGACTGGGCGACGTCGAAGAGCGCGCCGGCGCCCAGTTGCAGGGGCACGAACACCGCTGCGATCGCCGGGTAGCCGCGCTCGCGGCCGGCGAGCGCGAAGGCCGCCGCGAACACGGCGACCGATGCCAGGAGCATCGGGCCGACCGGCAGCGTGCGGCCGGTGACCAGCACCTGGCCGAGCCCGGCGAGCAGCACGACCAGCGCGGCGAAGACCGCCGCGCGGAGCGTCCTGGTGACCGGGCCGATGTCCATGGCATCCGAGTGTGCCACAGGTGGACCGGGAGACGGCCGGGTCCGCGGTGCGCTGTGAAGAGCCTCACCACCCGCGCTGAGCTGGTCTTATGCGCTTCTTACCGGTCGGTGTCGCCCGCCGTCGGGTCGGCGCCGGTCGGCTCGCGGTGGTCGGTCGGGGGTCGGTGGTCGGCCGGTGCGTGACGGTCGGCCGGTGTGTGGTGGTCGGCCGCGCTCACCCGGGCCTCGACCAGCTCGCGGAAGTGCTGCAGGTCCTCCCGGACCGTCCGCTCGATCGCCCCGGCCAGGGCGAAGCCGCGCGGCCCGCCGAACACCCGGTGCAGCGCGTCCGGGTCGTACTCCACCCGGATCTGCAGCCGGGTGTGCCGGGCGTCGAGCGGCAGCAGCGCGAAGGCGCCGCTCAGCCGGAGGGGGTCCAGGGTCCGCCAGGCCATCACCCGCCCCCGGCCACGGTCGGTGATCTCGGTGTCGACCGAGCGCTCGGCGCCGTCGACGTCCACCCCGAGGTGGGCGAGGTTGCGTCCGTGCGGTTGGGCGCTGCGGACGCCGTCGACGAACCGGGGGTAGTCGTGCACGCGGTGCAGCTGCTCCCAGGCGGCGAGGGCGGGGGCGGTGATGTCGATCTGTTCCTCAAGGGTGCTCATGGTGGGGAGGCACCTCCTCCGTTCCAGCCTGCTCTTCGGGGCGGGGGTGGGGCAAAGGGGAACCCGGGCACGGAACGGCACCATGGGCGGACGGCGGACGGCGGACGGCGGACGGCGGACGGCGGACGGCGGGCGGCGGGCGGCGGGGTGCGGGAGACTGGGCGCATGCCGGAGCTGCCCGAGGTCGAGGCGCTGAGCGCCTTCCTGTCCGAGCGGCTGACCGGGCGCGTGATCGCCCGCGTGCAGCCGGTGGCGATCAGCGCACTGAAGACGTACGACCCGCCCGTGACGGCGCTGGAGGGGCGGACCGTCGGCCCCGTGACCAGGCGCGGCAAGTTCCTGGACATCGAGGCCGGCGGGCTGCACCTGGTGGTGCACCTGGCCCGCGCCGGGTGGCTGCGCTGGAAGGACAGCCTGCCCGCCGAACCGCCGCGCCCCGGCCCGAAGAACCCGCTCGCGCTGCGACTGCGCCTGGACGGCGAGGCCGGGGACGGCTTCGACCTCACCGAGGTGGGCACGAAGAAGGGGCTCGCGGTCTACGTGGTGGCGGATCCGGCCGAGGTGCCGGGCGTGGCCAGGCTCGGCCCCGACCCGCTGGACCCGGACTTCACCCTGGACGACTTCGCCGCGCTGCTGCGGGACGACCGGCGCCGGATCAAGGGCGTGCTGCGGGACCAGAGCGTCCTGGCGGGCGTGGGCAACGCCTACTCGGACGAAGTGCTGCACGCGGCCCGGATGTCGCCGTACAAGCTCGCGTCCGGCCTGACCGAGGAGGAGACGGCGCGGCTGTGGGACGCGCTCGGCAGCACGCTGCGGGACGCGGTGGAGCGCTCGCGCGGGCTGGCGGCGGGGGAGCTGAAGGCGGAGAAGAAGATCGGACTGCGGGTGCACGGCCGGACCGGTCAGCCCTGCCCGGTCTGCGGGGACACCGTTCGGGAGGTGTCCTTCGCTGACTCCTCGCTGCAGTACTGCCCGACCTGCCAGACCGGCGGCAAGCCGCTGGCGGACCGGCGGATGTCGCGGCTGCTGAAGTGAGGGGCCCCCGGCCGTGGGCCCCGCCCGCCACCGCCTGCCCGCCACCGCCTGCCCACCACCGCCCGCCACGCCCGCCTGCCCGCCACCGGCTCGGCGACTCCCCGGGTCGGGGGCTCGGGGGCTCAGCGCTTGACGGCGACGCCGCCCCAGTAGTACGCGGCCTTCGGGTCGGCCGGGGGCTCGCCGTCCGGGCGCCAGGCCAGGACCGGGGCGACGCCGGGCTCGACCAGGTCCCAGCCGTCGAAGAACCGGACCACGTCGTCGTAGCCGCGCGGCACCAGGGTCATCCCCCCGGCCCGGGCGGCCTCGGCGACCTTGCCGACGGCCTCCGGGTCGAAGTCCGGGGTGGGGGTGGTCAGGGCGAGGCAGCTCCCGGCAGGCAGGGCGTCGCGCAGCGCGGCGACCCGCCCCCACGGGTCGTCCTCGTCGGCGATCAGCATCAGCACGGCGATCATCAGCAGGCCGACCGGCCGGGTGAGGTCGAGGGTCGAGGTGAGCGCCGGGTCGGCGAACAGCTCGTCGGGTTCGCGCAGGTCGGCGTGGATGTAGGTGGTGCGGCTGACCGGGCTGGAGACCATCAGCGCGCGGGCGTGGGCGAGCACGATCGGGTCGTTGTCGACGTAGACGACCCGGGTGCCGGGGCTGACGGCCTCGGCGATCTCGTGGGTGTTGGGGGAGGTGGGGATGCCGGTGCCGAGGTCGAGGAACTGGCGGATGCCGTGCTCCCGGGCCAGGTGGCGGACGGCCCGGCCCTGGAAGGCGCGGTTGGCCTTGGCCATCTCCTTGACGCTCGGCACGGCCTGTTCGATGGCCTGCCCCATGGCGCGGTCCGGCGGGAAGTTGGTCTTGCCGCCGAGCCAGTAGTCGTACACCCGGGCAGAGTGCGGGGCGGTGGTGTCGACGCCGAAACGTTCCCACTGGCTGGGCTCGGCGGCTTCGGCGTCCTGCGGGCCCGGGTGGGGGAAGTCCTGACTCGTCGTCATGGCCACGTCCTCTGATGGCAGATCATCACACTGGGGAAGCCACAGCGTAGCGGTCCGGTCGGGGGCTGGGCGCCCGGTCGGGAAGGCTGGTGGAAGGCCCCGGGAGACGGGGAGCGCGGCCGGTCGGCTTTGGGCCGTCGGAGTGGTGATCGGGTCCGTCGGAGTTGCCGCCGGGGAGCGGCGGCGACGGCCGGGGGAAGCATTCACAATGCTGTCAGATCGTCAGATTACTTCGCGAAGATTGTTGCTGGTCGCGGCCGGGATGTCCCTACTGGGGGCGGCCGCCGGTTGCCGGAGCCCCTGGAGCGGCGGGGAGGCCGCCGCCGAGGTGGGCGTGGCCGAGAGCGCCCTCCCGGTGGAGCCGGCCGGGCCCGGGGGCGACGCACCGGCCGCGTCGTCCGCCGCCGCGACGGGCGCCCCGTCGGCGGCTCCCTCGTCGGCGCCGCCGTCCGGCTCCCCTGGGGCCGCCTCGGCAGGGGCCGCCTCCCCCTCGGCCGCCGCGCCGAGCGCGGTGCCCGTGCACAAGGTGCTCACCGAGGCGGAGAGCAAGCCGGTGTACGAGCTGGACGCGGCGCGGCGGGTGGTGGCGCTCACCATCGACGACGGGCCCGACCCCCGGTACACGCCCACGGTGCTGGCGCTGCTCCAGCAGCACGGGATCCGGGCGACCTTCTTCCTGATCGGCGAGAACGCCGTCGAGCACCCGGAGCTGGTGCGGGAGATCGCCGACCACGGCCACCACATCGCCAACCACACCTGGACCCATCCGGACCTGCGGAGCCTGTCCGATACCAAGGTGCGGGACGAGCTGGTGCGCACCTCCGACCTGCTGCACCGGACCACCGGCCGGCTGCCCGCCTGGTTCCGCGCGCCGGGCGGGGACTGGTCCCCGGCGTCGCTCAAGGTGGCCGCCGACCTCGGGATGCGGAACATGGCCTGGTCGGTGGATCCGAGGGACTGGGCCCGGCCGGGGACCTCGGCGATCACCGACCGGATCCTCAAGGACGTCCGGCCCGGGTCGATCGTGCTCAACCACGACGGCGGCGGGGACCGTTCGCAGACGGTGGCGGCGCTGAAGGCGTACCTGCCGGTGCTCATCGACTCGGGCTACTTCTTCACGGCTCCGCCGAACTGAGCGGTTTGGCGAGTGGACGGCCGAGGTCATGGGTTTTCTGCTTAAACCACTCGAAAGGGTGGATTGGAAGAACCGTTTCTGCGGATTTCGGGCTTCTAGGGTGATCTCGCACCACTTCACACCGGTACCGCCGGGTGCCACCTGAAAGGCTTTCACTCATGCGTCTCCGCAACACCGTCCTCGCCGTCGCGAGTGCCGCCGCTCTCGTGCTCGCCACCCCCGTCTCCGCGAACGCCGCCACCGGCGACTTCCTCTACAAGGTCGGCCCGGGAGTCCCCACCGGCCTGGCCGACCCGCAGAGCCGTGAGTGCATCAACCTTCCGGGGACCACCGAGGAGGACCCGGGCTTCGCGCCGGCGAACCTCACTGACTCGACGGCCACGGTCTTCCTCGACTTCGACTGCTCCGGAGACGTCTTCTACGCGATGAAGCCCGGCAAGAGGCTCGGCGACCGGCTGAAGCTGCGCTCCGTGGTCTTCTCCTGAGCTCCCCGAGGCCGACGGAACCGCTTTCCGCCCGGGACGGCCCGGTGATCGGTGACCGATCACCGGGCCGTCCGCCTGTCCGGGAGCCGACGCTCGCGGCGTCGGCGCAGCGGATGCCCGACGACCCCGGGGTGGCCCGCAAGCGATGGCGGACGTACGTTCGAAGTGTCCGGCCCGTCTGTGGTGCGCCGGTGCGTGCGCGCCCGGAGGCCCGGTCCGTACAGCCCTGGGCGGAACGAAGGAGGGCGCGGGATGAGCGGCAACGGCTACGCACACCCCGAGGCGCTGGTCGCCACCGAATGGCTGGCCCGCCACCTGGACGACGGCACGGTCCGGGTCGTCGAGGTCGACGAGGACACCACCGCGTACGACCGGGACCACATCCCTGGCGCCGTCGGCTGGAACTGGACCACCGACCTGCACAGCCGGGTCGGCCGCGACTACGCCGACCGCGAGGGCGTCCAGCACCTGCTGCGGGCGGCCGGGGTCGAGGATGACACCACCGTGGTGCTGTACGGCGGCAACAACAACTGGTTCGCGGCGTACGCCTACTGGCTGCTGCGGCTGCGCGGCTTCGGGCCGGTGCGGCTGCTGGACGGCGGGCGCAAGAAGTGGGAGCTGGAGGGCCGCGAACTCACCCAGGAGGTGATGGACTACCAGCACACCGCCTACCGGCTGAGCGGACCCGAGCGGCCCGAGCTGCGGGCGCTGCGGGACGAGGTGCTGGCCAAGGCCGAGGTGTTCGCCAAGCCCGGGACCGACGCGGTGCTGGTGGACGTCCGCTCGCCCGCCGAGTTCCGGGGTGAGCTGATCGCACCGCCGCACCTGCCGCAGGAACAGGCGCAGGTGCCCGGGCACATCCCGGGGGCGGTCAACATCCCCTGGTCGCAGGCGGCCAACGACGACGGGTCGTTCCGCTCGGCGGAGGAGCTGCGGGCGCTGTACGGGGGCAAGGGGGTGGAGGCGGAGCACGAGGTGATCGCCTACTGCCGGATCGGCGAGCGGTCCGCGCACACCTGGTTCGCGCTCACCGAGTTGCTGGGGTACCCGCACGTCAAGAACTACGACGGCTCCTGGACGGAGTACGGCTCGCTGGTGCGGGCGCCGGTGGCGCTCGGGGGCTGAGCGGCGGGTGGGGCTGAACTGGCCAGTGGGGCTGGGGTGGCCAGCGTGCCTGGGGTGACGGGCGGGGCGGTGTGACGGCGTTGCGGCACAGGTGCGGCACCGGCATTTCGGCGCGTTTCTTTTCATGAACATCTCACAATCGGGGAGTGAGCCGGGGATCACCGGGACAAGGATCGATCCGACCCATCGTTCCGGTGATCCCTGGAGGACCACGTGCGCAAGAGGCTGATCGTCTCTGCTGCCAGTGCCCTGAGCCTGTTCCTGGCCGTCCCCGCCTCGGCATCCGACTTCCAACCCGGCGCAGCCGGCGTCGGCGACTCCTACTACCCGACCTACGGCAACGGCGGCTACCGCGTCTCGCACTACGACATCCGGCTGAAGTACCAGCCCGCCACCGACGAACTCGAAGGCACCACCACCATCCTCGCCACGGCGACCCAGGACCTCTCCCGGTTCAACCTCGACTTCGCGCTGAACGTCTCGGAAGTCCGGGTCAACGGGCGGCCCGCGACCTTCACCACCAGCGGTGAGCAGGAACTGGAGATCACCCCCGCCCGGCCGCTCGCCAAGGGCAGCCAGGCCACCGTCGTGGTCCGCTACAAGGGCGTGCCGTCCAGCGTGAAGAAGTACGGCTTCACCGCCTGGCTGCGCACGCCGGACGGCGCGGTGGCGGCCGGCGAGCCCGAGTCGGCGTGGTGGTGGTTCCCGAGCAACGACCACCCGAGCGACAAGGCCACCTTCGACGTCTCGGTGCAGGTGCCGGACGGCAACCAGGTCATCAGCAACGGCATCCTGACCGGCGCCACCTCCCAGGCCGGCTGGACCCGCTACAGCTGGCGCGAGACCAAGCCCCAGGCGACCTATCTGGCCACCCTCGCAGTCGGCAAGTTCGACGTCACCACGGACACCACGCCCGGTGGACTGCCGGTCTACAACGCGTACAGCAAGGACCTCGGCGACAACGCGGACGCCGCCAAGGCGAGCGTCGAGCGCACCGGCGAGCTGGTCGACTGGCTGAGCGGCTACTTCGGCGACTACCCGTTCAGCTCGGTCGGCGGCTACGTCCCCAACGTCACGACCGGCTTCGCACTGGAGACCCAGACCCGGGTCTTCTACAGCCCCCGGCAGTTCGCGAAGGGCTCCAACACCTCGGTCGTCGTCCACGAGCTGGCCCACCAGTGGTACGGCGACAGCGTCTCGGTCTCGCGCTGGAGCGACATCTGGTTGAACGAAGGCTTCGCCCGGTACGCGCAGTTCCTCTGGTCCGAGCACGAGAACGAGGGCACCGCCCAGGAACTGGCCGACTACGTCTACGCCTCGCACCCGGCCGACGACGCGTTCTGGACCGTCAAGCCCGGCGATCCCGGCGCCGACAACCAGTTCGCGGGCGCCGTGTACGACCGGGGCGCCGTCGCCATCCAGGCGCTGCGCAACGCCGTCGGGGACGAGAAGTTCTTCCGCATCCTCAAGGGCTGGCCGACCGAGCGCCGCTACGGCAACGCCACCATCCCGGAGTTCCAGGCGTACGCCGAAAAGGTCTCCGGCCAGAAGCTCGGCGGCCTCTTCGACACCTGGCTGTTCACCGCCGCGAAGCCGGCCACCGGGCCGGTCCCGACGGCCGCCGGTGCCGTCGCCTCGCTGGCGCCCGGTGCGGGTTCGGTGCCGGGCTCGGGCCAGGCCGACCGGCAGGCGCCGGTGGAGCCGAAGTCCTGGAAGAAGATCCAGGAGACCAACTCCCTGCACGACGCCGAGCACTGACGCCCGGCCCGCACTGACGCCCGGGTGCAGTGAACCCGGCCTGCACCGAGGTGACGGGCACGGCCCGGTCGGCCGCTCGCGCGGAAGCGCCGACCGGGCTACGCCACTGCGGAGCCGTCCGCCGCCAGCAGTTCGGTGAGTCGGCGGACGGCGAAGGGTATGAGGTCGCGGACCGGGAGCAACCGGCAGGGCGCGTCGCCGACCAGCACCTCGCGGATGCCCGCCCGCTCCTCGAACTCCCGCCCCACCAGTGGGAAGTGCGTGTCGTTGTCATCGCCCACGTCCGGCGCCTCGATCCAGACCCGCTCGCCCTGGATCGCCATCGGGAAGCGGCGCAGCTTGAGCCGGCGGTTGGGGGCGAAGGTCTCCGCGTAGTGCAGGAAGGTGTTGCGGTTGTGCCCGACGCCGATCAGCAGCACGTACCCGCCGAGGTCGTGCAGCGCGCCGAACGGCGACTCGCGGCCCACGGCGAAGCCGAGCGAGCGGCGGGCGGTGACCTCCCTGGCATGCGCCCCGACGGCGGCGACCGACACCTGGGGGTGCGTGCTGCGCAGGCTCTCCGGCAGCGCGCGCAGGGCCTCCGCCACCGCGCCCATGCGAGAGGGTAGCCCGGCGTGGAACAGCGGTACGGCGGACCGGAGTTCGGCTGTCTCGGGGGTGAGCGCGCCGGGGTGCCCGGGGGCCGGGTCGCAGACCGTGTCGGTGGTGAAGGTGGGCACCGCGACGGTGCCGGTCGGCCCGACCGCCTCGCGCAGGGCGGCCACCACGGCCGCCGCACCACCCTCGACCCGGCCGAGGCTGGAGAGCGAGGAGTGCACGATCAGCGCCATGCCCTCGCGGACGCCGACCCGGCGCCAGCCCGCCACGAGGTCGGCGGTGGTGAGCGGTGCGCTCCCCGGCCTGGCGTCCGGTGTGGTGCCCGGTGTGGTCATGGTGCTCCCTGGCGGTGCTGGTGCTGGTGCTGGTGCTGGTGCTGGTGCTCGTGCTGGTGTTGCCGGTGCCGCGTCGGCGGTCTGGTCCGGATGCGATCGTTCGGGGCCGACCATAGCGGCTGCCACTGACAAGCGGTCAGGGCAGGGGTGTTCGCCGCCGGCGCGCGGTCGGCGGCGGCCGGAAGGGAGTCAGCGGCGGTCCGCCGCGGCCAGGGCCAGGGCCACCGCCTCCTGCTCAGGGGTGAAGCCGTGGCCGAGTGGCGGTTCGCCGCGGTCGCGGTCCCAGTCGAGCACGTCGGCGGCGGTGACCGCGAGCGGGGTCGCGGGCAGGCCGGCCGCGCGGGCCCGGGCCGGGTCGCGCTGCTGGCCGGGCCAGAGCGGTCGGTCCCGGACCAGGGGGAAGAACGGCGGCGGGGCGGTCTCCGGAGGCACCGGGACGACCTCCACCTCGGTGCCCGCGACCTCGGCGCAGGTGGTGATCAGGGCGCCCAAGGTGGTCGGTTCGGCCGGCCCGACGGCGTGGAAGGCGCCCGGGCGGTCGTCCTGGACCAGCCGGAGCACCAGCCGGGCGAGGTCGCGCGCGTCGACCACCTGTACCGGCTGCTCCGGACGGCCCGGCAGTGCGATCCGCCCGCCGTGTGCGGCCCGGCGCACCCAGTAGGTCAGCCCCCGCTGCTCGTCGTGCGGCCCGGCGACCTTTCCGGGCCGCACGATGGTCGCCCGGCCGCCGTAGCGGGCGGTGACGTCGTCCTCGCACGCGACCTTGAGCCGGCCGTAGGTCTCCTCGGTGAGCTGCGCGGCCTCGCGCAGCGGCGCGCGGCGCGGGGCGGACTCGTCCGAGCCGGGGACGAGGCCGTCCCGCCGGTAGACCGCGTGGCTGGAGATGAAGAGGTAGCGGCCGACCCGGTCGCCGAGGGCGGTCATGGCCTGGCCGACCTGGTGGGGGCGGTAGCCGCTGACGTCCACCACGGCGTCCCAGTGGCCGTCGCGCAGAGCGGTGAGGTCGCCGTTGTCGCGGTCGCCGACGAGGTGGCGGGCGTCGGGGAAGAGACCGGGGTTGGTCCGGCCCCGGTTGAACAGGGTGACCTCGGCGCCGCTGTGCAGGGCGGCGTCGACGATCGCGCGGCCGACGAAGGAGGTGCCGCCGAGGATGAGGATCCGCATGGGCCCCAGGGTAGGACTCGGCCTCGGCGGATGCGCGGGATTTCGGGTCGGGGGAGAAGCCTGGGGGGCTTCGGCCGGTCGGTGAGCCGCGGTCAGCCGGTGAGTGCGGAGGAGTCGGTGAGCTTCGGGTAGTCGGTGAGACCGGTCGCCGTCCGGCCGTAGAGGTGGGTGGGGTCGACGGGAGTGAGCGGGGCGTGGGCGGCGAATCGTTCCGGCAGGTCCGGATTGGCGATGAAGGCGCGGCCGTAGGAGACCAGGTCGGCCAGTCCGGCGGCCAGCACCGCCTCGCCGCGCTCGCGGTCGGTGGCGGCGCGGTTCTCGCCGACGTTGGCGATCAGCGGGCCGGACCAGCGCGGGCGCAGGTCGGCCAGGGCCGGGTAGTCGTCGTTGTCGGTCAGGTGGAGGTAGGCCAGGCCCAGACCGTCCAGCTCGGCGAGCAGTGCCCGGTAGACCGGCGCCGGGTCGGCCTCGTGCATGCCGAACTGCGGGTTTCCGGGGGACAGGCGCAGGGCCAGGCGGTCCGGGCCGATGGCGTCCGCGACGGCGGTGACCAGCTCGACCGGGAAGCGCAGACGGTCGGCGAGCGTGCCGGGGCCGTACTCGTCGGTGCGCAGGTTGGTGTTGTCGGCCAGGAACTGGTGGATCAGGTAGGAGTTGGCACCGTGCAGTTCGACGGCGTCGAAGCCGGCGGCGAGCGCGTTGCGGGCGGCGTCGACGTGGTCGGTGACGGCCTGGCGGATCTCGTCACGGGTCATCTCGCGTGGGGTGACGGCCTCGGCCTTGCCGCCGTCCTTGACGTGCACCGGGCCCGGTGCGGGGACGGCGGAGGGCCCGGCAGGGATGTCGCCGAGCAGCCGGTTGAGCGGGTGGCCCTGGCGGCCGCCGTGCATCAGCTGGGCGACGATCCGGCCGCCGGCCGCGTGCACCGCCTCGGTGACCGCGCGCCAGCCGGCCGTGTGCGCGGGCGTCTCCAGGCCGGGCAGGAACCATTCGGACTGGCCCCGACTGCTGGGCCAGATGCCCTCGGTGACGATCAGACCGGCGCTCGCGCGCTGGGCGTAGTACTCGGCGACGACGGGCAGCGGCGTGCCGTCCTCGGCGGCCCGGTACCGCGTCATCGGGGCCATCGCGACGCGGTTGGGGAGGTCGAGCGAGCCGAGGCGGTACGGGCTGAGCAGGGATTCCGTGGTGGTGGTCATGCCGGTACGGTAGAACCTGACACCGGTGTCAGGTTCAAGCGTCAGTGGGCCGTCCCAGCCCCTGCTGCGGTCGGGATCAACTCCTCGATCCCGCAAGGGAAGCGCTCCGTCGGGGAGTGCGGGAGCGTGGCCGGGTTCGCCGTGATGGCAAGGCTCGGCGCCTGGCGGGACTGCGGGGCGTCCAGGGCGTAGGTCTGGCCGCCGGGGCGGGGCTCGAACGCCACCGGCCGGGTGAGGGTGCTCCGGTCGTTGCCGGGATCGGGCGCGGCCGGGAGAAGTTGGCGGGTGTCGCTGAACTCGCAGGAGCTGAGGACGAGTTGGACGCCCTGGGTGGTCGGTCGCTCGACCTCGGCGGCCGGGGCGGGCTGGTCGCAGCAGGCGTGGTGGTGGGTGGCGGTCGCGGACGCGCGGGCGCGGTCCGATCCGGGGGTTCCGCACCTATCTCGACATGAAGTATCTTGACGTCGAGATTGATGTCGATCACGCAACGGGGGAGCTCGCCATGCGGGAGAACGGACTGCTGGCACAACTGCGCAAGCCGCCGGGTGGGCGGGACGCGCGGATCATGCTGCTGGCGCAGTGCGTGGACCGCACCGGCACCGGGGTGTGGGCGGCGGCCTCGGTGCTGTACTTCACCTATGTGTGCGGGATGGACGCCGGTCGGCTCGGGCTGCTGCTCGGTGTGGGGGCGGTGGCGGGGATCGCCGGATCCCCGCTGGCCGGGCGGGCGGCCGAGCGGGTGCCCGTGCGGTGGCTGCTGATCGGGTGCCACCTGCTGCGGATTGGGACGATGGGCCTGCTGCTGGTGGTGGACGACTTCGCCGCGCTGCTGCCCGTGGTCGCCCTGACCTGCCTGGCCGAGCGGGCGGCCAAGACCCTGGAGATGCTGTTCGCCATCCGGGTCGCGGGCGAGCGGCGCGGCACCTACCAGGCGCTGTTCCGCAGCGTGGCCAACGCCGGGTACGCGGTCGGCGCGGGCGTCGCGGCGATCGGCCTCGCCGTGGGCACCACGGCCGCCTACCGGATGCTGATCCTGGCCAACGGGCTCTCCTTCGCCCTGGCCGCGGTGCTGGTCTGGCGCACCCGGGAGCCGGCCGGGCGCGGTCTGGTCGCGGCAGCGTCCGGAGGCGGGCCGAGCGGTGGTCCGTCGGCCGTGCCGAGCGGCGACGCCGCGCCCGCGCCGAGTCCGTGGCGCGACCGCGGATACCTGCTGTTCGTGCTGCTGGACATGCCGCTGAACCTGGACGACTCGATCCTCAACGTCGGGCTGCCGCTCTGGCTCGTCCACCACACCGGGGCGCCGCACGCCGTCGTCCCGGTCTTCCTGGTGCTCAACACGGTGCTCGTGGTGCTGCTGCAACTGCGGGTCTCGGCCCGGGCGGACGGTCCGCGCGGGGCCGCCGCGGCGGTGCGCTGGTACGGGGTGGCGCTGCTGGCCGGCTGTCTGCTGATCGTGTCGGCGACCGGTGCCGGGCCGTGGACGGCCTCGCTCGCGCTGCTGGCCGCGGCCATGGTGGTGACGCTGGCGGAGCTGTTGCGCTCGGTGAGCTCCTGGGAGCTGGCGGTCAGCCTGGCGCCGCCGCGCGCCCAGGCCTCCTACCTGGGTGTGGCCGGGATGTCCCAGTCGGTGCAGAAGTCGGCCGGCCCGCTGCTGCTGACGGGTGTGGTGATGGCGGCCGGCCCGGTCGGCTGGCTGGCGCTCGGGGTGGCGACCGTCGGGCTCGGCTCGCTCCAGCGCCGGGCCGCCCTGCGCCGACTGGCGGCCCTGGCCGGGCCGGCGGCCGAGCCGGTGCGGGGGTCGGGCGTGGCGGTCGGCTGAGTCGGGTGGCGGTCGGCTGAGTCGGTACGGGGGCGGCGGGCGCGTCGTCAGAGGCGGTCGTAGACCGCGGACAGGCGGTGCAGGACCTCGGCGGCGCGGTCGAGGGCGTCGTCGTCGAAGTCGCCCAGGTCGGTGTGCAGGGCGTCGGTGAGTGCCTCCTGGCGCTGGCGGTGCCGCTCGCGCCCGGCGTCGGTGAGGGTGACCACGACGGAGCGCTTGTCGTCCGGGGGGCGGGTGCGGGTCACGTACCCGGCCGCCACCAGGCCGTTGACCAGTTGGGTGGTGGCGGCTCCGGTGGTTTCGGTGCCCGCGGCGAGCCGGCTGATGGTCAGCGGGCCCTGGTCGGCCAGGGTGCGCAGGGCGCGGGCATGGGTGAGGGAGAGGGCCCCGGGGGTGCGGGTGGCGCGGCCGCGCAGGCGGGAGTCGGAGGCGCTGAGGCGGTAGGCGGCGCGGGCCAGGCGGTCCAGTGCCTGCGCGCGGTCGGGAGTGGGTGGCTGCTCGGCCATGGCCGGTTCTCCTGAGGGGGGCGTGCGGCGGGGGAGGTGCTGCGGTTGACAGGAGCCTAGCTTGAGTACTTAATGGCTAAGTACTTATTGGCTAAGTACTTAGTTCATCGCCGCAAGCCGAGAAGGAGAACCCCCATGACCGTCCGTTCGACCGGCCAGAGCTGGGCCCTGGACATCGCCCTCGCGCAGGGCGGCTTCGACGCGCTGCACCCCGAGGCCGTCGGGACCATGGAGCAGCTGGGCCACGACCACAACGACTTCGCGAAGGTGTTCGCGCTGGTCCGCAGCGGCGCGATGCTGCCCAAGGCGTGGGCGACGGTGGCCGCCCAGGCCGAGGAGCGCGCCGCCCACCACGAGCGCGGCGGCTTCGCGCAGACCGCCGCCGACCTCTACCTGCGGGCCGCCGTGATGTGGGGACGTGCCCAGTACTCGGTCTTCGACGCGACCGACCGGCGCAAGGCGGCCATGCGCGAGCGCGCCAACCACTGCGTGGGACGCCTGGGTGTGCTGCGCGACGGCCGGGTCCGGCGGGTGGAGCTGGATTTCGAGGGCTCGCGGATCTTCGCCCTGCTGCACCTGCCGGCCGGCCCCGTCGAGAACGCGCCGGCCGTCATCCTCGGCCCGGGGATGGACATGATCAAGGAGGACTACATCTGGGCGGCCGAGCGGTACTACACCTCCCGCGGAATGGTCGCGCTGTCCATCGAGGGGCCGGGCCAGGGCGAGAGCCGGGCCGGCGGACTCACCGTCGACCTCGCCAACTACGAGCGGGCCATCGGCCGTTACCTCGACCACCTGGCCGGACTGCCGGAGGTCGATGCGGACCGCATCGGCATGTTCGGCATCTCGATGAGCGGCTACTGGGGCTCGCGGGCGGCCGCCACCGACGGGCGGCTGGCCGCGCTGGCCGCCTTCGAAGCCGTCACCGGCGACTTCGCGACCATCTTCGAGCGCGCCCAGCCCACCTTCAAGAACAACTACATGTACATGGCCGGGTACACCGACGAGGAGGCCTTCGACCGCGACCTCGCCCACCGGATGCCGCTGGGCGACCTGGTGGCCGGCATCACCTGCCCGGTGCTGTACGGCATCGGGGAGTTCGACGAACTCACCGACCTCGGCCAGGCGCTGGAGAGCTTCGAGCGGATCACGGCACCGAAGGAACTGCGGGTCTACGAGGACGAGTTCCACCCGCTCGGCGGCGTGGCGGCCGAGGCCTTCCGGTTCGGCGCCGAGTGGCTGGAGCGGGCCCTCGCGGGCGCGTTCGCCGAGCCGGGGCGCGATGTGCGCCACTACGTCCACCGCGACGGCCGCACGACCGACGGCAGCGCCGACCCGACCTGGTGGCTCGGCGCTGCCCCGGCCCGCCTGGAGGCGATCCGGACGAGCTGAACGGTCAGGCGAGCACCTTCTCCTTGGCGCGCCGGTACTCGTCGTCGGTGATGTCGCCGTGGCTCTTGAGGTCGGCGAGACGCGCCAGTTCGTCGACGTGATCGGTGTTGGCGGAGGCCGGGGCGCCGGCGGCGGTTTCCCGGATGTAGCTGCGGAACTGCTGCTCCGCCTCGGCCGCCTGCTGGTGCTCGCGCCTGCCCATGCCCTTGCCCCTCGCGATCAGGTACACGAACACGCCGAGGAACGGCAGGACGAGCACGAAGACGGTCCAGCCGGCCTTCCCCCAGCCGGTCAGCGTGTCGTCACGGAACAGGTCTCCGAAGACACGGAACAGGAGGAAGAACCACATGATCCACAGGAAGATCCACATGGTCGTGAAGAAGATGTCGAGCAGCGGGTAGTCCACCGCGGGCCTCCTGACATCGAGGACTGCCCCGGAGGTCGTGGCAGTCACTTGTCTACCGTCCATGTACCGGCCTCCGGTGCGCCCCGGCATCACCCGGACCGGGTGAATCCGCGCCCGGCGCGCCCCCTGATCGACGGGGTTATCCTGCGACTGATGGGCGGAGCGGAGAGTGCGCGGCGACGGCAGCCCGGTCTGGTGGACGTGCTGCGGACGGTTCGCGCGGACCCCGCCCGGATGCCCGAGCGGTTGGCCGCCCTCGCGGTGGAGTACCTCGGGCCCCAGGCGGCCGCCACGACGACGGAAGCACGCGCGTCGGAGCGGGCGGGGGCCGCCCGCGAGGAAATCACCGAGCGGGTCGTCAGCCGGGGGGTGCGCCGGTCAGTGGTGGACGGCTCCTTCCTCGGCGGCCCCTTCGTGCTCCTGCTGCCGGTCGCCTTCGTCGCCGCTCTGCTCGCCCAGCTGCGGATGGTGCTGGAGCTGGGCGCCCTGGCCGGTGTCGATCCCTGCGGTGACGACGCGGTGGTGGAGGTCCTGCTGGTGCAGGGGGTGCATCGGACGCCCGAGGCGGCGAGGGAGGCCCTGCGGAGCGCAGCAGCGGCTGGTCCGGGCGGCACGAGCGGGGGCTCCTGGGCGGCCGTCGTCCGCCGCCAGGCGTACCTGATCGGCCTGGTGGCCCCCGACACCTCGACGCGGGGCCGGGTGCGCAAGTGGCTGGGCTGGACCGGCATCGGGGTGCTGATGGTCGTCGGGACGGTCATCCCGTTCGTCTGGGTGCCCGCCTGCGCCGAGATGTACCGTCGCGCCACCACGCAGCTCGCGGACCGCGCCCTCCTCCGGTTCGGGTTGGCGGACGCCGAAGCGGAGGAGGTCCGCACCCGGAACAGGTCCGTGCTGCGTCCCGGCCTGCTCCTGGTGGTGCTGCGGACCGGGCTGGCGTGCCTGACCACGGCGGGGGCGGTGGTGGTCGTCCTGCTCACCGGGGTGCGGGTCGCCGACAACGCTCTGCTCGCGATGTTCCTGCTGCTGCTCGGGTTGAGCACGGTGGTCGCCGGCTGGTACTCCTTCCGTTCCCACCGGACCAGCCCCTCCCGGGCGGCCCGGGGGCGGCCCGGGAACGGTGCCCGGCAGGACTGAGCACCCCTCCGCGCCGCGGTCCTGAGGTCAGATCAGCCGCAGCTCCCGCGCCCGCCGAACGGCTCTGCTGCGACCGGAGACGGCGAGCTTCCGGTTGATGCTCTTGAGGTGGGTCTTGACCGTGTTCACCGAGAGGAACAGCTCCGCGGCGATCTCGTCGGTGGACAGCATGTGGGCCGCCTGTTCCAGGACGTCGAGTTCGCGGCCGCTCAGCGGCTCCACCGGATCCGGCGGCGCGGCGTCCCGGCCTCCGGTGGCCGGCAGGCCCGGCAGGAGGTCGGCGGGGAGCCAGCCGTGGGAGTCCACCAGCGCCGGCCGGGTGCGGATCAGCCGCCGCAGCCACGGCCCGGCCTCCCGGAACGGTCGTCGCACCTGCTCCGGCCGGGCGGCCGTGAGGGCGCGGGCGAGCAGACGCAGCGCACCGACCTCGTCGCCGAGGGCGGCGGCAACCTGCGACCTGGCCAGCAGGACCCGGACCGTGACCGCGGGCCCGTGACCGTCGTGGTCGGGGATCGGCTCCAGGACCCGCAGGGCGCTGCGGTGGTCGCCGGCCGCGAGGTGGGCGCGTGCGGCGGCGACGGCGCACTCCGGGCTGTCGGCACCACCGCGTTCCAGCACCTCCAGGGCCGCGGCCGGATCACCGTCGGCGAGGTGCGCGGCCGAGAGGACCAGGGCCGCACCCTCCGTCACCCAGCGGGGCGGTGCTCCGGCGCGGGCCGGACCGCCTTCCGCCAGCGGACCGAGCGCGTCGACGGCCGCGCGGGCGTGGCCGCCGGCCAGCAGGATCCTCGCCCGGACGATCGCCAGTCCGGCGGCGACCGCGGGGTCGGGGCAGACCCCCGTCGACCCGGCGGCCCGGTCGACCGCCGCGCGCGCCGCGGACAGGTCCCCGCGGTCGACGGCGAGCGCGGCCTGCACGAGCCGGCCGACCCCGGTGCGGGAGACCGGCGGCAGGCCGGCGCGTTCGGCTTCGGCCGCCGCCTTCCGCAGGCGGGCCTCGGACCGGCCCGGCCGCCCGTCGAGCAGATCGATCAAGGCGAGGCGGGCGAGTGCTTCCTGCCGCGGACCGGCGGTGGTGGCCCCGTCGGCCGTCCTCGCCGCGGCCGTCGACGCCGCGCCGGCGGCTGCCAGGCTGCCCTCCCAGAGCAGCACCGAGCCGAGGTCGTTGAGCCGCAGCGCGGGCAACTCCGGGTGTTCGGCCAGCAGTTCGGGCGGAACGCGCTCCTCCCACCGTTCCGCCTGTTCGGCGGCGGCCCGGGCCAGGGCGGCCGAACCGAGCAGGCGGCCCGCCAGCACCCGCAGCTGGGCCGCGGTGAGCAGTGCCGCCGAGTCGTCCTCACCGGGTTGCCGGGCCAGAAGCGCCTCGGCGTGCCGGAGGTGTTCGAAACCGCTGTCCACGTCGTGGTGGGCGAGGTCGCGTGCCGCCCGGAGCAGCTCCGGGGCCGGGCCCCGCACGTCGGGGGCCATCCCGGCGAACAGGGCGTCCAGCCGCTCCGCGTCGCGGCCGGTGAACAGCCGGCCGATGGCCAGGTGGTCGACGACCTGCTGCGCGGCGAACGCCCAGTCGCCGGCCGCGGCGGCGTGCGGCAGCGCGTCCGTGAGCCGCCCCGCCCCGGCCAGCCACCGGGCGGCCCCGCGGTGGAGCTCCCGCTCCAGCCCCGGGCTCCGCGCCGCCAGGTGGACGCGCAGGACTTCGGCGAAGAGCGGGTGGCACCGGTACCAGGAGTGCCCGACGGGCTCGACGAAGGCGTTGGCGCGAGCGAGGGCCGCGAGGATCCGCGCGCCGTCCGTCCGGCCGGTCAGGGCGTCCGCGAGCTCGGGGTGGATCCGCTCCAGGACGCTCGTCCGCAGAAGGAGGTCCTGGGTCTCGGCGGGCTGGGTGTCGAGGACTTCGGCGAGCAGGAAGTCCGCGACCGTGCTCCGGCCGGGCTCGAACTCCTCCAGGTGGGCCGCCGGATCCGCGGCGCCCTGGGCGGCCAGGGCCGACAGTCGCAGACCGGCCGCCCAGCCGCCGGTCCGCTCGGTCAGTGAGCGGGAGCTCTCCGCGGGGAGGTCCAGACCGTGTCGGCGCAGCAGCGCGGCGGCCTCCTCCGGTCGGAAGGCGAGGTCGGCGGCCCGGACCTCGGTGACCCCGCCGGAGGCCCGGTACCGGTGGATCGGCAGGAGCGGCTCCGTCCGGCTGATCAGCACCAGGCGCAGGCCGGAGCCGGCGTGGGCGAGCAGGAACTGGAGTCCGTCGGCCACCTCGCCGCAGGACACGTGCTCGAACTCGTCGAGCACCAGGACCACGGGTTCCGGCAGGAGGCTCAGGTGGGCGGCGAGCCGGGCCAGCAGCGAGTGATCGACCTCGTCGGCCCGGGAGGGACGGCCGATGTCGTCCGGCAGGACGACGCCGTGGTGCCGGGCGGCTTCCAGCAGGTAGGCCCAGAAGACCCCGGGTGCGTTGTCCTCCCGCTCCACGGTGAGCCAGACCGCGGAGCCGGGCGGTGGCCCCGTGGTCAGCCAGTCGGCGACGAGCAGGGTCTTTCCGGCGCCCGCGGGGCCGTTCACCAACACGAGGGGCGTCCGCAGGCCTTCGGTGAGCCGGTCGGCCAGGCGCGGTCTTCGGACGAACGTCTCCGGCGTCGCGGGCACGGCGAAGCGGGCCGCGAGCACCGGTTCGCCGCCGGGTATCCGGGGAGCCGGAGACGTCGGGGCGGGGCCGCGTCGAGCGCCGTTCACCGGGCGGGCAGGGAGCCCGAGGGCTGGGCTGAGGGCCATGGTGCTCACCTCAGGGAGGGCGGCGCGCGGGCGGCGCGGATCACGGACGATTCCCATCCTTTCCGACCCGGCCGGGCCCGGCAACGGGGCGGGCGGTCCCGCCGGTGGGGCCGCCCGGTCCGGCCGTCCCCGGCCGGACGGGCCCGGATCGCAGCCGCAGGGCCCGGGCCGAACGGGTCCGGCGGGGGCTCCCGTCACCCGCGGTGACCGCCGCCGGGCGGCCTCACTCCTCGTGCTCCGCGCCCGGCTCCGGAGTCCCCAGCAGCCGGGCCAGCCGGCCCTGGCCCGCCACCACGTACCCGATGCCGATACCGAGCGTGACGGCCGTGAACACCACGATCAGCCAGCTGAGCAGGGTGAAGACGAGACCGAGCGGGCCGAACTGGGCCACGCTGCGGTTCAGCGAACGGGGCACGTAAAGCTGCGCCGCCCCGGCGAGCACCGTCAGTCCGGCACCGGTCAGCACCGCCCCCGGCAACAGCGGCGGCCAGGGGACGCGGCCGCCGAGCAGCAGGTGCTGCGTCCACCACCAGAGCAGCACGGCGGTGACCAGGTAGAGGACGATCCCGAGCGCCTCGCCCGCGCCGAACCCCTCCCGCACCTTCCCCTGGATGACCAGCGCGGCGAGCCACACCAGCAGCCAGGTGAGCCACCGCCACGCCGCCAGCCGTCCCGACAGGTGGGGCAGGTGCCAGGACCGCTCGCACAGGCGTTGCAGGATGCGGCTGCAGCTCGTCGCCGACAGCAGCGTCACCAGGATCCCGACGGCTCCGAAGGCGTCGGTGGTCCCGCTCTGGCCGCTGGGCCGGAGCACCTGCTTGACGTCGTCGAGCGAGGCGCCCTGGAGGCCCAGGACGGTGCGCAGGGAGTCGGAGACGCTGTTGCGCACCTCCTGGGGCATGAAGGCGGCCATCACGAACAGCACCGGTACGGCCGTCAGGAACGTCTGCGCCGCGAGGCGGGTGGCGGTGTCCAGGACGTGGATGTGGAGCAGCTGCGCCGCGAGCCGGCGCGGGAACGGGGCATCACGCAGCGTGACCGTGCGGCCCTGCAGCCAGGCGGATCCGGCGCGGAGCCGGTCGGCGCGGCTGGGGTGACCACGCTGTCGCGCCACTCCGCTCTCCTCGCGTCGGTGTCGGCAGCCGGGCCGCCGCTGCGGCTCGCCACCGGGGGCCGCTCCCCGTACGGGCACTTCCGATCAGGTCCAAGACTGGGCGATGCCGCGGTGGGCGGCATTTCGGGCGGGCCGCCGTTCGGCGCAAGGCCCCGGGGCGGAGTCGGCCTCCGGTCTGCACGCGCAGGGCCGCTCGGTCACCCGGGAACCCGGTGGGACCCGGTGCGCGGAGTCGTGTTCACCGGTGTCGGCCGGGCGCGGGCGCGTGCGCCGCCGTGGCCCGGTCGTGGGGCAGGAACAGCGCCGCACAGAGCCCGATGACACCGCAGAGCGCCAGCACCGCCGTGGCCACCGCGTAACTGTTCCGGGTGAGTTCGGCGACCAGGATGGTGCCGGCGACGGCGGTGCCGATCGAGGAGCCGAGGTTGGAGACGCTGCGGGAGAGTCCGGAGATCTCGCCCTGACGGCTGTCGGGGAAGGCGGACTGCACGATGTTGACCGAGGGGGTGAGCATCAGGCCGATGCCCAGTCCGATCAGCAGGAGCCCGGGCGTGAAGGCCCAGACGGAGTCGACGGCGCGTACCAGGAGGAGCAGGACGAGGATGCCGACGGTGGTGGTGGCGAAACCCGTCACGATCAGGGTGCGCTGGGCGCGGCGCTCGGCCAGGCGTTCGGCGGCGAGCGAGGTGGCGAGGAGGCCGACGGTGGCGGAGGTGAAGACCCCCCCGGTGGCGATGGCGCTGTAGCCACGGACCACCTGGAGGTAGGCGCCGACGGTGAACGAGACGCCCATCAGGACGAGCCACTGGGCGTTCTGGGTCACCAGGCCGAGGTTCGAGGTGCGGTTGTGGAAGAGGCTGGTCGCCAGCAGCGGTTCGCGTCCGGCGCGTTCCAGCCGGCGGATCCAGCGGAAGAAGCCTGCCAGCACGGCCGCGCCGGCCAGGAGGAGGGCGATCATCAGCCAGGTGTTGTTGTCCGCGGCGAGGATTCCGGTGACCAGCAGGATCAGGCCGGCCGCGGACAGGACGGCGCCGACGGTGTCGAACGGTCGGGTGGGGTCGGCCGGGAGCGGATCCTCCAGCTTGCGGGTGAGCAGCACGATGAGGCCCACGATCACGGCCTGGAAGGCGAAGTTGGCCCGCCAGTCGACGGCGGTGGTGAGCACACCGCCGAGGAGCGGCCCCGCTGCCGCGCCGATACCGCCCAGGGCCATGATGGTCCCGAAGGCGCGGGCGCGGGCGGCGGTACCGGTGAACAGCAGCGTGGTCAGGATGTACACCGGGGGGATCAGCAGAGCCGTGCCGACGCCTTCCAGGATGGAGTTGCCGAGGATGAGGACACCGAGTCCGGGCGCGGCCGCACTCAGCACGGCGCCGACTCCGTAGGTGATGAGACCGGCCATCAGGCAGCGCTTGCGGCCCCACCGGTCGGTGAGCTTGCCGCCGGGGATCATCAGGGCGGCCATCACCAACAGGAAGACGGTGATGGCCACTTGGACGCCCTGGACGCTGGTGCCCAGGTCCGTGCTGATGTCATTGATCATCACGTTCATGCT
Organism: Streptomyces sp. NRRL S-350; assembly: GCF_000719705.1. Taxonomy (GTDB): domain Bacteria; phylum Actinomycetota; class Actinomycetes; order Streptomycetales; family Streptomycetaceae; genus Kitasatospora. The sequence goes on along the minus strand of NZ_JOHO01000037.1, from coordinate 9,332 downwards.
GGAGCCGGCGAAGCTGCAGATGAACTGGGCGAGTGCCAGGGGGATCAGCACGCGGCGTCCGGTGGCGGCGGGGGCGGTGACTGTGCCGGTCATTCCCGGTTCCTCTCCTCGGCTGTGTCCCACCCGTCGTCCGACCCGCCGTCCGACCCGTCGGACGAGGCCGGGCGGATCATCGTGACTCCGTAGGACGGCAGCAGGTTCGTGCGGCGCCGTACCGGGCGGGGAAGCGAAGTCACGCGCCGTTTCCTTTCGGACTCCTCGGAGGCCCGTCGGGCCACCGCTCACGGTGGGGTCAGGCGGCCCCTTGGCGGTCGAGTGCCTCGTCGAGGGCGACCGCCGCGTCGATGAGCGCGAGATGGGTGAACGCCTGCGGGAAGTTGCCCAGTTGCTCTCCGGAGGGGCCGATCTCCTCGGCGAACAGGCCGACGTGGTTGGCGTAGGTGAGCATCTTGTCGAACGCGTAGCGGGCCTGGTCGACCCGGCCCGCCCGGGCCAGTGCCTCGACGTAGAGGAAGGAGCAGAGGTTGAAGGTGCCCTCGGAGCCGCTCAGCCCGTCGGGGGAGGCGGCCGGGTCGTAGCGGTAGACCAGGCTGTCCTGGACCAGTTCCTCGTTCATGGCGTCGAGCGTGGACAGCCAGGACGGGTCGGTGGGGGAGAGGAAGCCGACCTTGGGCATGAGCAGCAGCGAGGCGTCCAGGACGTCGGTGGAGTAGTGCTGGGTGAAGGCTTCGCGCTTGGGGCTCCATCCGCGTTGCAGGATCTGGCGCAGGATGTCGTCGCGTTCCGAGGTCCAGCGGGTCAGGTCCGCGGGGCGGGCGAACTTCCGGGCGAGGCGGACGGCGCGGTCGAAGGCCACCCAGCACATCAGGCGGCTGTAGGTGAAGTCCTGGCGCCCGCCGCGGGTTTCCCAGATGCCCTCGTCCGGGCGGTCCCACTGCTCGGTCAGCCAGTCCACGAGCCGACGGAAGGCCTCCCAGCCGCGCAGCGCCCCCATGTCGCTCTCGTCGGCGCCGAACGCGTAGGCGGCCTCGCCGTAGATGTCGAGCTGGAGCTGGTCGGCGGCGGCGTTTCCGGCCCGCACCGGGAACGAGCCGCGGTAGCCCTCCCACTGGGGGAGGGACTCCTCGGTCAGGTGCGGGTCGCCGTCGATGCGGTACATGATCTGGAGTCGTTCCCCGCTCGCGCCCGCGCTCTCGATCCGGTCGCGGACCCACCGGCGGAAGGCCAGGGCCTCGTCACGGAAGCCCAGGCCGATGAGGGTGTGGACGGAGAGCGAGGCGTCCCGGATCCAGGTGTAGCGGTAGTCCCAGTTCCGCTCGCCACCGACCTGTTCCGGCAGTCCCATGGTCGCGGCGGCGATCAGCGCGCCGCTCGGGTGGTAGCTGAGCAGCTTGAGCGTGATCGCCGAGCGGTCCACCATCTGGCGCCAACGGCCCCGGTAGTTCGATGACTTGATCCAGTCGTACCAGAACTTCCGGCAGGCGTCGAAGGCGGCGACGGTGTCCGCGTCACTGGGCGCGGGGGGCAACGGGCCGTCCGGCGAGCGGGAGGTCAGCAGCACGGTGGCCATCTCTCCGGCGCCCAGGGTGAACCGCGCGGTGACGTCGGAGCCGTCCGGGCGGAGGACGACCGGCTCGGTGGCCTGCACGCACAGTTCCCGGTCCGGACCTCGGAGTACCGCGTTGCGTTCGTCCGCCAGCGTGAGGCGGTGCGCGGCGCGGCCGTAGTCGAAGCGGGGCCGGCACTCCAGCAGGAAGGGCACCCTTCCGCGCACCACCCGGGCCGTGCGGATGATCCGGTGCTGGTCGCTGGGGGTCGAGGAGGTGTCGGGGGGCATGAAGTCGACGACTTCCGCCACTCCCTGCGGGGCGAGGAAGCGGGTGATCACGATGGCCGTGCCGGCCAGGTAGAGCTGCTTCACCTGGGCGTCGGGCACCGATTCCTGGTCGACGGCGAGCTTGCAGCGGCCCCCCTTGGCATGGTCCAGCAGTGAGGCGAAGAGGCTGGGGGAGTCGAACCGGGGGGTGCACCACCAGTCGATGTCACCGTCGGTGGACACGATCGCGGCGGTCTGCAGGTCGCCGATGACCCCGTGCTCGGCGATCGGAGGGTAAGGGTTCATGGAGCGCTCCCCGGCGGACGGCGGAAACAGCCTTCGCCGCCACGGTACGGACGGCGGCCGGCCCGGGGATCACCCGGTGTGGGTGAGCGGGGCCGGAGGCCGTCCGGCGGTACGGCGAGCGCACACCACCCACCTGCCGGGCGAGCGCACACCACCCACCTGCCGGGGGGAGGCGGGGCCCCGGGAAAGCGGCGAGAATCGGATCAGGCCGCCGGTCGTCACCGGCCCGGCGAGGGGGTTGCCGCGTGGCGGGGTGCGGGGAGGAGGAGCCGCGCGGCGAGGGAGGCGACAGCGACGGAGGAGATGCCGTGACAACGTCCCGAAGTCGTACCCCGGCCCTGCCCGGACCGGTTCCGGACGGGCGTGGAAGCCGGACGGACTACGCCGGCGCGGTCTACGGTTCGATGCTGGCCGCGTCCGTGATCGCCGCCTCCGGTGTCCACGAGCCGCACCCGCGGCTGACGTTGATCCTGCTGTTGGTGATCACCGGGGTCGTCTTCTGGATCGCCCACGTCTACGCGCAGGTGGCCGGAGAGCGCGAGGTCGGTCGCCGGGTCAGGTGGCGGACGGTGCGGCAGGTCGCCCGGCACGAGTGGCCGCTCGTCGAGGCGTCGGCGCTGCCCGCCCTGGCCGTGCTGGTCAGCCCTTGGCTCGGTGCGGGCGAGAACGCCTGGCTCGCCCTCGGTGTCGCCGTGGCGCAGCAGGTGGCCTGGGCGACGCTGGGCGCCCGCCGGGCGGGCGCCACTTCGGGCCAGACTGCCGTCGAGGGCCTGGTGAACCTGCTCCTCGGGCTGGTCATCGTGGCGGCCAAGGCGGCGCTCGGGCACTGACCTCACCGCGGAGGGGCACTGACCTCACCGCGGAGGGGCACTGGCATCACCGCGGACGGCCACTGACCCCCGGGGCACCGACCTCACCCCGGGGCACTGGCATCACCCGGACATCACCCGGGGCGAGCAGGGGGCCGGGCCCGGCTCCGCGGCGTGAACACGCCGGGCCGGTGCTCCCACCGGCCCGGTCCCGGGGTGCCGGGACACCGGCCGGACGTCGGGTCCGGTGGACGCCGGCGCCCGGCCCCGGCCGTCAGCCCGCGAGGAGTCGCTGCTTCTGGGCCGTGAACTCCTCGTCGGTGAGGACTCCCTGCTCCTTCAGCTGCGCGAGTTTCTGCAGTTGGGCAATCCTGTCGTCCATGCTCGTCGTCGTGGGCGCGGCAGGCGGCGGCGGGGGCGGCGGCGCGGGTTCGGCCGCCATGTCCTGTTGGGCCCACCGACCCGCCTGACGGCGGGAGACCCGGTTGGACACGGCGGTCGCCGTTCCCGCGACGACGGCGGTGCGCGCGACACCTCGCAGTAGTCCGGGCATGACTCGTCCTTCCTCTCTGTTGGCTTCCCCTCCGTGGTGTCCCTGCGGCTCACCCGGTGACGGACGCCCCGGGGGCGGAACCGTCCGACGGATCCGCCCCGGCGATGCCCTCCAGGTCGTCCAGGGAACGCAGCAGGTCCGGCAGGGGCACCCGGCCGCTGGCGACGACCCGGGCGCCGCCCCGGCGCAGGGCGGTGGCGAACGGCGCCGCCCAGGTGTTCTCGTAGACGAGCACCCCGGCCGAGTTCCCGGGTTCGAGGACCGCGGCGGCCTCGTCCAGGTCGTCGGCGCCGAGCAGGCCCGAGCCGACGCCCTCGAAGACGGCCAGGTCCAGGCGACCGTCGCCGTCGAAGTCGGTCAGTTCCATCCCCGTGACGGTGCCGTCGGCGTCCTTGCGTACGAACGCGAAGTCCAGGATCCGGATCACACCCCGGTCCACGAGGTCGACCAGGATCGGAAGCCCTCCCCGGTCATGCGGTTGCCGGGGAACTCGACCACCAGGTAGTCGACGGGCCCGGTCTCGGCGAGGACGTCCTCGGCCATGGCGGTGCTCCTTCCACGCGGAGTCCGGCGCCCGGCCCGGCGGCCCGGCGCCGGTTCGACGCTACGGGCCGCCACCCGCCCGCGGATCACCTCCCCGGGGTGAGGACGCGGCCCGGGGCCGGGACCGCGCGGCGACGGCCCAGGCGTCGTTCCGTCACCGCGGTTCCTCCTCCGGGCAGCCCAGTCCGGGGTGCCGGGTGACCGGCCGTGCGGTGTGAATGGGGAACAGCGGCGACACGGCCGCGTGCCGACCGCCGGGAGAACAGTTGAACGGGCCAGTGGAACCCCCTCCGCCGGAGCCCCCCGCGGGCGAGCCGGCGAACCGGAGCGTACGCGCGGAGCCCAGGCACCGTTCCCGGGTGGGCGGCATCGTCATGAGCGCCGTCTCGGCCGTGCTGATCACGCTGACCTGCATCCTGGTGCCGGTCTCGCTGCTCACCGTCTGGGTGCACGACATCGCGTTGGACACCGACCGGTACGTCTCCACGATGGCGCCGCTGGCGACGAATCCGGCGATCCAGGACGCCGCGGTCAACCGGATCACGCACGCGGTGGACGTGAAGGTGGACGGCCAGGCGGTCACCTCCGATCTGGCCGCGTGGCTGCAGTCCCAGGGCCTGCCGCCCAGGGCCGCCGCGGCGGTCAAGTCGCTCGGGCCCAAACTCGACGACGCGGTGGACCAGGTGGTCACCCAGGCCGCAACCCGGGTCGTGCACAGCGACACCTTCGCCACCGTCTGGACCCAGGCGAACCGCGCCGCCCACGCCGCCGTCGTCCAGGCCCTCACCGGCCACGGCCGGGGCGCCGTCCAGGTCACCGACGGCACCGTCACCCTCGACGTCGGCACGGCCGTCGACCGGCTCAAGGACCAGCTGGTGGCCGCGGGCCTGACCCCGGCGGAGAAGATCCCGGACGTGGACAAGCAACTGGTGCTGTTCCAATCCGACAAGCTGGCGAAAGCCCGCGGGGCCGCGCACGCACTCGACGTGCTCGGCAACTGGATGCCCGTCCTCACCGTGCTGCTGGGCGCGATCGGCGTCGTGCTGGCGCGGCGCAGACGCCGGGCCCTGGTGACCACGGCCCTCGGCGCGGCCGGCGCCTGCCTGCTGGTGGCCATCGCCCTGGTGGTCGCCCGCCGCTACTACCTCGACCACCTGCCGCCGGCCGTGCAGTCCCCGCCCGCCGCGGCGGCGGTCTTCGACACGCTGCTGCACTTCCTGCGGATCAGCCTGCGCACCGCGATCGTCCTGGGCGTGGTGGTGGCACTCGGCGCGTACCTCTCCGGTGCGGGGAGGCTGCCGCGCGCCGTCCGCGGCGGGGCGGACCGCGCCGCCTACTCCGCCGCCCGCTGGGGCGACGCGCACGGGGTGCGCACCGGACGGGCCGGGACCTGGACCGACGCCCACCGGCGCCTGCTCGTCCTCGTGGTGCTGCTGGTCCTGGCCCTGGTGTTCGCCCTGTGGAACCACCCGACCGTGCTGACGGTGCTCCTGCTCGTCCTGGTACTCCTCGCGGTACTCGCCGTCCTGGCCCTGCTCGCCGCCTCCGGACGGGCCGGTGCGGACAGGGCCGCTCAGGACGGGATCGCTCAGGGCGGGGCCGGTCCGGGTGGGGCTGGTCCGGGCGGGGCCGGGAGCGCTGGTGAGAGCACCGCCGAGTGAGCAGCGGCCGTCGACCGCCCCCCGACACGAGGGACGAGGGGTCCGCCGTCGCGGGCCGTCCGGCCCAGGACCGGGCCGAGGATCGGGTCTACGGTGAACGTAGGGCTTCTGTTCCGGGCCCCACGGCCGTCGCCCGCCGGCGCGCCCCCGCGAAGTCCACCGGGCCGCACGCGCACACCAAGCGGGATCCGGTCTCCTCGGTGTCCCGCGGACCTTCGCCGAGCCCCCGCTCCGCTCCGCGTCATCGATTCCCCCGATCCCCGACAGTGCCGGTCGGGAGCCGGCCGGGTGGCTCACCGGAGCCACCGAGCCCCGCTTCTCTTCCCTCCCGTCTCCCGTTGCCCCGCGAGGCGGTCGTCATCGAAGGAGTCCCTGCCATGACCAGCGGTGTTACCGGATCCAGCCGTACCGACCGGGTTCCCGAGCAGCGTCCGTTCGCGACCGGGTGGACCGTGTTCGCCGGGATCATGCTGATCGCCGGCGGAATCATGGGGATCCTCCAGGGGATCTCCGCCATCGCCAAGGACGGTCTGCTGGTCGTCACCCGCCATTACACGTACTCGATGAACACCGCAGGATGGGGATGGGTCCATCTCATCCTCGGGATCGTCATCGTCCTGGCAGGGGTGGCGCTCTTCAGCGGCGCCGTCTGGGCCCGTGCCGTCGGCGTCGTCGTCGCCGGGCTGGGAATGATCGCCAACTTCCTGTGGCTGCCCTACTACCCGTTCTGGGCCATCGTCCTGATCGCGATCGACGCTTTCGTCATCTGGGCGCTGTGCGCCGGCACGACCAGGAGAGAGGTCTGACCGCCGTCGACAGCGCCTGCCCCGGGCGTTGACCGCGCGTTCCGGCCCGGATCCCGACAGCAGTCCGGGATCCGGGCCGGAACGACGGGGTCAGAGGCGGACTGCGGTGACGACGTGGTAGTCGAGCAGGCCGTCGCGCCAGGCGGTGAGGAAGTTGCGGGTCCAGTGCGCGGTGGGGACGGTGTCGGTGAGGTAGCGGTCGAGGCCCGGCCAGACGTGGGTGCCGATGGACTCGGTGGCGACGTCGGCGAAGCCGGACGCGCTGAGGTCGTCCGTGAAGCCGGTCAGGGGGTGGGCGACGTCCAGGCCGTCGGCGAAGCCGGCGAGGAGGATCTTGAGGCGTTCGGTGGCGTCGGGGCCGGGGGCGGTGAAGAAGGTGGTGACGACGAGCCGGCCGCCGGGGCGTAGGACGCGGGCGCTCTCGCGGGCGAAGCCGGTCAGCTCGCGGAAGTGCTGGGCGGCCTCGACGGAGTACACGCCGTCCAGGGAGGCGTCGGGGAAGGGGAGTTCGTCGGCCGAGCCGAGGGTGTAGGCGAGCCGGTCGGGGTAGGTGGCCAGGGCTCTGGCGTTGACGGCGCGGGCGCGTTCGACCTGGTCGGGGTGGATGTCGACGCCGGTGACGGTGGCGAAGCGGAACTCCCGCAGCGCCAGCGCCGTACCCAGCCCGCGACCGCAGCCGACCTCCGCCAGCCGTAGCCGTTCGCGCGGTTCGGGAAAGTCCCGCAGCACCCGCCGGTAGAGCTGCTCCTGGCTGCGCACCCGGTCCTCGGAGGTCGGGGCGGTGAGGTCGATCCCTTGCCAGTATCCGAAGTTGATGAACCCGCCGGCGAATGACGGGGCGGTGCTGAGGTCGTCGACGCCGTACGTCCGGCGGACGGTCGGGGGGATGCGGTTGTGGTCCATGGGCCGCTGGATCTCCTGCTCGGTGGGCGCCCGGGCGTCGGACGCGCCGAGGTACGTACCCAAACCGGTGATGGTCCGAACACGGTACGTGAAGGGCCGGTGGGGTCGGTGGGAAAGGGGCGCGGCGGTGTTCCGAGGGGGCTCGGACGCCCGCCGCGCGACCGGGGGCGGCTCCACGGGGGCAGCCACCGGAGGCGGCTCCACGGGGCGGCTACCGGGGTGTTGGCCGGTCGGGAGCGGTCGGCGGGAAAATCCCGGCGGTCGGGGCGGCCGGTTCGCTACAGTCCGCAAGGATTCCCGACGGTCCTGGCACGGGCTCGACGGTCCGGACGCGGGGCCTTACGGCCCGGACGCGGGTTTGACGGTCCGGACGCGGGCTTGACGGTCCGCCACCGGCTTGACGGCGCTGACACGAGCTCTGAGGAGAACGACACCGTGAACACCCCCGACGAACGCCCCGTACCGCCGCTGACCGGTGGTGAGCGGGAGATGCTGCGCGGCTTCCTGGACTTCCACCGGGCGACCCTCGCCATGAAGTGCGAGGGGCTGACCGACGAGCAGCTGCGGCAGCGCTCCAGCCCGCCGTCCACGCTGAGCCTGCTCGGGCTGGTGCGGCACATGGCGGAGGTCGAGCGGACCTGGTTCCGGCGGGTGATCAACGCCGAGGACCTCCCGCTGGTCTGGTCGGACAGCGACTACCAGGTCGCGTACGACGTCGCCGACGCCACCCGGGCCGAGTCCTTCGCCGCCTGGCAGGCCGAGGTCGAGCACTCCCGGCGAATAGAGCTCGCCGCCGAGACCCTCGACGTCACCGGGCACCAGCCGCGGTGGGAGGCCGACGTGTCGCTCCGACTGGTGATGCTGCACCTGATCCACGAGTACGCCCGGCACAACGGGCACGCGGACTTCCTGCGGGAGGCGATCGACGGCGTGGTGGGGGCGTAGGAGGAGGCCGGGCCCCGCCCGGCGCCCTCGCCGGCCGACCTACCAGCCGAGGAGGTGGGTGCGGCGGTTGAGGGCGGTGAGGACGGACTCGGCGGTGCTCTCGGGGGTGAGGCCACGGATGTCGAGGACGTGCGTGGCGGGCGTGGCGGGCGAGTCGTGCGGGGCGGGCGAGGCGGGTGAGGCGTCGCCCGGGGCCGGGCCGGCCTGGAGCACCACGTAGTGGAGCGCGGCGCCGGTGGCGCGGCTCTCCCGGCGGAAGGTGTCGAGCGCGGCCGGGACGGCCGGGGACTCGACCACGACCTGGTAGCCGCGGGTGGCGTACGCGAAGGCGGCCTGCGCGGCGGCGGCCAGGGCGGTGGCGTTCTGGCGCCGGGCCTCCGGCAGGTGGGGCGGCAGCTGGCCGCTGCGGATGACCCGTAGGAAGTCGTCCGTCCGCAGGTGGACGCTCGGGTTCAGCTCCCGCGCGAGCAGTTCCGCGACCGGGCTGTTCCCGGCCCCGGACGGGTCGACGAGGACGAGGACGCCACCGGCGCCCCGGCCGCCCCCGAGCTCCGGCCCACCTACGGTCGTACGGTTCACAGCTGCTGATCCCTTCGCGGGCCGGAGAGGGGCGGGTAGCCGGGGCAGGGCGGTCGGAGTGCGAAGGAGCCGGTCGGGCCCCGTCCGGACAGCCGATCGCCTCGTCCCTACGACTGGTGCGTTTCGGGGATCAACCTAGTCCAAACGGGTGCCCCGAGTCGTCCCCGACCCGGTGGGCGGACGGGTCGCCGCCCGATCCTGCCGCCCGATTCCGCCGTCCGATCCTGCCGCCCGCTTCGGCTGACCGCTCCGGCCGACTGCTTCGGCCGGCTCCTTCGGCCGCTCCTGCCGACCGATCTCCGGCGCAGGACACTAGTAGTACTTCGTTAGGTCCGAAGTGGTCGGGTGTGCCCTGCCTGGCGCGTGGTGGGTAACTCGCGGTGGCAGGTGGGGCATTCGCCGGTCCAGGCC
>NZ_JOHO01000036.1 GCF_000719705.1 Streptomyces sp. NRRL S-350 | reverse complement strand
GGAGGGGCCGGTGCCGACCCGGTCGACCGGGCACGGCGGGAGAGCGGTGCGCCTCCTCCCCTGCGGGAGGCGCACCGCCGCCGCTCGGGACCAGCCTCGCCGAGCGGCGGCCGCGTGCCTATCCACTTCCGGACCCCGCCGGCGTGCGTTTTCGGACAGCCGGGGCCCCGTCAGCAGCCGCGCCCGAGGGCCTCCGAGGGCGAACGCCCGTACGCCCGCCGGTAGTCCGCGCTGAAGCGGCCGAGATGGGTGAAGCCCCAGCGGCAGGCGATCTCGGTGACCGTGCCGCTCGCCCGGCCGTCGGCGATCGCGAGCAGATCGTGGTGGGCCCGGTCGAGCCGGACGCGCCGCAGGTAGGCCAGCGGGGTGGTGTCGAGGTGGCGCCGGAAGCCCTCCCGCAGGGTGCGCAGGCTGACCCGGGCGGCCCGGGCGATGTCGGCGACGGAGACGGCCTCGTCGGCGTGCTCGGCGCAGAAGTCGACCGCCCGCCGCAGGGCGCTCGGCAGCAGTGCGGGGCCGCGGTCGACCGTCGACCTGGTCAGCGAGTGCGCCTGCGCGTCCAGCAGGCCGTCGACCAGCAGCCTCTCGAAGTGGCCCGTGCCCAGTGGTGACCGGAGGGCCAGCGCGGAGGCGGCGAAGGTCCGGAAGTGTCCGGCCAGTTCGAGCCAGGCCCGCACGGCCGGGTTCCCGGGGTCGAGGGCGGGGTGGAAGCGCGGCAGTTCGCGCGGGAGGTCGCCCAGGCGGGCGGCGAGGGCCTCCTCCACCGCCCGGCGGGAGAGGACGAGCGCCTCGTTGACGGCTCCGTCGGCCCAGTCCATGGTGATCTGGTCCCCCGGCCCGGCGATGTACGGCCCGTCCGGCAGCTCCCGGCCGTTGGCGCGGACCTGCAGGCTGCCGGGGGAGGGGAGGATGATGCTGTAGAAGTCGGGCAGCTCGCCGGTCCGGATCCGCACGCCCGCGCCGTACCGGAGGTCGTAGAGCCCCACGTCCCCCTCGCGGAAGGCGCGGAAGCGGCCCGCGATCGGCAGGCGGGTGCGCACCGTCAGCTGGTGCGCGGAGAGCCGGCTGCTCACCACCTCGCAGAGCTCGTCGGTGCAGTCGCCCTCGTACAGCGCGACCGGGCTCGCGCCGTCGTGCCGGGCGCGGCCCGAGGCCCCGGTTCTTCGCTCCGGCACCCGCCTGCCCTCCCCTTCGTCCGTGACGTGCGCATCCTAAAGGGGTGGTCGGACAGCATCGGGGCGGCGGGTACAGTGCGTGGGCAGAGCGCGCCGCAGACCAGGGGGTACCAGAGCCGATGAGCCGCCGAGACCGTGACCGCGACGGCACCCGCGACCGCGACGGCGCCCGGGACCGGAAGCGGGGCGGCGCCTCCCCGGTGACCGTCACCGTCTGCCGCGGCTGCTGCTGCGGCACCGAGGCGAAGCACCCCGGCGTGGACCACGCGGGGCAGTACGAGCGGCTGCGGACGGCGGTGGGTCCGGCGGGCCGGGTCCGGGCGGTCAAGTGCCTGGACGTGTGCACCCAGTCCAACGTGGTGGTGGTCGGCCCGTCCGCCGAGGGCCGGGCGGCGGGCGGCCGGCCGGTCTGGCTCGGCTTCGTGCTGATGGACGAGATGATCGACGACATAGCGGCCTGGGTGCGGGCGGGCGGTCCCGGCCTGGCCGATCCGCCCGGTCTGCTCGACCTCCAGTTGATCTCGGTCTCGCGCCGGGTCCGCGAGGGCCTGCCGGAGTAGCGGCCGCCCCGGGCGCGCCGCCGACGGTGCGGCCCCTCGCGTGATCGGCCGTCAGATCGCCGCCCCCGGGCGGTTCGGCGGCCGGCACCACTACGATGACCGGTGGCATCGAGCCGTTCCGCGCATCGAGCCGCTCCGCGCGAGGGAGGAAGACGATGACGACGGTCTGCCGCATCTGCGCGGGCACCGGCCGTACCGCCGGCCTCAGCTGCCGGACGTGCCAGGGCACCGGCACCACCGAGGTGGGCGGCGGGGGCGGCAACTGCTTCCTGTGCGACGGCACCGGCGTGTACGTGCGCTACCGGGTGGACGCGGGCGGCGCCAAGCACGCCTACCGGGACGAGATCTGCCGCACCTGCGACGGCACCGGGAACCGGGCCGCCACGCAGTGGGACGAGCCCTCCTGACCCTGCGGGCCCACCCCCCCCGCACCGGGGCCCGGCCGACGTCCGCTCAGGTCCGCTGCCCGGTGGGGGCCATGATCGGGCGTGGAATCGGTGCGGACACGCCCTTTGCCAAACCATGGTCGAACATTGGTGTTCGAATGGGGTGTGCGCTGCGGCTCGTTCACCGCGCGTCAGTGTGTGATCCACGTGCCGCTGACAGAGTCCCGCGCATGGATATCCCCAAGATGGGCGTGCCGGCCGAGCTTGCCGACCGCATGAGCACGGCCGAGCAGCACGAGTACCTGCGGGCCCGCTTCTCCCGCCGCCGGATGCTGCGCGCCGGCGCCGTGACCGTCGGTGCCGTCGCCGTCGGCGGCGCCCTGGGCGGCGGCACGGCCCTCGCCGCGCCGGCCGGCCCGCAGCCGGTCACGGGCGGCACGACGGCCGGCATCGACGGCTCGATGGTCGCGCCGATCGGCCGTCACCTCCAGTTCGGCCCCGAGCCGGACACCCAGTTCCGCATCTCCTGGCAGGTCCCGGTGCCGGTCAAGAAGCCGTTCCTGCGCTTCGGCCGGACCCCGTGGGAGCTCGGCCACAAGGTCCAGGCCGAGGTCCGCGCCCTGCACACCCCGGCGCTGACCCCGGGCAGCCAGCCGGTGGACCAGTACTACCTGCACGTGGCGCTGGAGGACCTGCACCCCGACACCACCTACTACTACGGTGTCGGCCACGACGGCTTCGACCCGGCCTCGCAGCAGCAGATCTCCACCCTGCACACCTTCCGCACCGCGCCCTCGCGCGACCACCGCTGGGGCAAGGTGTACGAGCCGTTCACCTTCACCGCCTTCGGCGACCAGGGCGTCAGCTCGCACGCGGCGGGCAACGACCACGTCATCAAGGCACAGAAGCCGGCCTTCCACCTGCACGCCGGCGACATCTGCTACGCCGACCCGGCCGGCTCCGGCACCGACCCGGACAAGTCCGTCTTCAACGCGAAGACCTGGGACGACTTCCTGGTCCAGACCGAGACGGTGGCCGCCGAGATCCCGTGGATGGTCGCCTACGGCAACCACGACATCGAGGCCTGGTACTCGCCCAACGGCTACGGCGGCGAGAACGCCCGCTTCTTCCTGCCGGACAACGGCCCGGACCCGCGCAAGGTCCCCGGCGTCTACACCTTCCGCTACAAGAACGTCGGCGTCATCTCGCTCGACGCCAACGACGTCTCGTACGAGATCCCGGCCAACCTGGGCCTCTCGGCGAGCAAGCAGACCCAGTGGCTGGAGCGCACCCTCAAGGACCTGCGCGGCGACGAGACCGTCGACTTCGTCGTGGTCTTCTTCCACCACTGCGCCTTCTCCACCACCGTCGCGCACGCCTCCGAGGGCGGCGTCCGCGAGGCCTGGGTGCCGCTGTTCGAGAAGTACCGGGTGGACCTGGTCATCAACGGCCACAACCACATCTACGAGCGCACCGACGCCATCCTGGGCAACAAGGTCTCGAAGCAGGTGCCGAGCGGCGCCACCATCGAGCCCGAGAAGGACGGCGTGGTCTACGTGACCGCGGGCGCGGCCGGCCGCAGCCTGTACAAGTTCGACGTGCCGGACACCTACGAGGGGCACGAGAACCACCAGGACGAGGTCGCCACCTACTACTGGGGCAAGGGCCGGGTGAAGGTCCCCGAGACCATCCAGTGGTCGCGGGTGCGCTACACCGGCTACTCCTTCATCAAGGTCGACGTCACCCCGGCGCACCTGGGCCGGAAGTCGGTCATGAAGGTCACCGCGCTGGCCGAGGACGGCACCCAGATCGACAACTACTCGATCGTGCGCACGGTCGGCGAGGGCTGGGACTCGGGCCGCGACGACGACGGCGAGGGCGGCGGCTGGGGCTGGTGAGACCGGTCGTCGGCAGCCGCCGCCGGTGACGGCCGGCCGCCGCCGCGATGACGGTGCCCCGGGGCCGGACCTGCGCCCCGGGGCACCGGTGCGGTCAGCGCCGGGGGCCGTACATGATCACGGCGACCCCGGCCAGGCAGACCAGCGCGCCCACCACGTCGTGGCGGGTCGGCCGGAAGCCGTCCACGGCCACGCCCCAGAGCAGCGAGCCGGCCACGAACACCCCGCCGTACGCGGCCAGCACCCGCCCGAACTGGCCGTCCGGCTGCAGCGCCGCGACGAAGCCGTACGCCCCGAGCGCCACCACCCCCAACCCGGCCAGCCACCACGGCCGTTGCTCGCGCACGCTCTGCCAGACCAGCCAGCAGCCGCCGATCTCGGCGAGCGCGGCGAGGACGAACAGGGCGACGGAGCGCAGGACGGTCATGCCTGCGAGCGTATGCGGCTCAGCTCTGGCGGTACGTCGCCAGGAAGCGCCCGATCCGGTTGATGGCCGTCTCCAGGTCGTCGGCGCGGGGCAGCGTGACGAAGCGGAAGTGGTCCGGGCGGGGCCAGTTGAAGCCGGTGCCCTGGACGACGTGGATCTTCTCGCGCAGCAGCAGGTCCAGCACGAACCGCTCGTCGTCGACGATCCGGTGCACCGCCGGGTCGAGCTTGGCGAAGGCGTACAGCGCGCCCTTGGGCTTGACGCAGCTGACGCCGGGGATCTCGTTGAGCGCCTTGACCGCGATGTCGCGCTGCTCGGTGAGCCGGCCGCCGGGCAGGACCAGGTCGTGGATGGACTGGTGGCCGCCGAGCGCGGCCTGGACGGCGTACTGGGCGGGCACGTTGGGGCACAGCCGCATGCCGGAGAGCATGGTCAGGCCCTCCAGGTAGTCGGTGGCGTGCTGCTTGGGCCCGGAGACGACCAGCCAGCCGCTGCGGAAGCCGGCCACCCGGTAGGACTTGGAGAGGCCGTTGAAGGTGAGGGTGAGCACGTCGTCGGCGAGGGCGCCCAGGCAGTGGTGCTCGGCGTCGTCGTAGAGGATCTTGTCGTAGATCTCGTCGGCCAGGACCATCAGCTGGTGGCGGCGGGCCAGGTCGAGGATGCCCGCCAGCAGTTCCTTCGGGTAGACGGCACCGGTGGGGTTGTTGGGGTTGATGACGACGATCGCCTTGGTGCGGGCGGTGATCTTGGCGGCGATGTCGTCCAGGTCCGGGTACCACTCGGCCCCTTCGTCGCACAGGTAGTGCACGGCCCTGCCGCCGGCCAGCCGGACCGCGGCCGTCCAGAGCGGGTAGTCGGGCATCGGCACGAGCACCTCGTCGCCGTCGTCCACCAGGGCGGTGACGGCCATCTGGATCAGCTCGGAGACGCCGTTGCCGAGGTAGACGTCGTTGACGGTGACGCCCTGGACCCCGCGCTGCTGGTAGTACTGCACCACCGCGCGGCGGGCCGGCAGGATGCCGCGCGAGTCGCTGTAGCCGTGCGCCGAGGGCAGGTTGCGGATGATGTCCTGGATGATCTCCTCGGGCGCCTCGAAGCCGAACGGGGCGGGGTTGCCGGTGTTCAGCCGCAGCACGCTGTGCCCGGCCTCTTCCAGGGCGTTGGCCTGGTCGACCACCGGGCCGCGGATCTCGTAGCACACGTCGTTGAGCTTGCTGGACTGTCGAAACTCCATCTGCGGCCTCCCGACCGTCACCACCGCTCCGTTGCTTCTGCTTTGTTCTACCAAGTTGTCACTTGGAAAGTCCAACCTCTTGGCTATGCTGATCCCCATGTCACGCCGAAGCTACGACCAGTACTGCGCCGTCGCCCGCGCCCTGGACGCGGTGGGCGAACGCTGGAGCCTCCTGATCGCCCGTGAACTCCTCGGCGGCCCCCGCCGCTACACCGACCTGCACGCCGACCTGCCCGGCGTCTCCACCGACATCCTGGCCGCCCGGCTCAAGCAGCTGGAGGGGGACGGACTGGTCGTGCGGCGGAAGCTGGAACGGCCGGCCAACGCGACGGTCTACGAACTGACCGGGCGCGGCCGCGAACTGCGGCCGGTCATCGAGGCACTGGGGGAGTGGGGCCTGGCCGCCCTCGGCGAGCAGCGGCCCACCGACGCCGTGCGCGAGCACTGGTTCACGCCCCGGAAGGCGGAGGACGGGACGGCGGCCGTCACGGGCTAGCGTCCTGCGGGGCGAGGAGAGGGGCGGCGTGGCCGAACGGGCGGCACCGGGGCCCTCGCCGCACCGGCGCACGGCCCCTCGCCGCACGGCCTCTCGCCGCACCGCCGCAGGGCCCTCGCTGCACCGCCGCCAGGACGCACCCGTACGATCGTCGGACCGCGGAGTCATCCCAGGAGAGCGGAGGCCGGCCCGTGCCCACCCCCCACCGCAGCTACGACAGCTACGTCGCCCTCGGCGACTCCTTCACCGAGGGCATGTGCGACGACCTGCTGCCCGACGGCCACTACCGCGGCTGGGCCGACCGGGTCGCCTCGGCACTCGCGGCCGAGCACCCGGACCGGGACTTCCGCTACGCCAACCTCGCCGTCCGCGGCAAGCTCATCGGCCAGATCCACGACGAGCAGCTCGCCCCCGGCGCCGCCGCCGGCGCCCAGCTCGTCACCCTCGCCGGCGGCTTCAACGACGTACTGCGCCCCGGCTGCGACATCGACCGGGTCGAGCGGCTGCTCGGCGACTGCGCCCGCGAACTGCGCGCCACCGGCGCCACCGTCGTCCTGTTCACCAGCACCGACCCCACCCGCCGGCTCGCGGGCGGCGCCCGGCTGCTGCCCGTCATCCTGCGGATGAAGGCCTTCGTGCAGGAACTCGGCACCGAGGACGGCATCGCCGTCGTCGACCTCTTCTCCGCCCCCTGCTTCGACGACCGCCGACTCTGGGCGGAGGACCGCCTCCACCTCTCACCCGAAGGCCACCGCCGGGTCGCCGAGGGCGTGCTGGAGGCACTCGGCCGCCCCGCCGCCTTCGACTGGCGCGCCCCGCTGCCCGCCGCGGCCCCGCCCGGCCGCGCCGAACGGCTGCGCGCCGACGCCCGCTGGCTGCGCACCCACCTCGGCCCCTGGATCGGCCGTCGGCTCACCGGCCGCTCCTCCGGCGACGGCCGTCCGCCCAAGCGGCCCGAGCTGCTGCCGTACCGCTAGCCGGCCGGTCCTCCCGCGCAGCGGCCCCGCGCCCGCGTGCCCTGCGACGGCGACCGCACCGCGGACCCCGTCGTCGGCCGACCCGCCCGTTCTCCGGAACGTGCCGCCCCTCCCCGCCCGACCGGGCTGGTGCACGGGGCAAGCACTACATTGGAGAGCGGAAAGCGGCTCGATCGCTGACGAGGTGTGCCGATGCACTCGATCACCGACTGGCTGCGCGGCCTGTCAGGTCCGGTCGTGTACGCGGCCGTCGGCGCCATGGTCTTCGCCGAGGACGCCCTGTTCTTCAGCTTCTTCATCCCCGGTGAGACCGCCGCCGTCCTCGGTGGCTTCCTGGCCCACCAGGGCCGGGTCTCCATCGGTTGGATGGTCCTGGTCGTGGTCTGCGCGGCCGTCCTCGGCGACTCGGCCGGCTACGAGATCGGCCGCCCCCTCGGTCCCGCCATCCTGCACACCCGCCTGCTGCGACGCCATGTCAAGCAGGTCGACACGGCGCAGGACCTGATCCGCCGACGTGGTCCGGCCGCCGTCTTCGTCGGCCGGTTCATCGCGTTCTTCCGTCCCCTGGTGCCCTCGCTGGCCGGGATGTCCCGGATGCCGTACCGCCGGTTCCTGTTCTACAACGCCCTCGGCGGGGTCGCCTGGGGCGTCGGCTTCACCCTCCTCGGCTACTTCGCCGGGGCCGCCTACACCCGGGTGGAGGGCACGGTCGGGCGGGTCGCCGCCATCGCGATCGCGGTGGTCGCCGCCGTCGCCCTGTCGGTCTGGTACGTGCGGCGGCACCGCTCCCGGGGCCGGGAGCGGTCGGACGACAGCGCCGGACGGAATCCCTGAACGGTCCCCGGACGGTGCGGCCCCGGGGCCGCCGGCCGGTCGGTCCGCGACCGCGCGCCGCCGCGCGGGCGGCCGTCGGCGGCCACCCCGGGACTTCGGGGGACTTCAGCCTTCGGAACCCGCCGGCTCCAGGACCAGGCTCGCCATCGGGGCGTGGGTGGTCCAGCCGAGCGCGGTGTACAGCGCCCGGCCCTCGCGCGTGCCGACCAGGACGCCGGTGCGGGCGCCCGCCTCGTACGCGGCGGACTGCAGGGTCCGCATCACCAGGGCGCCCAAGCCCCGGCGGCGGAACTCGGGTGCGGTGGTGATCTGGTCGGGCACCGCCACCGGACCGGCCAGGCCGGCCTGGCCGCGCGCCGCGAAGTGCCCGGCCCCGGTGCGGACCAGCACCCGCAGGACGCCGCCCCGCTCCCAGACGGTCACCGTGTGGCCGGTCGGCACGGCGGGGTGCTCGGGGGCGAGCGGGGTGCTCATCAGGAAGCCCGGAGGGTCCAGTCGCCAGCGGGGGCCGACCCAGGGGCGCACGGTGGCGTCCTCGGCGAACAGCTTCAGCCAGGTGGTGGGTGCGGTGGTGGCCTCGGCGATCGTGCGGACCGCGGCCTCGGTCGGCTCCGGCAGCACGTGCCGGGCCACCTCGCCGACGGGCGCGCCGACGTCGATGGTCCAGCCCCAGGGCCGGTCCACCGGCTCGGCGGAGCCGCGCGAGACGGCCCAGCCCGAGATCCAGCTCCGGACCAGCTCTCTGATGTCGGGCTCCCTCATGCCGCTACCTCCGTCTGCAACCGTCTATCGGTAATGGTCTCTGAACGGCTGCATACCTTACTGGGTGGCGTGGGGGTCTGCCCAGTAGAATTTTCGGCGTCCGCGGTGCCACACCGGCGCCCGGCTGCTGGAAGGATCCCGGACGTGCGCGAGACCGAGTCGCCGCAAGACCCCACGGCGGCCGCGCCGACCCCGCTCCAGGCCGACTGCGGCAACTGCTTCGGACTCTGCTGCGCCGCCCTGCCGTTCGCCGCCGGCACCGACTTCGCCGTCGACAAGGCCGCCGGCACCCCCTGCCGCAACCTGAAGACCGACTTCACCTGCGGCATCCACGAGCGGCTGCGCGACAGCGGCTTCCAGGGCTGCACCGTCTACGACTGCTTCGGCGCCGGGCAGCGGGTCTCCCAGGTGACCTTCGGCGGCCGCAGCTGGCGCGACGAACCGGACACGGCCGCGCCCATGTTCGAGGTCTTCCCGATCGTGCGACAGCTGCACGAACTGCTCCGGTACCTCACCGAGGCGCTCACCTTCGAAGCCGCCCGCCCCCTCCACGCCGACCTGCGGCGGGCCCTCGCGGAGACCGACCGGCTCGCCGGCGGCGCCCCCGAGGAGATCCTCGCCGTCGACGTCCCGGCCCACCGGCAGCACGTCAGCGACCTCCTGCTGCGCGCCGGCGAACTCGTCCGGGCGGCCGTCCCGCGCCGCCGCGAGCACCGCGGCGCCGACCTCTTCGGCGCCCGGCTGCGCGGCGCCGACCTGAAGGGTGCCAACCTGCGCGGCGCCCTGCTCGTCGCGGCCGACCTCTCCGGCGCGGACCTGCGACTGGCCGACCTCATCGGCGCCGACCTGCGCGACGCCGACCTGGCCGGCGCCGACCTCACCACGGCCCTCTACCTCACCCAGGCCCAGCTCGACGCCGCCCGCGGCGACGCGGCCACCCGCCTGCCGGCGGGGCTCACCCGTCCCGCCCACTGGCCCGACACGGCGGCGCCGCCGGCCCCGAGGGCGGCGAGGACACGGCCCGCGAAGGGCGGCGGCCGGCCGCCCCGGGACCGCCGCCGCTGAAGCGCCGCTGAAACGCTGAGGCGCCGCTGAAACGCTGAGGCGACGCCACTGGGTCGCTTCGGAGGCGCCTCCGGGGCATCCGGTCGGCGTGCCCGCAGTGGCGGGCGTACTCGTCGATCCGGTGCATGCATGGTCGTGCGAAACCTCCCGGGTCCGCCACCGGTTCGCGCTGCGGCTCAGTCGGTCAGCAGGCGCGAGCGGAGCGCGGCGATCCGGGCGCGGTCGATGCCGAGGGTGCCGGTGAGGTAGGCCTCGACGGAGCCGTGGCGGGCGGCGAGGTCGGCGAGGGTGAGGCGGATGACGGTCTCCGGGGCGCGGCCGTAGCCGGGCCAGCGCAGGGTGCGGCCGGGGTTGGCGGCGTGCCAGTCGGCGACCAGCCGCTCGGTGGCGAGTTCGGTGAGCGCGAAGTCGGCGGCGATGTCGTCCTCGGCGACGCCGAGCAGGGTGAGCAGCAGGGCGGCGATGAGGCCGGTGCGGTCCTTGCCGGACGCGCAGTGGAAGACCACCGGGGCCTCGGCGTCGGCGATCACGTCCAGGGTCCGGCGGATCTCCTTGACCCCGTCCTCGGCGACCTCGGCGAAGCGGTCGGCGAGGTAGCGCCAGGGGTCGAGCTCCGGGTCGATCGCGGCCTGGTCGTACGGGCGGTGCTCGATCGAGAGGTTGTGGTACTCCAGGCCCTCGAAGTGGGGCACCCGGCCCTTGGCGGCGATCTCCCAGGGGTAGCGGAGGTCGATCACGGTCCGTACGCCGAGGGCCCGGAGCCGGTCGAGGTCGGCGTCCGAGGTGATCTTGCCGAGCGAGTCGGAGCGGTAGAGCAGGCCCCACCGTACGGACCGTCCCCCGGCGGCCGGACGGCCGCCCAGGTCGCGGAAGTTGTGCAGGGCCTCGAAGGTGTGGTGACGCGTCGTCATGCGCGGCACTCTAGCCAGGGCCGGCGCCGGGGCCGGGGCTGGGACCGTACCCGTGTGCGAGGAGGCCGAAGGCGCGGGTGGCGTCGTCGGCGGCTTCGGCGTACAGGTCGTCGGCGGTGCGGCCGCCGTCCCGGATGCGCTGCCAGTTGTGCAGGGCCAGGACCCGCTGGGTGGCGGTGACCTGGGCGGCGAGCAGCGGGGCGGTGAGGTCGCGCGGCCGCGGGAGGCCGGGGTCCTGGTCCAGCGCGTCGGCCAGGGTTCGTTCGGCGCGGGCCACGTACTCGCCGACCCGGGCGGCCAGGCTCGGGGTGCCGTAGACCAGGGCGGTGAAGGCGAGGACCGCGGGGTGGTCGTTGAGGCCGGTGACCGGGTCGCGCCGGTCGAGGCCGGTGAGGAAGTCCCGGAGCAGCGCGTCGAGCACCGGCTCGCCGGCCGGGCGGGTGCGGACGACGTCCGCGGCCTGCTCCTGGTGGTCGGCGAAGCGGTGGACGACCAGGTCCTCCTTGGTGGGGAAGTAGGAGAACAGCGTCGGCTTGGAGACCTCGGCTGCCGCCGCGACGTCCGCCACCGACACCTGGTCGAAGCCGTGCTCCAGGAAGAGTGCGATGGCCGCCTCGGAGATGGCCTGCCGGGTGCGCTCCTTCTTGCGTTCGCGCAGTCCGCTCATGGGGTCAGGCTAGCAGCCGGGTTGACCGGGGCAGCTTTCTGACCGGGTAGAGCCGGGCGCGTGGCGGGGGTGCGTGGCGGGGAAGCGTTGCGGCGACGCGTGGCGGGCGTGCGTGGCGCGGGCCGGCCTCAGGAGGTGATCGAGTCCAGGATCCGGCGGATCGACTCCACCACCGGGGCGCCCGCCGTCACCAGGGAGGCCACGCCGGAGATGTTCCGGAGCGCGCGCCGCAGCACGGTCGGCGGGGTGGCGGTGCCGTCGCCGATGGCCGCCAGCGACTCGTCCAGCACCTCGCGGTCCTCGGCCGGCACCTGCTCGCGCAACGCGCGCACGGCGGCCACGAGGTCGCGCAGGGCGGCCTGGGGGTCGGTCGGGCCCTGGTGCTTGATGATGCCGACGTTGTGGTCGCCGTGCTGGGTGACGGAGTCACCGATGTGGAAGTTGCCGCTCACCGGCCCACCTGCTTTCCGATGTTGTCGTTGCCGTACTGGTTGATCCGGTCGCCGATGTGGACGTTCTCCACCTGGACGGCGAACTCGGCCTGGGGGTTGTCGATGGCATCCATGATCATCTCGATCAACTGGCCGATCTGCCGGGGGTCATGGCTCACCACGGCCGTGGTCGAGGCGTTGGAGGTCTCGATGACCAGCTTGTACAGCGGCCGCTGCCGCAGCCGGGTGACCAGCCGGTAGATGCAGTAGGCGAGGCCCGCGACCAGCAGTGCGCCGGGGACGGCCGCCGCCTGCCCCGGTTCGGTCGAGTTCTGCAGCAGCGCGCCGAGGACGGTCGCCGCGAAGGCCAGGGCGAACACCTGGCGGACGAACCGGATGATCGTCCACGAGCGCTTGGGCGGCCACCAGACCAACTGCCGCGCCCGGGCGATGTGTTGTAGCGGGTAGGCGTCCCCGCCGACCCAGAGCACCCGCCGACTCACGCTGACGGTGATCACGTTCCGTGTCAAGTCCGTTTCCCCCTGCCGTTGGTGGCGGGAAGAACCATAGCAACAGGGACGGGCGTCCGGTGTGGGATCAGGAGGGCGTCCGGCGGGCGGTGACCTCGATCTCGATCCTCATCCGGGGGTCGCTGAGCCCGCACACCTGCATGGTGGCGGCCGGCCGGACCTCCCCGAAGCAGCGGCGCAGGACCGGCCAGCACGGTTCGAAGTCCGCGCGCTCGGGCAGCAGGTAGCGCACCCGCACCACGTCGGCGAAGCCGCAGTCCGCCGCTGCGAGGGCGGCGCCGATGTTGCGCAGGCACTGCTCGGCCTGCTCCACCACGTCGTCGGAGATGGTCATGGCGGTGTAGTCGAAGCCGGTCGTCCCGGACACGTGGACCCAGTCGCCGTCCACCACCGCACGGGCGTAGCCGATCTGTTCCTCGAAGGTCGAACCGCTGAGGACCGCACGTCGTTCTGTCATGCCGGAACGCTAGGTGAGCTGCCGGAATACGTCCAACACTCCGCACGGCATCATCTGATATGCCTGGAGGTATGGAGCGTCCCGAACTCCCCCTGCCGCAGCTGAACGCCTTCGTCGTGCTCGCCGAGGAACTGCACTTCGGCCACGCCGCCGCCCGCCTCGGCATCGCCCAGCCGCCGCTGAGCCAGCAGATCCGACGGCTGGAGGACAAGGTCGGCCACCCGCTGTTCCGCCGTGACCCCGGGGGCGTCGCCCTGACCCCGGCCGGCCGTGAACTCCTGCCCGCCGCACGGCGGGCGCTGACCGACCTCGCGGACGCCCTGTCCGCCGCCCGCGCCGTCGGCAGCGGCGAGGCCGGGCGCCTGCGGATCGGGTTCTCCGCCTCGCTCGCCCTCACCGTCCTGCCCGGTCTGCTGACCGCCTTTCGGCAGCGCCACCCCGCCGTCCACCTGGACCTGCGCGAGATGACCAGCGCGCCGCAGCTCACCGCGCTGCACGAGCGGTCCATCGACGTCGGCCTGCTGCGCGAGCCGCCCGCGGGCGAGCCGGAGCTGTCCTTCCGTACGGTGCTGCGCGAGCCGTTCGTCGCCGTCCTCCCCGCGCACCACCCGCTGGCCGGCCAACGGGCCGTCCGTCTGGCGCAGTTGGCGGACGCGCCGTTCGTACTGCTGCCCCGGGAGGACGGGCCGCAGCTGTACGACCGGATCACCGGCCTGTGCGGCGAGGCGGGCTTCGTCCCGCGGATCGCGCAGCACGCGGTGGAGTGGCAGACGGTGTGCGCACTGGTCGGCGCAGGCCTGGGCGTCTCCCTGGCCCCGGCGAGCATCCGGCGCATCCGCCTGCGCGGCGTCGCCTTCCGCCGGATCGACCCGGGCACCGCACGCACCCCGGCTGCCCTCGCCTGGCGCCGCGACGACCCCGACCCGCTGGTCCGCAACCTGCTCGCGGCGGTGGCCGAGGAGGTGCCCGGGGTCTGAGGACGGGCCCTACGCGCTGCGGTCGGCGAGCACCTCGCGGACGACGTGGCGGGCGTTGGCCGTCCGGGCCGCGTCGGTGTGGCGGTAGTAGGGGATCGTCACCAGGGCGATCGAGAACGCCCAGGCGCGGCCGCGCGCCCACGTGGCGTCGTCCGCGCGCAGGGCGGCGCGGTAGGCGGGACGGGCGGTGGCGGGCAGCAGGTTCCAGGCGGCGATCAGGTCCGCGGTCGGGTCGCCGACGCCCATCAGGGCGAAGTCGATGACGGCGGCGAGCCGGCCGGTGCGGGAGACCAGGAGGTTGCCCGGGGTGAGGTCGCCGT
Source organism: Streptomyces sp. NRRL S-350 (assembly GCF_000719705.1). Lineage (GTDB taxonomy): Bacteria > Actinomycetota > Actinomycetes > Streptomycetales > Streptomycetaceae > Kitasatospora. Next base: position 57,612 of record NZ_JOHO01000036.1, on the reverse strand, counting down.
GCATCCAGACCGGCGGCCCGGCGTAGTCGGGCAGCCGAAGTGCCTTGTCCCAGAGCGCGGTTGCGGCCGCGGTGTCGATCGAGCCGGCGAGCTGGGCGATGGCCGCGCGGGTCGCGCCGTCCCGGGAGGCGAGCGGGGCGCTGCGGTGGCCGGCCGGGCCGTTCGCCGGGTCGACGGCGCGCAGGGCGCTGACGAAGCCGGCCAGGTCGCGGGCGAGGGCCCCCGGTGCGGTGAGGGCGCCGGCCGCCGGGTTGACGCCGTCGATCCACCGGAGCACCGACCACTCCCACGGGTAGCCCGCGGCGGGCCGGCCGAGCGCGAGCGGGGCGGGGACGGGCAGCGGCAGCCGGGGTGCCAGGGCGGGCAGCCACTGGTGCTCCCGGCGCAGGTCCCCGGCCGCCCACTCCACCCGGGGCAGCCGGACGGCGAGTTCGGGCCCGAGGCGGAACATCGCGTTGTCCGCCCCGGCCCGGGCGACCGGCGTGATCGGGAGGCGCTCCCACTGCGGGAACTGGGCGGAGATCAACCGCCGCACCAGGGCCGCGTCGACCACCGGCTCGTCAGGGTGCATCCGGGCGGCAGCGCACATGCCCGGCAGCGTACAGCGCCGATCGTTTCCGTTCAGCCGTATTCAACAACCGGGCGCATCAGGGCGATCAGCCGACGGTGACCCGCACCCCGACCGTGCCGCCCCTGCCGAAGCGCAGCACGTTCGCGGTCAGCGCGACCGCGCACAGCAGCCCGTACTTGCGCCTCAGCAGCTTGCGGTAGGCGGGTGCCCGGTCGGGGTCGAGCACGGCGGTGGCCGCGACCTGCGCACCGAGCAGGTTGCCGCGGATGTCGCTCGGGCCGACCAGGACGTCCGTGCGGTTGCGCAGACGCTTCACCTTGCCGGTCTTCGTCACGGTGGTGAAGACCAGCGCGTCGCCGTCCCGGGCGACCCAGACCGGGGTGGCCACCGGAGTGCCGTTCCTCCGGAAGGTGGTGAACAGCAGGTACTTGGCGGCATCGAGCCGCTCCAGTTCGGCGGCGGCATCCAGAGTGTCCATGCCCGCGACCCTAGGCGGCGGCAACTGGGCATCGCTCAAGCCCCGGTGGGGCCCCGGTGCACCGGGCCGCGCCCGGGCCCGTCCGTGCCGCACCGGTGCCCCGCCCCCCGCCCCGTCCCGTGTCCCGCCGGTTGTCCCGCTCCTGGCCCGCCCGGCCGCCACGCCCGGCCGCCACGGGTGCGGCCGGGCACCGTCGTCCGCACCTGCCAGAATGCAGGGCGTACGGCGAAAGCTCTGAAGGAGAAGGTGACCGGCTTCGTGACCACGCCAGCCGAACAGGTGGCCCGCCAGGCCCAGCAGGCGATCGAACGCAAGATCGCCGAGGAACTGGGCGTCCGCGAGGGGCAGGTGAAGGCGGCAGTCGACCTGCTCGACGGCGGCGCGACCGTCCCCTTCGTGGCCCGCTACCGCAAGGAGGCCACCGGCTCCCTCGACGACGCCCAACTGCGCGGCCTGGAGGAACGGCTGCACTACCTGCGCGAACTGGAGGAACGCCGGGCGACCGTCCTGGAGTCGATCGAGGCGCAGGGCAAGCTCGACGACGCGCTGCGCGCCCAGGTGCTGGCCGCGGACTCCAAGGCGCGCCTGGAGGACATCTACCTGCCGTTCAAGCCGAAGCGGCGCACCAAGGCGCAGATCGCCCGCGAGGCCGGGCTGGAGCCGCTGGCCGACACCCTGCTCGCCGACCCCTCCCAGGACCCGGCGGCGCTCGCCGCCGCCCTCATCGGGAACGGCAGCTTCGACGCGTCGGTGACGGACGTCGCGGCGGCCCTGGAGGGCGCCCGGGCCATCCTGGTCGAGCGCTTCGGCGAGGACGCCGACCTGGTCGGCTCGCTGCGCGAGCGGATGTGGACCCGCGGCCGCCTGGTCGCCACCGTCCGTGCCGGCAAGGAGCAGGACGGCGCCAAGTTCGCCGACTACTTCGACTTCGCCGAGCCGTACACCAAGCTCCCCTCGCACCGCATCCTGGCGATGCTGCGCGGCGAGAAGGAGGAGGTGCTCGACCTCGAACTCTCGCCCTACGACGGGGATGCCGCGGGCGACCTGCCCGGCGGGAACGACTACGAGCAGCGGATCGCCGCCCGCTTCGGCATCGCCGACCGCGGCCGCCCGGCCGACAAGTGGCTCGGCGACACCGTCCGCTGGGCCTGGCGCACCCGGATCCTGGTGCGCCTGGGCATCGACCTGCGCGCCCGGCTGCGCGCCGACGCCGAGGACGAGGCGGTGCGGGTCTTCGCCGCCAACCTGCGCGACCTGCTGCTCGCCGCCCCGGCGGGCACCCGCGCCACCATGGGCCTGGACCCGGGCTTCCGCACCGGCGTGAAGGTCGCCGTGGTGGACGCCACCGGCAAGGTCGTCGCGTACGAGACGATCTACCCGCACCAGCCCGCCAACAAGTGGGACGCGGCGCTGAGCACCCTGGCCGCGCTCGCGAAGAAGCACGACGTCGACCTGGTCGCGATCGGCAACGGCACCGCCTCCCGGGAGACCGACAAGCTCGCCGAGGACCTGATCAAGCGCCACCCTGAGCTGAAACTCACCAAGGCGATGGTCAGCGAGGCCGGCGCGTCGGTCTACTCGGCGTCGGCGTTCGCCTCGCAGGAGCTGCCGGAGCTGGACGTGTCGATCCGGGGCGCGGTCTCGATCGCCCGCCGCCTGCAGGACCCGCTGGCCGAACTGGTCAAGATCGACCCCAAGTCGATCGGGGTCGGCCAGTACCAGCACGACCTGAGCGAGGTGAAGCTCTCCCGCTCGCTGGACGCCGTGGTCGAGGACTGCGTCAACGCCGTCGGCGTGGACGTGAACACCGCCTCGGCACCGCTGCTCACCCGGGTCTCCGGCATCACCGGCACGCTCGCCGACAACATCGTCGCCCACCGCGACGCCAACGGTCCGTTCCGCACCCGCAAGCAGCTCAAGGACGTGTCGCGGCTCGGTCCCAAGGCCTTCGAGCAGTGCGCCGGCTTCCTGCGCATCCCCGGCGGCGAGGACCCGCTGGACGCCTCCAGCGTGCACCCCGAGGCCTACCCGGTGGTGCGCCGGATCCTCGCCTCCACCGGCGGGGAACTGCGCGAGCTGATCGGCAACGGTGCCGCGCTGCGGGCCCTGAAGCCCGGTGACTTCGCGGACGACACCTTCGGCGTCCCGACCGTCACCGACATCCTCGGCGAGCTGGAGAAGCCCGGCCGCGACCCGCGCCCCGCCTTCCGCACCGCCACCTTCAAGGAGGGCGTCGACAAGATCGGCGACCTGGAGGTCGGCATGGTGCTGGAGGGCGTGGTCACCAACGTCGCCGCCTTCGGCGCCTTCGTGGACGTGGGCGTCCACCAGGACGGGCTGGTGCACGTGTCGGCGCTGTCGAAGACCTTCGTGAAGGACCCGCGCGAGGTGGTCAAGCCCGGCGACATCGTGAAGGTCCGGGTGGTCTCGGTGGACGTGCCGCGCAAGCGGATCGGGCTCACCCTGCGGCTGGACGACGAGGTCGGGCGCGAGCGCGGGGACCGCGGCGGCGACCGCGGGGACCGGCAGGCCCGGCCGCCCCGCCAGGAGCGGCGCGGCGCCGGCCAGGGCGGTCCGGGCGGTCAGGACCGGCGCGGTGGCCAGGGCGGGCGGGACCGGGGCGACCGGACCGGTGGAGCCCCGGCTCCCGCCCCGGCCAACAGCGCCATGGCGGACGCGCTGCGCCGGGCCGGCCTGGCCGGTGGCGGCGGCGACGGCGGTGCGGGCAGCCGGCGCTCCGGGCGGCGCTGACCGGAGCGCCGGGCCGGGAGGCCGGTCCGCAGCGGAACGGCCGGGGCCGGTGGGCGTGTGGCATGCCCACCGGCCCCGGCCCTGGCCCAAAGCCGGCCGTCGTGCCGTCGGCGCCGCCCTTGCGGCGGGCCGTGCCGCCGTCGGGTCGTCGGGTCGTCGGGTCGTCGGGTCGTCGGGTCGTCGCGCCGTCGCGCCGTCGCGCTCGTGCTGCCCTCGACCGCCCGGCCGTTGCGCCGTCGCGCCGTGCCGTCCTGGGGTGGGTCAGGTCAGGAGCTTGGCCTTGGCCTGCTGGTACTCCTCCTCGGAGATGGCTCCCCTCTCCTTGAGGTCGGCCAGTCTCGCCAGGTCGTCCACATGGCTGCTGCCGGTGGCTCCGCCCGCTGCGGCGGCGGTGGCGCCGGTGGTGGCTTCGCCCGTGGCCTCGGTCGTGGCGGCGTCCCGGATGTAGGCCCTGAACGCGGCCTCGGACCGCTCGGCCTGCGCGATGTCGCGTTGGCCCATCGACTGCCCTCGGGCGATCAGGTACGCGAGGACGCCGATCAGGGGCAGGACGATCACGAGGACCAGCCAGCCGGCCTTGCCCCAGCCGCTGAGGTCGTGGCTGCGGAAGATGTCCGTGATGATCTTGAACAGCAGGAAGAACCAGAGCACCCAGAGGAACAGCTCCAGCATCGTCCAGAAGATGTTGAGCAGCGGGTAGTCGGTCGCGGCCCACAGGTAGGTGTCCATGGCTGAGTCGTACCACCGCAAAACGGACCCGGCTGTCCGATGTTCGGCCGTTCCGGTGATCTTCCGCGGTCGGGGAATTCCTCGGCCGGGCGGTGACCTCAGCCCTGGTCGGCCCTGCGTCGGAGCTCCACGGCCAGCCCGACCAGCTCGCTCCACCAGGCGTCGTGGCCGGTCAGCAGCAGCCGCTGCGCCTCGGCGGCCGGGACGGCGCGGACCTCGACCACCTGCTCGCCGTCCGCCGGGTTGGTCGGCGAGGAGTCCAGCACGACCTCGGCCCAGCCCCACAGCCAGGCCTTCTCGGGGTGCGGCTGCCACGGCCGGTACGGCACCGGGTCGTCGGTGCGGCAGCGGTGCGCGCCCAGCCAGTCCGGCTCGCCGAGCAGCCGGGCGCCCGCCTCCTCCCGCAGCTCCCGCTCCAGGCAGGCGGCGACGCTCTCGCCCTGCTCCCGGGTGCCGCCGGGCAGGAACCAGTGGTCCCGGTCGTCCCGGCAGAGCACCACGTCGCCGTCCGCGAAGCCGACCAGGTGGATGTTGGTGACCAGTTCGTCCGGTGGCAGCTCGGTGGAGAACTGCGCGTCGTACCGTCCCCAGTTCCAGTACTGCGGCGCGTGCAGCGCCGGGAACAGGGCGGCGAGTTCGGCGGCTCTGGCGGAGGCGGCGGTGCGGTCCGTGGTGTCGGTCATTCGGTGATCGTAGTGCCGGCCGGGAAACGGTGGGGGGCGCTCGGATGGACGAGTGCGATGTCGGAGGTGGAGATGGTGCGGGGGCGGCGGGGGCGCGGCGGCTCCGCCGGTACGCCCACCCAACTGCCCAGCGACACCTCGGCGGTGATGCCCGGTCCGAAGCCGGCGATCAGTCCGCTGGTGCCCTCGGGGACGCCGCCGTCGGCGAACAGCCGGGCGAGTGCGTCGAAGACGACGGCGCTGGCGATGTTGCCGCGTTCGGTGAGCGTCGCCCGGCTGTAGCGGAAGGTGGCCGGCTCCAGGTCGAGGAGGCGGCACAGGTCGTCCAGGATGCGCGGGCCGCCGGCGTGCACGATGTAGAAGCCGAGCGCGGAGACGTCCCAGCCGTGCTCGCCGGCCAGGCCGCGCAGCGCGGGCGCGAGCATCTCCATCGTGCCGGGCACCCGTTTGTCCAACTGGAAGTGGAAGCCGGTGTCCCGCACCCCGTAGGAGATCCAGTTCTCGGTGTCGGGGACGAGGTGCGAGCCGTTGCGTTCGATCTGCACGCCGTGCCCGCCGTGCCCGCGCATCACCACGGCGGCCACCGCGTCCCCGAACAGGCCGTTGGAGAGCAGGGAGCCGACCCCGAGGTCGGTCGGCTGGTAGCAGAGCGAGCAGAACTCGCAGGCGACGATCAGCACGTTGGCGCCCGGGTAGGCGCGGCAGAAGTCGTGTGCGCGGTTCACGGCGGCTCCGCCGGCCGCGCAGCCGAGCTGGGCGATCGGCACCTGGCGGGTGTCGGAGCGGAAGCCCAGGGTGTTGATCAGCCAGGCGGTCATCGACGGCATCATGAAGCCGGTGCACGAGACGTAGACGATGAGGTCGATGTCCCGGGCGGCCAACTCGGCGTGGCCGAGAGCGCGTTCGACGACCTCGGGGACGCGGAGCTTGGCCTCCCGCTCGTACACCTCGTTGCGGGCGGTGAAGCCCGGGTGGGTGAGGGTCCGCTCGATCGGCTGGACCAGGTGCCGGGTCCGCACCCCGGTGTTCTCGATCAACCGCAGGGCCAGGCCGAGTTGGGGATGGTCGGCGTGCAGGGTGCGGGCCAGGTCGAGCGTTTCGTCGAGGGTGATGACGTGCTCGGGCACGGCGATGGCGGGGCGGCAGAGTGTTGCCATGTGGTCTTCCCTGGGGGCCGGTGGCGGGCCGGTGAGGCGCGGAACGGTGGGGGCGGGCCGGGGCGGCGGCGCGTCGGGCGGGGCGGGCGGCTACCAGGCCACCGGCAGGGTGCGCGGGAAGCGCCAGATCGAACCGGAGTCCCAGTCGAGTTCGGCGGGTTCGACGGCCAGGCGCAGCCCGGGGAAGCGCCGCAGCAGGGTGCCGATGGCGACCTGTAGTTCCATCCGGGCCAGGTGCGAACCGAGGCAGTGGTGCTGGCCGTACCCGAAGGCCATGTGGGTGGGCGCACCGCGGTCGAGGTCCAGCTCGTCGGGGCGCTCGTACACCGCGGGGTCGCGGTTGGCGGTCAGGTAGGAGACGTGCACGGCCTCGCCGGCCCGGATCAGCGTGCCGCCCAGCTCGACGTCCTCGGTGGCGACCCGGGCGATGCCGACGCCCTGGCGGAACGGGATGAAGCGCAGCAGCTCCTCCAGGGCGCGCGGCAGCATCTCCGGTCGGGCGCGCACCTGGGCGAGCTGCTCGGGGTGGGTGAGCAGGGTGTAGGTGATGTTGCCGAGCTGGTAGGTGCTGGTGTCGTGCCCGGTGACCAGCAGGACCATCGCCATGACGGTCAACTCGTCCGCGTCGAGCAGTTCGTCGCCGTCGCGGGCGGTGGCGAGGGCGCTGATCAGGTCCTCGCCGGGGTCGGCCCGGCGGGCGGCGGTCAGCTCGCCGAAGTACGCGCGCAGGGCGGCCTTGGCCGCCTCCTGGCCCGCCCGGCTGCCCGGGCCCATGCGCATCATCGCGACGGCGTGGCCGCGCAGTTCGACGCGGTCGGCCTCGGGGATGGCCAGGAGTTCGCAGATGGTGGTGAGCGGGAGCCGGCCGGCCAGGAAGTGCATCAGGTCGGCGGGGGCGCCGTGCTCGACCATCTCGTCGAAGTAGCCGTCGACGGTCCGCTGGGTGGTCGGCCGCAGCCGTTCGACCTGGCGGTTGGTGAAGCCCTGGGCGACCAGCCGGCGCAGCCGGTTGTGGGCGGGCGGGTCCATCAGGTTGATCGCCTCGGCCTGGGCGATCGGGGCGGGCGTCATCCGCGGCAGGTCCCGGCCGATGCCCGCGGCGCGGCTGAACCGGCGGTCGGTGGTGACCACTTTGACGTCCTCGTAGCGGGTGGCCAGCCACGCCTCGCCCTCGCCGTGCGGCAGCCGGATCCTGGCGATCGGGGCCTCGGCGAGCAGCCGTCCGAGGAGGGGGTCGAACTCCAGGCCTTCGGTGTGGTGGAAGGGGCAGTCCCACACGGGGGCGGTGGTGGTCACGGGCCTGTCCAATTGTCTTCGTCATGCCGGGGGGTGGCGCGCCCGCGGTGGTCCCGGGGCGGTTCTCCCGGTCGGGCGCGGACATGCAGATGTTCCCCCATGGACTGGCAAAATGGGGGATTCGCCCGGGAGTTAGCTCTAATGAGTGAGCCGGATGATTGTCGTGCCGATACGGTCAGCCGCCGCCCGGGGCGACCAGCCCGGTCTCGTACGCGAGGACCACCGCCTGCGCCCGGTCGCGCAGGTTCAACTTGGCGAAGATCCGGGCCACGTGCGTCTTCACCGTCGACTCGCTGAGGGTGAGCTCGCGCGCCAACTCGGTGTTGGACAGCCCGCGTCCGAGCAGGGCGAGCACCTCCGCCTCGCGCGGGGTGAGCGGGGCGAGGTCGCGGTGCAGCGCCGGGCCGTCGGCGCCGGGGGCCGGGCGCGGGGCGCCGGCCGCGAACCGCTCGACCAGGCGCCGGGTGATCGAGGGGGCGAGCAGGGCGTCCCCGGTGGCCACCAGGCGGACGGCGGCGGCGAGGTGCGCGGAGGTGACGTCCTTGAGCAGGAAGCCGCTGGCCCCCGCGGACAGGGCGGCGTAGACGTAGTGGTCGAGGTCGAAGGTGGTCAGCATGATCACCCGGCAGTCCGGCACCCGGGCGAGGATGAGGCGGGCGGCCTCCAGGCCGTCCGTGCCGGGCATCCGGATGTCGAGCAGGGCGACGTCCGGCCGGTGCCGGACCGCGGCGGCCACCGCTTCGGCGCCGTCGGCCGCCTCGGCGACCACGTCGATGCCGCGCGCGGTGAGGATCATCCGGAAGCCGGTGCGGACCAGTTCCTGGTCGTCGGCGATCACCACCCGCGGGCGGCGCTCCCGGCCGTCGTCCCCGGTGGCCCGCTCAGCGCCCTGCACCGCGTCTTCCATCGCGCACTCCCTCACGTCCTGCACCGCCTCCTGCACCGCGTCCTGCACCGCGTCCTGCACCGCGTCCTCCCTCGTGTCCCCCGTCACGGACGGTCCAGCGGGATGCGGGCGCGGACCCGGTAACCACCGCCGAGTCGGCGCCGGGCGTCCAGGTCCCCGCCGTACACCGCGACGCGCTCCCGCAGGCCGATCAGCCCGCGCCCGGCACCGTCGGCCGGCCGCTGCGCCGGGGCGGACGGCCCGGATGCGGAGCCGGACCCGCCGGCCGTGGCGGAGCCGGACCCGTCGGCCGTGGCGGAGCCGGAGCCGGCCGGGCCGCCGCCGGACAGCACGCTCGGCCCGCTGTTGAGCACCTCGACCCGCAGGTAGTGGTCCGCATAGCGCACCGTCACCTCCGCCGTCCCCCCGTCCCCGTGCTTGAGCGCGTTGGTCAGTGCCTCCTGGACGATCCGGTACGCCGTCACGTCGATGCCGCCGGGCAGCGGCCGCGGCTCGCCGGAGACCCGCACCTCGACGGGCAGCCCCGCGAAGGCGAACCGGTCGATCAGCGGGCTCAGCCGGCCCAGGCTCGGCTGCGGGGCGAAGCCGTCCCCGTCCGGCTCCTCGCTGCCGTCCGCGGCGGGGGCCAACAGGCCGAGCAGGTGCCGCAGTTCGGTCATGGCGTCCCGTCCGGCGGACTCGACGGCGGTCATCGCCGCCGCCGCCTCCTCCGGCATGGTGGCGAGCACCTCGCGCGCCGCCCCGGCCTGGACCACCATCAGGCTCACGTTGTGGCTGACGATGTCGTGCAACTCGGCGGCGATCCGAGCCCGTTCGGCGTCCACGGCGGTCCGGGCGGCACTCTCGCGCTCCCGTTCCAGCAGCCAGCCGCGCTCGCCGATGGCCGCCCGGTACAGCCGCCGCGCCCGGCCGAGCGCCACGGCCAGCCCGCCGGCGACCGCACACGCCGCCCCGGCCACCGCGACGGCGGCCCACTCCCACTCCGTTCCCCACACGCGACCAGCTTCCCAGGTCACGGCGCGGTCGACGTCATCCGGGGGTGCCGGGCCGGTACATCCCCGGTACTACGGCGGCCCGCGGTTACACCCGGGGTGGGACGTCCCGGCCGGGCGCTCGCCCCTACCGTCGTCCCCATGAGAAACGATCACGACGGGGCCTCCCGGCCGGACGACGCGCAGGTCGTCGTCGAGCTGTCCGGGGTCCACAAGGAGTTCGGCGACGCCAAGGCGCTCGACGGCGTCGACCTGCGGATCCGGGCGGGCGAGGCGGTCGCCGTGATGGGCCCCTCGGGCTGCGGCAAGTCCACCCTGCTGAACATGGTGGCCGGGCTGGACCGGCCCACCTCCGGCACCGTCCGCGTGCAGGGACAGGACCTCGGGCAGCTGAACGAGACCGGCCTGGCACTGTTCCGCCGCCGGCACATCGGGATGGTCTTCCAGTTCTTCAACCTGATCGACGACCTCCCGGCCCTCGACAACGTCGCCCTGGCCGCCCAGCTCACCGGGACCAGCGCCCGCCAGGCACGCCGCCGCGCCCTGGAACTGCTGGACGAACTCGGCGTCGCCCACCGCAAGGACGTCTACCCCGCCACGCTCAGCGGCGGCGAGCGCCAGCGCGTCGCGGTGGCCCGGGCCCTGATGAACCGCCCGGCCCTGCTGCTCGCGGACGAGCCGACCGGCGCGCTCGACAGCCGCTCCGGCGAGCAGGTGATGGACCTGCTGATCGACCTCAACCAGATCGGGCAGACCCTGCTGATCGTCACCCACGACCCCGAGCTGGCCACCCGCTGCGCCAGCCGACTGGTCGAGGTCGCCGACGGCAAGGTGGCGCGCGAGCGGATGCTGGAGTCGTCCTCGTGAACGGCGCCGTGTGGCGGGCCTCCCGGGCAGCCGTGAAACGCCGTCGGGTGCAGACAGTCGTGATCGGCCTGGTCGTCTTCTGCTCCACCGCGACCGTGCTGCTCGCCCTGGCGGTGATCAGCGCCGCCAGGGCCCCGTTCGACGACGCTTTCGACGGGCAGCGCGGCGCCCACGTCGTCGCCGCCTTCGACCCGGCCGCGGCCTCGGCGGAGCAACTGGCCGCCACCGCCCACCGGCCGGGCGTCGAGGCCGCCGCCGGGCCCTTCGACCAGGCCGTCGTGGAGGTCCCCGCCGACTGGCTCGGCCGCCCGCCCGGCCCCTTGACCCTGGTGGGCCGGTCCGACCCGGCCGGGCCGGTGGACCGGGTGGCACTGCTCTCGGGCCGGTGGGCCGACAAGCCCGGCGAGGTGGTCGTCAACGACCCCTTCGGGGGCGCGGCGACCAGGTTCCTGAACTCCTCGCTCGACACCCGCAGCGGGCAGTTCACCATCGTCGGCTTCGCCACCAGCATGAGCCAGTCCGCCGGAGGATGGGTCACCCCCGAGCAGGCGGCCGCCCTGCACCCCACCGCCCGGCAGATGCTCTACCGGTTCTCCGACGCCTCCGGCGAGCAGCAGCTCACCGCCGCCATGGGCACGGTCACCGAGGGCCTGCCCGAGCACGCACTCGCCAACGCCCAGTCCTACCTGGTCCTCAAGCAGGCCTTCTCGGCGGGCGCCGACGCCTACCTGCCGCTGATGACCGTCTTCGGCGTCCTCGGCCTGGTCGTCGCCGCGCTGATCGTCGGCAACGTGGTGAGCGGCGCGGTGGTCTCCGGCTACCGGCACATCGGCGTGCTGAAATCGATCGGCTTCACCCCGCGCCAGGTGGTCACGGTCTACCTGACCATGGTCTCGGTGCCCGCGGCCGTCGGGACAGTCCTGGGCACGGTGGCCGGCTGGGCGGCGTCGCAGCCGATCCTCCAGGGCGCCTTCGCCGGGATCACCACCGGCACCGCCGTGATCGAGCCGGCCGGCTGGCTGCCCCCCGCCACCCTGATCGGCGTCCCGCTGCTGGTCGTCCTCGCCGCCCTGGTCCCGGCCTCGCGCGCCCACCGGCTCTCCGCGGCCCAGGCCATCTCGGCCGGCAGCGCGCCGCGCAACGGGCGCGGGCTGAAGGTCCAGCGCCGGCTGAGCGGCACCCGGCTGCCGCGCGCCGTCAGCCTCGGCCTCGGCCAGCCCTTCGCCCGCCCCGCCCGCACCGCGCTCACCATGTCGGCGATCGTGCTCGGTGTGCTCACCGTGACCGTGACGACCGGGCTGAGCACCACCCTGACCAGGCTGGTGGACCACGGCGACGGCCACACCCACGTCACCGTGCAGACCAACCACTTCTCGGCCGACAAGATCGAGCCCAGGCTGACCCCGGACCAGACCACGGCGATGCTCCGCGCCACCCCCGGCGCCGAGCGGGTCGTCGCGCGCGGGCTGGTCCAGGTCGGGCTGGTCGGCACCACCCAGCCGGTCTTCGCCAACTTCTACGGCGGGGACACCGCCGGCTCCAAGCGGCTCCAGGTGGTCAAGGGCCGCGCGGCGACCGGCCCGAACGAGATCGAGGCCGGGCCGTCCTTCCTCAAGCAGCACGGACTCAAGCTCGGCGACCGGCTCACCCTGGACCTCGACGGCCGGCAACTGGCCGTCACCGTCGTCGGCGAGGAGAGCGAGGGCAACCCCCGGGCGTTCACCTCCAACGACGCCACCAGGGCGGCCCTCACCGACGACCCGCACGCCGTCGAGTACGACGTGACACTCGCCGAGGGCGCCGACGCCCAGGCGTACCAGCGGGCGGTGACGGCCGCCGACCCGAGCCTCTCGCCCTCGGTGTTCGCCCCCGACCCGCCCGGTCCGATCGTCGCGGTCGTCGGCTTCGCCACGGTCTTCACGGTGCTGCTGTCGGTGGCCGCCGCCCTGGGCGTCTTCAACACCCTGCTGCTCACCATCCGTGAGCGCCGCCGGGACCTCGGCATGCTCAAGTCGATCGGGATGACGCCCCGGCAGGTGGTGGCGATGACGGTCACCTCGGTCGCCTGGCAGGGCGTGGTCAGCGCGGCCCTCGGAGTCCCGGCCGGAATCCTGGCGCACCGGCTGCTCGTCGAGAACGTCGGGAGCATCGTCTTCACGGAGTGGATGATCGACGTCTGGAGCACCCCGATGCTGGCCGCCGTCGCCCTGGCGGGTGTCGCGATCGCCGTCCTCGGCGCCCTCCTCCCGGCCCGCTCGGCGGCCCGGCTGCCGATCGCGGAGGTGCTGCACAACGAGTGACCGCGGCGGAACGGGGCGGGGGCGGGGTCGGGTCAGGGCGGGGTCGGGTGGGGGTCAGGGCGGGGGCGGGGTCGGATGCGGCGGAACTGTGCGCCACAAGGCTGACATCCCGTCACCGGAAGCCGTTCGACGGCCTATCATCGCGCCATGTCCACCGCTGAGCTGATCCGCATCGTCTCCCGCTCCTCGCCCATGGCGCTCGCCCAGGTCGACCGGGTCCGCGCCGAACTCGCCGCCCTGCACCCGGACCTGCGCACCGAGGTGGTGCCCGTCACCACCTCCGGCGACCGCTGGACGGGAGACCTCGCGCACCTCGGCGGCAAGGGCGCGTTCACCAAGGAGGTCGACGCCGCACTGCTCGCCGGGGAAGCCGACGTCGCCGTGCACTGCCTCAAGGACGTACCCGCCGACCGCCCGCTGCCCGCCGGCACCGTCTTCGCCGCCTACCTGCGCCGCGACGACATCCGCGACGCGCTCGTCCACCCCGGCGGCCTGACCCTCGCCCAGCTCCCGCCCGGCACCCGGATCGGCACCTCCTCCGTCCGCCGCATCGCCCAACTCGCCTCCTCCCACCCGCACCTGGAGTGCGTCCCGATCCGCGGCAACGCCAACAGCCGGCTCGCCAAGCTGGCGGCCGGGGACGTGGACGCGCTCCTGCTGGCCGTCTCCGGCCTGGAACGGATCGGCGAACAGGCGCGGATCACCGAGGTCCTCGGCACCGAGGCGATGTGCCCGCCCATCGGCGCCGGGATCCTCGTCCTGCAGTGCCGCGAGGACGACACCGCGACCATCGGAGCCGTCACCGGGCTCGGCCACCACGACACCTGGCGCGAGGCGGCCGCCGAGCGCATGTTCCTGCACGCGCTGCAGGGCCACTGCAACAGCCCGATCGCCGGCTACGCCAAGGCCGAGCCGGACGGCCGCCTCTCCCTGCGCGGCCGGGTCTTCACCCCCGACGGCAAGCGGGTGCTGGACGCCCACGAGTGGGCGGGCGCGCTCGACCCGGAGGACCTGGGGACCTCGGTGGCCCTCGCGCTCAAGCGGCAGGGGGCGCAGGAGCTGATCTCCTCGATCCCGCACTGATCCGGTGACGGACCCGCACCCGTCAGGCGCCGAAGCCGCGCCGATCCCGAGCCGAAGCCGCTGATCCCGCCCTGATCCCGCCCTGATCCCGCGCTGATCCCGCCCTGATCCGGCCGGGGACGTGCCGCCGGGGATTCCCGGCCCGTGGGAGAACCGGGCGGGTGCCCCGGGCGTCCGTTGAGGCGTGATCACTGCGGTGCTCGGCGGGATGCCGATGTTCTGGCCCGGGCTCCTGCTCTCGCTGGTGCCCGCGGCCCTGCTGAACCGGCCGGTGGGACGGCTGCTGCGGGCCCACTGGGCGGTGGGCTTCGTCCTGCTGCTCGGGCTCGGCGGGGTCGTCGTGGCGACCCTGCTGCCGGAGGCGCTCCGGCTCTCGGAGGACGCCGTCCGGCACTGCACCGTCGACGGCGGGCGGCCCCGGTCGCCGTACGAACTGCTGCACGTGCGGCACATCGAGCTCAAGCTGGCGACCTACGCCCCGGTGGGCTTCGCGGCCGCGCTCGCCGGCACCCGGCGGCGGGCCGCGGTGGCGCTGCTCGCGGCGGCGGCCCTGCCGTTCACGGTGTCGGCCGTGCACTACGCGCTGCCGGTGATCGGCCGGCCCTGCGACGTGCAGGACGTCTGGGACGGCGTGCAGGGCGTCGTCCTGGGCGCGGCGGTGGGCCTGGTGGCCGGGCCGGCGGCGCGGGCGCTACGGGCCCGGGCACGGGTGGCCTGACAGGCGGGTGACCCGACGGGCGGGTGCCCGAACGGTCCGCACCGGCCGTGGGCGCCGCGGTCCGTGGTCCTCGGCCGTCACGGACCGGCGGTGGCGGTCACCGGTCGAGCAGGGGGAAGAGCCGGGTGACTGCCGCGACCGGGCGGGCACCGGCGGGCCGGGCGGCCGGATCGGCCTCGCGGCCGCGGTACCGGCCGAGCACCTGCCGGACGGCCTCGCCGACGGCGGCCAGTTCCTCGGGCGTCAGGTAGACGACCTCGCTGAACGCCTCGTCGCGCTGCCAGTCCGCCGGGGCCTCGCCGCGCCGGGCCAGCCAGCGCTGGTAGCTCTCGTACTCGAGCCCTCGGGCCAGTTCGCCGAACCCGTCCGCGGCAGTGGGGCGTTGCGGTTGCGGAAGTCGCCACGGCCGGGCCCGCCCGTCGGCGGCCGGCGCCTCCTCGATCAGTCCGTGTCGGCCCAGCTGCCGCAGGTGGAAGGAGCACAGGCCCGAGCTGAGTCCGAGCCGGGCGGCGGCCTCGGTGGACGTGACGGTGCCGAGTTCGGCGAGGAGGGCCAGCAGCGCGCTGCGGACGGCGTGCTCGGGCAGCGAGCCGGATCTGACGAGGTCTTCGGTCACTTTGCAAATTCTGCTACTTTGCAAAGCCGACAGCAAGCCCAGCCCCTCCGAGGAGCGCCCGTGTCCGAGCTGCGCGAACCCCCGACCGTCCTGCGGATCACCGAGGTGGGGGAGGAGATCCTGCGCCGCACCTGCCGCACGGCGACCGAGGAGGACTTCGGCAGCGAGCGCCTGGCCCGGCTCATCGACGACATGTTCGTCACCATGGCCGTCGCCGACGGCTGCGGCCTCGCCGCCAACCAGGTGGACGTGGACCTGCGCCTGTTCGTCTACGACTGCCCCGACGACGACGGCGTCCGGCACACCGGCCACGTGCTCAACCCGGTGGTCGAGGAACAGGATCCCGGCCGCCCGCTGATCGAGGACACCGAAGGCTGCCTCTCCGTCCCCGGCGCGCACACCCGGCTCGCCCGCCCGGCCCGTGCCGTGGTGCACGGCGTCGACCAGTACGGCGACCCCGTCACCATCGAAGGCACCGGCTACTTCGCCCGCTGCCTGCAGCACGAGACCGACCATCTGAACGGCGGGCTGTACCTCGACCGGCTCTCCGCCCGCGACCGCAAGCGGATGACGAAGCAGTCCGCCGACCGGCGGGAGAAGGTGTTCGCCGAGCGCGCCGCGAGGGCCGCCAAGACCGAGGCCGTCAAGGCTGGCCGGGCCGTCAAGGCCGCCGAGGCGACGCGGTGACCGAACCCGCGCACCTCGCCGCCGTCCGCGCGTCGTACGACGCCATCGCCGCCGACTACCTGCGCCTCGTCGTCCCGCCCGAGGGCATGGACCCGCTGTCCCGGGCGATGCTCGCCGCCTTCGCCGAGCTGGTACGGGAATCGGGCGGTGGCGACGTCGCCGACCTCGGGTGCGGGCCGGGGCGGGTGACGGCCTACCTGGACGGCCTGGGGCTGTCGGCCTTCGGCGTCGACGTGTCGGGCGAGATGATCGCGCTCGCCCGTCGCGCCTACCCCCGACTGCGCTTCCTGCAGGGCTCGATGGACGCCCTCGACCTCCCCGACGGCGCCCTCGGCGGTGTCCTCGCCTGGTACTCCGTCCACCACACGCCGCCCGCTCGACTGCCCGACCTGTTCACCGAGTTCCACCGGGTCCTCGCCCCCGGCGGCCACCTCCTCCTCGGCGGGCACACGGGTGACGCCTGGCTGAACCCCGCCCAGGCGTACGGCCACCCGGTGTCGTACACCGCCCACATGCTCCCGGCGGCCCGCCTGGCCGCACTGCTGGACGCAGCCGGCTTCACCGTCACGACGCGGCTGGAGCAGCCGAACCCGCGGCGCGAGGACCGCTCGTACGTCTGCCTGCTGGCCGAGGCCCGCAAGGGCTGAGCCCGTCAGGCTGCGGCGGGCGGGGCCGGGCAGATCCACAGGCGGGCCGGGGCCACGGGCGCGGAGGCGGGCGCGCGGGAGACGACCCGAGGGGCCGGCCTCAGTCGGTCGTGTTTCCCGTGACCAGGGTGTCGGCGAGCCGTTCGGCCGTCGCTGGGTCCAACGGGCCGTGGCCGAGCAGGAAGCGGTACCAGAAGACCCCGTAGACCTGGTCCACGATCAGGTCCAGGTCGGCGTCCTGGGCCAGTTCGCCGCGCTCGCGCCCCCGGGAGAGGAGTTCGCGCAGGGCGGTGCGGCGGCCGGCGGTGAAGGTCTGCACGAGTTCGGCGAGGTGGGGGTCGCGGGCGGCCTCGCGGACGACGGTGCGCAGGGCGGAGGCGGTGGTGCTGCGCTGGGCGGCGTCGAAGGTGGTGGCGACGAAGGCGCGCAGATCGGTGCGGAGGGCACCGGTGTCGGGGCCGTGGACGTCCTGGTCGGCGCGGTCGGTGAGGGCGTCGAGCAGCACGGCGCCCTTGGAGGGCCACCAGCGGTAGACGGTCTGCTTGCCGACGCCTGCCGTGCGGGCGATGGCGTCGATGGTGACGGGTGTGCCGTCCGCGTCGGCGAGCAGGTGCAGGGCGGCGTCGAGGATCGCCTGGTGGGCGGCCTCGTTGCGGCGGCGTCCGGTGTGCGGGCGGGGCGCGGGCGAGGGTTGCCGGGTCGTCGTCTCGGCGATGCGCCGCTGCTCCCTCTCCTCTGGTTGCTCCTCCTGCTCCTCCTGCTCCTCCTGCTCCTCCTGCCCCGACTGCTCCGACTGCCCCGGCTGTCCGGGCTGCTCGACGGGTTCCGGTGCTGCCGTGGGCCCGGTTCGGGGTCCGGTCTCGTTCATCGTGCTTCCTCTCCTCGTGCCCCCGGTTTTCCTGCCCCCACTTGACAAGACTAGCAGTCTCGACAAACATCGTTGCCAGAACCGATGGTCTCGACAATCCGAAGGGCCTCACCACCATGAGCACTGCGTCAAACCTCTTCACCGGCCAGCGCGTCGTCGTCATGGGCGGCAGCTCGGGCATCGGCGAGGCCGCCGCCACCGCCTTCGCCGCGGACGGCGCCGAGGTGGTGGTCACCGGTCGCGACCGCGAGCGGCTGGACGCCGCCGTCGCCCGGATCGGCGGCAAGACCACCGGCCGGCAGCTG
The DNA here is from genome assembly GCF_000719705.1 of Streptomyces sp. NRRL S-350. Lineage (GTDB taxonomy): Bacteria > Actinomycetota > Actinomycetes > Streptomycetales > Streptomycetaceae > Kitasatospora. Next base: position 39,957 of record NZ_JOHO01000036.1, on the reverse strand, counting down.
GACGCGACCGACCCCGTCGCGCTCGCCGCCTTCTTCGCCGAGGAGGGCACCGTGGACCACCTGGTCGTCGCGGTCAGCGGCGCGGCCGGCAGCGGCCCGTTCGCACAGCTCGACCTGGCCGACCTCGCCACCGGATTCGACGCCAAGTTCTGGCCGCAGGTCCGCGTCCTGCAGGCGGCGCTGCCGCACCTGCGCGAGGACGGCTCGGTCACCCTGATCACCGCCGCCTCCGCCCGCGCGGCGATCCCCGGCACCGCCGGACTGGCCGCGATCAACGGCGCGTTGGAGGCGATGGTCCCGCCGCTGGCCGTCGAGCTCGCCCCGCTGCGGGTCAACGCCGTCTCGCCCGGCGTCATCGACACCCCGTGGTGGGACCGCGTCCCGGTCGAGCAGCGCACCGCGCTCTTCGAGGGCCTGGCCGCCACCACCCCGGTCGGCCGGGTCGGCCGCGCCGAGGACGTGGCCCGGGCGATCCACCTGCTCGCGGCCAACACCTTCGTCACGGGCGTGGTGTTCGACTGCACCGGCGGCGCCAACCTGCCCACCGGCCGCTGAACCCGCTGCGGGCCGCCCCGGCAGGATTCCCGGGGCGGGCCGCAGCTGTCGCGGGTCAGGGGCGGCTGCTACGACACCCGGGCCGGTCCGGGCCCCGTCACCACTCGGCCACCCGGTAGTCCTTGAGGAACACCCCCGACACCGGGTGCCCGGCCTCGCCCCGGACGATCGGGTCGTACACCCGGGCCGCGCCGTCGACGACGTCCAGCGGCGTGCGGAACCCGCGGGCGGCGATCCGCGCCTTCTTGGGCGCCGGGTTCTCGTCGGTGATCCAGCCGGTGTCGACGGCGCACATGTGCACGCCCTGGCCGGCGAGTTCGGCGGCGCCGGTGCGGGTGAGCATGTTGAGCGCGGCCTTCGCCATGTTGGTGTGAGGGTGCCGGGCGGCCTTGTTGCGGACGGCGAACCGGCCCTCCACCGCCGTGACGTTGACGATGTAGCGGGCGGGGTGCGGCGAGGCCAGCAGCAGGGGCAGCAGCCGGTCGCAGAGCAGTGCCGGGGCCAGGGCGTTGACCAGCTGGGTCTCCAGGACCTCCACCGGGTCGAGCGAACCGAGCGTGGCGGACCAGGAGTTGGCGGGGGCGAGGTCGGGCAGCAGCCCGGCCTCGTCCGTCAGGTCGAGCAGCGTCCCCAGGCCCGAGGCGAGTTGGGGCGGCCCGGAGCTCGGTCGGAAGCCGGGCGCATGGCTGATCGCCCGGCGGTCGCCAGCGGGCAGGGCGTCCTGCTCGCCGGCGGCCAGCAGGGCGTACGACTCGGGCGGGCGGCGGAGGGTCTGGGCGGCGTTGTTGACGAGGATGTCGAGCGGGCGCCCGTCCGCGCGCAACCGGTCGGCCAGCCCGAGGACTTGGCGTGGGTCACGGAGGTCGATGCCGACCACGGTGAGCCGGTCCCGCCAGTGCTCGCTGCCCTCGGCGGCGCGGAAGCGCCGGACGGTGTCCTGCGGGAAGCGGCTGGTGACGATCAGCTCTGCGCCGTCGCGCAGCATCATCAGGGCGAGCTGGAAGCCGATCTTCACCCGCCCGCCGGTGAGCAGCGCGCGGCGCCCGCGCAGGTCGGTGCCCAGCGCGCGGCGCGCGGTGTTGTCGGCCGAGCAGCCCGGGCAGAGCATGTGGTAGAAGCCGTCGACCTGGCGGTAGGCCTTGCAGACATAGCACTTGCGCGGCATCCGCAGCTCGCCGACGGGACCGCCCCGTTCCGCGAGCGGGGCGTCCTCGCGGCGGTCCCGGCCGCCGGTCGCGGTGGCGGCGAGGAGTTCGGCGTCGGCGTCCCGGACGGCCTGCCGCGCCTCCTGGCGGCGGCGCTTGCGGCTCTCCATCACGAAGGAGCTGAGCTGCCGCTCGGCGTGCAGCCTGGTGCGGTCGTGCGAGGGGAGCGCCCGCAGGCGGCCGAGGGTGCGGCTGAACGCGGCGAGTTCCTCGGGGGTGGGGCCTGCCGGGCGGGCGGCGTCGCCGGTCGGAAGGATGGTCGTGTCGAGTTGGTCGTGGTCGTCCCGGACCGTCATGTCCGCCCCCTCGGTGCCGTACAGGTGGGAGGGAGAGTAGTCGACGGTCCGGGACGATGAGATGCCAATTTCCCCGGAGCTTCAACCGTTGCCGTTGCCGTTGCCGTTGCCACTGCCACTGCCACTGCCACTGCCGTTGCCGTGGCCGTGATCCGGTGACCGGCTGGTCAGTCCGTGCACGGTGACGACGGAGGATCGACGGCCGGATCCGCGGGCACGGCGGGAAACCCGGGAGCGTGCGCCCGGCCCGCACCCCTACGGTGGGCCGATGATCATGCGAAGCGATGTGAACGGCCCCCGGATCTGCTTCCTCGGCGACTCCTTCGTCCAGGGCCTCGGCGACCCGGAGTTCCGCGGCTGGGTCGGCCGGGTGCTGCAGGCCGCCGCTCCGGGCGCCACCGCCTTCAACCTCGGTGTCCGCCGCGACACTTCGGCGCAGGTGCGGCGGCGCGGCCGGCCCGAGGTGGAGGCGCGGACCGTGCCCGGCGCGGACAACCGGCTGGTGGTCTCCTTCGGTGCCAACGACGCGATGACGGAGGACGGCGCACCGCGCGTCGCGCACGAGGACACCGTGGCCAACCTCGCCGCTCTGCTCGACGACGCCCGCGCGCGGGGCATCGGCGTGCTGGTGGTGGGCCCACCGGTGGTGGTGTGCGGGGGAGTCGAGCACCTGGAGAGGCTGCGGAAGCTCGCCTCGGCCATGGCCGCGCTCTGCGCGTCGCACCGGATCCCGTTCGTCGACGTCACCGAGGCGCTGGCGGCCGACCCGGTCTGGACGGCCGAGGCCGCGGCCGGGGACGGCGCGCACCCGGGCGCGGGAGGGTACGGACGGCTGGCGGAGCTGGTCCTGGAGGGCGGCTTCCGCGAGTGGATCCGAGCGGACTTGACCTCGAGTGCACTCCAAGGTGAAAGCTGAGGGCGTCGGATCACGCACCACCACCCGAACCGCGCGGGAACCGCAGCGGAAACCACGATGGGAGCACCCTCATGCGCAACGCCCCGTTCGGTACCAACGGCCCGGAACTCGGCGTCATCGGTCTCGGCTGCATGGGGATGACCTGGGCCTACGACGTGGGCAACCGGGACGACGAGAACTCCGTCCGGGTGATCCGGCAGGCGCTGGACCTCGGCGTCGGCCTGATCGACACCGCCGACATGTACGGCCCGTACACCAACGAGGAGGTCGTCGGCGCCGCGCTGGCCGGACCGTACCGCGAACGCGCCTTCCTGGCCACCAAGGTGGGCATCGTCCCCGGCGGCGGGGGCCAGCAGGAGCGCGACGGCCGCCCCGAGCACGTGCGGCGCTCGATCGACGAGAGCCTGCGCCGCCTGGGCACCGACCACGTCGACCTCTACCAGCTGCACCGGGTCGACCCGGACGTCCCGATCGAGGAGACCTGGGGCGCGTTCGCCGAACTCGTCGCGGCCGGCAAGGTGCGGCACATCGGTCTCTCCGAGGTGACCGTCGAGGAGATCAAGCGGGCGCAGTCGGTGCACCCGGTGGCCTCCGTGCAGAACGAGCTGTCCCTGTGGACCCGGGACGCGCTGGCCGAAGTCCTGCCCTACACCGAGGAGCAGGGCATCGCCCTCCTCCCGTTCTCGCCGCTCGGCCGGGGCTTCCTGACCGGCAGCATCTCCTCCTTCGACGAGCTGCCCGCCGACGACTTCCGCCGCCGCCTGCCGCGCTTCCAGCAGGACGCCCTGAAGGCGAACCTGGCGCTGGTCGCCAAGGTCCGGGAGGTCGCCGAGCGGATCGGCGCCACGCCCGCGCAGGTGGCCCTGGCCTGGGTGCTGGCGCAGGGCCGGTACGTCTTCCCGATCCCGGGCACCAGGACGCCGCGCTACCTGGCGGACAACGTGGGGGCGGCCGAGGTCGTGCTCTCGGCGGCCGACCTCGCCGAACTGGACGCCCTGCCGGTGCCGACCGGCGACCGCTACTAGAGCAGGCGGTTTCAGGCGACCGAGGCCGGTGCCCAGCCCGGCGGCGCCCAGGCGGCACCCCGGCAGGGCGGCACCCGGGCAGGCGGCACCCGGGCGGTCCTAGGCGGTCTCCCGGCCGGCCACGGGCCGTTCCTTGACCCACACCAGCTGCCGTCCGGTCTCGGCCGGCGCCCGGACGGCGGCCTCGGCGATCCGGTCCAGCCGGTAGCCGAGCTTGCGCGGGACGGCCGCGCTGGCGGTGTTCGCCCGGTCGCAGTGGATCTCCACCCGGGTGATCCCGGGCAGTGCCAGCGCGGCCTCGGTCAGTGCCCGGGTGGCGGTGGTGGCGATGCCGCGGCCGACGTGGCCGGCGGCGACCCAGTAGCCGATCTCCAGCGCGCCCGGGCCGAGCCGCCCGTGCAGGCCGAAGGCGCCGATCACGCTGCCGGGTTCGGCGTCCAGGCCGGCCAGGTACATGAAGTCGGTGCCGGCCTCCCAGGCGGCGTGGCCGGCCCGGGCCAGCTGGGCGGTCTGCGCCCGGGTGGGGGCCTCGGCGGCCCACTCCAGCCAGGGCCGCAGGTGGTCGAGGTTGGCGCGGACGGCCCGGTTCAGCGCGACGGCGTGGGTGCTGCGGCGGCGGCGCAGCCAGAGGCCGCCGGGCAGCCGCAGCAGTTCGGGCGGCCGCCCGGGGGTCGCCTCCACCGCCGTCCGCGCCCCGCCGGCCGGGACGGGGCCGCAGGACCGCGGCTGTGCTTGGCTCATGGCGGCGATTATGTCCTTGGCCCGGACCTGTCACCATCCGGGCCCCTCGGACGGCGGGCGCGCCCGGTCGCGCGGCGGAGCGTCAGAGCCGGACCATCACCTCGTCGAGCTCCTTGCGCCGCAGATCCGGCACGCGCGCCCCCTCGGCCGGGTAGCCGACCGGGATCACGTACGCCGCGCGCTCCTCGGCCGGCCGGTCGCACACCTCGTTGAGGAACCTCATCGGGCTCGGCGTGTGGGTCAGCGTGGCCAGTCCGGCCTGGTGCAGCGAAGCCAGCAGCAGCCCGACCGCGATCCCCACCGACTCCTTGGTGTAGTACGGGCGCGGCGATCCGGGCCCCTTGTGCACCTCGAACACGACGATCACGGCCGGCGCGTCCTCCAGGAAGGGCTTGCGCCAGTCGGTGCCGATCGGCGCCAGTGCGGCCAGCCACTCCTGCGACGCCCGGTGGCCGTAGAACTCGCGCTCCTCGGCCTCCGCCGCCTCACGCAGCCGCCGCTTGCGCTCCGGGTCGGTGACCACCACGAACCGCCAGGGCTGGACGTGCGCGCCGCTGGGCGCGGTGCTCGCGGTCCGCACCGCCCAGTCGACCACCCCGTCCGGGACGGGGCGGGTGGAGTAGTCGCGGACGGTCCGGCGCCGGGCCATCACGTCGTGGAAGGACCTGCTGCGGGCCTCGGCCTCGTGGGCGGGCACCGTCATGGGGGTGAGCGGGACGGTCGGGTGGGACGACCCCGCCACGGCACTGTCTGCACTGTCAACCATGGCGCACAGCACAGCACATGACGGCACCTCGGGGAAGAGGTCGAGACCAATTCCGGAGGGGCCGTCAGGTGTCGGGGCCGGGGCCGGGCCGGGTGCGGGCCGGGTCGTGGCGGGGACCGGGGGCGGGCGGCGGTCGGCTACAGCTCGTCGACCCGCCCGTCCCGGACCTCGATCCGCCGGTTCACCGCGACGGTGTCCAGCATCCGCCGGTCGTGGGTGACCAGCAGCAGCGTGCCGGTGTACGAGCCGAGCGCGGACTCCAACTGCTCGATCGCGGGCAGGTCCAGGTGGTTGGTGGGCTCGTCCAGGACCAGCAGGTTGACCCCGCGGGCCTGTAGCAGCGCCAGCGCGGCCCTGGTGCGCTCGCCGGGGGAGAGGGTGGCGGCCGGGCGCTTCACGTGCACCGCCTTGAGGCCGAACTTGGCCAGCAGGGTGCGCACCTCCTCCGGCGTGAGCTCCGGTACGGCGGCGGCGAAGGCCTCCGCCAGCGGCTCGCCGCCGAGGCTGCGCTTGTTCTGGAAGATGTGCCCGCGCGCCTGGTCCACCTCGCCGACCACCACGCCGGAGCCCAACGCGGCGCTGCCGCCGTCGAGTTCGAGTCGCCCGAGCAGCGCGGCCAGCAGCGTGGACTTGCCCGCGCCGTTGGCGCCGGTGATGGCGACCCGGTCGGCCCAGTCGATCTGCAGGTCCACCGGCCCGAGGGTGAAGTCGCCCCGGCGGACGACGGCTCCGCGCAGAGTGGCGACCACCGAGCCGGAGCGCGGCGCGGCGGCGATCTCCATCCGCAGCTCCCACTCCTTGCGCGGCTCCTCGACCACGTCCAGCCGCTCGATCATCCGCTGGGTCTGGCGCGCCTTGGAGGCCTGCTTCTCGGTGGACTCGGAGCGCATGGCGCGGCCGATCTTGTCGTTGTCGGAGGACTTGCGGCGGGCGTTGCGCACGCCGTGCTCCATCCAGCCGCGCTGCATCCGGGCACGGGCCTCCAGCGAGGCCTTGGTGTCGGCGTAGTCCTCGTACTCCTCGCGGGCGTGCCGACGGGCCACCGCCCGCTCCTCCAGGTACGCCTCGTAGCCGCCGCCGTACAGGTTGACCTGCTGCTGGTGCAGGTCCAGCTCCAGCACCTTGGTCACGGTGCGGGCCAGGAACTCGCGGTCGTGGCTGATCAGCACGGTGCCGACGCGCAGGCCCTTGACGAAGGACTCCAGCCGCTCCAGGCCGTCCAGGTCGAGGTCGTTGGTGGGCTCGTCGAGCAGGAAGACGTCGTAGCGGGAGAGCAGCAGCGAGGCGAGGCCGGCCCGGGCGGCCTGGCCGCCGGAGAGCGCGGTCATCGGCAGGTCGAGGGAGACCTTCAGCCCGAGCGAGTCGGCGACCTCCTCGGCGCGCTCCTCCAGATCGGCGCCGCCGAGGTCGAGCCAGCGGTCCAGGCTCGCGGCGTACGCGTCGTCGGCGCCGGCCCGGCCCTCCACCAGGCCCTCGGTGGCCTCGTCCAGGGCGGCCTGCGCGGCCGCGACGCCGGTGCGGCGGGCCAGGAAGTCGCGCACGGACTCGCCTTCGCGCCGCTCCGGTTCCTGCGGCAGGTGCCCGACGTTGGCACCGGCCGGGCTCAGCCGCAGCGAGCCGCCCTCGGGGGTGTCGAGGCCCGCCAGCAGGCGCAGCAGGGTCGACTTGCCGGCGCCGTTGACACCGACCAGGCCGATCACGTCGCCGGGGGCGACCACCAGGTCCAGCCCGGAGAAGAGGGTGCGTTCGCCGTGGCCGGCGCTGAGGTCCTTGACTACGAGTGTCGCGCTCATGATGGGCCCGATTGTAGGAGGAGCAGGCCCGGGGGCGGAAAAACGGGACGGCGGGCGACGGCGGGGGAGACGCGAACGGCCCGGGGCGGCGGCTGTGGCAGCCGCCGCCCCGGGCCGGGGATCACCGCTCAGCGGGTCACTTGGCCTTCTTCGCGAAGTAGTCGAACATGTGCTGGGCCACGTCCTCCAGGTACGGACCGGCCTCGTAGGTGTTCGCACCGTTGCCGATGGAGGTGTCGCTGACCAGGGCGGGCTTGCCGTCCTTGGTCGCGTACCAGCCGCCGCCGCTGCTGCCGCCGGTCATGTTGCAGCCGATCAGCAGCATCGCCGGGCGGCTCGGGTCGCCGGTCTTCTTGGACGGCTTGCCGCCGTCGCAGTGCTCCAGCTCGGCGCCGTCGAAGGGCTTGCCCTCCGGGAAGCCGTAGTTGCTGACCGCGGCGAGCTGGTCACGCGGGGCGTTGAACCACAGCGGCACGGAGCCGCCGACGGTCTCCTCCAGCGACTTGGCGCTGCCGTCGGGGTTGGCCACCTTGATGATGCCGAAGTCGTACTGGCTCCAGGGGCCGCCCTTCTCCGGGTCGGCCTCGGCGGTCCACTGCGGCGAGACCATGCCGGCGGTCGCACCCCACTCGCCGTACGGCTCGGCGTCCTCCACCTTGGCCTGCTGGCGGCCGGCGCCGCTCAGCACGCCGTTGCTGTTGAAGGCCGGGGCGAAGGTGATGTCGGTGTAGTACTTGTTGCCCTTGCCGCCGTGCAGGCAGTGGCTCGCCGTCCACACCAGGTTGCTCTTGCCCGGGTGCTCGGGGTCGGAGATGACGGTGCCGGAGCACACGTAGTCCTCGTTGCCGTCCTTGAAGAAGATCTTGCCGTTGACGTGCATGTTCTTCGGGAACGGGTGTGCCACGGGCTTCGCCGGCACCATGGCGGGCAGCTGGTCCGGGCCGGCCGGGGGCTGGGCGCCGGTGGGCTGCGCGGTGGGCTGCGCCGGGGCCGCACTGGTCGGCTGCGCGGGCGCCTGCGTCGGGTCCTGGGCGGGCGCCTGCGGCAGCGGCTTCGGCTTGGCGTTCAGCAGCTTCTGCAGGGTCCAGTAGCCCTTGACCGCCGGGGTGACGACGTTCGCCTGGGCCCACTTGTCCCAGTCGTCGAGCTTCCACGTCTTCAGCTCTTCGACGGTCGGCAGCTTGATCGGCGCCGCGCCCGGCTTGCCGGAGGCGCTCGCGCTGGCCGCGACGGTGGGAGCGCCGGTCGCGGCTCCGGACGGGTCGCTGTTGTCCGGGCCGCAGGCGGTGGCGACCACCATCGTCAACGCGGCGACGGAGGCGCCGAGGACGGCACGGCTCGGCCGGGATATCGGTGACATGCGTTCAAATCCCCCTGTGTGACTACCGCCATACGGTCCGTTCCTCGGGTACGGCCCAGGGGGCCGCAGGTATGGCAGATGAGGAGTCTGCCATGCGGATAAAGGGCTCCTTACATCCACCCCCGCCCCGGGCGGTGCTGTCACCGGATCGGCACCGGATCCGCACGGGGCCTTTGCCGGCCTCGACTTGGTCCGCCCGGCCGGCTCGACCGCGGGGCCGCGGTGATCCGCCCGGGCCGGCTCGCTCGCCGGACCCGAGGTGATCCGCCGGGCCGAATAATCGGTTGCACGCGTCCGTCGACATCCCTAGCGTTGTCCGGGTCGTCAGCCAGACAAGGAGAAGGCCGTTGCTCTACTGAGGTCCCGGGACACCGCCCCGCCGCGCAGGCCGATTCGCCGCGCGGTGAGCGAGTGCGCGACCTCAGTCACGGCCCCGTGGCGCGTCATTCCGCCACCCTGTCCGTCGACCGTCCCCGTCCCGCACCCGCGGTGTCTCCCCGTGTTGCTCACCACCCCTTCGGCAACCACCCCGGGAGTCCCTTCATGGCACAACCCACCACCGCCGTCCTCTGCACCGACCTCGCCTTCGAGTGGCCGGACGGCAAGCCCGTCCTGGACGGCTTCCACCTCGCCGTCGGACCCGGCCGCACCGGCCTGATCGGGCTCAACGGCGCGGGCAAGTCCACCCTGCTGCGGCTGATCGCCGGTGAACTCACCCCCACCGGCGGCACCGTCCGGGTCGACGGCGAACTCGGCTACCTGCCGCAGGGCCTGTCGCTCGACACGGCGCTGCGGGTGGACGAAGCGCTCGGCATCCGCGCCACCCGCGAGGCCCTGCACGCCATCGAGTCCGGCGACACCGACCAGCGCCACTTCGACGCCGTCGGCGACGACTGGGACGTCGAGGAGCGCGCCCGTGCCACCCTCGACCGGCTCGGGCTGCACCGCCTCGGCCTCGACCGCACCACCGGCGAGCTCTCCGGGGGCGAGGCGGTGCTGCTGCGGCTGGCCGCCCTGCTGCTGGCCCGGCCCGACGTCCTGCTGCTCGACGAGCCCACCAACAACCTCGACCGGGCCGCCCGCGAGCGGCTCTACGAGACGGTGGCCGGCTGGCACGGCGTGATGCTGATCGTCAGCCACGACCGCGAACTGCTCCGGCACGTCGACCAGATCGCCGACCTGCGGGACGGCGAAGTCACCTGGTACGGCGGGAACTTCGACGCGTACGAGCGCACCCTCGCCGCCCAGCAGGAGACCGCCGAGCGGCTGCTGCGCAACGCCGAGGCCGACGTCCAGCGCCAGAAGCGGGACTTGGTCGAGGCCCGCTCCCGGCTGGAGCGCAGCGCCGCGTACGGCAAGAAGCGGTCGGTCACCCGCAACGACCCGCACATCTTCGCCGGCATGCTCAAACGCAAGGGCCAGGAGACCGCAGGGCGGCTCCAGGGCATGCACACCGAGCGGCTGGAGGAGGCCAAGGCGCGGCTCGACGCGGCCGAGGAGGCCGTCCGGGACGACGCCGAGATCCGGATCGACCTGCCGCGCACCGCCGTCCCGGCCGGTCGCACGGTGCTCACCCTGCAGAAGGTCCGGCTGCCCTACGGCACCACCGCCGACCTCGACCTGCGCGGTGCCGAGCGGATCGCCCTGGTCGGCCGCAACGGAGCCGGCAAGTCCACCCTGCTGCGCACCATCGCGGGCGAACTCGCCCCGCTGGAAGGAGAGATCACCACCCCGGTGCCGTTGCGGTACCTCCCGCAGCGGCTCGACCTGCTGGACGACAAGCTCAGCGTGGTGGAGAACGTCAAGCTGTTCGCCCCCGCCGCGGGCAACAACGCGATCCGTGCCCGGCTCGCCCGCTTCCTGTTCCGCGGCGCCCGGGCCGAGCAGCCGGCCGGCACCCTGTCCGGCGGCGAGCGGTTCCGGGCCACCCTGGCCGCCCTCCTGCTGGCCGACCCGCCACCCCAGCTGCTGCTGCTCGACGAACCGACCAACAACCTGGACCTCGCCAGCGTCCGCCAGTTGACCCAGGCACTGGCCGCCTACCAGGGCGCGCTGATCGTGGTCAGCCACGACCTGCCGTTCCTGCGCGGCCTGGGGCTGACCAGGTGGCTGGAGCTGGACGGCGAACTACGGGCGGTGGATCCGATGTAGCGGCTCAAGGCACCCGGGCGCCCGGGCGCCCTGACACCCTGGCACCCGCGTACCCGGGTGCCAGGGTGCGCCCGGCTGCTCAGGCCTGCGGCGCCGGGCGCAGCTTGCCCGCGATTAGCGTCCCGAGCCGGTCCAGCCCGACGACGACCGCGGCGAGCACCACGAACTCGACGGTCAGCTGGGCGATCTGGCCCCAGACGTACCCGTAGCCCTTGGTGGTCGGGTCGAAGAAGAAGTAGGGGTAGGGCGTCGGGTAGTCGTCGAACAGCGCGTTGCGGGCGAGCACGATCGCCGCGTAGCCCAGCGGGAAGGCCAGCCAGAGCGGTATGTCCTTCCAGGCCGCCGCGTTGCGGGGCTTGAACACCAGCCAGTCGGCGATCACCATCACCGGTGTCACGTAGTGCAGGAAGAACGACGACCAGTGCGCCAGCCGGTCCGGCCCGCTGACCAGTCCGGGCAGCGGGCTGGCGCCGTGCTGAAGGAGGATGTGCGAGACCAGCCCGGTGATCAGGATGTACAGCGTGGCGGCGCCGCGCAGCCGGGGCGCGGGCGCGTCCACGGTGCCGCGCTTGGTCATCCAGTACACCGCGCCGATGAAGTAGCCGAGCACGATCACGTTGCTCTGCACGGTGAAGTACACCAGCGGCGCGGTCCCGAGGGACAGGCCCAGGCCCGCCGAGAGCACGATTCCCATGCGCCACCACAGCGCGGGGCGGGTCCGGACTGTCATGCGGCCACCAGTTCGTTTCAGGCGATACGGGAGGTATCGGACGGCTGAGGGGGGAGTCGCACTCTACTCGCTGGTAGCGGCGGGGTGGAACCCGTGTGCGATTCCGTCGGCCTCTCAGCCCGGCAGGACGAACCCCGACTCGTACGCCGCGATGACGGCCTGAGTGCGGTCCCGTGCGCCCAGCTTGGCGAGCACACTGCCGACGTGCGTCTTCACCGTCTCCGGGCTCACCACCAGTCGCCGGGCGATCTCGCCGTTGCTGAGCCCGGAGGCCATCAGCCGCAGCACCTGCCCCTCCCGCTCGGTCAGCCGCCCGATCGGCCCCCGGTCGGCCGCGTCCTCCCGCCGCCGGTCCCCGCCGTGGCGCAGCGCGAGCTCGCGGACGGCCGCCGGGAAGAGCAGCGAGTCCCCGCGTGCGACCAGCCGCACCGCCTGCACCATCTCCTCGGCCCGGGCCCGTTTCAGCAGGAACCCGGCCGCGCCCGCGCGCAGCGCGTCGTAGACGTGGTCGTCGTGCTCGAAGGTGGTGACCACCAGGATCCTCGGCGGCTCGGCCATTCCGGCGACCAGCTGCTCGGTCGCCCGGATCCCGTCGATGCCGGGCATCCGGACGTCCATCAGCACCACGTCCGGCCGCAGGCCGCGCACCAGCGGGACGACCTCGGCCCCGTCGGCGGCCTCGCCGACCACGGTGAGGTCCGGCTCGGCATCGATCACCACCCGCAGGCCCATCCGGACCAGCCGCTCGTCGTCCGCGATCACCACGCGGATGACGGCCGTGGCGTCGCCCCCGCCGCCCGTGGGCTCTCCGCCGCTCACCGTGGCGGTGTCGCTCGCCGTGTCCGTGCCGCTCACCGCGTCGGTGTCGCTCATCGTGTCCGTACCGCTTGCCCTGTCCGTACCGCTCGCCGTGTCCGTACCGCTCGCCCTGTCCGTGTCGCTCATCGTGCAGTTCCCCCCACCGGCAGCCAGACGGCCAGCCGCCACGTCGTTCCGTCCGCGCTCGGCCCGGCGGTGCTGCCGCCGTGCAGGGCCGCCGCACGCTCCCCGATCCCGCGCAGCCCGCGCCCGCCGCCGGGCCGGCTCGGGCGGCCGGGGCCCAGCGGGTTGGTCAGTTCGATCTCCAGCCGGTCCCCGGCCAGCCCGACCCGCAGCCCGGCCGGGGCGGGTCCGGCGTGCCGCAGCACATTGGTCAGGCCCTCCTGCACGATCCGGTACGCCTCGCGGGAGACCGCGACGGGCAGTCCCGCCAAACCCGGCGGCAGCTCGGCGTCCACCGCCACGCCGGTGCGGGCGAGCTGGCGCAGCAGGTCGTCCAGCCCGGCGAGGGTGGGCCCGGCCGGTCCGGCCGCCCCCGACTCCTCCTCGCGCAGCAGGCCGAGCACGGAGTCCAGCTCCGAGACGGCCGCCCGCGCGGTCTCCTCGATCGCCTGCAGCGCCTCGGCGGCGAAGTCCGGGTCGGTGCGCAGGACCCGTGCGGCGGCGGAGGCCTGGATGCCCACCGCGCTGAGAGCGTGCCCGACCGAGTCGTGCAGTTCGCGGGCCAGCCGGTTGCGCTGGTCGAGCACGGTGGCCCGGCGTTCGGCGGCGGCCAGCCGCTCCTCGGGGGTGGGGCCGAGCAGGGCGGGCGCCCAGCGGGCGAGCAGGGCGCCGAAGCCGGCGTTGGCGAGGACGATCAGCAGCAGGACGGCGAGGCCGAGGGCGGGGCCGGTGAACACCCAGTCGGGGAAGCGGTCCTCCCAGAAGCGGATGAGGTCCTGGGCGCCGCCGAAGCCGAGGATCAGCACGATCGAGAACGGCGCTCCGGCCAGCGTCATCCCGGCGACCACCCCGCCGAGGAAGAGGTGCAGCACGAACCAGAGCGCGGTGCGGCGTCGGGCCGGCCACGAGCGGGCCGGCCCGGTGGCCAGTTCCTCCGGCCGGGCGGCCGCGCACAGGGCCCGTGCCGCCGCGCCCTCCAGCCCCCGGACCGTCGGCACCAGTGCCGTGACGGCGGCCATCGGCAGCGAGGTGAACAGCGCGAGGACCTGCAGCAGCGCCTGGCGGGCAGGCGCCTGGTCTTGGTCGAGGGCCCCGAGCATCACGATCGACAGCAGCCAGTAGGGCATCAGTAGCGCGCCGCCCAGCACCAGGTGCACCCAGCGCAGCCGGGCCCGCCGCCCGACCAGCGCCTCCACCGCACGCCGCAGCCGCGTGCCCGCCCCCGTGTTCATCCGGGTGACTGTACGTCAGCCCGGACGTCAGCCGGTGCGACGGCCGGTGCGACGGCTGGTACGGCGGCTGGTACGGCGGTTCGTGGTGCTCTCGCGGTCCTTGTGGCGCCGGTGGGTCCGGCAGTCCCCGTAGCCCCCCTAGCCCCCGCAGCCCCCGCAGTGCCGGCAGCGCCCGCAGTGCCCGCAGCGCCGGCAGCGCCCGCAGTGCCCGCAGCCCCCGCAGTTTCCGGGGGCGCTACGGCGGGGGCCGTGGCCGTGACCCCGGCCGCGTGTGCCGCCCGCTCGGTCAGGGCGATCGCGCCGACGGCCAGGACCAGCACCCCGGCCACCACCTGCGCCGCCTGCACCAGGGACATCAGCCCGGGCACCGCCATCCGCAGGTCCGTCACCCGGGACGGCGCCGCGCCGAAGGCCACCAGCTGCCAGCTGCCCCACCCGAACAGCGAGCCGGCCGCCGTCCACGCCACCAGCAGGGGTCCGAGCAGTCGCCGTCGCGGCCCGAGCCGGAACACCAGGACCAGCAGTGCCGTCACGGCGGCCACCGCCATCAGCGCGGTCACCCCGTTCATCACGGCCACGCCCCGGTCCCGCTCCTGCGCCATCGCGATCGGCACCCCGGCCGCACCGCCCGCCGCCCAGTACAGCCGTGCCGCCGCGACGCCGACGGCGAGCAGCGCCGCCGCGCAGCCGAGACCGCGCTGCACGGCCAGGGTGGGGGAGCGCGGCAGGTCGCCGATCCGCTCGCGCAGCAGCGCGGCCCACCGCCGCCGGGCGTACAGGACGAAGGCGGTGATCAGCGCGAGGCCCTGCACGGCGAACCCGCCGTACACGACGGCGAACACCCAGCCCGCGAGGCCCCGGTCGTCGCTCTGGCCGCTGTCGGGCTCCGGCCCGAGCACCAGGACGCTCAGCAGGTCCAGTGGCAGCGCCACCAGGATCGTGCCGAGCAGCCCGGTCGCGACCCACATCGGGAACGCCACCAGTCCGGCCCGCACGCGCCGGCCCCACGGCCGTACGAAGGCCAGCGCCAGGGCCACCGCGATGGCGTCCATTCCGAAGGTGAGCAGGTTGACCAGCCACAGCCGGTCCATCGCGTCGGTGTCGCCCGACCCCACCGGATGGCCGGTCAGCCACAGCAGCTTGAGCGTCAGGTACGGCGCCGTGGCCGCCATCGCCGTCCACGCCGCCCCGGCCCGTACGGTGCCTTCGTTGATCCTCATGCCCCCACGGTCGCGCGGCGCCCCGGCCGCGGTCCTCCGCCCGGGGCGTGATCCCCCTCCCCCCGGCGGGGGATCTTCGGCTCACGCCATGCGGTGGATCAGCCGGTCCTCGTGGTCGACCCGGCCGTCCGGGTCCGCCACCAGTCCGAGCCGCTCGGCGAGCCGCCGCGAGGGCAGGTTGTCCGCCCGGATCAGCGCGACCACCGGGATCCCGGGGAAGCGCGGCAGTGCCTGCGCCATCGCGGCCCGTGCCGCCTCCGCCGCGTACCCCAGGCCCCAGGCGGACGGCCGGAAGCGGTAGTAGAGGTTGAACACCCGTTCCCCGTCCAGCGTGTGCAGGTACAGTCCGGCGAACCCGATGATCACCGCCGGTTCCTCCCGCGTCGACACGGCGCAGTACCCCACCCCGTCCCGCACCCAGTCGGCCACGAACCCGTCCAGCATCTCCTGGGCCTGGGCGATGTCCCGCTGCGGCCCGTGCGGGTTGTACCGGTTGGTCTCCGGATCCCCGTGGACGGCGAACACGGCCTCGGTGTCCCCGGGCCGGGGCTGCGTGAGCACCAGTCGCTCGGAGACGGTGACGATCGTGCGCCCGGTGCGTTCGATCAGGTCGGTGGTGATCACGGTTCTTCCCTCGCCGTCGGAGTAATGGCTGGGCTGCACGATAGGCCATTACCGTCGACGGATGCCCGGCATTTTTCCTGCTCGGGCTTCCCGTTGCGGGCTTCCCTGCCCCGGCCTTCCCGCCCCGGCCTTCCCGCCCCGGCCTTCCGGCTCCGACCTTCTCGATCCGCTTTCCCGCTCTGCTTCCTCGCTCCGCTTCCCTGCTCCGGCGTCGACGCGGCCTGCCGGTGGGAACGGTTGTCGGGGCGGCGCCGTGCGGGCCGGAGGTCTTGTTACCGGCGGGTCGCTTCTCTATCATCCCGAGTGTTACAGCTTTACTGTCAAACCCTGAAGGGTTCGCGGCCAGTGCGTGACACGAGCAGTCCGGTGGGCGAGGGCACCCCTGGCCCGTTGGCGGGTGTGCGGGTGGTGGAACTCGCCGGGATCGGGCCGGGGCCGTTCGCTGCGATGCTCCTGGGGGACCTCGGGGCGGACGTCGTGCGGGTGGACCGCCCCGAACCGCCACCGCTCGGCACCGACCCGGCGTACGACCTCACCAACCGCAACAAGCGCTCGGTGCTGATCGACCTCAAGTCACCCGAAGGCCCCGGCCGGGTGCTGGACCTGGTGGAGCGGGCGGACCTGCTGATCGAGGGCTACCGGCCCGGCGTCGCGGAGCGCCTCGGCGTCGGCCCGGGGCCGTGCCTGGCGCGCAATCCGGCGCTGGTCTACGGGCGGATGACCGGGTGGGGACAGCAAGGGCCCCGGGCGGCGACCGCCG
Organism: Streptomyces sp. NRRL S-350; assembly: GCF_000719705.1. Lineage (GTDB taxonomy): Bacteria > Actinomycetota > Actinomycetes > Streptomycetales > Streptomycetaceae > Kitasatospora. The sequence goes on along the minus strand of NZ_JOHO01000036.1, from coordinate 23,602 downwards.
GCCACGACCTCGGGTACACGGCGGTCGCCGGGGTGCTGGGGCTGGTGGCGGCGCCGGGCGGTGCCGACGGGGCTCCCGGAATACCGGCCAACCTGCTGGGCGACTACGCGGGCGGATCCCTCTACCTGGTCGTCGGCCTGCTCGCCGCGCTGCACCACGCCCGGGCCACCGGCGAGGGCCAAGTCGTGGACGCGGCGATCGTGGACGGCGCGGCGCACCTCGGCAGCATGCTGTGGGGCCTGCTCGCGGCCGGCCAGTGGCAGGACCGCCGGGGCGTCAACCTGCTGGACGGCGGCGCACCGTTCTACGCCGTCTACCGGGCCGCCGACGGCGGGCACCTGGCCGTCGGCGCGCTGGAGCCGCGCTTCTACGCCGAGTTCGCCCGCCTGCTCGGGCTCGGCCCGGACGCGCCCGGCCAGTACGACCTCGCCCGATGGCCCGAACTGCGGGCCCTGGTCGCCGCCCGCTTCGCCACCCGCACCAGGGCCGAATGGGAGGCCGTCTTCGCCGGCTCCGACGCTTGCGTGGAACCCGTCCTGACGATGCGCCAGGCCGCTGCGGACGGGCACCTGGCGGCGCGCGGGACGTACGTCGAGGCGGACGGCGTCACCCAGCCCGCCCCCGCCCCCCGCTTCTCCGCCACCCCCGGCGCGCTGCGCCGCCCACCCGCGCGGCCGGGCGCGGACACCGCGGAGGTGGCCCGGGACTGGGGCGTCCCGACCCTCGACTCCAAGGAAGAGCAAGGAGAGTAGCGTTGCAGCGCGAGATCTTCACCGAGCAGCACGACGACTTCCGGGCGACCGTGCGGGCCTTCCTCGCCAAGGAGGTACTGCCGCACCACGACCGCTGGGAGAAGGCGGGCATCGTCGACCGGTCCGCCTGGCTCGCCGCCGGCCGCCAGGGCCTGCTCGGCATCGCCGTCCCGGAGGAGTACGGCGGTGGCGGCACCCCGGACTTCCGCTACGCCGCCGTGGTGGCCGAGGAGTTCGCCCGGGCCGGAGCGTCCGGGCTGGCGATCGGCCTGCACAACGACATCATCGGCCCCTACCTCACCGCCCTCGCCACCGAGGAACAGAAGCGCCGCTGGCTGCCCGGGTTCTGCTCCGGCGAACTGATCACGGCGATCGCGATGACCGAGCCCGGCACCGGCTCCGACCTGCAGGGCATCCGGACCCAGGCGGTCGACCGCGGCGACCACTTCCTGCTCAACGGCGCCAAGACCTTCATCTCCAACGGCATCCTCGCCGACCTGGTGATCGTGGTCGCCCGCACCACCCCCGAAGGCGGCGCACGCGGGCTGAGCCTCCTGGCCGTCGAACGCGGCACGGCCGGCTTCGAGCGCGGCCGCAACCTCGACAAGATCGGCCAGAAGGCCCAGGACACCGCGGAGTTGTTCTTCGAGGACGTCCGGGTGCCCAAGGAGAACCTGATCGGCGAGCTCCACGGCGGCTTCGTCCACCTGATGCAGAACCTCGCCCAGGAGCGGTTGGCCATCGCGGCCGCGGCGATCGCCGGCGCCGAGTACCTGGTCGAGATCACCACCGACTACGTCAAACAGCGCGAGGCCTTCGGCCGCCCGCTCGCCAAACTGCAGCACGTCCGCTTCGAGATCGCCGAACTGGCCACCGAGTGCGCCGTCACCCGGACCTTCGTCGACCGCTGCATCACCGAGCACAACCGCTACGCGCTCACCCCGGCCGACGCCTCGATGGCCAAGTGGTGGGCCACCGAGCTGCAGAAGCGCACCGCCGACCGGTGCCTCCAACTGCACGGCGGCTACGGCTACATGAGCGAGTTCCCGGTCGCCCGGGCGTTCACCGACGGCCGCATCCAGACCATCTACGGCGGCACCACCGAGATCATGAAGGAGATCGTGGGCCGCTCCATCCTCGGCTGACGCCCTCGGCCGGGCCGGGCCCGTCCCGCGCCAAGCCCGCCTCCCGCCAAGTCCCCGCTCCGAAAGGCTCCTCCATCGTGACCACCGAAGCGTACGTCTACGACGCGATCCGCACCCCGCGCGGCCGGGGCAAGGCCAACGGCTCGCTGCACGGCACCAAGCCGATCGACCTGGTCGTCGGCCTGATCAACGAACTCCGCCGCCGCTACCCCGAGTTGGACCCGGCGGCGATCGACGACATCGTGCTCGGCGTGGTCAGCCCGGTCGGCGACCAGGGCTCCGACATCGCCCGGATCGCCGCCATCGCGGCCGGCCTGCCGGACACCGTCGCCGGCGTCCAGGAGAACCGCTTCTGCGCCTCCGGCCTGGAAGCCGTCAACATGGCCGCCGCCAAGATCCGTTCGGGCTGGGAGGACCTGATCCTGGCCGGCGGCGTGGAGTCGATGTCCCGGGTCAGGATGGCCTCCGACGGCGGCGCCTGGTTCGCCGACCCGATGACCGCGTACGAGACCAACTTCGTGCCGCAGGGCATCGGCGCCGACCTCATCGCCACCATCGAGGGCCTGTCCCGCACCGACGTGGACGCCTTCGCCGCCGAGTCCCAGGCCCGCGCCGCCAAGGCCCAGGCCGACGGCCTGTTCGACCGCTCGGTGGTCCCCGTGCGCGACCGCAACGGCCTGGTCGTGCTGGAGCGCGACGAGTTCATCCGCCCCGGCACCACCGTCGAGACCCTGGCCGGCCTCAAGCCCTCCTTCGCCGCCATCGGCGAAGCCGGCGGCTTCGACGCCGTCGCCCTGCAGAAGTACCACTGGGTCGAGGCGATCGACCACGTCCACCACGCGGGCAACTCCTCCGGCATCGTGGACGGCGCCGCGCTGGTCGCCATCGGCAACCGCGAGATCGGCGAACGCCACGGGCTGCGCCCGCGCGCCCGGATCGTCTCCGCCGCCGTCTCCGGCTCCGAGCCGACCATCATGCTCACCGGCCCGGCCCCCGCCACCCGCAAGGCCCTCGCCAAGGCCGGACTCACCGCCGCCGACATCGACCTCGTCGAGATCAACGAGGCCTTCGCGGCCGTCGCGCTCCGCTTCACCCGCGAACTCGGCTTCCGCCCCGACCAGGTGAACGTCAACGGCGGCGCCATCGCCCTCGGCCACCCCCTCGGCGCCACCGGCGCGATGCTGCTCGGCACCGTGATCGACGAACTGGAGCGGCGCGACCTGCGCTACGGCCTGATCACCCTCTGCGTGGGCGGCGGCATGGGCATCGCCACCATCGTCGAACGCGTCTGACTCCCTCCCCCCCGCAGACGTCCGAGCCCGCCCGGCGCCCACCGCCGCCCTCCGTGGGCCACGCTGCGCGTGACACCTCCCTCGGCAGACCTGGAGACCGTGAACCCATGAGCGACACCACCACCATCCGCTGGGAGCAGGACCAGGACGGCGTGGTCACCCTCGTCCTCGACGACCCCACCCAGTCCGTGAACACCATGAACGAGGCCTTCACCGCCGACTTCGAGACCGCCGTCGGACGGCTCGCCCGCCTCGCCGCCGAGGACGGGCTGCGCGGCGTCGTGATCACCTCCGGCAAGAAGACCTTCTTCGCCGGGGGAGACCTCCGGATGCTCTCCGCCGCCCGCCCCGAGGACGCCGAGGCCGTCTTCGAGAAGTCCATGCGGATCAAGCGCTCGCTGCGCACGCTGGAGACCCTCGGCAAGCCGGTCGTCGCCGCCGTCAACGGCAGCGCGCTCGGCGGCGGCCTGGAGATCGCCCTCGCCTGCCACCACCGGGTCGCGCTGAACACCCCCGCCGCCCGGATCGGCCTGCCCGAGGTCACCCTCGGCCTGCTGCCGGGCGGCGGCGGAGTGGTCCGCACGGTGCGGCTGTTCGGCATCACCGACGCCCTGCTCAAGTTCCTGCTCCAGGGCCGCCAGTACCGCCCCGCGCAGGCGCTGGAGCACGGACTGGTGCACGAACTCGTCGACACCCCCGAAGAGTTGGCCGCCCGGGCGCGCGCCTGGATCGAGGCCAACCCGACCGCCGTCCAGCCCTGGGACGTCAAGGGCTACAAGATCCCCGGCGGCACCCCCTCGACCCCGGCCTTCGCCGCGAACCTGCCCGCCTTCCCCGCCAACCTGCGCAAGCAGCTCAACGGCGCCCCCTACCCGGCCCCGCGCAACGTGCTGGCCGCCGCCGTCGAGAGCAGCCAGGTGGACGTCGACACCGCGATGGTGATCGAGGCCCGCTACTTCACCGAGCTCGCCTGCGGCCAGACCAGCAAGAACATGATCCAGGCCCTGTTCTTCGACATGCAGGCGGTCAACTCCGGTGCCGGGCGCCCCAAGGGCATCGACAAGCGCACGGTCCGCAAGGTCGCCGTGCTCGGCGCCGGGATGATGGGCGCGGGCATCGCCTACGCCTGCGCCAAGGCCGGCATCGAGGTCGTGCTCAAGGACGTCAGCGCCGAGGCCGCCCAGCGCGGAAAGGCCTACTCCCAGGGGCTGCTGGACAAGGCCGTCGCCCGCGGCCGCTCCACCGAGGCCAAGCGCGACGAACTGCTCGCCCGGATCACCCCCACCGCCGACGCCGCCGACCTGGCCGGCTGCGACGCCGTGATCGAGGCGGTCTTCGAGAACACCGAACTCAAGCACAAGGTGTTCCAGGAGGTCGAGGACGTCCTCGCCCCCGACGCCCTGCTCTGCTCCAACACCTCCACCCTGCCGATCGGCCTGCTCGCCGAAGGCGTCCGCCGCACCGCCGACTTCATCGGCCTGCACTTCTTCTCGCCGGTCGACAAGATGCGGCTGGTGGAGATCATCCGCGGCCCGCAGACCGGCGACGAGGCCCTGGCCCGCGCCTTCGACCTGGTCCGGCAGATCGACAGGACCCCGATCGTGGTCAACGACTCCCGGGGCTTCTTCACCTCGCGGGTGATCGGCCAGTTCCTCAACGAGGGCGTCGCCATGGTCGGCGAGGGCATCCACCCCGCCACCGTCGAACAGGCCGCCGCCCAGGCCGGCTACCCCGCCAAGGTGCTCTCCCTGATGGACGAACTCACCCTCACCCTGCCCCGCAAGATCCGCGACGAGTACCGGCGCTCCGTCGAGGCCGTCGGCGGCACCTGGACGCCGCACCCGGCGGACGCGGTCGTCGACCGGATGGTCGACGAGTTCGGCCGCCCCGGGCGCAGCGGCGGCGCGGGCTTCTACGAGTACGGCGAGGACGGCAGGCGCGGGCGGCTGTGGCCGGGTCTGCTGGAGCACTTCACCGGCTCCGGCCCGGACGTCCCGGCCGACGCCGTGCCCTTCGAGGACCTCAAGGAGCGGATGCTGTTCAGCGAGGCCCTGGACTCGGTGCGCTGCCTGGAGGAAGGCGTGCTGACCTCGGTCGCCGACGCCAACGTCGGCTCGATCCTCGGCATCGGCTTCCCGGCCTGGACCGGCGGCGTGTTCCAGTACATCAACGGGTACGAGGGCGGCCCGGCCGGATTCGCGGCCCGCGCCCGCGAACTCGCCGCCGCGTACGGCGAGCGGTTCGCGCCGCCGGCGCTGCTGGAGCGGATCGCGGCGGAGGGACGGACGTTCGGCGACTGACGGGTCCGCGCGGTTCCCGGTTCCGGGCACCCGGGTTCCCGGCTCCTGGTCCTGCGGTGCCGGGTCCCCGGTTCGCGGTCCTGCGGTGCCGGGTTGGCGGTTCGCGGTCCTGCGGTGCCGGGTTGGCGGTTCGCGGCCTCGGGTGCTCCGGTTCCTGGTGCCCGCGACCGTTTTCCTGGTGCCCGCGACCGTTCTACTCGCCGTGATCGGGTGAGGCCGTGTCGAGGACGGCCTCACCCAGCTCCTCCCGGAGCGAACGCTGGAACGCCGTGACCAGGGCCTGCGCCACCATCGGCTGGATGTGGTCCGTCAGCACCTTCATCCGGGCCAGCTCGGCCGGCGCCGGCTCGCTCTCCCGGTACGGCTTCCAGACCGTCTCCCGGAACAGCCGCTGCAACTCCCGCGCCGTCGCCCGGCTGTGCTCCAGCACCACCGCCCGGGCGGCCAGCAGCGTCTCCAGCGGGATCGGCACGTCCAGCACCCGGACGCCCAGCGGCAACAGGCCCGGATCCACCCGGAACACCTCCGGATCGCCGGTCCGCTCCAGCGCGCCCATCGCCACCAGCCGCTCGACCTGCTCCTCCGACAGCCCCCGCCCGGCCCGCCGCTCCAACTGCGCCCGCCCCAACTCCTCGGCCGCCTCGGGCGTCCAAGACGCCACCAGCGCCCGGTGGATCGCCAGGTCCAGCGGCGTACTGTCCTGCGGCAGCCGCGCCAGGTACCGCTCGATCGCCGCGAGCGTCAGGCCCTGCCGCTGTAGTTCCTCGATCAGCTCCAGCCGGTCCAGGTGCGCCGCGCCGTACAGGCCCACCCGCCGGGGCCCCAGCTCCGGCGGCGGCAGCAGCCCCCTCGTCCCGTAGAACCGCACCGTCCGCACCGTCACCCCCGCCCGGGCCGCCAACTCGTCCACCGTCAGCCGCACCTCGCCCGCTACGGCGCCGTGCTCCCCCATCTGCTGCCTCCCGCGCTGGCACACTCCTGCTGTGACAGCAGCAGTGTGACAGTGCTGCCCGCCCCGGTCCACCGGCAGCGGGGCCGTGGCGGGGGCGGGTACGCCGGAGCCCCTGCCGTCCGCCGGTGGTCCGGCTCGGGCAGGGGCGTCCTGGTATGGGCGGGGATGTTTCGGTCCGGCCCTCCGGGTTCCGTCGGGGCCGGCCGATTGGGCTGCCCGCCGTGCCCGCCGTCCCCGACCCGGGGCGGGATGCCCCTTCCGCTGTCAGACGAGGCGGTCGCTGTCAGGCGAGGGCGGTCGCTGTCAGGCGAGGGCGGCGTGGTGGCGGCGGGTGACCTCGGGGTGGGCCCGGGTGTAGCCCTTCCACTCGTTGAGGCCGAAGTCGGCGAAGAGCGGGTTGTCCGGGTCCTCGGTGGCGCCGGGGGCGTGGTGGGCGAGCGGGAAGTCCAGCGGCGCGATGTGGGCGTCGAGGCGCGGGTTGTAGAAGAACGGGACGGAGAAGCGCTCGCGGGCCCCGGGCGGGCTGACCACGCGGTGGCTGGTGGCCTTCAGGTAGCCGTCCGTGGCCACCTCCAGCAGTTCGCCGAGGTTGACGACGAAGGCGCCTTCGAGCGGCGGGACGTCCAGGAAGGTGCCGTCCGCGCGCTCCACCTGGAGGCCGCCCACGGTGTCCTGGAGCAGCAGGGTGATGAAGCCGTAGTCCTTGTGGGCGCCGACGCCCTGACCGGCGCCGTCCGGGGCGGTGCCGGGGTAGCGGACCAGCTTGAGGCGCAGGTGGGGGTGGCCCGCGAAGGCGTCGTCGTAGAAGTCGGGGCGGGCGCCGATCGAGGCGAGGAGTTCGTGCAGCAGCCGCCGGGCCACCTCGCCGAGGTGGTCGATCCAGCCGAGTGCGGCGGTGCGCAGCTCGGGGAGCGCCTCGGGCCACTGGTTGGGGCCCTCCAGCCACCAGTACGGGGGTTCGCCGGTGCCGGGGACGTGCGGGGGCAGTTCGGCGCCGATGTCCAGTTGGTCGCGCCAGTCCTGGCTGCCGCCGGTGCGCTCGTCGCCGGTGCGGGTGTAGCCCCGGTAGTGGGGGGAGTTGAGGTTGCTCACGGAGAGCCGGTCGGCCTGGGGGAGCGCGAAGAAGGCGCGCATGGCCCCGGTGAGAGCGGCGGTCTCCTCGGGGGTGACGCCGTGGCCGACGAGCTGGAAGAAGCCGACGCCGGTGGCCGCGGCGCGGAGTTCGTCGTGCAGGTGGCGGCGGTCGTCCGGGCTGCCGTCGGCGAGCGAGAGGTCGATCACCGGGAGGGCGCCCGCCGGGGTGGTGCCGGTGCCGGTGCCGGAGCCGGTTTCGGATATGGGCGTGTGCTGCTGCGTCATGTGTGACATCCGCTGTGTCTCGTCCCGGCCGGCTCCGGTGGTCGACCGGGAGCGGTCGGAGCAGCGCCTGGTGCGGCTGGTGCTCCGGGGGCCGGGAGGTGGCGGCGGCCCGGTGGGGGCTGCCGGTGAGGGTGGGTGGCGCGAGGTTCAGCCGGAGCGTCGACAGGACATGGTGGTCACGCGGAGCAGGTCCACGTGGCGGCGGCGAACAAGGATGAGCACGGCACTAGCCTAAATGACCCGTTCGGCGGCGAGCGAGCCCCCTGCGGTGAAGGGCCACTCCAGACTTGTCGGCGAGCGGTCAAGTGATGGGGGGCGGGGCGGCTCCTCTCCGGTCAGGTGTTGTTGAGGTACGCCAGGACGGCCAGGACCCGGCGGTTGTCGTCGTCGGAGGGCTGGAGGTCGAGCCGGACGAAGATCGACGCGGTGTGCTTGGCGACCGCCCGTTCGGTGATCACCAGTTGTTGCGCGATGGCGGCGTTGGACCGGCCCTCCGCCATCAGGGCCAGCACCTGCCGCTCGCGCGGGGAGAGCGTGGAGACCGGCCCCGCCGAGGAGTTGTGGGTGAGGAGCCGGGTGATCACCTCGGGATCCATCGCGGTACCGCCCTGGGCGACGCGCCGGACGGCGTCGATGAACTGGGTGCCGTCCATCACCCGGTCCTTGAGCAGGTAGCCGATCCCGCCGGTGCTGCCGGCCAGCAGCTCACGGGCGTACAGCTGCTCCACGAACTGCGACAGCACCAGGACGGGCAGACCGGGGTGGGCCCGGCGGGCGGCCAGCGCGGCCCGCAGGCCCTCGTCCGTGAAGCCCGGCGGCAGTCGGACGTCGACCACGGCGATGTCCGGCTGGTCGGCGGCCACCGCGGCGAGCAACTGGTCACCGTTCTCGACCGCCGCGGTGACCTTCATGCCGTTGGCCTCCAGCAGCCGGGTCAGGCCGTCCCGGAGGAGGAAGAGGTCTTCGGCGATGACAACGCGCACGGGATCTCCAGGTTCACGATGGTCGGACCACCGGACGGACTGCTGATCGCGAGCACTCCGTCGAAGGCGGCCAATCGGCGTTCGGTTCCGCTGAGGCCGGTGCCCCGGGACGGGTCGGCGCCGCCGTGCCCGTCATCGGTGACCGATATCCGCAACAGCCCGTCACTGTGCCCTATCTCGATCCACACGTGCGAGGCGTCCGCGTGTTTCACCACGTTGGCCAGGAGTTCGGTGACCGCGAAGTAGACGGCCGACTCCACCGGGGCGGGTGCCCGGCCGGGCAGGGCGCCCGTGAAGGTCACCGGCAGCGGCAGGTCCAGCGCGGTCGCCTGCACCGCGTCGGCCAGCCCGCGGTCGGCGAGCACCGGGGGATGGATGCCGCGGACCAGGTCCCGCAGCTCGCTCAGCGCCTTGACCGAGGACATCCGGGCTTCGACCAGCAGCGGGCCCAGGGCGTCCGGGTCGTGCTTCAGCTGCTCGGCCACGGTCAGCAGCATGCCCAGGGCCACCAGCCTGGCCTGCGCCCCGTCGTGGAGGTCCCGCTCGATCCGGCGCAGCTCGGCCGCCCCGGCGTCGATGGTGTCCGTCCTCGTTCGCGCCAGGTGGCTGACCCGGCGGGCGAGTTCGGCCCGACGGGAGGGCCCGAGCAGGGCGCGGGCGGCCCGCTCGTGGATCCGCAGGACCGGCGGGGCGGCCCACAGGGCTGCCGCCGGGGCGGCGCAGAGGCCCATCGCGTAGACCATGGCCAGCGGGAAGAACGGACCGTTCCGGCCGAAGACCTCCAGGGTGAGCGGGGTCACCAGGACGAGCGTGGCGGTGAGCACCACCGCGAAGCCGGTGAGCAGCGCCCAGGCCAGGTCCCGCCAGGTCGCCGGGTCGGTCAGCCAGCCGCCGGCCCGCAGCCGCTGCCAGGGGCCGAGGGCGTCGGACGCGCGGTGGTACGGCACCGGGACCGGCCGCCCGCTCCACTTCCCGACGGTCCGCCTGTTCTCCGTCGCGATCCAGCGCACGCCGAACAGCGCGAGCACCAGCAGCGAGGGCGCCAACCAGAGCGAGACGGACCGGCCGCCGGGTGCGGCGCCGCCGTAGAGGCTCGTCGCCATCACCGCGAGCGTGCCCGGCGCGAACAGGACGGCCCCGACCGCCCGGCCGCCGCCCCCGGTGGCCCAGCACAGCGCCCAGAGGGCGACCGGCGTCATCGGCACCGCCAGGAGGAGGGGGCCGCCCGGCCCGAACGGCCGCGGGTCGTCGGGGCCGAACAGCGCCGCGACCAGCAGGACCGGGCCGGCCAGCAGTGCGATCAGTCCCGTCACGGCCATCGTGACGAGGTAGCAGGCGTGCACCCCGTCCACGCAGGCCCGGCCGACCCGCTGGGCCGCCCCGCCCGCCACTCCCGTACGCGTTCCAGCCGTCATGACGCGCCCCCTCTCCGTCCCTGAGCCTCCGTCAGGAGGCCTCGAACCACTCGGCACCGAAGCCCTCGCGGAGCCCGGTTCCGATCTTTCGGTGGCTCAGTCTGCCGGGCCGTGGCGGCCTGCGCTCTAGGCCTGAACACCCAGTTCGAGGTGTATCTGGATACACCTCCGAGAGGCCGTCCAGACGGCTGTCAGCACCCCCGCCGCGGTTCGTAGCGTCATGTCCCGTCAGCCGGCCCCGGGGTCCTCCCGGGCGCCGGACCCCGAACCGTGGAGGGCCCGTGAACGCGCCGATCATCCGGATCCGCGGCGTCAGCAGGACGTACGACCGATCCGACGCCGCCCGGCCCGCCCTGGCCGGGCTCGACCTGGACGTACGGGCCGGTGAGGCGCTGGCCGTGGTCGGCCGCTCGGGCAGCGGCAAGTCCACCCTGCTGAACCTGATCGCCGGCCTCGACCGGCCGAGCGAGGGCGAGGTGGAGGTGGACGGCGTGGCCGTCCACCGGCTGGGCGAGGCCGCGCTGGCCGCGTACCGGCGGCGGCGGATCGGCATGGTGTTCCAGTTCTTCAACCTGCTGGACGACCTGAACGTCGAGGACAACGTGCTGCTCCCGGCACAGCTGGCCGGTATGCGGCGGGAGCAGGCCCGCGCCCGGGCCGGGGAGCTCCTGGAGCGGCTGGGGGTGGCCCGGCACGCGAAGGCCTTCCCCGGTCGGCTCTCCGGCGGCGAGCGGCAACGCGTCGCGGTGGCCCGGGCGCTGATGAACCGCCCACCGCTGCTGCTGGCCGACGAACCCACGGGCGCGCTGGACACCGCTTCGGCCGCCGACGTCCGCGACCTGCTGCGCGAGCTCAACGCGCAGGGCCAGACGATCCTGCTGGTCACCCATGACACCGCGCTCGCCGAGGCCTGCGCCGACCGGACGGTCGAACTGCTCGACGGCCGGCTGGTGCGGGACACGGCGGCCGTGCCGACCTCCGGGGGAGCGCAGTGAGCGGGCGGGCCGGCGGACGGCGCGGACGGCGCGGACGGCCCCAGGCCCCGGCGGGGCGAACGGCGGTGGAGGCATGAGCGCGCTCGGCAAGGTGGTCCGGGCCGGAGTGGGCCGCAGGCGGGTGCAGACCCTGGTCATGGTGCTCACCACGATGATGTCCGTGACGGCGTGCATCCTCGCGGTCGGGCTGCTGGTCGCCGCCCAGGGCCCGTACCAGCGCTCCTTCGCCGACCAGCGCGGCGCGCACCTCAGCGTGCTGTACGACCCGGCCAAGGCGAGCCCCGCCCAGCTGGCCGCGGCAGGTCACGCACCCGGTGTGACGGCCTCGGCCGGCCCCTACCCGGCGGTCACCGTGCAGCCGCGCTCGGGCGCGGACACCACGCTCCCGCCGCCCGGCACGCTGCTCCCGCCGGCGACGCTGGTCGGCCGGGCGAAGGACGGCCCGATGGACGGCCTGCGGATCACCATGGGCCGCTGGGTGGAGGGCCCCGGCGAGGTGGTGTTCCTGGACGGCCACTCCCCGCTCGCCGTCGGCGACAGCATGCGGTTCCCGGATCTGCCCGGGCAGCCGACGCTCAGGGTCGTGGGCCTGGCCGCCTCGGTGTCCTGGAGCGCGGACGGCTGGGTCGCCCCCGAGCAGGTCGCCGGGCTCACCGCGCCCGGCACGACCCCCGCCGCCCAGTACCTCTACCGCTTCGCACGGGCCGGCACCGACGCCGAGGTGGCGGCCGACCGCGCCGCGATCGCCGCCGCGGTGCCGGCCGGCGCCCTCACCAGGGCGACCTCCTACCGGCCCGCCCAGGCGGAGGCCGACCGGACGGCCTCGACCTTCGTCCCGTTCGTCGCGGCCTTCGGGCTGCTCGGCCTCGCCATGTCGGTGCTGATCATCGGCGTCGTGGTCAGCGGCGCGGTCACCGCCGCCACCCGCCGGATCGGCATCCTCAAGGCCCTCGGCTTCACCCCGGCGCAGGTGGCGCGCGCCTACGTCGGGCAGGCGCTGATCCCGGCCGGGATCGGCACGGCGCTGGGAGCGCTCGGCGGCAACCTGCTCTCCGTACCGGTCCTCGGCCTGGCCCACAAAGCCCTGCGCGGCGGCCTGCTGGGCATCCCGCTCTGGGTGGACCTCGCCGTCCCGGCGGTTGCCCTGGCCGCCGTGACGGGCACCGCGCTGGCGCCCGCGCTGCGGGCCGGGCGGCTGCGCACGGTGGAGGCGCTCGCGATCGGCCGGACGGCACCGGACACGAAGCGGGCGGATCCCCGAGGCCCTGCCCGAGGCGCCACCCGAGGCACTGTCCGAGGCCCTGCCCGAGGCGCCACCCGGGGCACTGCCCGAGGCACCGCGGGCACCCCGGGCCGGATCGGGGCGACCGGTCTCCTGGCGAGGCTGCACAACGCGCTCGGCCGACTGCCGGTGCCGCGCGCGCTGAGCCTCGGACTGGCGAGCCCGCTCAACCGGCCCGGCCGTTCGGCGACCACGGCGGCCGCCGTGGTGCTCGGCACCGCCGGAGTCACCCTCTGCGTCGGCCTGACGCTCTCGCTCGGCCTGCTCCAGGACGGCCTGGAGGCGGGGCACGGCGGCCAGGTCGTGGTCCAGGCCCCGCTGGACGGCCCCGCCGAACCCGCCGACCACCTGGACGAGGCGGCGGTGGCCAAGGCGATCGAGGGCCGCCCGGGCACCCGGGCCTGGTACAGCAGCGTCCCGACGCCGGTGGCCGTGGCCGGCAACACCGGGCGCTCCGAGGTGGTCGCGTTCAGCGGCGACGCCTCCTGGGGCGGGTACCAGCTGGTCTCCGGCCGGTGGTTCCGCGGCCCCGGCGAGGTCGTGGCCGGCTCCACCTACCTCCGCGCCAACCAGGCGAAGGTCGGTGACACCGTGACCCTCACCGACCACGGGCGCAGCGTGCCGGCGAGGATCACCGGCGAGGTCCTGACCACCGGCGACTTCGTGTTCGTGGACCGGGCCACGCTGGCGCCGCTCGGTGGCACGGTCGCCGCCGAGGCGATCGCCTTCCGCATCGACCTCACCCCGGGCACCGACGCGAGGGCGTACGCCGACGCGCTCGACGGTGTGGTCCGATCGATGGGGCTGGGTGCCGGGCCGGGCGAGCAGCACATCAACATCGTGGTGTTGGCGATGAACACCCTGGCGGGGACGCTCACCCTGCTGCTTGCCGCGGTCGCCGGGCTCGGGGTGCTCAACACCGTGCTGCTCGACACCCGGGAGCGGGTGCACGACCTCGGGGTGCTCAAGGCGCTCGGGATGTCACCCCGGCAGACCGTCGGCATGGTGCTCACCTCGGTCTGCGGCAGCGGGCTGGCGGCCGGGCTGATCGGGGTGCCGATCGGGATCCTCGTGCACCACCAGGTGATGCCCGCGATGGCCCGGGCTGCCGGGATGGGGGTGCCCGCCGCGGACCTCGGGGTGTTCGACCCGGCGGTGGTGGGGCCGCTGATACTCGGCGGCCTGGTGCTGGCACTGCTGGGCGCCCTGCTCCCCGCCATCTGGGCGGCCCGGACCAGGACGGTCACGGCACTGCGGACGGAGTGAGGACAGGGAGGGGCGGCGAGCGGCGGCGGTGTGGCGGCGGGGTGTGACAGCGGGTGCGGCGGCGGGGTGCGGCGGCGGGGTGTGGCGGAGGGGAGAAGGCCCCTCCGCCGGGCAGCCGTCAGAAGAGCTGCCCGGCGGAGGGAAACGGCCCTCCGCCGGAGGGCCCGTCAGGTCAGCCGCGCCGCGGCGTACGCCTCCATGGCGGCACGCTGGTACGCGGCCAGGCCCGGGGCGATGGCCTCGTACGCGGCGTTCCACTGCTCGTTCTCCGTGCAGGAGCGTGCGATTGCCAGGTACTCCTCCGTCGGGACGGACCGGATGGTGCCGAGCAGGCGGTAATCCTCGTCGATCATGCTCTGCACGGGCTCGGCGTCCACCGGGTGTCCGGCCGCCAGCAGCTCGGCCAGGCGGATCATGCGCTCGGTCCGTGCGCGCTGGCCGGCCTCGATCTCGGCCGGGCTCATCGCGGCGGTCGCGCGCCGGGCCGCCTCGGCGTGCTCGGGGAAGTCGCGCAGGCTCTCGTCGATGTCGGCGGCCTGGATGCCGTCGAACAGGTTCTCGGGTCGGTTGATGGTCATGGGAGTGCCGTCCTTCCGGGATCGTTCCAGGTCCGCGATCGTGCGGGACACGGTGTCCGCCAAGGCGTCCAGCCGGTCCCGTTCCGAGACCAGCCGCCGGTGGTGGCTCCGGAGGGCGTCCAACTCGTCCACCTGGTCGCCCAGGATCCGGGCGACCTCGGCCAGCCCCACGCCCAGCGCCCGCAGCACGAGGATCTGCTGCAGCTGCAGCAACTGCCGCTCCTCGTAGTAGCGGTGGCCGTTGGAGCCGATCCAGGCCGGGGGCAGCAGCCCGATCTCGTCGTAGTGCCGCAGGGTCCGGGCAGTCACCCCGGACATCCGGGCGACGTCCGCAATCGGCCAGACCATGGCCACCTCCTCGTTTCCGAGTCGCCGCGTCCCCGGATTCCGAGTCCGAAGTCGCCGGGTCTCCGGGCCTTCCGAGTCCCGGAGCCCTCCTGGGTCCGAGGTCGCCGAGCCCGTACGTTCGTCGGTCCAGGGCCGGTTCCTCCGGCCCTGGACACGACGGTAGGGGCTGCCGCTGCGGCAGCTTCAAGCCCCGGTTTCCCGTGGTCAGCCCAGGGCGGTGCCGAACCAGTCCAGGGACTGCCCGTGCGGCCCGGTGAAGGCCACCGGCCGTTCGTCCAGGGCGAGGGCGAACAGCCCCGACCCGGCCGGGGCCGGCCGGGGGAGGCGCCGGGTGACGGTCGGCAGTACGGGCAGCGCCTCGTTGGAGATCCAGTGCCCGGGCAACTCGCGCACGGTCGCCGCGAACTCCTCCCGCGCCTGTGGCGGCAGATAGGCGAGGACGGCGCTGTGGAACACCACCGGAGTCGCCCCCGCCGGCGCCTGCGCCACCAACTCCCGCACCGTCTCGTTGAGATCTCCGCGCACCAGCAGCGGCGGGGCGGCCCGGGCGACCCGGACGGCGCCGCGCAGCCGCTCCAGCCGGTGGGTCTGCTCCGGCCACACCAGCGACTCCAGCCAGCGCATGTCCTCCTCGGCCCGGACGTCCAGCGGATTGAGGTCGATCCCGGCCCGCCACACCACCTCGGGCAGCCGTTCCTGCAGCGACGCCGGGAGCGGCACCGGCCCGCTCACCGTGCAGTCCAGCGTCACCGGGCTCGCCGCCGCCCCGAACTCGGCGACCACGGCGGACGCCCCGTCCGCCGACAGGTACCGGTAGCGGTACCGGTCCGGGTACAGGCAGAGCCCGGCCGAGGCGCCCACTTCGATCAGCGCGAGCGGCTGCGGCAACGTCGCCAACAGCGGCAGCAGGGTGGCACAGCGACCCGCCTCGTTGGTCTGCGTCCGCCGCACCAGCATCGTCGCCGACGTCTCGTCCCAGTGGCCCGCCACCCAGTCACGGAACGCCGGCCAGCCTGCCGTCACCGGCCCGCCCAGGTGTCGGACGGCGCCGAACAGCAGGTTCGGCTGCCGCTTGGCGGTCGGCAGTCCGTCCAACATCGCGAGCAACTGCTCGTCCCCGGCGACCCGTTCGGCCAGGTCCTGGTAGCTCGCGGAGTTGCCGCGAGCCTCCCGCTCCGCGAACGCGCGGTAGAGGTCCCCCGTATCGCTGTGCATATCTTGACGTCCTCCCGGATGATCGAAACCGGCACAGCTTACGCTCGGCCCCCGCGTTCCCGATGCCCGCGGTGTCGCCGGCATCGCCGGGCGTCGGCGGTGGTTGGATCTGCCGACCACGCAGCATCCGCCTCCGTCCGCCTCCATGCGCCTCCATGCGCCTCCGTCAGTCGTCGGCGGTGACCAGGAGGACGAGGACACCTGCACGACGATCGACGAGTTCGGACGGCCGGGTAGGTGCCCGGCGCGATGTGGTGCGACCACCACGGTCCACGGCGCGGCTCGTGCCACACGCCGGCTCGGTCGTACGCGTCGGAAGCCGATGAAGGTGCAGAGGCTGTCCGAGTAGGTCGGCGTGTGCATCGACGGCACGTCCACCAGCATCGGCCGGGCCACCGGACAAACGAGAAGACCTGCCGGCCGGGTCAGCCGAGCAGACCGCCCATGTGCCCGTCTTCGGCGAGGAGCCGCCAGGAGCAGCCGGGGGAGGCGAACGCCTCCGGGTCGACGGCCTCGACGAGTTGGTCCACGACCGCGCTCAGCAGTGACTGCGGGTCGAACACCGCCCAGGTGTCCCGGCCCCGGCCGTAGTCCCAGCGCTCCCATTCGGCGCGCAGCCGCTCGTACGTCCAGAGGGCGTAGAGCAGCGCGGAGAGGTCCCGGTTCAGGTAGGCCTCGGGCTGGCCGTCGTCGTACCAGTCCGGTAGCTCCAGCCGGCCGGTGGCGCCGTCGAGGGCGATCGTGAGGTCGGTCGGCCAGTCCCCGAGGGCGATGAAGTCCCGCTGGTACGGGCGTTCCTCCTCGCCGTCGAAGTACTCCGGGTACGCCTCGCCCATGGTGACCAGCGGCTCGTCGCACACTCCGAACATGGCCCCGCCCACCGGCAGCCCGACCTCGGTCAGCAGCCGTCGGGTCGGCTCGTGGAGCAGGGCGGCGGGCAGGTGCTCGGGCCGGAAGCGGTGGACCTGGCCGGGGCCCTCGTCCTCGTCCGTCAGTGCCGCGAGCTCTGCCACCAGCTCCGGGCCGATGTCGTAGGCGGGCCCGCCGGGACCGCCCGGCAGCGCACCCCATCCCAGTGCGTGCACCAGCAGGGCGGTGCCCCAGTGCGCCGGCGGCGCGGTGCCGTCCCCGAACAGCCCGGGGTCGATCGCCCGCATCCGCCGTTCGGCTTCCGCCATCACCTCGGCCACCACCGCCGGCCCGCGCCGACCGTCCAGGGACGCCGGCAGCCGGGCCGCCCCGGCCACCGCCTCGACCTCCCGCACCAGCCCGGCCAGCGCGGTCAGGTCGGAGGCCAGCAGGTCCCGTCGGGGGCCGCCGTTGTCCAGGAAGACTTCGCCGGTGGTGCCGTCGAGCAGCACCAGGTTGCCGACGGCGGCGAAGGGCGTGCAGTAGTCCGTCTCCCCGAGGACGACGAGCCGCTCGGCGTCCGCCGGGAACGGCCGCAGAGCGCCGAACTCCAGGAACGCCCCGGAGGCGGGCAGCCCCTCCTGCGCCAGGAACTCGCGGCTCCCGGCGTGCACCACCGCACTCGGCAATTCCGCCACCTGCTCACACCCCACGTACCCCACCCTTCCCCGGCCCTGACCCCCAGACCCTAGCGGCATCGCCGGACATCGCCACGCCGGGTTTCCGCCTGGGCGGGGGAGGGCGTACCCGCCTGCGGTATCCGCCGCGTGACCGGCGGGGCCATCGGCCGCCCACGGCTCTCGCCGCCAGCCACCGCGTCGCCAGCCACCGCGTCGCCACCCACCGCGTCGCCACCCACCGCGTCGCCGCCCACCGCGTCGCCGCCCACCGCGCCTCCGCCCACCGCGGCGGCAGTGACCCGGCCGGTCAGACGAGTCCGCCGGCTTCCCGGGCCGCCTGCTCCACGCGGTCGCGGTGGGCCTGCCACCAGTGCGCGTCGCCTTCGGCGGTGTTGGCGCCGTCGGGTCGCTGGCCGCTGGCGCCGTCGACGAGTTCGCGGACCAGGTCGGCGTGGCCGACGTGGCGGTGGGTCTCGGCGATCAGGTGGACGAGGACCCGGTGCAGGGTCTGTCGCGGCCGGTCGCCGAACGGCAGTTCGCCGGTCGCGTCCAGCGGCAGCGCTTCGACGGTGGCGTCGGCGTGGGCCCAGACCCGCCGGTAGCGCCCGACGATCTCCTCGGTGGTCTCGTCGGCCCGCGCCCACAGGTCGGCGTTCGGTTCGGCCTGGCCGAGGATCCACAGCGGGGTCGGTTCCGGGAAGGGGCGTCCGAAGGTCTCGCCGAGGTACAGCGCCTCGGCTCCGGTGACGTGTTTGACCAGGCCCAGCAGGTTGGTTCCGGTCGGGGTGAGGGGGCGGCGCAGGTCGTACTCGGGGAGGCCGTCGAGTTTCCAGAGGAGGGCGTCGCGGGCGTCCTGGAGGTAGATCCGCAGGTCGGTCTTGTCATCGGTCTCAGCCACGGGTCCAGTCTGGTGATCACGCGAGGTCTGTACACCGGTTTTCCGGCACAGTGACGCAGCACCGTGACGCGGCACCGTGACGCGGCCCTCGGATCTCCGGTGAACCCCCTGGAGGTGATTGACGTGGCGTCAGTCGTGTCGACATGGACGCGTGTCAGCGGACCACGCCGACGACCTGCTTCCGCCGGCTGTTGGAGTAGGTCTCGTGTCTCGACCGGCTTCGGCTGCTGCGCGTCCTCGTCCGTGGTGCTGAACGGGCGCTTGTCGGCGCCGAGCAGCAGCGGGTGGGCGAGCAGGTGGTAGCGGTCGATCGGGCCGGCGTCCGAGAGGGTGTGGTTCAGGGCGGCGCCGCCGCGGGCTGCGCGACCGGACGGCCGCGAGCCCGAGAACTCCTGACGAGACGGTCTTCGAGGTGGTCGGGTCGCTCAGGGGCTGGTGATCCGGGGTGCGGGGCGGTGCGGCCGAGGCGTGTCGGGGGTGCGGACCTGTTGGGTGAGGAAGAGGGCCGCGCGGTCCAGTGCCTGGTCGGCCTCGTCGAGGACGCCGGCGAAGGACTGGAACACGTGGGGCACGTCGGCGGTGATGTCGAGGATCACGTCCACTCCGGCCGCGCGGGCGCGGGCGGCCATGCGGGTGGAGTCGTCGAGGAGCACTTCGTTGGTGCCCGCCTGGAGGAGCATCGGCGGGAAGCCGATCGGGTCGGCGAGGAGGGCCGGGCTGAGCATGGGCTGATGGGGGTCGGCTCCGGCGAGGTACATGGCGCTGGTGTGTTCCAGGCTCTCGCGGGTGAAGAGCGGGTCGATGCCGGCCTTGGTGTCCATGCTCCGGCCCGACCGGGTGGCGTCCAGGCCGGGGGAGAACGCCACGATCGCGGCCGGCATCGGGAGTCCGGCGTCGCGGGCGGCGAGGCAGGTGGTGACGGTGAGGCCGCCGCCGGCGGAGTCCCCGGCGAACGCGATGGTGGAAGGGTCCTCGCCGCTGTCGAGGAGGGCTCGGTAGGCGCTCAGGGCGTCTTCGATCGCGGCCGGGAAGGGGTGCTCGGGGGCGAGCCGGTAGTCCAGCGAGTACGACCTGAAGCCGGTCCTGGCCACGAGGTTCCCGGTCAGTGACAGCGCGGTCTCGGGAGAGCCGAACACCCAGCCGCCGCCGTGGAAGTACAGGATCGTTCCGCCGCGCGGGCCGTTGTCCGGCTCGACGTGCAGTGCGGGTCGGTCGCCCAGCGTCGTCTGCGTGGTGCGTATGGCGTCGGGGACGATCATCTGCGCCATCAGCGCCTTGAATCCGGCCCGGATCGCTTCGACCGGCTGAGGCCCTTCGGGCCAGGGCTGCCGCAGCATCGCGTCGATCCGGGTGCGCTGTTCCTTGCTCACGCGGGTTCTCCTGTCCGTAAGTGCATTCCACTACACTATATGCCATGGCATATAAAATGGATGGTGATCCCGTCGACCTCTCGGGCTTCTTCGCCGACCTCGTCCGCTGTGAGACGCGTCTGTACAACGCCCTCAACGACCGGCTTCGCGAGCGCCACGGGATCGTCACCTCGCAGTTCGAGCTCCTGCGGTACCTCCGCGACCATCCCGGGGCCCGGGTGGCGGACCTGGCCGGGGAGTTCGCCATCGGCATCGGAGCCGCCAGCAAGGGCGTCGACCGCCTGGAACGGCAGGGCTGGGCGGCCCGCCGACCGAATCCGTCGGACCGGCGGTCGTCGCTGCTGGCCCTGACCGACGACGGCCTGCGGTTGCTCGCGGCGGCGGAAGGCACCTTCACCACGGAGTTGACCGAGCTGATCGCAGGTGCCCTCCAGGCATCCTCCGTGACGGCCGCCGCGCAGGCCCTCTCGCAGCTGCGCTCTTCCCTCGAACGCGACCGGATCGGCACGCCCACGGGCTGACGCGTTGACACGAGCCGGTCGGGACGGGCGAGGTAGGGGCCGGCCGCGAAGCGGCGAAGGGTCGGAGGGTCGAAGAGGAGAAGGGTCGGAGGGTCGGAGGGCCGGAGGGCAGTGTCAGTGGCGGACCGTATCGTTGCGGCGATCGGCACCGGAACGCACGCACGGGGGCACACATGACCGTTCACCGGCCAGGACTGCCGGAGGACCTTCCGCCGGCCGAGGAACTGTGGGCGCGCTGGGCGCTGCTCGCCGCCCTCGAGGCGACCACCGAGTACGAGGAACGCCCGCCGCGCTTCCGGACCGGCCGGTGGATCGACGGCCAGGCCCTCCACTGGGACGACTGCGGCTGCACCTGGTGGGTCATGTCCAAGGAAGGCGACGGCCGGTTCGTGCTCTACGGCGAGGACGAGGCGGGCGACGTCCAGTGGCACGAGCCGGCGATCGACATGCTGGCGGGCGGCCCGGACTGGTTGCCCTACGAGGCACTGCGGGACGGACTCGAAGGGCGCGAAGTCGGCTGCGTCTACTGGTACGAGAACGGCGCCTGGGCCCGGGCGCCGTACCCGGACGACCTCGGCGACGACGGCCTGGACTGCGGCATGAGCTACTTCATCGACCGCAGTGAGGTGGTGGCAGAACTGGCGACCCACCTGGACGGCGCCGTCGACGGGCCGAGCGCCGACAGCCTCCTGGCCGACGCGGAAGCGTACCGACTGGAGCCGCACAAGCTGCTGGAACGGTTGGCCCGGACCAACCGCTACGACGATCCGTTGGACCGGCCGGCCCTCGTCCGGGCGCTGGCCCGGGCGGGTCTGACGGGGGAGTTCGCGGCGACCGACCCGCTCTGACGAACCGGACGGCGGCGGCTCGGCGGATCCGTCCGGGGGAGCCGCCCCCGCCTGGTGCCGCTCCGCGGACGTTCGTGGAGGAGCGTTCCGGCCGGGAGGGTCTCACCACGGCCATCGACAACACAGGAGGAGCACGTGGCTCAGTTACTGAGAGTCCAGAACTTCAACGTCTCGAGTGACGGCATCGGTGCCGGTGAGGACCAGAGCTTGGAGAGGCCGTTCGGCCACGTCGAGCCCGAGCGGCTGTTCGCGTGGGCCGGCGCCACGGCGAGCTGGCCGATGCGCACCGATCCCGGGGGGAGCCGGGGTCTCGACGACTACTTCACGCGGGACTACGCACGCAACATCGGTGCCGAGATCATGGGCCGCAACAAGTTCGGCCCCCAGCGCGGGCCCTGGCACGACCACGAGTGGCGCGGCTGGTGGGGTGACGAACCCCCGTTCCGTACCCCGGTGTTCGTCATGACCCACCACAGGCGTCCTTCGCTCGCGCTCTCCGACACCACGTTCCACTTCGTCGACGGGGATCCGGCCACGGTCCTCGAACAGGCGCGGGAGGCGGCACAGGGCAAGGACGTCCGACTCGGCGGCGGAGTCACCACCATCCGGCAGTTCCTCGACGCCGACCTCGTCGACAGCATGCACGTGGCGGTCTCACCGGTGAAGCTCGGGCACGGGCTACGGCTCTGGGAGTCGCCCGATGAGCTGCTCGACCGGTTCCACCTGGAGGTCGTGCCCAGCCCGAGCGGCGTGACGCACCACCTGTTCTGGCGGAAGTGACCCGAGGGCCCACTCGGGAATGTCTGCCTCGGACGCGGCCCGTCCACCGTCCGGTGGGCGGGCCGCGCCACGCGCCACGGCAACGCAACGGCCCATCCCGTCGTCACGACCACCCGTCGTCACGAACGTGCCGTCACAAACACCCGTCGTCACGAACGCGTCGTCATGAACAGCTCGTTGTCGGCCGGGCCCGTCGCGTCGAGGTCCGCGGCCCAGGCGAAGAACGCGACGACCTCCGCATCACCGGCCAGGCGGGGCGGCAACGCGTCGGGGCGAGCCGGGGTGCCGGTGCCGCCGGCCGGCGCAGTCGGTCTGTTCACCGCCACCGTCGCCAGGGCCCCGGCACCGGCCGCCCCCCGGGACGGCGACCGTGAGTACGTGGTCCCACGTGGGGGCCGGTCGCTGAACTGCGCAGCCTTCGCCGAGGCGGGACGGGACGGGCGAAGAGCACGGAGAGTGACGGGTGGGGCTATCCAGTCGGACTTGAATCTTTGCGAACGAATGTTCGATCCTGGGGGTGTGCCCGCTTTCGAATCTGTTTTCGAATCCACCGTCGAGTCGCCCGCGCGCCCAGCGCTCCGACCGGTGGCGCTCCCGGCTGCCCTGCCGGGGGAACGGCGGGAGCAGTGGGAGCCGGCCGACGGGCCGGCGGAGGCCCGGGGCCTGCTGCCGGTGCCGCCCGCCCTGCGGGAGGTGCTGCCGGACGCCGGGCTGCGGCGGGGGACCGCGGTGTCGGTGGCCGGTGGGGACGCCGGGCTGCTGCTGGCGCTCGCCGCCGGGGTCCGGGAGACCGAGGGCGGCTGGGCCGCGGCGGTCGGACTGCCGGACCTGGGGCTGGCCGCCGCCGAGGGGTACGGGTTGGACCTGCGGCGGCTGCTGGTCGCGGACGACCCGGGGCCGCACTGGGCCGAGGTGGTGTCGGTGCTTGCCGGCGCGGTCGAACTGATCATGCTGCGCCCGGACGGCCCGGTGCCGCCGAAGCTGGCCGCCCGGCTCGCGGCGGTCCTGCGGCGCAGCGGCTGCGTGCTGCTGGTGGCCGGGCCGTGGCCGGGCGCGGCGCTGCGGCTGGGAGTGCGGTCCGGGCGCTGGTTCGGGCTGGGCGACGGCCACGGGCAGCTCACCGGCCGGCAGGTGGAGGTGGTGGCCGAGGGCCGCGGTTCGGCGGCGCGCGGCCGGACGGCCCGGCTCTGGCTGCCGGACGAGCACGGCACGGTGCGCCCGCTGCGGGAGCAGCCGCGGGCCGTGGCGGAGCCGGCGGCACCACGCGTCGCGGCGGTGGTCTGAGATGGCGGAGGAACGAACCCCCCGGGTGCTGGTGGTCTGGTGCCCGGACTGGCCGGTGGTGGCCGTCACCGGTGACGACCCGGTGGCGGTGACCGAGGGCGGGCGGATCCTCGCCTGCTCGGCGGGTGCCCGGGCGGCCGGGGTGCGGCAGGGGCAGCGGCTCAAGCTGGCCCAGCGGCTCTGCCCGGAGCTGGAGCTGCGCGACCGTGACCCGGAGGCGGAGGCCCGCCGCTTCGAACCGGTGGTCGCGGCAGTGGAGGCGTTCACGCCGCGGGTGGAAGTGGTCCGCCCGGGCCTGTGCGCGATCCCGGTGAAGGGTCCGGGCCGCTACTTCGGCGGCGAGGAGGCACTGGCCGCCAAGGTCCGGACGGCGGTGGCGGAGGCCCTCGGGCAGCCGCCCGTCCCGGATGCCGCCCCGGGCGCGGTGACCGTCCAGGCCCCCGCAGCCCTCGCCCTCACAGCCACCACCCCCGTAGCCCCGACCCCCGAC
>NZ_JOHO01000035.1 GCF_000719705.1 Streptomyces sp. NRRL S-350 | reverse complement strand
ACATCTCGAAGCGTGAGGGGCGGCCGCCTCTGCTGTCTCGCGAAGAACCGCAGATCAGCAGGTCGGGTGACCTCCGAGGTTAAACAACAAGCTCAGGCGCGCGCGGCGGGACGCCGGGTGGTCTCCGCTCAGCGGCGGGCGGCCGCCCCGGCGGGCGCGGGCTGGTCGGTGTCGCCGTGCCAGGTGGGCCAGCCGACCAGGCGGGGGCGCTCGGTGACCCAGGCGCGCGTGTCGGTGCCGATCTCGGCGCTGATGAGGTCCTCCAGCCGGGCGCTGTACCGGGCGACGAGGTCACGGTGGGCGGGCTCGGCGGCGAGGTTGCGCATCTCGTCGGGGTCCTCGACGCGGTCATAGAGCACCACGTCGTTCTGGTCGTGGAGCTCTTGCGGGCTGGTGGGGCGGTTGGGGCTGAGCGGGGAGAAGTAGCGGCCGAAGGTGTACCGCTGGTCGTGGTAGCCGCGCAGGAAGCCTCGCTTGCTCCAGTCGGGGCGCAGCTCTCCCGACAGGATCCGCTGGGGGGCCTGCGGGTCGGCGAACTCGAACCAGAACCCGGCGTCCAGCGTGATGATCGACTCGACGGCGGTGAGCACCCCTTCGCGAACCGACCTCCCCTCCAGTACCGGTGTCAGGGAGCGGCCGTGCAGGGCGGGGAACCTGGTGGCGACCGCCGCCCCGTCCAGCCCCGCGAACTCGAGGAGGGTGGGCGCTAGGTCGACTGCGGAGGCGAGCGCCTCGGTGCGGCCTCCGCCGGGCGCGTCGGGGTGGCTGAGCACGAACGGGACGTGGACGTTCTCGTCGTAGACCAGATTGCCCTTCTGGCGCAGGCCGTGGCTCCCGGCCATCTCGCCGTGGTCGGCCGTGAAGGCGACCACCGTCCGGTCGGCCTGGCCGGAGGCCTCCAACGCGTCGAGGACGAGCTCGATGCTGCGGTCGACGTCCCGGATGGCGTTGAGGTAGAAGTTCAGGCCGTCGTACCAGTGCTGTTCATCGGCGACCGGCCCGAACACCGTGTCCACCATACGCGCGTACTCGGCCACCGCCGGGGACGCGCCGGACAGGTCGTCGCGGAGGCTCGGGGGCAGGTCGAACTCCCAGCGGCGCCGGTAGACCGGGACATCCGCGGCGGCGCGCGCCACGACGGCGTGCGCGAGGCCGGGGGGCAGTCGCACCTGGGGCGAGCCGCCGTAGTCGAAGCTCATGATGTCGTGCGGGTTGACGAAGTTGACGGCCATGAACCAGGGCTGTTCGTCCGCCACGACCGGGGCGCGGTCGCGCAGCCACTTCACGGCCTGGCCGGCGATCACCGGGTCGATCTTGAGCCCGGCCCAGGCGCCCCCGTCGATGTCACCCCAGTCGTTGAACTCGCTGAACCCGTAGGGCTCCAGAGCGTCGGTGGTGGGTCCGGGGTTCCGGGGTGTGACGTACGCGTTGGAGAGGTGCCACTTGCCCTGGTAGGTGCAGTAGTAGCCGGCCTGGCGCAGCATCGTGCCGAGGGTGCCCAGCTGTGGGTCGAGCGGACGGATGTAGGGCATGTTGTCGTTGTCGTAGATGCCGGTCAGCGGTAGGTGCTGCCCGGTGTAGATCACGGACCGCGCGGAGCTGCACATGGCCGACGCGGTGTAGTAGCGCTCGAAGGTGGTGCCCCGCTCGGCGAGCCGCTCCCGGGCCGGGAGCGTGTAGCCCTGGGGACGCGGGATGGCGGCCCGCTCCTCATCGGTGACGATCAGCAGGATGTTCGGTCGACGGGTCATGGCCACCTGTCCTGGCGGAGGGGAGCTGGATTCCGTCGAATCTAGGGGCGGCGCCCGGGAGACCGTCCGAGGACGGGGCCGACCGCGGCCGACCGGGTGAGACCTGCCGCCGGGTGGCGGCCTCACTCCCCGGGCGGCCCGGTCAGACCGATCCTGCGGCGCCGGCCGACGAACGCCGTCCCACGGCTCTCCGACAGGTTCGGATCGCGCGCGGCCGTCCTCTCGTACCACCTGCCGTAGCGGTCCGAGAACGCGGCTGCGGACGCGCCGTGCACCACGATGCTCAGGCCTACGGTGATCGCGACCACCCGCCCGATCAGCTCCACTCCCGGGACGCGTTGTTCCACGATCAGCAGTCCCAGCACGATCGAGGCGAGGCCGCGCGGCCCGAACCATCCGATGTACGCCACGGTCCGGGGCTTCAGCCCGCTCCTGGCGAGGGAGACGGCGACGGGAACCATCCTGACCACGGTGAGGCTGAGCACGGCGTAGGCGGTGATGCGCCAGCTGAGGTGCTGCAGTGCCGGGCCGAGGACCACGGCCCCGAAGACCAGCAGACCGAGCAGGGCCAGCAGGCTGCCCAGGTGCTCGGCGAGGTCCGCGGTGCGGTCGCCCTCCGGCGGCGGTTCCCCGCCGCCGCGCAGCGCCGACGCGAAGGCGAAGCCGGCCACCCAGGCGGCGATGAACCCGCTTCCGTCGGTGGCCACCGCCAGGCCGTAGGACGCCGCGGCGACCGCGAGGACGTGGATCTGGCGCCATTCCCGCGTGACCCAGCCGCGCCCGCGTGACGACCGCAGCAGGCGGCCTCCGCCGGCTCCGACGATCAGGCCGAGGGCGGTGCTCAGCAGCAGAGCCCGCCAGAACGTCCCGGTCTCCCCCTGCTCGGCGTACCCGGTGCCGGGGATGGCCGCCAGGAAGAGCACGAAGAAGGGCAGCACCATCCCGTCGTTCAGCCCGCTCTCCACGTTCAGCCCCTGCCGCACCAGGGCGGGAACCCGCGGATTGGCGATCGCACTGCTGCCGAGAGCCGCGTCGGTCGGCGCGAGCACGGCACCCACCAGCGCGAGCTCCCACCCGGTGAGCCCGGGCAGCAGCGGCCACGCGAGCAGCCAGCCCAGAGCGATGCTGAGCGGCAAGCCGGCGCCGAGCAGTCGGCCCGGCAGGCCGGCGCCGGTGCGCAGGTCCGTCGGGCGTACGGACATGGCGTCGGTGAACAGCACCAGGGTGAGGGCGGTCTCCAGGAAGGTGAGCAGCAGTTCGCCGTCGGCGTCCAGGCTCATCAGGTCGAGACCGGCGGGACCCAGCAGGACGCCGGCACCCGCGAACACGATGGCCCCGGACACCGGTGTGCTCGCCAGGCGTCGCGAGACGAGTGCGTAGGCCGCGGTGACGCCGGCCGTCGCGACCCCCGCCCACACGATGTCACTCATCGGCGCCGGTGGGCAGCGGGACCGGCAGTAGGACGCAGCTCGACGAGATCGGCTCGGCCGGGGCGGTGTTCACCGCGATCCGCCCTGCTCCGGACGGCGCCGGCGCCACGGGGCGGGCCGCCGGTGCCCGCCCCGCCCGCTCCCGGCCCGGACGGAGGCCCTGGCGGCTCGTTCATCGGCTCTCCCACATTTCGTGCGGCCGTGGCACCGCTGACCACCATTGCCCCGTAGAACCCGCCGAGCGGCACCCCGAGGTGCGCCTTCCGGATCAGGCACGTCGCGTGGACGCGGCGCAGGACCGACCGGTCCGAGGAGCAGGTCGACCGACGGTGCGGAGCGGGGTCCTGCGGACATCCGGCCCCCCGGGCATGGGCCGGACGACTCATGGCACGCCCGCCGCATTCTGCGAACGTCGGAGAGGAGGGAGGGATCGTCCCTCCCGCACTCGACAAAGGAGGCGAGACGCATGCTCGGCATCCACCACCAGGTATCACGTCCGCCCGTGACGGCCCCGCCCGACGAGATCGGACGCCTCGGCTGGATGGTGATCGGATCCTCGGTGCTCGCCGCCGCCGCGATCAGGCACGGGCTGGCGGGGGCCGTCACGATCGCCAAGGACATGACGCACCCTGCCCCGCAGTCCGCACCCGCACCGGAGCGGCCGGCACCGGCCGCCGGTCTCGGCATCGACGAGCGGGACGGATGGATCTTCATCACCGCCGTGTTCGTCCTGGCCGGCGCCGTGGCCCGCGGTCTCGCCCATTTCGTGGAGAGCCTCCGGGAGGCCACGCATCCGACACACCAGCAGGTGCGGGCATGATGCCCGGCCGACGGCGGTGACGGGCGCGGGCAGGCCCGGGCCGCCGGGAGCGCGGCTGCCGTCGGCAGGGCCCCCAGGACGAAGTACGCCGGCGCCGCCCCGGTGACGGCGGTGGCGGTTCAGCTCCGGGCCGCGGACGGCTTCGGGCCTTCGCCGCGCGGACCGAGCCACAGCGTCAGGACGTAGGCCACCGCCACGGAGACGATCACCAGCGGCATGACGGTGACGCCGTCGCCGCCCAGCAGCAGGGTCGCGAGGAGCACCGAGGTCATCGGGAGCCGCAACAGGGCGACGGACATGCCGCCGATGCCCATGGCGAACGCGGCGGTGAGCGGCAGCCCGGCGAGATGGGAGAGCGCCATCCCTCCCACCGCCCCCAGGAACATCGCCGGGAAGACCGGCCCGCCGCGGAAGGCGCTCAACGAGGCGCAGTAGGCCAGTGCCTTGCAGACGACCAGGAGGACCAGCGCGCCGACCGAGTAGCCGGCATGGCCGGCCAGCAGCGGGCCCATCGCGGTCTGCCCCGAGTAGAGCACGTCCGCCGCGCCCTTGCCGGTCGCCGTGGTGTAGACGATGGTGCACCCGGCGACCGCCAGTCCCATCAGCACCGTCGCGGGGATCCGGTGCCGTTCCACCCGTGATCTCAGCAGCAGGGCGGCCCGGCGGATGCCGGTTCCGAGCAGGGCGGCCGCCACGCCGATGACCAGCGCCCAGGCGAATTCGGCGATGTCCGGCCGGTCCGCGGGCGGCACGTTCGACAGCGCCAGGGAATACGTGCCGAGACCGGTCCAGCTGCCGAGGCCGATGAAGATGAGGGAGCCGATACCGGCTGCGAGCAGGCCGGGGACCAGGACCGCCCCCAGCATCGGCCCGCCGAGCCCCGAAGCTTCCATCAGCAGGAAAGCACCGAGCAGGGGCGACCCCAGCAGGGTGCTGACGGCCGCGAAACTCCCGGCGGCTCCGACGACGGCGACGACTTGCGGCGGGACGGCCCGACCGGGGCGTCTGACGGCCAGCACCGCCAGGCCGCCGCCGAGCACGATCAGCGGTGCCTCCGGTCCGAGGACCGCGCCCAGGCTGAGGGTGGCCAGCGCGGCCAGGAACACTCCCGGAAGTTCGACCGCGCTCGGGGCGCCCGTGGTCGACAGTCCGTCGGACGGCTCGTGGCCGCCCGTTCCGGGGAGGTACCGGATCGTCGCGCCGACCAGCAGCCCGGCGACGCCGAGCAGCGGCAACGGCCACCAGGGGGGCGTCCCGTGGAAGCCGAGCCCCCGGGGCAGGTCCTCGTAGGTCACCGACTGCAGCTTGGCGACCAGGGCGAGGAAGCCGTAGGCGGCCGCGGAGACCAGCACCCCGAGGACGGCCGCGAGTGCCAGCAGCTTCAGGTAGGCGGACGTACGGATGAGGGCCGCCGGGTCCGGGGGCGCCGCTCCGGGTGCCGGGGTCCGGGGGTCGGCCGAC
Source organism: Streptomyces sp. NRRL S-350 (assembly GCF_000719705.1). Taxonomy (GTDB): domain Bacteria; phylum Actinomycetota; class Actinomycetes; order Streptomycetales; family Streptomycetaceae; genus Kitasatospora. Next base: position 68,032 of record NZ_JOHO01000035.1, on the reverse strand, counting down.
AAGCTCATCTCCTCCTGGACGCCGGTCTCCGCTGGGAACCTGGCGGCGGCAGCCGCGTCCCCGACGTCTATCACGGAGCGACGGCGGCCACCGGCCGTGCGGAGGCAACCGATCGGCAGTGCGGGAAGCATCACTCGAACAGCCCAGCTCCGTCCGGGCGGGCGATGACGGGGCCGCCCCGGCGCCCGGGGCGGCCGAGATGAATGGTGCTATCGTCAGTAGCACCATGTTGCTGAAGCTGGACATCGGGGACACCCGACCGCTGCACGAGCAGGTCGCCGGGGCGATCAGACGGGCCGTCGCCGAGGGCGAGCTCGCCCCCGGGGACAAGCTGCCCCCGGCCCGCGAACTGTCCCGGGCCCTGGGGGTGAACTCCAACACCGTGCTGCGCGGCCTGCGCACGCTGCGCGACGAGGGGGTGCTGGAGTTCCGCCGGGGGCGCGGCGTCACGGTCGCGGCGGGCGCCGACACCCGATCCGAACTGGTCGGCCGAGTGCGGAAGTTGGTCGAGGACGCGGCGCTGGCCGGCTACAGCAGGAACGATCTCGTGGACATGATCAGGGGGATGTCGTGACGGATGAAGAACCCGCGAAGGGACGCACGGCCCGGCGGGGCGGGCTCTGGGGCGCGGCGGTCTGGTCGCTCGGCGTCCTGGCGCTGCTGATCGCACTGCCGCTGTCGGCGCGCCACCGCCTGCCGGAGCCGCTGGCCACCCACTGGGGCGGGCGGCACCCGGACGGTTCGATGACGCTGACGGCGGCGGTGCTCTTCCCGGCGGGCGTCTGGCTGGTCCTGGTACTGCTCTCCGCGCTCGTGCAGCGGTACTGGGCCGAGCGGACGCCCGGCTGCGCGGCGGCGGCGCTGGCGGCCGGCGGGGTGCTGCTGACGGGAGCCCAGGCGTCCATCGTGCACGCCAATCTGGACCGCGCCCGCTGGCAGGACGCCGCGCCGATGGGCGTCGAGGTGGTCCTGGTCCTGGTGGCCACGGGCACCGCGGGGGCGCTGGCCTGGCTGGCGGGTCGGCGGTTCGGCGGCCGCGGTGTGGAGCGTCCGGCAGCGGGGGCCCCGGCACTCGAGGTGCCGGAGGGCGAGCGGTTCGTCTGGCTGTCGCGGACCGCCAACCCGTGGCTGCAGCTGCTCGCCGCCGTACTCGGCCTGCTCGCGGCGGGCGGTGTGCTGGTGGCCGCGAGCGGACTGGCCGGGGGCGGATCGGCCGCGCCGGCCTGGTCGTTCGTCCTGCCGTTCGCGGTGTCCGCCGTCACCGCGCTCGGCTGCTCCTCGGTGCAGGCGCGGGTGACCGCCCGGGGCCTGACCGTCGGCTTCGGCCCGTTCGGCCGGCCGGCCCGGCACTGGTCCCCCGCCGACCTCGACTCGGCGCGCGCCGAGGAGCGCACCGCCGGTCAGGCGGGCGGCTGGGGGTACCGGATCAACGGGCGCGGCACCACGGTGATGCTGCGCGGGGGCGCGTGCCTGGTGGTCCGCACCCGCCGGGGCGCCGAGTTCGCGGTCAGCGTCGACGACGCCGAGCGCGGGGCGGCCCTGCTCAACGCGCTGATCGCGCGCGCCGGGCAGCCCCTGGGGTGATCCGTGGCGCTGCGGGCGGTAAACCACTCGATTCGGTGGTGCTTCGAACTCCGTTGCGGGTACACCAGTTGACGGCTGCTCAGGTACGGGCGGCGCCCCGTCGACACCGCCCCCACCCTGCCCCCTCGCGGCCCGAGAAGTCCGCGGGCGCACGCGCCCGTCCGCACGCAAGGAGGCGTCCGTGACTCATGACTCACGCACGCAGATCCCCCCGGACGCCCGGCGGGGCGTCCAGGACGAACGAACCGTCACGTTCCTACGACTCGGCGTCGGCCTGATCGGCCTCCTGCTGCCGCCCGCCCTGCCGTTCGGCAACTGGCTCGCGGCCGAGCTGCTGGGGCGCAGCACGGACGGCTACTGGCCGGGCTCGATGAGCGGCTCGTACTACACCGGCACGCGGAACGTCTTCGTCGGCGCCCTGTGCGCGCTCGGGGTGTTCCTGGTCTGCTACCGCTTCGACCGCCGGGACGACCGCTGGAGCACGGCGGCCGGGACCTTCGCGGTCGGCGTCGCCCTGTGCCCGACGGCCCCGTCGGGCGACGCTTCGGGCCTCCAGCGCACCGTCGGGGTGTTCCACCTGGTCTTCGCCGGCCTGCTGTTCGTGATGCTGGCGATGTTCTGCCTCTACTCCTTCCGCAATCCCCGCTCCACCCAGCCGGCCCGGGTCGGCGCGGCGTACCTGGCGGCCGGGGTGCTGATCCTGGCGGCCCTGCTGCTCTCCCTCGCGGCCGGGGCGACGGGCATCGGCGCCGACTGGCCGGTGCGGCCGCTGTACCTGTGCGAATGGCTGGCGACGTGGTCCTTCGGTGCGGCCTGGACCGGCGCCGCGCTCGAACTCGCCGCGCACCGCCGGGGCGGCTCGGGCACCGACGTCATCCCCCGGCAGAAGGGCGCGGCGACGATGGAGCCGCTGCGTCCCGAAGCCCAGGCCTGAGATCTCGTCATCTCGTCGTACCGGTAGACCGTTACCATGCGCACCAGGGACCGCCACCACGGCGGCCGGTGACGGATGCCCACCAGGAGGGCGAGCATGGCGAACGAGGTTCGGGCGGAGAACGGTCCGCAGGAGAAGTACCCGTCGGTGGACCTGCGGATGGACGTCCCGCACTCCGCCCGGGTCTACGACTACCTCATCGGCGGCAAGACCAACTTCGAGGCGGACCGGGTCGCCGCGCACGCCTCCGTGCAGGCCTGGCCGTCACTGCCGATCTCGATGCGCACCACCCGCGACTTCATGCAGCGGTCGGTGCGCCACCTCGCCGAGAAGCACGGCGTGCGGCAGTTCCTGGACATCGGCACCGGCATACCCACCTCGCCGAACGTGCACGAGATCGCCCAGGCGATCGCCCCCGAGGCCCGGGTCGCGTACGTGGACAACGACCCGATCGTGCTGACCCACGCCCGGGCGCTGATGTCCAGCACGCCGCAGGGACGCACCTGTTACGTGGACGCCGACTTCCGCGACCCGGAGTCGATCATCGGCAACCCCCGGCTGCGCGAGGTGCTCGACCTCTCGCAGCCGGTGGCCCTGTCGCTGATCGCGATCGTCCACTTCGTGCTGGACGAGGACGACCCGCAGGGCATCGTGCGCCGCTTCATGGACGCCCTGGCACCCGGCAGCTTCCTCGTCATGACGGTCTTCACCGGCGACACCGACCCGGTGGGCGTGGGCGGCGTCGGCCGCGAGTACAACGCGCGCGGCATCCCGCTGCAGATCCGCGACAAGGCCGAGACCGAGGCCTTCTTCGACGGCTTCGAGCTGCTCGACCCGGGCGTCACCCTGGTCCACCACTGGAACCCGGACGCCGACGCCGCGCCCGTCCGCGACCGGGACATCGCGATGTACGCGGGCGTGGCCGTCAAGCGCTGAGCGGCCCGGGCGAGGCGGGGCCCGGTCAGCCGGAGACGGCGACCAGGCCCGCCTCGTAGGCCAGGATGACCAGGTGGACCCGGTCGCGGGCGTCGAGCTTGGCCAGCAGCCGGGTCATGTACGTCTTGACGGTGGCGACGCTGAGCACCAGTTCGGCGGCGATCTCGGAGTTGGACAGGCCCCGGCCGACCAGGGTGAGGATCTCCCGCTCGCGCTCGGTGATCGCGTCCAGTCGCCGTACGGCGTCCTTCCGGACGGCGGCGTCGTCCGCACCGGGCCCCCGCTCCGGCCACCGCGCCCGCTCCGGCGGTCGGCCGTCGGCGAACGCGCCGATCAGGCGCCGGGTGACGCTCGGTGCGATCAGGGCGTCCCCGGCGGCGACCACCCGCACCGCGGCGAGGATGTCCTCCAGCGCCATGTCCTTGACCAGGAACCCGGATGCCCCGGCGTGCAGCGCCGCGTAGACGTGCTCGTCCTCGTCGAAGGTGGTGAGCACGACCACCCTGACCGGCCCGTCCGCGGCGGTCACCAGCCTCGTGGCCTCGATGCCGTCCGTGCCGGGCATCCGGATGTCCATCACCACGACGTCCGGGCGCAGTTCGGCGGCCAGCCGGACGGCCTCGGCCCCGGTCCCCGCCTCGCCGACCACCTCGATGTCGGCCGTCTCCGCGATGACCATCTCCAGCGCGGCCCGCACCAGCGGCTGGTCGTCGGCCAGCACCACCCTGATCACGCGCCCGCCTCCCCGTCGGCCCCGTGGGCCCCGGCCGCCGCCGGAACGGCGGCACCGGCCCCGGTCGGCACCGGCACCGGCAGCTTGGCCGCGACCCGGAACCCGCCGTCGGGGCACGGCCCGGCGGCGAACTCCCCGTGCAGCAGGGCGACCCGCTCCCGCAGCCCGGCCAGCCCGAAACCGCCGCCGCGGGCGGTACCGGGGCCCCGGCCCCGGTCGGTGACCTCGATGGACAGCTCCCCCGCCGTTCGGCGGTCGACGCGGACGACGCAGGCCCGGACGTCCGCGTGCCGCACCACGTTGGTGACCGCCTCCTGGAGGATCCGGAACGCCGCGAGGTCCACCTCCGCCGGCAGCGGCCCCTGGTCGCCCTGCCGCCGGACCTCCACCCGCACACCCGCCGCGGTGGTCGCCTCGGCCAGCCGGTCGAGGTCGGCCAGGCCCGGCGGGGCGGTCCTCGGGGGCTCGCCGTCCGCCTGACGCAGCACGACCAGCATCCGGCGCAGCCCGGCCAGGGCGTCCCGCCCGGCGGCTTCGATCTCACCCAGCGCCGCCTTGGCCCGCTCGGGCCGGCTGTCGATGACCCGGCGGGCGGCACCGGCCTGCAGGGCGACGATGCCGAGGCTGTGCGCGACGGTGTCGTGCATCTCGCGGGCGATCCGCAGCCGTTCGGCGGTGACCGCCTCGGCGGCCGCCCGGGTGCTCAACGCCTCGGCGTGCTCCCGGTTCTGCCGCACCGAGCGGCCGGTCAGCCAGGCGACCAGCGCGAGCAGTGCGGCGCCGTCGGCCGAGCCGATGTGGGTGCCGGTGAAGATGCCGACGGTGTTGCCGTGCACCAGGCCGATGTGCAGCACCAGGAAGCCCATGACCAGGCCGAACGCCGCCCGCGAGGTGCGGCGCGGCCGGGTCGCGGTGATCAGGCAGAGCGCGGTGTCCACGGCGAGCAGTGCGGCGGGCGGCACCTGGGCGCCGCCGGCCCAGCCGTCGGTCTCCGTCCAGGTGGCGACCAGCAGCAGGACGACCGAGGACACCGGCAGCCGGCGCACCAGCGCGGCGCCCGCGAAGGCCACCGCCGAGTCGGCCAGGGTGAACGGCCACCCGCCGTGCGCGGCGGCGCCGTGGTGCTGTGCGGCGCCGCCACCGAGCCGGACGGCGGGATAGGCGGCGGCCACGCACCAGGCGAGCCCGACCCAGACCTCGGGCGGGACGCGCCGGAACAGCGGCGGGGGCGGGGTGGAGGGCATGGTTCGAGATCGTAACGACGGGCCGCAGCGCCGTCATCCAGCCCTGGTTGTACGACCGGGGGTGACACGGACCGCCGTACGGTGTCGACACCGGTCGGATGCGGCGGACCCGGCTCCCCCGGCACCGTGGAGCCCATGATCGAAGCCATCGAGCTGACGAAGCGTCACGGTCGCGGGACCGCCGCCAGGACCGCCGTCGACCGCCTCACCTTCACCGTCCGGCCGGGCACCGTCACCGGCTTCCTCGGCCCCAACGGCGCCGGCAAGTCCACCACCCTGCGGCTGGTCCTGGGCCTGAACGACCCCACGGCCGGCAGCGTCACCGTCGACGGCCGCCCCTTCCGGGGCCGCCCGCGCGGGCTACGGCACGTCGGCGCGCTGCTCGACGCGGGCGACGTCCACGGCGGGCGCACCGGCCGGGCCCACCTGCGGGCACTGGCGCGCAGCAACCGCATCCCGCTGCGGCGGGTGGACGAGGTGCTGGAGGAGGTCGGCCTCGGCCGGGCCGCCGGGCGGCGGATCGGCAGCTACTCGCTGGGCATGAAGCAGCGCCTCGGCATCGCGGGCGCGCTGCTCGGCGACCCGCCCGTACTGCTCTTCGACGAGCCGCTGAACGGCCTCGACCCGGAGGGCGTGCTGTGGGTGCGCGGGCTCTTCCGCCGCCTCGCCGCCGAGGGACGGACGGTGTTCGTCTCCAGCCACATGATGGCGGAGATGGAGCACACCGCCGACCGGCTGGTGGTGATCGGGCGCGGCCGGCTGCTCGCCGACGAGAGCCTCACCGCCTTCGCCGCCCGGGCCGGCCGGGCTGCCGTCACCATCCGGGCCGCCGAACCCGACCGGCTGGCGGCCGTGTTGACCGCCGCGGGCGCCACCGTCCGGCCCGCGCCGGACGAATCCCTCGTGGTGACCGGTCTCGATGCCGCCAGGATCGGCGAACTCGCCCTGGATCAACGCCTGTTGCTGCACGCCCTGACCGCCCGCGGTGCCTCCCTGGAGGAGGCGTTCATGGAACTGACCGCCGACACCACCGAATACCTCGCCCACCTCGCCGGAGAGCCCCGATGAGCACCCTGTCCCCCACCCCCGCCGACCGGACCGAGCTCCGCGCCCGCTTCCGCGACCTGCTCGCCGCCGAGTGGACCAAGTTCTGGTCGCTGCGCTCGATCCCCTGGGTGCTCGGCCTGAGCGCCATCGCCATCGTCGCGGCCGACCTCAAGTCCGCCCAGTACACCCGCGACCACTACACCCCGGGCGACGGCGATCCGCTGGTCATGGCGCAGGTGGCACTGGGCGGCGCCTTCGACCTCACCGCCGCGGACATCCTGATGCTCGTCGGGGGCGGGATCGGCGCGATCGTCATCGCGGGCGAGTACGCGACCGGGCTGATCCGTACGACGCTCGCCGCGGTGCCCGACCGGCGGGCGGTGCTGCTGGCCAAGGCGTGCGTGCTGACGGCCGTGATGCTCGGTTTCGGGGTGCTCACCGTCGGCGTGTCCTTCGGCGGCAGCCAGGCGATCCTCTCCGGCGTCGGCATCGGGCAGTCCGTCACCGACCCGATGGCTCTGCGGTACGTCGCGGCGGCCGTGCTGTTCGGCCCGGTGTGCGCGCTGACCGGGCTCGGGCTCGGCACACTGCTGCGGCACGGCGCGGGGGCCGTGGTGGGCACCGTCGTGGTGCTGTTCTTCGTGCCGTCGATCGTCACCGAGCGCTACCGCTGGTCGGCCGACCTGCTGCACGCCCTGCCGCTGCCCGCCTGGCAGCGCCTGGCCCGGACCAGCCTGGCGGGCCTGCGCCCCAGCGAGTACCCCGCCACCGTCGCGGGCGCGTGGATCACCTACGCGGTGTGGGCGGTCGCCTCGGTGGCGGTCGCGGCGGCCGTGGCACACCGCCGGGACCACTGACCGGGGTTCCGGGGCCACCGCCGAGCGGGGGTCTGCCCGGCTGCGGCGCGCGGGGAACGCCGGGATGCGGCGCGCGGGGAACGCGGTTCGTAATACCGCCCGCCACACTCCCACCCGCCACGCGCCGCCCGCCACGCGCCGCCCGTCACGACCCGTCCCCCACCGGGTCACGCCGCTCCGCCGACCGCCCCGCGACGGTGTCCGCCACTGCCACCAGCAGCGCCGCCAGCACCAGGCCCGCGGCGACCGACACGCCCAGTTGGAAGGCCAGCGCCCAGTCCGGGTGGCGGCCGCCGGCGTGGGCGAAGAAGACCGAGCCGACGACCGCGATGCCCACCGCCGAGCCGACCCGCTGGGCGGTCTGCAGCACCCCGCCCGCGCTGCCCGCCCGGGCGACCGGGACCTGCTGCAGCGTCAGCGTCTGGTTCGGGGCGATCACCAGGCCGCTGCCCACCCCGGCGACCAGCAGCGGCAGCACCGTCGTCCAGCCCACCCGGGGCCCCGACCACAGCTGCACCGCGAGCGCCGCGGCCAGCAGGCCGCCCAGCACCAGCAGCAGCCCGACGACCACCAGCCGACGGCCGAGCCGGCTCACCAGCCGCCCGCCCACCGCCGCGGCCACGCCCGAGCCGACCGCGAAAGGAGTGATCGCCAAGCCCGCCATCAGCGCCGAGTAGTGCAGACCGGCCTGCAGGTACAGCGTGAAGATGAAGAAGATCGCGGTGAACCCGGCGAAGTACGCCAGCGACAGCACCACCCCCGCCGCGTACGGGCGCACCGCGAACAGCGCCATGCTCACCAGCGGCTCCCGCCGCCGCCCGTAGTGCACCTCCCAGCCGACGAAGGCCGCGAGCAGCACCGCGGCGAGCGGCAGCAGCAGCCAGCGGGCCGGGCTGTGCCACTGCTGCGCCTGCACGAACGGAAGGAGCAGCGCGACCGTGCCGGCGCCGAGCAGCAGCACGCCGACCGGGTCGAAGTCGCGGTGCCCGGCCCGGTCGGCGGCGGGCGGGGGCGGCGGGAGCAGCCGGTGGGCGATCGGCAGGGCCGCGACGCCGATCGGCAGGTTGACGAAGAACACCCAGCGCCAGCCGTCCTGCGGGCCGAACAGGTGGATCAGCAGCCCGCCGAGGAGGGGGCCGACGGCGGTGGAGAGCCCGATGGTCGCGCCGAGCGCGCCGAAGGCCCGGCCGCGCTCGGCGCCCCGGAAGAGGGTCTGGATGAACCCGGACACCTGCGGGACGAGCACGCCGCCCGCCGCGCCCTGGAACAGCCGGGCCAGCACCAGCCACTCCTGGCTCTGCGCGGCCCCGGCCAGTGCGCTGGCCGCGGTGAACAGGGCGAGCCCGGTGAGGAAGACGGCCCGCCGACTGCGGGCGTCGCCGAGCCGCCCGGCCGGGACGAGCACCAGGCCGAAGGCCAGCGCGTATCCGCTGAGCACCCACTGCAGACCGCTCTCCGACATGTGCAGTCCGGCCCGGACGGTCGGCAGGGCGACGTTGACGATGCTGACGTCCAGGAGGGTCATGAATCCGGCGACCAGGCAGACCGCGAGCGCCCGCCAGCGCCGGGCGGCGGCCCGCCCGCCGAGGGCGGAGGCGCCGGGCGGGTCCGGGTGCGCGGCGCCGCGCGGGGGGTGGACGGTCATGGGAGCCCCTTCCCGCGGTCCGGGGGGCCTGGTGCGGCCGGCCGTCGGTCGGCTCGGCCCGGCTCATCGTCGCCCGGCCGGCCCCCGGCCGCCACCCGGGCCGGCCACACCCTCGTTCACCCGAACGGCCGAATCGGATCGCGATCGGCGGCCGCACCACGGAGGCTGACGGCATGACCGTCGCCACCGAGGCCCCGCCGTCCGCCCCGCCGGTACTGGACGTCCGGCAGCGGAACGTCGTCTTCGCCACCATCGTGCTCGGCATCCTGCTGGCCGCCCTCGACCAGACCATCGTCGGCACCGCGCTGCCCACCATCGTCGCCGACCTCGGCGGGGCGGCGCACATGTCCTGGGTGGTGACGGCCTATCTGCTGGCCGAGACGGTGGCGACCGTACTGGCCGGCAAGTTCGGCGACCTGTACGGGCGCAAGCTGCTGTTCCAGGTCTCGGCGATCGTCTTCGTCGCCGGCTCGTTCCTGTGCGGCCTGGCCACGAACATGACGCTGCTGATCGCCTGGCGGGCGGTGCAGGGCCTCGGCGCGGGCGGTCTGATGGTCACCGCCATGGCGCTGATCGCGGACGTCATCCCGCTGCGCGAGCGCGGCAAGTACCAGGGCGCGATCGGCGCGGTGTTCGGCGTGGCCACGGTGATCGGGCCGCTGCTGGGCGGGCTGTTCACCGACCACCTGTCCTGGCGCTGGGCGTTCTACGTCAACGTGCCGATCGCGGTCGTGGTGGTGGCCGCGGCCGCCCGGACGATCCCGTCGGTGCGCTCGGCGACCCGCCCGGTGGTCGACTACCTGGGCATCGTGCTGGTCTCGGTCGGCGCGGGCGCGCTGATCCTGGCGACCAGTTGGGGCGGCAACCAGTACGCCTGGGGCTCCGGGGTGATCGTCGCCCTGTTCGTCGGCGGCGCGGCGGCGCTCGGACTGTTCTGCTGGGCGGAGGTCCGGGCGGTCGAACCGATGCTGCCGATGCGGCTGTTCGGCAACCCGGTGTTCACGGTCTGCTCGGTGCTCAGCTTCATCGTCGGCTTCGCGATGCTCGGCGCGCTGACCTTCCTGCCGACCTTCCTGCAGTACGTCGACGGCGACTCGGCGACCGTCTCCGGGGTGCGGATGCTGCCGATGGTCATCGGTCTGCTGCTGGCCGCGATCGGCAGCGGCACCGTGGTCAGCAGGACCGGGAAGTACCGGCTGTTCCCCATCGCCGGCACCCTCGTGATGGCCCTCGGCCTCTACCTGCTCTCCCGGCTCGAACCGGGCACCGGCACCGCGCTCGCCTCGCTCTACATGTTCGTGCTCGGCGTCGGCATCGGCCTGAGCATGCAGGTGCTCACCATCGCCGTACAGAACACCGTCGACTACGCCGACCTCGGCACGGCCACCTCCGGGGTCACCTTCTTCCGCACCATCGGCAGTTCCTTCGGCACGGCCGTGTTCGGCACGATCTACGCCAACAGCCTCAAGTCCGAACTCGGCAAGGGCGTCGGTACCGCGGCCCGGCTCACCGGCGCCGACCCGGCCGTGCTCGCCGGTGCCGCCGAGAGCCCGCGCGGACTGCACCAGCTGCCCGCCGACCAGGCCGCGCCGATCGTCCAGTCCTACTCGGACGCCCTGCACACCGTGTACCTGTGGACGATCCCGGTGGCCCTCGTCGGCTTCGTGGTGTCCCTCTTCCTCAAGCAGGTGCAACTGCGCGACACCGCCCGGGCGGGCTCCACCGACATGGGCGAGGGCTTCGCCCAACCCACCACCGGCGACTCCGACCCGCACCTGGAGTACGCGGTCTGCACGATCGTGCGCGGCGTGGACCTCGGCACCGTCCGGACGATCGTCTCCGGCGCGGACACCCGGCTCGACCTGGCCGGGGCCTGGGCCCTGATGGAGGTGGCCGGCCACACCAAGGCCGTCGGGCACGCCTCGCTCGACCTGATCGCCGCCCGCAAACGGGTGCCGCCCGAGGTGCTGGAGCCGGTCTTCGACCGGATGGCCGCCGAAGGCTACCTGCTCCGCGACGGCGACCGCCTCACCCCCACCGAGGCCGGCACCCGGGAGGTCCGGTCCCTGGCCCGCGCGTGGTCCGACTGGCTCAACGCCCGCCTCGACGCCGACGCCGGCCGCCCGCGCAGTCCGCAACTGCGCACCGCAGCGGACGCCATCGCCTGGCGGCTGCTGGTCGAGGACCTGGCCAACGGGCTGCCGGCACACGTTCGGGAGAAGGTGGGCGCCCGCCTCTAGGCCGGGCGGCGGGTGGCGGGCCGAGGGCGGCGGGCCGCGGCGGGCACGCCGGCCCGGACTCGAAGCCCGCCGGCCAGCTCGTCCAGGCCGTCAAGCCGTCAAGCCGTCAGCCCGTCACCTCTTCAGCCCGTCAGCCCGTCACCCAGGGGGCCTCCGGGAGCTTCGCCGCGTCGTCGTGGCCGGAGAACTCGACCTCCGTCGGCGTGCCCAGGCCGGTCATCCGCATGGTCACCCGCCGCAGCGCACCGTCGCCGTCCACCCAGTACGTCAGCGGCGAGCGCCCGCCGTCGGGGGCGGCGCCCTGGGCGCGCGGGCCCGCGAACCGGTCGTAGCTCCGGCCGTCGATGCGGTCCCGGCCCAGCCAGCGCGCACCGGACTGGGCCAGCAGCAGCGGGTTGTCGGGGCGGTCGGCGCCGAGTTGGACCAGCAGGCTGAGCCCGGCGTCCAGCGGGTCCGCGGTGTACGAGCGCGGCGACCAGCCGGCGCGCGGCACGTGCTCGGCCTGCTGCCACGCCGGGCCGTCGACGCCGGCCGGTTCCGGGGCCAGCCCGAGGCCGCCGGTGTCCCAGACGATCAGGCCGTGGTCCAGCGGGCCGCTCGCCCCGGTGGTCCGGTAGCGGCCCACGCCCCGGTGGCTGCGGTAGTCCACGACGCCGTCGACCCGGATGGTGACGCCCCCGCCCTCAGCCGCCGTGAGCGTCACCGCCACCGGACTGGCCTGGTACAGGTTGAGCCGGGACAGGGCCAGCCGGGACGCCTCGTCCGTGGTCACCGGCCGTTCCGCGGCCGCCTCGGAGCCCGCTCGGTAGACGACCAGGCCGACCGCCACGGTGCCGCACACCACGATCGCGGCCAGGACCCGGAGCCAGCGGCTCCGGCGCGGCCTGCGGGTGTCGGTCGTCGGCTTGCGGGCCATGCGGCTTCCTTCTCTCGTCGGTCGGTCGGGTCGGGCCACCGTGCGGCGGTCGCCCGCGGGACGGCAGTCGCCGGGCGGTTGTCGCCGGGCCGCCGTGACCGAGCGGTCACAGCAGTCGGGCGGGTCCGGGGACCGTCGGTCCGCGAACCCGCCCGATCCGGTCCGGCAGGGGTCTACCGGGGCCGGTCACCCCGGGTGGGGCGTCGTGCTACCGGTGCTGAGCGGCCCGGCGCCTGCGGACCAGCACCACCAGCGCCGTACCGAGGGCGATCAGCGCCGCCGCACCGGTCATGGCCATCGGCATCCCGGAGCCCGCACCGGTGTCGGGCAGGTGCCCGGGTGCGGGGCCCGGCGGGGCCGGGGGCGCCGGCACCGGGGTCGTCGTCGTCGGCGGCGGCGTGGGCGCCGGCGTCTCGGTCGGTGTCGCCGTCGGGGTGGGCGTCGGGGTCGGGGTGGGGATCAGCCGGTTGACGGCCGTCACCGAGACTCCGGCGTCCAGGTTGGCGGAGGTGAGCACCAGCGGCCCGAACACCGTGACCTCGGGCGCCGAGTAGCCCTCCGGCGGGCTCAGCTCCTGCCAGTAGTACGTCCCGGGCACACCGCTGCCGCCGCAGAGTCCGTCGGCCGCGGTCGTGCACGGTTCACCGACCTTGGTGTCGGGCTTGGTGCCGGTCGGCTGCAGCCCGTCCGTGCCGTTGGTCTCGTGCCACAGCTGGAACTTCGCGCCGGCCAGCGGCTTGCCGTCCTGGTCGTGCTTGACCAGGCGCAGCGCGCCCTCCTGTTGGCGGAAACCGAAGTCGAAGGTGTGGTCGTTCTGCCCCGGCCCGCCGGTGGTCAGTGCCCGTTCCGGGTACTTCCCGCCCGCCGGGACGACGCCGTCGGAGTCGACGAAGCGGTTGTCACCGACGTCGTGGGCGGTCGGCACCCACTGGAACAGCGGACCGTCCTTGGCGTAGTCGGCCGGATCGTCCAGCTTGATCGTGTACTTGGTCCTGGGCTTGAGGCCGCCGTCGACGTTGCTGTCGTCGAAGTAGTACTCGCCGCGCGCCGTCGTCTTCGTCGTACCGACCAGCTTCCCCGACTCGTCGTACAGGTGGACGGTGGCCCCCGGCACCGGGCGCTGGCCCGGCAGTTGGAGGCCGCTGCGCTCGGGGTCGTACCAGACCCGGTTGCCGATCTGCAGCGGCGCCTGGTCGCAGAGCACTTCGAGGTCGCCCATCGCGGCGCCCTTGCCGAACGGCGGGACCTCACCGACGGGGTTGAGGCGCAGGCCACCGTCGGCCTTGCCGTCGCGCTTCTCGAAGCCCGGGCCGTAGCCGAAGGCCATGCCGTTGGGGTCGTAGCCCGAGGTCGCGATGGAGGCCTCGACCTTGGAGAACGCCATCCCGGCGTTCAGGGCGTTGTTGTGGCCGATGCGGTTGTTGTCGAAGAACCGGGTGCCTCGGGTCGTGGCTCCGCAGCCGTTGTCGGTGTCCAGCACGTACGTGCCGTTGACCAGGCAGGCCTTGTTCAGGTCACCGCCGGGAAGGACGGTGGCCGTCGTGCCGGCCGTCGGACCGGCCGCCGACTGGTCACCGAAGCGGTCGCGGAAGGCGATCAGCATCGAGCCGTCGGTCTCGAAGGCGATCTCGGCCACCGCCGGTTCGGGGTTGGCCATGTAGCCGGTGCAGGCCTGGCCGTTCTGCGTGGCCGGGTAGGTGTCCTGCCACGGGAACCAGGCGGCGCCGGGGCAGGGACCGCCGACCGTGCTGCCGCGCGGGTAGTCGAGCGGCTGGTCCAGCACGGGCTTCTTGAACGCGCCGGTGGCCAGGTCGAAGGGCAGCACCACGGCCCGCAGGTCCGAGGCCTTGCCGGTCGACTCGCCGGAGCAGACGCCGCCGAGGTAGCCGGTGCCGTCCTGCAGCCCGAGGCCGTACGGCCGCCAGTCACCGGCCGCCGGGCAGCCCGGGTCCGGGATGGCGTAGGCGGCCTCCGGCTCCGCGGCGGTCGGCGCGGTGGCGTCGTAGCGGTAGAGCTTGCGGTCGTGGAGGTTGACGACGAACAGGTCCTTGCCGTCGTCGGTGATCTTGACGGCGCCGAGGCTCTCCTTGCCCACCGCGGGCAGGAAGGCGTCGTCGTTGCCCGGGCCGTGCGGCGTGGTGCCGGCGTCCGGGACGGTCGCGAAGAGGGTGGTCGTCTTCTTCGCCGGGTCGGTCACGTAGATCGCGCCCGCGCCGCCGGGGCCGTACGCCGTGGTGCGCTTGGCCGAGGCGGCGGAGAAGAGCCGCTTGTCGGTCCGGCTCCACGCGACGCCGTAGACGTTGCCGGTCTGCTCGGCCGTGGCCAGGTCGGTCACGGTCGCGTCGGTGCCGGCCACACCCCGGGCGCTGTACGGGAAGGAGACCAGCGTGTGCGCCGTCACGCCTTCCCTGGGCGCGGGTTGACAGGTCGACACCAGCGGCGCGTTCTTCTGGCAGTAGTCGCCCGGGCTCCACAGCCCCGTGGTGAGTTCCGCCTTCTTGCCGCCGGAGAGGTCGACGAACTCCTCGTTGCTGCTCAACTGGTTCGGCGCACCGGCCAGGCCCTGGCGCGACGCGAAGGCCGGGAACAGCGCGCCCGGCTTCGGATTCACCACCTGGACGCGGTACTTGCCCCCGGTCACCTTGCCGGCCGCCGGTGCCAGCGTCACCGTTCCGTCAGCCGCCGTGGTGCCCTCGATGCCGGCACCGGCGTCGTCCGTGAGCGTCACCTTGACGCCCGCCATGCCCGGCTCCAGCGCGGGCGTCCACACCCCGCTGGTGTCCACGGCCCGGATCACCCGGACCGTCACCGTGCCGTCGCCGGTCTGTGGAAACGCCGACGGGGCCGCCGCCAGCGAGCAGGCGCCGATCGCGACGGCCAGGGCCACCGCGCCGCCCAGTCTGCGACCGCCGGGCCCACCCGGTCGTCGCCGAGCCGAGCCGCGCCCGGCGTCGGCTGCTCGTTCACTTGTCGTCGTCATCCCTGCTCTCATCGTCCAGTTGGGCATCGTCCGGCTGGTCCGCCGCCCGGCCTCGCAAGGGAGTCCGCGAGTGGCGGAAAGCCGCCATTGTTAACGGGAGCTTAAAGCGGATTCGGACAAGTTCGCAGCAGAACAAGGAACCTTGACGCCACATCAGACGTTGCGGAGCCGTCACAGCCCCTCTTCTGCCCCGGTCCGCCGGGCAGTTGACCAGTACGAAGGCGCCTGCGGGGTCGGCTTCACCTGCGGGCGCCATTATGCACCCGTCAACTGTCGAACACACTTCCTGCCGGAACCGCGCACACCGCGTCCCGCCCCACCCACCCCACCTTCACCTTCCGTCGCGGGCCCCGCCGTCCGGTCCGGCCGGAACCGGCTCGGGCAGGATGGCCGGATGCGGATGAAGACACCGGTGTGGCGGATCCTGCCGGCCGGACCCCGCCGGAAGTCGCCCGGGCCACACCGGAAGTCGCCCGGGCCGGGCCGGCGCCGGAGGGGTTGAAAGCGCCACCGGCCGCCCGACGCGGGTGCGTCGGGCGGCCGGTGGGGTGGCTCGTGGCCGGTGATGCGGTCCGCGGCCGGCGGCCGGGGCGCGGGCCGGTGAAGGCTTAGAAGAAGCCGTCGTCCTCGTAGTAGTTGTTGACGACCACCTCGGGACCGTCGTCGTCGAACGCCTCGTTGAGCAGCGCGCCGCCGACCAGGCCCGCCGCGCCCGCGCCGATCAGCGCGCCGGTGCCGAAGCGGCGGCCGCCGCCCTGCCCCTGCTGGCCGGGGGCCTGCGGGTAGCCCTGCTGGGGGACGGGCTGCGGGTAGCCCTGCTGCGGGGTGTAGAACGGCGGGGCGGTGGTCTGCACCCGCTGGGCGCAGGCGACGCAGGTCTCGATCTGGCGCGGCACGCCCCACTGCGGCGACCACAGCACCGCGGTCGTGCCGGCACCGTGCGAGGGGTCGAAGAAACACGTCACGGGGGAACTCCCTGCTCCTGGCTGGTTCTGCGGAACGGCGGGCACGACGGCGGGCGCGGGCGGCGCGGGCGGCACGGCGGGCTTGACCGGTGCGGGAGCGGGCGGGGCCGCCGGAGCGGGCTGCAGCACGTCCACGCCGAAGTCCGTGGCGATGCCTGCGAGCCCCGACGCGTACCCCTGCCCGACCGCCCGGAACTTCCAGTCCGCGCCGTGCCGGTACAGCTCGGCGAACACCATCGCCGTCTCGCTGCCGGCCTCGGGCGTCACGTCGTAGCGCACCAGCTCGGCGCCGCCGTCCGGGTCGGTGATCCGGATGTACGCGCCGCGCACCTGGCCGAAGCTCTGGCGCCGCTGTGCCGCGTCGTAGATCGCCACCGCGAAGACGATCTTCTCCACGCCGACGGAGACCTCCGCGAGCCGGACCTCGATCCGTTCGCGGTCGGGGCCGCCGCCGGAGGCGCCCTGGTGGCGGACGGAGCCGTCCGGGCTCCGCAGGTTGTTGAAGAAGACGAAGTTCTGGTCCGAGCCGACCTTGCCGTCCGCCCCGCACAGCAGCGCGCTGGCGTCCAGGTCGTACCCGGCCCCGGCCGTCCAGCCGAGGCCGATCCGGAGCACCTGCAGCCCGGGGGCCTGCCTGCCCAGGGAGACGTTGCCGCCCTTCGTCAGGGCCACACTCATGGGACTTCCTCCACGACCGTACGAGTACCGCTGTCCGACCACGACAACGCTGTAGAGGGTCGCGCCGGTTCCCGGCCTCGCGAGAGGGCCGCGCCCGGGCCGGGCCGGCCCCCGATCAGTACCGGACGGGGAGTTCCAGCAGGCCACGGGCGCGCAGGGTGGGCCGGTGGCGCAGCTGCTCGACCGGCACGTCGAGCGCGAGACGGGGGAAGCGGCGCAGCAGGGCGGTCAGGGCGATCGCGGTCTCCATCCGGGCCAGCGGCGCGCCGAGGCAGTAGTGGATGCCGTGGCCGAGGGCGAGGTGGCCGTTCTCGCGGCGGCGCAGGTCGAGCCGGTCGGGGTCGGTGAACCGTTCGGGGTCGCGGTTGGCGGAGCCGAGGGCGAGCAGCACCGTCTCCCCCGCCGGGACGGTGACACCGCCGATGGTGACGTCCTCGCGCGGGAAGCGGCGGATGGCCAGTGGGGCCGGGCCGTCGAAGCGGGCGAACTCCTCGACGGCGCCGTCGATCAGCTCCGGTTCGGCGCGCAGGGCGGTGAGCTGGTCGGGGTGGCCGAGCAGGGCGAGGACGGCGTTGGCGATGAGGTGGACGGTGTTCTCGTAGCCGGCGAAGAGGATGAGGAAGGCGAGCGAGGTCAGCTCGTCCTCGGCGAGCCGGTCGCCTCCTTCCTGTTCGTCGCGGACGGCGATCAGGTCGGAGAGCAGGTCGTCGCCGGGTTCGGTGCGCTTGTGTTCGATGAGGCCGGTGAAGAAGCCGAGCATCGCCTTGACGGCGGCACGGGCGGCTTCGGGGCGGTTCGGGTCGGGGGTGATGAGGGTGTCGGTCCAGGCCCGGAAGTCGTGCCGGCCGCCTTGGGGGACGCCGAGCAGGTCGCAGATGACGGTGATCGGCAGCGGCGTGGCGTACGCGGTGAGCAGGTCGGCGCGGCCGGCGGGGGCCATGGCGTCGAGCAGTTGCTCGGCGACCTTCTCGATCGGGGCGCGCAGGGCGGCGATCCGGCGCGTGGTGAAGGCCTGGACGACGAGGCGGCGGATCCGGGTGTGGTCCGGCGGGTCCATGTTGAGCAGGTTGGCGTCCAGCGCGGGCGGCAGTGCGAAGCCCCGGTAGTTGCCGGGCGCGGCGTGCGCCTTGTCGAGGGCGAGCCGCGGGTCGGCGAGGGCCTGGCGCACGTCCGGGTAGCGGCTCACCAGCCAGACGGGCAGGCCGTCGGGGCCGGTGATCCGGTGGACGGGCGCGTCGGCGCGCAGTCGGGCGTAGCCGGCGTACGGGTCGGCGATCAGGGACTTCAGGGCGGGGTCGGGCGCTGTCACCCGCCCAGCCTAAGGGCGTGCGGGCGGCACTCTGGCGGGGCGTCAGACCCCGACCTATTGTCAGGTGACATGACACTTCTTCGCCGGACCGCCGGCCTGGCAGCCGCGCTCACCGGAACACTCGCCGCACTGCTGGCCCCGGCAGCCGCCCAGGCCGCCCCGGCCGGTTGCCGCACCGCCGACACGGCCGTGGCGGACGCCGAGCAGGCCCGCCTCCAGGACACCCGGACGACCGCCTTCACCGAGCGCTCCGGCCTGGCCGACCTGCTCCGCGGATTCCCCGCCGCCCTGTGCGCCGCCCGCGACGCCCACGAGGCCGAATGGGTGGTCGACGCCTGGGGCCAGGCCCTGTGGCAGGCCGGTGTGGACCGCGCCCAGGGCCGGCGCCCGAGCGGCGAACTGCCCGCGCTCGACGACCGGCCGCTGTACTGGACCAGGCTCGCCATGACCGTCCGGCTCGCTCGCTGGCAGCCCGGGTTCGAGGCCGACCACGCCGCGCTCCGGGCCCGCTTCGAGGACGCCTCGCGCGGCCTGGGCGGCCGCTTCAGCACCGCGGCCGGCCTCCGCCGGATCTTCGTCAGCGGCTTCGACCCGTACGGCCTGGACACCGAACCGCGCCGCGCCAACCCCTCCGGCGCGGCCGTCCTGCGGCTGGACGGGCAGCGGATCACCCTCGCCGACGGCAGTACGGCGCAGGTGCGGGCCGTCGTCCTGCCGGTGCGCTACGGAGACTTCGACAAGGGCATCGTGGAGCGCGCCTTCGGCCCGCACCTGCGGCCCGGCCCGCAGACCGCCGACCTGATCACCAGCATCAGCCAGGGCTACCCCGGGAAGTTCACCCTGGAGGCCTGGGCCGGGCGCGCCCGCTCGGCCGACCCGGCCACCGACAACGTCGACGCGCTCTCCGGCGGAACCGTCACGGACCCGGTCGACGCGCCCGGCCTGGCCGCCGGGCCCGAGTTCATCCGCACCACCCTGCCCACCGACGCCATGACGGCCGTCCAGCAGCCCTACCCCGTCCTGCTCAACACCCCCGTCACCGAGATCCCCGCGGGCTCCACCGAGCCGGTCTTCCGCCCCGACGGCCCCACCCCCGGCTCGCGCGCGGTCGCCGGAGGCGGCGGCGGCTACCTCTCCAACGAGGTCGCCTACCGCTCCAACCGCCTCCGCCTCGACCTCGCCCCGGCCGTGCCCGGCGGCCACCTCCACACCCCGGTGCTCACCGGCCTGCCCGAGGAACAGGACCGCCTCACCGCACCTGGGTTCGAGCAGAACGAGGCCGCGATCGCCGACCAGGTCCGCGCCGTCCTGAGCAGCGCGAGGCTCTGAGCGGCGCGCCCCGATCAGTGGGGCGCGCCCCACCGCCTCACCGCCGGGTCACGCCGGGTCGCACCGGGTCACACCCGGTCCCGCCGGGTCGGCGAAGCGCGTCCCCGCGGCCCGGGCACGCGAGGCGGCGATCTCGGCGTAGGCGGCCTCGCGCCCCGCCCAGTGCGAGCCCTCGACCGCCTTGCCGCGTTCCAGGTCCTTGTAGACCCCGAAGAAGTGGGTGATCTCCAGCAGGTCGAACTCGGGCAGGTCGCCGATGTCCCGCAGGGCCGAGTAGCGCGGGTCGCGGGCCGGCACGCAGAGGACCTTCTGGTCGGGTCCGCGTTCGTCGCGCATCACCCACACGCCCACCGCCCGGCAGGTCAGCACGCAGCCGGGGACGGCGGGTTCGCCGCCGAGCACCAGGGCGTCCAGCGGCTCGCCGTCACCGCCGAGGGTGCCCTCCACGTACCCGTAGTCGGTGGGGTAGCGGGTGGCCGTGAACAGGGTGCGGTCGAGGCGGATGCGGCCCGCCGCGAAGTCCATCACGTACTTGTTCCGCGACCCCTGCGGGACCTCGATCATCACCTCGAACTCCACCGCCGCCTCCTCCTCGTGCTCCTGGGGAGAGCTCCCGGACTCCCGCAGTGATTGTCGGCCGTTCGGACACCCCCCGAAACCGCCTCCGCCGTTCGGCGGAGTCCACTAGCATCCGGGCCATGGGGAGCTGGCGGGTCACGGTCATCGACCACCATCGCAGGAGCGGCGGACGGCCGCAGGGCCGCCCGGCGGGCCCGCTGGCCCGGCGGGACGGGCTGGAGGTGCACGGCCGCCCCGGCGAGATCAGCTGCGTCGACGCCACCGGCCTGGTCCGGTGGCGCAGGCCCTGCGCGGGGCGGCCGAACGCGGCGCACGTCTCCTCCGGCCGGGTGCTGGTCACCACCGACTCCTTCGACCACACCGCCTGGGGCCACCCCGGCCCGGCGCTCCTGCTGGACCTCGTCGACGGCACCCAGGTCGCCGCACTGCGCGGGGAGCGCGCGGCGGCCCTCGGCGGCGGACGGTTCGTCCTCGGCCTGGAGGGTCACGGCACCTTCCACACCTGGGCGCACGACCGGGACGGCACCCTCGTCGACACCTGGCGCAGCTTCGGCCACTACGTCGTCGGCAGCGGCCTGCGGGTGGTCGAGACGGACCGTCGCCACCCGACCGCGAGCCGGGTGGCGCGGCTGCTGCCCGGCGGGCTGGTCGAACGCGGCCCGCTGCTCACCGACCCGCAGGCCCCGGAGCCGCTGGTGCTCGACGACGGCACCCTCCTGGTGCTGGACGCGGGCGTGCTGCGCGCCGTCGGCCGTGACCTGGACGACACCGTCCTGGCCGAGCTGCACCCGCTCCCGGCCGACCGCCGGCACCGCTTCACCGGCGCGCTGCACCGCACCGCCGACCGCCTCGACGTGACCCTGGTCGAACGCCACCCGACCCGCATGGGCGCCTACACCACCCACGCCTGGGCGCTCGCCCTGCACCGGCCCGACCAGGCCGGAAGCACCGGCCCGTCGCCGCAGGTCTCGATTCCGCAGCGGAACTGACGGGCCGACAGTGCTTCGCCCACGATTCCCCTACGGTGACGCCTGCAACGATCGTCACCTGCAAGAGGGGGCACTCCATGTCCCGGAGCCGGAAACTCCACCGCCTCAGCAACCCCGACGCCGACGAGCGCCGCGCCCAGCGCGTGCTGTTCCGCCACCTCCGCGACGACACCAACGCCAACCGCGGCCGGATGGCCAGGCGCGTGCGCGAACTCCAGCTCCTCATGGCGATGGACCCGGTCGACTTCGAGCAGCTCGTGGCCCGGCTGATGGAGGCGATGGGCCTCAAGGTCGAGCTCACCGCCCGCTCGCGGGACGGCGGGGTGGACGTCCGCGGCATCGACACCGACCCGTTCCGCGGCGGGAACGTGATCGTGCAGGTGAAGCGGCACCGCGACACGGTGCCGCCCTCGGCGGTGCGGGACCTCTACGGGACGCTGCGGCACGACGAGGCCGCGACGAAGGCCGTCCTCGTCACGACCAGCAAGTTCGGCCCGAGTTCGCACCAGTTCGTGACCGGCAAGGCGGTCACCCTGATCAACGGGTCCGAGCTGGTCGGACTGCTCAAGCACCACGGCTTCCACGAGGTGTTCGCCGCCGCCCAGGAGGACGCCTCCGCCGAGGCGGCCGGCCTGGACGGACTACCCGCGATCGAGGTCGCCGCGGAGCCCGCCCGGCTGCTCCTGCACTGGACCGGGGAGCAGGAGTACGACATCGCCGCCCTGGTCTGCCGGGGGAACGTCGCGGTGTCGGACGACCACCTGGTGTTCTACAACAACGGCTCCACACCGGACGGTTCGGTGCGACTGGTGACCGGCTACGAGGACGCGAACGCCTGCCTGATGGTCGACTTCGACGCCCTCCCCGCCGACGTCGACCGGCTCGTCGTCATCGCCGCCGCCGACACCGAGAACCACCCGGACGCCACCATGGCCGGCTTCGCCGGACCGGCACTGATCCTGGAGGCCGGCCCTGACCAGGACGCCGCCGTGATGCACCTGGCGGACGGCGCGGAGACCAACACGGCCATGCGGCTCGGCCGCTTCGACCGCGACTCCGGCGGCGACTGGGAATTCACTCCGGCCCTCGCGGGCTACCCGGGCGGGCTGCGCCAGGCCGTGGTCGCGTACGGCCTGGAGGTCGAGGACGCGTAGCGGTCCGGGCGCCCGGCCGGGAACCCGACCTCCGCGACCGCGCCCTGTGCGCCGGCCCGCGGCCCGCGGCCCGCTCCGGGGCCCGCCTCACCTCATCGGACGGCCACCCTGCGGAGCCCCCTCACCGGACGGGCCGCCGTTCGCGCCCGGCCGGGGCGGCATGGGGACGGCGGTGCTGCGGCACCGGACGGCGCGGCTACCCCGGGACGGCCCCGAGACGGCTCTGGCCGCCCCCGAACTCGCGCACCGCCTCGGTGACGATCGCCTCCAGCCGGGCGTGGTGGGCACCGCGCCAGTAGGCCTGTCCGCAGGCGGCGCACTGGGCGAAGGCGTCGTAGGCCCGCTCGGTGCCGTCCCGCAGCTGTTCGCGCACCGAGGTCTTGGTGACGGGGTGCAGGGTGCCGTTGCAGGTGGTGCAGCGGCTCCAGGGGACGAGCGGGGGCGCGAAGCGGGAGAGCACGTCGCGCAGCTGCTCGGCGGGACGGTGGCTGTAGACGTAGGCGCCGGCCCACAGTTCGCGGCGGCGCAGCAGGCCGCGGTCGCGCGACAGCATGACGCGCTGCTCCGCGGCGGAGCGGGCGGCCAGCGCGGCATCGCCGATGTCGGGGTTCTCGTACGCGGCGTCCACGCCGAGCAGGCGCAGCCGGCGGGTGAGGGTGCCGAGGTGGACGTCCAGCAGGAAGCGCGGCGGGGCGGGCGAGGGCTGCGGCCTGGTCACGGCCCGGACGGCGACGTGCTCGCCGTCGGCCGGGACGTGCGCTTCGGGGACGGCCCGGCCGTCCACCAGCAGGGCGCCGACCTCGGTGAGCGGGACGCCCAGGGACTCGACGACGTGGCCGAGCGTGGAGGTGCCGTCGGTGTGCAGCGAAGTCCGGCCGGCCCGCCGGGGCGCGGAGACGAAGAGGTGCAGCTCGGGGGCGAAGTCGAGCCAGATCTGGGGTCGGTCCACGGGGCCAGCATGCCAGCGGGCGGCGGGCGGGGGCCACCGGTTTGCGGGCTTCCGCCCTTTCCGGTTCCCCCTCCCGCAGGTTCACCCTCCCGGGGACTTCCCCTTCCGGGGTTTCCCTCCCGGGGTTTCCGTTGCCGGGGGCTTCCCTTCAGGGGACTTCCCTTCCCGCACGGTCCCCGCCGGCGGGTTCTCCCTTCCCCTCCCACGCCCCCGCGTGCCGCGCCGCGCCTGCGACGGTCACGATCCGGGCGGAGCGGCGGCCGCCGCCACCGGCGACGGCGGTACCGCCGGTTGTTCGCGGTTCTCGGCCGCCCAGCGGGCGACCGGCCCCATCGCGAAGCCCGCCGCCAGGAACACCCCGCCCAGGACCAGCCAGCCCGCCAGACCCCCGTCCAGCAGCAGCGCGGTGAGCAGCAGCGGCCCCAGGGTGCGGGCGACGGCGACGCCGGTGCCGAAGAAGCCCTGGTACTGGCCGATCCGCTCCGGCGGCGCGAGGTCGAAGCCGAGTTGCCAGGAGCCGGCCGACTGCCGCATCTCGCCGGCCACCTGCAGCACGGACGCGGCGACCAGCAGCGCTGCGACCGCCCACACCGGCACGTCCAGCGCGGACAGACCGAAGACCGCGCAGGAGCCGAGCAGCAGCGCTCCGGCCGAGCGGACCGCCCGGGCGGCCGAGTCCAGCCCCGTGACGTCGCGGGCGGCCCGGACCTGGAAGGCCAGCACCGCCACGGTGTTGAGCACGAACAGCGCCGAGCCGAGCCAGCCGATCCCGGGGGCGCGCTGGGCGATCCAGAGCGGGATGATCAGGCTGAGGAGGGGCATCCGCAGCAGCAGGACGGCGTTGACCGCGGCGACGGCTGCGTACCGCCGGTCGCGCAGGACGGCCAGCCGCGGCCCGGTGCCCGACTCCTGCGGGGCGGGCGGGACTTCGGGCAGCCGACGGAGGACCAGCGCGCCGGCCAGGAGGCCGATCGTGGTGACGACGAAGGCGGCCAGGTAGGCGGTCCGGGTGCCGACGCTCAGCGCGATGCCGCCGACGGCGGCGCCGAGCGCCAGGCCGCCGTTGAGCGTTGACTGCAGGTGGGCGAGCAGGCCGGTGCGTTCCCCGGCCGGCACCAGTCCGGCGACCAGCGCCTGGCGGGCGGCGGTCAGCCCGGACTGCGCGGTGGCGTAGAGGCAGACCGCGAGCAGGAACGGCGGGTAGGAGCGGATCACCAGGAAGGCGGCGACCACGGCCGCGGCGGCGAGCGCGAGCGCCACCGCCGTGCGGCGCGGTCCGCGCCGGTCGGCGAGGTGGCCGAGCGGCACTCCGGCGACGGAGCCGAGCGCCCAGGCGACGGCGAGGCCGAGGCCGAGCGCGGTCGGTGACATGCCGACGACACGGGTGAAGTAGAGCGCGGAGCAGGTGTAGTACGCGCCGTCACCCACGGCGCTCGCCAACTGGGCTGCGGCCAGGGTCCGCTGGGGCCCGGTGGGTGGTATGAAGCGGCCCGTCCGGGCGGCTCGGTCGGTCGGCACGTCTCTCCTTCTGTGGTGACGGAACGTCACCGGTCCCCCGTTGTCCCCCGGCCCCCACCCACGGACGAGCGACAGCGACGACGCACGGACGGGCGGCGCGCGAGCCGGGGGTTCACAACCGTCGGCGACGGTTCGCCACCACCCTAGGCAGAAACCGGCCCATCCGACAGGTCCAGTGATCAAGGAATGTCTTGGGCCACTTCCGCTCACCGCCGCACCGCCGAGCGAGCGGTGAACCCCCGTACGACGTCGGCTCGTTGGGCTCGAAGGGCGCGCGGGGCACCTCCCGCCGGGCCCTCGCCCGCACGCCCGAAGCGCCGTCCGTACCCGTTCCGAATCCGCGGCCGCAGAACGTTGCAAGAGCCCTACCACCCAGTCCAGGGGCCAATTTTGACCGTGTTGACCCGTCTGTAGCCCCCTCCTATGCTCAACGGCGTTCGCGATCCGGCACCGGGGCCGGGGCCGCCCGCGCCCACCCGATCCGTCGCCCTCTCCGGCTCGAAGGGCTCCTCCCATCAGCACCTCCCCCGCCCCCTCGGACTCCACCGGCCGCCGACGGTTCCTCACCTACCTGCTCGCCGCGCCCACGCTCACCGTCGCCGCCCGTCTCGGCCTCGACGCCGCCGCCACCGCCACCGCCACCGCGCAGGCCGTCCCCCAGGGCGCCCCCGGCACCGGACCGGCCACCGCGCAGGCCCTCGTCCGGGCGGCCTCGGCCACCCGGGGCTCCATGCCCCCGCAACTGCTCGGCCTGCCCGGCATCCCCGACATCGTCGACCTCGGCGACGCGATGATCCTCGCCGGGCTGCCGACCTCCCACCTGCTGGTCCTCGAACTCACCCCGGCCGGGCGCGCCGTGCTGCACCTGCCCCGGCTGGAGGTCGGCCAGGGCCTCACCACCGCGATCGCCATGCTGGTCGCCGAGGAACTCGACGCCCGGCTCACCGACGTGGACGTCCCGCTCTCCGACGGCCGCCCCGAACTGCTCTTCAACCAGCTGACCGGCGGCTCCAACTCCATCCGGGCGCTGTACGACCCGGTGCGCGGCGCGGCCGCCGCCGCCCGCGCCCGGCTGGTGACCGCCGCCGCCGAGCACTGGAACGTTCCCGCGACCACCCTGCGCACCGCCGACTCCGCCGTCCTCGCCCCCGACGGCCGCCGGCTCGGCTACGGCGAACTCGCCGCCGCCGCGGCCGCGATCGCCGCCCCCGCCGTCCCCGCCCTCCCCAAGGCGGCCGACCAGCAGCGCCTGGTGGGCAAGCCGACCGGCCGGATCGACGCCCGCGACCTCGTCACCGGCCGCGCCACCTACGCCGGGGACCTCCGGATCCCCGGCGCCGTGCCCACCGTGGTCGCCCGCCCCGCCACCGTCAACGGCACCCTCGAGTCCCTGGACGCCTCCGCCGCCCGCGCCATGCCCGGGGTGCTTGGCGTGGTGCGGATCCCCAGCGGCGTCGCCGTCCTCGCCGAGACCTTCGACCAGGCGCTCAAGGCCCGCGACGCGCTGCGCACCGTCTGGAACCCCGGCCCGGCGGCGGGGGTGTCCACCGACGACGTCCGCGCCCGACTCCGCGCCGCGCACGCGCCGTTCCCCCCCGCGCCCCTGTTCATCCAGCACCTGGACGCGGAGTTCGACTTCGCCTTCGTCAACCACGCCCCGATGGAGGTGCTCACCGCCGTCGCCGACGTCCGGCCGAACCGGGCCGAACTGTGGTTCGCCTCGCAGAGCCCGATCGTCGCCCAGCAGGCCGTCGCCACCGAACTCGGCCTGCCGCAGAACGCCGTCACCGTCCACGTGGTACGCGGCGGCGGCTCCTTCGGCCGCCGGCTGTTCTTCGACGCCGCGCTGGAGGCCGCCCAGGTCTCCAAGGCCGCCGGCCGCCCGGTCAAGCTCATGTGGACGCGCGACGACGACATGCGCCACGGCCGGATGCGCCCGGCCAGCCACCACCGGATCCGGGCCACCTACGGCCTCGACCGCGTGCTCGGCTGGGAGCACCGGGTCGCCGCCGTCCGGACCGACCTCGGGCACGGCCTCGGCGACGCGTTCACCGCCGCCGGCTACGACCTCCCGATCGCCGGGCTCACCGCCGCCGAGCTGTTCTTCCTGCTCACCGAGAAGATCCCGTACAACGTCGGCGTCCCCGTCCAACTGCTCACGGAACTGCCGCTCGACCTGCACACCGGCAGCTGGCGCTCGGTCTTCTCGGGCACCGTCCGGGTCTCCGACGAGATCGTCATGGACGAACTCGCCCGCCGGATGGGCCAGGACGAAGTCGCCTTCCGCCGTGCCCGGCTGCGCAGCGCCGCCGGCCGGGCCGTGCTGGACACCGTGGCCGCGAAGGGGAACTGGGGGCGTCCGATGCCCCCCGGCCGGGCCCAAGGCATCGGCTACCACGACGAGAACGGCGGCACCGTCGCCTACCTGGTCGAACTGGACGCCACCGACCCGGCCGCCCCCCGGGTCACCAAGGCCGTGATCGCCGCCGACGTCGGCCGGGTGATCAACCCCCGGGGCCTGGAGGCGCAGCTGACCGGCGCCCTGGTCGACGGCATCTCGGTGATCCTCCAGGCCGGCAACCACCTCGACGACGGCGCCTTCCGGGAGAGCAGTTACAGCGACTTCCACTACGCCCGGCAACGCCACACCCCGCCCGTGGTCGAGATCCACCTGATGCCGCCGAGCGGGCCGCCCGGCGGCGCGGGAGAGCTGGGCGTCCCCGCCGCCTCCGCCGCCGTCGCCAACGCCTACGCCCGCGCGACCGGCACCGGCCCGCGCTCCTTCCCCATCACCTTCTGACCTTCCAGAGCCGAGGATCCCGCCCCCCATGCCCACCCACACCTTCGTCCTCAACGGGCAGCCCGTCAGCGTCGAGGCCCCGGACGACATGCCGCTGCTCTGGGTGCTGCGCGACAAGCTCGGCGTCACCGGCCCCAAGTACGGCTGCGGGGTGGGCGTCTGCCGCGCCTGCACCAGCCACCTCGACGGCAGCGAGTTCCAGCCCTGCACCCGGTCCGTCAAGGCCTGCGCGGGCCACGCCGTCACCACCATCGAGGGCCTCGCCGACGGGGACGTCCTGCACCCCGTCCAGGAGGCCTGGCTGGCCTGCGACGTCGCCCAGTGCGGCTTCTGCCAGCCGGGCCAGATCATGGCGGCGGTCGCTCTGCTGCGCCGCACGCCGAACCCGACGGACTCGGACATCGACGAGATCGTGAACGTCTGCCGCTGCGGCACCTACCCGCGTATCCGCGAGGCGATCAAGCAGGCGGCGGCCCGGCGGGCGCGCTGACCCGGCGGTGTACCGGCTGCCGACGGACGGCTTCGGGCCGCCGGGCGGTCCGGCCCCGGGCGGCCGTCGCTCCGCTACGGGACGATCGGCGCCGCCGGGTCGCGTCCGAAGTACGCGGCGAGCCGATCGTACGGCGGGGCGTCCTCGGGCGCGGCGACGGCCGGGCCGAAGGCGTGGTGGTCCTCCTCGGCGCCGCGGTACTCGGGCTTGAGCGCGCCCTGGGCCCAGGCCAGGGCGGTGAGGGCCACCTCGTGGTCGAGGCCGTCGGTGGACTGGCCGGTGGCCCGGGCCAAGTCCCATCCGTGGACCGCGAATTCGGCGATCTGCTGGTCCACGGGGAAGCGGGCCGGCAGGGTGCCGACGCCCGGGAGTTCCAGCGTCCCGGTGAGGTCGCCGGCCGCACGCCAGGCATCGGCCAGTTCCTCGGCCCCGGCCTCGAAGGCGTGCAGCCAGTCCTCCTCCACCCGTTCGAAGGGCTGCGACCAGTCCGGCTGCCCGCCCTTCGCCCGCACCGTGAACTGCCGCAGGTCGTGCAGCAGATGGCTGATCAGGTCGCCGACGTCCCAGGACCGGCAGGGCGTCGGGTGGCCGGCCAGTTCGACGCCGGTGCCGTCGATCAGCCCGGCGGTCTGCGCCAGCGCCCGGGCCAGCAACTCGATCGGGTCTTCCGCTGCGGTCATGGCACACCTCTCGGTCGGGAGCCCGATCGTGGAGCCGGGACGGAGAACCGGTCGGAGAACCGGAGGGAACCGGTCGGAGAACCGGTCGGGAATCCGGTCCGGGAGCACGATCGGGAGCACGGGTCGTGCCGGGTGATCGTAAGCGCGCACGCCGACGACCGCCCGGCACGACACCGCACCGGCTCCGGCTCCGCCCCGGCGTCAGGCCGCGAAGCCCCCGTCCACCGCCAGCTCCGCGCCCGTGACGTACCGGCCGTCCTCGCCCACCAGGTAGGCGACGGCGCCCGCGACCTCCGCGCCGGTGCCGAAGCGGCCGAGCGCGGTGAGCCCGCTCTGGTACTCCGCGGACTCGCCGTCCGCCGGGTTCATGTCGGTGTCGATCGGACCGGGGTGGACCAGGTTCGCGGTGATCCCGCGCGGGCCGAGTTCCCGGGCCAGCGCCTTGGTCAGCCCGATCAGCGCGGCCTTGCTGGTCGCGTACAGGGTGGCGCCGGGGAAGGCGACCCGCTGGGCGATGCAGCTGCCGATGGTGACGATCCGGCCGCCGTCGGCCAGGTGCGCGGAGGCCGCCTGGGCGTACAGGAAGGGAGCCCGGACGTTCACCTCCAGCACCCGGTCGACGTCGGCCTCCGCCAGCCCGCCGATCGGGCCGAGCGCGCCGACGCCCGCGTTGTTCACCAGGACGTCCAGCCGCCCGAACCGCTCGGCGACCGCCGCCACCACGGCCCGCACGGCCTGCGGGTCGGCGCTGTCGGCCCGGACGGCCCAGCCGCTCCGCCCGGTCGCGGTGATCTTCGCGGCGACCTCCTCCGCCTGTTCCGCGCCGCCCTGGTAGGTCAGGACCACATGGGCCCCGTCCTCGGCGAGCCGCAGCGCGACCGCCGCCCCGATCCCCCGGCTGCCGCCGGTCACCAGAGCCACCTTGCCGTCGAGCACTGCCGTACCGCTCATCGTCATATCTCCAGAACTCCTCGTTCCGATCTCGGACATGACTCGATCCTGGCCGGGAGCGCTTCAAACCTCCGGCGACATTCGGACATCGCGTTCAATCTTCAACCACACCTCGGCGCGCCCCCCACCCCGGCGTGTGCGCCGGGGTCTCACCCTGGCGTGCACGCCGCCTTGCCCTGGAACGCACACCGAGCGACTGCCCCCGCTGAGGGCAGCCGCTCGGGCAGGGTCGCGAAGCTCCGGCGGAAGCCGGGTCGGGCACTTCGCCGGAGTCTCGGTCGCACACTCCGTCAGACGGTTGCGGGCCGTCGAACGGTCGAGGTCCCTGAGGCGGTCGGATCCGCCGGGTCCGTCAGGCCCGGCGGGCCATCACATCCACCGGGCCCGTCAGCCCGGCGGACCGTCACATCCACCGGGCCCGTCAGCCCGGCGGACCGCCCCGGGACCGGGCGTCAGACCGCCAGGGTCTGACCCGGGAAGATCAGGTCCGGGTTGCCGCCGATGGTGCGGGCGTTCTTGCCGTACAGGCTGTCGACGTCGGTGCCGAACTTGGCCGCGATCCCGCTCAGGGTGTCACCGCTCTTGACGGTGTAGCTGCCGACGGCGGTGTTCTTCGGTGCGACCGGCGCGGACAGCGCGGGCTTGGCCGACGGCCGGCCCTGCGCCGCCTCGGCACCCTGCGGCTTGACGACGGGCTTCGCCGCCTTCGTGGCCGGCTTGGCGGCGGGCTTGGCCGGCTTGGCCGCGGGCTTGGCCGCCGGGGCGTCCGAGTCCGCCGAGGTGTCGACGGCGGCCGGGGCGCCGCCCTTGCTCAGGCCCGCCTTCTGCGAGCAGACCGGCCAGGCCCCGGGGCCCTGGGAGGCGAGGACCTTCTCGGCGACCGTGATCTGCTGCGCCTTGGTCGCCTGGTTGGCCTGGGGGGCGTAGGCGGTGCCGCCGTACGCCTTCCAGGTGCTGGGGGTGAACTGCAGTCCGCCGTGGAAGCCGTTGCCGGTGCTGATGCTCCAGTTTCCGCCGCTCTCGCACTGGGCGACGGAGTCCCAGGTCGAGCCGGTGGCGGCGGAGGCCGAGGTGGCCGTGACGAGGCCGGCCACCGGCAGGGCCGCGATGGCGGCGCCCGCCACCACGGCCAGCCGGACGCGGTTGCGCTTGGTGGCGGTGGTGGAGGTGGTGGCAGCGGCGGTCTCGTGACGGGAATTCATACAGGTCCTCTCGACAAGCCCCGGGCGGGCAGGCGGAACCAGGCCCGGGACATGGGCCCTTCTCCACTCACCGCACTCGTCGGGCGGCCGGACACGCGTCGGACGTGTCGTGCCGCCCCGGTCACCTCCGCTCGCCGACCGCCCTGTTCGAGCGGGCCTCGTCGGCGGGCACCACCCTCGCGCCGTGGGTCAGTCGGCGGGCGGTGCGTCGGGGTGAACCCGGGTGGCGCTCGTTGCGCCGCCAATGAAGCTAGGGGCATCCCCTGGGCGCGGCAAGCAATTCTTCGACGTCGCAGGTCAGTTGACTGTTACCGGCGGTATCGATCAAGAAAGGACGCCCGCTTTGACCGGGTTTGACCGAATTTCCAAGATCGAACAGTCAACTTCCGTGCCCGCACTCACATCTGTCCATCCGTGAGGCGCGGCACACCATCGACACACTGCGACCGACACCTGACCGACCGTCACCGACGAACCCGGAGTTCCCGACTCCGCACGGCCGTCGAGTGGCATCCACCACACCCGACACCGTACGTCACCGGTCGAACACGCTCAGCTCCGCGCATCCAGTTCCGCGTCCCGCGCCAGCAGCGCCGCCTGGACCCGGTTCTCGCAGCCCAACTTGGCCAGGATCCGGCTCAC
Organism: Streptomyces sp. NRRL S-350; assembly: GCF_000719705.1. Lineage (GTDB taxonomy): Bacteria > Actinomycetota > Actinomycetes > Streptomycetales > Streptomycetaceae > Kitasatospora. The sequence goes on along the minus strand of NZ_JOHO01000035.1, from coordinate 36,681 downwards.
ATAGGTCTTCACCGTGGCCTCGCTCATGTGGATCCGCGCCCCCGCGTCGGCGTTGGACAGCCCCTCCCCGAGGAGCGCGAGCACCTCCGACTCGCGCCCGGTGAGCACCTCCAGTCGGCGCAGGGCCGCGGCCCTGCGGGCGGCCAGCGAACCGCCGCGCCCGGTGGCCAGCGAGTCCACGATGTGCCGGGTGGCGGCCGGGGAGAGGAAGGCGTTCCCGCCGGCCGCCGCGCGGACGGCCTGGATCAGCTCGTTCGGCGCGGTGTCCTTGAGCAGGAAGCCGGCGCCGCCCTCGGTCACGGCGCGCAGGACGTTCTCACGCTCCCCGAAGGTGGTGAGGATCAGCGCCCGTGCGCCGGGGGCGACCCTCGCCAGCTCCCCGAGCGCCGTCAGCCCGTCCATCACCGGCATCTGAATGTCCAGCAGCACCACGTCGACCCGGTGCGAGCGCGCCAGCTCCAGCGCCTCCCGGCCGTCGGCGGCCTCCGCGACCACCTCGATGTCGTCGGCGGAGCCGAGGATCATCCTGATCCCGGCCCGGATCAGCGGCTCGTCATCGGCGACGAGGACTCGGATCACGCTGGCATTCCCCTCGAACAGGCGTCGGCTGCGGCACCATCCTCACATCCGCACCGGGCCGCCCCGCCCCCGGGCCTCGGCGGTACCCGCGGCCCCCGCCCGGGCATCCCCGGGCCCCCCGGCGCCCCCGGCGCCACCGGTCAGCCCGTGGCGACGTACTGCTGCTTCTCCACCAACACCCCGTCCCGGAAGCAGAACCGGGCCGCGTGGTCCTCGTTCCAGCCGTCCGCGTGCGTGCCCACCAGGGAGTACCAGCGGCACTGCGCGCCCTCCGGCGGGGTCGGCCCGGTGCGCTCGTACCCCTCGGTGAAGAAGCTGTTGCCCGGCGGCAGCTCGTGCAGCACCTCGGCCTCGGCCGTGCCGACCTGGATCCGGTCGTACAGCGGTTTGCGCACCGTCGCGTCGCGGTTGCCGTCGACGAACGCCACGATGCCCCAGACCAGCAGCCCCAGCAGGGTCAGCCCGACCGCCACCACCCCGACCGCGCAGCCGAGCACCGGGCTGCGCCGCCCACCGTCCGCCCCGTCGGCCGGCGGCAGGCCGTCGAACACCCAGCCGTCGTCCCCGGCGTCGACGCCGGCGGCGGCCGCGGCGCCCTCCCCGGTGCTCTCCGCCCCCTCGTACGGCAGCACGGCGGCCAGCCGGAAGCCCTGGTCCGGCGTCACCCCGGCGTGCACCATCCCGCCGACCAACCGGGCGCGCTCCCGCAGCCCGGTCAGCCCCTGGCCGCCGCTGACGGCCGCCCCCGCGCCGGCGCGCACGCCCACGAGCTCCGGCGCGCGTGCGTTGGTGACCTCCACCACCAGCGCGTCGGGCTCGTACCGGAGCGCGACCCCGATGGGCGCGCCGGGGGCGTGCTTGTGCGCGTTGGTGAGCGCCTCCTGCACGATCCGGTACGCCGCATGGTCGACCGCGGCCGGCAACGGGCGCCGCTCGCCCTCCCGGGTGAGCTCGATCTGCGCCCCGGCCGCGCGGGAGGACTCCACCAGCTCCCCGACCCCGTCCGCGCCGCCCCGGGCGGCACCCGCGGACGAGGCCCCCGGAGCGGGCGGCACCGCCGTCGACTCGTCGTGCAGCACCCCGACCACCTCGCGCAGCTCGCGCATCGCCGCGACCGCCGCCTGCCGCAGCACCCCGACCGCCTCCCGCTGCCGGTCGGTGAGCGTACGGTCCACCTCCAGCGCGCCCGAGTGCACGGAGATCAGCGCCAGCTGGTGGCCCAGACTGTCGTGCATGTCCTGGGCGATCCGGTGCCGCTCGCGCAGCCGCGCCTGGTGCACGACCATGACCCGCTCGCGCAGCAGTTGGTCGTTGCGCTCGCGCAGCGCGTCCAGCAGGGCGCGCCGCTGCGCGCGGTAGCGGCCGTAGAGCGCGGGCAGCACGGCGAGCACCAGGAACCCGCCGAGGGACAGGCCGAGCAGTAGCTTGGGCGAGAACGAGGCGGCCTCCTTCACCACGCTCGTCACGGTGAACAGCGCCCAGCCCGCCGCGAAGATGGCGACCAGCGTCCAGACCCGGCGGATCCGCGCCCCGGCCGCCCAGCCCGCGCAGATCAGCAGCAGCACCGGCCCCGCCGACCAGCCCGTGGCAGCCGCGGCGGCCAGCAGCACGGTGGCCGGGAGCCCGCGGCGCAGCACCCACAGCACCGCGACGCCCAGACCGAACGGCACCGCCAGGCCGGTGCCGGCGGCGAACTCCCCCAGGGCGGCGAGCCCGCCCATCAGCAGGGCGAGCGCGGCCTCGCCCACCACCCGTCGGGGCCGCCAGGGCCCGGGCAGTGCCGTCCGAACCGCCTTCTTCCAGGCCCGCGCGATCGCATCCACCCGTCGAGGCTAACCGGCCGCCCGACGCCCGCGCCGTCCACCTTCGTCGCCGCCCGCGGCGACGAAAGTCGCCCGCCCGCCAGGCCTCCGGCGGCCGTGTGCACGGGGCCGGCCGGCTCACCCGAAGGCCGTCAGCAGCAGCGCCACGTCGTCCACCCGGTGGGTCGAGCCGACCTCGTGCAGCAGCCGTTCGGCCGCCTCGTCCAGGTCCTCCCCCGCCGCGCCGCGGGCCATGGCGGCCCGCAGCCGGTCCACGCCCTGGTCGATCGCGACCGCGGGATCCTCGACCAGCCCGTCCGTGTAGAGGGCGAGCAGCGCGCCCGGCCGCAGCCGCAGCTCGCTGACGGGGTAGGCGGCCCGCTCGTCCACGCCGAGCAGCGGGCCGCCGGCCACCTCCAGTACCTCGGCCGGGCCGCCCGGGTGGCGCAGCACCGGCGGCAGGTGCCCGGCGCGGGCGATCCGGACGGTGCCGTCGGCGGGGGTGAGCCGGACCAGGCAGCAGCTGGCCAGCAGTCCGAGGTCGAGGTCGAGCAGCAGCCGGTTGGTGCGGGCGAGCACGATGTCGGGCGGCTCGCCGCCGGTCGCGAAGGCACGGACGGCGCTGCGCAGCTGGCCCATCGCGGCGGCGGCGGCCACGCTGTGGCCCTCGACGTCGCCGATCACCAGGGTGACGTCCCCGTCGGTGACGATCGCGTCGTACCAGTCGCCGCCGATCTCCATCCCCTGGGTTCCGGGCAGGTAGCGGGCGGTGATCCGGATGCCGGGCACCTCGGGGAGGCGGTGCGGCAGCAGCCCCTGCTGCAGGCCGCGGGCCAGCGCGAACTCGGCGTCGTACAGCCGGGCGCGTTCCACGGCCTGGGCGATGAAGCCGCCGAGGGCGGTCAGCAGGCCGCGTTCCTCGACGGTGAACGGGCGCGGGCGGTCGAAGCCGAGGATGCAGCTGCCGATCGGGCGGCCGGAGGCGATCAGCGGCAGGAATGCCCAGGCGCCCATCTCGTCGAGGGCCAGGCCGGGGTAGGCGGCGGCGAGGTCGCGCACCGACTCGAAGAAGATCGGGGTGCCGGTGCTGAGCGCCTCCGCGCCGGGGAGGCGGGCGCCGATCGGGGTGCCTTCGAAGCCGTCCAGGAAGCCGTCCGGGTAGCCGGCCTGCGAGAGCAGGTGCAGGTGCTGGTCGCGCACGGCGTAGATGGCGAGTTCCTGGCCGCCGAAGGCCGGCAGGATCTCGTCGGCCACCGCCCGGCAGACGTCGCGCACGGTGACCGCCTCGGTGAGCGCGCTGGCGAGCTGGAGCAGGTGGTGGGTGCCGCCGACGTCGGTGCGGGCGGCGGGTGCGGGCGGCGGGGCGGCCGGCGGGGCGGCGTCGCCGGGCGGTGACTCGGCGGCGACCACCCGGCCGGTGACGCCGTGGGCGTCGGGGTACAGCGAGAAGGCGAGCCAGCCGTCGGGCGGGCGGGCGGCGAGGAAGACGGTGGGCTGCTGGGAGAGCAGGGCGGCACGGTAGCGGTGCTCGTAGAAGGGGTCGGCGAGCCAGGGCAGCACGTCCCAGGGGTGGTGGCCGACCAGGTCCTCGCGGCGGGCCCGGAGCAGCGGCTCGGTGGCGCGGTTGGCGTAGTTGATCCGGCCGTCCGGGTCGAGCGAGAACACGCCCTCGCGCAGCCGCTCGACGGCGGCCGCGGCGGCGGTCAGGCTCCGGATGTCGAGCACCGCGCCTACCAGGTGGGTCCGGCCGTCGGAGATCGCGGCGGGCACCCGTGCCCACAGCTCCACCGGGTGCGGCAGGCCGTCCGGTCCGAGCACCCGGACGCGGGCGGCCAGCACCTCGCCGTGTGCCAGGGCGGTGCGGGCGGCGGCCCGGAAGGCCGGCAGGTCACCGGGGGCGATCCGGCGGTTCAGGGCGGCCACCGTGCCGTCGAACTCGCCCGGCCCGAAGCCGAAGATCTCCCGGAACCGGGCGTCGGCGGAGAGCGCCCCGGTGGCCGTGTTCCAGTCGAACAGCCCGACCCGGGTGGTCGGCACCGACGGCGGCGGCAGTTCGACCACGGTGGTGTCCCCGACCGGGTCCACCGACTGCCCGGCCGCCTCCAGCGCGGCCAGCCCGGCGCCCAGTTCGTCCGCGACGGCGGCGAGCTGCGGGCCCGCGGGCCCCGGCACGCCCTCGTCCGAGGCGGGCCACAGCGCGCTCAGCACCCCGAACCGCTCGTGGCCGTGGGCCACCGGCAGGCAGGCGGAGGCGAAGTCGTACGGCAGGCCGACCGCGAGCCGCGGGAAGCGCCGCATGGTGTCCTCGGTGTCGGCGAGCAGGATGCGGTGCCCGCTGCGGAAGCAGACCGCGACCGGCAGCGGTCCGGCCGCCGCGATCCGCCGGAACGGGCTCAGCACCGACAGCGGCACCCCGGCGATCGTCCGCAGCACCAGCGACCTGCGGTCCGGGGACCGCAGGTACACCATCGCGCCGTACGCCCCGGTGGACTCGAGCGCCCGGCGCACGGCCTCGGCGAGCAGCTCGTCCAGGCGGTGGTCCGGCCGGGCCGGCTCGCCCGTGGCCGGGGTGGCCGCCGGGCCCGCCGCGTCGGAGCCGGCCTCCCGCGGCCGGTCCGGCCCGGACCGCGCCCCGGGGGCCCCACCGGTCGCATGCGGATGGCGCATGCTCTTTTGCTACGCCGGGCCCGGAACCGTGTCAAGGCGGGGCCGCCCCGCCCCGGCCTGCCGGGCCGCCCCGCTTGCACCAGCATGGACGGCATGCAGAGCACATCGCGCCGCACCACCGTGGTCAACCTCAAGGGGCACCGCGACGACCCCGACTACGACGACGTCGTCTACGTCGGGCGTGCCATGCACCGCGGCGGCTGGCACCTCGCCGAATCGCCCCTGCACTGCCCGTTCCGTCCGGGGCCCGATCTGAGCCGGGAGGAGATGGTCACCGAGTACCGCGCGTACCTCCTCGCCCGCCCCGACCTCCTCGCTCTCGTGCCGCCCCTGCGGGGGCGCCGCCTCGGCTGCTGGTGCGCCCCTCTCCCCTGCCACGCCGACGTCCTCGCCGACCTCGCGGACCACCCGCCGGCGAAGCGCTGACACCCGGGGGCGGTCGGCCGTGGCGGGGCGCCCGAGGACGCGCTCGGGGGCGCGCTCGGGGACGCGCTCGGGGACGGCGGGACGGCCCGCGGCCGAAACCGGCGCCGGCCGGCTGCCGCTCGGGGCCGGGGCGCCCCCGGCGGGCGGGGCCGTGCGGGCGTTCGGCCGTCCGGGTACACCTGCCGGACCGCCGCGGCCGCCCCTTTGGTCAGCGGAGCCGCGCTGTTCGTCCCCGGGCCGGCGGCCGGCGGCGTCAGCCGATCGAAGGCCACGACCGGCGAGCCGCACCGGAGCCCTGCGCGACCGGTCCCCGGCCGGGACCTCCGGAGCCTCGCCGCCGATGCGACCCGCCTCCACGCGGGCCGCATCCACCGTCTCGCACGCCCGCCCGCCGTCCCGACCCCCGCCCTCCCGTGCGCCGACCCCGACCGCCCACGGCAGGATGGGCCGATGCGGATTCGCCCGATCTCCCCCGACAACCTGGCCGAACTGCTCGCCGACCGCGTCACCGCCCTGCCCGGCTCCGACGGGCGCCGCCTGCGGGTGGCTGTGGACGGCGCCGCGGCCGCCCGTCCCGACGCGCTCGCCGACGCCCTGGTGGAGCCGCTGCGGCTGCGCGGCCGCCCGACGCTGCGGGTGTCGGCGGCGGACTTCCTGCGCCCCGCCTCGGTCCGGCTGGAGTACGGCCGCCACGACGCGGACGCCTTCCACGACCTCTGGCTGGACGACGGCGCCCTGCTGCGCGAGGTCCTCGACCCGCTGGAGCCGGGCGGCACCGGCCGCGTCCTGCCGTCCCTGCGCGACCCGGCGACCGACCGTTCGACCCGCGCCCCGTACACCGAGCTCCCGCCCGGCGGCGTCCTGCTGCTGGACGGCCAGCTCCTCCTCGGCCGCTGGCTGCCCCTCGACCTGACCGTCCACCTCGCCCTCACCCCGGCCGCGCTCGCCCGCCGCACCCCCGCCGAGGAGCAGTGGACCCTCCCCGCCTACGCCCGCTACGAGGCGGAGACCACTCCCGGTGAACTCGCCGACCTCACCGTCCGCGTGGACGACCCCCGCCACCCCGCCCTGGTCGAACAGCTCTGACCGGGCCGCCTCACCGCCCCGGCGGGCGTCCTCCGCCGCCCCGGGACGGACGGAGGGTGGCGCCCGCCGGGGCCGGGCCGCGCTGGCAGTACGGGCACCAGTAGGCCACCCGGTCCTGCGGGGGCGTGCCCTGGCGGGCGGTCAGGACGAGGGTGCCGCAGCGGGCGCAGGGGCGCCCCGCCCGGCCGTAGACCCAGTGCTGGTGGCCGCGCCGGGTGTCGCCGGTGGTGATGTGGCCGGAGCGCAGTTTGTTGGCGTCCAACAGGTGTCGGGCGCGGTCCACCAAGCGGTCGGGGCGCGGGAGTTCACCGACCTCGGTCCACGGGGTGACGCCGGCCAGGTAGCAGAGCTCGTTGGCGTACACGTTGCCGATGCCGGCGAGGTTGCGCTGGTCGAGCAGGGCTTCGGCGAGGGGGCGGGCGGGGTGGGAGAGCAGTCGGCGGACGGCTTCGGCCGGATCCCAGTCGGGGCCGAGCAGGTCGGGCCCGAGGTGGCCGACGGCGCGCTGTTCGTCGGCGGTGCGCAGCAGTTCGACGACGGGGAGCCGGTAGCCGACGGCGGTGCCGCGGTCGGTGCCGAGGACGGCGCGGATCTGCCAGGCCGGCCCGCCGGCCCACCGCTCGCCGGGGCGGTAGACCTCCCAGCGGCCGTCCATCCTCAGGTGGGTGTGCAGGGTGAGGCCGCCTTCGAGGCGGGTGAGCAGGTGCTTGCCGCGCGGGGCGACCTCCAGCACCCGGCGGCCGGAGAGGTCGGCGGTCGCGTGTGCGGGCACGCGCAGGTCGGCGCTGGTCAGCAGCTGCCCGGCGAGGGTGTCGTGCAGCCGGGCCGCCGCGCGGTAGACGGAGTCACCTTCTGGCATGGCTCCATCCTCTCCCGGTCCCCCGCGCGGCGGCCCGGTGACGGGTCGCGACGGCGGGTCACGCCGGGGCCTGGCCCTCGCGGACGACGACCACGGGGCACGGCGCGTGCTCGGTGAGGTGACGGCTGACGGAGCCGAGCAGGACGCCGGAGAACCCGCCGAGGCCGCGGCTGCCGACGACGAGCAGGGCCGCGCCCTTGGCGGCCTCCAGGAGGGCCGTGGCGGCGTGGCCGGGCATCACGCCCTCGGTGATCGGCACGGCCGGGTCGGAGCCGACCACCCTGGTGACGGTCTCGGCGAGGGTCCGGCCGGCGAGTTCCTCGGGGTTGAGGGTCTCGACGGTCGGCACGCCCTGCCCCGCCCAGCCGTAGAAGGCGGGGTACTCCCAGGCGGCGATCGCGCTGATCGTGCCGCCGACGGCCTTGGCGTAGCCGACGGCCCAGCGCAGCGCCTGCTCAGAGGCGGGCGAGCCGTCCACGCCGACGACGATCCGGGGATTGGCACTCAATGCCCTTGCTCCTTCGGTTGCTCCTGCCGGAGGGTGCGGCTGGATGGGGGGCGGACGGTGGGACGGATGACGGGGGCGGACGTCCGGGCGGGCGAGCGCTGCACTCAACTGCGGTACACGGCCCACGAGTTCGCCATCCGCTGGACCTGGCCCGGGGTGAACTGGCTCATGCAGGAGTCGTAGCTGTAGTCCATGAAGTTGTGGATCGGGTCGAGCCCCGCACCGGGGCAGGTGTCGCGGCCCTCGGAGCAGCCGTAGGAGGGGCTGCGCTCGGCCGGGGTGTCGTCCACGTAGTCGCCCGGGGACAGGCAGCCGCCCTGGAAGGTGTGGAGGAGGCCGAGCCAGTGGCCGATCTCGTGGGTGGCGGTGTTGCCCTGGTCGTAGTGGGTCGCGGAGCCGCCGGGCAGCGAGGCGTCGAGCACGACCACGCCGTCGTCGGTCGGGTTCGACCGGTACGCGTCCGGGAAGGTCGACCAGCCGAGCAGGGACTGCCCGAGCCGGGCGGTGTAGAGGTTGAGGGCGCTCTGGCCGCCCTTGCGCAGGGTGCTCTTCATCGCCTGCTCGGCCGCCGAGCCGGGGGTCATGCCGGTGTACCAGGAGGCGTTGTCGGTCCGGTCGGTGCCGGCCAGCTCGAAGTGGAACTGGGTGGGGGCGTTGCCCTCGCCCTGGCCGCCGTAGGTGGCGTTGAGGTGGTCGATCTGGGCGGCGACCGCGCCGTCGTCCAGGTTCCCGGAGTCCCCGGCGTGGATGACGTGGACGTAGACCGGGACGGTGGTCGGGGCGCCGATCCGGGCCTTGGCGGCGCGGAGTGCGGCGAGCCGGTCGTCGAGGTCGGCCTGCATCGCCCGGGCCCGGGCGGCACTGACGTCATTCGGGTCCTTCCCGGCCCGGCTGTCGGCCGGCTTCCGGGCGGCGACCCCGGAGGCGTCGGCCCCGGCACCGGCCGCACCGCCCTCGCACACCGTCGTCGGGGCGGTGGCGGCGGCCCGCTGCGGGGCCGGTGCCGCGAACTGGCTCAGCGCGGCGGCGGCCACCAGCGCGGCGGCGCAGGGGAACAGGCGGGGGGCACGCGAGCGCACCCGGACAGTACGGCGCATCTGCGCTCCTGACGGGGGGAGTCGGCGGAGTCTCGGCCGCGCCCGGCACGCTCCGGCCGGACCCGCCGGCGCGCTGCCCGGCGCGGACCCGCCGAGACTACGACGCCGTGAAGTCGATCTCCCGCAGGGCGCGCGCGGCGGCCCGGTCGAGTACCACGGCCGACGCACAGTCGGCCGGCAGCCGCCCGGCGCCGAGGATCCCCCGGCGCAGCCGGGCGACGACGGCCCGGTGCCGGGCGAAGGCGTAGCGGGAGACGCCGCGCCCGCGCCGCCGCTGCCCGGCCAGCGCCTCGGCCGGGTCGACGTCGAGCAGCAGCAGGTGCACCCGGCGCCCCTGCCGGGCGGCGGCCCGGGCGAGCCAGGCCCGCACCCACGGCAGGGTGCCGCAGTCGTGCACCGCGAGCGGCCCGCCGTCCAGCACCGCGCGGCGCAGCCGCCGGTAGTGCGAGAGCCTGGCGAGCGGCCGGTAGAGCGCGTACGGGAGGCGGTCGGGCAGGCGCGCCGCGTACTCCTCGCGCACCAGCTGGGAGTCGATCAGCGGGGCTCGCACGCAGCGGCGCATCAGGGTGCTCTTGCCGCTCCCGGGCAGGCCGGAGACGACCAGCAGGTCTCCGGCGGGGTAGCGCAGGGCCGCCGGGCCCGGGCCGCGCAGCTCGTGCAGGACGGGCGGGTCGTGGGCGGGCGGGAGGACGACGCGCTCCCCGGCGGTGCGCGGCGGCGGCACCCGTGGCCCCGCCGCCGCCCGTGCCGTTCCCGTCCCGCTCACCGGATCTCCCCCCGCCGTTACCTGGTCTGGAGCATGGCGCATTCCCAAGAACGAGTAAAGCGCGGAGGTCGGAGCGGGCCCGGCCGAACGGCGGCCCGGCCGCGGCGGGCCGGGCCCGGCCGTCAGTCGAGCTGCGGGGCGACCCGCGAGGCGATCAGCTCCAGGTGGTCGAGGTCGTCCAGGTCGAGGATCTGCAGGTAGACCCGCTCGCTGCCGACGGCCTGGTACCGGCCGATCCGCTCGACCACCTCGTCCGGGGTGCCGGCCAGGCCGTTGGCCTTCAGCTCGTCGACCTCGCGGCCGATGGCGGCGGCCCGGCGGGCCACCTCGGCGTCGTCCCGGCCGACGCAGGCGACCAGGGCGTTGGAGAGGACCAGGGCGTCGGCCGGGCGCCCGGCCTGCTCGACGGCGGCGCGGACCCGGCCGAACTGGGCGGCGGAGTCGTCCGCCGAGGCGAACGGCAGGTTGAACTCGTCGGCGAAGCGGGCGGCGAGGGCCGGGGTGCGCTTCGGGCCGAGGCCGCCGACGAGCACCGGGATGCGGTCCTGGACGGGCTTGGGCAGCGCGGGCGAGTCGGTCAGCGTGTAGTACCGGCCGGCGAAGTCGAAGGTGTCCCCGAGCTTGGTGTTCCACAGCCCGGTGATGATCGCCAGCTGCTCCTCCAGCCGCCCGAACTTCTCCTTGGGGAAGGGGATGCCGTAGGCGGCGTGCTCGGCCTCGTACCAGCCTGCGCCGAGGCCGAACTCGACCCGGCCGCCGCTCATCGCGTCGACCTGGGCGACCTGGATGGCGGTGACGCCCGGCAGCCGGAAGGTGGCGGCGGTCATCAGCGTGCCGAGGCGGATGGTGCTGGTGTCGCGGGCGAGTCCGGCCAGGGTGATCCAGGCGTCGGTGGGGCCGGGCAGGCCGTCGACGTCACCCATCTTCAGGTAGTGGTCGGAGCGGAAGAAGGCGCTGAAGGCGCCGAGCTCCTCGGCGGTGCGGGCGACCTTGAGCAGGGTGTCGTAGCTCGCGCCCTGCTGGGGTTCGGTGAAGATGCGGAGATCCATGCGGACCATTGTGGTGCAGACCACCCGGTCGTGAGCGCAGGGAACCGGCCGGATCACGGACCGTACCGGCCGCTGCGACCGGCGCCGGGGGCCCGCGGCCGGGGGTGGCAAAGGTCTCAGCACGGAACCGTCACGGCGGCCCGAACCCGCGCCCGGGCTCGCCTACGGTGGACGGATGTTCGCGACCTCCGACGATTCCTTCCGGCGCTCCCCCGACGAGCCGGCCGGCTGCCCGCTGCCCGGCATCGTGGCGGCGTTCACGCCCCGGCTGGCCGAGTTCGCCTTCGAGCCCGGTTTCGTCGCGGCGGTCGACCAGCACGCGGCGATGCTGCGCGAGCTGCTGTACGCGCAGGGGCCGGAGCTCGCGCCCCGGCCCCTGGACCGTGAGGAACTGTCGGACTACGCGCTGGGCTTCCTCGACGCGCTCGCCGAGATCGGCTGGCGGGAGCCGGTCGGCTACGACTACGCCGTGCTCCGGCTGACCGCCATCTGCTGGCTGGTGCGCGAGCAGGACCTGCTCGAGGTCTGAGCCCCGCACACCGCCGTCGACGCCGACGCCGACGCACTCGTACCGGCACTGCCCGGCTACATCGGCCGGTCGCCCGGGCCGCCGGGGTCGATGCCCGGGGCCGGCGGGGTGGCCGGGCCGGTCTGGGTGGTCGGGCGGGCGGGCTGGTTGGCGAGGGCGTCGGAGCGGCCGGCCTGGTACGAGCTGCCGCGCAGCCGGGCGGTCTCCTGCTCGGCGCTGTCCAGCCACCGCTCCCAGCGCCGACGCATCGGCATGACCAGGCCGCCGCCGACGCCGACCACCAGCACCCCGGCGATCGTGGCGAGCGCGGCGATCAGCACCGGCCCGGTGACCGCGGTGGCGATCCCGACCTGGCCCAGCGCGGCGATCACACCGAGCCCGACGATGAAGCCCCACACCATGGTGGCGACGGTGCGGCCGTACGACGCGCCGGCCAGCGAGTTCGCCACGATGTCGCGCACGCCGTTGGCGATGGCCATGGCGACCACCACGATCACGACGGCGACGATGGCCCTGGGCAGCCACGCGACGATGCTGTGGATCATCACGCTGATCGGGTTCGGGCCGAAGACGCCGAACGCCAGCTGCAGCGCCATCAGCAGGACCACGTAGTAGACGACCTTGCAGATGATGCCGGTCATGTCGTACTTCGAGCCGTGCAGGCGCGCGGCCATGCCGGACCGCTCCGAGACCCGTTCCGAGCCGATCCGGCGCAGCACCCGGTCGAGGATCCCGGCGATCGCCTTCGCCACGAACCAGCCGATGACCAGGATCACCAGGAAGGCGATGAACTGCGGAATGACCTTCGCGATCTTGGACCAGGCCTCGGTGAAACCCGACCCGAAATCGACGGTCAGTGCGAGCTGCTGAGCCACGGAGTCCTCCACTCGGTGACACGGCGCCACGAGCGGGCGCAAGCGGCCCCCCACCCTTCGTGGATAGCAGCCCTCCGTCCGGGCCGCGCGCAGCCGGTGCCCGGGCTGGCCCCCTCGGGTGAACCGCCCGGGCCCGCCCGGCGTTACAGTGGCGGTCCCGAGGCCGGACGGACGGACCCCGAGGGCGCGGGCAGGGCGGACGGGACGGTGCGGCAGTGAGCAGGCCGGCAGTGAGCGGGGCGGCAGTGAGCGGTGCGACGGCGGACGGCGCGGTGGGGCACCGGGCGCTGCACTGGCGGACCCGCCCGGACGGCGCACGGGCCGCCGTCCTGGTGCTGCACGGCGGCGAGGAGCACAACCTCGGCCGGCCCGCGCGCCTCAACCTTCCCCTGCTGCGGATGAACGGCTTCCTGCGCGTCCTCACCAGGGCCACCGCCGACGCCGGGGTGGCCGTCGGCACCGTCCGCTACCGGCACCGCGGCTGGAACGGTCCGCGCGCCGACGCCGCGCAGGACGCGGTCACCGCACTGGACGAACTGGCCTCGCTGCTGGGGCCGGTGCCGACCGTCCTGATCGGCCACTCGATGGGCGGACGCGCCGCCCTGCAGGCCGGCGGGCACCCGGCCGTCACCGGACTGATCGCCCTCGCCCCCTGGTGCCCGGCCGAGGATCCGTGCGAACACCTGGCCGGCCGGGACGTCCTGATGCTGCACGGCGACCGCGACACCGTCACCGCCCCCGCCGACACCCGGGCCTTCGCCGCCCGCAGCCGCGCCGCCGGCGCCCGCGTCTGCGGCTACACCGTCACCGGCAGCGGCCACGCCATGCTCCAGCGCGTCCCCGACTGGCATCGCGCCACCGCCCGGCTCACCGCCGCGCTCCTCGGCCTGCACCCGCTGCCCGCCGAGACCGCCGCGGCCCTCGCCCTCCCCCCTGCCTCCGCCGAAGCCCTCGCCCTGCCGCTCCCCCGCCAGCCCCGCCGCGCCGCCGCCCGCACGACCAGCCCCTGAACCTCCTCCTCCGGGGGCGCCGGCCCGCAGCCGGGTCACTGCGCGCCGATCGCCCGCAGGGTGTTCAGGCGGGCCGCCCGTCGGGCCGGCCAGAGAGCGGCCAGCACTCCGATCGCCGGGCCGAGCAGCAGGAGCAGGGCAAGCCGCGGCCAGGGCAGCACGAGCTCCCAGTGCGGGAGCGAGGCGCGGCTGAGGCTGCCGCACGTCCAGGCCAGGAAGATCCCCGTGCCGATGCCCAGGACGGTGCCGAACAGCGAGATCACCACCGATTCCAGTCGCACCATCCGCTTGACGCCCTTGCTGTCGAGTCCGATCGCGCGCAACAGTCCGATCTCCCGGGTCCGCTCGAACACCGACATGGCCAGGGTGTTGATGACGCCGAAGACTCCGATGACGACGGTCATGCCGAGCAGGCCGTACATCATGTCGAGCACGGCGGCGACCTGGCCGGACTGCGCCTTCGTCACCTGCTCCCGGTTCTGCACCTGGAGGAGCGGGCTGTTGCCGAGGGCGTTGCGGATGTCCTGGTCGAGGCCGCCGGTGTTCCGGTCGGTCGCGGCCTTGACCAGGATGCTGTCGAACTGCCCGCCGGCCGCGTGGGGCAGGACGTCGGCCATGGTGCCCACCGCGCCGCCGACGGCCCGGGTCTGCCGGTAGACGCCGACGACGGTCAGTTCCTGGTCGCGGCCGAGGCCCACCGTGCCGTGGAAGGTGTCTCCCTTCGCCAGTCCGGCGTCCTCCGCCAGCTTGTCGGAGACCGCGATCCTGCCGGGGCCGATGTCGGCGAGCGAGCCGCTGGTGAACGTCAGGTCGGAGACGGCGGCGAACCGCTGCGGGTCGGCGCCGGTGAGCGTGGCGTACGTGCCGCGCACGCCCAGGGCCGCGGAGGCGACGGGCGCCGCCGCCGCGACACCCGGGACGTCGGCCACCCTCGCGCCGAACGCCGGGTCGATGCCGAGGCCGGGGCCGGCGTTGGACACCACGTAGTCCGCGGTCAGGCCGCCCACTGCCGCCTCCTCCAGCGCGGCGCTCGTCGAACTGCCGGTCACGCTCAGGCCGGTGATCAGGGTGAGCCCGATCATCAGGGCGGAGGCGGTGGCGGCGGTACGGCGCGGGTTGCGCAGCGCGTTCTCCTTGGCGAGCTTGCCGCTGACCCCGAAGAGCCGGGTGGTCACCGCCCCCGCGAGCCGGACCAGCGGACGGGACAGCAGCGGCGCGGTCACGATCATGCCGGTCAGCGTGAGCACCGAGCCGAGTGCGGCGGTCTGGAGGTTGCTGTCGGATCCGCTCCGCTGCGTGGAGAGGTGGAGCAGCGCGAGGACCCCGGCCCCGGTGAGCAGCCCGCCGACACTGTTGCGGACCACCGTGCCGCGCGGGGGCGGCGACTGGTCGACGGTGGTCAGTGCCTCCACCGGCGCGACCCGCGCGGCCCTGCGGGACGGCAGCCAGGCGGCGAGCACGGTGATGCCGACGCCGACCAGGACGGACCGGGCGAGCGCGTCCGCGGAGACGACCAGGGGGCCGCCGGGCAGCCCCGCTCCGCCCGCGTTCAGGAGTGGCCGCGCGGCGGCCGCGATGCCGGTTCCGAGCGCGATCCCGGCGGCGGAGGCACCGAGCCCGAGGAGCGCGGCCTCGGCGAGGACCGCGCGGACGACCTGTCGGCGCGAGGCCCCCACGGCTCGCAGCAGCGCGGTCTCCCGGCTCCGCTGGGCGATCAGCATGGTGAAGGTGTTGGCGATGATGAACACGCCGACGAACAGCGCGACCCCGGCGAAGCCCAGCAGCACCCGGGTGAGTTCCTTGGTGTTCTCGGCGATCTGCGCCGCCTGCTCGTTCGCGAGCTGGGCTCCGCTGGTGACGGTGATGCCGTCGGCGGGCAGCAGCGCGCGGATCCTGCCGGCGAGCTCCTGGTCGTCGGTGCCGGGTGCGGAGCCGACGGCCAGTTCGTCGAACCGGCCCGCCTGCAGGAAGAGCCGCTGCGCGGTGCCGGTGTCGAAGAGTGCGAGGCTGCCGCCCGCCGTCACCCGGGGGTCGTCGGTGTCGACGGTGCCGACCAGCTCCTTGGTGAGGGTGGGGCCCGTGGTGGCGAAGCGGACGGAGTCGCCGATCGCGTAGCCGGCCTTCTCGGCGGTCCGGCGGTCCAGGGCCATCTCGCCGTCGGCGGCGGGGCCGCGCCCGGCGTGCAGGGGGAAGCGGCTGTCCCGGTCCGTGCCGGGCGCGTCCGGTGAGTAGTTGGTCGCCAGGTTCTGCCAACCGGTGTCGGCGTTCAACGGCCGGCCGTCCTTGGCGGCCAGCGTGGCGTCGCCGTTGACGGTGGCCCGGACGGACGTGACGCCGGGCACGGTCCGGACCTTGTCGGCGAGCTCACCGGTGAGCGCCGTGGACCGGGTGTCGTCCGCCTCGGTGCGGGAGTTCCGCCGGGACTCGGCCTGGACGACCACGGCGACGTCCTTGAGGCTCCTGGCGGAGGCGCCGCGAAGGGCCTGGGTGACGGTGTCGCCGAAGACGAGCGTGCCGGTGACGAAGGCGACGCCGAGCGCGATCGCGAGGGCCGTCATGGCCAGTCGGGCTTTGTGCGCGAGGACGTTGCGCAGGGCTGTACGCAGCATGGTGGTGCTCCCACTCCTGGGGTGCGTGGCGGTGGTTCGGGCGGGCGGCGGACGGTCTGGTCAGCTGGTGCGGGCCTTGGCGTCGAACCGCCGCATCCGGTCCAGGACGCCCTCGGGGGTCGGTGCGTCCAGCTCGTCGGTGAGCCGGCCGTCGGCGAGGAAGACCACGCGGTCGGCGTACCCGGCGGCCGTCGGGTCGTGGGTGACCATCACGACGGTCTGGCCCAACTCCCGGACGGAGTACCGCAGGAAGGCCAGGATCTCGGCGCCGGCCCCGGAGTCCAGGTTGCCGGTCGGCTCGTCCGCGAAGATGATCTCCGGCCGGGACGCGAGGGCGCGGGCCACGGCGACCCGCTGCTGCTGGCCGCCGGACAACTGGGCGGGGCGGTGGTCCAGCCGTCCGGCGAGGCCGACGGTCGACACGACCGTGTCCAGCCACCGCCGGTCGGGCTTGCGGCCCGCGATGTCCATCGGCAGGGTGATGTTCTCCGACGCCGTCAGCGTGGGCAGCAGGTTGAACGCCTGGAAGACGAACCCGACGCTGTCCCGGCGCAGTCGGGTGAGCTGTCGGTCGTTCAGGGCGGACAGTTCGGTGTCGCCGATCCGCGCGGAGCCTGCGGACACCGAGTCGAGACCCGCCATGCAGTGCATCAGGGTCGACTTGCCGGAGCCGGACGGCCCCATGATCGCGGTGAATTGGCCGCGTCCGAACTCCACCGAGACCGAGTCCAGGGCGACGGTCCTGGTCTCGCCCCGGCCGTAGACCTTGCACAGCCCGGTGGCCGTGGCGGCGGCAGGGCTGGTAGGACCGGTAGGGCCGGTAGGGCTGGTGGGGCTGGTAGGGCCGGCCGAGGAGTGGGCGGCGGAGGAACGGGCGGGCACGGGCGCGGCGGCCTGCGGTGGCATGTCAGCTCCGGGGTGACGGGGATGAGGTGGGGTGACTGCCTCTCATCCTCGGCGCGCCGCAACGCCGAACCGTCGGCCTCAGGGAGTGGATGAGGCGTCTGTCGAAGGTCGGGCCCGGAGGCGCGCGTAGTCCTCGGGGCGGACGACCGGCTCTGCCCTTCGACAGAGCCGGGGTGCCCGGCCGCGGCTCAGGACACCAGCCCCGCCCGGTACGCGAGGACGGCCGCCTGGACCCGGCTGTCGGTACCCGTCTTCACCAGGACGGCGCTGACGTGGGTCTTCACCGTGCCCACGCCGATGCCCAGTCGGTGGCCGATCTCCGCGTTGGCGAGGCCCTGGCCCAGCAGCGCGAGGACGTCGCGCTCCCGGCCGGTGAGCGCCGACAGCCGCGGGTCGGGGCCGGACGCGGAGGCCGGGTCCCCGTAGCGGTGACCACCGCTGTCGCCGTCGCCGTTGCCACTGCTGTGGCCGGTGCCGGTGCCGGTGCCGGTGCCGTCGAGCATGCGCTCGATGACGGTACGGGTGACCTTCGGCGAGAGGACCGCGTCGCCCGCGGCGGCGGCCCGTACCGCGCTGATCAGCTCCTGCGGGCCCTCGTCCTTCAGGAGGAAGCCGGTGGCGCCGGACCGCAGCGCGCGCGTCACGTTCCCCTCGTCGCCGAACGTGGTCAGCATGACGACCTGCGGCCGGGGGCTGAGGGCGAGGAGCCGCTCGATCGTGGCGAGCCCGTCGAGCACGGGCATCCGGACGTCGACCAGGGCCACGTCGGGAAGGGTCTCGCCCGCGACCCGCACGGCCTCCTCGCCGTTCGCCGCCTCACCGACCACCTCGATGCCCTCGGCATGGCGCAGGATCAGCCGGACGCCGTGCCGGATCAGCTCCTCGTCGTCGGCGAGCAGGACACGGATCGGGCGGGGGGCGGTTGGGGCAAACGCGGTCATCGGGACTCCCAGGGCGGTGTGCGCGACACCACCGGAACGGTGAAGCGGTCGATCGTGGCCAACGTATCGTCACGGAAGCAGAACCGGGTGATCCGGAGGTGACCGGGGTCCTCCCCCGCCCCTGCCCCCGCGGTCGTCGAGGCCGCCGGGTCGGGGCCCTCGGCCGGCGCCGTCTCGTCCTCGAACGGGAACGTCGAGTACAGGCAGTTCGTCACGGAGTCCGGATGAGGAGGCTCGCGGCCCGTCGCCGCCGCGCGCACCGCCGCGCTGTCGCCGTACACGGCCTCCTCCACCATCGCGCGGGACATCCCGATCCGGGGCCGCTCGTGCGTGCGGGGAACGGGGTCCGGGAACGCCTGACCGACCAGCGCGAGGGCGCCCGTCATCATCACGCCCACCCCCAGCAGGCCGAGGAGCCCGCTGAGGGCCGTCACGACGCGGCGCTGGACACCGGCGGGTGAGCCGTCGGAACGCGACTCGGACGGCGATTCAAGCGCCGGCACACCCCCCGCGGCGCGGCTCGCCCCCGGGTCCGGCTGCGCGGGGATCCGCGCCGTCACCGCGAAGCCACCGGCCGGCGTCGGGCCCGCCTCCAGGGTGCCGCCCAGCAGCGCCACCCGTTCCCGCAGCCCCACCAGGCCGCGCCCCGACCCCAGGCCGGTCGCCGCCTCCGGGGCCGCGGGCGGACGGCCGTTGCGCACGAGCACGTCCACCCGGTCGTCGGTGTGCGTGACCGCCACGCTGACCCGGGCCCCGGCGGCGTACCGGTGCACGTTGGTCAGCGACTCGCGCACCACCCGGTGCACCGCACGCCGCACCTGCGCCGCGCGGTCGGTCAGGTCGGGGCCGTCCCAGGACAGCTCGACGGGTATGCCGCCGCCGCGCGACTCCGCTGCCAGCGCCTCGACGTCGGCGCGGGTGCCCGTCGTGTCGGTCAACGCGTCCGTCCCGGTGTCCCGCCCCAACGGGCCCAGCACACCCAGCACTTCGCGCAGCTCCCGCATCGCCTCCGCGGCCGCCCGGCGCACCAGAGCCGCCTCGTCGCGCAGTTCCGGCGACTCCTTCTGCAGGGCCATCTCCAGGCCGCCCGTGTGCAGCGACACCAGGCTGAGCCGGTGGCCGACCAGATCGTGCATCTCTGCGGCGATCCGGGACCGCTCATGGATCCGGGACTCGCTGTCCGCGAGCCGGCGGGCCGCCTCCGCGGCGGCGGCCCGCTCCCGGAGCGCCCGCAGCAACCGCTCCTCCTGCCCGCCCGAGGCACCGAGGAGCCCCGGCACCATCAGCGTGGTGGCGGCGAGCACGGCGCCCAACGCCACCCCGAACGAGTGGCCGCCGAGCCCGACCACCGGGGCGAAGGCCGCGCAGGCCGACGTCGCCACGACGGTCGGGGCGAGCAGCACGACGCTCCGGCGCCGACGGACCACCAGGTGCCTGGCCGTCGTGTACGCGGTCACGGCGGCCGGCAGCCCCGCGGCGGGCAGCAGACCCACCACCGCCGCGATGCCCAGCAGGCTCGTCGTGGGGAAGCGGCGGCGGACGGCGAGCAGGACGAGGGCGACGGCGCCCAGGAGGAGTTGGAGCACCCCGGACGGGCCCCCGCCGCGCAGCAGCTCCTGGCTGAGAAGCACCAGCCAGGCGCCGGCTGCCACCTCCGCGAGCGCGCGCCACAGACCCCGGGTCTGCTCGCCGGGGGCCGTGAACGGATTTCGGGAGGTGGGAGGCATCCGCCCATTGTCGGGGGCGGGGCTGCGGCTCCGGCTACGACCTGGGGATGAGTCCTGCTCTGTCGAAAGCCGGAGGCGTGGAGCTCGGGCACACCGGGGGTGGGGTACCGGCGGGTGGGGTCGCCGGGTGGCCGGGGGTGCACCTGGGTGCCCGGGGTGGACCTGGGTGGCCGGGGTGCACCCGGGTGGCCGGGATGTGTCAGGCGGGAGCCGGGGTGTCAGGCGGGAGCGGGGGGGCGTCAGGCGGGTCCGCCCACGGCCTCCGGTGCCGGGAGACGACCGGCGAGCAGCGCCTGCCCGAGCGGCGTTGTGCGGTGGGTGACGGTACGGCCGGTGCGGTCCTTGACGGTGAGGCCGGAGTCGGCGAGAACGGTCGCGTGCTCGCTCGCCGAGGCGGTGGAGATGCCCAGGAGGGTGGCCAACTCCTTTGTGGAGCACGGGCCGTGGACGGCGACGGTCTCCAGGGCGGCCGCCCGGGTCTGGCCGAGCAGGGCGGTCAGGGTACGACCCGGAGTCGGTCCGGGCTCGGCGCGCAAGGGTCCACCGATCCGGGCCGGATAGAGGAGGACGGGCTGCTGCGCCGGATTCTCGAAACGGGCGATGACGGGGCGGCGGGGGCCGAAGACGCAGGGCTGGAGCAGCAGGCCGCGACCGTCCAGCCGCAGGTCGTGCCGGCAGCCGTCGGCCAACGGGAAGCTGAGCACCGGGCGGCGCCAGGACACCGCCGGGTGCAGCGAGCGGAGCACCTGGTCCGGCCCGGTGATCCGTCGGTGACGCCGGTGCTCGACGGTGACGATGGTCTCGATCTGCCGCCGGTAGGGGTCGATCGCCCGGGTCTGGTACTCGGCGGTGACGTGGCCGAGCAGCTTCCTGGCCCGGCGGTCCCCCGCCGCCACGCCGCGCGCGAAGGCGCTCAACTGCCGTGCCCCGCCGACCGAGCGCAGGTGGTCGCGCAACGGTGCCTCCGGCGCCTCGGCGGTGGCGCACTCGGTGGCGCCCGGGTCGCGCCGCACGGTGAGGAACTCCGGGATCGCCGAGGCCGTGTAGAGGTCGAAGAGCAGCGCGGTGCGCGGGGTCCAGGAGGCCCGCAGGCTGTCCCGCCACGCCTGGAAGCGCGGGTCGCGCTGTCCGTTCACCAGCGCGTGCACGCTGAGGGACAGCTCCATCGACATGTCCGGATGCTCTGCCACCCGGATCCGCTCCAGGTCGTCCGTACCGAAGAGAATTCGCAGCACGGTCGCGATCGTCACCCGGAACCGGCGTCGCCGCAAGACTGTTCGGCGAGAACCGAATCCATGGCGGACTGCCCGGGCGCGGGGCAGGCCCGCACCCCCTGGCCGCGCACCCGGCCCGCACCCCGCTCCCCCCTCCCGGGAGCGGGGCGATCGGGTCGGGGCGATCGGGTCGGGGCGATCCCGGTCGGGACGACCGGTGGCGGGGCGATCGCGGGCCGGCGCGGTTCGATCCGGCCCCGGCGGGGCTCGACTCGGCTCGGCTCAGCCCAGGTCCGCCGGGGATTCCACCACCACCCCGTACAGGTCCCCGATCGTCGCCAGCGCGCCGCGGTGCACCTGGGCGGCGGTCAGCTCGCTGCCCGCCGACTGCAGCGGCCGGGTGGCGCAGGCGGCGGCGACGACGGTCGGCCGGTTGCCGCGCAGGAAGGCGCCCGCCGTGGTGAAGGCGACGCACATGTGGGTCATGAACCCGGCGACGACGACGTCCCGGTGGCCGGCCGCCTCGACCAGGCCGCCCAGGTCGGTGCCGACGAAGGCGTCCGGCGCCTGCTTGACCACCACCCGCTCGCCCTCGGCCGGGGCCACGCTCGGGTGGATCCGGCCGATCTCGGTCCGGATGTCGTACGGGGTGCCCTCGCCGCCGTCGTTGATCACGTGGATGACGGTGGCGCCGGCCGCCCGGGCCCGGCCGAGCAGGTCGGCGGCGGCGTCCAGCGCCTCCTGCCAGCCCGTCAGCTCCATCACGCCGCGCACATAGGTGTTCTGGTAGTCGACCAGGATCAGCGTCGAGTCACCGAGCGATGCGGGTTCGTCGTCGAGTCCGTTGAGGGTGCGCAGGGTCGTCGTGGGCACAACGGTGCCGCCTTTCACGTACGAGGGGTGGGGTTTTCGCAGGTCACGCCTGGTGCGGCCTGCCTCCGGAAACGCTACGGGCGCCCCGCGCGTGTCGGCAATGTCGTCTAACCTGCAGATTCCGACATCGAGGGAGGGCGCTGATGGAAACCGGACCCGCGCAACGGCTGATCGTCATCGTCCTGTTCGAGGGTGTCGACCTGCTCGACGTGACCGGGCCGCCCGAGGTGTTCTCGCTGGTGCGGCGGGAAACCGACGACGCCGCCGGCTACCGGGTCGTCCTCGCCGCCGAGACCCTCGCCCCGGTCACCACCGCGGCGGGCGTGCGCATCCTGCCCGACGTCACCTTCGACGAGGCGGCGCGCGGCGGGATCGACACCCTGCTGGTGCCCGGCTCGGTCGAGCTGGACGACCGCCGCCGGGTCCGCGCGCTCACCGACCCGGCGGTGGTCGACCGGGTCCGCACGCTGGCCGCGCGCTCCCGCCGGGTGGCGAGCGTCTGCGTCGGCGCCCACCTGCTCGCCGCCGCCGGACTGCTGGACGGTCGGCGTGCCACCACGCACTGGTCCACGGCCGGCCAACTCGCCGCCGAGCACCCGGAGATCGAGGTGGACGCCGATCCGATCTTCATCCGCGCGGGCGACGTCTGGACCGGCGCCGGCATCAGTGCCTGCCTGGACCTCTCGCTCGCCCTGGTCGCCGACGACTTCGGCGAGGAGCTGGCCCTGCGCGTCGCCCGCCAGCTGGTGATGTACCTCAAACGCCCCAGCGGCCAGAGCCAGTTCAGCGTCCCGTTGGAGCCGGTCTCGACCACCCGGCGGATCGAGGAGCTGCGCCACCACATCCTGCGCAACCTCTCCGGCCGGCTCACCGTCCCGGATCTCGCCGCCCACGCCCACGTCAGCGAACGGCAGTTGACCCGCATCTTCAAGACCGAGCTGGGCACCACGCCGAGCGCCTACATCGAGTCGGCCCGGGTCGAACTCGCCCGCCACCAGCTGGAGTCCGGCGACGCCACACTCGAACGCATCGCCGCTGCCTGCGGGTTCGGCACCACCGACACGCTCGTCCGCGCGTTCCGCCGTCGGCTCGACACCACGCCGACCGACTACCGGCAGCGCTTCCGGACGACCGCCGGAGCTCCGACGGACACTACGGAGGCACGCTCGGCAGCGCTGCCCGCAGCCACGGCAGCCGGACCGCGAGCCACCACGGCAGCCGGACCGTGAGCCATCAGGGAGCCGTCAAGGAGCCATCACGGCAGCCGGACCGTGAACACGGTGCGGCCGGGCCGACTGGCCGCGTCCACCCTGCCGCCGTGCGCCTGAACGACGGCCCGGACGATCGCCAGCCCCAACCCGGTCGACCCGGTGGCGCGCGAGCGGGCCCGATCGCCGCGGACGAAACGCTCGAAGACCCGGTCGAGCAGCTCCGGCGCGATCCCCGGGCCGTCGTCGGTGACGCTCAACTCGACCTGTCCGCCCACCCGTTCGAGTTGGAGCCGGACCTCGGTTCCGGGCGGGGTGTGGGTGCGGGCGTTGGCCAGCAGGTTGGCGGCCACCTGGCTCAGCCGGTGCTCGTCGCCGCGGAGCAGGACCGGCTCCTCGGGCAGTGCGAGGCGCCAGCGGTGGTCCGGCCCGGCGGCGCGGGCGTCGGCGACGGCGTTGAGGGCGATGCGGGTCAGGTCCACCTCCTCCTCCGCGAGCGGCCGGCCGGCGTCCAACCGGGCCAACAGCAGCAGGTCCTCGACGATCGCCCCCATCCGCAGCGCCTCGGCGTCGATCCGCTCCAGCGAGTGCCGCACGGGCGCCGGGACGTCCCCGGGGTGGCGCAGAGCCAGTTCGGCGTGGCCGCGGACCGCCGCGACCGGGGTGCGCAGTTCGTGACTGGCGTCGGCGGCGAAGGCGCGCAGCCGCGCCTCGACGGCGTGGCGGCGGCTCAGGGCGTCCCCGACGTGGCCGAGCATCCGGTTGAGTGCCGCGCCGACCCGGCCCACCTCGGTGCGCGGGTCGTCGTCCGGCACGCGTTCGGCCAGCAGGACCTCGCCGCTGGCGAGCGGCATCGCGCTGACCCGCTCGGCCATGCCCACCACCCGCCGCAACGGGCGCAGCGACCAGCGGACCCAGAGCGCCCCGGCGGCGCCGGCTGCCACGACGGCGATCGCGAAGACCATCAGTTCCAGGGTCTCCAGCCTCCGGACGGTGTCCTCGGCGGGGCGCAGCGGCAGGCCGCTGACCAGCACGTCGCCGTCCCGCCCGGCGACCGCCCGGACCCGGTAGTGGCCCTGCACCCGGCCGAGGTCGAGGGCCCCGGCCGGGCCGCCGACCGGCAGGGCCGCGAGCACGCGCTGCTGGGCGGGGGTGAAGGTGATCCGGTCGTCCTGGTCGTCGGGGCCGTCCGTGTCGTCGGCATCACCGTCGACGACGCCCGCCGCCGTGACCCGGCCGCCGAGCAGCCGTACGCCGAGGGTGCCCGGGGTCTGCGCCCGGGTGTCGGGGCCGGCGCCCTGGCCGGTGTGCTCCAGGCTCGCGGCGTAGCGGCCGCCGGATTCGGCGAGCTGCTGGTCGAGGCGGTCGACCAGGAAGTGGCGCAGCGCGGCGGTGGTGGCGAACCCGACGGCGGCACAGGTGACGACGAGGAGCACCAGCAGGCCGGCGATCAGGCGGGCCCGCAGGGTGCGCGGGGCCAGCCCGGCGGCGCGGGCCCGCAGGGTGCGGGGGCTTCCGGGGCGGGCGCTCCTGGTGCGGGGGCTCACGGTGCGGGGGCTGGACCTCCCGTCGCGGGGGCTCACGGCGCGGCTTTGATGAGGTACCCCGCGCCGCGCACCGTGTGGATCATCGGACTGCGGCCCGCGTCCACCTTCTTGCGCAGGTAGCTGATGTACAGCTCGACGATGTGCGCCTGGCCGCCGAAGTCGTACGACCAGACCGCGTCCAGGATCTGCGCCTTGCTGAGCACCTGGCGGGGGTGGCGCATCAGGTGGGCGAGCAGCGCGTACTCGGTCGGGCTGAGTTCGATGGTTCCGCCGCCTCGGGTCACCTCGCGGGCGCGGTCGTCCAGGACGAGGTCGCCGAGCACCAGCGCGTGCGGGGGCGGCTGCCGCGGCGCGACGGGAGGGGCGGCCCGGCGCAGCAGCCCGCGCAGCCGGACGACCACCTCGGCCAGGCTGAACGGCTTGGTCACGTAGTCGTCGCCGCCGGCCGCGATGCCCGCGATCCGCTCCTCGACGGCGTCCCGGGCGGTGAGGAAGAGCACCCGCACCTCGGGCTGCTCCGCGTGGAGGCGGCGCAGCACCTCCAGGCCGTCGAGGTCCGGCAGCATCACGTCGAGCACCACGGCGTGCGGCCGCCAGGCCGCGGCGGCTTCGACGGCGGCCAGGCCGGTGGTCGCGCCGCGCGCCTGCCAGCCCTCGTAGCGGACGGCGCCGCAGACCACCTCGACCAGGTCCGGCTCGTCGTCGACGACCAGGACGCGCCACTCCGGGCGGTCGGCGGTGTCGTCCATGGTGCTCCCTCGGGTCGTACGGCGAGGCCTTCATCCTGCACCGCCGCGATGAGAAACCCGTGAGACCTCTGCGACTCGTTCGTAGGCCGCCACAACCGCTCTGAACTGCGAGGATGTGGTCGCGACGGGGGTCCGGCGGCCGGGCCCGCTCAGAGGTGGCTCAGAGCTTGCGGTGCGATCGTGGTCCGCCTCGGCGGCACTCGCCGCCTGGCGCTGAGGAGGCTACCGATGACCACTGCCGCCGCACCGAAGCCGCAGCCCGGTTCACCGCGCGCCGGAGCTGGGCGCCCCCGAGCAGGGCAGCCCGGAGCTGGGCGCCCCGGCGCAGGGCAGCCCGGGCGGGCGCCCGCAGGCCGCGGGCACCGGGCGGCGCCGCGGCCGCCGCTCGTCCTCGACCCGGCCGTCGCGCTCGGGCTGATCGCCGTGGGCGCGCTCGGGGTGCTCGCGCTGTGGTGGACGGGCACCCCGGCGGTCGTCGGCGCGGCCGGCTGGCTCACCGGCGCCGGCCGGATCACCGGACTGCTCGCCGGGTACGCCGCCCCGGTGCTGCTCCTGCTGATGGCCCGGCTGCCCCCGCTGGAGCGCGGGGTCGGCGCGGACCGGCTGGCGCGCTGGCACGCCTTCGGCGGCCGCTGGATGGTCGCCGCCGTCTCGGTGCACGTGCTGACGATCGTCTGGGGCTACGCGCTGACCGACGGGCGCGGCCTGCTCGGCGAGGGCGTGGAGATCGTCTTCCACTACCCAGAGATGATCAAGGCCACGCTCGGCACGCTGCTACTGCTCGGCACCGGCGCCGTCTCCGCCCGGGCCGCGCGCCGCCGGCTCCCGTACGAAGCCTGGTACTACCTGCACCTCGCCACCTACCTGGCGGTGGCGCTCGCCTTCTCCCACCAGCTCGCCACCGGCGCCGACCTCGGCGGCGGCCCCGGCCGCGCCGCCTGGTACGCGCTCTACTTCGGGACGGCGGCACTGCTCGGCTGGTACCGGCTCGCCCGGCCGTGGCTGCTCGACCGGCGGCACGGGCTGCAGGTCGCCGAGATACGGCCCGAGGGCCCCGGCGTGGTGTCGCTGTTCCTGACCGGCCGGCAGTTGGACGGACTGCGCGCCGAACCCGGGCAGTTCTTCCGCCTCCAGTTCCAGGCACCAGGCCTGCGCTGGGCCGCCAACCCGTACTCGCTCTCCGCGCCACCGCACCCGCAGTTCCTGCGCTTCACCGTCAAGGACCTGGGCGGGCACAGCGCCGCCGTGGCCGCCCTCCGCCCCGGCACCAAGGTGCGGGCCGAGGGGCCGTACGGCGCGTTCACTGGGCGACGACTGCGGCAGCGCCGGGTCCTGCTGCTCGGGGCCGGTGTCGGGATCACCCCGCTGCGGGCGCTGTTCGAGACGCTGCCGGGCGAGCTGACGCTGGTCCAACGCGCCCGTCGGCCGGAGGACCTGCTGTTCCGGGCGGAGCTGGCCGACGTCGCCCGGCGGCGCGGCGCGGTCGTGCACGAGCTGCTCGGCTCGCGGGAGCAGGTCGGCGACCTCGGAGCCGCCCTCGCCCGACTCGTCCCCCACCTCGCCGAGCACGAGGTCTACCTGTGCGGCCCGCAGACCCTCGCCGACGAGGCCGTCCGCGCGCTGCGGGCGGCCGGGGTGCGGCCCGGCCGCATCCACCACGAGAGCTTTTCCCTCTGATACGGAAATCCCCCTGCCCCCGAGGAGTGTCACGTCCATGCGCAGAGCCGTTGTCACCAGCGCCGCCACCGCCGCCGGGGTGGTGCTGCTGCTGTCCCTCAAACCGCACGACGCGGCCGGGCCGGCCCCGGTGATCAGCTCCGGGGCGGGTGCCGGAGCCGCCCCCGGCGCCGGTTCCGACGTCTCGGTGCCGTCGAACGCCCCCACCGGCGCCGCGTCGGCGGCCCCGCCCGGGTCGGCCGGCTCCGCGGCGCCGTCCGCGTCGGCGGCTCCGCCCGGGTCGGCCGGCCAGTCGTCGGCCGCCGCCGCCGGTGCCACCCGGAAGGTCAGCGGCGACACCGTCAACACGCGCTACGGCCCGGTACAGGTCCAGGTCACCCTCGCGGGCAGCCGGATCACCGCCGTCGACGTGGTCAAGTACCCCAATGCCGAGCGGCGCGACCGCGAGATCAACACCTCCGCCCTGCCCGTCCTCAACCAGGAGGCGATCTCCGCGCAGAACGCCGGGATCGACGTGGTCACCGGCGCCACCTACACCAGCGACGGCTACATCCGCTCGCTGCAGAGCGCCCTCGACCGGGCCAAGGGCTGAGGCACCGTGCTGCGCCACGCCGAACCCGTGATGGGCACCGTCTTCTCGATCGCCGTCCGCGACCCCCGCCCGGGCACCACCGCCGTGCTCGACCGGATCGCCGAGCGGCTGCACCGCATCGACGCGGTGTTCTCCCCCTACCGGCCGGAGAGCGACATCAGCCGCCTCGACCGGGGGGAACTGGCCCTGGACGACTGCGATCCGGACGTCCTCACCGTGCTCGCCGACTGCCGCCGGGTGGCCGAGGAGACCGGTGGCTGGTTCACCGAGCGGCCCGGCGGCCGGCTCGACCCCAGCGGCTGGGTCAAGGGGTGGGCGGTCGAGGAGGCGGCGGCCCTGCTGCACTCCACCGGCGCCCGGCAGTACTGCGTCAGCGGCGGCGGGGACGTGCAGACGAGCGGCGGACCGTGGCGGATCGGCATCGCCGACCCCGGCCGACCGGGCCTGCTCGCCGCCGTCCTGGCCGGCAGCGGCCTCGCCGTGGCCACCTCGGGCACCGCCGAACGCGGCGCGCACATCCTCGATCCGCACACCGGCCGCCCGGCCACCGGCCTGGCCTCCCTCACGCTCGTCGGCGCCCCGGGCACCGGCATCGCCCGCACCGACGCCTGGGCCACCGCCGCCTTCGCCATGGGCCCGGACCGCGCCCTCACCTGGGCCGCCCGCCAACCCGGCATCGAGGCACTCGCCGTCCTGCCGGACGGCACCAAACGCTGGACCCCTGGCCTGCCCGCCCACCTCCCGGCGAGCGGACCCGCGGACTGGCAGGCCGCCATCCGCTGACCGGGCCCCGGCCTCGTGAACCGACCTCCCCCCGGGGCGCTGTGAGGCCGCCTCATCCGCCGACGTCATGAGACACGCTCATGTGCGAGCCCATGAGATGACCTCATGCACCCTTGCCATGAGACAAGCTCATGTACCCCTGTCATGAGACGGGCTCATGGACGGCCCCATGAGAAAAGCCCATGCGCCTCTGTCATGCGACAAACTCATGGACGCCCCCATGAGACGACCTCATGCACCAGCCCCATGAGACGAGCTCATACACCGCCCCCGGGCCACCGCCACCGCCGCTCCCACTACGGCCGCGCCTGCTGCGCCGCCCGCCAGGCCTCCCACGCCACCAGCGGGGCCAGGTACGACCAGCCGTGCGAGCCGTCCGGGCAGACGCCGCCCTCGATCAGCTCGGACACCGAGCGGCGGGTGAACGGCACCCACACCGCCATGTCGTGCTCGAAGGTGCTGTGGCAGGCGTCGCGGCGGCGGTCGATCTCAGCCGCGTCGAGCCGCGCCCGGACGGTGGCGACCAGCGTGTAGCAGGAGGCCGGTTCGCTCCAGCCGAACCAGGTGATCACCGCCGGTCCGACGTCGCCCGGCAGCAGCCCCAACTCCTCCTCCAGCGCCCGGTGGACCAACCCGTAGAAGTCCTCGGCGGCGCCCGGCTCGTCCCGGTACTTCATCGTCTCGTTGATCCCGACCGTCCACTGCCCCGGGAACGTCGTGACTGCCAGGGAGCGGCGCAGGAGCAGCAACCGCCCGGCGCGGTCCCGCACCGCGACGCAGGCGCTGACCATCGTGGGCGGTGCGGCGGCCACGAAACCCGTCAGGCCCTGGTC
Source organism: Streptomyces sp. NRRL S-350 (assembly GCF_000719705.1). Taxonomy (GTDB): domain Bacteria; phylum Actinomycetota; class Actinomycetes; order Streptomycetales; family Streptomycetaceae; genus Kitasatospora. The sequence continues at coordinate 7,769 of NZ_JOHO01000035.1, read as the reverse complement.
CAGCGCCTCGCGCAGGAGCCGGCCCGCCTCCGGGTCCTCCCGGCCGAGCCGGGTGGTGGCCATGCACTCCGCGTAGTCGCTCTCGGCGATGCCCACCTCGCACACCCGAGCCGCGGGGTGCTCTCCGTGGTCGACCGTCAGCCGCGAGACGTACGCCGTCCGGCCTGCCGCCCCGGCGGCCCGTTGGCGCGCCGCCTCCTCGGCCCAGCCGACCCGGTCCAGCACGTGCGGACGGCTGATCCGCCCGTCGTACGAGGTCACCAACGAGGCCGGGGTCAGCGGCCGGGCCGCCGACCAGGTGAGGAGCGGCGCGAGCCCGTCCGCCCGGATGTCGTGCGCCCGCGCCGCCGGGGACAGGCTCGCCCGTCGGGCCCTGGACGCCGGTATCCGCGAACCGAGGCGCGAGCCACCGAACTTGGCGAAGTCGTACACCAGATTGGTCAGCACCCCGATCAGCAGGGCCCCGCCGATCCCCAGCAGCCACTCCACCCCGGTTCCCCCGCCTTCGTGATCGCCCGCGCCCCATTGTGGGGCCCCGGGCGCGCCCGGGGAAAGGGGCTTCGCGCGCCCCGGGGCCGGGGTGATCGAAAAGTCGGCCCCGAGGCACCGGACAGCCGTGCGGGCGCCCGGATTCCTCGTCCGTACAGCGGGAGTCGCCGTACGGACGGCCAGTACGGCCGCAGCCGCCGCGCGGCCGGCGAGGCGCCCCGGGCCGCCGGGCCTCACTCGCGCCCGGTCAGTGCCAGCCGCAGCTGTTCCTCCTCGACGATCAACGCCGCCAGCGACTGCTCCGAGACATCGACGGCTTCCGGGGTCGACTCCGCCACCTCACTCCGACGCGCGTAGTCGTCGAACAGCCGCCCCTTCACCCGGAGGATGTCGAGCATCCGCTGGTCGACGCTGTCGGTGGCCAGCAGGCGGTGCACCTGCACCCGCCGCACCTGGCCCATCCGGTGGGACCTGGCGATCGCCTGGCTCTCCGTCGTCGGCTTCACCTGCGGCTCGCAGAGGATCACCACCGAAGCCGCCTGGATGTTCAACCCGAGGCCCCCCGCCTGGATCTGGCACAGCAGGACGGCATGGCCGGGCGAAGCGGTGAACCCGTCGACCACGTCCTGGCGCCGGACGGATGCGAGGGCACCGTCGATCGGCCCGAAGGCCCGTTGTTCCAGGGCGCCTTGGACGGCCGCCAGCACATCGCGGAAGAACGAGAAGACGACGACCTTCAGTCCGTTCTCCGCCGCCTCCTGGACGATTTCCACCAGCCGTCTCAACTTCGCGGACCCCGCCGGGTCCGCGTAGGCGGCGCGGCGCATCGCCATGAAGTTCCCTGCGGCCACGGCCGAACGGTAGGCGGCGAGATCAGTGGGCGTGAACTCCTCCCACTCGTCCACGTGGACGGTCTCGGGAAGCTCGGTGAGCACGTCCTTCTGGTTGCGGCGCAGGTACGCCGGGGCCACGGCCCTGCGGAACGCCACCGGTCCGGCAGCGGCGATGCCGCCGTCCAGCCGGGGCACCAGGTCGGGCTGCAGGTACTGCACCAGGTTCCGGAACTCCTCGACCCGGTTCTCCATCGGCGTTCCGGTGAGGAACAGCACGCGTTCCACCTGCTCCGTCCACCACGCCACCGCCCGGGAGCGCTGCGTGCCGTGGTTCTTGACGTAGTGGGCCTCGTCGACCACGACCATGGCGACCGTGACCTCCTCCGGTACTTCCAGCCGGCGCAGCCCGTCGAACGTCGCCACGACGACACCGCCGTCCCGGACCCACTCGGCGAGCGCCGCCTCCCGGTCCGGTCCGTGGAACCGGTAGGCCCGCAGGGCGCTGCGGGATTCGACCTCCCTGGTCCAGTTGATCAGGACGCTCGCCGGGCACACGACGAGGAAGTGCGTGCGGCCGTCCGCCCGCAGGTGGGCCAGCGCCGCGATCGCCTGCACGGTCTTGCCGAGTCCCATCTCGTCGCCGAGGATGACCCGCTTCCTGGCCAGCGCGAAACGCACCCCGAACGCCTGGTAGCCGCGCAGGGAGACCCGGCAGTGGGTGCCGTCCAACGGCTCGGCCCGGATCAGGTCGGACAGGTCCGGGGGAAGGAAGCCCTCGGCGGCGGCCGGCTCGGCGGGGCCGGCTTCGGCGATCTCACCGAGGACGGCGTAGAACTCCGCCGAACGGAGTTCGAAGTCCGTCCAGGCCTCGAAGGCGCCGGCCGACGGACGCAGCAGGTCGACGGAGGCCTGGGCGAAGAGCCCGAGGGCCCCCTGCTCCTCGCATGCCGCCAGCAGCGCATCGAGCCGATCGACCGCAGCGTGCGCCTCCGACCTGCGCTGCCGACCGGCGAACAACCCGCGCAGCACGCTGCGGGCCGGCCGCGCGGCGGCCAGCAGCGGTGCGACCTCTGCGGTGACGCGCTCCGCGGCTTCCCTGGCCCGTCTTGCGTCCGGCCCGGCGGCCACCAGGCGTTGCAGCGCGACCACCAGGGCCGTACTCACCGGATCCTGCCGATCCACGTCCAGGCGCACCGCCACCGCCTGCTCGACGGCCCTCTCGATCTGCCCGGCGGCGGCAACGGCCTGGGCGGCCGTCTGGGCGCCGACGCCCGGGATCAGTTGGAGCGTGTAGCGCGAGGCCTCCGCCACCTGCCGCACGGTCGCGAGTCCGGCGGCCTCCAGCGCGCCGACCCTCAGCCGCCCTTCGGTCACGTCCTTGAGTCGCGCGATCGGAATGGATCCCAGCTCGTCCCGGACCAACCGCCCCCTCAGCTCGACGAAAGCGCGGCGCACTTCGTCGACGGCGCCGCCGTAGTCACCGGCGACCGCGGCTGCGGCCAGTTGGAGCCGCTCGGCGTCGGCGAGGACCGCCTTGGGCTTCCGGGCAGCCTGCCGAGTCTCCCCCACCGATCAACTCCCGTCTCGACCAAGCCGCGCGGCATCGCTCGGCAGCTCGCTCCATGATTCCACCCCTCCCCACCCCATCGGCCCGGTTCCGCAGCTCTCCGGTCCTCTCCGCCGGACCGACCGACGACCGGACCGACCGACGACCGGACCGCCTGACGACCGGACCGCAGCGCGAACCGGCGGTTCCGGTGGACTCCGCCCCACCGAACCGAACCGTCCGGGGGTCAACGAAACCGGCCCCTCCGAGCACCGCACTCCCACTCGACTCGCTCCGCGGGCAGGCCCGGCCGGGACGCGGCCCGGACGTCGAAGGCGGAATCACGCCAGCCCAACCCCCTGTCGGCTTGGTGGACTTCGGTGACATCCACTGCTCAGGGACAGGACTTCCGGCATGTCTGACACTGCTCTTCCGCCCACCCCGCACGCGGCCGACGGCGCTTCGGCCGGACCGAGGGCCCGAGCCCGGGGCTGGTTCGCCGTCGTCGCGGTGACCACGGGCGTGTTCTCCCTCGTCACCGCCGAGATCCTGCCGATCGGGCTGCTGACCCCGATCGGCGCCGACTTCCGGATCTCCCCGGGTACGGCCGGGCTGATGATGACGCTGCCCGGCATCGTGGCCGCGGTGGCGGCGCCCGTGGTGACCGTCGCGACCCGGCGGGCCGACCGGCGGACCATGTTGTGCCTCCTGCTGCTGGTGCTGACGCTGGCGGACCTCCTCAACGCGACGGCTTCCGTGTACTGGGCGGTGCTGGTGGCCCGGGTGGCGCTGGGGCTGGTGATCGGGGCGTTCTGGTCGATCGGTTCGGGCCTCGCTCCGCGGCTCGTCGAGGAGCGGCAGCAGGCCCGCGCCAACACCGTGCTCTTCTCCGCGATTCCGCTCGGTTCGGTCCTGGGCGTGCCCGCGGGTGTGTTCCTCGGGGGCCTCGCGGGGTGGCGGGCGGCGTTCCTGGCGATGGCCGCGCTGACCGCGCTGGTCTTGGCGGCCCTCCTGGTGTCGCTGCCGCCGCTGCCCCCGCTGACCGTGACCGGTCTGGGCGTGCTGCGCGGGCTGCTGACCGGACGGGGCACCCGTACCGGCCTCGCGGCGACCTTCCTGATCGTCGTCGCCCACTTCGGCAGCTACACGTACGTCACACCGTTCCTGGCGGACACCGCCCATGCCGGACCGGGGCTGATCACCGGCCTCCTGCTCGCCTACGGCGCCGCCGGGCTGCTCGGCAACGTCCTGGCCGGCGGGCGCGCGGCGCGGGCGCTGCGTCCGGTGTTCGGCGGGGCCGCCGTCCTGCTGGCCGCCGCGACCCTGCTGCTGCCGCTGCTGGGGAGGGGCGCTCCGGGCGCGGGCGTGCTGCTGATGCTCTGGGGAGTGGCGTACGGCGCCGTCCCGGTCTGTTCGCTGACCTGGTTCCACACGGCCGCACCCCACTCCCCGGAGGGGGCGGGGGTCGTGTTCACCTCGTCGTTCCAGGCGACGATCTCGATCGGCTCCCTGGCGGGCGGCCTGGTGGTGGACCACTCCTCCCCCGCCGCCGTCATGGTGGTCGGGGGTGCGGTCGCCCTCCTCGCCGCCGCCACCGTCGGCGCGTACGGCCACCGGGCCGGGCCAGAGGCGATGCCGCAGCCGGACGGCGGGACCGAGGCCGTGCAGCAGCCGACCGCCGGGACCGAGGCGGGAGCGGCGGTCGGCGGCCGGGCCGAGCCCCGGCCCGCAGGCGTGACGCGCCGCTGAGGGCGACCGGCCGCGCCCTTCCGGCCCAGGCCGGCCCCCTCTCGTGGCTGCCGACGGCTACCCCACACGTGCCCGGGGAGGGCACCGGCGAGGCCCGTGCACGGCTGTTCCGCACCCGCGCGAAGTGTCGTAGCGTGGCCGGATGAACACGAACGCGTCCTCGCGGTACGACGTCGTGATCGTCGGAGGCGGGCACAACGGGCTGGTGGCCGCGGCCTACCTGGCGCGGGCCGGGCAGCGGGTTCTGGTCCTCGAACGACTGCCCAGGGTGGGCGGGGCGGCGGTCTCCACCCCGGTGTTCCCGGGCGTGGACGTCCGGCTGTCGCGCTACTCGTACCTGGTCAGCCTGCTGCCGCGGAAGGTGGTGCGGGACCTCGGGCTGCGGTTGGACCTCCGCCGCCGCCGGATCGCCTCGTACACCCCCGTCGTCCGGGACGGGAAGCCCACCGGTCTGCTGGTGGACGCCGGCGACCCCGACCGCACCCGGGAGTCGTTCCGGGCGCTCACCGGCACCGACCGCGAGTGGCAGGCCTGGCAGAGCTTCTACGGGATGACCGGCCAGGTCGCCCGTCGGGTGTTCCCGACGCTCACCGAGCCGCTGCCCAGCCGCGCCGGGCTGCGGCGGCGGGTCGCGGACGACGCCGCCTGGACGTCCCTGTTCGAGCGGCCGCTCGGCGAGACGATCGAACGGACCTTCGCGGACGACCTGGTGCGCGGCGTGGTCCTCACGGACGCGCTGATCGGCACCTTCACCCACGCCCACGATCCCGCGCTCCGGCAGAACCGCTGTTTCCTGTACCACGTGATCGGCAACGGCACAGGTGACTGGGACGTCCCCGTCGGCGGCATGGGCGCGGTGACGGACGCACTGGCCGAGGCGGCGTTGTCAGCCGGGGCAGAGATCCGGACCGGCTGCGAGGTCACCGCCATCGCCACCGACCGCGGCGGCCCCGGCGACGGCGGCGGCCGCGGCGACGCCGAGGTCTCGTACCGCCACCGGGACGGTGAGGCGACGGCCGTGGCGCGCCGGGTGCTGGTCAACGCCGCGCCGGCGACCCTGGCCCGGCTGCTCGGCGAGGACCCGGGGCCCGCGCCGGAGGGCGCCCAGCTGAAGGTCAACATGGTGCTGCGCCGCCTGCCGCGCCTGCGGGACGCCGCCGCGGACCCGCGCGAGGCCTTCGCGGGCACCTTCCACATCGCCGAGGGCTACCGGCAGTTGGAGGCGGCGTACGCCGAGGCTCGGGCCGGACGGCTGCCGTCGGCGCCGCCGTCGGAGATCTACTGCCACACCCTGACGGATCCGTCGATCCTGGGCCCCGAGGCCGTGCGGCAGGGGTTGCAGACGCTGACCTTGTTCGGCCTGCACCTGCCGGCCCGGCTGTTCGGCGACCCGCGAGCCGGCCGCGGGGCCGGGGGCCTCCACGTCGGGGAGCCCCACTTCCGGGAGGCCGAGGCCCGGGAGCAGGGAATCCGGGAGCGGGAGGCTCGGGAGCGAAAGGTCAAGGAGCATGCGCTGGCCGCGAGCCTGGCGCAGCTGGACGCGGTGCTGGCCGAGCCGATCGCCGACTGCCTGGCCACGGACGCCGACGGCCGGCCCTGTATCGAGGCCAGGACGCCGCCGGAGCTGGAGCGGGAGATCGGCCTGCCGGGCGGCCACATCTTCCACCGCGACCTCGCCTTCCCGTTCGCCGAGGAGGAGGCGGAGAGCGCCGCCGCGCGCTGGGGCGTGGCGACCTCCCGTCCGAACGTCCTGCTGTGCGGCGCGGGGGCAGTCCGCGGTGGCGGCGTCAGCGGCATTCCGGGGCACAACGCGGCGCAGGCCATCCTGGCGGAGCTCGCCGGGGCCTGAGCGCAGCCTTCCCGAGAAGCCACGCCGACCGGCCGGACACCCACCGCAAACCGCGAGCACCGGGGGCGAGTTCCGGCCGCCCACGGCCACCCACCGCCACCCTCCGATCGCCGTCCGGCTCCGGCCGAAGTCGGCGTCCCGCCCGTCTGGCACGTGACTCCCGGTGGCGATTTACTGAGAGTAAGCAGGGTAGGAGGGAGGCCCTCCGATGGAATGTCCACACCCACCCGGGTTCCACATCGAGGTCCGTGAACGCTACATCGCCGCCGCAGCGGAGGTGACCCGGCTGGTCCGGGCCGTCCCCGAGGATGGCTGGGCGACCCCGACACCGTGCCGGGACTGGGACGTCCGCACGCTGGTGAACCACCTCGCCGCGCAACACCTCTGGGTCTGCCATGCCGTGGCCGGCTACACCCCGGAGTCGATCGGCCACCGCTTCGACGGCGACGTGCTGGGCCGCAACCCCGTCGGCGTGTGGGTGATGGCGGCCGACACCGCCGTGCGCGCCCTGCACCAGCCGGGCGCCCCGGACCGCCTGGTGCACCTGCCGTACGGGGTGCGCGATGTCGGCGGGTACGCCCGGGAGTTGACCGCGGAGACCGTCGTGCACGGCTGGGACCTGGCCCGGGCGCTGGGCGAACGCGGTCGGATGCCGCCGGGCGCCGCCGGTTACGCGCTCGCCGAGTTCCAGGGGTACCGCGATCTGGCCCGTACCGGCCTGTTCGATCCGCCGCTCGGTACGCGGCCGGGAGCCGACGCCCAGGAGGAGCTGCTGGCCCTCACCGGACGCGACCCGAACTGGTCCTACGACGCCACCCGCTGACCGGTTTGCGCTGACCGGCTCCGACGCGGCCGGTCGGGATCCCGGCGCGTCAGGCACAGGGCACCGCCCAGGCGCTGAGACCGCCTCAGCGGCCGGCGGGTAGGCGGCTGAGGCGGAAGCCGGGCACGGTCGGGGTCTCGAAGCGGGGCCGGACTGACGGGCACTCACACCCGTTCCGGCTCCTGCCGGCAACGGGGTGCGGGGGATCCGAATCCCGTCTGCAGAACGTGGTCGAGTCACCAACGGCTCCACGGTGCGATGACGCACCCGATCGAGGACCTCGTCTTCACCGAGAAGTAGCCCACTCCAGCTCCGGAACGGGCGCCATGCCGAAGAACTCCAATACGGGAGACCCGGAAATGCGAAGAACCCCCATCCGGGTCCCGGATGGGGGTTCTTCTGAAGAATTGTTCGGCGGCGTCCTACTCTCCCACAGGGTCCCCCCTGCAGTACCATCGGCGCTATGAGGCTTAGCTTCCG
>NZ_JOHO01000034.1 GCF_000719705.1 Streptomyces sp. NRRL S-350 | reverse complement strand
AGATGTGTATAAGAGACAGGGTCGGGTCGGGTCGGCGGGGGCGGCTCAGTCGTCCGCCAGCAGCTTCTCCAGGGCCGGTCGCAGTCGCTCGTCGTGCAGCGCCCCGACCCGCACGGTGTCGCAGCCGACCCAGGCGGCCGCCTCGCGCAGGGCCGTCGCCAGTGCCTCGACGTGCCGGGCGTCCCGTCCGCGGCCACCGGTCAGCGAGACCTGCCGGGCGACCAGGGTGCGCCCCTCGCGGGCCGGGTCGACCCGGCCCACCAGCCGGCCGCCGGCCAGCAGCGGCATCGCGAAGTAGCCGTGCACCCGCTTGTGCTTGGGGGTGTACGCCTCCAGCCGGTGCGCCATGTCGAAGATCCGCTCGGTGCGGGCGCGGTCCCAGACCAGCGAGTCGAACGGCGAGAGCAGCGTGGTGCGGTGGCGCCCGCGCGGGGTGGTGGCGAGGGCGGCCGGATCGGCCCAGGCGGGGGCCGCGGTGCCGTCCGGGCCCCAGCCGGCCACCTCGACCGGGACGAGCCCGCAGTCCGCGAGCACCGGGTCCAACTCCTCGGCGCGCAGCCGGTGGTAGTCCAGCAGATCGGCCCGGGTGGCGACGCCGAGCGCGGCGCCGGCCTGGGCGACCAGGGTGCGCACGCACTCCTCGTCCGACCGGTCCTGACCGAACAGGGCGTCCGGGATGGCCTGTTCGGCCAGGGCGTAGACGCGCTTCCAGCCGCGGCGCTCGGTGCAGACCACGTCGCCGAAGGCCAGCGCCCGCTCGACCGCGATCTTGGCGTCGGACCAGTCCCACCACTCGGCGGTCTTCTTGGCGCCGCCCAGCTCGGTGGAGGTCAACGGCCCCTCGGCGCGCAGCTTGTCCAGCACCAGCCGGTAGGCCTCGGGGGTGACCTGGTGGCCCCAGAGGTGGCCGCGGGCGCGGTAGCGGCGGCGCCGGAAGGCGAACAGCGGCCACTCCTCGACCGGCAGGATGCACGCCGCGTGCGACCAGTACTCGAAGCTGGTGCCCCCGCCCCAGTACGCCGCTTCGACGGCGGGGCGGCCGACCGCGCCGAGGCGGGCGTACGGCACCAGCTCGTGCGAGCGGGCGAGCACCGAGATGGTGTCCAGCTGGACGGCGCCCAGGTGCCGCAGGACCCCGCGCACCCCGGCGCGGCGGTCGGGCGCGCCCAGCAGGCCTTGGGCCCGCAGGGCCATCCGACGGGCGTCGTCGGCGCTCAGGACGGTGACGGGGCTGCGGTGGGCGGCTGCGGCGGTCATGGCGGCGAGCGTAGCCCGGGGCACCGACACCGGCCCCGGGCCGGGTCCGGCGGTGCTCAGGCCGGGTCGGAGGCCAGCAGCGAGGCGACCCAGGCGTCGTGGAAGACGCCGCGCTGCTCGGCGTACGAGCGCAGGGTGCCCTCGAAACGGAAACCGACCTTCTCGGCGACGGCGCGGGAGCCGTCGTTGCCGACGTAGGCGTGCCACTCCAGGCGGCGCAGGCCGAGGTCGCGCAGGCCGTAGCGGGCGACGGCGCGGGCCGCCTCGACGGTGTAGCCGCGGCCGCGGAACTCCTTCGCCGCCCACCAGCCGACTTCGGCGCAGCCGGGGTCGTGCGGGCGCAGGACGAGGCCCTGCGAGCCGACCAGGGCGCCGGACCCGCGCTCGAACACGCACCAGATCCGGTTCCCGCCGGTGCGCCAGCCCTCGGGGGCGAGGTCGCGCACGAAGAACTCCGCGTCCTCCCGCCGGTACGGCGAGGGCACGACCGTCCAGCGCTGGATCTCCGCGTCCTGGCAGGCGGCGAACACGGCGTCGACGTCGGATTCCCGCGGGGCGCGCAGGACCAGGCGGTCGGTGGTGAGGGTGACGGATTCGGTGCGAGGCTGTGCCATGCGCGGATTATTCCGCGGCGGGGGGAGGGCGGGCATCCGAATACGGAGCCAACTCCTCGACCGACCGACCGTTTTGTCCCGGTGGGGGCACTATCGGGCCATGTGCCCGCGCGGGTGACACGGGAATACCGTGCTGACGCACCTCCCGGGGCATTGGACTCCTCGCATACGATGGCCCGTGCGGTGGGGTGAACCCGTCGTGCAGTCGTCCAGTGCCAATACAGGCAAGGAGCCCGCTCAAGTGTCCGTCTTCGACAAGATCCTGCGCGCAGGCGAGGGCAAGATCCTTCGCAAGCTGCAGCGGATTGCTGCCCAGGTCAACTCCATCGAAGAGGACTTCGTCAACCTCACCGACGCCGAGCTGCGCGCACTGACCGACGAGTACAAGCAGCGACTCGCGGACGGCGAGACCCTGGACGACATCCTCCCCGAGGCGTTCGCCACCGTCCGCGAGGCCGCCAAGCGCGTGCTCGGCCAGCGGCACTACGACGTCCAGCTGATGGGCGGCGCGGCCCTGCACCTCGGGTACGTCGCCGAGATGCGCACCGGTGAGGGCAAGACCCTCGTCGGCACCCTGCCTGCGTACCTCAACGCGCTGACCGGCAAGGGCGTCCACCTGATCACCGTCAACGACTACCTCGCCGAGCGCGACTCGGAGTGGATGGGCCGGGTGCACCGCTTCCTCGGCCTCGAAGTCGGCGTGATCCTGGGCAACATGACGCCCGCCGAGCGCAAGCGCCAGTACGCGATGGACATCACGTACGGCACCAACAACGAGTTCGGCTTCGACTACCTGCGCGACAACATGGCCTGGTCGAAGGACGAACTCGTCCAGCGCGGCCACAACTTCGCGGTCGTCGACGAGGTCGACTCGATCCTCATCGACGAGGCCCGTACGCCGCTGATCATCTCCGGCCCGGCCGACCAGGCGACCAAGTGGTACGCCGACTTCGCCAAGCTGGTGCAGCGCCTCAAGATCGACCGCGACTACGAGGTCGACGAGAAGAAGCGCACCGTCGGCATCCTGGAGGAGGGCGTCACCCGGGTCGAGGACTACCTCGGCATCGACAACCTCTACGAGTCGGTGAACACCCCGCTCGTCGGCTTCCTGAACAACGCCATCAAGGCGAAGGAGCTGTACAAGGCGGACAAGGACTACGTCGTCATGAACGGCGAGGTCATGATCGTCGACGAGCACACCGGCCGCATCCTGGCCGGCCGCCGCTACAACGAGGGCATGCACCAGGCGATCGAGGCGAAGGAGGGGGTGGAGGTCCAGAACGAGAACCAGACGCTGGCCACCATCACCCTGCAGAACTTCTTCCGCCTGTACGGCAAGCTCGCGGGCATGACGGGTACCGGCACCACCGAGGCCGCCGAGTTCCACCAGATCTACAAGCTCGGTGTCGTCCCGATCCCGACCAACAAGACCCCGCTGCGCATCGACCAGCCCGACCTGATCTACAAGTCGGAGCCGGCCAAGTTCGCCGCCGTGGTCGAGGACATCGCCGAGAAGCACGAGAAGGGCCAGCCGGTGCTGGTCGGCACCGTGTCGGTCGAGAAGTCCGAGTACCTGTCCCAGGAGCTGCGCAAGCGCGGCATCCCGCACGAGGTGCTGAACGCCAAGCACCACGAGCGCGAGGCGCAGATCGTCGCGCAGGCCGGCCGCAAGGGCGCCGTCACCGTCGCCACCAACATGGCCGGCCGCGGCACCGACATCATGCTGGGCGGCAACGCCGACCACCTGGCCGCCGCCGAGCTGGCGCAGCGCGGACTGACGCCGACGGACACCCCGGAGGAGTACGAGGCCGCCTTCCCGGCCGCGCTGGAGAAGGCCAAGGCCTCGGTCAAGGCCGAGCAGGACGAGGTCAAGGAGGCCGGCGGCCTCTACGTCCTCGGCACCGAGCGGCACGAGTCCCGCCGGATCGACAACCAGCTGCGCGGCCGCTCCGGCCGTCAGGGCGACCCGGGCGAGTCCCGCTTCTACCTGTCGCTGGGCGACGACCTGATGCGGCTGTTCAAGGCCGGCATGGTGGAGCGCGTGCTCTCGATGGCGAACGTGCCCGAGGACGTGCCGATCGAGTCCAAGATGGTCACCCGGGCGATCGCCTCCGCGCAGACCCAGGTCGAGCAGCAGAACTTCGAGATCCGCAAGAACGTCCTGAAGTACGACGAAGTGCTCAACCGCCAGCGCGAGGTCATCTACGGCGAGCGCCGCCGCGTGCTGGAGGGCGAGGACCTGCAGGAGCAGGTCGGCCACTTCATGGACGACACCGTCGAGGCCTACGTCAAGGCGGCCACCGGTGAGGGCTTCGAGGACGACTGGGACCTGGACAAGCTCTGGACCGCGCTCAAGCAGCTCTACCCGCTCACCCTGGACCTGGAGGAGCTGGAGGAGGAGGCCGGCGGCCGGGCCGCACTGACCCCCGAGTTCCTGACCAAGGTGCTCCAGGAGGACATCCAGGCGCAGTACGGCGCCCGGGAGGACCAGCTCGGCGCGGAGATCATGCGCGAGCTGGAGCGCCGGGTCGTGCTGTCGGTGCTGGACCGCCGCTGGCGCGAGCACCTCTACGAGATGGACTACCTCCAGGAGGGCATCGGCCTGCGGGCCATGGCGCAGCGCGACCCGCTGGTCGAGTACCAGCGCGAGGGCTTCGACATGTTCACCGCGATGATGGAGGGCATCAAGGAGGAGTCCGTCGGCTACCTGTTCAACCTGGAGGTCCAGGTCGAGCAGCAGGTCGAGGAGGTCCCGGTCGAGGACGCCCAGGTGGTGCTCGACAAGCTGGAGAAGGACGCCGCCCGCCCGGAGATCAAGGCCAAGGGCCTGGAGGCGCCGAAGCCGCAGCGGCTGCACTACACGGCCCCCTCGGACGAGGTCGGCGGCGGTGTCGTCGAGGGCGACTTCGAGGACCTCGCGCCGGAGGACGAGGGCGACGGGATGACCCGCGCCGAGCGCCGCAAGGCCGCGAAGTCGGCCAAGGGCCGCCGCCGCAAGGCCTGAGCAGGCCGCAGGACGCCGCGCAGGGCGCCGTACCCGGACCGGGGCGGCGCCCTGCGCCGTTCCCCGGGCCACCGCGTGGCGCCGGCCGCTCACCGGGCCACCGCGTGGCGCCGGCCCTCTCACCGGGCCTCCACGGCGGTGCACTGCCACTGCCCGGCCGGGCCGCGCTGTTCCAGGCGGAAGGCCACCATGTGGTGCCGGCGGCCGAGGTCGACCCGTACGCAGGCCTCCACCGCGTCGGGCGAGGGCGAGCGGTCGTGCACCGGGCCGAGCCGGGGCCGGTCGGCGACGCCGCCGCGGCGGAGCGCACCGGCCCGGACCAGCGAGGCCAGCTGCCCGTAGCCGTCCAGGCTGGTGTGCCGCATCAGCTGGCCGGAGGGCCGCGCGCCGGTGAGCACCTCGACCAGCTGGTGGGCGAACCGGGCGGCCAGGGCCCGGGGGTCGTGGCTCCGCGGGTCCTGGCCGCGACGGCCCTGGCCGGCGGCCGGGTCCGCGCCGGGACAGGCGGCGCGGGGGTGGCGCGGGCGGCGCCCGGCCGGGTCGCAGGCGCCGGTGTCAGGGGTGTGCGGGCGGCGGTGCGGGCGGGCGGTGAGGTGGGCGGTCACGGCGGCTCCTCGACTGGGTGGTGCGGGTACGGACGGGTCCAGGCTGGGGGCGCCCGCCGGGAAGCGGCAAGGTGTTTGCGGCGCGGTCGGGGCGCGATCGGGATTTCACCTATCCGGGTGAGGCGGCCAGTGCGGCGGCGGCTTCGCGCGGTGTCCGTGGGGCGCCCGGTTGACGTGCGGGGACGGGCCGTACGGTCCGAAAGGGGACGTTCCGGCTGGGCGGACCGGGTGGTCGGCGGGCGGCCGCCCGCATTGCGCCGTGCCGCATCCGCGCGCACCATCGGAGCCTGACCGGGTACCGCGGGGAGCGGAGCAGCCGCCCCCACGACGACGGGCGGTCGGCATGACGACACGGGTAGCAGCAGCGGTTCCGGTCCCCGCGGCCGAGGGCACCGCCCCGCCCGCCGGGGGCGCGCCCCGGCGCGGCCTGGTGCTGGGCGGCGGCGGGATGCTCGGCGCGGCCTGGACGGTCGGCGCGCTGTGCGCCGTCGAGGAGGCCACCGGGCATCAGCCGGGCGGCGCCGACGTCCTGCTCGGCACCTCGGCGGGCGCGATCCTGGCCGCGCTGCTGGCGGGCGGAGTCCGGCCCGAGGAGCTGCGCGACCACCAGCGCGGCCTGCCGATCACCGACGGCCCGCTGGCCGGGGTGGTCTTCGACTACGACACCGCCGTCGGCGGCGGGCTGCCGCTGCGGCCCCGGGCCGGCATCGGCTCGCCCGGCCTGCTGCGCGACGCCGTCCGGCACCCGCGCGACTACCCGCTGCTGACCATGGTCTCGGCGATGGCGCCGCACGGCCGCGGCTCGCTGGAGCCGGTGGGCGAGCTGGTGCGCGGCCTGCACGGCGCGGGCGGCTGGCAGACCCCGGCGGCGGACGCCGGCTGCGACCCCGCGGACACCGCGGCGCCGGGCTCACCGCTGCGGGTGGCCGCCGTGGACTACCGCAACGGCCGCCGGGTGGTCTTCGGTGATCCGGACGCCCCGGCGGTCGCGGTCGCGGACGCCGTGATGGCCTCCTGCGCGATCCCCGGCTGGTTCGCGCCGGTGCGCCTGGACGGCTCGGCGTACGTGGACGGCGGCTGCTGGTCGGCCACCAACGCCGACCTGATGCTCGGCCGCGGCCTGGACGAGGTGTACGTGCTCGCCCCGATGGCCCTGCGGCTGGACCCGCGGCCCGGGCGCGCCGACCGGCCCGAGCGGTCCGGCCCGGCCGGGCGCGGGCGCGACACCCTGGCCGCCCTGCGCGAGTGGCGCGAACGGGACCGCCCGCGCGGCGTGCTGGCGCAGCTGGTCAGCCGCTACCGCCGGGCCGTCACCCGCCAGCTGATGCGCGAGGCCGCGCTGCTGCGGGCCGAGGGCGTCCGGGTGCGGCTGCTCGCGCCGACCCTGGCGGACCTCGCGGTGATGGGCCCGAACATGATGGACCCGGCCCGCCGCGGTGCCGTCCTGGAGAGCGCCCTGCGGACCGGTCGGGAGGCGCTGCGGGCCGCCCGGTGAACGGCCGGAAAGCCGGACCGGAGGTGATCACGGCGGCCCGGCGGAGCTTATTCTTGGGGCGCTGGAGAATCTGTGCCGCTGGACGAACCCCGCTGGACCGAACCGGAGAGTGCCACCGATGCGCGTGTACGTGCCCACCACCCTGACCGGTCTGGCGGCGGCCCACGAGGGCGGCGCCCTGGAGGAGTCGGCGGCGTACGCCGTGACGCCCGCGCTGCGCGAGTGGTACGTCAGCGACGACATCGAGGAGCTGGAGTACGCGGCGCTGAACCGGGCCGCGCAGGCCTCCCTGAGGCTGCTGGCCGCCGACCCGGACGCCCCGCGCCGCCGGGTCGTGGTGGCGCTGGACGTGGCCGACACCGCCGTGCGGCCCTTCCCGGGCGACGAGTACCAGGACCAGGCCTCGCTCGGCCGGGTGGTGCTGGCCGGCCCGGTGCGGCTGGCCAAGGCCGCCGCGGTGCACGCCGACGTGGCCGACGGCGAGGTGGTCACGGACGTCGCGGCGGCGGTGGCCGCGGTGGCCGCGGCCGACACCGGCGACCAGGACGCCCAGTTCACCGTGGACGGCGCCGAGGACCACGACCTGCTCTGGTTCGCCACCCAGGAGATCCCCTCGCTGCTGGCGTGAGCGGCCGCGGCGGGCGCCCCGCCCGGGCGGCGGGTGCGTGAGCTCCGCCCTACCGGCGTGTCGGTGCCCGGCGTTACCGTTGTCCCTCGTGCGCACTCACATCGTTTGGGATTGGAACGGCACTCTCTTCCACGACATGGAGGCGGTGCTCGGGGCGAGCAACGCCGCCTTCGCGACCATCGGCGTCGGGCCGATGAGCCTGCAGGAGTACCGGGAGCAGTACGAGATCCCGATCCCGCGGTTCTACCAGCGACTGCTCGGCCGGCAGCCCTCCCCGGAGGAGTGGCTGAAGCTGGACGACGCCTTCCACGACCGCTACCGCGAGCTCAGCGCGGCCTGCGGGCTGACCGACGGCGCCCGCGAGCTGGTCGCCGGGTGGCGGGCGGCCGGGCACAGCCAGTCGCTGCTGTCGCTGTACGTGCACGAGCAGCTGGTGCCGCTGGTCGACACCTTCGGCCTGGCCGGCGACTTCCTGCGGGTGGACGGCCGCCGCGGCCCCGCCGGCGGGCAGAAGGCGGAGCACCTGGTCCGGCACCTGGCCGCGCTCGGCGAGCACGTCGACCCGGCCCGTACGGTGCTCATCGGGGACGCCGCGGACGACGCCCTGGCGGCGCTGAGCGTGGGCGCCCACGCGGTGCTGTACACCGGCGGCTCCCACACCCGGGAGAAGCTGGAGCCGGTCGGCGTCCCGGTGGTGGACACCCTGGCCGAGGCGGTCGAGCTGGCGGGCCGGATCGCCGGCTGAGCGCTTCCGGGCCCGGGCGGGGCGCAGGCGCCGCCCGGTGGCAGCCCGGTGGCGGCCCGGCGGGGCCGCCGCAGTGGCGGGCGCCACGTCCGCCGTCCGCGTGTCTGAGCGGGCGGATCGGGCGGTGGCTGGTCAGGCTGGACCGACAGCCCAGCCGCCAGCAGGACGGAGCCGCCATGCCCATCGACGCAGTCACCGAGGTGCCGACCCCGGTCAACGAGCCGGTGCACGCGTACGCGCCCGGGAGCCCCGAGCGGGACCGGCTGGTGCGGCGGCTGGACGAGCTGTCGGCCGAGCCGGTCCCGCTGCCGATGACCATCGGCGGCGAGCAGCGCTTCGGGGGCGGCGAGCGGACCGAGGTCGTCCAGCCGCACCACCACGCGGCCAAGCTGGGCGTGCTGGGCAACGCCACCCGGGAGGACGCCCGCGCGGCGGTGGACGCGGCGCTGGCCGCCGGACGGCAGTGGCGCTCGCTGTCCTTCGACGACCGTGCGGCGGTCTTCCTGCGCGCCGCCGACCTGCTGGCCGGGCCCTGGCGGGAGACGCTCAACGCGGCGACCATGCTCGGCCAGTCCAAGACCGCGCAGCAGGCCGAGATCGACTCCGCCTGCGAGCTGATCGACTTCTGGCGGTTCAACGTCCACTTCGCCCGGCAGATCCTGGCCGACCAGCCGCTGTCCTCGCCCGGCGTGTGGAACCGCACCGACCACCGCCCGTTGGAGGGCTTCGTCTACGCGGTCACGCCGTTCAACTTCACCGCGATCGCCGGCAACCTGCCCACCGCCCCCGCGCTGATGGGCAACACCGTGGTCTGGAAGCCCGCGCCGACCCAGACCCTGGCCGCCCACCACCTGATGCGGCTGCTGGAGGCGGCCGGCCTGCCGCCCGGCGTGATCAACCTGGTGACCGGCGACGGCCTCCAGGTCTCCCCGGTCGCCCTGGCCGACCCGGCGCTCGCCGGGCTGCACTTCACCGGCTCCACCGCCACCTTCCAGTCCCTGTGGCAGACCATCGGCGCCAACATCGGCGGATACCGAAGCTACCCGAGGATCGTCGGCGAGACCGGCGGCAAGGACTTCCTGCTGGCCCACCGCTCCGCCGATCCGGAGATCCTCAAGACCGCGCTGATCCGCGGCGCCTTCGAGTACCAGGGCCAGAAGTGCTCGGCGCTCTCCCGCGCCTACCTGCCGCGCAGCCTCTGGCAGCGGATCAAGGACGACTTCCTGGCCGAGGTGGACGCGCTCGCGGTGGGCGACGTGACCGACCTGTCGAACTTCATGGGCGCCCTGATCGACCGGCGCGCGTTCGAGAAGAACCGGGACGCCATCGAGCGTGCCAAGGCCGATCCGACGGTGGAGCTGGCGGCGGGCGGCCAGTACGACGACGCGATCGGCTGGTTCGTCCGGCCGACCGTCCTGGTCTCCTCCGACCACCGGGGCGAGATGTTCCACACCGAGTACTTCGGCCCGATCCTCGCCGTCCACGTGTACGAGGACTCCCGCTGGGACGACGTGCTCGACCGGGTCGACCGCGGCGCCCCGTACGGCCTGACCGGTTCGGTGATCGCGCAGGATCGTTACGCCATCGCCCAGGCCGTCGAGGAGCTGCGCTTCGCGGCCGGCAACTTCTACGTCAACGACAAGCCGACCGGCGCCGTCGTCGGCCAGCAGCCCTTCGGCGGGGGTCGGGCCTCCGGCACCAACGACAAGGCCGGCGCGGCGCAGAACCTCCTGCGCTGGACCTCGGCCCGGTCGATCAAGGAGTCCTTCGTGCCGCCCACGCAGCACCGATACCCGCACATGGGCTGATGGCGAGGACCTAGGGTGAATATGAGGCTCCGGTTTGGACAAGCTGTCCAGGACGGACCCGACATCCCTCAGCTTTGCGCCTCACTGTCCCTGTCCACCTTCGATTGATCCGGTTACGCTGGCAGGCGTCGTCGGGTGGCTTGCAGGACGAACGAGACGTCCTACCCACTGGGAGGACGTTTCATGCGTGCCATGAGCCCCTTTCAGTCGGATGGTGCGGCAGGATTGCGGCTGACCCGTCGGTGTACATCCACACACCACCGAGTCACGCAACGGCGCGCGACAGGAGCCAAGAAGTCATGCAGACCAAGCTGGACGCAGCCAAGGCCGAACTGCTCAAGAAGGCAGCCGCAGCCGCTGAGAACAGCCAGGTGGGGGGAGCGGCGCCGGGGGAGGGTCTGAGCAACGGTGCTCTGACCGCGTACCTGCACCACTACTACCTCCACACCGCGCCCGAGGACCTGGTCGACCTCGACCCGGTCGACGTCTACGGCGCGGCAGCCTCCCACTACCGCCTGGGCCTCAAGCGCCCCCAGGGCACTGCCGAGGTGCGGGTCCACACCCCCTCGGTCGAGGAGAACGGCTGGTCCTGCGGCCACACGGTGGTCGAGGTGGTCACCGACGACATGCCCTTCCTGGTCGACTCCGTCACCAACGAGCTCTCCCGCCAGGACCGCGCGATCCACCTCGTGATCCACCCCCAGCTGCTCGTCCGCCGTGACATCACCGGCAAGCTGCTGGAGATCCTCGACGTCGACGCCTGCTCCCGCAGCCAGGCCGCCGGCACCGAGTGGCCGGCCGACGCGACCGTCGAGTCGTGGATGCACATCGAGATCGACCGCGAGACCGACCGCGACGACCTGCGCACCATCGAGACCAACCTGCGCCGCGTGCTCGGCGACGTCCGCGAGGTCGTCGAGGACTGGGGCAAGATGCGCGAGAGCGCGCTGCGCCTGGCCGACGAGCTGGCCGAGCAGCCCCCGACCGGCCTGCCCGAGCAGGAGGTCGGCGAGGCCTGGGAGCTGATGCGCTGGCTCGCCGACGACCACTTCACCTTCCTCGGCTACCGCGAGTACGACCTCGTCGAGCACGAGGGCGAGGAGGTCCTCAAGGCCGTCGCCGGGACCGGCCTGGGCATCCTGCGCGCCGACCCGCACAGCCACGACGACCGCCACCACTCGGTCAGCGAGGCCTTCGGCCGCCTCTCCGCGCCGGTGCGCGCCAAGGCCCACGAGAAGAAGCTGCTCGTCCTCACCAAGGCCAACAGCCGCTCCACCGTGCACCGCCCGGCCTACCTGGACTACGTCGGCGTCAAGAAGTTCAACGCCGCCGGCGAACCGATCGGCGAGCGCCGCTTCCTCGGCCTGTTCTCCTCGGCCGCCTACACCGAGTCGGTCACCCGCATCCCGGTCGTGCGCCGCAAGGTCCAGGAAGTGCTGGACGAGTCCGGCTTCTCCAGCGAGAGCCACGACGGCCGCGACCTCCTGCAGATCATGGAGACCTTCCCCCGGGACGAGATCTTCCAGACCCCGGCCTCCGAACTGCTCTCCATCGCCACCAGCGTGCTCTACCTGCAGGAGCGCCGTAAGCTGCGCCTCTTCCTGCGCCAGGACGAGTACGGGCGCTACTTCTCGGCGTTCATCTACCTGCCGCGCGACCGCTACACCACCCGCATCCGGCTGCTGCTCACCGACATCCTCAAGGAAGAGCTGAACGGCGCCACCATCGACTACACGGTGTACGCCACCGAGTCGGTGCTGACCCGCCTGCACTTCGTGGTCCGGGTCGCCCCGGGCACCGCGCTGCCGAAGCTCACCGACACCGACATCGAGCGGATCGAGAACCGCCTGGCCGAGGCCGCCCGGTTCTGGATGGACGGCTTCCACGACCAGCTGCACCTGGAGCTGGGCGAGGAGAAGGCCGCCGAACTCGGCCACAAGTACGCCAACGCCTTCCCCGACGGCTACCGCGCCGACTTCCCGCCGCGCACCGCCGTCGCCGACATCAAGCAGATCGAGGCGCTGCACGGCGAGGGCGACTTCCGCCTCAACCTGTACCAGCCGGTCGGTGCCGGCCACGACGACCGCCGCTTCAAGATCTACCGGGTCGGCGGCCCGATCTCGCTCACCGAGGTCCTGCCGGTGCTCCAGCGCCTGGGCGTCGAGGTGCTGGACGAGCACCCGTACGCGCTGCGCCGCTCCGACGGCACCACCGCGTGGGTGTACGACTTCGGCCTGAAGCTGCGCGAGGCCACCGAGCTCACCGACGAGGCCCGCGAGCGCTTCCAGGACACCTTCGCGGCCACCTGGACCGGCAAGGCCGAGAACGACGGCTTCAACGAGCTGGTGCTGACCGCCGGACTGACCTGGCGCCAGGCGATGATGCTCCGCGCGTACGCCAAGTACCTGCGCCAGGCGGGCTCCACGTTCTCCCAGGACTACATGGAGGACGCGCTCCGCAACAACACCCACACCACCCGCCTGCTGGTCAACCTGTTCGAGGCCCGGCTGAGCCCGAGCCACCGGTCGGGCGCCCTGGAGCTGACCGAGGGCATCCTGGAGGAGCTGTCCGGCGCGCTCGACGAGGTCGTCTCGCTGGACGAGGACCGCATCCTGCGGTCCTTCCTGAACCTCATCAAGGCCACCCTGCGGACCAACTTCTTCCAGCGCGCCGGCGACGGCGAGTGGCACTCCTACGTGTCGATGAAGTTCGACCCGAAGGCGGTCCCCGACCTGCCGGCGCCGCGTCCGGCGTTCGAGATCTGGGTCTACTCGCCGCAGGTCGAGGGCGTGCACCTGCGCTTCGGCAAGGTCGCCCGCGGCGGCCTGCGCTGGTCCGACCGGCGCGAGGACTTCCGCACCGAGATCCTGGGCCTGGTCAAGGCGCAGATGGTCAAGAACACCGTCATCGTGCCGGTCGGCGCCAAGGGCGGCTTCGTCGCCAAGCAGCTGCCCGACCCGTCGGTGGACCGCGACGCCTGGCTGGCCGAGGGCATCTCCTCGTACAAGACCTTCATCTCGGCGCTGCTGGACATCACCGACAACCTGGTCGGCGGCGAGGTCGTGCACCCGGCCGACGTGGTCCGCCACGACGAGGACGACACCTACCTGGTCGTCGCCGCCGACAAGGGCACCGCGACCTTCTCCGACATCGCCAACGGCGTCGCGGAGTCGTACGGCTTCTGGCTGGGCGACGCGTTCGCCTCCGGCGGCTCGGCCGGCTACGACCACAAGGGCATGGGCATCACCGCCCGCGGCGCCTGGGAGTCGGTGAAGCGCAACTTCCGCGAACTCGGCGTCGACACCCAGACCGAGGACTTCACCGTCATCGGCATCGGCGACATGTCCGGCGACGTCTTCGGCAACGGCATGCTGCTCAGCGAGCACATCCGCCTGGTCGCCGCCTTCGACCACCGCCACATCTTCCTCGATCCGAACCCGGACGCGGCCACCTCGTACGCCGAGCGCCGTCGCCTCTTCGACCTGCCGCGCAGCTCCTGGGACGACTACGACCGGTCGCTGATCTCGGCCGGCGGCGGGGTGTACCCGCGCTCGGCGAAGGCGATCCAGCTGACCCCGCAGGTCCGGGCCGCCCTCGGCGTCGAGGCGGCCAAGCTGACCCCGGCCGACCTGATGAAGGCGATCCTGCAGGCGCCCGTCGACCTGTTCTGGAACGGCGGCATCGGCACCTACGTCAAGTCCTCCACCGAGACCAACGCCGAGGTCGGCGACAAGTCCAACGACGCCATCCGCGTCAACGGCGAGCAGGTCCGGGCCCGGGTCATCGGCGAGGGCGGCAACCTCGGCTGCACCCAGCTGGGCCGCATCGAGTACGCGGCCTCCGGCGGCCCGGAGGGCACCGGCGGCTGGATCAACACCGACGCGATCGACAACTCCGCCGGTGTGGACACCTCGGACCACGAGGTCAACATCAAGATCCTGCTCAACCAGGTCGTCGCCGAGGGCGACATGACGGTCAAGCAGCGCAACGCCCTGCTGGCCGAGATGACCGACGAGGTCGGCCACCTGGTGCTGCGCAACAACTACGCGCAGAACGTGGTGCTGGCCAACGCCGTCGCCCAGGCGCACAGCATGGTCAACGTCCACTCCCGGATGATCAACCGGTTCGAGGCCGCCGGCCGGCTCGACCGCGGCCTGGAGTTCCTGCCCACCGAGCGGCAGATCCGTGAGCGCCAGCAGAACGGCCGCGGGCTCTCCCAGCCCGAGATGTCCGTCCTGCTCGCCTACACCAAGATCATCCTGGCCGACGAGCTGCTCGCCACCGACCTGCCCGACGACCCGTACTTCCGCGCCACGCTGCACGGGTACTTCCCGAGCGCCCTGCGGTCCCGGTTCGCCGACGCGATCGACAACCACGCGCTGCGCCGCGAGATCATCACCACGCTGATCGTCAACGACTCGATCAACCGCGGTGGCTGCACCTTCGCCTTCCGGCTCAAGGAGGAGACCGGCGCGACCTACGAGGAGATCGCCCGCACGCACACCGCCGCGCGGGCCGTCTTCGGCCTGGAGGAGATCTGGGGCGAGATCGCGGGCCTGGACAACCAGGTCCCGGCCCGGGTGCAGACCAAGATGCGCCTGCACTCGCGCCGCCTGGTCGAGCGCGCCACCCGGTGGATGCTCAACAACCGCCGCCAGCCGCTCGACATCGCCGGCACCATCGCGTTCTTCCACGACCGGGTCAACCAGGTCTGGGGCTCGCTGCCCAAGCCGCTGCGCGGCGAGGACCAGGTCTGGTTCGACTCGGTCCACGGCGAACTGGCCGCGGCCGGCGTGCCGGAGGAACTGGCCACCCGGATCGCCGGCCTCTCCTCGGTCTTCCCGACCCTGGACATCACCGAGGTCGCCGACCGCTCCGGCAAGGACGTCGCCGAGGTCGCCGAGCTCTACTACGACCTGGGCGACCGCCTGCAGATCTCGCACCTGCTCGACCGCATCATCGAACTGCCCCGCACCGACCGCTGGTCGTCGATGGCCCGGGCCGCGATCCGCGAGGACCTCTTCGCGGCCCACGCGGCGCTGACCGCCGACATCCTGGCCTGCGGCCCCGAGGGCGCCACCCCGGAGGAGCGCTACACCGCCTGGGCGGAGCTCAACGGGCTTCGGCGGCGGGCCCGCGTCCTCGGACGCGGGCCCGCCGCTTTTGCGTGCGCCGACCGCCCCGGGAGGCGGGCCGGGAATGCCGCGGAATTCGGAGGGTGACGGAAAGGTCACTCTGTGCGTGAACTCCGGCACTGCCGCCAGGCGTCCTCGCGGTTAACGAGCCGTCACGAACTCCGCCAATTCCCGACAGAGTTCCTGACGGGTCGTGGAAGTTCGCCCCAACTGCCCTTTTTGGTCACTGTTCTGACGAGGCAGGAGTTGCAGTAGGCTGACCCCGCGATAGGCGTTGCCGCAGGTCTCGCGCCGGAGAGCACCCCGATGTGATGTGACATCAGGGGCCCTTTCGGAGAGGTACAGGCTGCCAGTCCCGTTCGCGCACGGGAGCCCGGACCGGCTCCGCGCGATGCCACCTGAAGAGAGTTTCATGACGACATTTGTGCAGGAACCCTTTTTCTGGGTCTTCATCGTGGTGATGCTCGCAGCCGTCGGAGCGGCCGTCCAAGCCCGTAGGACGAACCTCGCCCTGCGGCGGCGCAACGCCTCCCTCGAAGAGGCGGTCGCCCTGGCGCAGCACCAGCGCGACGAGCTCGCCGCGCAGCACGACCGCCTTCGGGGCCGGCACGCCGCCGAACTGACGGACGTGCGCCGGGACGCCGAGGAGGACACCAAGGCCGTCCTCAAGGCGGCGATGCGGACGCTGCAGGGCTTGGCCGACGAACAGCAGGTCGTCATCGAGAAGGTGCAGCGGAAGTACGGCGACAGCCCGCAGATCCTGGCCGACCTGATGACGGTCGACCACACCAACAGCCAGTTCGGCCGGCGCGCCCAGGGCATCGCGGTGCTCTGCGGCGGCTGGCTGGGGCGCCGGGAGAGCGTCGCCTCGGTCTTCGACGTGGCCCGCAGCGCGCAGGGCCGGATCCGGCACTTCGACCGGGTACGGATCCACTCCCGGGTCAACGTCTCGCTCGTCAGCAAGGTCGTCGAGCCGGTCGCCGTCGTGCTGTCCGAGCTGCTCGCCAACGCGACCAACTACTCCGCCCCCGACACCCCGGTGGAGGTCAGCGTCCAGGCCGTCCCCACCGGCGTCTGCCTGATCGTCGACGACGCCGGCCTCGGCATGGGCCAGGAGGAGAAGGACCGCGCCGCGGCGCTCCTGAACCCGGGCGCACCGATCAGCCTCACCAGCCTGGGCAACCCGCCCAAGTTCGGCTTCGCCGTCTCCGGCCTGCTGGCCGCCCGCTACGGCTTCCGGGTCTCCGTCGACTCGGTCTCCCCGTACGGGGGCGTGCGCGCCGTGGTGCTGCTGCCGACCGAGCTGCTCAGCAGCGAGGTCGCGGCCCCGGCCCCGGCCGTCACCGGGCACACCGACTACCGGTCCGACTACCGGGCGGAGCCGGCCGAGCAGCAGCCCGCGCAGGCGTGGACGCAGTCCCCCGGCCAACGGCTGGTGTCGCTGTCCGAACCGCCGGCGCCCCTGGCCCCGGTGCCGGCGCCGCAGGCCGCGACGGCGGCACCCGAGATGACCGCCGACGGGCAGCTGCCCCGACGCCGCCGCCAGCGCCCCGTGTCGGTCGTTCCGGCGCCCCAGGAGCCCGACCGGGCCGGGGAACCGGGCCGGCCCGAGGAGTCCGGCCGGCCCGCGGAACTCCCCGTGCGCGGCACCGGCCAGCACACGCCGTCCCGCCTCGGCGCGTTCCAGCGCGGCACGCTGTCCGGGCGCACCACCATGACCACGGAAGGAACCGAGATCCAGTGAGCCGTGATCTTTCCTGGGTGCTCAACGACGTACTCCAGATACCCGGCGCCCGGCACGCCATCCTCGTCTCCGCGGACGGCCTCCTGCTCGAACGGTCCAGCGACATAGGCCGTGACGAGGCGGAGACCAACGCCGCCGCGATGAGCTCGATGCAGTCGCTGAGCCGCGCGGTCGCCCCGTTCGTCGGCGGAGGCGGCGGAGGCGGCGGAGTCTGGAGGCAGACCCTCCTGGAGTACGACCACGGCTGGATCTTCCTGATCGCGGCCGGCAGCGGCGCGTACCTGGCGGCCTCCACCGCCCCCGACGTCGACATGGAGGCGATGTCCTTCCGGATGCAGCAGCAGGTCGGCGCACTCGGACGGGCGATGTCGGCGGCGCCGCGGCAGAGCACGCTCAGCGGCTCATGACCGGCGGCGGCGAGGAACAGCGGGTCACGGGGGGCTTCATCCGCTCCTACGTCATCACCGGCGGGCGCGACTTACCGAGTGCGGACGACCTGTCTCTGATCACCTTGGTCACCGTCGCGCCCGAGCAGGACCTCCCCACCCTGCCGAGCCCGGAGACCCGGGCGATCTGGGAGCTGTGCTCCGGCGGCTACCTCTCGGTGGCCGAGGTCGCGGCACGGCTGGAGCTTCCGGTGGGGGTCGTGAGGCTGCTGCTGACGGACCTGATCCGGGAGGGGCGGCTGCTGCGCCGGTCGGCCCCGGCGCCGGCCCAGGCCCCGGATCTGAGACTTCTAGAGAAGGTGCTGCATGGACTTCAACGCCGGTTCGCCTGAGGACATCTACGTCCCGGGCGCGGTGACGACCGCCGTCAAGATCCTGGTCGTGGGGCACTTCGCGGTCGGCAAGACCACCCTCATCGGGGCGCTGTCCGAGATCGCCCCGCTGAGCACCGAGGAGAGCATGACGCAGGCGTCCACCCACGTCGACGACCTGCGCGGCGTACCGGACAAGAAGACCACGACCGTCGCCCTCGACTTCGGCCGGCTGACGCTCGGCGACGACCTGGTGCTGTACCTGTTCGGCACGCCGGGGCAGCAGCGGTTCATGCAGCTCTGGGAGGACATGGCGAGGGGAGCGCTGGGCGCACTGCTGCTGGCCGACCCGACCCGCCTCGCGGACACCTTCCCCGTCATCGACCTGATCGAGCAGTACGGCCTGGAGTACGCCGTCGCGGTCAACAGCTTCGACCGGAAGAGCGACTACACCGAGGACCAGCTGCGCGAGGCCCTCGACCTGCTGCCGCACACCCCGGTGGTGTTCTGCGACGCGCGGGACCAGCGCTCGTCGGCGAACGCCCTGCTGACGCTCGTCCGGCACCTGCTCGCCCGCGCCTCCTGACCCGGCGCCTCCCGACCCCGGCGCTCCCGACCCCCGCGCTCACCGACCCCGCGCCTCCCGACCTCCCCCACGCCCTCCTCCCCCGAACCCTCCCGGGTCCGCACCCGCCCGGGGCCACCTCCAAGGAACGACCCATGGATTCTCCGCAGCGCCCCGCCCCGCAGTCGGCCCCGCCGGGCTGCCCGATGCACGTCGGCGTGAGCACACCGCTCTACGGGGAGATGTTCTCGGCCGACCCCGACGCGGTCTACGACAAGCTGCGCGCCCACGGACCCGCCGCCCCGGTGGAGCTGGCCCCGGGCGTGGACGCCACCCTGGTCACCTCGCACGAGGCCGCGCGGCGGGTGCTCCAGAACCCCGGGATGTTCGCCCGGGACTCGCGGCGCTGGGCGGCGCTGAACGAGGGCCGGGTGCCGATGGACAGCCCCGTCCTGCCGATGATGTTCTACCGGCCCAACTGCCTCTTCACGGACGGCGCCGAGCACCTGCGGCTGCGCAAGGCCGTCACCGAGAGCCTGGAGCGGCTCAACGACAACCGGCTCAACCGGCACGTCGAGCGGATCGCCGGCTACCTGATCGACCAGTTCGGCCCGCTGGGCCGGGCCGACCTGCTCAACGACTACGCCAAGCTGCTGCCGCTGCTGCTGTTCAACCAGCTGTTCGGCTGCCCGGCCGACATCGGCGACCGGCTGACCCGCAGCATGTCCGCCCTCTTCGACGGCCTCGACGTGATCGAGGCCAACGAGGAGCTGACCTCCTGCCTGATGGACCTGGTCGCGCTCAAGCGCCGCCAGCCCGGTGACGACATCACCTCGTGGCTCATCCAGCACCCGGCCGGCCTGCGGGACGAGGAGCTCAAGGACCAGCTGGTCATGCTGATGGGCGCCGGCGTCGAACCCGAGCGCAACCTGATAGGCAACGCCCTGCTCCTGCTGCTGTCCGGCGAGGGCGGTCCCGGGCTGCGCATCGAGGAAGCCCTCGACGACGTGCTGTGGAACAACCCGCCGATCGCCAACTACGCGACGCACTACCCGATGCAGGACCTCGACCTGGGCGGCGTCCCGATAGACGCGGGCAGCCCGGTGGTGATCAGCTTCGCCGCCGCCAACAGCGACCCGGCGCTGACCGACGCCCGGCTGACCCTCAGCAAGGGAGCCCACCTGGCCTGGGGCGCGGGACCGCACGCCTGCCCGGCCAAGTCCCCGGCCCAGCTGATCGCCCTGAGTGCGATCGAGTGCCTGCTCAACGCGCTGCCCGACGTCGTCCTCGCGGTGCCCGCGGAGAGCGTGGAGTGGCGGCCGGGCCCGTTCCAGCGCGGCCTGGTCTCGCTGCCGGTGCGGTTCAGCCCGGTGGCCGCCCGCACCACCGTGCCGGGCGCGGGCGCGGGCGCGGACACCGCGCCGGCCGGACCGTCCGACCGCTCGCCGGGCGGCTCCGAGACCGCGCAGGCGTACCCGCAGGCCACCACCGCCCCCGCGCCCGGCCGGGCCCCGCAGAAGAAGGGCTGGTGGAGCTCCTTCCTGGACGTGTTCCGGCTGTGACCGGAGCCGCCACGGCCCGGGGCCCGACGGGGGACGGGTGACGGCCCGTCGCGTTGACGGGCCGTCGGGCCGTGGGGTGGTGGCGCCGTCGGGTCGTCGGAAGTCGTCCGGTCGCCGCGGGGTGAACGGCGCACGACGGCCGTGCGGGACGTGACGGGGGAAACACGGATTGACGCTTGAGCGCGCTGTTGCTGGGTAGGTCGCCGCCGTACTGCCCGCCCGCGCGTCGAGTCGAGGAGCCCCGTGTGACCGCCATGTTGGAAGCCCGCCCCGCGGATCCGGAGAGCCCACGCGGAAGGGTCGACCGCCGTGCGGCCGTACCGCTCCTGCGGCGGCTGCGGTCGGCCGAGGGGCTCGCCGACCCGGGCCCGGTCTACGACGAGCTGAGGGCGCTGGGCGACCTCGTCCCGGCGCCCTGGGGCGGTTACCTGGTCACCGGCTACGACGCGTGCGACCAGGTCCTGCGCGGCAGGACCTGGCTCGTCCCCGACTTCGCCTGGCAGGCGCGGCAGACCGGGACGGAGCGCTGGGAGGCCGTCGCCACCCAGGAGATGAGCCGTACCCTCTCCCGGCTCAACGCCCCCGAACACACCCGGCAGCGGCGCAGCCTCGGGAACCTCTTCGACCGCAACACCCTGCTGGACCTGACGCCGCACATCGAGGCCGACGTCACCGGGCTGCTCGACCGCCTCTCCGAGCGAATACGGACGGACGGCGTGGCGGACTTCGCCGCCGTGGTCGGCGAGCAGCTGCCGATCGGCACCATCGGGCGCTGGCTGGGCCTCCCGCCGGAGGACTACCCGCACATCCTGACGATGACC
This sequence comes from Streptomyces sp. NRRL S-350, assembly GCF_000719705.1. Taxonomy (GTDB): domain Bacteria; phylum Actinomycetota; class Actinomycetes; order Streptomycetales; family Streptomycetaceae; genus Kitasatospora. The sequence continues at coordinate 68,792 of NZ_JOHO01000034.1, read as the reverse complement.
CACAACCAGGTGCACGCCCAGGAACTGCTGCCCACGAAGAGCCAGTTGGCGGTCTCGGAGCAGGCCACCGCGGACCTTCGCCGGTACTTCACCCGCCTCGTCAGGGAGCGCCGCGACCGCGACGGCGACGACGTGGTCGCCGGCTGGATCCGCACCTGGGACGCGCTGGAGCCCGCCCGCGAGGCCACCGACCGGATGGTCTACCAGCTCACCATGTTCGTCACCATCGCCTCGCTGGAGACCACGGCGACGATGCTCTCCTCGCTGGTCTGGTCGCTGCTGCGCTCGCCCGGCCGGTGGGAGTGGCTGCGCAAGCGGCCGGAGTACATCGACGCCGCGATCGACGAGACCCTGCGCCACGACCCGCCGATCCGCGTGAACAGCCGCGTCGCGGGCGAGGACACCGAGCTGGCCGGGGTGTTCGTCCCCAAGGACACCATGGTCCACGTGATGTACGGCGCGGCGAACCGCGATCCGCGCCGAAACCCGGACCCGCACGCCTTCGACGTGCTCCGCCGGGGCAGCCACCTCACCTTCGGGGGCGGCGCCCACTACTGCCTCGGCGCGGGCTTGGCCAGGCTGGAGGCCCGGGCGCTGCTCGGCCAACTGCTGCGGCGCTTCCCGACCCTGCGGGCGGCGAGCCCGCCCGAGTACGCACCCCGCATGGTCTTCCACCGGGTGACGTCCTTGAGAGTGGCCGCATGAACGTTTCACCGCAGGCAGCGCAGGCAGCGCAGGCAGCGCAGACAGCGCAGGTGCCGCAGGCCCAGCAGATCCCCCAGGTGCCGCAGTACCCTCCGCACGTGGCGCAGCCGACGTACCTCCCGCACGCGTACGCCGAGCCCGCTCCGGGGCCCGCTCCCCAGGCCCATGCTCAGACTCAGGCCCAGGCCCAGGCCCAGGCCCAGGTTCAGGCCCAGGCCGTCACCGCTCCCGCAGCGGCCCGTACGGTGCGTGCCGAGCGCCGCGGGCCGGTGCTCCACGTGGAGCTGGACAGCCCGGCGACCGGCAACGCCGTCACCGTCGCCATGCTGGACGAGCTCCTCGCCGTCCTGGCCGCGCCCGACCCGGCCGTGCGGGTGATCGTGCTGTCCGGAGCCGGCCGGGACTTCTGCCTCGGCGGCGACCGCGAGGCGCTCACCGCGGGCCTCGACGAGGACCCGACCGGCGGCGGCATCCGCAGCTACGGGGACAAGGCCCGCCGGGTCTGCGAGGCGCTCACCGCCAGCCCCGCCGTGACCGTGGCCCGGGTCCAGGGCCGGGCGACCGGCGCCGGCTTCGCCCTCGCGCTGGCCTGCGACCTGCGGGTCGGCGCCGACAACGCCGTCTTCCGGCTGCCCGAGCTGGCCCTCGGCCTGCCCGTCGCCTGGGGCGGCCTGCTGCCCCGCCTGATCCACGAGGTCGGCGCCGCCCGGGTCCGCGAGATCATCCTCACCAGCCGCCCGGTCGGCGCGGTGGAGGCACGGGAGCTCGCCATCCTGCAGCGCGTCGTCCCCGAGCAGGACCTGGACGGGGCGGTCGCCGAGTGGGTCAGGCCGGTCACCCGGCGGCCCGAGGCCGCGCTGCGGGTCACCAAGACGCTGCTCGCCTCCCACGCGGCGGCCACCCGGCTCGCCGACGCCTCGGTGCTCGACTCCGAGCTGATGGCCTCCGTCCTCGCCGCCGCGCACTACGCCCGCAACCTCGCCGACCGGCCCCAGGCGCACTGACCGGGCGTTCCTCCCGCCCGCGGCCGTACCGCCGTCGGCCGGTCCGTGTCCGGCGTCTTCCGTCCGCCGCTCGGGGGAGCGGCGGACGGCGCACGGCGCACCGGGGAGCAGCCGCGGAGACGAGCGGCGCGAATGCCGATCGGCCGTGGTTCCGGCTGCTCCGGCGGCCCCCGGCCGGGGGCCGCGTGGTCGGCGTCAGCGGGCGGCGGCGCGTTGGAGGGCGCTGGCGAGGAGGGCGAGGTCGGTGGGGCCGTTGCCGAGTTCGCGGACGGGCCGGCGGGCGGGCGGGGCGCCGAGTTGGAGGGGATCTATCGCGACCACGGTCGGGCGCAGGGTGGCGGTGCGCGGGATCCGGCCGCTGATCCGGGCGGTCTGGAAGGCGGTGACGCCGCCGTCGGGCAGCCGCAGGTAGCCGCGGCCCGGGGTGTCCTCGGGGAGGGCGGCCGCGTCGCCGAGGTGGATCAGCAGGTCGGAGTCGGCCGGGTCGTCGGTGCGCAGCGCGATGCGGAGCAGGGCGGCCTCGTCCACCTCGGTGCCGGCGCTGTCCTCCGGGCGGCCGGTGGCGACGGCGAGGTGGATGCCGAGCGGGCCGCCGCGGCGGGCGACGGCGGACAGGGCGCGGGCGAGCGGCCGGCCGGCCGGTGAGGTGGGGGAGAGCAGGGCGTCGTAGTCGTCGACGACGACGACCAGCCGGGCCGGGACGGGTGTCGCGGGGGTGGGTGTCGGGGCGGGGCGGGGGCCGCCCTCGCCGCTGCGCGGCGGGATGATGCGGGTGGTCGGCGCGGCGGAGGGGGCCGGGGCTCCGACGGTGGCGGGCACCGGTACGGCGTCCGCTCCCTCGCCGTGGAGGCTGCGTTGCGTGCCCAGGCCGTGCTGGTCGTCGAGGATGCGCGTGGCGTGCCAGGAGGCGAAGTCCAGGCCGTCGAACAGCCGCTCCCGCAGGGCGAGTTCGTCTTCCAGTGCCTCGGCGGCGAGCAGGGCGGCGCGGGGGTCGGTGGCGGCGTTCACCAGGCCGGTGACGTGCGGCAGTTCGGTGCAGCCGTCCAGGCCGTCCTCGGTGGCCCGGCCCTCGACGAGGGTGACGGCCAGCAGTTCGGGGCGTTCGGAGACGGCGAGCGAGGCGACCAGGGTGCGCAGCAGCTCGGTCTTGCCGGAGCCGCGGGCACCGCCGATCAGCAGGTGCGGGCCGCCCGGGTCGGGGGAGGGGAGGGACAGCTCGGGGTCGGCCAGGTCGAGCGTGCACAGCTCGTCCCGGGTGGTGCCGAGCAGCGCGGTGGCGGCCCCGATGCCGCCTGCGTGTGCGGCCCAGCGGGCGGAGAGCTTGGCCGGGGTGACGGTGTCGAGTTGCAGCAGGTCGAGCAGGCGCAGTGCGTCGGGCAGCGGGCCGCGGGCGGCCGGTACGGCTTCGTGCAGCGGGGCGAGGACGCGGGCCAGCCGTTCGGCCCAGGCGTCGGAGACGGCGTCCAGCGAGACCTCGTGCAGGGTCTCGCGGCCGCGGGCGACCGGGCGGTCGAGCGACAGCTGGGTGCCGACTTCGCCGGTGATCAGGGCGGTGGCGCCGAGGCCCCGGGGGAGCAGTTCGGGCTGCTCGGCGAGGCAGATCGGGAAGATGCCGACCGCAGGGCCCTGGCGCAGCAGCAGGTCGAGCGCCTGCCGGGCGGCCTCGGTGGCCGGGCGGCCGTCGACCACGACGACGGTGGCGGGGTGGCCGCCGAGGCCGCTCGGGCCGCTGAGCCGGGCGGTGAGCTCGGTCAGCCTGGCGGTGGCCTGTTCGTCGTCCAGGCCGATCAGCAGGCGGCAGTCCTGGCCGTCGACCGGGCGCAGGTGGGGCAGCCACAGGGCCCAGGCCCAGGTGTCGACGCGCTCCTCGGGGGTGCGGGCCGGGTCGGCGTCGACGACGACCAGGCTCAGTCCGGTCGGCGGGTGCAGCGCGGCGAGCTGGGCGACGACGGCGCGGGTGAGGGAGTCGAGGCGTTCGCGCGGGCCGCTGAGGCCGAGGCTGCCGGCGGTCTGCAGGTCGAGGGTGACGGGGACGGCGGTCAGCATCGCGCCGGGTGTGGTGCCGGGCCCGCCGGGGCGGTCGGCGGTGCCGAGGCGCAGGGTGAGCGCGTCGGGGTGGCCGGGGCCGCGCTCCCACAGCCGGGGGCCGGGGCCGACGGCGTTGAGCAGCAGGGTGGCGAGGTCGGGCCAGCGCTCGCGCTGGGCGGCGGCCTGGCGCAGCCGTACCGCTGCGTGGTGGCGTTCGGCGCTCTCCTGGCCGGGCGGTTCGGCGGCGCGGCCGGGCAGCAGGGAGAACAGGCCGCGGCCCCGGCCGGGCGCGGGCTCGGGGGCGGTGGGGGGTTCGGCCGGCGGCGGCGCGGGCCGGACGGGGCCGGGGGCGGCGAGCTGGAGGTGGCCGTGGCCGTCGGGCAGGGCGGTGCGGACGGGCCCGGCGGCGGTCGGGTCGGGTGCGACCACCTGGAGGGTGGACTCGCCGATCCGCAGCAGGGCGCCGGGTTCCAGGGGGACGGCGGCTTCGGCCGGGCCGGGTGGGACGAGCCGGCCGTCGAGGGTGGTGCCGTTGGTGGAGCCGAGGTCGCGGACGGAGATCCGGCCGTCGTCGGCGAGGTGCAGGACGAGGTGGAGCCGGGAGACGTCCGGGTCGTCGAGCGGGACGTCGGCTTCGCCGGAGCGGCCGACCCGGATCTCCCGGCCGTGCAGCCGGTGCACGCCGCCGGCGTCGGGGCCGCCGACGACGCGCAGTTCGGCGGCGGGGGCGTCGTCGGGGTCGTCGGCGGTCGGGTCGGGTTCGTTGAGGCTGAGGACGGCTCCGTCGAGCAGTGGGGGGTGGCCGAGCAGGGTGTGCTCGTCCACCCGGTGTGCCCCGGCGTACAGGTGCACATGGGTGGCGGCCCGCGGCCCGCGCACGCCCACGGCGCCCGCGAGGGCGCCCGCGATGGCACCGAGCGCGGTCCCGACGGGCGCGGTGACCAGCACGTCGACGTAGGGGATGGCGGAGCCGGCGGCGGTCGGGCCGCTGCGCGGTCGGAGGACGGTCAGCCGGATCTGCATCTCGCCCGCGGGTCCCTTCTGCTGATGTGGCTGCCTGGTACCGCTGCCCGGCGCCGTCGTGGACGCACCGGGCGGCCGCGGCGGCCCCGTTGGGCCACACGAGTGGCGAGTGTCCATCCTGCCATCAGGCGCGGACGGTCCGCGCACGGTACCGGATTTGACGATCTTGTGATCGTCGCCATGGTGGAGGTGGCGGTGGGTCAGGTCAACCGGTGCCCCGTCGGCCCCTGACCAGGGCCGCCGCCCTGCTCCGGGGACTCCCCTAGGGGATGTCCCCCAACCCTGCTCGGATGCCCCGCCGGTCACCCCGAAAACCCGAACGGACACCGTTAGAGTGGCCGCAGACACGGGCCCGGCAGGCCACCGCACCGGCGGAGGGCGCCCCGCGCGGGCGGCACGGCGAGGAGTGCGACAGGTGCGGCCAGTCGGCAGCAAATATCTGCTGGATGAGACCCTCGGGCGGGGTGCGACCGGCACCGTCTGGCGTGGCGTGGTCCGTGAGGACGCCCAGGTGCCGGGCAGCGAGCCGGGGCAGCGGGTGGCGATCAAGGTGCTGCGCGAGGAGCTGGCGGCCGACCCGGACGTCGTGATGCGCTTCCTGCGCGAGCGCTCGCTGCTGCTGCGGCTGACCCACCCCAACATCGTCCGGGTCCGCGACCTGGTCGTCGAGGGCGAGCTGCTGGCGCTGGTGATGGACCTGGTGGACGGCCCCGACCTGGCCCGCTACCTGCGGGCCCACGGCCCGTTCAGCCCGATCGCGGGCGCCCTGCTGATGGCGCAGGTCGCGGACGCGCTGGCGGCCAGCCACGCGGACGGGATCGTCCACCGCGACCTCAAGCCGGCCAACGTCCTGCTCGCCTCCACGGTCGTGGACGGCACCGAGCAGATGCACCCGATGCTCACCGACTTCGGCATCGCCCGCCTCGCCGACTCCCCGGGCGTCACCCGCACCCACGAGTTCGTGGGCACTCCCGCGTACGTCGCACCGGAGTCCGCCGAGGGCCGCCCGCAGACCTCCGCGGTGGACGTGTACGGCGCCGGGATCATGCTCTACGAGCTGGTCACCGGCCGCCAGCCGTTCCAGGGCGACAGCGCGCTCGCCGTCCTCCAGGCCCACCTGGCGCAGGAGCCGCAGCGGCCCAGCACCATGCCCGAGCCGCTGTGGACGGTGATCGAGCGCTGCCTGCGCAAGGACCCGGCCCAGCGGCCGAGTGCCACCTCGCTGGCCCGCGCGCTGCGGGTGGTCGCGGCCGGGGTCGGCGTGCACGCCTCCCCGGCGGCGGTGGACGATGCGCTGGCGGTCGCCGCCCTGCTGCACCCGGACCCGCGGCCCACCGCCGTCCCGCCCGTCCCCGGCGCGCCGACGGGCGACGAGGACCGCACCCGGGTGCTGCCGGCGAGCGGCCCGGGCGCCGGGCAGTACGACCCGGCCGCGGCGACCCGGGTGATGGGCACCCAGCCGCCGCCCGCGCCGCCGTTCGGCGCCCAGGACCGCACCCAGGTGATGCCGCCCGCCGCCGTGCCGCCGCCCCCGCCCGCCGTGCCCCCCGCCCCGCAGGAGGAGGCGCCGCACCCGTGGCAGACCCAGCTGCGCGCGGCCCGGGACCGCAACCAGCAGACCCAGGTCGGCTACTTCGGCCCGGAGGACTACGAGGAGTACGGCGAGCCGCAGGTCGCCCCGGCGCCCTACCAGGCCGGACCGGGCGGACAGCCCGGCCAGGGCGCCCCGGGCGGGCGGCCCGGCCACCCGCAGCAGGGCCACCCGCCGCAGGGCTACCGGCCGCAGCCGCCGGCCGGCTACCGCCAGGCCCCGCCGCCGCCCGGCTACGCGCAGCGCCCGCCGGTGGCCCCGCCGCCCTACCAGGCGGGGCAGGGCACCGGGTCGGGGCAGGGCGGTCGACCGGACCGGGACGGCCGGGCCGGCGGCCGGCCACAGCCGCCGGGCGGCTACCGGCAGGCCCCGGACGGCTACGACGGCCGGCCGGGCGGCTACCCGCCCGCGCCGGTGCCGCGCCGGGCCGAGCCGCCCGCGCCGCAGTACCGGGAGGCTCCGCCGCGCCGCGAGGAGCCGCGCGAGGCGGCCCGTCGCGAGCCCGCGCCGGCCCGCGAGCCGCGCCGGCGCAGCCGCAACCGGATGTACATCCCGGGGCTCGGCTGTCTCAAGGGCTGTCTGATGGTGCTGCTGGTGCTCGCGGTGGCCGCGCTGGCGCTGTGGAACTTCACGCCGCTGCCGCACTACTGGGACAACGTCGTGGGCTGGTACGACTCGGCGCGGGACTGGGTGCAGAGCGTCGTGGGCTCGTAGCGCCGCCGCGGCCCGGCCTCCGGTTCGGGCCCGGTCGGCGCCGGTCCGGTCCGATTCCGCTCCCGGGCGGCAGGATTGACGCTTTGTCGACAATTCACGAGATTTCCTGCCCGAGACTCCCGTTCCGGGCCCCTCAGGCGGCCCCGCGGGGCCGCCGGGCGCGTAGGTTGGTCGCTGTTGTCCCGCCCCACCGAGCGCACCGGACCCCCCGGAGTGCTCCCGCGCCGCCCACGGAGCAGCATTGGCACGCAAGATCGGCAGCCGGTACACCGTCCACCAGGTGATCGGCCGGGGTTCGGCCGGGACGGTCTGGCTCGGTGAGGGGCCGGACGGCCCGGTGGCGGTCAAGCTGCTGCGCGAGGACCTCGCCGCGGACCAGGTGCTGGTCGGCCGCTTCGTCCAGGAGCGCACCGCGCTGACCAGCCTCGACCACCCCCGGGTGGTCGGCGTGCGCGACATGGTCGTGGACGGCAGCGACCTCGCCCTGGTGATGGAGCTGGTCCAGGGCACCGACCTGCGCTCCCGGCTGGAGCGGGACGGCGCGCTGCCGCCGCAGACCGCCGCCTCGATCATCGCCGACGTCGCCGACGGCCTGGCCGCCGCGCACGCGGCCGGGATCGTCCACCGCGACGTCAAGCCGGAGAACGTCCTGCTCGACCTCGCCGCCGCCCCCGGCCCCGGCGGCGCCCCGCGCGCCAAGCTCACCGACTTCGGCGTGGCCCGCCTGGTCGACGCCCCGCGCCGCACCAGGGCCACCCGGATCATCGGCACCCCCGACTACCTGGCCCCCGAGATCATCGAGGGCCTGGAACCGCGCGCCGCCGTCGACATCTACGCCCTCGCCACCGTCCTGTACGAGCTGCTGGCCGGCTTCACCCCCTTCGGCGGCGGGCACACCGGCGCGGTGCTGCGCCGGCACGTCACCGAGCAGGTCCCGCCGATCCCCGGCCTGCCGGACGGGCTGTGGCGGATCATCTCCGAGTGCCTGGCCAAGGCCCCCGCCTCCCGGCTGCGCGCCGCCGAGCTGGCCGCCCGGCTGCGCGAGCAGCTGCCCTCCCTGGCCGGCCTGCCGGTCCTGGTCGTGCCCACCCAGGGCCGGGCCCCGGCCGAGGAGCAGCTGACCCCGGGCGAGGCCGTCTACGCCGAGATCGACGCCGGACCGGGCACCCACAAGCGCCGCCGCGGCCCGGCCGTCCCGCTGGTCCCCGGCGCCGCCCCGGACTCCACCCGGGACACCCACACCAGCCTGCGCCGCCCGTCCGCCGAGGAACTAGCCGCGTACGCCGCCGAGTCCCGCGCCCAGCGCACCGCCCCCGGCCACCGCCGGGACCGCCAGGCGCTGCTGCGCCGCCGTCGGCTGCTGGCCGTCCTGCTGGCCACCGTCCTGCTGCTGGCGGGCGCCGCCGCTGCCTGGACGGCCTTCGCGGCCGGCGCCCCGGACCGCGGCCACCCGGCCCGTCCGACCGTGCACGGCACCGCCCCGCGGGCTCCGTAGCCCCCTCCGGAACGGGGGTGTCGCCATGACCGCCCCCGGAACCATTACGCTGGGGGCGTGGCAGCCGTCGATCCTTCCGAAGAGCTCAAGAACCTCGATACGACCATGGGGTCGATCGAGGCCGTCCTCGACCTGGACAAGATCCGGGCCGACATCGCGGTCCTGGAGGAGGAGGCAGCCGCCCCCACCCTGTGGGACGACGTCGCGAACGCGCAGAAGGTGACCAGCCGGCTCTCCTTCCTCCAGGGCGAGCTGCGCCGAGTCGAGAGCCTGCGCAGCCGCATCGACGACCTGAGCGTGCTGTTCGAGCTCGCCGAGGCCGAGGACGACGCGGACACCCGCGTCGAGGCCGAGGCCGAACTCGGCTCCCTCCAGAAGGCCGTCGAGGAACTGGAGGTCCGCACCCTCCTGTCCGGCGAGTACGACGCCCGCGAGGCACTGATCAACATCCGCGCCGAGGCCGGTGGCGTGGACGCCGCCGACTTCGCCGAGCAGCTGATGCGCATGTACCTGCGCTGGGCCGAGCGGCACGGGTACCCCACCGAGGTGTACGACACCTCGTACGCCGAAGAGGCCGGCATCAAGTCGGCGACCTTCACCGTGAAGGCGCCGTACGCCTACGGCACCCTCTCGGTCGAGCAGGGCACCCACCGCCTGGTCCGCATCTCGCCGTTCGACAACCAGGGCCGCCGGCAGACGTCCTTCGCCGGGGTCGAGGTCCTCCCGGTCGTCGAGCAGTCCGACCACGTCGACATCGACGAGGGCGAGCTGCGCGTGGACGTCTACCGCGCGTCCGGCCCGGGTGGCCAGGGCGTCAACACCACCGACTCGGCGGTGCGCATCACCCACCTCCCGACCGGCATCGTGGTCTCCTGCCAGAACGAGCGCTCGCAGATCCAGAACAAGGCGTCCGCGATGAACGTCCTCCAGGCCAAGCTGCTGGAGCGGCGCCGCCAGGAGGAGAAGGCGGCGATGGACGCCCTCAAGGACAGCGGCAGCTCCTGGGGCAACCAGATGCGCTCCTACGTGCTGCACCCGTACCAGATGGTCAAGGACGTGCGCACGGCGTACGAGGCCGGCAACCCGCAGTCCGTGCTGGACGGCGACATCGACGGCTTCATCGAGGCCGGCATCCGGTGGCGCAAGCAGCGCGAGACCAGCGCCGAGTAGCGGCGGACGCCGCGTGACGGCGGCGTACGGCGAAGGGCCCCGACCTCAGTGGTCGGGGCCCTTCGTGCATGTCGGCGGGTTCAGGCGAAAGCCTGCCGGGCGATCAGTGCCACCGCGAGCAGCCCGGCCAGCAGGGCCAGCAGCATCGCGGGGGAGAGCGCGGCGAACGGCCCCTGCTGCTCCTGCAGCCGGGCCCGGTTGGCGCGGCACACCGGGCAACGCCCCTCGCTGACGCGGCCGTTGCAGTTGGCGCACACCAGATGGTCGCAGGTCATGCGATCTCCTCCTCGCTGCTACAGCCAACGCGCCGGACGGGGCTTTGGTTCCCGTTCGTGCCCTGTACGGGGGAGCGGCCGGAGCCGGTCGCCCCCTCCACTGTGCCAGGTCCGGGCGGTTCCGGCTCCCGGGCTGTGAGATGCCTCGCAATATTCGGGGCATAAGCGGATATTATCCCCCGGTTCGCGGGGCCGTCGTGGGCCGTCCCTGCGGGCCGGCTGCCGATTCGCGTATGGTCCCAGACCGGGAGCGGCCCTCCGCGCTCCCTTCGCCCGCCCGCGGACCGGGCCTCCGGGGCGGACCGACCGAGGACTGGCGCCGCCTAGGATGGCCTCCGTGATGCAGCCGTGATCAGATTCGACAACGTCTCCAAGACCTATCCCAAGCAGAACCGTCCCGCCCTGGACAACGTCTCGCTGGAGATCGAGAAGGGCGAGTTCGTCTTCCTGGTCGGCTCGTCCGGCTCGGGGAAGTCCACCTTCCTGCGCCTGTGCCTGCGCGAGGAGCGCCCCAGCACGGGCGCCGTCCACGTGCTGGGCAAGGACCTCGGCAAGCTGTCCAACTGGAAGGTGCCGCACATGCGCCGCCAGCTGGGCACCGTCTTCCAGGACTTCCGTCTGCTGCCGAACAAGACCGTCGCGCAGAACGTCGCGTTCGCGCTGGAGGTGATCGGCAAGCCCAAGGGCGCCATCAACAAGGTGGTGCCCGAGGTGCTGGAGCTGGTCGGCCTCGGCGGCAAGGAGGACCGCATGCCGGGCGAGCTGTCCGGCGGTGAGCAGCAGCGCGTGGCGATCGCCCGCGCCTTCGTGAACCGTCCGATGCTGCTGATCGCGGACGAGCCCACCGGCAACCTCGACCCGCAGAACTCGGTCGGCATCATGAAGCTGCTCGACCGCATCAACCGCACCGGCACGACGGTGCTGATGGCGACCCACGACCAGGCCATCGTCGACCAGATGCGCAAACGCGTCATCGAGCTCGACAAGGGGCTGCTCGTCCGCGACCAGGCCCGCGGCGTCTACGGCTACCAGCACTGACCGACCAGCGCTGACCCGTGGGGCCGCCCGCCCGGATCGCCCGACCCCAGCAGTACCGACCCTGGAGTTGTTTCCCGCATGCGTGCCCAGTTCGTCCTGTCGGAGATCGGTGTGGGTCTCCGACGCAACCTGACGATGACCATCGCGGTCGTCGTCAGTGTCGCGCTCTCCCTCGCCCTCGCCGGTTCCTCGCTCCTGGTCCGCGACCAGGTGAACTCCATGAAGGGGTACTGGTACGACAAGGTCGAGGTGAGCATCTACTTCTGCACCAAGGCGGACGCCCGGAACTCGCCCCAGTGCGACAAGGGCGCCGCCACCGACCAGCAGGTCCAGGACATCAAGGACCAGTTGGACAAGATGTCCTCCGTCGTCCAGTCGGCCACGTACGAGAGCTCCGCCGAGGCGTACAAGCACTGGAAGGACATGAACCCGGACAACCCGCTCATCTCAGTCCTGGGCCCGGACGCCATGCCGCAGTCCTGGCGGGTCAAGCTCAACGACCCGACCAAGTACGACGTGATCCAGAGCGCGTTCGCCGGGAAGCCCGGCGTGAAGTCGGTCGAGGACCAGCGGAAGATCCTGGAGAACCTGTTCGGCCTGCTCAACGGCCTGCAGACGGCGGCCTTCGTGATCATGGTGCTGATGCTCTTCGTCGCCCTGCTGCTGATCGTCAACACCGTCCGGGTGTCGGCGTTCAGCAGGCGGCGCGAAACCGGCATCATGCGCCTGGTCGGTGCCTCGAACTTCTACGTCCAGATGCCCTTCATCGCCGAGGCCGCGTTCGCCGCGCTGCTCGGCGCGGTGATGGCCTCCGGACTGCTGGTCGGCGGGCACTTCTTCGTCCAGAACTGGCTGGCCGACCGGGTGCAGTTCATCCACTTCATCGGCCTCGGCTCGGTGCTCGCGGTGATACCGCTGCTGGTCGTGGTGGGTATGGGCATGGCCGGGATCGCGGCGTTCTTCACGCTGCGCAAGTACCTCAAGGTCTGATCCCCGGACGCCTCGACGGCCCCGGACGGCACTGCGCCGTCCGGGGCCGCCGCCGTTCCGCGCTCCACCGTTCCGACCCGCCGCCACCCGGCGGTGTCTACACTCCGGTCCATGCTGCAAACTCCGCGCGGGGCACGTCAGGTGGCCGTCCTCAGCCTGGTGTTCGGCGCCGTACTGCTGACCGGCGCGGCCGCCGGTGCCTGGGGCGACCCGGCCGACGTGCCGCCGCGCCCCTCCGCCGACGCCGCCCGGGCCGCGGGCGTCGGCCTCCCGTCGGACCCTGCGGGCAGCGCACTGTCGGAGCAGCAGGCCGAGCACCTCCTCGGGGCCAGCGGCGACCGCTGGGGCGCGTACTACAGCGCGCAGGAGTACGCCGAGTTCAGCCAGGGGCTGGACGGCCGCTACCTCGGCGTGGGCCTCTCCGTCGGCCGCGGCGAGGACGGCACCACCGAGGTCTCCCAGGTCGCGCCCGGCGGCCCGGCCGCGGCCGCCGGGATCACCCCCGGCGACCGGCTGCTGCGGGTCGGCCCGGACCAGGCCGACCACCTGCCCGTCACCGAGGTGGTCGCGCGGCTGCGCGGCCAGGGCGACGAGCGCAGGGCCGGCTCCGAGGTCACCCTGGAGGTGCGGCGCGGCGGGGGCGAGGTGCGCGAACTGCGGCTGCGGCGGGCCCTGCTGGACAGTCGGCAGGTCGCCGTGGAGCGCCTGGACAAGGGTGTGCTGCGGATCACCGTACGGGCCTTCACCAGCGGCGTGGCGGATCAGGTCCGCGCCGCGCTGCGCGCCGCGCACACCGGCGTGGTGCTCGATCTGCGCGGCAACTCCGGGGGGTTGGTCGACGAGGCGGCCGGCACCGCCGGGGTCTTCCTGGACGGCGGCCCGGTCGGCTCGTACCAGGAGCGCGGCGGGACCAGGGAGTTGACCGCCCCGCGCGGCGGGGACCAGCGCACCCCGCTGGTGGTGCTGGTGGACGGCGGCACGATGAGCGCGGCCGAACTGCTCGCCGGCGCCCTGCAGGACCGCAGCCGCGCCGTGGTGGTGGGCGCGCGGACCTTCGGCAAGGGCACCGTCCAGCAGCCCAGCCGGCTCGCCGACGGCGCCGTGCTGGAGATGACCGTCGGCCGCTACTTCACCCCCGCCGGCCGCTCCCCGGACGGCACCGGCCTCGCCCCCGACGTCCCGGCGGCCGCCGGCGAGGACGCCGACGCGCTCGCCCTGCGCGTCCTCGCCGGGCTCGGGACCCGCGCGTAAAGGGGCTGCCCCCGGGCGCCCGAAGTGCGAGAATGTCCGCGCTATGGCAAAGGAAACCGGACACAAGCTGATCGCGCAGAACAAGAAGGCGCGGCACGAGTACACGATCCTCGACACCTACGAGTGCGGCCTCGTACTCACCGGCACCGAGGTCAAGTCGCTGCGCGAGGGGCGGGCCAACCTGGTCGACGGCTACGCCTACGTCCAGAACCACGAGGCGTGGATCGACAACGTCTTCATCCCCGAGTACACCCAGGGGACGTGGACCAACCACGCGGCCCGCCGCAAGCGCAAGCTGCTGCTGCACCGCATGGAGATCCGCAAGATCGAGACCAAGGTCCGCGACGCGGGCCACACCCTGGTCCCGCTCTCGCTGTACTTCAAGGACGGCCGGGTCAAGCTGGAACTCGCGCTGGCGGTCGGCAAGAAGCTGTACGACAAGCGCCAGACGCTCCGCGAGAAGCAGGACACCCGCGAGACGGCCCGCGCCGTGGCCGCCGCCCGGCGGCGCCAGGGTTAATCCGCTGGACCCTCGCCCGTCGCCTCGCGTACTATGGCCCAAGCAACACGGACGGTCGACGTCCGAGCTGTTTCTCAAAAAAACATGGGGATGATCGGTTTCGACAGGGGATGTTGAAACAGGGGAAGCGAGCCGAGGAACGCGGCAATGATCTCGTAAACCACGTGTCGCAAAAAATAATCGCCAACTCTAAGCGCGATTCCCAGCAGTTCGCTCTCGCTGCCTAATAAGCACCGATAGCGCTTGGGTGTCAGACCGGGGAGTTCCCGACCCGGACCCTGGCATAATCTAGGGAACTCAACCGTCCGCCCGGGCTGCGGGGGCGGATGGGAAATCAAACAGCAGCTGGGCCTGTTGGCGGCTTGTCCGCGTGACTGCCAGGGCCGAGAAAATCACAGCGGACTGCGCTCGGAGAAGCCCTGAATTAACTCCACTGGACCCGGGTTCGATTCCCGGCATCTCCACCACCCCATGTTCACACCGAAGGCCGCCCACCGCCCCGCGCGGAGGGCGGCCTTCGATTTTTGTGCGCTCCGGTGCAGCGCTGCGCGGGGGTCGCAGCGTAGGATCATCCGTCCGCTCGTTTTCCGGAGCCGGATTCCGCCGCTACCACCGAGGCCATGCAGAGCAACACGGATACCACCCCCGCCACCGACCACGAGACCGTCCGCGAGCGCGAGATCTCCGGTGAGCAGCAGCACCTCGACACCGTCTACCACCGGCTGGAGGAGAAGCTCGCCGAGGCCGAGTACATCCTGGAGGACGCCGCCAAGCGGGTCCAGGTCGGCACTCCCGGCGCGCTCGCCGAGCGCGACGCCCAGGTGTACCGGGCCGGCGCCCACCTCCAGCGCCTCAACAACGAGTTCGAGGACTTCCTCTTCGGCCGGATCGACCTCCAGCGGGCGGACGCCCCGGAGGAGCACGGCATCCCCTCGAACACCCCGCTCGACCCGGCCGACCCGGCCGTGGCCGAGACCCTCCACATCGGGCGCCTGGGGGTGCTGGACGCCGAGTACGGCCCGCTGGTGATCGACTGGCGGGCGCCCGCCGCCGCGCCGTTCTACCGCGCCACCCCGGTCGAGCCCGGCCGGGTCATCCGCCGCCGGGTGATCCGCTCCAAGGGCCGCAGGGTGATCGGCGTCGAGGACGACCTGCTGCGCCCCGACCTCACCCCGACCCTGGACGGCGAGGAGCTGGCCGTGGTCGGCGACGGCGCGCTGATGGCCTCGCTGGGCCGCGCCCGCAGCCACTCCATGCGCGACATCGTCTCCTCGATCCAGAAGGAGCAGGACGAGGTGATCCGCGCCCCCGCCGCGGGCGCCACCCTGGTCACCGGCGGCCCGGGCACCGGCAAGACCGCCGTCGCCCTGCACCGCGCCGCGTACCTGCTCTACCAGGACCGCCGCCGCTACGCCGGGGGCATCCTGGTGGTCTCGCCGACCCCGCTGCTGGTCTCCTACACCGAAGGCGTGCTGCCGGCGCTCGGCGAGGAGGGCCAGGTCGCCATCCGGGCCGTCGGCTCGCTGGTGGACGGCATCGAGGCGGCCACCTACGACACCCCCGAGGCGGCCCGGGTCAAGGGCTCGGCCCGGATGGTGCAGCTGCTGCGCCGGGCCGCCCGCGCGGCCCTGGAGCTGAACGCCCCGCAGGTGCTGAAGGTGGTCGCCCGCGGCGAGGTGCTGAAGCTGGACGCGGGCCGGCTGAGGGCCGTGCGCGGCAACGTGGTGGGCTCCGGCGGCACCCCGCTGAACCTGCTGCGCCCGCGCGCCCGCCGGCTGCTGCTGGACGCCCTGTGGCACGAGTTCGTCAAGGACCTGCCGAAGCCCGCCGACCACTACGCCCGCGAGCAGCGCCAGGAGGAGAAGGAGTCCTTCGACGACTACGTCTCGGACCAGGCGCCGTTCCTGGACTTCCTGGACGCCTGGTGGCCGGCCCTGACCCCGCGTCGGGTGCTCGCCACGCTCAAGCAGCACCGCCACACCAACCGGATCGCCCGTCGAGCCGTCACCCCGGACGAGGCGAGGCTGCTGGCCGCCTCCTGGCGCCACCTGTCCCCGTCGGGCGAGGGCGCGCTGTCCGCGCACGACGTCGCGCTGGTGGACGAACTGCAGGTGCTGCTCGGCGAGCCGGCCCGCCCGAAGGTCCGCGAGGTGGACGCGATGGACCTGCTGACCGGGCTGGAGGAGGTCACCACCTTCGCCGACCGCAGCTCCCGCCGGCGCGACCACGGGCCGGTGGAGCGCAAGGAGTACGCGCACATCATCGTGGACGAGGCGCAGGACCTCACCCCGATGCAGTGGCGGCTGATCGGGCGCCGGGCCCGGATGGCCACCTGGACGATCGTCGGAGACCCGGCGCAGTCCTCCTGGCCGTTCCCGCAGGAGGCCCAGGCCGCGCTGGACGAGGTGCTGGCGGGCAAGCCGCGCCGCCGGTTCACACTGACCGTGAACTACCGCAACCCGGCCGAGATCGCCGAGGTCGCGGCCAAGGTGCTGGCCCTGGCGGCGCCGGGCACGCCCTCGCCGAGCGCGGTGCGCCACGTCGGCGTGGAGCCGCGCTTCGCGGCCACCGCCGACCCCTCGCCGGAGGCCTTCGGCAAGGCCGCCCGGGCCGAGCTGGAGCGGCTGCTGGCCGAGGTGGACGGCACCGTGGCGATCGTGGTGCCGATGGACCGCCGGGCCGAGGCGGCCGGGTGGGCCGAGGGCCTGGGGGAGCGGGTGGTCGCACTGGGCAGTCTGGAGGCCAAGGGCCTGGAGTACGACGCCACCGTGGTGGCCGATCCGACCGGCATCGCCGGCGAGTCGGAGGCCGGTCTGCGGGTGCTGTACGTCGCGCTGACCCGGGCGACCCAGCGGCTGACCGTGCTGTCCGGCCCGGACGACCTGCCGGACGCGGCCGGCGTGCCCGCGCTGCTGCGCGACTGACGGGCCGTACGGAAGAGGGCCCCTCACCGCTTGGTGAGGGGCCCTCAGACGTTGACGACACCGACCCGCCATGCTCGCCTCGCGGCAAGTGGTCCCTCGAAGGGACGAAGGTTGGGCCCGGGGGCTTGGATCGAGCCGGTGTCCCGTCCAATGTAACGCATCGGCCCGGAGAGGCAAGGAGTGGGCGGCGGGAGCTCGGTGGAGCCCGGGCGGATTGTCGGATCCGCACACTCAATGAACGTTATTTCTGGCTATCCCTTGGAAGGTGCGACGATCGAGGTCTAGCATGCGCAGGCGATGCCTTCAACAAAATGTTGAGCCTGCGGGACAGACGGAAGAAGGAAGCGTCGATGGCGACGGTGCCCAGTGTCTCCAACTCGATCACGGTACGGCTGGAGGTCCCGGCGCGGGGCAACGCCGTCAGTGCGATCACCACGGCCGTGGAGTCCTCCGGCGGTTCGGTGACCGGTCTCGACGTCACCGCCTCCGGCCTGGAGGCGCTGCGGATCGACGTCACGGTGGCGGCCTTCTCGGTCGCGCACGGCGAGGAGATCGTCGAGAAGCTGCGGGCGATCGACGGCGTGTCGATCGGCAAGGTCTCGGACCGCACCTTCCTGATGCACCTCGGCGGCAAGATCGAGATGTCGTCCAAGCTGCCGATCCGCAACCGTGACGACCTCAGCATGATCTACACCCCGGGCGTCGCCCGCGTCTGCATGGCGATCGCGGAGAACCCCGAGGACGCCCGTCGCCTCACCATCAAGCGCAACAGCGTCGCCGTGGTCACCGACGGCTCCGCGGTGCTGGGCCTGGGCAACATCGGCCCGGCGGCCGCGCTGCCGGTCATGGAGGGCAAGGCGGCCCTGTTCAAGCGCTTCGCCGGCATCGACGCGTGGCCGATCTGCCTGGACACCCAGGACACCGACGAGATCGTCGCCATCGTCAAGGCGATCGCCCCCGGCTTCGCGGGCATCAACCTGGAGGACATCTCCGCGCCGCGCTGCTTCGAGATCGAGGCCCGGCTGCGCGAGGCCCTGGACATCCCGGTCTTCCACGACGACCAGCACGGCACCGCGATCGTGGTGCTGGCCGCCCTCACCAACGCGCTGAAGGTGGTCGGCAAGGAGATCGGCGACATCCGCCTGGTGATGTCGGGCGCCGGCGCCGCCGGCACCGCGATCCTCAAGCTGCTGATGGCGGCCGGCGTCGAGCACGCCACCGTGGCGGACGTGCGCGGAGTGGTCCACGAGGGCCGCGAGGACCTCAACGAGAGCCTGCGCTGGATCGCCGAGCACACCAACCGCTCGGGCCGCACCGGCAGCCTCAAGGAGGCCGTGGCGGGCGCGGACGTCTTCATCGGCGTCTCGGCCCCGAACGTCCTGGACGGCGACGACCTGGCCACCATGGCCGAGAACGCGGTCGTCTTCGCGCTGGCCAACCCGGACCCGGAGGTCGACCCGGCCATCGCCCGGCAGACCGCCGCCGTCGTCGCCACCGGCCGCAGCGACTTCCCGAACCAGATCAACAACGTGCTGGTCTTCCCGGGCGTCTTCCGCGGCCTGCTGGACGCCCAGAGCCGCACGGTCAACACCGAGATGATGATCGCCGCCGCCCGGGCGCTGGCCACCACCGTCGCCGACGACGAGCTGAACGCGAACTACATCATCCCGAGCGTCTTCCACAAGGACGTCGCCAAGACCGTCGCCGCCGCCGTGCGCGACGCGGCCCTGGCCGGCGCCCAGGAGGACCGCGTGCCGGACCGTCCGACCCCCGGCATCGTCGGCACCCTGGACACCTCCGCCTTCCCTGTGGTCAAGCTCTGACGGCCGAATCGGCGGCCGTGCCGCTGATCGCTCAAATGTGCGAATAGCGGTCATACCCGCCCCGCCCGCCCCGAACCCTTGCGACACAAGGGCGAGGGGCGTGTTTGGGCTTGTCAGTCGTAGGGCGTACGGTAGCCCTGCACGGGGCAGGCGTGTCCGACAAGTACGGAACGTCCCCCTGGTCTTCCGGCGAGTCCTCCCGACCGCCGTCCGCGCCCGGTCCGCCGGAGCCGACGGAGCGTCACACCTCCAACGGGCGGGCTGTGTTCGGGTGGCCCGGCCGGGGCCCGATTGGCTTTCTCGGGGCCGGTCGGGGCAGGATTCGTATCCAGGCGGGCGGGTGGGCCTTCGAAGGCTCCGGCGCGCGGCATCGGGTACGGATCCGGCCTGCGACCACGCATTGCCTGCATGAGCACAGTGTGCGGACCTGCGGCCTATCCGGGTGCCCCCCGGTGGGAGCACCGATGGGCCCCCGCACACCGCAAGCGAACAGACCACAGGAGTACACATGAACCGCAGTGAGCTGGTGGCCGCGCTGTCCGAGCGCGCCGAGGTGACCCGCAAGGACGCCGACGCCGTTCTGGCCGCCTTCGCCGAGATCGTCGGCGAGGTCGTCGCCAAGGGCGACGAGAAGGTCACCATCCCCGGTTTCCTGACCTTCGAGCGCACCCACCGCGCGGCCCGCACCGCCCGCAACCCGCAGACCGGCGAGCCGATCCAGATCGCCGCGGGCTACAGCGCCAAGGTGAGCGCCGGCTCCAAGCTGAAGGAAGCCGCCAAGGGCGCTGCCTGAGCCACCCCTTGAACGCCGAGAGGCCGGGCTCCCCACGCGGGGGGCCCGGCCTCTCGCCGTACGTACGGCGGGGCTGAGGATCAGGCGTCGACCAGTTGCTCGCTGGGCAGCTCGACGTGGGCGCCCAGGTCGCGCAGCTTGTCCATGAAGTTCTCGTAGCCGCGGTTGATCAGGTCGATGCCGTGCACGGTCGAGGTGCCCTCGGCCGCCAGCGCCGCGATCAGGTACGAGAAGCCGCCGCGCAGGTCCGGGATGACCAGCTCGGAGCCGATCAGCTTGGACGGGCCGGAGACGACCGCGGAGTGCAGGAAGTTGCGGGCGCCGAAGCGGCACGGGGTGGCGCCCAGGCACTCGCGGTACAGCTGGATGTGCGCACCCATCTGGTTCAGGGCGCCGGTGAAGCCGAGCCGCGACTCGTACACCGTCTCGTGGACGATGGACAGGCCGGTGGCCTGGGTCAGCGCGACCACCAGCGGCTGCTGCCAGTCGGTCTGGAAGCCCGGGTGCACGTCCGTCTCCAGGGCGATCGCCTTGAGCTCGCCGCCCGGGTGCCAGAAGCGGATGCCCTCGTCGTCGACCTCGAAGGCCCCACCGACCTTCCGGAAGGTGTTGAGGAAGGTCATCATCTCCAGCTGGCGGGCGCCGCGGACGTAGATGTCGCCCTTGGTGGCCAGCGCCGCGCAGGCCCAGGAGGCGGACTCCAGGCGGTCCGGCAGCGCGCGGTGGTTGTAGCCGCCGAGCTCGTCCACACCGGTGATCAGGATGGTCCGGTCGGTGCCGAGGGTGATGATCGCGCCCATCTTCTGCAGGACGCAGATCAGGTCGACGATCTCCGGCTCGATGGCCGCGTTGCGCAGCTCGGTGACGCCCTCGGCGAGCACGGCGGTGAGCAGCACCTGCTCGGTCGCACCGACCGAGGGGTAGGGCAGCTCGATCTTGGTGCCGCGCAGGCGCTGCGGGGCGACCAGGTAGGTGCCCTGCGGGTGCTTCTCGATGGTGGCGCCGAACTGGCGCAGCACCTCGAAGTGGAAGTCGACCGGGCGGCCGCCGATGTCGCAGCCGCCCAGGCCCGGGATGAAGGCGTGGCCGAGGCGGTGCAGCAGCGGGCCGCAGAACAGGATCGGGATCCGCGAGGAGCCGGCGTGCGCGTCGATGTCGGCCACGTTGGCGCTCTCGACGTGCGAGGGGTCGAGGATCAGCTCGCCGTCCTCGTCACCGGTGCGCACGGTCACGCCGTGCAGCTGCAGCAGTCCGCGGACCACCTTGACGTCACGGATGTCCGGGACGTTGCGCAGTCTGCTGGGGCCCTGGCCGAGGAGGGCGGCGACCATGGCCTTGGGGACCAGGTTCTTCGCACCGCGGACGCGGATCTCGCCTTCGAGCGGGTTTCCGCCGTGGACCAGCAGGACGTCGTCGGTCATCGTTCTCGCAATCCGGGGTGCCAGAGGAATCGGGGAGGGCTCCGGGAGAGAGCCGGTGGTGGACCGGTCGTACGGGCGCGTTCGGGCCCCCGGCGAATCCGAGTCGGCACCTATAGGCGTCCACCAGACGTAGATGGTAGTGGGCGTGCCGTTGGTTCCCGTGAGCCTCTCCCGTGATGGTGCTCTCTCCGGACGTCCTCCCGCCCGCCGGTGCCGCCGTACGGGTGTTCGTCCGGCGTGTCGGGTTTCGGGCGTTGCGGTGCCCGGTCGGTGCCGTTCTGCGGGATCATGTGAGGCATGACGGCGGCCCATTCGCACGGAGACCGATCCCACACCGGCCGTCTGCTCGTCGCGACGCCCGTGCTCACCGACCCGAACTTCGCGCGGGCGGTGGTGCTCCTCCTCGACCACGACGCCGAGGGGGCGCTCGGCGTGGTCCTCAACCGGCCGACCCCGGTCGACGTGGGCAGCGTGCTCGACGGCTGGGGGCGACTCGTCGGGCAGCCCGCCGTGGTGTTCCAGGGCGGCCCGGTGGCGCTGGACTCGGCACTCGGCCTCGCGGTGGCACCGGGGGAGCCGGGCACCGGCGAGCCGCTCGGCTGGCGGCGGGTGCACGGCGCGATCGGCCTGGTCGACCTGGGGGCGCCGCCCGAGGTGCTGGCGGGAGAGCTGGGCAGCCTGCGGATCTTCGCCGGGTACGCGGGCTGGTCGCCGGGCCAGCTGGAGGCCGAGCTGGAGAGCGGCGCCTGGTACCTGGTGGAGTGCGAGCCCGGGGACGTCTCCAGCCCCGAGCCGGAGCGGCTGTGGCGCGCGGTGCTGCGCCGCCAGCGCGGCCCGCTCGCCCTGCTGGCGACCTACCCGGACGACCCGACGATGAACTGAGCCGCCGGCCCCGACACGCGATACTGGCCCGGTTTCCCGGGGCGCCCATAGACTTGGCACCCATGAGCACTCTTGAGCCCGAGCGCGGCCTCGGCACCGGCACCCTGGTCGAGCCCGTCCCCCAGGTCTCCCACGGGGACGGCGACCACGAGCGCTTCGCGCACTACGTCCAGAAGGACAAGATCATGGAGAGCGCGCTCTCCGGGTCTCCCGTGGTGGCGCTCTGCGGCAAGGTGTGGGTGCCCGGGCGCGACCCGAAGAAGTACCCGGTCTGCCCGATGTGCAAGGAGATCTACGACGGCATCGGCAAGCCGCAGGACGGCGACGGCGACAAGTAGGCCGCCGGCCCGTTCCCGAGCCGCCGCAGCGCGCCGTCCCGCACGGCACTGCGATCGCACGTGGTCTATGCCAATCGGCCAGGGCGTGGGCAGGATGTCGGAATGGACCTCATTCCCGCACCCTCGCGTGCCGTCCGCCGCCCGGACGAGGACTTCCCGCTCGACGCCTCGACCACGCTGACCGCCCCGCCCGTGCTGGCCGACACCGAGCGGTGGCTGCGCGCCACGCTGTCCGCCGCCACCGGGCTGCCGCTCCCCCCGGGCCGGCCGGGCGCCGGAATCGAACTGGTCCAGGACGACGCGCTCGCCGCCGAGGCGTACCGGATCACGGTGCGCCCCGGCCGCGCCCTGCTCGTCGCGGGCGGCCCGGCCGGCGCGCGGTGGGGAGCGCAGACCCTGCGGCAGCTGCTCGGGCCGGACGCCTTCCGCCGCTCGCCGCTGCGCCGCGACGGCTGGGTGCTGCCCGGCGCCGACATCGAGGACGCCCCCCGCTTCGGCTGGCGCGGCGCCCTGCTCGACGTCGCCCGGCACTTCCTGCCCAAGG
Organism: Streptomyces sp. NRRL S-350; assembly: GCF_000719705.1. Taxonomy (GTDB): domain Bacteria; phylum Actinomycetota; class Actinomycetes; order Streptomycetales; family Streptomycetaceae; genus Kitasatospora. The sequence goes on along the minus strand of NZ_JOHO01000034.1, from coordinate 46,263 downwards.
CGGACGTGCTGCGCTTCGTCGACCTGCTGGCCGTGCACAAGCTCAACGTGCTGCACCTGCACCTGACCGACGACCAGGGCTGGCGGGTGGAGATCAAGCGCTACCCGAGGCTGACCGGGCGCGGCGCCTGGCGGGACCGCTCGATGGTCGGCTACCGGACCGGGCAGCGCCGGGACGACCGCCCGCACGGCGGCTACTACACCCAGGACGACCTGCGCGAGATCGTCGCGTACGCGGCCGAGCGCGGCGTCACCGTCGTCCCCGAGATCGACCTGCCCGGGCACACCCAGGCCGCCGTCGCCGCCTACCCCGAGCTGGGCAACACCGACGTGGCGGACACCGCCGCGCTCGGCGTCTGGACGGACTGGGGCGTGAGCCACCACGTGCTCAACGCCTCCGAGGAGACCCTGCGCTTCTTCGAAGGGGTGCTGGAGGAGGTCCTGGAGCTCTTCCCCTCCGAGTTCATCCACCTCGGCGGCGACGAGTGCCCCAAGGAGCAGTGGAAGGACAGCGCCGCCGCCCAGGCCCGGATCCGCGAACTGGGCCTGGCCAACGAGGACGAACTGCAGAGCCACGTCATCCGGCACTTCGACCGCTGGCTGGCCGGGCGCGGCCGTCGGCTGATCGGCTGGGACGAGATCCTGGAGGGCGGGCTCGCCCCGGGCGCCGCCGTCTCCTCCTGGCGCGGCTTCGCCGGCGGGATCGCCGCCGCGAAGGCCGGGCACGACGTGGTGATGTGCCCCGAACAGCACGTCTACTTCGACCACCGGCAGGCGGACGGGCCGGACGAGCCGATCCCGGTCGGCTTCGTCCGCACGCTGGAGGACGTCTACCGCTTCGAGCCGGTGCCCGCGCAGCTGGACGAGGCCGCGGCGCGGCACGTGATCGGCACCCAGGCCAACCTGTGGAGCGAGTTCGCGGACAGCGCCCGGGACATCGACTACCGCGTGTTCCCCCGACTGGTCGCCTTCGCCGAGGTCGCCTGGTCCGAGCTGCCCGCCGAGCCGGACGCGCGCGACTTCGCCGGGTTCGAGCAGCGGCTGGCGGCGCACCTCGCGGTGCTGGACGCGCTCGGCGTCGAGTACCGCCCGGCCGGCGGACCGCACCCGTGGCAGCGTCGGCCCGGCGTGCTGGGCCGGCCGATCGAGGGGCCGCCGCCGGTGCGTTAGTCGTACCCGTCGGGAACTTCCGGAAGGTCATCCGACGTCAAGAACAGATGAACATCTGCCCAGGCCCGAACCTGGCCCGGGCAGATACCGCCCGGTATCCGTCCCAATCGGGCAGTCCCGTTCACCGGCCCCGAAGTGATCATCGAGCATTGTGTGCCAGAGTTGCCCAACCCGGCCCGATCGCCCGTACCCTACGGGCCAGGCCGGGCTGCTGACGCAGGACAGCACGGCCGAAGGCCGCGGGCGGCAGGCGACAGATGAGCAAGTGGAGCACGGTGGGACCCAGGTGAACCGGACGATCATGCTGCCGGCCTCGCTCGACGAGGCCGTCGACGCGCTGGCCACCGCCCCGGCCGCGGTACCGGTGGCCGGAGCCACCGACCTCATGGAAGCCGTCAATGCCGGCCGGCTGCGCCCCGCCGCCCTGGTCGGCCTCGGCCGGATCACCGAACTGCGCGGCTGGCGCTACGAGGACGGCGGCACCGCCGTCCTCGGCGCCGGACTCACCCACGCCCGGATGGACCGCCCCGACTTCGCCGCGCTCATCCCCGCGCTCGCCGACGCCGCCCGCACCGCCGGCCCGCCGCAGGTCCGCAACGTCGGCACCCTCGGCGGCAACATCGTCACCGCCGCGCCGGCCGGCGACACCCTGCCGGTGCTCGCCGCACTGGAGGCCAGCGTCACCCTCGCGCGCGCCGGCGCCACCCGCGAGGTGCCGGTCAGTCACCTGCTCACCGGCCTCGACCCGGTGCGCCCCGGCGAACTGCTCACCTGGGTGCGCGTCCCGCTGCTGCACGCGCCGCAGGTCTTCCTCAAGGCCACCGGCCGCAGCGGCCCGGCCCGCGCCACCGCCTCCGTCGCCCTCGTCCTCGACCCGGCCCGGCGCTCGGTCCGCTGCGCCGTCGGGGCCGTCGCCCCGGTGCCGCTGCGCCCGCTGGAGGCCGAGGCCTGGGTGGCCGGCTGCATCGACTGGGACGGCAGCCGCGAAATCGACCCGGCCGCGAACGCCGCCTTCGGCGAATACGTGGCCACCGCCTGCGTCCCCGACAACTACGGCGCCGAGGGCGCCTGGGAGGCCGTGACCGAGGGGCCGACCGCGGCCGCCGTTCGGCTGCGGCGTACCGTAGCGGTGCTGGCCCGACGGGCACTGGGAAGGGCGCTGAAGTGAGCACAGACCCCATCGAGACCCTCGACGCCGACCCGCTCGGCCTCTCCCCGCAGGTCAGCCGCGAGCTGCGCCCGTGCGCCTCCTACACGCTGCGGGTCAACGGTTTCGAACGGCCCGTCACCGACGCCTGGATCGGCGAGAGCCTGCTCTACGTGCTGCGCGAGCGGCTCGGCCTGGCCGGCGCCAAGGACGGCTGCGAGCAGGGCGAGTGCGGGGCCTGCTCGGTGCAGGTGGACGGCCAGCTCGTGGCCGGCTGCCTGGTGCCCGCCGCGCTGGCCGCCGACAGCGAGATCAACACCGTCGAGGGCCTGTCGGCCGGCGGCGGCGCGAGCGACGTCCAGCAGGCGCTGGCCGCCTCCGGCGCCGTCCAGTGCGGCTACTGCACCCCGGGCATGGCGATGGCCGTGCACGACCTGCTCCAGCGCAACCACCGGCCCACCGAGGTCGAGGCCCGGCAGGCGCTCTGCGGCAACCTCTGCCGCTGCACCGGCTACAAGGGCGTGCTCGCCGCCGTCCAGACCGTCGCGGACGCCCGCGCCCTGGAGGCCGAGGAGGCGGAGGAAGCCGCCGCGGAGGCTGCCGCACAGTCCGCCGAGCCGGGCGGCGGGGCAGCGGGCGACCCGCCCGCCCAGCCGGTGGCCGAGCCGCCCGCCGGCACACCCGCGGAACCCGGGGCCGCCGTCGAGCCGCCGGTCTACGCCGACGCCGAGGCCTGGATCGAGCACGTCCCGCAGCAGCACCCCGCCGCCCAGCAGCCCGCGGCCCCGCACCCCGCCGCCCCGCACCCCGCCGGGCAGCAGCCCGTCGACCAGGCGCAGATCCCGGTCGGGACGCCGTACGGCGATCCGGCGGGCGGCTACGACACCGGCGTGTACGACACCGCCGTCCTGGCCCCGGTGCACGGCGGGATCCCCGCCCAGGCCACCGACGACCAGGTGTACTACCCGCCGCAGGGCTACCCCGAACAGGCGTACCAGGGCACCCCCGCCCACGGCACGTACCTGCCCTACCCGGACGGCCACCAGCAGCACACCGGCTACGGCACCGGGTACGACACCGGGTACGACGCCCCGGTCTACGAGCCCACCCCCGCGCACGGCACCCCGCTGCCCGGCACCGCCTTCGACGGCACGCCGCCGCACGGCACCCCGTACGTCGCCCAGCACCCGCACGGTGCCCCCGCCGAGGGCGGTGCCCCGGCCGGCGCCCCGTACGGTGCCACCCCCGCCCACGGCATCCGGCTCCCCGAGGACGACCACGCATCATGACGTCGCCTACCGACATCGGCGCAGCACCCCAGCAGGACGGCGACGAGGGCGGCGCACCGGAGCCGTTCGGCCTGGGCAGCTCCCCGCTGCGCAGCGACGCACTGCCCAAGGCGCTCGGCATCTACCCGTACGCGGCCGACCTGTGGGCCGAGGGCCTGCTGTGGGGCGCGGTGCTGCGCTCGCCGCACCCGCACGCCCGGATCCGCGGCATCGACACCTCGGCCGCGCTCGCGCTGCCCGGTGTGCACGCCGTGGTCACCGCCGCCGACCTGCCGCCGGGCCCGGACGGCGCCCCCGACGGCGCCCCGGCCGGCCCGATCGTCGCCGACCGGCCGGTGCTGGCCGCCGGCGTGGTGCGCCACCACGGCGAGCCGATCGCCGCGGTGGCCGCCGACCACCCGGACACCGCCCGGCTGGCGGTCGGTCTGATCGCGGTCGACTACGAGCCCCTGGAGGCCGTGATCGACCCCGAGCAGGCGTTCACCGCGCCGCCGCTGCACCCGGACGGCAACCTGTTCCGCCACCTGCCGCTGCGCACCGGTGACCCCGACGCGGTCGGCGAGATCGTCGTCGAGGGCCTCTACCAGGTCGGCCGGCAGGACCCCGCCCCGCTCGGCGCCGAGGCCGGGCTGGCCGTACCGCGCCCGGACGGCGGCGTCGAGCTGCACCTGTCCTCCACCGACCCGCACGGCGACCGCGACCGCACCGCCGCCTGCCTCGGCCTGGAGCCCGACCGGGTCCGGCTGGTGGTCACCGGCGTGCCCGGCGCCACCACCGACCGCGAGGACCTCTCCTTCCAGGTGACCCTCGCACTGCTGGCGCTGCGCACCGGCCGCCCGGTGAAGATGACCCTCACCCGTGAGGAGTCCTTCCACACCCACACCTCGCGCCACCCCGCTCTCCTGCGCTACCGCCACCACGCCGACGCCGAGGGCACCCTGGTGAAGGTCGAGGCGCAGATCCTGCTGGACGGCGGCGCCTACGCGGACGTCTCGGCCGAGGCGCTGGCCGCCGCGACGGCGTTCTCGGTCGGCCCGTACATCTGCCCGAACGTCTTCGTGGACGCCTGGGCGGTGCGCACCAACAACCCGCCGGCCGGGCGGATGCGCGGCGAGGGCGCGCTGCAGGCCTGCTTCGCGTACGAGTCGCAGCTGGACCAGCTGGCCGCCCGGGTCGGCGTGGACCCGGTGGAGATCCGCCGGCGCAACGCGATGTCCACCGGCGACCCGCTGCCCACCGGACAGGCCGTCACCTGCCCGGCGCCGGTGCGGGCCCTGCTGGACGCCGTCGCCGACGAGCCGCTGCCGGCCCTGCCGGTGGACGAGCCGGACGCCGAGTGGCTGCTGCCCGGCGGTCCCGGCGGCGCGGGCGACCCGGCGGCGGTGCGGCGCGGCATCGGCTACGCCGTCGGCATGGTGCACATGCTGGGCGCCGAGGGCGAGGACGAGGTCTCCACCGCGACGGTGCGGGTCAGCGGCGACCACGCCACGGTGATCTGCGCGGCCGTCGACGCCGGGCAGGGCTTCGCCACGCTGGCCCGGCAGATCGTGCAGACCGTACTGGGCGTCAGCGAGGTCTACATCGCGCCGGCCGACAGCGACCAGTCGATCGCCGGTCCGTCCGCGCGGGGCCGGCACACCTGGGTCTCCGGCGGCGCGGTCGAGCGGGCCGCGCTGATGGTCCGCCACCAGCTGCTGCAGCCGATCGCGGCCAACTTCGGGATGTCGGCGGAGCTGCTGCAGATCGCCGACGGCAAGATCACCTCGTACGACGGGGTGCTGGGCATGCCGGTCGCCGAGGCGCTGGAGGGCAAGGAGCTCTGGGCGACCGCGCAGTGCCGCCCGCACCCCACCGAGCCGCTGGACGAGTCCGGGCAGGGCGACGCCTTCGTCTCCATCTCGTTCTGCGCGATGCGCGCGGTGGTGGACGTGGACATCGAGCTGGGTGCCGTGCGGGTGGTCGAGATGACGGTCGCCCAGGACGTCGGGCGGGCGCTGAACCCGCGCCAGATCGAGGACCGGATCGAGGCGGGCGTGGCGCAGGGCGTGGGCCTGGCGCTGCTGGAGGACCTGCGCACGGAGGGCGGCGTGCTGCAGAACCCCTCGCTGACCGGTTACCGGCTGCCGACCGCGCTGGACACCCCTGAGGTGCGGATCGCCACGCTGCTGGAGGAGCGGGACGTGGTCGCCCCCTTCGGCGCCAAGGCGGTCGGCGCGGTGCCCGCGGTGGTCGCCCCGGCGGCCGTCGCCGCGGCCGTCCGCGCCGCCACCGGCCTGCCGGTCGGCCGATTGCCGATCCGGGCTGAGGACGCCGTCACGGCCTGAGGGGAACGCCGCGGCGGGAGCGGCGGGAACCCGGGCGCGAAAAAACTCGCGGGAAAGCCGCACGAAAGCGGCGGGAAACCGTCGCGAAAGCGGCGCGAGTCAACGGAAAGGAATTGCCGGTCGACTTCGCGAGTCGACCGGCAATTCCTTTTCCACGAGGCCATGGCGGGAATCGAACCCGCGTGCACCGCTTTGCAGGCGGTTCCCTAAACCACTCGGGCACACGGCCAGTGAATTCATGGTGGCGTATACGGGGAGGGGGGTCAACGCCGGATTGTAAATTCTGCATGGCAAGGTGTGCTACGGTCGCGGACAGGTGGCCTCGTTCGCGCCACCCCGGACGAGCGCGTCGTACCCGGTGACGACAAGACGGCGCAGTTCAGCGGCAGTTCGGCCGCTGTGGACTGCGGAGGCATCACCGTCATGGCCTGGCTCGTTCTGCTCGTCTCGAGTTTCCTGGAAACCGTGTGGGCGGTCGCCCTGGAATCGTCCAGGGGCTTCACCCGTCCCGTCCCCGCCGCCGTCTTCGGCGTCGCCCTGCTGTTCAGCATGGGCGGCCTGGCGTACGCGATGCGGACCATCCCGATCGGCACCGGTTACGCGGTCTGGGTCGGCATCGGCGCGGTCGGCACCGCGGTGTACGGGATGACCGTCCTGGGCGACGCGGTGACCGCGGCCCGGATCGCCTGCCTGCTGCTGATCGTCTCCGGCGTGGTCGGACTCAAGGTGCTGCACTGACGGGGAGGCGACCGGCGACCCAGGACCACGGACGGAGTCGAGCACCGACCGTGGTCAGGGGCCATCCGGGCGGACGGCTCTTACGATGTCACGTATGACCACTGCCTCCCCCACCTCGGTCGACCCCGCACCGATATCCCGCGACGACGACCCCGGCGGCGGGGTGCTCAGCGGCCGCTACCGCGCGCTGACGCTGGGGATCGTCTCGGTGGTGCTGGTGATCGCCTTCGAGGCGACCGCCGTCAACACCGCGATGCCGACGGCGGCCCGTGAGCTGCACGGCCTCGGGCTGTACGCCTTCGCCTTCTCCGGCTACTTCACCACCACGCTGTTCGCCCTGGTCGTCTCCGGCCAGTGGTGCGACCGTCGCGGCGCGCGGCGGCCGCTGTTCACCGGCATCGCGCTGTTCGGCGTCGGCCTGCTGGTGGCCGGCACGGCGCCCGGGATGTGGGTCTTCGTGGCCGGGCGGGCCGTCCAGGGCCTGGGCGGCGGGCTGGTGATCGTCGCGCTGTACGTGGTGGTCGGCCGGGCCTATCCGGAGCGGTTGCGCCCGTCGGTGTTCGCGGCCTTCTCCTCGGCCTGGGTGCTGCCCTCGATCGTCGGCCCGCTGGTCGCCGGGGCGGTCACACAGCACCTCGGCTGGCGCTGGGTGTTCCTGGCCGTCCCGGCGCTGATCCTGCTGCCGCTGGCCGTGATGGGCCCGGCGCTGGCGCGTTCCGAACGCGAGCACCCGGTGCCCAGGAGCGCGGATTTCGACCGCCGCCGCACCGCACTGGCCGCGATGGCCGCGCTCGGCGCCGGACTGCTGCAGTACGCGGGCCAGCGCCTCGACCCGGTCGGGCTGCTCCCGGGCGCGGCCGGGGCGGCGCTGCTGCTGCCCGCCGTCCTCGGGCTGCTGCCCGCCGGGACGCTGCGGGCGGTGCGCGGGCTGCCGACCGTGATCCTGCTGCGCGGGGTGGCGGCGGGCGCGTTCTTCTCCGCCGAGGTGTTCGTCCCGCTGATGATGACCAGTCAGCGCGGCCTCTCGCCGACCCTGGCCGGGCTCACCCTGACCAGTGGCGGGCTCACCTGGGCGCTGGGCTCGTGGCTGCAGGGGCGGCCGGGGGCCGAGCGCTACCGGGAGGCGATGATCCGGGGCGGCTTCGTGCTGACCGCGGTGGCGATCGCGGGCGCCGCGCTGGTGCTCGTCCCGGCGGTGCCGACGTGGGTGGCCGCGGTGGCCTGGGGCGTCGGCGGGATCGGGATGGGCCTGGCCATCGCGAGCGTCAGCGTGCTGATGATGAAGCTCTCCGCGCCGCAGGACCCCGGCGCCAACTCGGCCGCGCTGCAGATGAGCGACGCGCTGGGGAACGTGCTGCTCACCGGCCTGGCCGGGGTGCTGTTCGCGGCGCTCGGCGGCGGCTCGGCGGCCGGCGCCCACACGGGCGAAGGCGCCGGTTCGCCCGGCGCCTTCGCGGTGGTGTTCCTGACCAGTACGGGGGTGGCCCTGCTGGGGGCGCTGGTCTCCGGCCGGGTCCGCGGCCGGGCCTGAGCTCAGCCGACGGCGGCGGCGGAGGGGGCCGGCGGCGCCGCCGGGGTGCCGAGGAAGGCCTCCCAGCCGCCGGCCGGGGCCTGGCCGGGGGCGAGGGTCTGCAGCTTGCGCAGCACGGCCGGGTCCTGGGCGTCCAGCCAGTCGACCAGCTGGCGGAAGGAGACCAGCCGGACCTCCGGCTTGCCCGCGATGGTCTTGAGGACCTCCTCGACGGCGTTCATGTAGATGCCGCCGTTCCACTCCTCGAAGTGGTTGCCGATGACGTACGGCGCCCGGTTGCCGTTGTACGTGCGGTCGAAGCCCATCAGGTAGGCGTCGCGGGCCTGGGTCTGGAAGCCCGGGTGGAGCGCCGGATCGGCCTTGGTGTTGGGGCCGCACTGGTTGTACATGATGTTGTAGTCCATCGAGAGGACCTGGAAGGTGTGCCCGGGGAAGGGGATGGACTGCAGCGGGAGGTCCCACAGGGCGCCGCCCTGGATCTTCTGCGGCCACACCTGGGTGCCGTTGCCGCTGCTGTCGTAGCGCCAGCCGCGCTTGACCGCGGTGGGCAGCAGGTTGCGCTGGCCCTCCAGGCAGGGGGTGCGGCTGCCGATCAGCTCCTTGCGGTAGTCGAAGGGCAGCGCGGGCAGGTCGGTGAAGCCGGTGTTGGTGCGCCAGTTCGTCACGAAGTCCATGGCCTGCTGGATCTCGCTGTCCCACTCCTCGGGGGACCACTTGCCGACGCCGGTGGCGCCGCAGAAGTGGCCGTTGAAGTGGGTGCCGATCTCGTGGCCCTCCAGCCAGGCCGCGCGCACGTTCTCCAGGGTGTCGCGGATGTGCTGGTCGCTCAGGTAGCCGATGTCGGACGCGCCGACCTTGTGCTGGGGCGGGCGGTAGAGGTCCTTCTTCGACTCGGGCAGCAGGTAGAGGCCGCTGAGAAAGAAGGTCATCTTCGCGTCGTGCTCCTGGGCCAGCCGGCGGAAGCGGGCGAACAGTCCGTTGTCGAGCTCGCCGGCGCCGTCCCAGGAGAAGACCACGAACTGCGGCGGGCGCTGACCGGGCTGCAGCCGCTCGGGGACGGGCTGGTGCGGCTGGGCGCCGGTGTCGGAGGTGGAGCCGTCGCCGATCAGGACGACCTGCGGCTTGGGGGCGGGGGCCGGGGTGGCGCTCTGCTCGACGGCCGCGCCGGTGGCGGGGGCGGCGGACCCGGTCGCCCGCTCCCCGCCGGTGGCGTGGTTGCTGCCGCAGCCCGCCGCCAGGGTGGCGGCGGTGGCGGCACCGGCCGCCAACAGGGTGCGGCGGGAGAGCGCGTCCATGGTCACTCCGTATCGTGAGGCGTTCGGCAGTGCGGGAGTGCGGGATCCGGTCGGAACGTCAGGTGATAGAACCCGTGACCGAGTCAGCATGGCATGAGGGCGTAAGTGATCGAAGAGGCGCAGCCGGTGGTCGTAACCGATCGCCCGAACGTCGCAACCGAACCGAGTCGGGGAACCGTCGGTAGCTCGTGGCGGGCGAGGTCCTGCGGTGGCCGCGCGCGGGGGGCGGTGGTCGCGCTCTGCGATCGGGCGCCCACTGGGCGCAGAGAAGGGGGCGGCAGCCCTGCCGATCGGCGGGTGACGATACGACCATCGTATGGACGTGCCTTACAGTCCGATCCGGTTCAATTGTTTCCCAGGAAACTCCCAGGAAGTGGGATTCCGTCGGCAGAGGGGAGCGCCCGTGGGCGTCCAGCAGAGCAGGAGCCCCTGGCCGGGCACCCTGGCGGCGGGAGCCGCACTGGTGCTCGGTGCCTGGCTGCTGCGCGGCGGATCGCCCGTGCTGCCGCCCTCCCCGGGCGGCAGCCAGGCGCAGGCCGGCATCGCGCCCGTCTCCGTCGTCCCCCCGCTGGGGGCGTCCGCGCCCACCCGGATCCGCATCCCGGCGGTCCGGCTGGACGCCCCGGTGACCGCGCTCGGCCTGGACGCCGACGGGCACCTGCAGGCCCCGCCCGAGGCCGACCGGAACCTGGCGGGCTGGTACCGGGGCGGGGCCAGCCCCGGCCAGCGGGGCACCGCGATCCTCGCGGGGCACGTCGACAACAAGTCCGGTCCGGCCGTCTTCTACCATCTGGGGGCGCTCCGTCGCGGGGACCGGATCGAGATCGCCCGGGCGGACGGCGCCACTGCCGTCTACCAGCTGTACGCCATCGAAGTGCACGACCGAAAGGACTTCCCGGACGACCGGGTCTATCGCCAGGCCGCTGACGCGCAACTGCGGGTGATCACCTGCGGGGGCGCGTACAGCGAGGAACGCGGCTACGACGGCAACGTCGTGGCCTACGGATTCCTGGCCGACACCACCCAGCCGGGCAAAGCAGCATGACCACGCTCACTCTCGCCTCACGCTGGAACCCGATCGACTGGCCGCTCACCGAGGGCCTGATCCCGCACGCCGTGCTCGCGGCCGGCTGGGCGGCGCTGTTCGCGCTCGCCGTCGGCCGCGGCCGGAGCTGGTGGCGGTTCCGCCTGCCCGCCGCGCTGTTCACCGCGGCCGCTCTCAGCCTGCTGCTGGACGTCGTCGTCGACGGCTGGTGGCACCCCTTCCCGGAGGGCACGCCCGAGTACGTCACCTGGTGGATAGCCGTCGCCCTGCTCGGCTTCTGCCTGGCCGGCTACCGGATGCGGCACCTCGCCTGGCGGCGCCGCGGCATCGCGCTCGGCCTGAGCGGGCTGGTGCTGCTGATGGCCGCCTCCGAGGTCAACATCGGCTTCGGCCAGTTCCCGAGCGGGCGGGTGATGCTGGCGCCGTGGCTGACCAAGACCGACGGGCTGGTCCCCAAGGTCGGGCAGACCCTGGCCGCTCCGCCGGACAAGGTCCTCGACGAGGTCTGGCGGCCGCCGGCCGGCCTGCCCGACAAGGGCACCGTCTCGGTGGTGCCGATCCCGGGCACCAAGTCGGGCTTCAAGGCCCGCGACGCGTACGTCTACCTCCCGCCCGCCTACCAGGCCACGCCGCGGCCGCTGCTGCCGGTGGTGGTCATGATCACCGGCCAGCCCGGGGTGCCCGGGGACTGGGTGCTCTCCGCGCAGATCAACGAGGCGCTGGACGACTTCGCCGCCCAGCACGGCGGTCTCGCGCCGATCGTGGTGATGCCCGACCAGCTCGGCTCGACCTGGGCCAACACGCTCTGCCTCGACTCCAAGATCGCCAAGACGCAGACCTACCTGGCGGTGGACGTGCCCAACTGGGTCCACCAGAACCTGCAGACCGCCACCGGCCGGAGGGCCTGGGCGGTCGGCGGTGCCTCGATGGGCGGCACCTGCGCCCTCCAGCTCGGCGTCAACGCGCCCGACGTGTACGGCACCGTCCTGGACATGTCCGGGCAGGAGGAGCCGACCCTGGGCACCCGGGAGCAGACCGTCAAGGCCGCGTTCGACGGGGACGAGAAGAAGTTCGACGCCGTCGACCCGGTGCAGGTGATGGCCCGCAAGAAGTTCCCGGACACCAACGTCGCCATGGTCGTCGGCGAGACCGACGACGAGTTCAGGCCGCAGATGGAGAAGGTCTACCAGGCCGTGCAGGGGGCCGGGATGAAGTCCAAGTTCGAACTGATGCCGGGCGGCCACGGCTGGGTCGTCTTCCGCCCCGGCATCGCCCAGCAGATCCCGTGGCTCGCCCAGCAGACCGGGCTGACCCGGTGACCGGGGCGGGAGCCACCGCCGTCGCCGTCGGCGAGGGCGAGCACCGGACGGCGCGGGTCGTCGCGCAGCGCGCGGCCGAGGGAGGCGCGGACCGCGCCCCCGTCACCCGCACGCCGGAGCCGCGGCCGCAGCGGGTCCGGCGGGCGGCCCGGGCGCTCGGCACCCGGCTGCGCGCGGCGCCGCTGACGCTGGCCCTGCTGGCCGGGCTCTGGCTGCTGGGCGCGGCCACCGGCAGCCTGACCCACGGGCCGTCCGAGCGGCTGCTGGAGCGGGCCGGGGTCGGCCTGCCCACGCTCGCCGAGGGCCACTGGTGGGCGCCGTTCACCTCGGCGCTCTGGTGCTCGGGCCGCGGCTCGTACGTGTTCACCAGCCTGCTGCTGCTCCTGGTCGGCCCGGCCGCCGAGCACCGGCTCGGCCGGCTGCGCACCCTCGCGGTGCTGGTCGGCGGGCAGGTCGCGGGCACCCTGCTGGGCGCCGGGCTGGTCGCGCTCGGCTCCTCGGCCGGCGAGCAGTGGACCGTCTCGGTCGCCGACCAGATCTCGGTCGGCCCCGCCGTCGGCCTGTTCGCGCTGGCCGGGGTGCTCGGGTACCGGCTCACCGTGCTCTGGCGCCGCCGGCTGCACCTGCTGGTACTGCTCGTCCCGCTCGTCATGACGCTGTACGTCGGCCACCTCCAGAGCGTCCAGCGGTGCGCCGCCGCGCTGGCCGGACTCGGCGTGGGCGCGCTGATCAGCCGCGGCCGCCCGTACCTGCGCTCGCACCGCTCCTCGCACTCCGAGACCCGGGTGCTGGTCGCGCTCTGCCTGGTCGCCGCCGCCTTCGGGCCGCTGCTCGCGTCGCTGTACGACACCGCCAGCGGGCCGTTCAACACCTTCTCCGAGCTCTACCTCTCCCACCGGCTCAGCCCGGACGAGGTGGCCGACTTCTGCGCGATGTCCGCGCACGACTGCGCCCGCGCGCACGCCGTCGTCCGGATCTTCGACACCCCCGGCCGGCTGATGGCGACGCTGTTCCCGGCGCTGCTGCTGGTGCTCGCCGAGGGACTGCGCCGGGGGCTGCGGTTCGCCTGGTTGGTGACCGTCGCCACCGAGCTGCTCTGGGGCGCGCTGTTGGGCTGGCTGTACGTGGACGCGGGGCCGGTCAGCCAGGACGTGGTGCAGTACTTCGTCGAGGCGATGCTGCTGCCGCTGCTCACCACCGGGCTGCTGCTGGCCACCCGCAAGCGGTTCCGGCTGCGGCTGTCCGGCCGGTCGGTGCGCCGGCTGGTGGTGGTGCTCGGCGGGGCCGCGCTGGTCTCCTCGGCCGCGTACGTGGGGCTCGGGCGGCTGGTGGCCGGCCAGTTCGAGCCGGGGGCGAGCGTCCGCCGGCTGCTGCACGGCCTGCCGGCGCAGTTCCTGCCCCCCGCGTACAACGACCTGCTGCCGGACTACCCGATCGCGGTCGGCCCGGTGGCACGCCTGCTGGAAACGTACTGCGGGCTGGCGTTCTGGGTGGTGGCGCTGGCCGTGCTGCTGTCGGCCTTCCGCCGGCCGGTGCTGCACACCGACGCGGAGGCCGCCGCCCGGGCCCGGGCGCTGCTGACCGAGCACGGCGGCGGGACGCTGTCGTTCATCACCACCTGGGACGGCAACCACTACTGGTTCGACGAGCAGGGCCGCGCGGCCGTCGCCTACCGGGTGGTGGGCACCGTCGCGCTGACCACCGGCGACCCGTTCGGCGCGCCGCAGGACCGGGCCCGGGCGGTGGCCGGCTTCGCCCGGTACTGCGACGCGCGGGGCTGGACGCCGTGCTTCTACAGCGTCAGCGGCCAGACCAGGGAGGCCGCCGCGCAGCTCGGCTGGCGCTCGGTGCAGGTCGCCGAGGACACCGTGGTCGCGCTGCCCGAGCTGGCCTTCACCGGCCGCAAGTGGCAGGACATCCGCACCGCGCTCAACAAGGCCGGCAAGCAGGGCATCACCGCCGAGTGGTGGGCCTACCACGAGGCGCCGCTCGCCCTGCGGGACCAGATCCGGGCGATCTCCGAGGAGTGGGTCTCCGAGAAGGGCCTGCCCGAGATGGGGTTCACGCTGGGCGGGCTGGAGGAGCTGGACGACCCGGACGTCCGGGTGCTGGTCGCGGTGGACGAGCAGCGGGTGGTGCACGGGCTGACCAGCTGGATGCCGGTGTACGAGGACGGCGTGCCGGTCGGCTGGACGCTGGACTTCATGCGCCGGCGCTCGGACGGCTTCCGCGGCGTCAACGAGTTCCTGATCGCCTCCGCCGCGCTCGGCTTCAAGGAGGAGGGCGCGCGCTTCCTGTCGCTGTCGGGCGCGCCGCTGGCCCGCGCGGGGCAGGGCGAGGAGCCCACCGGGCTGCAGCGGATGCTGGACTGGATGGGCAAGGTGCTGGAGCCGGTGTACGGCTTCCGTTCGCTGCTCGCGTTCAAGTCGAAGTTCCAGCCGGAGTACCGGCCGATGTACATGGCCTACCCCGACCCGGCCGCGCTGCCCGGCATCACCCGGGCGATCGGCAAGGCGTACCTGCCGCACCTCACGGCGGCGCAGGGCGTCCGGCTGATGCGCAAGCTGTCGGGCTGACGCGCGGGCCCGGGCCCCGGGCGGCCCCGGGCCGCCGATCCGCGGCGTTCGGCGGCCCGGGGCGTTCGGCGGCCGGCACGCGGGCTTCGGCCGAGCGGTCGGGCGAGCGCCCGGTCGGCGTCCGGGTGCGGGTGCCCGTCGCACCCGGGCACGACCGGCACCCTCCTGCTGGGAGTCCTGGCGGCCGTGGTGGCCACCGGGTTCCGGGCGGGCCCGGACGTGATCCGCGTCACGGCGGTTTCCGGCCGCCGGGGCCCGGCACGGAGCCTCGCCTGGAGGCCCCGGCGGCGTCGGCCCGGTAGGCTGGGCGGGTTGTCCGATCGCCGCCCGACCGCGGGACGGGGCTGCCAAACCGCCTCTGACCTGCGATGATCCCCCTCGGAGACCGTGAGTACTGCCGCCGCCTCCTCGATGCCGCTGTTCTCCGACGCCTCGGAGCCGCAGGCGCCCGCCCGATCCGTCGGCCAAGCCGCGTCCGCCGGTTCGCACCACCTCTCCCCGGCCTTCCCCGGCCGCGCCCCCTGGGGCACCGCGGGCAAGCTGCGGGCCTGGCAGCAGGGTGCGCTGGACAAGTACATCGAGACCCAGCCGCGGGACTTCCTCGCGGTCGCGACCCCGGGCGCAGGCAAGACCACCTTCGCGCTGACCCTGGCCTCGTACCTGCTGCACAACCACCTGGTGCAGCAGGTGACCGTCGTCGCGCCGACCGAGCACCTGAAGAAGCAGTGGGCCGAGGCGGCCGCGCGGATAGGCATCAAGCTGGACCCGGCGTACTCCTCCGGGCCGCTGTCCCGGGAGTACCACGGCATCGTCGTCACCTACGCGGGCGTCGGGGTCAACCCGATGCTGCACCGCAACCGGACGGAAGCCCGCAAGACCCTCGTGATCATGGACGAGATCCACCACGCCGGTGACTCCAAGTCCTGGGGCGAGGCCTGCTTCGAGGCCTTCGAGCCCGCCGCCCGCCGGCTCGCGCTGACCGGCACGCCGTTCCGGTCGGACACCAACCCGATCCCGTTCGTGCAGTACGAGGCCGGCAGCGACGGCATCCGCAAGTCCGTCGCCGACTACACCTACGGCTACGGGCACGCGCTCGCCGACCACGTCGTCCGCCCCGTGATCTTCCTCAGCTACAGCGGCAACATGCGCTGGCGCACCAAGGCCGGCGACGAGCTGGAGGCCCGGCTCGGCGAGCCGATGACCAAGGACCTGATCGCCCAGGCCTGGCGCACCGCACTGGCCCCCCAGGGCGAGTGGATCCCGGCCGTGCTGCAGGCCGCCGACCGACGGCTGACCGAGGTCCGCAAGGCCATCCCGGACGCCGGCGGGCTGGTGATCGCCACCGACCAGACCGTGGCCCGCGCCTACGCCAAGCTGCTGCGCGAGATCAGCGGCGAGAAGGTCACCCTGGTGCTCTCCGACGAGGCCGAGGCCTCCAAGCGGATCTCCGACTTCGCGGCCGGGACCTCCCGCTGGATGGTCGCCGTCCGCATGGTGTCCGAGGGCGTCGACGTGCCCCGGCTCAGCGTCGGCGTGTACGCCACCTCGATCTCCACCCCGCTGTTCTTCGCCCAGGCCGTCGGCCGCTTCGTGCGCGCCCGCAAACGCGGCGAGACCGCGTCGGTGTTCCTGCCGACCATCCCGATGCTGCTCGGCTTCGCCAACGAGATGGAGGTCCAGCGCGACCACGTCCTCGACCGGCCGAAGAAGGAGGGCGACGGCCTCTTCGACGAGGAGGACCGGCTGCTCGCCGAGGCCGAGCGGGCCAACGACGGGCCGGACGGCGCGGGCGGCGAGGAGTTCTCGTACGAGGCGCTCGGCTCCGACGCGGTCTTCGACCGGGTGCTGTACAACGCCATGGAATTCGGCATGCAGGCCCACCCGGGGAGCGAGGAGGAGGAGGACTACCTCGGCATCCCGGGCCTGCTGGAGCCGGACCAGGTGCAGATGCTGCTGCAGAAGCGCCAGCACCGCCAGATCCAGCGCAGCAAGGCCAAGCCCGCCGACGAGGCGGACCTGCTGGAGATGCCGGCCGAGCAGCGGCCGGTCGTCACCCACCAGGAGCTCCGCGAACTGCGCAAGGAGCTGAACGCGCTGGTGGCCGCCTGGCACCACCGCACCAACCAGCCGCACGGCACCGTCCACAACGAGCTGCGCCGCCAGTGCGGCGGGCCGCTCACCGCGCAGGCCACCGCCAACCAGCTCAAGGCGCGGATCGCCAAGATCCGGGAGTGGGCCAAGTAGCGGTCCGGCGGGCGCCCGCGCGGCCGCCCGCGGGCAGCGGCCCGCGGCCCGATGTGTCCGGACTCCGGACCGGCCGCGGAGCCACGCCCTGATGTGACGGGCGAAATGGTGGCATTCGTCCGGAATCCTCGGTGTCGCGGAAGTCGATCACGCCCGAATTTTGGACAACCACTTCCGCCACGACATTTCCTTCACTACCTTTCCCCCACGCTCTTCCGCCGGGCAACCCCCGCAGGACGGGCTCCGCAGGACCGTGCGGGCGTCAAGGACGACACCGCACCGGCCCGAGCGCGGCCACCCCCCACCTGCGCGCGACACCGACCTCGAACCGGCGTCGCCGCCCGCGAGTGCCGCGGAAAGGATTGCCCGTCGTGACTGCCGAGACCTCACAGACCCTGGACCGCGGCGTTCGGGTCCTCAAGCTCCTCGCCGACTCCGAACGGGGGCTCACCGTCACCGAACTGGCCGCCCGGCTCGCGGTCAACCGCACCGTCGTCTACCGGCTGCTGGCCACCCTGGAGCAGCACGGGCTGGTCCGCCGCGACATCGGCGGCCGGGCCCGCGTCGGCCTCGGCGTGCTGCGGCTCGCCCACCGGGTGCACCCGCTGCTGCGCGAAGCCGCACTGCCCGCCCTGCGCAGCCTCGCCGAGGACCTCGGCGCCACCGCCCACCTGACCCTGGTGGACGGCAACGAGGCGCTGGCCGTCGCGGTCGTCGAACCGAGCTGGACCGACTTCCACGTCGCCTACCGGACCGGCCTGCGGCACCCGCTCACCGAGAGCGCCGCCGGCCGCGCGATCCTGGACGCCCGCATCTTCCCCAGCCAGCGCCGGCCCGAACAGGGCTTCGTCATCACCCGGGCGGAGGAGCAGTCCGGTGCGTGCGGGGCCGCCGCCGCGCTGCTCGGACTGAGCGGCATCGAGGGCAGCGTCGGCGTGGTGATGCTGAACGGGATGGTGCCCGAGCGGGTCGGCCCCCGGGTGGTGGAGGCCGCGACCGAGGTGGCCGACGCCCTGAGGTAGCGCTCGCGAGGGGCGTCGGGTGTGTTTGGATTCCTCCTGTGTCCGACTCCAAGCTGCCCACGGCCCTCACCTCCCCGCGGACCCGCGCGCTCGCGCTGTGCGGGGTGCTGGTCGCCGCGCTGTTCGGCGTGGCCGCCTTCGTCCCGCTGCCGTACACCGTCACCTGGCCGGGCCTGACCGCGGACACCCTGGGCACCTACCAGGACAAGCCGGTGCTCACCATCACCGGGGCGCCGCTGCGCACCACCCAGGGCGAGCTGCGGATGGTCACCATCACGGCGACCAACCCCGATCAGCGCAGCACCTTCCTGCGGTCGATGCGGGCCTGGTTCGACCCGCAGGAGGCCGTCCGCCCCACCGACACCGTGTACCCCGAGGGCAACCCCGCCAAGGCCGAGGAGGTGACGGCCCAGCAGATGGCCGAGTCGCAGGACAGCGCCACCGCGGCCGCGCTGGGCTACCTCCACCTCTCGCCGGACCAGGTGAAGGTCAAGGTCGACCTGGGCGACGTCGGCGGCCCGAGCGCCGGCCAGATGCTGGCTCTCGGCATCGTCGACAAGCTCGCCGGCGACGGCAACGGCGGCGACCTCACCGGCGGGCTCACCATCGCGGGCACCGGCACGATCGACAAGGACGGCACCGTCGGCCCGGTGGGCGGCGTCCCGCTGAAGACGCAGGCGGCCGCCCGGGACGGCGCGACGGTGTTCCTGCTGCCCCGGGACGAGTGCACGGACGCCAAGGTGAACACGCCCAAGACGCTGCGGCTGGTGCCGGTCGGCACCCTCGCCGAGGCGGTCTCGGTGCTGCAGGCGCTCAAGAGCGGCGGCAGCGTCCCCGCCTGTTGACCGTCGCCGCCTGCTGACCGCCTACGCCTGTTGACCGTCTCCGCGTGTTGACGCCCCCGCCTGCGGACCGCCCCGCTCGGCCTACTCGGCGGCGGCCTGGTCCACCAGCGGCAGGATCCGGTACGGCACCGGGTTCTCCAGCACGATCGCGGTGGACGAGCGGACGATCCCGTCGAAGCCCACCACCCGGTCGATCACCCGCTGCAGATCGGCGTTGGAACGGGCCACGATCCGCACCATCATGTCCCCGACCCCGGTGATGGTGTGCAGCTCCAGCACCTCCGGCACGCTCGCCAGGTGCGCCCGCACGTCCGTGCCCTGGCCCTGGGAGATCTCCAGGGTGGCGAACGCCGTCACCGGGTAGCCGATCGCCGCCGGATCCACCTCCGGGCCGAAGCCGCCGATCACGCCCTTGGCCTGGAGCCGGTCCAGGCGGGCCTGCACGGTGCCCCGGGCGACCTGCAGCCGGCGCGAGCACTCCAGCACCCCGATCCGGGGCTCCTCGGCGAGCAGCCGGATCAGCCGGCCGTCCAGGGCGTCGATGGTGTCGTTCGCGCCGGCCGGCGGGGCGGTGGAAGCGCCGTGCGGCGCCGGGGAGCCGGGGGAGCCGGCCGAGGTCGGGCTCGGGGAGTGGGCGGGGGGCATCGCGGCACCGTCCTCCGGTGGGCATTCTGTACAGCGGTGCGGCCGATTCTCCCGCTCCGGGCACAGCTTGACCAGCAGGAAGAAGGGTTCCGCCCCTGCGGGTCGACACGGCTAGCGGACGGCCGTCTCGACGAGCGGGGGGTGGCCGTTCCAGGAGACGAAGACCGAGTTGGCCTGGTCGCCCCGGGTGAAATCGACCCGCATCCACTGGGGGCCGTTCCACACCTGCATCTGCCAGCCCGGGTCCGGCGTGGCGGAGACCAGGGACGCCTGGTCGGCCCGCAGGTCCAGCGCGACCTTGCCGCCCGGGATGGGGTAGCTCTTCACCGTGGACGTCGGGGTGGCGGCGGGCGAGGGCCGGCGGGCGGGCGGCGGGGCGGAAGCGGGGCAGGCCGGGCCGTGCGCGGTCGTCGCGGCGGGGGAGGCCGACGGGGCCGGGGTCTCGCCCGGCACGCCCGAGGGGGACTGCTCGGGGGCGGCGGCCGGGGCGGACGGTGTGCCGTCGCCCCGGGGGGAGGGCAGCGGCAGCGCCGCGGGCTGCTCGAACGCGGCGCCCGTCAGCACCGCGTGCACGCCGAGCCAGGACAGCGCCACCGCCGCCCCGGTGGCCGCCGCCCAGGCGCCGAGCTGTACCAGTCCGTTCCGCATCGTGCGCACATCCTGCCGCATCCCGGCCCCGCCCGAGACCGGCACCCCCGGTGCTCCCCAGGGCAGTTGCCCGTCTCCGGGCAGCACCCCGAGGCTCGGGCCACCGGCCTGCGAGGTACAGACCACTGGCCTTCCAGGTACAGACCACTGCCCGCCGATGGCGTACCGTGCTGGCCCATGGCAACAGTGCTCGTGGTCGAGGACGACCCCTTCGTACGCTCCGCCCTCATCCGCCACCTGACCGACACCGGCCACGCCGTCCGCAGCGTGGGCACCGCGCTCGAAGCGCTGCGGGAGGTCGCCCAGGTCGGCTGCGACCTGGTGATCCTCGACCTGGGCCTGCCCGATCTGGACGGCAGCGAGGCGCTCAAGATGATCCGGGGCCTGACCAATGTGCCGGTGATCGTCGCCACCGCCCGGGACGACGAGGCCGAGATCGTCCGGCTGCTCAACGACGGCGCCGACGACTACCTGGTGAAACCTTTCTCCGGAGAACACCTCAGCGCCCGGATGACCGCCGTGCTGCGCCGGTTCGGCAGCGGCGCAGCGCCCGTCGCCCAGGTACTGAGGGTCGGCGGGCTCGCCATCGACCTCCAGCGGCGCGAAGCCTCCCTGGATGGACGGCCGCTCGACCTGACCCGCCGTGAATTCGACCTGCTGGCCTTCCTCGCCGCCCGGCCCGGCGTCGTCGTGCCGCGCAAGGAGATCCTCGCCGAGGTCTGGCAGCAGACCTACGGCGGCGACCAGACCATCGACGTCCACCTCTCCTGGCTGCGCCGCAAGCTCGGCGAGACCGCCTCCAGCCCCCGCTACCTGCACACCGTCCGGGGCGTCGGCGTCCGGCTGGAGGCCCCCGGGGGCTCCCCGGAGCACCGGACATGAGGAGGTTCGGACACTCGCTGCGCTGGGCCCTGATCAAGGCCGCCGTGGCCGGGACCACCATGGTCGCGCTGGCCTTCCTCATCCCGCTCGGCCTGATGGTCCAGCAGACCGCCCGGGACCGGGCGTTCACCGCCGCCGAGCGGCAGGCGGCCGCGCTCGGGCCCGCCCTGGCGATCACCACCGACCAGGACGCCGTCGACCGGGCCCTGGCCAGCACGGACGCCGGCGGCCAGGGACGGATGGCCGTCCACCTGCCGGCGGCCGGGCAGCCTCCCGCCGTCGGGCAGCCTCCCGCCGTTGGGCAGCCCACCACTGCCGGGCTGTCTCCCGCCGCAGGGACGGACGGCCCCGCCGGCCCGACCCTCGGGGAGGCGCGGGCCACCCCCGGCGACGTGGCCACGGCCGGCGGGCAGGGCCGCTCCTTCACCGTGAAGGTGGCCGGCGGGTACGCCCTCCTCCAGCCCGTCGCGGTGGACACCGGGCGCACCGCCGTGGTCGAGGTGTTCGTGGCCGAGAGCGACCTCACCCGGGGCGTCGCCACCGCCTGGCTGGTGCTCTCCGCCGTCGCGCTCGGCCTGGTCGCCATCTCGGTGCTCGTCGCCGACCGGATGGGCAACCGGATCGTCGCCTCCGCGCGCAGACTCGCCGGCGCCGCCCGCTCGCTCGGCGCCGGAAACCTCGCGGTCCGCGTCCCGGTGGAGGGCAAACAGGTCGACGGCAGCCCGGAGGAACTGCGCGAAGCCGGCCACGCGTTCAACACCATGGCCGACCGGGTGGCCCAACTCCTCGCAGCCGAAAGGGAACTGGCGGCGGACCTGTCCCACCGGCTGCGCACCCCGCTGACCGTGCTGCGGCTCAACGCCGCCTCGCTCGGCGACGGCGACGCGGCCCACGCCACCCGGCACGCGGTCGCCCAACTGGAGCGCGAGGTCGACCAGATCATCCGCGCGGCCCGCCGCGCCCCCGAGGACGCCCCCGCCGTCGCGGTCGGCTGCGACGCCGCCGAGGTGATCCGGGAACGCGTCGCCTTCTGGTCCGCGCTGGCCGAGGACGAAGGCCGCCGCTGGCAGCTGGCCGGCGCCGAACGGGCCGTGCCGGTGCCCGTCCAGCGCGGGGACCTGGCGGCCGCCGTCGACGCCCTGCTCGGCAACGTTTTCCGGCACACCGTCATCGGCACCGCCTTCTCGGTGGACGTGCTGGCCACCGACTCCTCGGTCATCGTGCTGGTCGGCGACGCCGGGCCGGGCTACAGCGACCCGGCCGCCGCCCTCGAACGCGGCCGGGGCCACGGCGGGGAGGGCTCCACCGGCCTCGGCCTGGACATCGTCCGCAAGCTCGCCGAGTCCACCGGCGGGGACCTCGCGCTCGGGCGCTCCGCCGTGCTCGGCGGCGCCGAGACCCGGCTGCGACTGCGCGCCCGCGCGGAGGTGGCGCTGCCCCCGCGTGCCGGTCGGCGGCGCAGCCGGGGAGCGCTCTTCCAGCGGTGACCGGGGACGGCGGGGACGCGGGTGCCTGCCGCCGCGCCTGCCACAGTGGCTGCCGTGGGGCTGACGCGGTGTCTGCCGCGCTTCCCGGGGCAGGGCGGGGCGGCCGGTGGCGGGGGCCGGGGGCCGTCCTGGGGGCGGCCGCCGGGGCTCTTCCTTAACTGCGGCCTAAGGGAGTTCTACCCCTCGCTCAGGCCGCCGGTTCCGCCCCCGGGCCGCCGCTAGCGTCGGTCGCGCCGGTCACCCGACCGAGCCGGGCCGGCCGCCCGGACACCCGTACGCACCCCTGCCCGGACGGCGGCCGACCGAAGGCACCCGCGGAGGTAACGCGCCATGACCACCCAGCCCACCCGCCGCTCCGGCCGCCGCAGGCGCAGCCGCAAGGGCACGATCGTCGCGGCCGCCGCGGTCGCCGCCGCCCTCGTCGCGGGCGGCACGGTCCTCCTCGCCTCCTCGGCCAGCGCCGCCTCGCTCGGCGCCGTCTACAGCCGCACCAGCGCGTGGGACTCCGGCTACACCGGCCAGTACCTGGTCACCAACCCGGACAGCAGCCCGATCGAGGACTGGACGCTCAGCTTCGACCTGCCCGCCGGGGCGAAGATCGACTCGCTCTGGAACGCCTCCTTCACCGCCGAAGGCCGGCACATCACCGTCAGGCCGGAGGCCTGGAGCAAGCGGCTGGAGCCCGGCAGGAGCGTGGTGGTCGGCTTCGTCGCCCAGGGCGCGGGCGCGGCGCAGGCCGAACCGACCGACTGCCTGATCAACCACACCTCCTGCAAGGCCGGCGACGGCACCGCGCCCACCCCCTCGGGGCGCCCGACCGGCGCCGCCTCTCCGACGGCCACCGCCGTACCCACCGCGACCGCCACACCCAGCCCCACCGCCACGGCCAGGCCGACCACACCGGCGCCGACCACACCGGCGCCGACCCCCACCCCGACCGCCACCCCCACGGCGACCGGTGTGCCCGTGCCCCCGGTCGGCGCCGGGGCCGGCTTCGCCCCCTACGTGGACACCTCGCTCTACCCGCCGTACGACCTGGTCGCGACCGCCAAGGCGAGCGGCGTGAAGAACTACAACCTCGCCTTCGTGGTCTCCGGGGGCGGCTGCGCCCCCAAGTGGGGCGGCGTCAGCGACCTGTCCGCCGACGCGGTGGCCGCCCAGATCGGCGCGTTGCGGGCGATCGGCGGCGACGTCCGGCTCTCCTTCGGCGGCGCCAACGGCAGCGAACTGGCCCTCGCCTGCGGCTCCGGCACCGATCTCGCGGCCGCCTACCAGAAGGCCGTGGACGCCTACGGCGTGACCAAGCTGGACTTCGACGTCGAGGGCGGCGCGATCGCCGACCGGGCCGCCAACACCCGGCGCGCCCAGGCCATCGCCCAACTGCAGAAGAACGCCGCCGCCAGGGGCAAGGCCCTCGACGTCTCCTTCACCCTGCCCGCGCTGCCTTCCGGCCTGACCCAGGAGGGCGTCGACCTGGTCGCCGGTGCCAAGGCCGACGGCGTCGCGATCGGCGCCGTCAACATCATGGCCATGGACTTCGGCGACGGCGTCGCTCCCGACCCGCGGGGCCGGATGGGCGCGTACGCGATCGCCGCGGCCACCGCCACCCAGGCCCAGGTCAAGAGCGTGCTCGGGCTGGACGACGCGGCCGCCTGGCGCAAGGTGGCGGTCACCCCGATGATCGGCGTCAACGACGTGGCCAGCGAGGTCTTCACCGTGGCCGACGCCGAGCAGCTCGCCGGCTTCGCTACTGCCAAGCACCTCGCCTGGCTGGCCATGTGGTCCGGCACCCGGGACAAGGCCTGCGACGGCGGCGCCAAGGGCTACGCCGATGCGACCTGCAGCAGCATCGTCCAGCAGCCGCTGGACTTCACCCGGGCTCTCGGGGCGTACAGGGGCTGAGGCCCGCGCCCGGGGACCGGGGGTCGGGCACCGGGGGTCGGGGCCTGGCGGCCCCGGCCCTGGCCACGGTGTCTGTGCTCCGCCCGAAACGGGGGTACGGGCAGCCGAGGTCGAGCGTCACTCTGGGTAGTCGAATGTGCCCGGGCCTGTTCGGGTGGCATCCGGTATCGTCGCTGGTTGGCCGAGCGGTGGACGGAGTGGACAAGTGACAGCGGTGCAAGACGAGCGCAGCCCGGTGCGGACCGCACCCGACCCCGCGCCCGGCCCCCTGTCGGACCGTCTGCGCCGAGCGCTCGGCGCCCCCGTCCGGGCCCTGCGCGAGGCGCCCCGCCGCCCGCTGCTGGCCGCCTCCGCACTGGCCCTGCTGTCCCTGGTCGGGTACGCCGTGGTGCGCCACTTCGTCCACACCTCGATGGTGGACATGATCGTCTACCGGGCCGAGGGCGCCGCCGTCGCCAACGGCACCGACCTGTACGCGCTGCGCGTCACCGAGTGGAACCTCCCCGCGACCTACCCGCCGTTCGCGGCGATGCTGTTCGTCCCGACCACCTGGTTCCCGATCCCCTTCCTCCGGATTGCGATCACTCTCGGCAACCTCGGCCTGCTCGCCCTGCTGACCCACCTCTCCTTCCGGCTGGTCGGCTGGCCACGCCGCGAACTGCGGCCGATCGGCGTGATCCTGGTGACCGGCCTCGGAGTCTGGCTCGAACCCGTGTTCACCACGCTCCGTTACGGCCAGATCAACCTCGCGC
Organism: Streptomyces sp. NRRL S-350; assembly: GCF_000719705.1. Taxonomy (GTDB): domain Bacteria; phylum Actinomycetota; class Actinomycetes; order Streptomycetales; family Streptomycetaceae; genus Kitasatospora. The sequence continues at coordinate 21,403 of NZ_JOHO01000034.1, read as the reverse complement.
TCGCCTGCCTGATCCTCTGGGACCTCACCCGCCCGGACGGGCACCGCAGCAAGGGCGTGGCGATCGGCATCGCCGCCGGCATCAAGCTCACCCCCGGCCTGTTCGCGGTCTACCTGCTGATCACCGGCCGGATCCGGGCCGCCTTCGTGGCCGGGTTCACCTTCCTCGGCACGTTCCTGCTCGGCGCCCTGGTCCTGCCCGACGCCACCCGGGGCTTCTGGACCACGTACCTCTACGACTCCTCCCGCGTCGGCAAGACGTACATCGTCGACAACCAGTCGCTGCGCGGCGCCGCCGCCCGACTGCTGCACGTCGCCGAACCCGGCACCGCCGCCACCCTCGCGGCCGGCGTGGTCGCCCTGGCCGGCCTCGCCGTCGCCGCCTGGGCCGCCCGCAGCGGGCGCTGGCTGCCCCGGTCCGAGGCCTGGGGCGTCTGCTGCGCGGCCGTCACCGCGGTGCTGATCTCGCCGATCAGCTGGACCCACCACTGGATCTGGTGCGTGCCCGTGCTCGTCCTGCTCGCCGCCGAGGCCTCCGTCGAGCACGCCCGCCCGGCGGGCGTCCGCCGGGTGCGCTGGCGGGCCGCCTTCTGGGCCACGCTGGTCGCCTTCCTCTCCTTCGCCATGTGGGCGGCGAAGCCGACCGGGACGGCCGTCCTCCGGATGCCGCCGTGGCGGCAGCTGCCGACCTCGGTCTACCCCTGGGTCGGGCTCTGCTTCCTGCTCGCCGCCGCCGTCCGGATAAGGGCCCGGCGGCGCTCCGCCGGCGCCCCGCTGGTCCGGCTGCCCGGCCAGCGCGACGGCGGCCCGGACACTGCCCGCGGCCGTCAGCAGGCCCCCGCGGCCCGCTGAGCCGGCGGGGGCGCCGCTCCTGTTTCCCTCCGGCCGTGCCGCTCGCTCCGGCCGCTCGTGCCGGTCGGTCGCACGCCCTGTCGGACACTCCGGTCGCGGCCGTAGCGGCCGTGGCGGTCGTCGCGGTCGGTCGTGCGTGCTGGTCGCCACGTGCCCTGTGCACGCCGGGGTGCACGCTAGGCGAGCAGCTCGGCGAGCGAGCCGTCCATGTCCAGCACGGCCAGCTCGCTGCCCGGCGGCACCAGTCGGTGCGCCCGCTCCAGCCAGGCCGCGACGGCCGGCAGCGGCGCCTCCAGGAGCGCGTCCCCGGCGGGCGAGCTCAGCGCCAGGCACAGCACGCTGCGCCGGCCCGAGCGGGTCGGCCAGATCCGCACGTCGCCCTGGCCGCACGGGCGGAAGGTGCCCTCGACCAGCAGCTCGCGGGCGAACACCCAGGTCACCGGGGAGCCGGTGTCCAGGTGGAAGGTGATGTAGACCGCGTACGGGTCGTGGCTGCCGTAGGACAGCCGTGCCGGCACGGGGACGCTGTGCTCCGGCGAGAGCACCAGGTTGAGCTCCAGCTCGTGCTCGACGACGCTGACGGGGCGTTCCATGATCGTCTCCCTCTCTGCCTTCGGGTCGTGCCCGGTTCCGGGCCTGTGACCTTTGAGAGGGCGGTCCACGCCCGCTCTTACACACGTTTCCGGGATTTCTTCGGGAAGTCCGGCTCGGGGTGGTGAACGGCCGACGGCGGGGCGCGCGGGTGCCTGCTGTGCGCCTGGTGCCCATGGCGGCTGGCTCCTTACCGCGAGCGGCCTCCCGCTGTCCGGGGATTCGCGAACTTCCCGTCACGGGTTCGGCGAGGTACTACTCTTTGTGACAGTCCGGCGACTTTCCGCCCACCGGTGGCGCCCCCATGCGCGCCGAGCGCCGGGCGTGCGCCCGGGTGTGCGCGCGGGCGGCCGCGTCGCGCCGGCTCCCGTCGGCGCTCACCGGCCCAGATCGGCCCCCACCGGTCCGGTCGGGCCCTGCCGGTCGGCCTGCTGGGCGGCTCCCGCCGCCGTCCGCCGTCCCTCCATGCCCGCGTCAGGACCTGCCAGGAAAGAAGACCCCCATGACGGACCGCCCCTTCGCCGACGGCGGCGACCCGGCCGTCGCGCCGGAGCCGGGCTACTACCCCGACCCCTCCATCCCCGGCTTCATCCGGTACTGGAGCGGCTCGGCCTGGGTGCCCGGCACCAGCCGACCCGCGCCCGCCGAGGGCGAGGTGCCGCCACCGCCCCGCTACGCGACCCGCCCGGCGGCCCCGGGCAGGCCGCCTGCACGGGCGGTGCCGCCTCCGGTGGTGCCGGGGGCCGCGGCGCCCGCGGCCGGGGCGGAGTCCGGGACGGTGTCCGGATCGGCGTCGGGCCCGGTGCCCGCAGCGGCGTCGGGGGCGGTGCCGGGAGCCCGGTCGGCGGGCGGGGGCGACACCGGGCCGATGTACTTCGACCAGACCTCGGGTGGGGCCTCCTTCGTGCTCGGGCCGCGAGTGGCGGAGGTGATCGGCGGGCCGGTGTTCCGCACGGTCGCTCCGGCGGGGGCCGCTGCCGCCACTGCGGCGGGCGGGGTGTCCGAGCTGTCCGGGGTGTCGGGGGCGTCGGGGGCATCCGGGGCGTCGGAGGTTTCGGAGGCCCGGGTGGGGGCGAGGGTGCCGGGCGGCGCCGGGATTCCTGCCGGGAGCGTCGACGAGTGGCCGGCGGCCGGTGCGGTCGCCGAGGCGGTAGCCGGTGCGGTGCCCGAGGAGTCCGGCTGGCAGGCCGATCCGCGAGCCCAGCGGGGACTGATGGAGACGGGCGGTGCCCAACGCTGGGTCTCCTGGGGGGTGCTCCCGGGGGCGCCCGACGCGGAGGAGGGGCGCGCGGAGCCCGAGCCCGCTTCGGCTGCCAAGGAGGAGGTGGCCGCCGCCGTCGGCCCGGCCCGCGCGGTGGCCAGGGCGGTGACGGTACGGGAGTCCCCGGTGCCCGCCGTCGAGGCCTCCGGCGTGGTGCCGGTGATCGAGGAGGCCGAGGCGAAGTCCGCAGTGGCTGATGTGTCGACCGCTGCCCCGACCGCTGCCCCGACCGCTGCGTCCGTGACGCCCAAGGCGGCCGGGGCGACCGGGGCGACCGGGGTGCGTGGGGCGACCGGGTCGCCTGGTACGCCTGTTGCGGGCACCGCCGTAGCCCGCACCACTCCACTGCCCGCCGTTCGGCAGGCCCGCCCGTCCGCCGCCCGCCGCCGCACGCCCTCCGGTGCGGCTGCCGCCGTGCCGGCGGGGCTGGGGCGCCGACTGGCAGCCCGGGTGGTGGACACCGTCGTGCTGCTGGTCGTCGCCGTCGCCGCCGGGATCCCGCTCGGCCGCTCGGTCTCCGACCACCTCCAGCAGAAGCTCGACCAGGCCCGGATGGCCAGTGCCCTCACCCGCCGCCAGGTCCAGGTCTGGCTCGTGGACGACGTGGTGCTGGGCAAGGTCGCCGTACTGATCGGCATCCTGCTGTTCGTCGGCCTCCTCTACGAGGTGCTGCCGACCGCCCGCACCGGCCAGACCTTCGGCAAGCGCCTGGCCCGGATCCGCGTGGTGGACGTCGCCGCCCCCGCCGCCCGCGGCAGGCTGAGCCTCGGCCGGTCGCTGCTCCGCTGGGCCGTCCGGCAGACGGGAGCGGTGCTGCTGCTCGGCCTGCTCTGGCCGGCGTTGGACCGCCCGCTGCGACGCGGCTGGCAGGACCGCGCGGCCCGCACCAGGGTGGTGCGCGGCTGAGCCGCCGGACCCCGCGCCCGTTCCGCGGCCACGGCAGCAAAACGAACAAAATGTCCCAAATCTCAAGAATGTGCGATGTTCTACTCGGGGAATGAGCACCCACGACCCCTCAGGCCCCCAGCCGGAGGGGGGCGGCAAGCCCTCCTTCGACAAGCAGTCCCCGCAGCCGGGCGGCGGCACGCCGGAAGGTGAGCCGTCAGGCCCGACCGCTCCCGACGAGCCGTCAGGCGACGGGTCGGGTGGCAGGCCGGGCGGCCCGGCAGGCGGCCCGGAAAGCGGCGGACCGTCCCATGGCCCGGGCGCCTACCAGGGCACCTACGGCGGCACCTCGCAGCCCGGACCGGCCTACGGCCAGAACCCGTACGGCCGGCCGCCCCACGACCAGACGCCACCCGGCTACGGCGCCGGCCCCGGTCACGGCCCCGGCGCGTACGGAACCCCCGGAGCCGGACCCGTCCCCGGCATGCCGCCCCTCGGCACCTGGCCCAAGCGGATCCTCTCCCGGCTGATCGACTACCTCCTCGTGCAGGCCGTCGCCATCGTCATCGTGGCGCCCTTCGTCGACCTCGGCGAGCGCGACGGCTCCGCCGAGGCGTTCTGGCTCGCCTGCGCCATCTACCTCGTCTACGAGGCCCTGATGCTCAGCCGGGACGGCCAGACCCTCGGCCGGAAGGCGATGAAAATCCGCGTCGCCATGCTCCTCGACGGCAACACGCCCACCCAGTCCGCCGCCTGGACCCGCACCGCCGTGTTCATCCTCCCGGCCGTGCTCTGCTGCGCCGCGATCTGGTGGCTCATCGACGGGCTCTTCGGCGTCTTCGACAAGCCGTACCAGCAGTGCATCCACGACAAGGCCGTGAAGACCGTGGTGGTCACCACGGAGGTCTGAGCGGCGGCGCGGAACGCGCCCGCGCCCGGCGGCGGATCAGCGCTGCCGGGCGTACGCCTGTCCGGCGGCGGCCGGAGCGCCCGCCGAAGCCTGGGCGCTCGCGGAGGTAGGGGCGCTCGCGGAAGTAGGGGACTCCACCGGCCCGCCCGGAACGCCGGCCGGGCCCGGCTTCGAGGCGGCCGGCGAAAGCACCGCCACCGCGGTGCCGAGCGCCAGTGCGAACACCACCAGCACCGAGACCGCCAGCACGCCCGAGGCGCCCGAAACGGCCAGCAGCGCCACCGTGACGGCGACGACGGAGAACGAACCGAGGCAGAGCCGGGCAGCGGACAGACGCGGCATGGCGGGAGGTCCTTCGCACGTCAGGGGACACGGACGGGAGCAACAGCTGCTCCAGGAGGCCTACCCCGCAAGGGAGTTCGACGCCTCCAGGGTAGCCCCCCAACCCGGGGGCACAGGGGGCGCACGGGCTCACCCCGGGGTCGTCCGCCCCGGTCGGTACGGTGAACCGGAACCAGCCGACAACACCCACCACGACGCGGCACCACCCGCCACCACCACCCACCGGGGGACCGACCTTGCCCATTCCCGCCGACTGGCCCACCACCCAGGCCCAAGCACTCGCCGAACAGGAACGGCTGCGCCCCCTCGTCCGGGCCCACGACGACACCGAACCCCCCGGCCGACTGATCGCCGGCGTGGACGTCGCCTACGACGACGACCACGACCTCGTCGCCGCCGCAGCCGTCCTGCTCGACCAGGACACCCTGGAAGTGGTCGAACAAGCCACCGCCGTCGGCCGCATCGCCTTCCCCTACATCCCAGGACTGCTCGCCTTCCGCGAACTCCCCGCCGTCCTCGACGCCCTGGCCGCCCTCACCCACACCCCCGACACCGTCGTCTGCGACGGCTACGGGCTCGCCCACCCCCGCCGCCTCGGCCTCGCCAGCCACCTCGGCGTCCTCACCGGACTCCGCACCCTCGGCGTCGCCAAAAGCCCCTTCACCTTCGACCACCGCCAACCCGACACCGCCCGCGGCGCCTCCACCCCCCTCACCGACCCCGCCACCGGCGAAGAAGTCGGCCGCGCCCTGCGCACCCAGCCCGGCGTCAAACCCGTCTTCGTCTCCATCGGCCACCGCACCGGCCTCGACAGCGCCGTCCGCACCACCCTCGACCTCGCCCGCCACTACCGCCTGCCCGAAACCACCCGACACGCCGACTCGCTCTGCCGCCGCGCCCTCACCGAAGCCCTCCACGGCAGGACGACCGCGAACTGACCATGTACCCGGCGGGATTCACGCCCCGTGTGTTAGACATGAGACACCGGGGCCCCGCCCCGACCGCCAGGAACGGACGCACGGGGGAGGCGCCGACATGGGATCAGGAACCGGTACCGGATCCACCGGCGGAGCCGGACAGGGCTACCGCGTCGAAATCGAACAACTTCGCACCTTCGCCGGCCAAGTACGGCTTATGCTCGCCGACTTCCAGAAACACGCCGACGGCACCGACACCCACGGACGCAGCGGCATCGGCAAGAACGCCTTCGGCACCTTCGCCGAGGCCACCGAGATCCACGGCCGCTACGCCACCATGCGGGACGCGCTGCGCGACGTCCTCAACCAGCTCCAGGAAGCCGTGAACGAGGCCCAGCAGAAAGCCGAACTCACCGCCACCAACTACGAGGAACAAGACCAGCACACCGCCCGGAAACTCAAACTCGGCGGCGACGGCTGGTCCGTCCAACAACCCTCCGCGACCAGCCGAGCCGCGTACGAGAAGAACCTCACCCCGTCCGACCGCGGCAACGCCACCATCTAGCCGCCCGGCCGAGCCCGGACCGACCCGCCCGCCCAGCCCGCCCGGACCCGAACGGAGGCGAACCGCCCGTGGCCTACACCGACTTCACCAAATACAGCCATGCCCAACTCCGCACGATGGCGCAAGCCCTCGACCCCGGCGCGGTCATGGCCGCAGGCGACCCCTGGCGAAACGCCGCCGACACCCTCAAACAGATCCGCCTCACCCTCACCAAAGCGAGCACCGAGGCCGCCACCTCCTGGGAAGGCACCACCAGCGACGCCTTCCACACCCGCATGCTCAACCTCGCCGCCAGCATCAACAACGCCGCCGCCTACGCCAACGACGCGGCCAACACCCTCCACAACGTCTCCGAAGCCATGGCCAAGGCCAAACGCGACATGCCCGAGGAACCCGGCACCTGGGACAAGGTCAAGGACACCGTCAGCGACGGCGTCACCGCCGTCTTCGGCGACGGCGACGACGAACACATCCCCATCGCCGACCGCAAAAAAGCCGAAGCCGCCACCATCATGCAAACCCTCGCCATGCACTACCGCATCGCGACCCCGGCCCTGAAGGCTCCGCCGCCGTTCGACCCGAAGAAGCCGCCGGTGAATCCCGGGGGGCGGGACGACTTCTCCGACCAGAGCTCCGGAGATCAGAGCGCGTTCGCCGCCGCGGGCGGTGTGATGACCGGCATGGGCGCAGGAAATCTGAGTTCGGCCGGAGGGTTCTTCGGCAAGGCCGCTGATGCCCCGGCGGAGCCCCGGAACCGCAGTGTCAGCAGGGGAAGCACTGCCACGAAGCCGTCGGCAGGCTCAGGAAGCACGCCGATTCCACCGGAACCCGGAATCAAGGGCGGAACGGCCACGGCTTCGGAGAAGCCGGGGTCGGCCAAATTCGGCGCGGGAACCGCTGTCGATGGTGTGAACATGGTTCCGCAGTCGACGGCGGGTGGGCCGGCGCCAGTCGGGGTGACGGGCACGCCCACCACCACCGGAACCGGGCCCCATACCGGCACCGGTCCCACCTGGTTCGGGCCTGGCAAACGGGAGCCGTCGTCCGACGTGTTCGACGGAGGACGTGGGAAGGCGGCAGGAGTGGTCGAGCGCGGGATCACTGGCCGGGGTGAACAGCCGACCGGTTCCGGAAGCGCTCGTGGCCGCTCCACGCGGGCTGTCGAGGGTATCCAGGGTGGAAGTCCCCGCTCGGCGGGCCCAGGAGCGGGCCGAGCCGGAGGCCCTGTGGTCGGTACCGGTGAGCGATCGGTGCCAGGGGGCAAGACGTCTGCGGGCGAGGGCGCGCCGGGTGGTGGAAGGCGGGCCTTCACAGAGGGCGGTTCCGGCCTGGGACAGCGTGGTCGGCTTCGGGCGGAACAGGGAACCGGCTCCGGAGTTTCCGCAGGCTCCGCAGTCCCGCTCGGCGGGGCTCAGGGGAAGGCCAAGGACAAGGAGAAGGGCCGTAAGCGGCCGGACTACCTTGTGGAGGACGAGGAGACGTGGGCGTCGGAGGAGCCCGCCAATCCTGACGTGGTGAAATGACCCTGGTCCTCAGGAGACCAGGTGATCCGATCGAGGCCCTCGTGGTTGGTGGACCACGAGGGCTGTCGCTGTGCTGAGTGGGGTGACCGGCTTTGGGAGACTCGCGGCTTCGGCGTGGGATGGCTGTGCTGGCGGCGGGAGGAGTGGTCGCCGTGATCGGCGCAGGTCCGTCCAGTGCCGACAGCACCCGTGACGCACAGTGGGTGTTGACCGACTACCGTGCGGACGATGCGTTGTGGCCGGTGTCGCAGGGCGGTGGTGTCACGGTAGCCGTCATCGACAGTGGTGTCATGAAGGACCACCAGGACCTGGTCGGCCAGGTCCTCGCCGGGGCGGACTTCACGGGCGAGGGCAGCGACGGCACAGTCGACAAGGATGGCCACGGGACCGGGATGGCGAGCCTTATCGCCGGTCATGGCCACGGTGACAACGCGGGGATCATGGGCCTGGCTCCGAAGGCGAAGATCCTTCCGGTCCGGGTGAGCTGGAGCACCGAGGGCGCCGTGGCCCAGAAAGGTCTGGCACAGGGCATTCGGTTCGCCGTAGACCATGGCTCCAAGGTGGTCAACATGTCGATCGGCGGCTACTCGGGGGCCGATCAGGAGACCAGGGCGGCAGTCAAGTACGCCGTCGACCACGATGTGGTTCTCGTCGCCTCGACCGGAAACAGTGGGCAGCAAGCCGCCCCGGTCGAGTATCCGGCGGCGTATCCGGGAGTGGTGGCGGTCGGCGCCGTGGACCGGCAGGGAAAGGCGTGGGAGAAGTCCACGTACGGACCGGAGACCACGTTGGCAGGTCCCGGTGCGGAGATCTACCGAGCGAGCGCGAAGTCCGCGGCGGGCTACGGCGTTGCCAACGGCACCTCGGATGCCACCGCCTACGTGTCCGCCACTGCCGCACTGATCCGGGCGAAGTACCCGAATCTCTCGGCCGGGCAGGTGATCAATCGGATGATCAAGTCGGCCACACCGCCGAACGGGGCGGCGACACCGAACGACCGTTACGGGTACGGGATTCTGGCGCCCGCGAAGGCGTTGGAGGCGAATCCGACCGTGGACGGCGGCCCTCGGGAGAATCCGTTGGTCGGGCGGAAGGAGTCGCAGGGCGCGCCGCCCGCTGATGACCCGACGGATTCGACCTCGGAGGAGGCCGTTGCGCCTGGGGCGGATGGTGGGGGGAGCAGTGGGAACGGGATGGAGATCGTCGTGGTAGCGGCGGCCGGCGGGTTGGTGCTTGTGGTCGGCGTGGTGTTCGCGCTGGTGCTGCGGGCGCGGCGGCGGGGGGCGGGGACGTACCGGTGAGTGGGTAGTGGGTGGTTTGGGGGTGGCCGGCGGGGTGGCAGCATTTCGGCGGTCGGTGGCGGCGTTGGCGCTGGTGGGGCGTGTGTGGTGGGCGCCATGCTGGGGCCATGAGCGCTTCTGAGGATGCCGTGGGTGTTGCTGCGGGGGAGATCGTCCCCGATACCAAGGACTGGACCTGGGTGTTGGAACGGGCTTGTTCCGACTGCGGGTTGGATACTCCGGCGGTGGTCCGCGAGGACGTTGCCGGGATGATCCGGGCGAACGCGCGGGGCTGGTTGGCGGTGCTGGCCGGGGACGAGTCGGGGCTGCGTCGCAGGCCGCGGCCGGGGGTCTGGTCGGACTTGGAGTACGCGTGCCACGTCCGGGACGTCTTCCGGCTGTTCCGCGTCCGGCTGGCGCTGATGCTGGACCGGGAGGACCCGCTGTTCCCGAACTGGGACCAGGACGAGACGGCGGTGGCCGAGCGTTACGGCGAGCAGCGGCCGAGCGTGGTGGCGGGGGAGTTGGCGGAGGCCGCGGAGGCGTTGGCGGTGGCGTTCGAGGGGGTGGCGGGCGAACGGTGGCAGCGGACGGGGAGCCGTAGTGACGGGGCTCGGTTCACGGTGGAGTCGTTCGCCCGGTACTTGATCCACGACCCGGTGCACCATCTGTTCGACGTGACGGGCGCGCGGGTCTGAGGCGGGCCCGGGGGCGGGCGGGGCGTGGGGTCACCAACCGGAGGCCTCGTGCAGCATGGTGCGCCGCAGTCGTCCGGCCACGCTGGCGGCGTCGGTGCCGATGACGTCGGCGATCTCGGGAGCGGCGAGGCCGACGACGTAGTGCAGGATCGCCAGGTCGTCGTCGGCCGGGTGGCGGTCCGGGGCGGCCGGTTCGCGCCGGGTGTGCTCGGCGACGGTGCCGCGCAGGATTTCCCAGGCGTGGGCGGTCGGGTTGGAGCTGCCCATCAAGTCCCGCCAGCGTACGGCGATTTCGGCGAATGCCGTCTGGACGGCGGTGGCCGCGGCGCTGTGCTCGGTCAGCCACACCCGGGCGTAGCTGAGGTACCGGGGGCGGTGGAGTTCGCAGAACGCGGTGAACTCCAGTGGTACGTCCTCCGGCTCGCCGAGCCCCGGGGGTGGCTCGGTGGAAGTCGCGTGACGGTTGGTCATCTCGTCTTCTCGGAAAGGGAGATGGGTTTCTGACGGTCGATCGTCTGTGCTCACTCTACGGTAGGCCCTCGGTGCACTGGGTGACCAATCCGATGGAATGCCCAGAACCCGCCGCCGCCCGGCCGGTTCCGGTGTCGACGGGGTGCGGCGAGGGCGGCGGAGCGGCCCGGGCGGGGGGTCGGCGAGGTGCCGGTGGAGCAGTGCTTCGCAGTGGCGCGGGGGGTGTAGTTGCGAGCGCGTCGCAGCTGGTCAGAGGGCGTAGGACGGCTATGGCTGCAAGGCAGTTGATGTGCCACCGTAGGGCCTATGGAGGCTGACGTCCACGCTCACGGCGCGAACCCGCACCCGCGCAACCACCCGCACAACCGCACGCATGACCGCACCCGCGACCGCACTCACGACCGTGGCGACGATCACTCCGGTGAGGGCCCCGGACACCGCTCGGCGCCTCTCCACGACCACACGCATGGCCGCACCGAGGACCACCGGCACGGCCAGGACGACGGGCACGGGCACGGGCACGGGCATGAGCACGGGCCCGGGCACGAGCACAGCCACGGCCACGAGCACGGCCACGGCCACGAGCACGGCCACGGCCCTGCCCGGTCCCGCTCCGCCGTCCTGCGCCATCGCCTCGCCCACCTCCTGCGGCCGCACTCGCACGACGCCGCGGACCGGGTGGACGCCGCCATGGAGGCCTCCGCCGAGGGGCTGCGCACCCTGTGGATCTCGCTCGCCGTGCTCGGCGCCACCGCCCTGGTGCAGGGCGTGATCGTGGCGCTGTCCGGCTCGGTGGCCCTGCTCGGTGACACCGTGCACAACTTCGCCGACGCGCTGACCGCCGTCCCGCTCGGCATCGCGTTCCTGCTCGGCCGCCGGCCCGCCAACCGCCGTTACACCTACGGCTACGGGCGGGCGGAGGACCTGGCGGGGGTGGCGATCGTCCTGGCCGTCGCGGCCTCGGGGGTGTTCACGGCGGTGGCGGCGGTGGACCGGCTGCTGCATCCGCGGCCGGTGGACCACCTGGCCGCGGTGGCCGTCGCGGCGCTGGTCGGCTGTCTGGGCAACGAGTGGGTGGCCCGGTACCGGATCCGCACCGGGCGCAGGATCGGTTCGGCGGCGCTGGTCGCGGACGGTGTGCACGCCCGTACGGACGGCCTGACCTCGCTCGCGGTGCTGGTCGGTGCGGCCGGGGCGGGGCTGGGGCTGCGCTGGGCGGATCCGCTGGTCGGCCTGCTGATCACGGCGGCGATCCTGGTGGTGCTGCGCGGTTCGGTGCGCGAGGTGGGCCGCCGGCTGATGGACGGGGTGGATCCGGGCCTGGTGGACGCCGCCGAGGGTGCGCTGCGCGGGGTGGCCGGCGTGCGCGGGGTGGGCGCGCTGCGGATGCGGTGGATCGGGCACTCGCTGCGCGCCGAGGCGGACGTGGTGGTGGACGGGGCGCTCACCGTGGTGGCGGCGCACCGGGTGGCCGAGGCGGCGGAGCAGGCGCTGATCCGGGCGGTCCCGCGCCTGCTGGCCGCCACCGTGCACATCGACCACGCCCCGGCGGCCTGAACCCGTTCGCGGCGACCGGGGTGGGAGGGGCGGGCGGTGTGCCCGCGGGTCAGGAGGTCGTCCGGGCCTCCGACGGGGAGATCCGGTTGGCGGCGGTTCCTCGTTCGACCTGGGTGGGGAAGGCGTCGACGGCCCGCCGCCGGGCGGCCTGTGCGGCGGTCGCAGTCGTGGCCGTCGCCGCTCCGGCGGCGGTTTGCTCACGCTCGCACCGGTGGGCCGAGCCGCCGCCGGCATGCGGGCCGGCAGTGTGCGGGCCGGAGGCGTGAGTCGCGGCCGAGTGCGGGCCGGCGCTGTGAGCCGCGGCCGAGTGCGAACCGGCCGTGTGTGAACCGGCCGAGTGCGAACCGGCCGTGTGTGAACCGGCTGTGTGTGAACCGGCCGTGTGCGGGCCGGCGGTGTGAGTCGCGGCCGTGTGCGATCCGGCCGCATGCGACCCCGGGGGCCGCCCCGCGGCCCGCCGTCTGCTGCCGAGCGCGGTCCGGGCGGCGTGTTCCTCGGCTGCCTGCCTGGCCGCCAGGTAGGCCTGCACGGCGGCCATGCCGTAGACCGGCTGGATGAGCTGGTGGCCTTTGAAGAACGGTCTGGCCGGGGCGAATCCGGCGGCGACCACCAGGTCGCGGATCTCTGCTATCTCGGCTTCACTGCGGGCGGTGAAGCGGACCTCCCAGCCCTTCTTGTACGTATGGCCCTTCTCGCCGCTGCGGCGGGCCGGGTCCGGGCGGCGGACGTATCCGGGCAGGCGGCCGAGGCGGAGCTGGGCCGCGCGGAGGCCGGCGGTCTCGTCACGTGACATGACGTAAGCCTAGGCAATCGCCGGGGCGGGATTGACGTCCGGAGGGCTCCTCGCCGTATGCCTTTGATCACTCTGGGTCAGACGAGCTGGTCAGCGTTCGCCTTTGATCAGGTATGACAACCGGATGAGCGTCAATTACTCCAAATGAGTGAGGGTATGAGGACTTTAGTGCGGGCTGGTCCCGGTTTCGCGACGGTTGGGTAACAGTGCGTCAGGCTCCCGGTCGGCGGTCCGGCCCGTTGGGGATGGTGTCCGCATGAGCTACCGGATTCCCTCGCCGCCGCCGTCCCTCGAGGAACTGGCGCAGCGTCAGCAGAACGTCGTCACCGCGAGCCAGCTGCGCGCCCGGGGCGTGCCGGCCCGGATCGTCACCGAGCACTGCCGCCGGGGCGGGCCCTGGCAGCGGCTGCTGCCCAGGGTCTACCTGCTGCAGTCCGACGAGCCCACCGCCGAGCAGCGGATGTGGGCCGCGCTGCTCTACGCGGCGCAGAACGGCCGCGAGGAGGGCCGCCGAGAGGGCGCGGTGATCACCGGCCCGGCCGCGCTCGCCCTGTACGGCTTCACTGCCGTGCCCCGGCTGCCCGCCGTGACGGGGGTGGACGTCCTGGTGCCCCGGCAGCGTCGCCTGAAGGACGTCGGCGAGGTGCGGATCCGGCGCACCGAACGGGAGTTGGTGGCCCGCTCGGTGCACGGCCTGGCCTGCGCGCCGGTGGCCCGGGCGGTCGCGGACGCGCTGGGCGAGTGGACGGCGGACCCGGACGTCCCGGCTCCGGTGCGGGAGGTGCTGCGGGAGGCCGTCTCGCTGCCCGAGAACCGCTGTACGGCAAGGGAGTTGGCGGCGGAACTGATCGACTCCGGGCTGACCGTCGAACCCCGGGTGCGGGCGGCGCTGGACGAACTCCTCGCTGCCGAACGGGACTCGGTGCTGGAGCGGCTCGGCCACCTGGTGGACGAGTGGCTGCTGCCCGTCCCGCTGAACGCCCCCGAGCTGCGGATGCGCGGCGGCACGTACATCGCCGTGCCCGACCTCTACTGGCCGGAGCGCGGCGTCGCGGTGGAGGTGGACTCGGACCTGCGCTGCGTCAGCGAGGGCGAGGCCGCCTGGGTGCGCGGCGGCCAGCACCGGATGGAGTACCTGGGCATCCGGGTGGTGTACGTCTCCGGCGACCGGCTGGCCGCCGACCCGGACGCGGTCGGCGGCGAGCTGCGCGAGGCCTTCCGGGCCGGCGGCACGGACGTGGTGGAACTGCTGGTGGTCTGAGCGGGGAGGTGGGAGCAGGGAGGTGGGAGCGGGGGCGGTGGAGGGGGACAGGGGGCGCGGCGGAAGACAGGGGAGACGGCCGAGCCGGGGGTGCGGCGAACAGGGGGCCGGTCCGCAGGGCGCCGGCCGCAGGGCTCGGAGCGCGGGGTGCCGGGAGGCGTCGCCGCTAGGAGCGGACCACCGGTGTGCCGACCAGCTCGACCCCGGCCGCCCGCAGTTCTTCCAGTGCGGCGGCGGTGGTCTCCGGAGCCACGCCGGCGGTGAGGTCCAGCAGGACGCGGGTGGTGAAGCCGGCCCGGGCCGCGTCGAGCGCGGTCGCCCGGACGCAGTGGTCGGTGGCGAGGCCCACCACGTCGACCTCGTCGACCTGCCGCTCGCGCAGCCACTCCACCGGCCCGCGGTTGTTCTCGTCCAGTCCCTCGAAGCCGCTGTACGCCGCCGAGTAGGCGCCCTTGTCGAAGACCGCCTCGACCGCGCCGGAGATCACGGAGGGTGCGAAGTTGGGGTGGAAGCCCACGCCTTCGGTGCCGGCCACGCAGTGGACCGGCCAGCTGGTGACGTAGTCCGGCTCGGCGGAGAAGTGGTCGCCCGGGTCGATGTGGTGGTCGCGGGTGGCGAGGATGTGCCGGTAGCCGGGGGCCGATTCGGCGATGAGGTCGGTGATGGCGGCGGCCACCTCGGCGCCGCCGGCGACGGCCAGGCTGCCGCCCTCGCAGAAGTCGTTCTGCACGTCGACGACGATCAGTGCCCGGTGCATGACTCGCATCCTCGGATGTCGGGGGCCCGCGGGTGGCGGCGCCCCGGATGGGGGAGCCCTCGGGAGTACTCGGTCCGGTGGTGCGGGACGCGGGGGGTTCTCGGGGAGCTCCGGGGAACTCTACGGCTGACTCTAGGGAGTGCCGCGCGGGGGCGGAAGCCCCGGGGGCCGCTCCGGTGGCCGGGGCGGGGCTTCCGCGTGACGACGGTGACGGGTCAGCGGGCCTCGTCGGCCGGCAGGACCAGCTCGGTCGGCAGCACCGGGTCGCCCTTGGAGAGCTGGGTGGCCGACAGCGGCAGCGCGGCCCGGGCCCGGACGTGCCGTTCGCGGGCGGCGCTCAGCGGCTCCCGGCCGACGGCCTCGCCGCCCAGCACCAGCGGCACCTGCATCAGGTGCGGCCGCAGTTCGTCCGGGACCGGCCCGGTGCCGACCACCTCGGCCTCGGCGATGCCGTCGGCGTCGGGCCGGCGGGCCGCCCACTTGCGGCCGCCGATGCTGGTCTTGCCACCGGCGGCGCGCTTGGCCACCGGGACCATCGGCCCGTCCTCGGTCCCGGCCCGGGCGACCAGCTTGTAGACCATCGCGCAGGTCGGGTGTCCGCTGCCGGTGACGAGGCTGGTGCCGACGCCGTAGCCGTCGACGGGGGCGGCGGCCAGGGCCGCGATCGCGTACTCGTCGAGGTCTGAGGTGACGATGATCCGGGTCTTCTCGGCGCCCAGCTCGTCCAGTTGGCGGCGCACCCGGTGGGCCAGCAGGGTGAGGTCGCCGGAGTCGATCCGGACGGCGCCCAGCTCGGGGCCGGCCACCTCGACGGCGGTGCGCACCGCCTCGCGCAGGTCGTAGGTGTCGACCAGCAGCGTGGTGCCCTTGCCCATCGAGGCGATCTGGGCCCGGAAGGCGTCCCGTTCGCTGTCGTGCACCAGGGTGAAGGCGTGCGCGGCGGTGCCGGTGGTCGGGATGCCGTGGGTGAAGCCGGCTTCCAGGTCTGAGGTGGCGGCGAACCCGGCCACGTACGC
Source organism: Streptomyces sp. NRRL S-350 (assembly GCF_000719705.1). Classification (GTDB taxonomy): domain Bacteria; phylum Actinomycetota; class Actinomycetes; order Streptomycetales; family Streptomycetaceae; genus Kitasatospora. The sequence continues at coordinate 5,725 of NZ_JOHO01000034.1, read as the reverse complement.
GGCCCGGGCGGCGGCGACGGCGGCCTGCTCGTGGGCCCGGCGGGCGCCCATCTCGATCACCGGGCGGCCCCCGGCGGCGGCGGTCATCCGGGAGGCGGCGGCCGCGATCGCGGAGTCGTGGTTGAGGATCGACAGGATCACCGTCTCCAGGATCACCGCCTCGGCGAAGCTGCCCTCGACGGTGAGCAGCGGTGAGCCGGGGAAGTAGATCTCGCCTTCGGGGTAGCCGTGGATGTCGCCGCGGAAGCGGTAGTCGGCGAGGTAGCGCAGGGTGTCCTCGTCGACCACGCCCTGGCCGGCCAGCCAGTCCAGTTGGGCGGTGGAGAAGCGGAAGTTCTCGACGGCGTCGAGCACCCGGCCGGTGCCGGCCAGGACGCCGTAGCGGCGGCCGCCCGGCAGGCGCCGGGTGAACACCTCGAAGACGGAGCGGCGGTGCGCGGCCCCGCTGCGCAGGGCGGCCTGCAGCATGGTGAGCTCGTAGCGGTCGGTGAGCAGCGCGGTCGAGCCGGCCGCGCGCACTGAAGTGGCGTCCATGGAGATGATGCTACTACCACTTAGCGTCAGAGTGACGATTTCTCGTCGAGAGGTCCGGGCCGGAATCGCCCGGGTGTCCCCCGGATGGCAGCATGGGGCGTGAGGGGTTACGGACGAGCGTGCAGCGAGGAGGACCCGGCGTGAGTGTCGCGCCCGCGGAGATCGAGCGCCCAGAGGTCGAGGGGCTGCCGGTGGCAGAACCGGACACGCCCTGGGTGACCATCGTGCACAACGACCCGGTCAACCTGATGAGCTACGTCCAGTACGTCTTCCAGGCCTACTTCGGCTACCCGAAGGACAAGGCCCGGAAGCTGATGATGGACGTCCACAGCAAGGGGCGGGCGGTGGTCTCCAGCGGATCCCGCGAGGAGATGGAGCGCGACGTCCAGGCGATGCACGGCTACGGCCTCTGGGCGACGCTGCAGCACGACTGACGCCGGGCCGCCGGCCGCACGACCGATGACGACGAAGACGGGCTGACCGATACAGATGGCTGGGTTGTTCGAGAGCACCGGCGGTGGCGGCGCGGCGATCGCGCTGGACGAGTGGGAGTCCTCCATCCTGCGCTCGCTGGAAGTGCAGTTGCTGGAGCTGATCGGCCCCGGCCCGGGCGGGGAGGACGGCGATCCGCTGGCCGCGCTGTTCGCCGAGGGGCCGACGGAGGCGCCGGCCGATCCGGTGCTGGCCCGGTTCTTCCCGGACGCCTACGGCGACCCGGCGGGGCCGGGCGGCGAAGAGGCCAGGGCCGCGTCCGAGGAGTTCCGCCGCTTCACCGAGCTGGACCTGCGGGCCCGCAAGCGGGACGACGCGCTGTTCGTCATCAGGGCGCTGGACGGCCTCGGCGGTGGCGGGGTGCTCAAGCTGGGCGCCGACGACTGCCCGCGCTGGCTGGGCGCGCTGAACGACCTGCGGCTGGCCCTCGGTGTCCGACTGGAGGTCACGGAGGAGGACGAGGAGGGCCTCTACGGGCTGCCGGACGGCGACGAGCGCAAGCCGCTGGTGGTGGCGTACCTCTGGCTCGGGGCGCTGCAGGAGTCGCTGCTGGAGGCGATGGCCGGGTGAGAGTCCCGGCGTGAGCCGGACCCGGTCCTGGGCCCGGTCCCGGGCCTGAGCCCGGGGCGAACGCGGGGGCCGTGAGGTGAACTCCGGCTGAACCCGGGTCTGACTCCGCGTGAACGCGGAGTGTCCGAATCCGCTTCCACTGCCGTGTCCCGGGCGATCCTGCCCGGTTTCGGGCAGGCTCCGGCGGTTTCGTCCAACATGTGGACGATCTTCCAGAGCTTTTGTATTCAAAATCGGACAAACTATGCCAGGTCATGCTCAAATATCGCTCAGATGAACACCGCTATCCGGATGGTGCGTGGTACGACTTCTCCACTCCCGAGACCGACCAGGACGGTGGACCATGGCCGAGAAGCCGTACGACGAAGTGGCCGACGCCCAACCGGGTGAGGAGGGCTACGAGCGGGGACTCGGTGGCCGCCAGATCCAGATGATCGCGATCGGCGGCGCCATCGGCACCGGCCTCTTCCTCGGCGCCGGCACCGCGATCTCCAAGTCCGGTCCGAGCCTGATCCTGTCCTACGCCGTGGCCGGCGTGGTGATCTTCGTGATCATGCGGGCCCTCGGCGAACTGCTGACCTACCGCCCGGTCTCCGGCAGCTTCGCCGAGTACGCGCGGGAGTTCCTCGGCCCCTTCGCCGGCTACGTGACCGGCTGGACGTACTGGCTGTTCTGGGTCGTCACCGGAATGGCGGAGACCACCGCCGCCGCCGTCTACGTGAAGTTCTGGGCGCCGGGCATACCGCAGTGGCTCAGCGCGCTGACCTTCCTGGTCATCCTCTACGCGGCCAACCTGATCTCGGTGAAGGTGTTCGGCGAGATCGAGTTCTGGTTCTCCATGGTCAAGGTCACCGCCATCATCGGCATGATCCTGATCGGCGTCGGCGTCCTCACCCTGGGCTTCAGCAAGGCCGGTGACACCGCGTCGATCTCCCACCTGTGGCAGAACGGCGGCTTCTTCCCCAAGGGCATCGGCGCCACCGTGATGACCCTGCAGATCGTCATGTTCGCCTACCTCGGCGTCGAACTCGTCGGCGTGACCGCGGGCGAGAGCGAGAACCCCGAGAAGACGCTGCCGCGGGCCATCAACACCCTGCCCTGGCGCATCGCGCTGTTCTACATCGGCGCCCTGGTCGTCATCCTGTCGCTCGTCCCGTGGACCGAATTCCAGCCCGGCGTCAGCCCGTTCGTCGCCGCCTTCGGCAAGATCGGCATCCCGGCGGCGGCCGGCATCATCAACTTCGTGGTGCTCACCGCCGCGCTCTCGTCCTGCAACTCCGGGATGTACTCCACCGGCCGCATGCTGCGCGACCTCGCGCTGCGCGGCCAGGCCCCCGGGCGGCTCACCAGGCTCAACACCCGCCGCAGCCCGGCCTACGCGATCACCGTCTCCAGTCTGCTGATGGGCGTCGGCGTGGTGCTCAACTACCTCGTCCCGGCACGGGCGTTCGAGTACATCACCTCGGTCGCCACCGTCTGCGGCCTGTGGACGTGGGCGATGATCCTGATCTCCCAGATCCGCTACCGCCGGGCCTGGAAGGGCGGCCGGCTGCCGGCGCCCACCTTCAGGGCGCCCGGCGGCGCCTGGGTCAGCTGGGTCGCGCTCGCCTTCCTCGCCCTGGTCGTGGTGCTGATCGCCCTCGACGAGGACAACCGGATCTCGCTGTACGTCTTCCCCGCCTGGGCCCTGCTGCTGGTGATCGGCTACCGCTTCCTGGAGCGCCGCAACCCGCAGGCCGTGCTCGGCTCGCCGGACCACGAGCACCTGCCCGTCCGCGACGCCGGCTGACCCGCCCCCCGCGAAGGGGCGCCGAGGACCGCCCCGCGGACGCCCCGCGACCGCGCCTCGGACGCCCCGCCGACACCTGCGGGGGCGTGGCTATCCTGACCGGATGCTGACCATCACCCGAGAACTCCGCGACCGGATCGTGGCCCACGCCCGCGCCGACCACCCGGACGAGGCCTGCGGCGTGGTCGCCGGACCGGCCGGCAGCGGACGGCCCGAGCGGTTCATCCCGATGCTCAACGCCGCGCGCTCGCCCACCTTCTACGAGTTCGACTCGGGCGACCTGCTCAAGCTCTACCGCGAGATGGACGACCGGGACGAGGAGCCGGTGATCGTCTACCACTCGCACACCGCCACCGAGGCCTACCCCTCGCGCACCGACGTGAGCTACGCCTCCGAGCCGTTCGCCCACTACGTCCTGGTCTCCACCGCCGACGGCACCGGCGAGGACGACCCCTACCAGTTCCGCTCGTTCCGCATCGTGGACGGCGAGATCACGGAGGAAGACGTCCAGGTCGTCGAGGAGTACTCCGCCTGACCGGCACGTGTCCGGGCCCGGCCCGCCGACCTCCGCGAGCGGTCGGCGGGCCGGCGTCGTCTCAGCCCTGGGAACGAGAACATCCGGATCCCGAGACGGGCATGTCTAAGCGGGCCCGGGAATCTATACGATGAGCCCATGCGTTCCGTCGATGTGAGCAACCAGGCCCCGGGCACCCGCCTCGTGGCGCGCCTGCACATCGACCTGTGCCGGCACGCCGGTGCGATCTGTCCCGGTACGCCCGCGCGCTCGCGCTGAGAGCCGCCTCGCCCCACCCGGGCCCCGCCGCCCGCGGCGACGCCGAGCCCCGGGCACCCTCCGCCCCGCCGCGCCCGCCGCGGCCCACCCACTCCACGACTCGCACAGGAGCGCACCCATGGCCATCGAGGTCCGGATCCCGACCATCCTCCGCACCTACACCGACGGCGCCAAGGCCGTCGAGGGCAACGGCAGCAACCTCGGGGAACTCTTCACCGACCTCGACGCCCGGCACCCGGGCATCGCCGCCCGCCTGGTCGAGGGCGGCGAACTGCGCCGCTTCGTCAACGTCTACCTGAACGACGAGGACGTCCGGTTCCTGGAGGGCATCTCCACCGCCCTCGCCGACGGCGACAGCGTCACCATCCTGCCCGCCGTGGCCGGCGGCGCCCGCTGATCCAGCGGCTCCCCCGCCGCCGGTGGGGGAGCCCCCGCGACCCTCACCGCCGTTGTGACCCTCACCGCCGTGGCCGGAGGCCTCCCTTGCGTTACGACAGTCCGCTCGAAGCCGTCGGCAACACCCCGCTGGTCCGCCTGCCCCGGCTGTCCGCGGCCGTGCCCGGCAACACCGAGGGCCTGGTCACCCTCTGGGCCAAGCTGGAGGACCGCAACCCGACCGGCTCGATCAAGGACCGCCCGGCGCTGCACATGATCGAGCGCGCCGAGGCCGACGGCCGGCTCACCCCGGGCTGCACCATCCTCGAGCCCACCAGCGGCAACACCGGCATCTCGCTCGCCATGGCCGCCAAGCTCAAGGGCTACCGGATGGTCTGCGTGATGCCCGAGAACACCAGCGAGGAACGGCGCGAACTGCTCCGCATGTGGGGCGCCGAGATCATCCCCTCCCCGGCGGCCGGCGGCTCCAACACCGCCGTCCGGATCGCCAAGGAGATCGCCGCCGAACACCCCGACTGGGTCATGCTCTACCAGTACGGCAACCCCGACAACGCGGGCGCCCACTACACCGGCACCGGCCCCGAGATCCTCGCCGACCTGCCGACCGTCACCCACTTCGTGGCGGGCCTCGGCACCACCGGCACCCTGATGGGCGTCGGCCGCTACCTGCGCGAGAAAGCCCCCGGCGTGAAGATCGTCGCAGCCGAACCGCGCTACGACGACCTGGTGTACGGACTGCGCAACCTGGACGAGGGCTTCGTACCCGAGCTGTACGACGCCGCGGTGCTCACCACCCGCTTCTCGGTCGGCTCCGCGGACGCCGTCCGCCGCACCCGCGAACTCCTGCAGCAGGAGGGCATCTTCGCGGGCGTCTCCACCGGCGCCATCCTGCACGCGGCGATCGGCGTCGGCCGCAAGGCGGCCGCGGCGGGGGAGCGCGCGGACGTCGTGTTCGTGGTCGCCGACGGCGGCTGGAAGTACCTGTCCACCGGCATCTACACCGCCGAGTCCACCGAGGCGGCGGTCGAGGCGCTGCAGGGCCAGCTCTGGGCCTAGCTGTACTGACCATGGAGGTTGGTGACGGGGTTCACGGCGTGGTGATCTTGAAATGAGTGAGGGCCTTCTGGCTCGGTGTGGATTGCGACATCTGC
>NZ_JOHO01000033.1 GCF_000719705.1 Streptomyces sp. NRRL S-350 | reverse complement strand
GCAGATGTCGCAATCCACACCGAGCCAGAAGGCCCTCACTCATTTCAAGATCACCACGCCGTGAACCCCGTCACCAACCTCCATGGTCAGTACAGCTAGCCCACGGAGGAGTAGGCGATGATGCCGCGGCGGAGGCCGTCGACGGCCTTGCGGGCGGTCTTGCGCAGTTCGACGTCCTCGCCGGCGGCGTCCTGGATCTGGCCGAGGACGTCGATCAGTTGCTTGGTCCAGCGGACGAAGTCACCGGCCGGCATGTCGGCGTCGCGCAGGACCTGGTCGAGGTTGTGGCCGAGTGCCCAGCGGTACGCGGCCCAGGCGAAGCCCAGGTCGGGTTCGCGCTGGCCGACGCCCTCGGCGGTGTTGATCCGGTGCTGCTCCTCCAGGGCGTCGAGGTGGCCCCAGATCCGGACCATGTTGCCCAGCGCCTCCTTGGCCGCGCCCTCCGGCACCCGGGGGGCGCCGGCGTCGTCGGACTGGCGCGCCTCGTACACCAGCGCCGAGGCGCAGGCGGCGAGTTCGGCGGCGGCCAGGCCGCTCCAGACGCCCTCGCGGATGCACTCGGAGGCGAGCAGGTCGAGTTCGCCGTAGAGCCGGCCGAGCCGCTTGCCGTCGTCGGTGACGGTGTCGCCGCGCAGGTAGCCGAGGTCGGTGAGGAGACCGCAGACCCGGTCGAAGGTGCGGGCGATGGTGTGGGTGCGCGAGCGCATCCGGCGTTGCAGCAGTTCGGTGTCGCGGTGGAGCCGGTGGTAGCGCTCGGCCCAGCGGGCGTGGTCCTCGCGGTCGGAGCAGCCGTGGCAGGGGTGTCGGCGCAGTTCGGCCCGCAGCCGGGTGATCTCCGGGTCGTCCGCGGCGGCGGCGCGGCCCTTGCGGAACCGTTCGGGCTCCAGGTGGCCGGCCTTGGTGCGCAGCGCGGAGGCGAGGTCGCGACGCGACTGGGGGCTGCGCGGGTTGAAGGACTTGGGGATGCGCACGCGCTCGATCGCGGCGACCGGGTGCGGGAAGTCGATCATGGCGAGCCGCTTGACCTGGCGCTCGGCGGTGAGCACCACCGGGCGCGGGCCGTCCTGGAAGTCGGGGTGGCGGGTGGCGCCCCGGCCGGAGCGGTTGACCGGCGGCAGGCCCGGGTCGAGGACCAGGGCGAGGCCGGCGAACTTGCCGGTGGGGACGTGGATGACGTCGCCCGGCTTGAGCTGCTCGATGGATTCGACGGCGGCCGCGCGGCGCTGGCTGCTGCCCTCGCGGGCCAGCTCGTTCTCGCGGTCCTTGAGGCGGTGGCGCAGCTCCATGTACTCGTCGAAGTCGCCGAGGTGGCAGGTCATCGACTCGCGGTAGCCCTCCAGGCCCTCCTCGTTGCGCTGGACCTGGCGGGAGATGCCGACCACCGAGCGGTCCGCCTGGAACTGGGCGAAGGACGTCTCCAGCAGTTCGCGCGAGCGGTGCCGGCCGAACTGGGAGACCAGGTTGACGGCCATGTTGTACGACGGCCGGAACGAGGACTTGAGCGGGTAGGTGCGGGTGCCGGCCAGGCCGGCCAGCGCCTCCGGGTCCAGACCGCGCTGCCAGAGCACCACGGCGTGGCCCTCGACGTCGATGCCGCGCCGCCCGGCCCGGCCGGTGAGCTGGGTGTACTCGCCCGGGGTGATGTCGGCGTGCGTCTCGCCGTTCCACTTGACCAGCTTCTCCATGACCACCGAGCGGGCGGGCATGTTGATGCCGAGCGCCAGGGTCTCGGTCGCGAAGACGGCCTTGACCAGGCCCTTCACGAAGAGCTCCTCGACCACCTCCTTGAACCGTGGCAGCATGCCGGCGTGGTGGGCGGCGATGCCCCGCTCCAGTCCGTCCAGCCACTCGAAGTAGCCGAGGACGTGCAGGTCCTCGTCGGGGATGTCGGCGCAGCGCTCCTCGACGATCGCCCGGACCTGGGCCCGGTCGGAGTCCTTGTTGAGCCGCAGACCGGAGCTGAGGCACTGCTGGACGGCGGCCTCGCAGCCGGCCCGGCTGAAGATGAAGGTGATCGCGGGCAGCAGGCCCTCGGCGTCGAGCCGGTCGATGACGTCCACCCGGCCCGGCGTCCAGACCCGGCCGGGACGGCCGTTGGGCATCGAGCGGCCCCGGCCGCGGTTGAAGCGGTCGCGCGGATTGCGGTCCGGCTCGGAGCGGGCGAGCCTGACCAGCTCGGGGTTGACGGCCTTGCCGGGGTTCTTCAGGCTGTTCCGGGGCCGGCCGTCCCGGTCCGGATCGGCGAACAGGTCGTACATCCGGTTGCCGGCCATGACGTGCTGCCACAGCGGCACCGGGCGGGTCTCGGAGACGATCACCTTGGTGCCGCCGCGCACGGTGTCCAGCCAGTCGCCGAACTCCTCGGCGTTGGAGACGGTCGCGGAGAGCGAGACGAGGGTGACCGACTCGGGGAGGTGGATGATGACCTCCTCCCAGACGGCGCCGCGGAACCGGTCGGCGAGGTAGTGCACCTCGTCCATCACGACGTAGCCGAGGCCGTCGAGCGTGCTGGAGCCCGCGTAGAGCATGTTGCGCAGCACCTCGGTGGTCATGACCACCACGGGTGCGTCGCCGTTGACGGTGTTGTCGCCGGTGAGCAGGCCGACCTTGGCGGCGCCGTAGCGCTTGACCAGGTCGCCGTACTTCTGGTTGGACAGTGCCTTGATCGGCGTCGTGTAGAAGCACTTGCGCCCGGCGGCCAGGGCGAGGTGCACGGCGAACTCACCGACGATGGTCTTCCCGGAGCCGGTGGGGGCGGCGACGAGGACGCCGGATCCGGCCTCCAGCGTCTCGCAGGCCTGCAGCTGGAAGTCGTCCAGCGGGAAGTCGTACAGCTGCTGGAAGCCGTGGAGGGCGGTGGCCTGCTCCTTGGCCCGGCGACGGCTGGCCGCGTACGCCTCGGCGGGGCTGAGCTCCCGGTCGTCCTGGGGCTCTGGATCGGGGGTGTTCATCGCCGTCCGGGTGTGATTGGTGTGATCTCGCATCTCAGCGAGAGGTTACCCGGGAGGACTGACATCGATAGCACCGTTTTTTCTGCGGTCCGCTCGCCCCTGCGGGATCGCCCGTGGGGTCGCCCGCGGTGTTGGCGCACGATCGCCGCACGATCGCCGCGGGATCGCCGTCGGTCGTCGAAGCGGTGCCGGATCACTGTCGGACCGCCGCGGGATCAGTTCTCCCTCAGATCCATAGTTGCAAATGTCTTCAATCAATCGCAGATGGGCCGACTTCGAACGTCTTCGATCATTGCCGGTGGACCGCTGCCAGGCCTCCCTACCTTCGGACGTCACAGTCACCGAACGCACGGGAGGACGGCCACGATGGCGAACCTGGAGATGTCCCTCAAGGAGGCCATGACGATCGACGGCGCGATCGGCGTCGCCCTCGTCGACTACGGCAGCGGCATGGCCCTCGGCAGCCTCGGCGACGGCGGCGAGCTGGACCTCAACGTCGCCGCGGCCGGCAACACCGACGTGGTCCGCGCCAAGATGCGCGCCATGGAGATGCTCAACCTGCACGACAACGAGATCGAGGACATCCTGATCAGCCTGACCAACCAGTACCACATGGTCCGGCCCATCACGACGCCCAGCGGACGCGGCCTCTTCCTCTTCCTCGCGCTCAACCGCAGCCGCTCCAACCTCGCGATGGCCCGCCACCAGCTCAAGCGGATCGAACTCTCGCTGGAGATCTGACCCGGACCGACACCAGGAAGGGGGCATCGTGACGACGGGGGTACCTCCCGGCCGGAGGCTGGGGGAGCTCTACCAGGCCAAGGCCGAACTCTTCCGGATGCTCGGCCATCCCGTCCGGATCCGGGTACTGGAACTGCTCCAGGCCGGACCGACGCCCGTCCGCGGTCTGCTCGCCGAGCTGGGGGTCGAGCCCTCCAGCCTGTCCCAGCAGCTCGCGGTGCTGCGCCGGTCCGGCATCATCACCGCCACCCGGGAGGGCAGCACGGTGGTCTACGCGCTGGCCGGCGGGGACGTCGCCGACCTGCTGCGGACGGCCCGGCGGATCCTCACCGGGGTGCTGTCCGACCGGAACCTGCTGCTCGCGGAGCTGCGGGCGGACAACGGGGGCTCGGGGGCGGTGCCGGAGTCCCTGCGGTCCCCGGCCGCTGAGCCCCGAGCCGTCCAGGCCCCGGCGCCCTGAGCGCCGCGCCGCCTGGACCCCCAGCCCGGCGCCCCGAGCCGTTCGGGCGCCCGCGCCGCCGCGCTACGCCTTGAGCAGCCCCGCCAGCCCGTCCGCCAGCCGCTCGTACTCCTCCGGCCGGTTGTAGAGCTGGCCGCTGACCCGCAGCACCCCGCCGCCGGCCCAGGGGCGGACGGCGATCCGGGTGCGCAGCCGCTGCCACGCCTCGGCCATCAGCGCCCGTACCTGCGGCTCGGTCTCGCCGTGGCCGGCCGGCAGCCGGACGGCGCGCATCCAGACCCCGGGCGTCGCGGGCAGCGGCGCCAGGCCCGCCCGCTCGGCGAGCACCCGCTGGCCGTACGCGGCGAGGGCGGCGTTGTGCCCGGCCACGGCGGCTCGGCCGAGTTCGCGCAGCAGCTCGAATCCGGCCGGGGCGGCGAGCCAGGGCGTGTAGTCGCAGGTGCCGCGCCATTCGACGTTGCCGGGGAAGCCCTTGTCGTGTTCCCAGGACAGTGCCGTCGGGCGGACCCGGGCGGCCCACTCGGGGCGGACGGCGAGCACGCCGGTGGCGCGCGGGGCGAACGCCCACTTGTGCAGGTTGCCGAACCAGAAGTCGGCGTGCGGGTCGACGGGGGTGGGCAGCATGCCGGGGGCGTGGGCGCCGTCCACCACGGTGGTCACCCCGCGTTCGCGCAGTTCGGCGAGGAGGGCCGGGCCGGCCACCAGGCGGGCGGTGGGCGAGGTGAGCTGGTCGAGGACGGCGACGGTGGTGCGTCCGTCCACGGCGGCGAGCACCGCCTCCCGGACGGGGTGCTCGTCCGGGGCGCCCAGTGGTACGCGCACGACCACGGGTTCGGCTCCGGTCTCGGCGGCCTTGCGGACGACGGCCCGGGTGACGGCGCCGTAGCCGTGGTCGGTGACCAGGATCCGGTCGCCGGGGGCGAAGGGGATGGTGTCCAGCGCGATCGCGGCTGCCTCGGTGACGTTGGAGACCAGGGTGAGGAGGGCCGGGTCGGTGCCGAGCTCGGCGGCGATCCGGGTACGGGCGGCGGCGATCCGGGCCGGCAGGTCGGCGAAGAAGCCGTCCGGGTCAAGCTCCTGCTCGGTCCGCAGTCGTGTCTGCGCCCGCTGCACCGGGAGGGGCACCGCGCCGAAGGAACCGTGGTTCAGGTGCGCGCCCTCCCGCGTCACGCTGAACAGGCCGTCGGCGGCGGGCAGCGGGGCCGGGGGCTCGGCGGTCCGCAGGTCCTCGATCACGGCTTCCTCCACTGGCATGGTGTGTGACATTTCACATGACAGACTACTGGTCGGCACCCGCGCCGCGCGACCACCATCGGGCCGTGACCATCACCGACGCCTTCCTTGCCCTCAGCGCCCGTACCGGCCGGTTCACCTTCGGCGCGCCGCGTGCGTACACCTTCGCCGAGGGCGGTACCCGGCTGCTGCTGCTCCGCTCGACCGGCCCCGAGGACCCGGTCGACCGCCTCCACCTGCTCGACACCGCCACCGGCGAGGAGCGACTGGTCGCCGACCCGGCCGCGCTGCTGCCCGGCCGCACCGGCCACCGCGACGACCTGCCCGTCCTCGAGCGCCGGCTGCGCGAGCGCACCCGGCTGGTAGCCGCAGGGATCGGCGGCTACGCGGCCACCGCCGACCTCGCGGTCGCCGTCTTCACCCTCGACGGCCGCCTGTTCCGCACCGAGACCGCGACCGGCTCCAGCGACGAACTCCCCACCGCCGGGCCCGCGTTCGACCCCCGACCGGACGCCACCGGCCAGCGCGTCGCCTACGTCGCCGAGGACGCCCTCTACGTCACCCCCGGCCTCGCCCCGCTCTCCCCCGCCGACGGCGCCCGCTGGGGCGTCGCCGAGTTCGCCGCCGCCGAGGAGCTCGGCCGCTCCCGGGGCCACTGGTGGCGCCCGGACGGAACCGCACTGCTGGCCGCCCGGGTCGACGAATCCGCCCTCCCCCGACGCCACTTCGCCGACCCGGCCCACCCCGGCGAGGCACCCGAGGACTTCGCCTACCCGCAGGCCGGCGGCCCCAACGCGGACGTCCAGCTCTGGGTGCTCGGCCTCGACGGCGGCCGGGTCCGGCTGCGGTGGGACGCCGACCGCTTCCCCTACCTCCGCGCCGCCTCCTGGGCCGGCGACCGCGAGGTGCTGCTCACCGTCGCCGACCGGCTGCAGCAGAACGTGCTGCTGCTCAGCGCCGACCCGGCCACCGGCGAGACCAGCGAACTCTCCCGCACCACCGACGAGTTCTGGGTCGACGACCTGCCCGGCACCCCCGACCGGCTGCCTGACGGCCGGCTCCTCACCGTCCACGACACCCCGCAGGCCCGCGGCCTCGCCCTGGACGGCAAGCCGCTGGACACCACCGGACTGCAGATCCGCCGAGTGGTCGGACGGCTGCGCGGCCGACTGCTGTGCGAGACCGGCCACGGCGACCCGGCCGACCAGTACGTCCACCTGATCGACCCGGACGGCGGCGCCCCCGAACTCCTCACCCCCGGGCCCGGCGTGCACTCCGCCCTCGCCGCCGCCGGCACCCTCCTGCTCACCTCCGCCTCCGCCGACGGGATCCGCCGCCGCGTCCTGCGCGACGGACACGAACTGCCGCTCACCGACCTCAGCGCCGCGCTGCCCCACCCCGTCCGGCCGCAGCTGGCCCGGGTCACCGACCGGGGCCTGCCGAGCGCCGTGGTCTACCCGCGCGAGCACGTCCCCGGCCGCCGCCTGCCCGTCCTGCTGGACGTCTACGGCGGGCCCGGCTTCCAGGCCGTGGCCGCCGAGCCGCGCCGCTGGCAGCTCCGCCAGTGGTGGGCCGACCAGGGCTTCGCCGTGGTCACCACCGACAACCGCGGCACGCCCTTCGTCTCCCCGGACTTCACCCGGGCGATCTTCCGCCGCTTCTCGAAGGCCGCCCTGGACGACCAGGTCGACGCCCTGCACGCGCTCGCCGCACGCCACCCGGACCTCGACCTCGGCCGGGTCGGCGTGCGCGGCTGGTCGTACGGCGGCTACTTCGCCGCACTCGCCGTGCTGCGCCGCCCCGACGTCTTCCACGCCGCCTGCGCGGGCGCCCCGCCCACCGACTTCCGGCTGTACGACACCGCCTACACCGAGCGCTACCTCGGCCTGCCGCGGGACAACCCCGAGGGCTACGCCGGCGACTGCCTGCTCACCGACGCGCCCGGCCTGACCAGGCCGCTCCTGCTGATCCACGGGCTCGCCGACGACAACGTCCACCCCTCGCACACCCTGCTGCTCTCCCAGGCGCTCACCCGCGCAGGCCGGCCGCACGCCGTGCTGCCGCTGCCGGGCGTCACCCACATGACCCCCGGCGGGACGAGCGAGCAGCTGGCCCAGGCCGAACTCTCCTTCCTGCGGGACGCGTTGGGCTGACGCGTTCCCGGGTTTCCGTTGCGCCGCCGGGGCCGGACTGCGACACTCCGCGTGACCGCCGCCCGGCCCGGGCGGCGCGACGAAACGGGGAGAGCACGCGGATGAGGATCGACAGACCCGGCCCGGTCGGGCAGCGCCAGTGGACTCCGGTGACCGCCGGCAACGCCGGCCTCGCGTTCGGCCTGGAGCTCGCCATGCTGGCGGCGCTCTGCTACTGGGGCTTCAAGACCGGCTCCACCCTGGCCACCCGGCTGCTGCTGGGGATCGGCGCACCCGCCCTGGCAGCCGCCGTCTGGGGCCTGTTCCTGGCCGCGGGCGGCCCGAGGTACCGGCTGCCGGTCGCCGCGGAGATCGTGCTCAAGCTGCTGGTGCTCGGCACCGCCGCACTCGCCCTGTACGCCACCGGGCGGACCACGCTCGCGGTGGTGTACGGCGCGCTGGTGGCGGTCAGCGTGGCCGTGGAGTACAGCACCCGCTGACGGAGCGCCAGGAGGGCGGCCAGTTCGGGTGCCGGCCAGTTCGGGTGCCGGCCAGTTCGGGTGCCGGACGGTTCGGGTGCCGGACGGTTCGGGTGCCGGACGGTTCGGGGGCGTCGCACCTGCGGGTGCGGCGCCCGCCGCCCACAGGTGTGCGCACAGTGGAACCCGGTCGGACGCGGCCCTCGTAAGGTTCCCCGCCGCGCCCGACCGGGGGTCTCGGTGCCCGGCTCAGACCTCCGGGAAGTGGCAGGCCGCCTGCCGGGTGCCAGGGCCGGCGATCCGCAGCAGAGGCTGCTCCGTCCGGCACCGGTCCTGCGCCTTCGGGCAGCGCGGGTGGAAGGTGCAGCCGGCCGGCGGGTCGGCCGGGCTGGGCGGGTCGCCGAGCAGCACGATCCGCTCCCGGGTCCGCTCCGCCTCCGGGTCCGGCAGCGGTACGGCGGACAGCAGCGCCCTGGTGTACGGGTGCGCGGGGCTGCCGTACACCTCCGCCTTGTCGCCGATCTCGACGATCCGGCCCAGGTACATCACCGCGACCCGGTCGCAGACCCGCTTGACCACCGACAGGTCGTGCGCGATGAACACGTACGCCAGCCCGAGCTCCTGCTGGAGCCGCTCCATCAGGTTGACCACCTGGGCCTGGATGGACACGTCCAGTGCGGAGACCGGCTCGTCGGCGATCACCAGCCTCGGCGAGGTGGCGAGCGCGCGGGCGATGCCGATGCGCTGGGCCTGGCCGCCGGAGAACTCGTGCGGGTAGCGGTCCAGGTGCTCGGGGATCAGCCCGACCAGTTCCATCAGTTCGGCGGCCCGCTTGCGCGCCGCCGCGGCGCTCTCGCCCTGGACCAGCAGTGGCTCGGAGATGATCCGGGACACCGTCTGCCGGGGGTTGAGCGAGGAGTACGGGTCCTGGAAGACCATCTGCAGGTGCCGCCGGTGGGGCCGCAGCCGGGCCTGGGAGAGGCCGCCGATCTCGGTGCCGTCGAGGGTGACGGTGCCCGAGGTCGGGTCGAGCAGCCGGACGATCATCCGCCCGGTGGTGGACTTGCCGCAGCCGGACTCGCCGACCAGGCCGAGGGTCTCCCCGGCTCCGACGTCGAAGCTCACCCCGTCCACGGCCCGGACCGGCGCGCCGGGCCGCCCGGTGCGGCCGCGCCGGCCGGGGAAGGTCTTCACCAGGTCCCGCACGGACAGCAGGGGCTCGGACAGCGGGGGCTCGGACAGCGAGGGTTCGGGCAACGAGGGTCCGGGCAGCGAGGGTTCGGGCATCACAGCACCCCTTCCGGCACCAGCGGCAGGTGGCAGGCGGCCTGGTGGCCGGGGGCGAGCGGCCCGAGCGCGGGGCGCTCGGCCACGCAGCGGGCGTGCTCCTCGGCGGACGCGCCGGTGGTGCGGGCGCAGCGCGGGGCGAAGGAGCAGCCGGGGGCGGGGGCGATCAGGGACGGCGGGCTGCCGGGGATGGCCCGTAGCGGGGCGTCGTCGGTGTCGTCGAGGCGGGGCAGGGAGTCCAGCAGGCCGCGGGTGTACGGGTGCGCGGGCTGCGCGAACAGCCGTCCCACCGGGGCTTGTTCGGCCGCCCGGCCGCCGTACATGACGAGCACTTCGTGGGCGACCCGGGCGACCACGCCGAGGTCGTGGGTGATCATCACGACGCCGAGGCCGCGCTCCTGCTGGATCCGGGCGATCAGTTCGAGGATCTGGGCCTGGACGGTGACGTCGAGCGCCGTGGTGGGTTCGTCGGCGATCAGCAGGTCGGGTTCGCAGGCGAGCGCCATGGCGATCATGACGCGCTGGCGCATGCCGCCGGAGAACTGGTGCGGGTACTCGTCGACCCGGCGGGCCGGCTCCGGGATGCCCACCTCGGCCAGCATCTCGACCGCCCGGGCCCGGCCGGTCCTGCGGTTCGCCTTGAAGTGCACCCGGTAGTGCTCGGCGATCTGCTCGCCGACGGTGTAGAAGGGGTGCAGGCTGGACAGCGGGTCCTGGAAGATCATCGCGGCCCGGCGGCCCCGGACGGCGCCCAGCGCCTTCTCCCCGAGCCCGTTCAACTCCTGCCCGTGCAGCCGGATCGAGCCGGTGACGGCGGCGTCGCGGTGCAGTCCCATGACGGCGAGCGAGGTCACGGACTTGCCGCTGCCGGACTCGCCGACCAGGCCGAGGGTGCGTCCGGACTCGACGGCGAAGGAGATGCCGTCGACGGCTCGGACGGCGCCCCGGGGCGTGTCGAAGGAGACCCTGAGGTCCTCGACCTCCAGCAATGCGGCCATCAGTACCTCACTCTCGGGTCGACGAACGCGTAGAGCAGGTCGACCATCAGGTTCGCCGCGACGATGAAGAAGGCCGCGAGCAGGGTGACGCCGAGGATGACGGGCTGGTCGGAGCGGCCCAGTCCGTCGTAGAACAGCCGGCCGACGCCGGGCAGGCCGAAGATCGACTCGGTGATGACGGCGCCGGCCAGCAGGCCGCCGAGGTCCATGCCGAAGATGGTCAGGATCGGCGTCATCCCGGAGCGCAGCCCGTGCTTGACGGTGACGGTCAGCGGCGGCAGGCCCTTGGCGCGGGCGGTGCGGATGTACGGCTCGGCCATCGCCTCGATCATCGAGTTGCGGCTCTGCCGGGCGTACATGGCCGCGTAGAGCAGGGCCAGGGCGGTCCACGGCAGCAGCAGGTTGGAGGCCCACTCGAAGGGGTTGTCGGTGAACTGGTGGTAGGCCGGGTAGGGCAGCAGTCCGGCCGTCCTGACGACGCCCCAGATCAGCATGATCGAGGTGAAGTAGACCGGCAGCGAGGCGGTGCCGACCGAGAGCACCATCAGGGTCCTGTCGAGCGGCCGGCCCTTGTGCAGCGCCGAGGTGACGCCGGCGCCCAGGCCGAGGACCAGCCAGAGGGCGGCCGCGCCGAGGGCCAGGGAGACGGAGACCGGCAGCCGGTCGGCCAGCAGGTCCCACACGGGGACCCCGTACTCGTAGGAGTAGCCGAGGCAGGGGAAGCCGCAGTGCACGGCGCCGGGGCCGGAGCCGTAGTCGCGGCCGGCGAAGATGCCGCCGAGGTAGGTGAGGAACTGCTCCCAGACCGGCCGGTCCAGGCCCATCGCCGCCTTGACGTCGGCGAGCCGCTCGGGGCTGCAGGTCTTGCCGCAGGCCGCCGCGGCGGGGTCGTTGGGCAGCAGGTAGAAGATGGTGAAGGTGATGGCGCAGATGGCGAGCAGGATGCCTGCCACGCCGAGCAGCCGACGGCCGAGGTAGAGGATCACGACCGGCCTCCCCGGGGGTCGAGGATGTCGCGCAGCGCGTCGCCGAGCAGGGTGAAGGCGAGCACGGCGAGGAACAGGAAGGCCGTCGGGATCAGGAAGTAGGTCGGGTCGGTCTCGTAGTGCACGATGCTCTCGGCGATCATCTGGCCCCACGACGGGGTCGGCGGCCGGACGCCGACGCCGAGGTAGCTGAGCGCGGCCTCGGTGGCGATCATCCCGGGGATGAGCAGGGTGGTGTAGGCGATGATCGGGCCGGAGACGTTCGGCAGGATCTCCCTGGTGAGGATCCGCCAGGACCGGGCGCCGCCGACCTTCGCGGCCTCGACGTACTCGCGGTGCTTGAGCGAGAGGGTCTGGCCGCGGACGACGCGGGCGATGCCGGGCCAGGTGAACAGCCCGATCACCAGGGTGATCAGCAGGATCCGGTTCATGTCCTTGGCCACCGACATCATCGCGATCATGAAGATCAGCGAGGGGAAGGACATCGTGAGGTCCATCAGCCGGGACAGCAGGGCGTCGGTCCGGCCGCCGAAGTAGCCCGCCGCGATGCCGGCCAGGGTGCCGGTGATCACGACGACGGCGGTCGCGGTGAAGGCGATCAGCAGGGACACCTGGCCGCCGTGGAGCACCCGGGCGAACAGGTCGCGCCCGGTGACCGGCTCGACGCCCAGCCAGTGCCGGGCGCTGATGCCGCCGAAGTCGCCCCGGGGCAGGCCGCCCAGGTACGGGTCGATGGCGCGCTTGTCGAACTCCTCGGGGGACCAGCCGCCGAGCGAGCCGAGCGGGGCGGCCAGCGCGGCGGCCAGGACCAGCACGCCGACGGCGATCAGCCCGAACCGGGCCGCGCCCTTGGCCCACAGCTGGTCCCAGACCAGCCGCCAGGGCCCCCGGCCGGAACGCTTCGTGGCGCCCGCCGCCGCGGCCTCTGCCACGGCGGGGGGCTCAGTGGTGGTACTCATCGGTGCCGGCCCCTCAGCCCTTGCCCTTGGCGGGGTCCTTGAGTCCGACGACGGCGAGGTCGATCATGCCGGCGTAGCCGGAGTTGCCGAACGCGCCGGCCACGTTGGTGCCCACCAGGAGGGGGCGGCGCTGCCACATCAGCGGGACGGCCGGGGCCTTCTTCATCAGGTCCTGGTCCAGCTGCTGCCAGGCCTTGTCGGCCTCGGCGACGTCGGTCATGGCCGCGATCCGGTCGATCCCGTCCATCGTCGCCTGGTCCTTGAACTGGCTGTAGTTGCCCTGGTTGCCCTTCTCCTTGATGGTGCGGCCGTCGAAGAGGAACGGCAGGAACGTCGCACCGGACGGGTAGTCGGGGCACCAGCCGCTGATGGTCAGCTCGGGGGCGTTCTTGGTGTCGCCGATGGTGTCGGCGAAGGCGGACGGGTCCGTGGTGTTGACGGTGACCTGCACGCCGACCTTGGCCAGCGACTGCTGGATCGCCTCGGCGCGGGTCTTGTCGCCGAGCGAGACGGTGAGGCCGACCTTGAGGTCGGTCCGGCCCGCGTCCTTGAGCATCGCCTTGGCCTTCTCCGGGTCGCCGGCCGCCGGGATCTTCAGCGGGTCGGACTTGACGCCGCCGGTGAGGGACGGCGGCAGGAAGGAGGTCGCCACGTCGGTCACGGCCGGGCCGCCGAAGGCCGTCACCTGCGCGTCCCGGTCGACCGCCCACATCATCGCCTCGCGGACCTTCGGGTCGTCGAAGGGGGCCTTGGCGGTGTTCATGTACAGCATGTCGGTGCAGCCGGTCTGCTCGGCCACCATGCGGGACCTGACGTCCGCCTTGGGCAGCACCTTGGCGACGGTCTCGTGCTGCATCCAGGGCATGTCGATGGCGTTGGCGTCGGCACCGTCACTGGCGATGATCCGGTCGTCGGCCTGGCCGCCCTTGATGCCCTGGGTGACCACGATCCTGTCCGGGTACGCCTTGCGGACGGTGTCGGTGCCCTGGTCCCAGTCGGTGTTGCGGACGAGCACCAGTTGCTTGCCGCGGTCGTAGGTCTCGATCTTGTACGGGCCGGAGGAGAACGGCCGGGAGTCGTACTGGGGGCCCTTCTCCTGGGACTGCGGCACCGGGGAGAAGGTCGGCAGGGTGACGGTGTCCGAGAACTCGGCGACCGGCCGCTTGAGGTGGAAGACGATGGTCCGGTCGTCCGGCGTCTCGATGCTCGCCAGGTGCTCACCGCCCAGCGGGCCCTTGTAGTTCTCGCCGCCGGCCAGGTACTGGACCGCGTAGTCGGGGCCGCCGGTGAGGTCCGGGGAGAAGGACCGCTCGACGTTGTACTTGATGTCGGCGGCCTTGATCGGGCTGCCGTCCTCGTACTTGAGGCCGTCCTTCAGGGTGAAGGTCCACACCTTGCCGCCCTCGGAGGACTTGCCCAGGTCGGTGGCGAGGTCCGGGACGATCTCGCTGCCCGCGGCGCCCGGCTCGGACTTGAAGGTGGTCAGCGTGCGGTAGAGCAGCCTGGTCCCGAAGTCCATGTGCGGCACCACCCAGTTGCGGGCCGGGTCGAGGTGGGCGAAGTCCTGGTTGGTCAGGATGGTGAGGGTGCCGCCCTTGGCGGGGGTGCCGCCGACGATCGAGCCGGACGCCGCGCCGGGGCCCTGGGCGTTCGAGGGCCCGGCGTCGCTGCCGCTGTCGCTCTTGTCGTTCTTGCAGGCCCCGAGGCCGAGGGTGAGGGTCGCCGCGAGGGCTGCCGCGAGGGCGGTGTGGGTGCGCCTGGTCATGTTGCAACTCCGCTGTGGGGGGCCTGATCCGGCCGCTCCGCTGTGTGACCCGTAACATAGTAATGTGAAATTGCACTGCACAAGAGGTGGCGCCCCCCGTTACCGAGCTGTGTCCGTGCCCGCCCCCGAGCCCGCCGAACACCACACATCTCCCCAGCCCCGCCAAGGAGTTCACCGGTGACCCTCCCTCAGACCGGCCTCAACACCGGGAGCCACGACCTCCCGGTCACCCCCGCCCTCGCCGCCTTCATGGGCACCCGTTGGGCCCCCACCCCCCTCCCCGCCGACCGGCGCGTCCCCGGCCACGACCGCTTCCCCGGCCGCCGCGCCCGCCTCGGCGCCGCCTTCCCCGGCGAACGGCTGATCGTCCCCGCCGGCCGGCTCAAGGTCCGCTGCAACGACCTCGACCACCGCTTCCGCCCGCACAGCGCGTACGTCTGGCTCACCGGGCTCACCGGCGAGGACCAGGCCGACCACGTCCTCGTCCTCGAACCCGCCGGCCCCCAGGGCCACGAGCCGGTCCTCTACCTGCGTCCCCGCTCCCCGCGCGACGGCGGCGAGTTCTACCGCGACCGCCGCTACGGCGAGTTCTGGGTCGGCCGCCGACCCGACCTCGCCGAAGCCGCCCGGCTCACCGGAGTGCGCACCGAACACCTCGACGACCTGGGGAAGCTGCTCGCCGGACCGCAGCCGCCCACCCGGGTACTCGCCGGCACCGACGCACGCGTGGACGACGCCACCGGCCGCCCCGGTGCCCACGCCGGCGCCGACGGCGAACTCGCCGCCGTGCTCTCCGAGTTGCGCCTGGTCAAGGACACCTGGGAGGTCGACCAATTGCAACTCGCCGTCGACCACACCGTCACCGGCTTCGAGGACGTCGTCCGCGCCCTGCCCACCGCGCTGCGCCACCACCGCGGCGAACGCTGGATCGAAGGCGTCTTCGACCTGCGCGCCCGCGCCGAGGGCAACGGCAGCGCCTACACCACCATCGCCGCCTCCGGCGCCCACGCCTGCGTGCTGCACTGGATCCGCAACGACGGCCCCCTCGACCCCGACTCACTGCTCCTGCTCGACGCCGGCGTCGAGACCGACACCCTCTACGCCGCCGACGTCACCCGCACCCTCCCGCTCAGCGGCACCTTCACACCCGTCCAGCGCCAGGCCTACGACCTCGTCCTCGCCGCCCAGAGCGCCGGCATCGCCGCCCTGCGCCCCGGCGCCCGCTTCCGCGACTTCCACCGCGCCGCCATGCGGGTCATCGCCGAAGGCCTCGCCGACTGGGGCGTCCTGCGGATCCCCGCCGAACAGGCCCTCGCCGACGACAACGGCCTCTACCGCCGCTACACGCTCTGCGGCAGCGGCCACATGCTCGGCCTCGACTACCACGACTGCGCCAGGTCCCGCGCCGACCGCTACCTCGACGGTGTCCTGGAGGAGGGCATGGTCCTCACCGTCGAACCCGGCCTCTACCTCCAGCCCGACGACGAGACCCTCCCCGTCGAACTCCGCGGCCTCGGCATCCGCATCGAGGACGACCTGGTGATCACCGCCGAGGGGGCCCGGCTGATGTCAGGCGCCCTCCCGCGGACGGCCGGCGACGTCGAGGCGTGGATGGCGGCCCTGCTGGAGTGAGCGGGACCGGGCCGGGCGGGCGATCAGGCGAGCTCGACCGTCCCCGGCGGCGAGGACGACGGCCCCCCGCCCGGCGTCGAGCGCGAACAGCGTTCGAATCTCCGCGGTCCGCCAACGCTCGCCCCAGGAGCGAGTCCACCCCTGCGGAGGCAGCCCGCCCGGCTTGGCGCGCGCCGGGCGAGCACTACCCCCGCGCGCGGCGCCAGAGGTCGGCGACGAGCTGCTCCGCCGGGCCCGTCCGCGCCAGCCGGTGGGCGGTGCCGGCCCAGAGGTGCATGGCGGCGGTGTCGGCGCGGCGGGTGGCGGCGGCGCGCAGCGGGGCGGTGAGGTGGTGGACCTCGGGGTAGGCGGGCGGGGCGTACGGGCCGTGGCGGTCGATGAAGGCGTTGCGCAGGCCACGGGCGGGGCGGCCGGTGAAGGCGCGGGTGACGGTTGTCTCCGGGAGCTCGGTGAGCGCCGCCCGGTGCGCGGCCGAGGCGCCGGACTCGTCGGCGCGCAGCAGGGCCGTCCCCAGCTGCACCGCGACCGCCCCGGCCCGCAGCGCCGCCGCGATCGCCGCGTCGTCGCCCAGGCCGCCGGCGGCGATCAGCGGCAGCTCGGTCACCGCCCGTACGGCGGGCAGCAGTTCGAGCAGCGGCAGCTCGCCCGGCGGGTCCGTGACCCGGTGGGTGCCCCGGTGGCCGCCCGCCTCCGGGCCCTGCACACAAAGCGCGTCCATGCCGATCGCCTCCGCCGCCCGCGCCTCCTCCGGCGTGGTGACGGTGCCGACCTGCAGCGTCCCGGCCGCCCGGAACGCGGCCGCCTCCGCCGCCGTCGGCAGGCCGAAGGTGTACGAGACCACCGGCACCGGATCGGCGAGCAGCGTCGCGAGCTTCGCCTCCCAGTCGTCGCGGTCCGGCCCGATCTCCTCCGGCAGCGCCACGCCCCACCGTTCGGCCTCGGGCCGCAGCCGCTCCCGGTAGGCGGCGACGGCCGCCGCGTCCCCGGGCGGCGCCGGGACGAAGAGATTCACCCCGTACGGCTGGTCGCCCGACTTCCGGACCAGGGCGATCTGTTCGGCCATCGCCGCCGCGCTCTTGTAGCCCGCCGCGAGGAACCCCAGCCCGCCGGCCCGGTTCACCGCGGCCACCAGCTCCGGCGTCGAGGGCCCGCCCGCCATCGGCGCGGCGACCACCGGCACGGCAAGTTCGTCGAGACGGACGGCCATCGGGGCTCCTCACATGCTGCGGGCACGGACCGTTTCCCACCCTACGCTCGCCGGACCGGCCGCCGCCCGCTCTACCGGATCAGCCCCCGCCCCCGCGCCGCCCGCACCGCCGCTGTCCGCGAGTCCACCCCCAACTTGGTGTAGATGTGCACCAGATGGGACTTCACCGTGGCCTGGCTGAGGTGCAGCCGCTGGCTGATCCCCTGGTTGGTCAGCCCGTCCGCGACCAGCCCGAGCACCTCGGTCTCCCGAGCGCTGAGCGCCGCCGCGGGCGTGCGCATCCGCTCCAGCAGCCGGTCCGCGACGCTGGCTGCCAGCGCCGAGCGCCCGGCCGCTGCCGCCCGTACGGCCTGGGCCAGTTCCTCCGGCGGCGCGTCCTTCAGCAGGTACCCGGTGGCGCCCGCTTCCAGGGCGGGCAGGGTGTCGGCGTCGGTGTCGTAGGTGGTGACGACGAGGACCCGTGGCGCTCCCGCCCGGGCGGTGATCGCCGCGGTGGCCTGCGCGCCGTTCATCGCAGAGCCGGGCCCGAACTGGAGGTCCATCAGCACCACGTCGACGCCGGCCTCGGCCGCGAGTTCCACGGCCCGCTCGGCGGTCGCCGCCTCCGCGACGATCGCGAAGTCCGGTTCGCTCTCCAGCACCGCCCGCAGTCCGGCCCGCACCACGGGGTGGTCGTCAGCGATCAGCAGCCGGATCACGACGCCTCCGCCGATCCCGGCACGGCCTGGCCGGCCTGGCCGACCTGGCCGAGCGGGCCGACCGGCCCGACCGGCAGCTGCACGGCCACTGCCGTCCCCTCCCCCGGCGCCGACTCCACCGTGAAGCTGCCGCCGAGCGCCCGGGCCCGGGCCCGCATGGAAGGCAGCCCGAAGCCGCCGTCCCCGCCGGTACGGCCCGCGACCGCCGCCGGGTCGAACCCGGCTCCGTCGTCGACCACGTCCAGGGCCACCTCCGCCTCCATGTAACTGAGTGTCACCTCGGCCCAGGAGGCCTCGGCGTGCCGGACGGCGTTGCCGAGCGCCGACTGGGCGATCCGCAGCAGCGCGACCTCCTGGGCGGCCGGCAGCCGTACCGGGTCGCCGGACAGGTGCAGCTTCACCGGCAGGCCGCTCTGCGCCGTCGTGGTCACGCACAGCCGCTCCAGTGCGACGGGCAGCGGGTCGCCGTCGAGTGCGGGCGGGGTGAGCGCGCGGACGAAGCGCCGGGCCTCGTCCAGGTTGTCCTGGGCGGCCTGCCGGGCCTGTTCGACGTATCCGGCGGCGGCGTCGGTGCGCTCGGGCAGGGCGCGCTGGGCCGCGCGCAGCAGCAGTTGGATGGAGCTGAGGCTCTGGGCCAGGGTGTCGTGGATCTCTCGGGCGAGGCGCTCGCGCTCGGCCAGCACTCCGGCCGTGTGGTGGGCGGCGGCGAGGTCGGCGCGGGCGGCGGTGAGCTCGTCGATCAGCCGGCGCCGCTCCTCGCTCTCCCGGTACAGGGCCTGGTACCCGAGCACGGTGGCGGTGGCGACGGCCGCGCCGAGCGCGGGACCGATCGAGGCGGCGAGGCTGAAGCTGTGCTGGTGCCAGGACCAGGCGGCGATCGCCGCGGCGGCGGTCAGCCCGACGGCGACCGGCCCGCCGCGCCGCCCGAGCATGTGCAGTTCCAGGAAGTACAGGGGGAAGGCCAGCCAGACGCCGTCCTGGGTGGCGAGCAGGACGCCCGCCCAGGTGACGCCGAGCAGGGCGAGCCAGAGCGCGGCGGCCCGGCGCGAGCGGCGGACGGCGGTCAGCCGCGGTCCGACGGCGTAGGCGGCGCCCATGGCGGTGGCCGCGGCGGCGACGGCGGCCGGATCGCCCCCGCGGTCGGCGAGGGCGGCCCTGCCGACGGCGAGGGCGAGCAGGCCCGCCACGAGCAGGTGCAGGCAGACCTGGAGGACGCGGGCGACGGGTGTGGTTCTGGATCGTTCGGTCGCCATCCCTCCAGCCTAAGTTCCGCTCCCGGCGCCCGGCATCAATCAAAAGGTTGAACTCCGCCTCTGCCCTTTGATGCCCAGGATGCAATCCCCGGCGCGATGCCTGCGGCCCCGCCGGTCCGGGACGGTGGGAAACGTCGGAAAGCACCTGCGCAAGAGGGAAGGCCACCGTGTTCGTCGCCTGGAGGGACCTGAGGTTCGCCAAGGGGCGGTTCGCCCTGATGGGAGCCGTCATCGTCCTGATCACCGTCCTGGTCGGACTGCTGTCCGGTCTGACCGCCGGCCTCGGCCGACAGAACACGTCCGCGATCACCGGACTGCCCGCGGACCACCTGGTGTTCGGCAAGCCGGCCGACGGACAGCAGCTCTCCTTCACCGACTCCCAGGTCACCCCCGAGCAGTGGCAGGCCTGGTCCCGCGAGCCGGGGGTCGCCTCCGCCCAACCACTCGGCATCACCACCACCAAGGCCGCCGCCGGGAAGCGCACCACCGCGCTCTCCGCGTTCGGCGTACCGGACGGCTCCGCGCTGGCCCCGCAGGGCGCCCGGATCGCCTCCGGCCAGGCGGTGCTGTCGAGGACGGCCGCCGAGAACCTGGGCGGTCTCACCACCGGCGCCGACTTCACCGTGGCCGGGCACCCGCTGCGCGTCGCGGCCGTCGACGGCGACGCCGCGTACAGCCACACCCCCGTCATCTGGACCAGCCTCACCGACTGGCAGCGGTTCGCCCCCGGCGGCGCGGGCCACGCCACCGTCATCGCCGTCACCACCACGAAGGGCGCCGACCTCGCCGCCGCCGACGCCCACCAGGGCACGGTGACCCGCAGCCGTGACGACGCCCTTGCCGCGATCGGCTCGTACACCTCGGAGAACGGCTCCCTCCAGCTGATGCGCGGCTTCCTGTTCGCCATCTCGGCGCTGGTGATCGGCGCGTTCTTCACCGTCTGGACGATCCAGCGCGGCGGCGACATCGCCGTCCTCAAGGCCCTCGGCGCCTCCACCCGCTACCTGCTGCGCGACGCGCTCGGCCAGGCCGTCCTGCTGCTGGCGCTCGGCACGGCCGTCGGCACCGCGATCGCGGTGGGGGCCGGCTCGCTGCTGGGCTCCGCCGTCCCGTTCGTCCTCGACGCCCCGACCGTCCTGCTGCCCGCCGCCGTCATGATCGCCCTCGGCGCCGTCGGCGCGGCCCTGTCCATCCGCCGGATCACCTCCGTCGACCCGCTGACCGCCCTGGGGAGCGCCCGATGAGTCTCCACCTCGACCGCATCACCCTCACCTACCCCGACGGCGACGGCCGGCTCACCGCCCTGGACGACGTCTCACTGACCGTCCCCAAGGGCTCCATCACGGCCGTCGTCGGCCCCTCCGGCTCCGGCAAGTCCAGCCTGCTGGCGGTGGCCGCCACCCTGATCGCCCCGGATTCCGGACGGGTCGTCGTCGACGGCACCGACACCACCGGCCTCAGCCGGGCGGACCTCACCGCGCTGCGCCGCACCAGGATCGGCATCGTCTTCCAGCAGGCCAACCTGCTGCCCTCGCTCACCGCCGCCGAACAGCTCCAGGTGATGGCCCACCTCGACGGCCGCTCCCCCCGCGAAGCCCTCCCGCGCGCCCTGGACCTGCTGGACGCCGTCGGCCTCCGCGCCCAGGCGGCCCGCCGCCCGCACCAGCTCTCCGGCGGCCAGCGCCAGCGCGTCAACATCGCCCGCGCCCTGATGAACGACCCGACCGTCCTCCTGGTCGACGAGCCCACCAGCGCCCTCGACCACGAACGCGGCGCCGCCGTCCTGGACCTGATCACCGAACTCACCCACCGCCGGGCGACGGCGACCGTCCTGGTCACCCACGACCGCACCCACCTGACGGCCGTCGACCGGATCGCCGAAGTCCACGACGGCCGGCTGACCCTGCCGGCCGGGGTCTGAGCTACTTCTCGGCAGCCGGCGCGTCGTCCACCGAGAGGGCCACCCACGCCCCGATCGGCGCCGGCAGCACCGTGGAGCCCGGGCGTCCTCCGACGCTCGGGCTGTACGACGATGGCCTCGACGGGTGGTTCGACCACTACCGGCGCTACCGGGCCCGCAGCCGAAGCGCCGGCCGCTCCGGCTCCGCCGCCTCCTCCTGCCCGGCCCACAGCGAACGGACATGGCTCAGGTGGCGCGTCATGCAGGCCTCCGCCGCCTCCGCGTCACCCGCGATCATCAGGTCCAGCAGCTCCAGGTGCTCCTCCGCCGAGGACACCAGTTCGCCGCGCTCGTCGAGCCGGGTGAGGCCGTACAGCCGCGAGCGCTTGCGCAGGTCGCCGACGACGTCGACCAGCCGCGCGTTGCCGGCCAGGCCGAGCAGGTCGAGGTGGAACTGCCGGTCCGCCTCCAGGTAGCCGATCAGGTCGTGCTTGCGCGCGGCGGCGACGATGGCCTCCGCCTGCGGGCGCAGCCGCTCCAGCTGCTCCTTGGCGGCGGTGCGGGCCACCCGGCCGACGGTCGGGACCTCGATCAGGGCGCGGATCTCGGTGTAGTCGTCCAGGTCGCGCTCGGTCAGCTCGGTGACCCGGAAGCCCTTGTTGCGGACGGCCTCGACCAGGCCCTCGCGGGTGAGGTCCAGCATGGCCTCGCGGACGGGCGTGGCGGAGACCCCGAAGTCGGCGGCGAGGGCGGGCGCCGAGTACACGACGCCGGGGCGCAGTTCGCCGGAGATCAGGGCCGCCCGGAGTGCGTGGGCGACCTGGTCGCGAAGCCGCTCCTGGACGGAGATCAGGGTGCGGGGTTTGAGGTCGGCCATGGTGTTCCTCCGGATGGGTGCAGAACACCAGCGTACAATGTCACGTTACGTTGAGTGTGCAACAGTCCACGCGGACCACCCGGACCACGCAGGCCGTACGACCACATGCTCCGCTCAGCCCTTCGATCCGAACGACCCGCCGAACGCCCGTTGCCGAACGCCCGTTGCCGAATGCCGAATGCCGAATGCCATCGTGGCAGCGGCCGTCGGCCGTGACAACGGCCGACGGCACACGATCTGCCTGCCACCCCGGGCAAGGCCGGCCCGGCTCCCCGGCGGCCGACGTCCGCCGCGGCGGCAACCGCCCCCCGGCGGTCCTCACCGCGGCCGGACGTCACCGGCTCCGGTGGACCTCCGCCGCGACGGCCAGGTCCTCCCAGGCCATCCCGACGCTCTTGAAGAACCGCGGCCGCCCGGCCGGCACCAGTGCGTCGCCGCGCACCAGCTCCGCCAGGTTCCACACCTGCCGCCCGGCGACACCCGCCACCAGCAGGTCCCCGGCCTCCCGGGCCGCCACCGACCGCGCCTCGACGTACAGTTCGGCGCGCCTGACCAGCACCTCGTCCACCTCCCGCGCGTCCGGCTCGTGCGAGCCGACCGCCGCGACCGCCGCGTGCGCGGGCACCAGCGCACCGTCGAACAGCGGGGTGCGGGCGGTGGTGCAGCAGACCACCAGGTCCGCCTCCGCGACCGCCTCCGGCCCGCCGACGGCGGCCGCCAGGCCGAGCTTCCGCCCGTACGCGACCAGTGCCGCGGCCCGCTCGGCGTCGCGCGCCACGACCGTGAGCCGGGTGAGCGGCCGGACGGCCGGCAGTACGTCCAGGTGCCCGTACGCCTGCGGCCCGGAGCCGAACAGCACCAGATGCTCCGCCTCCGGCACGGCCAGTCGCCGCAGCGCCACCGCGGTGACGGCGGGGGTGCGCAGGGCGGTGAGCGCGGCGCCGTCCAGCAGCGCGAGGGGCTGCAGGGTGGGCCCGTCGAGCAGCAGGTAGCCGCCGGTGATCCGGGGCAGTCCGCGTTCGGGGTTGGCGGGCGCGACCCCGGCGATCTTCACGCCCGCGTACCGCCCTGCGGCGGCGGGCATCAGCAGCAGTTCGCCGGCGGGCACCGGTACGACCGACCGGGCGGGCGCCGCCTCCGGGTCGAACCCGTCCAGCAGCACCCGCTCGATGGCCCGCACCGCCTCGGCGGGACCGACTCCGCCGGTGCCCGGCACGGCGTACCGGAGCGGCACGACAGCCGTGTCCGGCTCGACGGCCGGGCCTGGGGCCGCCGCACGGGGCGAACCGGCCGGGCCTGGGGCCGCCGCACGGGGCGAACCGGCCGGGTCCGGGATCTCCTCGCCCGGCGGACCGATCCGGCTCACAGCAGGAACCCCGTTCCCAGCTCGTCGGCGGCCTCCAGGACGAATCCGTGCTCGCCGGTGCGGTGGGCCGTGCCGGTCACTTCGGTGACGACGCCATCCCCCAGCGGGTCGCCGCCCGGGAGCACCCGGCCGGTGAACACCGTGCCGATGACCGACTCGTGCCGCAGTCGCTCCCCCGCCGCCAGCCGGCCTTCGGCGGCGAGCACCGCGAGCCGGGCGGAGGTGCCGGAGCCGCAGGGCGAGCGGTCGATCTGCCCGTCCGCGAAGACGGTGACGTTCCGCTGGCTCAACGCGCCGTCCTCAGCGGGGAGTTCGTCGTAGAGGATCACCCCGTAGACGCCGGACAGCCGGGCGTCCGTCGGGTGCGCGACGGCCTCGGCGTCGGCCAGCGCCGCCCTGATCTCCCGCCCGGCAGCGACGAGTTCGGGCAACCGTGCCGGTTCGACCGCGAGCCCGACGGCCGCCGCCGGCACCGAGGCGTAGCAGGCGCCGGAGTGCGCCACCGCGACCTCCACCGTCCCGCGCGAGGTCTCGACGGGGAGCTTCAGTGCGCTCACCCGGCTGGGCACGTTGCGGAAGGTCACCCCGGTGGTCCGGCCGCCGGCCCGGTGCACGAGTGCGGTGACCCGGCCGGAGGGCACGTCGATCCGCACCCGCGCCACGCCGTCGGCGGGGGCCGCCACCAGGCCCGAGTCCACGGCCCAGGCACCGAGCGCGATGGTGCCGTGACCGCAGGCCGTCGAGTAGCCGTCCTTGTGCCAGAACAGCACGCCGAGGTGCGCCTCGTCGTCGTCCGGCGGCACCAGGAACCCGCCGTACATCCCGGCGTGCCCGCGCGGTTCCCGGGTGAGCAGCCGGCGGACGTCGTCCAGCGCGCTCGGCCGGGGCGCGGTCGCGCCGCCGCCCGCTCCGAGGGCGATGGCGCGCCGCTCGGCGACGGTGTCGCCGGGGATCGCGGGTGCGCCGTCGAGCACGATCCGGAAGGGCTCGCCGGCCGTGTGGTAGTCCACCGTCTGCACGAACATCAGAGTGCGCCCCCGCCCGGCAGCACGCTGACGGTCCGGCTGACGGTGTAGAAGTCCAGTGCCGCCTGGCCCTGTTCGCGGTCGCCGTGGCTCGCGCCCTTGGTCCCGCCGAAGGGCAGGTGGAAGTCGACACCGCTGGACGGGGCGTTGACCCGGATCATGCCCGCGTCCAGCCGGTCGGCGGCCGCCAGCGCCACGTCCAGGCTGCGGGTGTGCACGGAGGTGGAGAGGCTGTGCGGGGTGTCGTTGGCGAGCGTGATGGCCTCGTCGAGGTCGGCCGCGGCGTGCAGGACGGCGATCGGGCCGAAGAACTCCTCGCGGGCCAGCGGGTGTTCGGCCGGTACGTCGGCGAGCAGGGTCGGTTCGACGTACCAGCCGGCCCGCTCGGGCACCCCGCCGCCGGTGAGCACGTTCGCCCCGGCTTCGACGGCCGAGCCGACGGCGTCGGTCAGCCGGTCCCGGGCGCCGGAGCCCACCACCGGCCCGCACACCGTGTCGTCCACCGCGGCGAGCGCCTTGACCAGGGCCTCGCGCAGCGGCTCGTACGCGGCGCCGACCGCGATCACCCGGCTGGTGGCGGTGCACTTCTGCCCGGCGTACCCGGCGATGGCGGCGGCGATGTGCGCGGCAGCCGTCGCGATGTCGGCGTCCGGGAGCACCAACGCGGCGTTCAGACCGCCGAGTTCGGCCTGCACGGGGATCCCGCGCTCGGTCGCGGCGCGCACCACGGCCCGCCCGACGCCGGTCGAGCCGGTGAAGGAGACCACGTCCGCGGTGTCCACCAGCGCCGCGCCCTCCTCCGCGCCGCCCGGCAGCACGGTGAGCACGTCGGCGGGCAGCCCGGCGAGTTCGGCCAGCCGCAACGCGCACGCCGTGGCCTCGGGCGCCGGCTTGAGCACCGCGGTGTTGCCGACCGCCAGCGCCGGCGCGGCCTTCCAACTGGGGATCGCCAGCGGGAAGTTCCAGGGTGCGATCAGCCCGGCCACCCCGTACGGGCGGCGCCGGGTGAGCAGCAGCCCGGGCCCGGCGGCGGTGTCGTGCACCGTCCCGGCGGGGGCGTACGGCGCCTGCGCGTAGTAGCGCCAGATCGCCGCCGTCCTGGCGACCTCGCCCTGCGCCTCGGCGAGCGGCTTGCCGACCTCGCGCACGATCAGCGCGGCCAGTTCCCGCGCGTTGGCGTCGACCGCGTCCGCGATCCGGCCGAGCGCCGCGGAGCGGACGCCGGCCCCCGCCGCGAGCCAGCCGGGCTGCGCGGCCCGGGCCCGCCCGACGGCGGCCCGCACGGCCTCGGCGCCGGGTTCCTCGACGGCGATCACGAGGTCGTCCGGATCGGCGGGGTTGTACGAGGTGATGGTCACAGCTGGCAGCCCTTCAGGGGAGGTTCGGAGCGGTCCCGGCGATCCGGAGCGGTCCCCGCTGTCGGCACGCTCCCGGTTGTCCGGAGTGGTCCCGGCTGTCCGGAGCGGTTCCGGTCATCCGGAGCAGTTCCTGCTTTTCGGAGCGGTCCCTGTCTACAGCAGGAACCCCGCCGGGAACGGGTCGGCCGGGTCGAGGAAGTACTGGGCGGTGCCGGTGATCCAGGCCCGCCCGGTGACGGTGGGTACCACCGCGGGCCGTCCGGCCACCTCGGTCTCCTCGACCAGGCGGCCGGTGAAGGTCGTCCCGATGAAGGAGTCGTTGCGGAAGTCCCGCCCGAGCGGCAGTTCGCCGCGCGCGTGCAGCTGGGCCATCCGCGCCGAGGTGCCGGTACCGCAGGGTGAGCGGTCGAACCAGCCGGGGTGGATGGCCATGGCGTGCCGGGAGTGTTCGGCGGTGGAGCCGGGCGCGAGCAGCTGCACGTGGTGGCAGCCGTGGATGGACGGGTCCTGCGGGTGCACCGGCCGGTCGGGGCTGGCGTTGATCGCGTCCATCAGCGCGAGGCCCGCGTCCAGGATCTCCTGCTTGCGTTCGCGTTCGAAGGGCAGCCCGAACTCGGCGAGCGGCAGGATGGCGTAGAAGTTGCCGCCGTAGGCGAGGTCGTAGCCCACCGGGCCGTGGCCGGGCACCTCGACCTTGCGGTCCAGGGCGACGGCGTAGGACGGCACGTTGCGGATGGTCACCGCCTTGGCGGCGCCGTCCTCGACCCGCACCTCGGCGACGACCAGGCCGGCCGGGGTGTCCAGCCGTACGGTGGTGACCGGCTCGACCACCGGGACCATCCCGGTCTCGACCAGCACGGTGGCGACCCCGATGGTGCCGTGCCCGCACATCGGCAGCAGCCCGGAGACCTCGATGTAGAGGACCCCGAAGTCGGCGTCCGGCCGGGTGGGCGGCTGCAGGACGGCGCCGCTCATCGCCGCGTGGCCGCGCGGCTCGTACATCAGCAGGGTGCGGAAGTGGTCCAGGTGCTGCTGGAAGTGCACCCGGCGCTCGGCCATGGTGGCGCCGGGGATGACGCCGAAGCCGCCGGTGATCACCCGGGTCGGCATGCCCTCGGTGTGCGAGTCGACGGCGTGGAACACGTGACGGCTGCGCATGGGTCACAACTCCCGTACAGGTTCGGATGGTCGGTGTGGGCCTGGCCGGCTGCCCCCGCAGCCGGCCGGAGGGTCCGAGGACCCGGCCCCGGGCCGGGTCGTCCGGGGGAGCTCAGACGAGGCCGTCGGCCAGCGCCTTCTCGGTGGCCGCGCGCACGGCCGCCTCGGTCTCCGGGGTGAGCGGCCGGCGCGGCGCCCGGACCGGCCCGCCGGGGCGCCCGGCGATGTCCATGGAGAGCTTGATGGCCTGGACGAACTCGGTCTTGGAGTCCCAGCGCAGCAGCGAGTGCAGCGACTTGTACAGCGGCAGCGCCGTCTCCAGGTCGTGCTTGACGGCCGCGTCGTAGAGCGCCACCGAGGCCGCCGGCAGCGCGTTCGGGTAGCCGGCGATCCAGCCGACCGCGCCCGCCAGCGCCAGTTCCAGCAGCACGTCGTCGGCGCCGATCAGCAGGTCCAGCCCGGGGGCCAGTTCGGCGATCTCGTACGCGCGGCGGACGTCCCCGCTGAACTCCTTGACCGCGACGATCGAACCGTCCGCGTGGAGTCGGGCGAGCAGCCCGGGGACGAGGTCCACCTTGGTGTCGATCGGGTTGTTGTACGCGACGATCGGCAGGCCCGCCCGGGCCACCTCGGCGTAGTGCGCGCGCACCGAGTCGTGGTCGGCCCGGTAGGCGTTCGGCGGCAGCAGCAGGACGGAGCCGGCGCCGGCCTCGGCGGCCTGCTCGGCCCAGCGGCGGGATTCGGCGCTGCCGTACGCGGCCACGCCGGGCATGACCCGGGAGCCGTCGCCGGCCGCCTCGACCGCGACCTCGACGACCCGGGCGCGCTCCTCGGCGGTGAGCGTCTGGTACTCGCCCAGCGAGCCGTTGGGGACGACGCCTTCGCAACCGGAGTCGATCAGCCAGCGGACGTGTTCGGCGTAGGCGTCGTAGTCGACGGAGTGGTCCGGGCGCAGCGGGATCGTGGTGGCGACCATGATGCCGCGCCAGGGGCGGGTGGTGTCGTGCGGGGTGATGGACACGTGGACTCCTTGGTGAGGTGTGACATTTTATAGGAGCGGACAGGCCGGAGACAAGGGTCTCCGGCCCGCCCGTTCCACGGAAGGGCTGCCGGTCGGCGCGCGGCCGCCGTTCTGCGGTCGAACGCCATCGCGCGCACGGCCGCCCTTGGGCGGTCGAGCCCGCTAGTCGGACGGCCCGGCCGCCAGTTGCGAGAGCGGCACCGGACAGCCCAGCGGCCGCCGGTCCGGCCCCGGCTCACCCGGGCCGGCCAGGCAGGCCACGGCCGGACCGCACATCCGCCCCTGACACCAGCCCATCCCGGCCCGGGTGAGCAGCTTGACGGTGCGCGGATCGCCCGCGCCCAGCTCGTCCACGGCCTCCCGGACCGCGGCGACCGTCACCTCCTCGCACCGGCACACGTCGGTGTCCGGGCGCAGCCACCCCGTCCACCCCGGCCCCGGCCGGTGCGCGGCGGCCATCAGCTCGGCGAAGGCCCGCAGCCGCGTGCGGCGGCGCAGCAGTGCGGCCCTCGGCAGCGCTCCGGCCACCGCGTGCGCGGCCAGCTCGCCCTCCGCGAGGGCCAGGTCGGCGCCGCCGACGCCGTTGGTCTCCCCCGCCGACCAGAGGCCGGGCACGCTGGTGCGCAGCCGGGCGTCGGTCTCCAGCGCGACGGCGCCGTCCGGTCCGGTCCGGGTCCGCGCGCCCAGTTCGACGGCCAGGTCGATCTGCGGCAGCAGGCCGTGGCCGACCGCGACCGCGTCGCAGTCGATCCGGCGCCCGGTGCCGGGCACCGGCCGCCAGTCGGCGTCCAACCGGGCCACGGTGACCCCGGTGACCCGGTCCGTCCCGTGCGCCTCGACCACGGCGCTGCGCGGACGCAGCCGGACGCCGTGCCGCAGCAGCGCGCCGCCGTGCCCGGCGCCTTCGACCAGCTTGCCGGGGACGCCCGCCAGCACGCCCGGGCGGCGCGCGTACCCGAGGTAGGCGGTGGCCTCGACCACGGCGGGCACCTGGGCACCGGCGGTGACCAGCGAGGACGCCGCCGCGAGCAGCAGCGGCCCGCTCCCGGCGACCACGATCCGCCGCCCCGGCAGCACCAGCCCGGCCTTGAGCATCGCCTGGGCGCCGCCTGCGGTGACCACCCCGGGCAGGGTCCAGCCCGGGAACGGCAGCTGCCGCTCGTACGCGCCGGTGGCGAGCAGCACCGCCCGGGCCCGGACGGTGGCCCGGTCGGTGCTCTCCGGCCCGCGTGTGACGTGCACCGCGAAGCCCTGTCCGGTGCGCTCCAGCGCCCAGACCTGGTGTCCGCCGCGGAAGGCGGCCTGCCCGGCCCGCTCGTGGGCGGCGAGCCGGTCGGCCAGGCCGGTGTAGGCGGACCAGTGGTGGTGCAGCCGGTCCGGGCGGGCCGCGCC
Source organism: Streptomyces sp. NRRL S-350 (assembly GCF_000719705.1). GTDB lineage: Bacteria > Actinomycetota > Actinomycetes > Streptomycetales > Streptomycetaceae > Kitasatospora. Next base: position 45,613 of record NZ_JOHO01000033.1, on the reverse strand, counting down.
GAGCCCGGCCGCCGGGTGGCGGTAGTACTGCCCGCCGGTGCTCTGCCCGCCGTCCAGCAGGACGCAGCGCAGCCCGAGGTCGGCGGCGGTGACGGCGGCGGCGAGCCCGGCCGGACCGGCCCCGACCACCGCGAGGTCGTAGGGCAGTGACTCGAAGGCCTGGCGCCCCCCATGGGTCTCGTGCGCCCGGTGGGTCTCGCGGCCCTGGTGGCCCTGGTGGCCCTCGTGGGGCTCAGACGGCGAGGTCGGCACGGCCGTGGCCCTCCTGGGTGGTGACGGTGGTGCCGGACTCGGCAGGGAGCAGACAGGTGCGCTGGTTGGGGCGGCCGTTGACGGTGGCCAGGCAGTCGAAGCAGGCGCCGATCCCGCAGAACGCCCCGCGCGGCTTCCCGCCCACCCGCGTGGTGCGCCAGGCGAGCACGCCGTCGGCCCACAGCGCGGCGGCGATCGACTGCCCGGGCAGCGCGGGTACGGGCCGCCCGTCGAAGTCGATGTGGTGGGCGGGCCCGGGCTCGGCCTCGACCAGTTCGGCGGGGGTGCGGCGGCGCATCGGCGGCTTCTCCAATCCAGGACGGGATCCCATGCGGGACGACATACGGACGGCATACGGACGGCATGCGGGACGGCAAGGGGACGGCATGCGGGACGGCATCCCCTACGGGCCCGGTCCCTCTGCCGGGCCGGAGGTCTCACCCCGCCGGGAACCGGTCCGGGCGGAACGGTGCGAGGTCCAGCTCCGGCTGCTTGCCGGCGAGTTGCTCGCTGATCAGGAGACCGGTCGCCGGGGCGAGCCCGATGCCGGCCCCCTCGTGCCCGCAGGCGTGGTACAGCCCGGGCACCCGGGGGTCGGCGCCGATGGCCGGCAGGTGGTCCGGCAGGTAGGGGCGGAAGCCCCGGTAGGCGCGCATGACGGTGACGTCGGCGAGCACCGGGAAGAGTTCCGCGGCCTGGCCGGCCAGGCGGCGCAGCACCTCCTGGGAGAGCGTGCGGTCGAAGCCGACGCGCTCGCGGCTGGCGCCGATCAGCACCGGCCCGCCCGGGGTTCCCTCGATCACGGCGGAGGTCTCCAGTCCGGCCGAGCCGCTGGCGACGTTGGCGACGTAGTCGGCGGCGTAGACCTTGTGCCGGACGACTCGCGGCAGCGGCTCGGTGACCAGGACGAATCCCCGCCGGGGCATCACGGGCAGGTCCACGCCGGCCAGCGCGGCCAGCTCGCCGCCCCAGGTGCCGGCCGCGTTCACCAGGGCGGACGCGGCCAGTCGGCGGCGGTCGGTCCGTACGCCGCGCACGGCGCCGTCCGGCCCCCGGTCGACGGCGGTCACGTGCTCCCCGGTGATCAGCTCGGCGCCCATCCGGCGGGCTTCGCGCAGCAGGTGGGCGGCGGCCAGGGCGGGCTGGACCTGGGCGTCCTGCGGGTAGTGGAAGCCGCCGGCCAGGCCGGGGGCGAGGTGTGGCTCCAGCTCCCGGAGCCGCTCGCCGGGCACTTCCTCGGCGGCCACCCCGGCGGCGGCCTGCCCGGCGGCGAAGGCCCGCAGCGCCTCCTGCCCGGCGGCGGTGGAGGCGACCACCACACCGCCCTTGGGCTCGAACTCGACGGCCGCGCCGAGGTCCTCGGCGAGCTCGCGCCAGAGCCGGACGCTGAGCAGGGCGAGGTCGAGCTCGGGCCCGGGTTCCTTGTCGGAGACCAGCAGGTTTCCCTCGCCCGCGCCGGTGGTTCCGCCGGCCACCGGTCCGCGGTCCACCACGGTGACGGCGAGGCCGGCGCGGGCGGCGTAGTAGGCGCAGGCGGCGCCGACCACGCCGGCGCCGACCACGACGACGTCCAGGGGGAGTCTCTCGGTCTTCAGCACGCCAGTAATATGTCACATGCCATCTGCCCTGCCAAGACCACCGCCGGGAACCTTGGCAGCCTCGACCAGCGAAAAGCCCCGATCCGCTGCTCGAAAGCGACGGACCGGGGCCTCCTCGGAGCCCGGCGGCTCAGGTGATGTCGTCCATCTGCTCGTGCCGGGCGGCCGGCACCGGGGCACCGGCCGTCGGAGTCGCCGACGCCCGGACGCTCTCCACCCCGCCCACCGCCTGGACGCTGAGGTCCAGGTGCGAGGCCTCCTCGTCGTCCAGCTGGGCGTCCGGGTTGCGGCGCGCCCTGCGCTTGTCGGACGCGATCGCGATGATCACGGCGGCGAAGTACAGCGCCCAGATCGGCGCGGCCAGGATCAGCATGCTGATCGGATCGGCACTCGGGGTGGCGAAGGCGGCGAATACCGTGATGCCCATGACCATGCCGCGCCACCAGCCGAGCAGCCGCTTGCCGCTCACGATGCCGACCAGGTTGAGCATCACCAGCAGCAGCGGGAACTCGAAGGCCAGGCCGAAGACCAGCACCATCCGGGTGGCGATGTCGAAGTAGTCCTCGGGCGGCAGGATCGGCGTCGTGGTGTCCGGTGTGAACGAGATCAGCACCTCGACGGTGGTCGGCATCACCAGGAAGGCACAGGCCACGCCCGCCAGGAACAGCGGGGCGCCGCAGACCATGAAGATGACCGTGTACTTCTTCTCGTGCCGGTGCAGACCGGGCGCCACGAAGGCCCACACCTGGTACAGCCAGACCGGGACGGCCGCGACCACGCCCGCCGTAAGCGCGACCTTCAGCATCCAGTTGAAGCCCGCGGTGAGGCCGATGTTGGACACCTGCGCGCAACGCCCGTGGAACTGGCCCGCGTTCGCCTTGTCGCACTGCGGCAGCGGCTGGAGGAGGAAGTTCTCCAGCTGCTTGTGGTAGACCGCCGCGACGATCGTGAAGACCACGATCGCCAGGACCGACTTGACCACGCGGTTGCGCAGTTCCCGCAGGTGGTCGGCGAGGGCCATCCGCCCCTCAGGATCCTTTGCCGCCTTCGGCGCCTTGGAGAGCTTGCTCAACCCCGGTCCTCAACTCGTGCGTCGGGGCCCGCCGGTCGACGGGCCTCCGTGGTCGCGTGCGCCATGCTCAGCGCGGGCGTTCGCCGTCGGGCGCGGACGGCCCGGTGGCGGGGTCGGCCACCGGACGGGCCGTGGCCGAGGCGCCCGGAGCGGCCTGGACGGTACGCTCCACGGGCGGCACGGCGCCGTCCGCCCGCGCCGGAGCGGGCTGTTCCTCGGGTTCGCCGTCCGAACGCATGGCCTTGGCCTCGCTCTTCAGGATCCGCAGCGACTGTCCCAGCGAGCGCGCCAGGTCCGGCAGCCGCTTGGCTCCGAACAGCACGATGGCAAGAACCACGATCACCACGATCGCGGTCATCGAGATGCGCATGCGCGACCACCTTCACTCATGGCGGCCCGACGGGCCGTCCGCTGCGGATGGTAACCGCTGCGGATGACGCCCCGACGACGACCGCCCGAACAGGACAGCGGCCCCCCGTACCCGGTTCGGGAGCCGACTGAGAGCGTAACCCGCCCCTGCCCTTGCGCAGCAGCCCCGTACCGCCGAAGGCTCCGCCGGGCCGACCGGTCGAGGGCCGTCAGGGCGGCCCGCCCCGCGTCTCGGCCGCGCCTTTCGGCCCCGGGTCTCGCCCGCCCCGGCCGCGCCCCGGAACCCACCCGGCTCGGTCCAGCCCCGTTTCAGCCCCGGTTCAGCCCCGGCTCGGCACCGCGTCCGCCAGCTCCCCGGCCGCCGCGGCCAGCGCCCGCGAGGCCGTGTCCACGCCCTTGGCGAGCGCCCGGACGTCCAGCCACAGCCGGATCGCGAGCACCCCGAGGACCAGCAGGCCCGCGGTGGCGAGGAGGACGGCGGCGACGAGCATCCAGGACATGGGCCCCACCCTACCCGGGCGTTACCCCTCGACCGGGACGAGCCGCATGGTGCGGACCCCGGCCCCGGTGAGCGCCTCGACGATCTTCTCCCCGGCCGGCTTGCGCACCGCCGCCCCGCACCGGGGGCAGCCGAAGCTGTAGTGCGCCTGGGCCGGGGTGCGGCCGAGCGTCAGCCGGAACTCCTCGGCCGCGAGCTCGACCTTCTCCCGGCACTCCGAGCAGTACACCTTGAATCTGGTCCCGGGTTCCACCGCTCAGACCTGCCCCTCCCCGTAGGCGGCCAGCGCCTGCCGCGCGGCCGCGCGCGCCTGCTCGGCCAGTTCGGGCGGTGAGACGATCCGGCCGTCCCGGCCCAGCCGGAGCGCCAGCGGGCGCAGCTGGGAGGGGTCGGCGCTGCGCAGGGTGATCCGCAGTCCGCCGTCGGGCAGTTCCTCGGCCCGGTCGTGGGTGTAGTACTCGGCCACCCAGCGTCCGCCGGAGGAGACCTCGACCACCACCTCGGGGTCGTCCGCCGCCGGGTTGACCAGCCCGCCGCTCAGGTCGCGCGGCTCGCGCCGGGGCGGGTCGGCCGGAACGTCCAGGACGCGGATCTCGGCGACCCGGTCCAGCCGGAACATCCGGTGGTCCTCGGAGGTGCGGCACCAGGCTTCGAGGTAGGTGTGGCCCTCGGTGAGCAGCCGGATCGGGTCGACCTCGCGCTCGGTCATCCCGCCGCGTCCGTGCGAGTAGTAGCGCAGCCAGAGCCGGCGGCCCTCGCTGAGCGCGCGGTCGATGTCGGCGAAGACGTGGCTCTCGGCCTCGAAGGTCACGCCGACCCGGGCGCTGCCCTCGGCGCTCTCCCCCGCCGCGTTCTCGATCTTGGCGACGGCCCGGGTGAGCGCCTCCCGGTCCCCGGCCCGCAGCCCGGGCAGCCCGGCCACCGCACGGGCGGCCACCAGCAGTGCGGTCGCCTCGTCGGCGGCCAGCCGCAGCGGCTGGGCCACGTCGTCGACGTTGTGCCACCAGATCCGCTCACCGTCGGTGTCGATGTCGAGCAGGTCGCCGCCGCGGAAGCTGGTGCCGCACATCGGCAGCACGTTGAGGTCCGCGATCAGCTCGCGCTCACTGATCCCGAAGGCCCGGGCGACCTCGGCGACCTCGGCCCCGGGCCGCTCGCGCAGGTAGGTGACCAGCGACAGCATCCGTCGCGTCTGGTCGATTGCATTGCTCATGCCCGAACGTCCTCCGAGTCCAGCCCCGCGACCGCCCGCAGCCGGTCGACCACATCCGCCCGCAGCTCCTCCGGCCCGAGCACCAGCACGTCCGGCCCGAACTCGGCGAGGTCGGCGCCCAGTCCGTTGCCGTACGGGATCTCCAGCTCGTCCCAGGCGTCGTCCACCCGGGTGCTGGCCAGCGCCTTGGTGCGCAGCGGGAAGCCGGCGCCCCGCCGGACCCGGACGGTCGCGGTCGCGGTGGCTCCCTCCCCCGCGAACTTCGCCACGGTGGCCCGCACGTCCACGTGCTCGGGCACGGTGCCGAGGAAGGCCCCGTTCTTGGCCCGCACCTTGCCGGTGATCCGGCTGAGCCGGAACACCCGGGCGTCGCCGCGGTCCCGGTCGTACCCGGCCAGGTACCAGTGCCCGCGCCAGCACTCCAGCGCCCACGGCTCGACGCTGCGCTGCTCGACGGCGGCAGCGCCGGCCTTGCGGTACTCGAAGGTGACGGGGCGGCGGTCCCGGGCGGCGGTGAGCAGCGGCTCGAACGCGGCCTCCCGGGCGGGGATGCGCGGCTCCAGGGCGGTACGGCCCTCGGTCTCGACGAACGGCACTCCGGCGGCCCGCAGCTTCTGCAGCGCGCCGCTGGCCGCGCCGGACATCTTGGCCTGCTGCCAGACCCGGGCCGCCAGGGTCAGTGCGGCCGCCTCCTCGGCGTCCAGCGCGATCTCGGGCAGCCGGTTGCGGTCGGCGCGGGCCAGGTAGCCGAGTTCGCCGTCCAGGGTGCTCTCGTCGACGTCGATCACCAGGCCGAGCTCGCGCAGGTCGTCCTTGTCCCGCTCGAACATCCGGTTGAAGGCGTCCTCGCTGCTGCTCTGCCAGGCTTCGCGGTACGCCTCGATGGATTCCCGCAGCTCCTTCTTGGAGAGCGGCCGTCTGGTGTTCATCAGGCACAGGGCGAGATTCATCAGCCGCTCTGCCTTGGCGATCGCCATCGCTGACCCTTCCGGTGTGCCGCGCCGCGCGCGGGGTGCGCCAACCGGGCGATCACCACCCGGCGGGACCGACCGTACCGGTAGCGGTACGCAGTGCAAAAGCCGCGTCCGCGAACGCCCGTGGGCCGGGCCCCCGCAGGGGTCCGGCCCACGGGCGTGACGGGCTCAGACGCCCAGCAGGTCGACCACGAAGATCAGGGTCGAGTGCGGCGGGATGAGCGGCGTGGGCGACTGGGCGCCGTACGCCAGGTGCGACGGGATGGTCAGCTCGCGGCGACCGCCGACCTTCATGCCGACGACACCCTGGTCCCAGCCCTTGATGACGCGGCCGGCGCCCAGCGGGAAGCGGAACTCGTTGGGGCTCCGGTTCCAGCTGGCGTCGAACTCCTCGCCCGTCTCGAAGGTCACGCCGACGTAGCGGACGCTGACGACCTGGCCCGGCTTGGCCTCCTCGCCGTCACCGACGACGATGTCGCGGATCTGCAGCTCCGCCGGGGCGTCGCCGATCGGGAAGTCGATCTCGGGCTTCTCGTTGAGGCTCACAGTCCCTCTTCTCACGTTTCGCATTGCATTCACGACCAAGCGGCGGGCGCCCGCACGCCGGTCCGTTCCCGGACCACCGTAGGGGCGCCCGCCGCCCGTGCGGGTCCGGCCACGCGGCCGGACCCGAAGGTCACACGTCGTCCATTGTCACCCGAAAGTGGATCAGCCCTGACCGGCGTCCAGGATGTCCACCACGAACACCAGCGTCGCGCCGGGCGGGATGTCGCCCTGGCCCTTGTCGCCGTAGCCCAGCGCGGCGGGGATCACCAGCTCGACCCGGCTGCCCACGGTCTGGCCCTCCAGGCCCTGGTCCCAACCCGGGATGACCTGGCCGCCGCCGACCGGGAAGGAGAACGCCTGGCCCTTGCTGAGCGAGGAGTCGAACACCTTGCCGTCCTTGAACAGCGCGCCGGTGTACTGGACGACGACCTTCTCGCCCTTCTCCACCTTCGGCCCGTTGCCCTTGATCAGGACGTGCGACTTCAGCTCGGTCGGGTCCTTGGCGCCGGCCACCGGAGTGATCTCGGCGGGCTTCTTGCCGTTGTCCTTGACCTGCGGGAAGTCCGCAGGCGGCGGGGTGACGGTGCCGCTGAGCACGGAGTCCGGCGCGTTGGCGTTGCGGATGTCGATCACGAAGATCAGGTCGTCCTTGGGCCCGATCGACATGTCGGCCTTGCCCTGGGAGCCGAACGCGGCGGCCGGCGGGGCCACCACCAGCAGCCGGCTGCCGGCCTTCTTGCCGACCACGGCCTGGTCCAGCGCCGGGATCAGCGCGTCCGTGCCGGCCTGGAAGATCTGCGGCTTGCCGTCGGCGTCGTACGAGCTGGGGATGTCCTTGCCGGTGTTCCAGTCCTTGGCGGTGTAGTCCACCGAGGCCCAGGAGTTCTTGTCCACCTTGGCGCCGGTGCCCTCGGAGAGCACCTTCACCACGAAGGAGCCGTCGGACTTCTCGCCCGGCACCTGGATGTCGGCCTTCTTGCCGAAGTCGCCGGTGACGGTCGGCAGCACCTTGGCGCTGTCCTTGACCGGCGGCACCGGCTCGGCGCTCGGCGTGGGCGGCGCCGACTTGGCGGCGTCCGGCTTGGCCGCGGCGGTGTCCTTGGAGCCGTCCTTGTTCACCATGTACAGCGTCACGGCGCTGCCGGCCAGCAGCACGGCCAGCACCGTGCCGAGGATCACACCGAGCCGGCCGACACCGGGCGGGTTCTCGTCGTACCCGGCCTCGGAGGGGTCGCTCTTGCGCACGTTGGAGGCGAAGATCTGCGGGGTGTCATCGGTCTTCGTCCCGCCCACGGCACGCGGCGCCTCACCTGGCTGGGCCCAGCCGGCCTGCTGCTTCAGGATCGACGGCGGAACGACGATCGACTCGCCGTCCCCCGGAAGCGGGCCGCCGGGACGGGAGGCGGCCGGGTCACCCGCAGAGCTGTCGTTCGCCGCGGTGCCGGCCCCGCCCGGGCTCGGCGTCTTCTCAGTCATGACTCCCCATCCATCTCGCCACAGGTCTTTCGGGTCTGCGCCCGGCGTGCTGAGCGCCGGCCTGCCGTCGCACCGTCCGCCCCGCACCTCGGCGCCGGCCGGCGCCTGCCACGGCGCGAGGGCAGTATGACAGCTGAGGATGAGGGCGGACGCTTCGTTTGTACGAGCGTCCGCCCAAGCGTACGGAATCCCCGGGGTGAGTTCCTAGACCGCTTCCAGAATGTCGATCACGAAGACCAGGGTGGAGTTCGCGGGGACGGCGCCCTGTGCCTTGTCCTGGTACCCGAGTGCGGGCGGCACCACGAGCAGGACCCGGCTGCCGACGTTCTGCCCGACCAGGCCCTTGTCCCAGCCCTCGATCACACTGCCGGTGCCGATCTGCACCGCCTGCGCGCCCCCGTGCGTCCAGGAGGCGTCGAACTGCTGGCCGTTGCTCCACAGCACCCCGGTGTACTGCACCACCAGCGTCTGCCCGCTCTTGACCTGCTTGCCCTCGCCCTTGATCAGCACCGCCTGCTGCAGGTCGGCGGGCGCCGCCTGCCCGGCCGGGACGGTGATCGTCACCGGCGCCTTGCCGTTGTCCTTGACCTGCGGCAGCGTCGCGGGCGGCTGGGTCATGTTCCCGGTGAGCGCGGAGTCCTGCGGCAGGCTCTCCATGATGTCCAGCACGAAGACCACGGTGTCGTTCTTGCTGACGCCCAACTGGCCGGAGCCCTGCTCGCCGAAGGCCGCCGCCGGCGGGGCCACCACCAGCAGCCGGGTGCCCACCTTCTTGCCGATCACGCTCTGGTCCAGCGCCGGCACCAGCTGCCCGCTGCCCGCCTGGTAGAGCTGCGGCTTGCCGTTGGCGTCGTAGGAGCTGGGCAGGTCCTTGCCCGTGGTCCAGTCCTTCGCGGAGTAGTTGACCGTCACCCAGTCGCCCTTGTTGACGGTCGAGCGCTCGCCCTCGCTGACCGTGTTCACCACGAACTGGCCGCTGGGCTGCTGGCCCTCGGGGATGGTGATGGTGGCTTTGCTGCCGAACCCGCCGTCCGAGAGCGTGGGCATCGGCGACGCCTCGGCGACCGGCGCGGGCACCGTCGGGGCGGCGCTCGCCGCGGACGGCGTCGCCGGACCGGCCGCCTTGGGGGAACTGCCGCAGGCGGCCGCCAGCAGCAGCGGCAGGGTGAGAAGCAAACCGGCGGTGCGGCGCACGGTGGTCCTAACTGTCGGTCGAAGTCGGCTCTCTGACTCGACGGACAGCGTATGCCCGGCACGCGGCCGGCCCCGGTAGACACCACCGGGGCCGGCCGAGCGTCGTGATCATGGCGTTCGCCGGGCTACATCCCCGCGATGAGCTTCTCCACCCGTTCGTCGACCGAGCGGAACGGGTCCTTGCACAGCACCGTGCGCTGCGCCTGGTCGTTCAGCTTCAGGTGCACCCAGTCGACCGTGAAGTCCCGGCGCTGCTCCTGCGCCCGGCGGATGAAGTCCCCGCGCAGCCGGGCCCGGGTGGTCTGCGGCGGGATCGACTTGGCCTCGAAGGTCTTGAGGTCGGTGGTCACCCGCTTCGCCTGCCCCTTGCCCTGGAGCAGGTAGAACAGGCCGCGGCGGCGGTGGATGTCGTGGTACGCGAGGTCGATCTGGGCCACCCGCGGGTTGGACATGCTCATCTGGTGCTTCTCGCGGTAGCGCTCGATGAGCTGGTACTTCATGATCCAGTCGATCTCGGTGGCCACCCCGTCCAGCCGCTCGGTGCGGACGGCCTCCAGGGTGCGGCCCCACAGGTCGAGGACCCGGGCGATGGTGCCCGTGTTGATGCCCTTGCGGTCGGCGAACTCCAGGGCCTTGGTGTAGTACTCCTCCTGGATGTCCAGGGCGCTGGCCTCCCGGCCGTTGGCGAGCCGCACCTGGTGGGTGCCGGTGAGGTCGTGGCTGACCTCGCGGATCGCCCGGATCGGGTTCTCCAGGGTGAGGTCGCGCATCACCACGCCGGCCTCGATCAGCCGCAGCACCAGGTCGGTGGCGCCGACCTTGAGCAGCGTGGTGGTCTCGGACATGTTGGAGTCGCCGACGATCACGTGCAGCCGGCGGTAGCGCTCGGCGTCCGCGTGCGGCTCGTCCCGGGTGTTGATGATCGGCCGCGAGCGGGTGGTGGCGGAGCTGACGCCCTCCCAGATGTGCTCGGCCCGCTGGCTGACGCAGTACACCGCGCCGCGCGGGGTCTGCAGCACCTTGCCCGCCCCGCAGATCAGCTGCCGGGTCACCAGGAACGGGATCAGCACGTCGGCCAGCCGGGAGAACTCGCCGTGCCGGGCCACCAGGTAGTTCTCGTGGCAGCCGTAGGAGTTGCCGGCCGAGTCGGTGTTGTTCTTGAAGAGGTAGACGTCCCCCGCGATGCCCTCCTCGTGGAGGCGCCGCTCGGCGTCCACCAGCAGCCCTTCGAGGATGCGCTCGCCGCCCTTGTCGTGCGTCACCAGCTCGGTCACGTCGTCGCACTCGGGGGTGGCGTACTCGGGGTGGGAGCCGACGTCGAGGTAGAGCCGGGCGCCGTTGCGCAGGAACACGTTGCTGCTGCGGCCCCAGGAGACGACCCGGCGGAACAGGTACCGCGCGACCTCGTCCGGCGACAGCCGCCGCTGTCCGCGGAACGTGCAGGTCACGCCGTACTCGTTCTCCAGCCCGAAAATCCGGCGGTCCATGAGCACTCCATTCTCTGTCGGAGCTGTCCGAAACCGCCTCCACGACGACTGGGCCGCCGCAGGGGCACCGGAGTCCCGTACGACGGCGGTCCGGCCGCCGTACGGGACTCCGCAGGCACTGCTACTCCGGCGCGGTGTCCGCCGGGTTCTCCTCGTCGTCCGACTCGGCGGTCTGGTCCCCGTCGAGCAGTCGGCCGAGCTGGTTGCCCAGGATCCGCTTGAACTTGCGCTGCTGGAACCGCTGGCGGTCGAGGACCGCGACCTCCAGTTGCTCCGGGGTGAGGCTGCGCGGGCTGCCCCCGTTGGGGTCGCGGGCGAGCGAGTCCACCGCGACCGTCACCGCCTCGGTCAGGCTCATGCCGACGCGGTGGCGCTGGCCCAGGTAGTTGCCGATCGAGTCGGCGTTGCCGCCGACCACCACGTAGTTCTTCTCGTCGACGACCGAGCCGTCCGGCGTGAGCCGGTAGATCTGGTCGTTGTCGCTGGTGCGGCCGACCTCTGCGACGATCAGCTCGACCTCGTACGGCTTCTCGCCGACCGAGGAGAAGATGGTGCCCAGGGTCTGGGCGTAGACGTTGGCCAGGCCGCGGGCCGTGACGTCGGCGCGGTCGTAGGAGTAGCCGCGCAGGTCGGCGTAGCGCACGCCGCCGATGCGCAGGTTCTCGAACTCGTTGTAGCGCCCGACCGCCGCGAAGGCGATCTTGTCGTAGATCTCGGAGACCTTGTGGAGCGCCCTGGAGGTGTTCTCGGCGACGAAGACGATGCCGTCGGCGTAGGTGAGCACGACCACGCTGCGACCGCGCGCGATGCCCTTGCGGGCGTACTCCGCGCGGTCCGCCATGGCCTGCTGGGGTGAGACGTAGAACGGTGTCGACACCGGCGGTCGTCCCTTTCCTGTGAGGTGACGGCTAGATCAGCGGGGCCTGCGGGCCGTTGGGGCGGGTCAGGCGCTCGTCGGTGATGGCGACCGCGGTCTGCCCCACCTCCGCGTCGGTGAGCCGGCGGAAGCCGTCCTCGGTGATCAGCGAGACGATCGGGAAGATCTTGCGGGCGAGGTCCGGGCCACCGGTCGCGGAGTCGTCGTCGGCCGCGTCGTACAGGGCCTGGACGACCAGGGTGACGGCCTGTTCGGCCGTCAGGTCCTCGCGGTAGAGCTTCTTCATCGAGCCCCGGGCGAAGACCGACCCGGAGCCGGTGGCGGCGAAGCCGCGCTCCTCGGAGCGGCCGCCGGTGACGTCGTAGTTGAAGATCCGGCCGCGGCCGAGGTTGAGGTCGTAGCCGGCGAACAGCGGCACGACCGCGAGGCCCTGCATCGCCATGCCCAGGTTGCCCCGGATCATGGTGGTGAGGCGGTTCGCCTTGCCCTCCAGGGAGAGCGTGGCGCCCTCGATCTTCTCGTAGTGCTCCAGCTCCAGTTGGAACAGCCGGACCATCTCGACCGCGAGGCCCGCGGTGCCGGCGATGCCGACGGCGCTGTACTCGTCCGCCGGGAAGACCTTCTCGATGTCGCGCTGGGCGATCACGTTGCCCATCGTCGCCCGGCGGTCACCCGCGATCACCACGCCGCCGTCGAAGACCGCGGCCACGATCGTGGTCCCGTGCGGGGCCTCGACGACGGCGCCCTCGGGGAGCCCGCGGTGGCCCGGGACGAGCTCCGGCCGGTGCTCGGCGAGGAATTCGAGGAACGAGGACGACCCCGGGGTCAGGAAGGCAGCCGGTAGACGCCCGGTGCCGCGAGTGTTGGCTTCCACACGATTCCTTCCAGGTAGCTTGAAGCGCGCGCTGCCCGCACCCTACCCGCCCGACGATCACTGTCCACGGGGGGAGGGAAGGTGCCGGGCGGCCGGGCGGCGAGCGCCGCCCGACCGCCCTCGACGGTCGCGACCGTGAATTCCCGATGACCGGGGACGGGTTATTGGCCGCCCTTTTGCACGAAGCCGCGCACGAAATCCTCCGCGTTGGACTCCAGCACTTCGTCGATTTCGTCCAGTACCGCGTCGACGTCGTCGTCCAGCTTTTCCTGGCGTTCCTTGAGGTCGTCGGAATTCTGCGTTTCCGCGGCCTGCTCCTCGACCTCCTCGGAGGAGCGGTTTGCCCGCTGCTGGCCGCCGCCGGTGTCCTTGCTCGCCATTTCCCTCACCCCGCTCGAATCGTCTGGCACGGTTTGGTCGGTCGGGTCGCTGCTCGTTGCACCGACCCTATACACAAGGTGCGACTACCGCTCCCGGTTTGCCGGTGGCGCTTCCTGTCCAACACCCGCTGCCACCCCGGATGATTCCCATTCGGCGGACGTTCACCCGTGGTGATCGAAAAGTTACCCGCCGGAGAGCACCCGGAGCAGGTCCTCCGCCGTGCGGCAGCGGTCCAGCAGCTCCTTGACGTGGTTGCGGGTGCCGCGCAGCGGCTCCAGCGTCGGCACCCGCTGCAACGAGTCCCGGCCCGGCAGGTCGAAGATGACCGAGTCCCAGGAGGCCGCCGCGACGTGCTCCGCGTACTGCTCCAGGCAGCGCCCGCGGAAGTACGCCCGGGTGTCCTCCGGGGGCTTGGAGACGGCGTGCTCGACCTCCTCCTCGGTCAGCAGCCGCTCGAACCGCCCGCGGGCCACCAGACGGTTGTAGAGGCCCTTCTCGGGCCGTACGTCGCTGTACTGGAGGTCGACCAGGTGCAGCCGCGGGTTCTCCCACCCCAGGGCGTCCCGGCTGCGGTAGCCCTCCAGGATCTCCCGCTTGGCGACCCAGTCCAGCTGCTTCGACAGCGACATCGGATCGCGCTCCAGCCGGCCCAGGACGTCCTCCCAGCGGGCCAGCACGTCCACGGTCTGCTCGTCCGCGTCGGTTCCGAAGCGGTCCTCGACGTACTTGCGGGCCAGCTCGAAGTACTCGAGCTGGAGCTGGACGGCGGTGAGCTTGCGTCCGTTGCGCAGGGTGATCAGGTGCTTGAGCGTCGGGTCGTGGGAGACCCGGTGCAGGGTGCGCACCGGCTGGTCGACGGCGAGGTCGGAGGCGATGAAGGCGTCCTCGATCATCGACAGGACCAGCGAGGTGGTGCCCAGCTTGAGGTAGGTGGAGATCTCGGAGAGGTTGGCGTCCCCGATGATCACGTGCAGCCGGCGGTACTTCTCGGCGTCGGCGTGCGGCTCGTCCCGGGTGTTGATGATCGGCCGCTTGAGCGTGGTCTCCAGGCCGACCTCGACCTCGAAGTAGTCCGCCCGCTGGCTGATCTGGAAGCCGTGCGCCGAGCCGTCCTGCCCGATGCCGACCCGGCCGGCGCCGGTGACCACCTGGCGGGAGACGAAGAAGGGGGTGAGGTGGCGGACGATGTCGGCGAACGGTGTCGCCCGCTTCATGAGGTAGTTCTCGTGGGTGCCGTAGGAGGCGCCCTTGTTGTCGGTGTTGTTCTTGTAGAGGTGGATGGTCTGCCCGTTGGGCAGTTCCAGCGCGCGTTGCGCCGCCGCCGCCATGATCCGCTCGCCGGCCTTGTCCCACAGCACGGCGTCGCGCGGGTTGGTCACCTCGGGCGAGCTGTACTCGGGGTGCGCGTGGTCCACGTAGAACCGGGCCCCGTTGGTGAGGATGACGTTCGCGAGGCCGATGTCCTCGTCGGTCAGCTGGCTGGCGTCCGCGACCTCCCGCGCGAGGTCGAACCCCCGGGCGTCGCGCAGCGGATTCTCCTCCTCGAAGTCCCAGCGGGCCCGCCGTGCCCGGTGCATCGCCGCCGCGTACGCGTTGACGATCTGGGACGAGGTGAGCATGGCGTTGGCGTTGGGGTGCCCGGGCACGGAGATCCCGTACTCGGTCTCGATGCCCATCACGCGCCGTACGGTCATGCGGCCCTCCTTGCCCGGTGCGCCGCCCCCGACGGACGGCACACGCTGACGTACCGCTGGACTCCACCGGCGCCGGTCGTCTGCCCGCGGCGGTGGGTCGAGCCTAGGACCCGGCGCCGACCGGCGGGCCCCGAGACGCGCCGTCCGGCTGCGGGGCCGCGAGGCGCCACAGCCGGACGGTGTGCGTACAGCTCCGGGGACCGCTGGCGGCCCGGGTGCCGGCGTGCTTTACAGGTACTGCCCCGTGTTGGCGACAGTGTCGATCGAGCGGCCGGACTCGGCGCCCTGCTTGCCGGTGACCAGCGTGCGGATGAAGACGATCCGCTCGCCCTTCTTGCCGGAGATGCGGGCCCAGTCGTCCGGGTTGGTGGTGTTCGGGAGGTCCTCGTTCTCCTTGAACTCGTCCACGCAGGCGGCGAGCAGGTGGGAGACGCGCAGACCGCGCTGACCGTGGTCGAGGAAGTCCTTGATGGCCATCTTCTTCGCGCGGTCGACGATGTTCTGGATCATCGCGCCGGAGTTGAAGTCCTTGAAGTACAGGACCTCCTTGTCACCGTTGGCGTAGGTGACCTCCAGGAAGCGGTTCTCCTCGGTCTCGGTGTACATCCGCTCCACGACGGCCTGGATCATCGCGTCCACCGTCGCCTCGACGGAGCTGCCGTGCTCCTTGAGGTCGTCCGGGTGGAAGGGCAGCGAGTCCTTGAGGTACTTGGAGAAGATGTCCTTCGCGGCCTCGGCGTCCGGGCGCTCGATCTTGATCTTGACGTCCAGGCGGCCGGGCCGCAGGATCGCCGGGTCGATCATGTCCTCGCGGTTCGAGGCGCCGATGACGATGACGTTCTCGAGGCCCTCCACGCCGTCGATCTCGGCGAGCAGCTGCGGGACGATGGTGTTCTCCACGTCCGAGCTGACGCCGGAACCGCGGGTGCGGAACAGCGACTCCATCTCGTCGAAGAAGACGATGACGGGCGTGCCCTCGCTCGCCTTCTCCCGGGCCCGCTGGAAGACCAGGCGGATCTGCCGCTCGGTCTCGCCCACGTACTTGTTGAGCAGTTCGGGGCCCTTGATGTTGAGGAAGTAGCTCTTCCCCTGGGGCCGGCCGGTGACCTCGGCGACCTTCTTGGCCAGCGAGTTGGCGACCGCCTTGGCGATCAGCGTCTTGCCGCAGCCGGGCGGGCCGTAGAGCAGGACGCCCTTGGGCGGGCGCAGCTCGTACTCCTTGAAGAGGTCGGCGTGCAGGTACGGCAGCTCGACCGCGTCGCGGATCTGCTCGATCTGGTTGCTGAGGCCGCCGATCTGGCGGTAGTCGATGTCCGGGACCTCCTCGAGGACCAGCTCCTCGACCTCGGACTTCGGCACGACCTCGTACACGTAGCCGGAGCGGGGCTCCAGCAGCAGGGCGTCCCCCGCCCGGATGGTGAGCTCGCGCAGCGGTTCGGCGAGGCGCACCACCCGCTCCTCGTCGGTGTGGCCGAGAACCAGGGCGCGCTCGCCGTCCTCCAGGACCTCCTTGAGGGTGACGATCTCGCCGATGCGCTCGAAGGCCATCGCGTCCACGATGTTGAGGGCCTCGTTGAGCATCACTTCCTGGCCGCGCCGCAGTTCGTCGAGGGCGACGTTGGGGCTGACGTTCACGCGGAGCTTGCGCCCGCCGGTGAAGATGTCGGCGGTCCCGTCCTCGTTGGCCTCGAGGAAGGTGCCGAAGCCGGCCGGGGGCTGTGCCAGCCGGTCCACTTCCTCCTTGAGGGCCACGATCTGGTCGCGGGCCTCGCGCAGGGTGGAGGCGAGCCGTTCGTTCTGGGCGGTCACGCCGGCCAGGTTGGTCTGGAGCTCGACGATCCGCTCTTCGAGGATTCTCGAATTGCGCGGCGAGTCGGCGAGCTTGCGGCGCAGCACGGCGATTTCCTGCTCAAGGTACGAGACCTGAGCGGCCTCGTCGGAACCACGAGCGGGCCTGCCGGTGCTGCGGTTGTAGTCGTCATCGTGGGCTGCCACGGTCCTCACCTCCTCCGGGGAGCTGGACGCTTCCAGACCCTACCTGGGACCAGGGGTCCGTAAACCCCTAGATCAAGAAAGATGGAACGGGCGTGTCCGATCTTCGCCCCAGCGTGCTTCCCCTCTGCTAAGGGGATACCCACCGCGCACCGCCCAAAGCGGGCCGGATGTATCGTCGAGCGAAGTGATATCCGATCGCGACCACCAGTCGAGGTCCGATCGTTGTACGAATGGCGGGATTGCTCCAGGAAAAGGGCGTCCCGGGACAGAAACGGCAGGGGACCATGTCGGTGACCGAGCAGACGGCAGCCGCGACCGAGGAGCTGGAGGTGTGGATCGACCAGGATCTGTGCACCGGCGACGGGATCTGCGTGCAGTACGCGCCGGAGGTCTTCGAGCTGGACATCGACGGCCTCGCCTATGTGAAGGGGCCGGACGACGAGTTGCGCCAGCAGCCGGGGGAGTCCGCCCCGGTTCCGCTGACGCTCCTTCAGGACGTGGTGGACTCGGCGAAGGACTGCCCCGGCGACTGCATCCACGTGCGCCGGGTCACCGACCGGGTCGAGGTGTACGGGCCGGACGCCGACTAGCCGCGCACGGCGGTCCGTCAGGTCCGGCTGACCGGGGCGGCGGTCTGGGAGCGGTCCCAGCCGCCGCCCTTGCGCGTCCAGGTGAGGTCGACCGAGACGTCGGGCCGGAAGCGCGGCACGTCCTCGCTCGAATACCCCTGCGCGTGGCCGGTGATGGCGCCGTCGGAGCGCACCGCGAGCCGGTTCACGGTGAGGTTCTCGCGCTCGGTGAGCAGGGTGGCCAGGACCGACGGGCGGTCGCCGGGGCCGAAGCCGAGCAGGAAGACGGCGTCCGGCGGGGTGCCGGTGTCGGTGCCGCAGTGTGCGGCGACCACCGTGCCGCGGCGGCCGTCGCCCAGCTCGGCGGGCACGCTGAGCACCGTCTTGACCGGGAACGGGCCGCAGTCCAGCGGTAGTTGGGCCTTGGCCGGGTCGGGGGCGGCGCTCGCCGGGAGGGCCTTGGGGGTGCCGTGGGCGGGCACCGGGGTGCCGGTCGCCGGGGAGGCCGCGAGGGCGGCGCCGACCACCGCGCCGCAGCCGGCCAGGGCGAGGGCCCAGTGCCAGGCGGCGGTGCGCGCGTGCCCGGGCCGGGTGCGGCCCCGCGGGGTGTGCTGTCCAACCGTCGCCGTCGTCCCGACCGCGGTCTCCACCAGGCGTCCCCTCCAGAGCTCCAGGAGCTGGTCCGTGTGAGCGAGCATCGTCCCACACGCGGTCGACGGGGAAATGCCAAGGGGTGGCACGAGATCGCTCGTGCCACCCCTGTCGGGTCGCGGGCTCAGCCCAGGTCGGGCTGCTCGGCCTCGGTGCGGGCGGCCTTGCGGGCGGCGGCGCGCTCGTGCAGGCTCGGCTCGGCCGCCCCGCTGTCGTAGTCCTCGCCGTACGCGCCCTTGGCCGGGCGGCGGCGGCGCAGCGGCGGCTCGACGCCGTCCGCCAGGCGGCGGGCGGTGAGCAGGAAGCCGGTGTGGCCGATCATCCGGTGGTCCGGGCGGACGGCCAGGCCCTCCAGGTGCCAGGTGCGGACCATGGTCTCCCAGGCCTGCGGCTCGGTGAAGGTGCCGTGCTCGCGCAGCGCCTCGACGGTCTTGGACATCTGCGTCGTGGTGGCCACGTAGCAGCAGATGAGGCCGCCGGGGACGAGCGCCTTCGAGGCGACGTCCAGGCACTCCCAGGGGGCGAGCATGTCGAGGAGGACGCGGTCGACGTCGGACTCGACCAGGTTGTCCTGGAGGTCGCCGACGGTGAGCTTCCACGCCGGGTGCGGCCCGCCGAAGTAGCGCTCGACGTTGCCCTGGGCGATGTCGGCGAAGTCCTGCCGGCGCTCGTAGGAGGCCAGCATGCCGTGCTCGCCGACGGCGCGCAGCAGGTACATGCTGAGCGCGCCCGAGCCGACGCCGGCCTCGACCACGCGGGCGCCGGCGAAGATGTCGGCCATGGCCAGGATCTGCCCCGCGTCCTTGGGGTAGATCACGGCGGCGCCGCGAGGCATGGAGAGGACGTAGTCGGGGAGCAGGGGGCGCAGCGCGAGGTACGGGACGTTCCCCGTGGTGCGCACGACCGTGCCTTCGGGGGCGCCGATCAGCTCGTCGTGGGGGAACGCACCCTTGTGGGTGTGGAACTGGTTCCCGGCCTGGAGCGTGAACGTGTAGTGGCGACCCTTGGGGTCGGTCAGCTGGACCTGGTCCCCGACCTGGAAGGGCCCGCGTCGGCGGGCGGCACCGGTCGGTTCGGACATGCGGACAATCCTAAGGGAAGCGGAGCCTCCCGCCCGACCACGCCCGGGGCGGGGCGGCTCACCTCCCGGCGACCGCCGCGCTCAGCCGCCGCTCGATGTCGGTCAGGGCGGCGACGCCGTACACCCGGCCGTCCTCCTCGACCACCAGGTACTCCCCCGCCGGGGTGGCCTGGACGGCCCGCAGCAGGTCCTCGCCGCCCAGGTCGGCGTCCAGCCGCAGCCCGGGTTCGAGGTCGCGGGCGAGCGGGCCGACGGCCACCCAGGGGCGGCGGTGCTCGGGCACGGCCCGGACCGCGGACTCGCGGACGATGGCGATCGGCTCGCCCCGGCCGTCCACCACGAGCACCGCGCCGGCCCGGGCCTCCTGGGCGCGGCGCATCGCCTCGCCGAGCGGGGTGTCGGCGGTCACCTCGACGACCCGGCGGGCGAGGTCGCGCAGCCGCAGGCCGGGCAGCGCCTCCTTGAGCCGGGCGTTGCGCACGCTGCCGGTGGCGCCGTTCCAGATGATCGCGGCGAGCACGGCGGCCAGCACCGCGTCCACCAGGGTGTCGGTGGTGGTGCGTTCGCTCCCGCGGGCGGCGCTGACCAGCGGCAGGCCGAACAGCACGGCGACCGCCAGCGCCCGGCCGACCCAGGCGGCGGCCACCGTGCCGGTCATCGGCTTGCCGGTGACCGCCCAGATGACGGCGCGCAGCATCCGGCCGCCGTCCAGCGGCAGGCCGGGCAGCAGGTTGAAGGCGGCGACGACCAGGTTGGAGACCATCAGGCCGGTCAGCAGCACGCCGGGCACGGACGTGAGCTCCACGGCCCGCACGGCGAGGTAGAAGACGCCGCCGAGCGCCAGCGAGAGCAGCGGGCCGACGAAGGCCAGCCAGAACTCGCGCCAGGGCGTGGTGGCCTCGTTCTCGATCTCGGAGACGCCGCCGAAGAACTGCAGCTGGATCCGCCGCACCCCGAGGCGGTAGCGCAGCGCGACGAGGGTGTGGGCGAGTTCGTGCACCAGGACGGAGGCGTAGAAGGCGACCGCGAAGGAGAACGCGACCAGGTAGCGGGCGCCGCCGAGGTCGGGCAGCACGTCTCCCAGCTGTCCGCCGAACACCCAGGTGATCAGCGCGGCGATGACGAACCAGGAAGGGGTGACGTAGACGGGCACGCCGAAGGGCCGGCCCATCAGGAGGCCGCCGCCGCGCTCCGGCGGCGGCCCGTCGGGTCGTCCGCCGTCGTCCTGCGGTGGCTGGTCGGAGGACTGCTGCCTCCCGCTGTCGCTCACCGTGATCCCTTCGGTCGTCTCCCCCGTCGTGCCCCGGTGCGCCCACGCTACGTGATCGCGGCGCTGCGGCGGCCTGCGCCCCTCTTCCTGCTTCATACCCATTGCGCGGGCCGCGGTGGCAGCACGGTGGCAGCAGGATGACAGGAAAGGGCAATAGGGTCGTAGCCATGCAGCAGACCGACACCACCAGCGCCACCGGGGTTCCGGCGCGGCCGGCGGCGCCCCCGACCGGCCTGTCCCCGTCCCGGGCCGGGGACTTCCTGACCTGCCCCCTGCTGTACCGGCTGCGGGTGATCGACCGGCTGCCCGAGCCGCCGAGCGCGGCGGCGACCAGGGGCACGCTGGTGCACGCGGTGCTGGAGCGGCTCTTCGACAGCCCGGCGGCCGACCGTACGCCGGAGCGGGCGCTGGGCCTGCTGCGCCCCCAGTGGGAGCGGCTGCTCGGGGAGCGGCCGGAGCTGGGCTCGTTGTTCCCGGAGGATCCGGACGGCGCGGCACTGACCGGCTGGCTGGCGGACGCCGAGAAGCTGATCGGCCAGTGGTTCCGGCTGGAGGACCCGACCCGGCTGCACCCGGTGGAGCGGGAGCTGTACGTGGAGACGGCCCTGGAGTCGGGGCTGCTGCTGCGCGGCTACATCGACCGGGTGGACGTCGCTCCGACCGGTGAGGTCCGCCTGGTGGACTACAAGACCGGCCGGGCGCCCTCGCGGGACTTCGAGGGCAAGGCGATGTTCCAGATGAAGTTCTACGCACTGGTTGTGTGGCGGTGGAAGGGCGTGATCCCCAAGCGCCTCCAGCTGGTCTACCTCGGCGGCGGCGGGAACGTGGTCAGCTACGACCCGGACCAGGCCGACCTGCTCGCGGTGGAGCGCAAGCTGCAGGCGCTGTGGGAGCGGATCAGCCAGGCGGTGGCCACGGGGGACTTTCCGGCCACCCGCAACCGCCTCTGCGACTGGTGCGACCACCGGGCCAGCTGCCCGGAGTTCGGCGGCACCCCGCCGCCGTACCCGCTTCCGCTGGCGCGTACGTCTGATGAGGACGATCCCACGGGGGATCTGAGGAGCAAGGAGTCCTAGTGACGATCCGAGTGCTGCTGGTCGACGACCAGCCGCTGCTGCGCACCGGTTTCCGGATGATCCTGGAGGCCGAGTCCGACCTGGTGGTGGTCGGTGAGGCCGGCGACGGTCAGCAGGCGCTGGACCAGGTGCGGGCGCTGCAGCCCGACGTGGTGCTGATGGACATCCGGATGCCCAGGATGGACGGCGTCGAGGCGACCCGCCGGATCGCCGGCCCGGGGCGGGACGGCCCGGCCAAGGTGCTGGTGCTGACCACCTTCGACCTGGACGAGTACGTGGTGGAGGCGCTGCGCGCGGGCGCCAGCGGCTTCCTGCTGAAGGACGTCCCGGCCGAGGAGCTGGTGCAGGCGATCCGGGTGGTCGCGGACGGCGCGGCGATGCTGGCGCCGAGCATCACCCGCCGGCTGCTGGACATGTACGCCACCAAGCTGCCCTCGGGCGACGAGGCGCCGCCGCAGGCGCTGAACGCGCTGACCGAGCGTGAACTGGAGGTGCTGAAACTGGTGGCGCGCGGACTGTCGAACGCGGAGATCGCGGCCGAACTGTTCGTCAGCGAGACCACGGTGAAGACGCACGTCGGCCATGTGCTGACCAAGCTCCAGCTGCGCGACCGGGTGCAGGCGGCGGTGTACGCCTACGAGAGCGGGCTGGTGCGCCCGGGCGCCCTGTAGCGGCGCGCGCGAACGTGACGGCGGCCCGCCCGCTCCCCCCGTGGCGACGAGGGGGAGCGGGCGGGCCGCCGTGGTACGGGCGCTACTTGCCGGTCCGGCTGATCTCCCAGAAGCGGAAGAAGCCGGTGGTGTCGACGGTGGACTCGACGCCGGTGACGTACGAACGCGCCGCGTAGAAGGCCTTGTTCTGGTACAGCGGGATCAGCGGCACGTTCTCGGCCTCGATCTGCTGGATCTGCGCGTAGCCGGCCGCGGCGGCGCTGCGGTCGGCCTGCTTGAGGCCGTCCGGCACCAGCTTCCCGCTGATCCGCGGGTCGTCCCAACCGTGGTGGTAGGCGCCGCCGTTGACGAGCAGCGGGGCGATGTAGTTGTCCGGGTCCGGGTAGTCGGCGAACCAGCCGATCACGTACGCCTGGTACTTGCCCTCGGACCAGCCCTTCTTGAACGCCTCCCAGTCCGGCTCCTGCTGGACGGTGACCTGGAAGAGGCCGCCGGTCTCCAGCTGCTTCTTCAGCGTGTCGGCCTCGTTGCTGCCGGCCCGCGAGCGGGACCAGGTGAGGTTCAGCTTGACCGGGGTCTGGACCTTGGCGTCGGTGAGGATCTTCTTGGCCTTGGCCACGTCCTGGTCGCCGTAGCGGTCGAAGAAGGCGGTGGTGTGGCCGGTGACGCCGGCCGGGACCATGGCGTACAGCGGCTGGACGGTCCGGGCGAAGACGTCGCGGGCGAGCGCCTTGCGGTCCATCAGCTGCGCGGCGGCCTGGCGGACGGCGACGTTGCCGCCGACCGGGTCCTTGGTGTTGAAGACCAGCGAGCGGGTGTCGTTGCTGTCGCCCTCGGTCACCTGCAGGTCGGTCTTGCCGGACTGCTGGTCGGAGAGGATCTGCGCGGCGGTGTTCGGCTCCAGGCTGGTGTCGGTGACGTCGACGTCGGCCTTGTCCAGCGCGGCCTTCAGGTCCTCGGTCTTGTCGAAGTACCGCACGGTGAACTTGGAGTTGCGCAGCTTGGCGTCGCCGCCGTACTTGTCGTTGGGCGACAGGACGACCTTGCCCAGCTGCGTGCCGCCGTTGAGCTTCTCGACCGAGTCGACGCGGTACGGGCCGGAGCCGACCTGCTTGTCGTTGGCCAGCGCCTTGTCGGCCGGGTAGACCTGGTGGTCCACGATCGCGCCGGCCGGGGTGGCCAGCTTGGCCGGCAGGGTGGCGTCGGGCGCAGTGAGGTGGAAGGTCACCTCGGTGTCGCCCTTGGCCTCGACGGACTTGATCGAGGAGAGCAGGGAGACCGGACCGTTCTCGTCGTTGATCTTCCTGGTGCGCTCGATCGAGAAGACCACGTCCGCGGCGGTGAGCGGGTGGCCGTTGGAGAACTTCAGCCCGGGCCGCAGGGTGCAGTGGTACTCGGTGGCCTCGCTGCCGGTGAACTCGCAGGACTGCGCGGCGTCCGGGGTGGGCGTGCTGGCCGCGGCCGGGAAGGTCAGCAGCGACTGGAAGGTGTTGCGCAGGATCAGCCAGGAGCCGGAGTCGTAGGAGGTCGCCGGGTCCAGGGTGCCGGTCAGCTGACTGGTGCCCATGGTGATCGACTTGCCGCCGTCACCCTTCACGGCGTCGGTCACCGATCCGCAGCCGGCCACCGTCACGGCGACCAGACCGGCACAGCCGAGTACGGCGAGGCGTTCACCTGAAGTCTTCACGGGGCGCGTCCTTATCGGTGGCACGAAACCCGAGTAGCGTGCCATATCGAACACGCACGACCGATACCCGCGCAGATGACGTTTGGGACACGACGGCCGGGGGCATCACGGCGCGACCGACGAGATGTCAGGCAATGCCCGTTTTCTCCCGCCGCCCCCTTCCGCCGAGGGGATTTCCGGCCACCTACCGGCCGGTAGGGGTCGGCTTCAATGAGATGACAATCACACGCGCGAGGCCACCAGCGAGCGCAGCAGATCGAGGTCGACCCGCTCCAGCGAGGGCAGCACCAGCCGCCCGGGAGCGGGCTCGATCGGCGCCACCGAGGGCACCGCGACCACCGGGCACCCCGCCGCCTCGCCCGCGCGCACCCCGGTCGGGGTGTCCTCGACCACCACGCAGCGGGCCGGCTCGGCACCCAGCCGGCGGGCCGCCTCCAGGTACGGGTCCGGGAACGGCTTGGTGCGCGGCACCTCGTCCCCGCCGATGGTGAAGGCGAAGTGGTGCGCGCCCAGCGACCGCAGCACGATGTCGATCACGTGGCGGTGCGAGGCGGACACCATGGCCGCCGGGATCCCGTGCGCGGCAAGGGTGTTGAGGAGGCGTTCGGCACCGGGCATGAGCGGCACGCCGCCCGCCAGCAGGTCCACGAAGCGCTGGTTGACCAGCACGCCCAGGTCGGCCGGCGCGATGTCCACCCCGGTCCGGGCGACCAGGTAGTCCATCACCCGGGTCATCGGGCCGCCGACGACGTGCGCGCGGTCCGCCTCGTCCAGCTCGTGGCCCAGCTCGGCGAAGAGCGAGACCTCGGCCTGCCACCAGAAGTCCTCGGTGTCCACCAGCGTGCCGTCCATGTCCAGCAGCACCGCCTGCAGACCGCGGTCGTCCCCGTGGTCGAGGATGCGCGTGGCGGTGGGGCTGGTGGTCATGGCGGACGTCCTTCCGGCAGGCCCCGGCGGACCCGGGGATGGCACGGGCCGGCCCGCTGGTGAGCGGACCGGCCCGTTCAGGATCATCCAGGATACGCCCGCTTCGTCCGGAAAGAGCGAACGGAACGCGACGCAGGAGTTACCGGGCGTTGAAGTACTTCGCCTCCGGGTGGTGGATCACGATCGCGTCGGTGGACTGCTCCGGGTGCAGCTGGAACTCCTCGGAGAGCACCACGCCGATCCGCTCGGGCTTCAGCAGCTCGGCGATCTTGGCGCGGTCCTCCAGCTCGGGGCAGGCCCCGTAGCCGAGCGAGAAGCGGGCGCCCCGGTACTTGAGCGCGAACATGTCCTTGACGTCCTGCGGGTCCTCGCCGGAGAAGCCCAGCTCGTAGCGGACCCGGGCGTGCCAGAACTCGGCCAGCGCCTCGGCCAGTTGCACCGAGAGGCCGTGCAGCTCCAGGTAGTCGCGGTAGGAGTTCCCGGCGAACAGCTCGTTGGCCGCCTCCGAGATCCGGTTGCCCATGGTGACCACCTGCAGGCCGACGACGTCCCGCACGCCGGACTCCTCCGGGCGGAAGAAGTCGGCGAGGCAGAGCCGGCGGCCGCGGCGCTGGCGCGGGAAGGTGAAGCGGGTGCGCTCGGTGCCGTCCTCGTGGAAGACGATCAGGTCGTCGCCCTTGGAGTTGGCCGGGTAGTAGCCGTAGACCACGGCCGCCTCCAGCCAGCCCTCGGTCTGCAGCCGGTCCAGCCAGGCCCGCAGACGCGGCCGGCCCTCCGTCTCCACCAGTTCCTCGTACGAGGGGCCGTCGCCGGTGCGGGAGGCCTTCAGCCCCCACTGGCCCTTGAACAGCGCGTCCTCGTCCAGCCAGGACGCGTAGTCGGCGAACGGGATGCCCTTGACGATCCGGTCGCCCCAGAACGGCGGGGTGGGCACGGCGTTGTCCACGGCGACGTCCGAGCGGATCTGGCCGAGGTTGACCTCCGGCTCCGGCTCCTCCACCTCCACCCGGGCGTGCCGGCGCTGCTTGAGCTCCGGCAGGGCCGCGCCGGGCACACCGCGCTTGACCGCGATCAGCGCGTCCATCAGCCGCAGGCCCTCGAAGGCGTCCCGGGCGTAGCGGACCTCGCCCTCGTAGATCTCGTGCAGGTCCTGCTCGACGTAGGCCCGGGTGAGCGCGGCACCGCCGAGGATCACCGGGTAGCTGGCGGCCAGCTTGCGCTGGTTGAGCTCCTCCAGGTTCTCCTTCATGATCACCGTCGACTTCACCAGCAGGCCGGACATCCCGATCACGTCCGCCCGGTGCTCCTGCGCGGCGTCCAGGATCGCCGAGACCGGCTGCTTGATGCCCAGGTTGACCACGTTGTAGCCGTTGTTGGACAGGATGATGTCGACCAGGTTCTTGCCGATGTCGTGGACGTCGCCCTTGACGGTGGCCAGCACGATGGTGCCCTTGCCCTCGTTGTCGGACTTCTCCATGTGCGGCTCCAGGTGGGCCACCGCGCACTTCATCACCTCGGCGGACTGCAGCACGAACGGCAGCTGCATCTGGCCGGAGCCGAACAGCTCGCCGACCACCTTCATGCCGGCCAGCAGGGTGTCGTTGATGATCTCCAGCGCGGGGCGCCCGGTCAGCGCCTCGTCCAGGTCGGCCTCCAGCCCGGCCCGCTCGCCGTCGATGATCCGGCGCTGCAGCCGCTCCTCCAGCGGCAGCGCGGCCAGCTCCTCGGCCTTGGAGGCCTTGACCGAGGCCGAGGAGACGCCGTCGAACAGCTCCAGCAGGCGCTGCAGCGGGTCGTAGCCGTCCCGGCGGCGGTCGTGGACCAGGTCGAGGGCGGCCTCGCGCTGGTCCTCGGGGATCCGGGAGATCGGGAGGATCTTCGAGGCGTGCACGATCGCCGAGTCCAGGCCGGCCTCCACGCACTCGTTCAGGAAGACCGAGTTGAGCACCACGCGGGCGGCCGGGTTGAGGCCGAACGAGATGTTGGACAGGCCGAGCGTGGTCTGCACGTTCGGGCGGCGGCGCTTGAGCTCGCGGATCGCCTCGATGGTCTCGATGCCGTCCCGGCGGGACTCCTCCTGGCCGGTCGCCAGGGTGAAGGTGAGGCAGTCGACCAGGATCGAGCCCTCGTCGATGCCGTACTCGGTGGTGAGCTCGGTGATCAGCCGCTCGGCGATCTCCACCTTCTTGTCGGCCGTGCGCGCCTGGCCCTGCTCGTCGATGGTGAGCGCGATCAGGCCGGCGCCGTGCTCGCGGGCCAGCGAGGCGATCCTGGCGAAGCGCGAGTCCGGGGCGTTGCCGTCCTCGTAGTTGACCGAGTTGAGCACCGCGCGGCCGCCGAGGGCCTCCAGGCCGGCCCGCAGCACGTCCGGCTCGGTGGAGTCCAGCACGATCGGCAGGGTGGAGGCGGTGGCCAGGCGGCCGGCGATCTCCTTCATGTCGGCGACGCCGTCGCGGCCGACGTAGTCCACGCAGAGGTCCAGCAGGTGGGAGCCGTCCCGGATCTGGTCGCGGGCGATCTCCACGCACGCCTGCCAGTCGCCGGCCAGCATCGACTCGCGGAACTTCTTCGAGCCGTTGGCGTTGGTGCGCTCGCCGATCGCCAGGTAGGAGGTGTCCTGGCGGAACGGCACCGCCTGGTAGAGCGAGGCCGCCGAGGGCTCGGGCTGCGGCTCGCGCGCGACGACCGGCCGGCCCTGCACCCGCTCGACCACCTGGCGCAGGTGCTCGGGCGTGGTGCCGCAGCAGCCGCCGACCAGCGAGAGGCCGTACTCACGGGTGAACACGTCGTGGGCGTCGGCCAGTTCGGCCGGGCTGAGCGGGTAGTGGGCGCCGTCCTTGCCGAGCACCGGCAGGCCCGCGTTCGGCATGCAGGACAGGCCGATCCGGGCGTTCTTGGCCAGGTAGCGCAGGTGCTCGCTCATCTCGGCCGGGCCGGTGGCGCAGTTGAGGCCGATGTAGTCGACGCCGAGCGGCTCCAGCGCGGTGAGCGCGGCACCGATCTCGGAGCCGAGCAGCATGGTGCCGGTGGTCTCCACCGTCACCTGCACCAGGACCGGCAGGTCCAGCCCGGCCTCGGCCAGGGCGCGCTTGGAGCCGAGGATGGCGGCCTTGGTCTGCAGCAGGTCCTGGCTGGTCTCGACCAGCAGGGCGTCGGCGCCGCCGGCGATCAGGCCGGCCGCGTTCTGCTGGAAGCCGTCGCGCAGCGTCCCGTACGGGGCGTGGCCGAGGGTCGGCAGCTTGGTGCCGGGGCCGATCGAGCCGAGCACCCAGCGGGTGCGGCCGTCCGCCGCGCAGTGGGCGTCGGCCACCTCGCGGGCGATCCGGGCGCCGGCCTCGGACAGCTCGAAGATGCGGTCCGGAATCTCGTACTCGCCGAGCGCGGAGAAGTTGGCGCCGAAGGTGTTGGTCTCCACGCAGTCCACGCCCACGCCGAAGTAGGCCTCGTGCACGGAGCGGACGATGTCGGGCCGGGTGATGTTGAGGACCTCGTTGCACCCTTCGAGGTTCTCGAAGTCCTCCAGCGTCGGGTCCTGCGCCTGGAGCATGGTGCCCATCGCACCATCGGCGACCACCACCCGGGTGGCGAGCGCTTCGCGCAGCGCGTTCGCGCGGCTCTGCTGAGTGACGGACGGGTCGGCTGCAGTGGCCATGGGGCTTCTCCCTGGTGCGACGGCTGTCGGCTTTGCACGCCCGCTTGGTCGGGCACGCACGTGGTCAGGGTATCCGGCCGACGCGTCGGCTTGCGGGCCCATTCCGTATCCTGAGCCGTGACCGCAAGGGGGGAGCAACCGCGTGGCCCGATTCCGGACCCGCGCGCGGCGGATCGGCGGGGCCCTGGCGGCCCCGGCCCGGGCGCTGCGCGACCGCTGGCGAGGCTGGTCCTGGTGGCGCAGGGCGCTGCTGGTGGCGGTGCTGGCGGCGGCCGTGCCCGTCGCCGCGCTCGGCTCGCTGTTCGTCTCGATCCGGTTGCACTACGCGGGTGAACCCGCCGCCGAGGCCCGCACCAGGGGCCGGGACGCGCTCTGGCTCGGCCACGCCTGGGTGGACGGCCGCCGGACGGAGACCGACGTGGCCGGGCTCGTCCGGCAACTGGCCGGCACCGGCATCCGGGACCTGTACGTGCACACCGGCCCGCTGGAGCACGACGGCTCGCTGCCGCCCGCCGTCCACCCCCGGGCCCGCTGGTTCACCGACACCGTGCACCGGGAACTGCCGGGCGTACGGCTGCAGGGCTGGCTGGGTGACGAGGTCAAGCCGGAGAAGGACGGCCTGGACCTGGAGGACGCCCCGACCCGGGACCGGGTCACCGCCTCCGCCCGCCAGGTGCTGGACCTCGGCTTCGACGGCGTGCACTTCGACATGGAGCCGATCCGCCCCGGCTCGGCCGGCTGGCTCGCCCTGCTCGACCAGGTCCGCCCGGTCACGGCGGCGCGCGGCGCCGCGCTCTCGGTGGCCGCCCCGCAGATCGACCCGGTCCCGGGCCTGCACACGGCCGGCATCCTGCTCACCGGCCACGGCAAGTGGTGGGACCGGGACTACTTCGCCGCGACCGCCCGGCGGGTCGACCAGATCGCCGCGATGACCTACGACACCTCGATGCCGACCGAGCCGCTGTACGGCGGATACGTCGCCCAGCAGACCGAGCTCGCCCTGCGGGCCACCCCGGCCGACGTGGACCTGCTGATCGGCCTGCCGTTCTACTGGGACGACAAGTGGGGCCACCGGGGTGACGCGGAGACCGTCGACGCCGCCGTGCGCGGCGTCCGGCTGGGCCTGGGCCGGCAGGACCTGCGGCGGGCGAACTTCGGCGTCGCACTCTACGTGGACTTCGCCTCGACGCCCGAGAACTGGGCGGCGTACCGCGGCGGCTGGGTGGACGTCCGCGGCTCCTGAGGTCCGGGGCCGCTGCCCCGCCGCCCTGCTAGGCGGCCATCCGGTGGGCCAGGGCGCGCAGGTAGCGGTGGACGGCGGCGTCCTCGCCCACCAGGTAGTGCGAGACGGCCCGGTACAGCGGCCGGCGGACCTCGCCGCGCTCGGTGACGGTCAGCGAGCAGCCCGGCCCGGCCGGGGTGAGCCGGAACGTCCAGGTGCCGCCGTAGGGGAGGTCCGGGTCGGCGATGCCGGTGACCAGCCGGTGCGGGGGCTCGCTCGCCACCACCTCGTACGTGGTGTGTCCGTGCCGGTCGTACTCGCGCCAGCGCGCCCGGCCGCCGGCCGTGGCGGGCAGCCGTTCGACGTGGGTGAGGCCCGGGCGCCAGGCCGGGTAGAGGTCGATGTCCGTCAGCACCTCCCAGACCGCGCCGGGCGGCTGGGAGAGTTCCAGGCCGCCCTCGGTGATGTGCTCCACCGGGAGCCTCCGCCCGGCCCGGTCCGCCGCCACCAGTGCGGCGGCGGCCGCCACGGCCACACCGGCGCCCGCGCCGGTCCACAGCCATCGGTCCATCGGTCCGGCCCCTTCCACCCGGCCCCCGCCTGTTCATCATCGCGCCGCCGGGCCTCGGCGGCACGCCGTCGCGCCGCGCTGCCGGCCGGACACGGTCCGCACCCGGGGCGGCGCCTGACGCGGCGTCAGGCCGGGCCGTCGCGATATCCGCTGGATCGGGGCGGCCGGCTCCCCCAGACTGTCCCGGTGCCCGGCCGCGGCGCGCATCAAAGCCCGTAGGCTGGGCAGGTAGGGACCATGGGGCGAGGCGTTCCATGGGAGACGAGAGGTTCGACAGTCGGCAGCCGGCCCGTCGGCGCCTCGGCAAACCAGCCGGGGCGGCACCGGACCTGCCGCCGACCGGAGGGAGACGCTGGGTGATCGAGTTGGAAGATGTTCCCGAGTTGATCGACCCGGTGATGGTCTGCGCCTTCGAGGGCTGGAACGACGCGGGCGACGCCGCCTCCGCAGCCCTGGCTCACCTGGACGAGACGTGGGGCGGCAAGGTGATCGCCGCCCTGGACGCCGAGGACTACTACGACTTCCAGGTCAACCGGCCCACGGTCTGGCTGGACGGCGGCATCCGACGGATCACCTGGCCGACCACCCGGCTCTCGGTGATCCGGGTGACCGAGCCGGCCACCCGGGACGTCGTGCTGGTCCGGGGCATCGAGCCGAGCATGCGCTGGCGCTCGTTCTGCAACGAGCTGCTGGGCTTCGCGCACGAGCTGGGCATCGAGCTGGTGGTGATCCTGGGCGCGCTGCTCGGCGACACCCCGCACAGCCGCCCGGTGCCGGTCAGCGGAGTCACCTCGGACCCGGAACTGGCCCGCCGGCTGGACCTGGAGGAGAGCCGCTACGAGGGCCCCACCGGCATCGTCGGCGTGCTCCAGGAGGCCTGCACGCACGCCGGCGTCCCGGCCGTGACGCTCTGGGCGGCGGTGCCGCACTACGTCTCGCAGCCGCCGAACCCCAAGGCCACGCTGGCGCTGGTCAACAAGCTGGAGGACCTGCTGGACCTGCGCATCCCGCCGGGCGAGCTCGGCGAGGACGCCCGGGCCTGGCAGCTGGGCGTGGACCAGCTGGCCGCCGAGGACAGCGAGGTCGCCGAGTACGTCCAGCAGCTGGAGGAGGCGCAGGACACCGCGGAGCTGCCGGAGGCCTCCGGCGACGCCATCGCCCGCGAGTTCGAGCGCTACCTGCGCCGCCGGGAGAACGTCGGGCCGACGGGCGAGAAGCCGGTGTCCGGGCACGCCACGGCGGAGCGGCCGGCCGAGCCGGAGTCGCCGGGCCCGGCCCGGGAGAGCCAGGACGGGCCCGAGGAGGAGTAGCAGTCGACGTGACGCCGGAGGGCGCCGGGACGGTTGTCCTGGCGCCCTCCGGCGTTGCCTTACGGGGTCGGAGCGGGACTGCGACCGGCTGCGGCCGGACTACAGGGCGACGCCGAGCAGGGCGTCCACGGTGCGGGTCACCAGGCCGGGCGCGCCGATGTCGGTGCCGCCGTCGGCGTCCTGCTGCGCCGCCCAGCGGTCCACGGCGGCCAGTGCGGCCGGCGCGTCCAGGTCGTTCGCGAGCGCCGTGCGGACCTCGGCGAGCAGTTGCTCGGCTGCCGGGCCGTCCGGCCGGGAGACCGCGGCGCGCCAGCGGGCGAGGCGCTCGACGGCCTCGTCCAGGACGTCCTTGGTCCACTCCCAGTCGGCGCGGTAGTGGTTCGAGAGCAGCGCCAGGCGGATCGCCGCCGGGTCCACGCCCTCGCGGCGCAGCGCCGAGACGAAGACCAGGTTGCCCCGGGACTTGGACATCTTCTGGCCGTCCAGGGCGACCATGCCGGCGTGCACGTACGCCTGGGCGTACGGGTGGGTGCCGGTGGCGACCTGGGCGTGCGCGGCGCCCATCTCGTGGTGCGGGAAGGAGAGGTCGCTGCCGCCGCCCTGGATGTCGAAGGACATGCCGAGGTACTGCAGCGCGATGGCGACGCACTCGATGTGCCAACCGGGGCGGCCGTGGCCGAGTTCGGTGTCCCAGGCGGGCTCGCCCGGGCGGGCGGCCAGCCAGAGCAGGGCGTCCAGCGGGTTCCGCTTGCCCGGGCGGTCCGGGTCGCCGCCGCGCTCGGCGAAGACGGGGCGCATGGCCTCGCGGGTGAGGCCGGAGACCTCGCCGAAGTGCGGGTCCGCGTCGACCGAGAAGTAGATGTCGCCGTCGACCCGGTAGGCGGCGCCGGAGGCCAGCAGTTTCCGGACGATCGGGACGATCCACGGGATCGACTCGACGGCGCCGACGTAGTGGGCCGGGGGGAGCATGCGCAGCGCGGTCATGTCCTCGCGGAACAGGGCCGTCTCGCGCTCGGCCAGTGCGGTCCAGTCCTGGCCGGTCTCGACGGCGCGCTGCAGCAGCGGGTCGTCGACGTCGGTGACGTTCTGGACGTAGAGGACGTCGTGGCCGGCGTCCTTCCAGACGCGCTGGACCAGGTCGAACGCGTTGTAGGTGGCGGCGTGGCCCAGGTGGGTCGCGTCGTAGGGGGTGATGCCGCAGACGTAGATCCGGCCGGTGCCGTCCTGCGGCACGACCTCCCGGACCGTGCCCGCTGCGGTGTCGTGGATACGAAGGGGGAGACCCTGACCAGGCAGGGTGGGAACCTCGGAGGCGGGCCAGGCATGCATGGAAACAACTTTAACCTTGCGAACATTTGGAAGCCTAACCAGTGCACAAGATCGACTGGATTCGCTTCCTGTCGTTGCCTGACCGCTTCGCGACTGGTAATGCACCCGGGTACGGCGCCGGATCGACCCCCGCCGTCCGGGAACGGGCGAGCTGCGGGGGCAGGCCCGGACCCCCGACTCGCCTGTTACACCGGCGGCCAGGGGATCGCGGGCCAGTCCTCGGAGGGCAGCGGGTGACGACCGGAGCCACGCAGCCCGGCCACCCGCGCCCGGGTGGCCTCCAGCTCGGCCTCCGTCAGGTGCGGGGCGAGGCGTTCGGCCAGCTCGCCGTCCAACTGCTCGGCCAGCCGGGCCAGCACCTCCAGCGCCTCGGTGGGCAACGGGTCGCCGGCCCAGCCCCAGAGCAGCGTGCGCAGCTTGCCCTCGGTGTTGAAGGTGACTCCGTGGTCGATGCCGTACACCCGGCCGTCGGCGGCCGGGATCAGGTGGCCGCCCTTGCGGTCGGCGTTGTTGAGCACCGCGTCCAGTACGGCGAGCCGGCGCAGCCCCCGGTCGTCGTGGTGCACCAGCAGCGCGGTGCGCCCGCCCTCGACCTCGGCCCGGACGATCGGCAGCCAGCCCTCCTCCGGGCCGCGCGGATCCTGCAGCGCGAGCAGCGGCTCGGCCTGCGGGTCCGGCTCGACCCACAACTGCACCATGCCGGGCCCGTGCGGGCCCTCGCGCAGGACTGTGGGCGGGATCAGCGCCCAGCCCGTCGCGGCGGACAGCTCGTACGCGGCGACCTCGCGCCCCGCCAGCGTGCCGTCCGGGAAGTCCCACAGCGGGCGCTCCCCGGCCACCGGCTTGTAGACCGCCTGCGCGCTCAGCGAACCGTGCGCGACCGTGCAGTACAGCGCGGCGTTGGAGGCGTCGGTGAGCCGGCCGTGCACGGTCAGCTCGCCCTGGCGCAGCAGGGCGAGGGCGGTCGGCACGTCGGCGGCGAGCGCGGCCGCCGCCGCCGGGTCGGCCTGGGGCGCGGTGTCGGTGTTCAGCGCCGGTAACCGTTCGCGCGCGGGCACAGGTGGCCCTCGGGGTCGAGCGGCAGGTTGCAGAACGGGCAGGGCTTGCGGCCGGCCGCGACCAGGTCCAGCGCGCGCTTGGCGAACACCCGGGCCATCGCGCCGGTCAGCCGCACCCGCAGCATGTCCGGACCGCTGTCGTCGTCGGTGAAGACCACCGCGGCGGCGTCCTCGTCCTCTTCCTCCTCCTCGACCAGCGCCTGCGCCTCGACCACCAGGCAGGCGTCCACGCTGTCCCAGGCCAGGGCCATGGTGCCGACCCGGAACTCCTGCTCCAGCGGCAGATCGAGCGGGGCGGTGTCGAGCAGGTCCTTCGGGGCCGCGGCCGGGATGGCGGCGTCGCCGCCGCTGCGGCGCAGCGCCTCGTCCAGGACCTCCTCGATCCGCTCGGCGAGCGCCGCCACCTGGGTCTTCTCCAGCAGCACGCTGGTGATCCGGCCCCGGGCGCTGGCCTGCAGGTAGAACGCCCTGGCGCCGGGCTGGCCGACGGTGCCGGCCACGAACCGTTCGGGCTGGTCGTAGAAGAAGACCTGACGGGGCACGCTCTCGCTCCGGATCGTGTCGGTCGGCGCGGATCCGCCGAGGGGGATCGCGGGTATTCGGACTCGTTAGTCACCCTACGACCTCCGGGCTCCGGCCGGGGAGCCGAGCCGGCGGCCGCGGGCGGGATGCCACCGCGGGATCGCGGGCGGCGGCATCCGGGACGGACGCCGCAGGGGCGCCGACCGCTAGGCGGTGCCGCCGACCACCGCGTCGCCCGCCGGGGTGGCCGGGGCCGTGCCGGCCCTCGGCACCAGCGAGGAGAGGTCGCCGGTGTCGCCCATCCTCAGGACGAAGGGCCGCTGCGGGGTGTAGCGGATCACGGTGACCGAACAAGGCTCGACGCTGATCCGCTGGAAGTGGTCGAGGTGCAGGCCTAGCGCGTCGGCCACCACCGCCTTGATCACGTCCCCGTGCGAGCAGGCGAGCCAGACCGCGTCCTCGCCGTGCTCGGCGGCGATCTTCCCGTTCCATTCGCGCACCGCGTCCACCGTGCGGTGGCTCAGCTCGCGCAGCGACTCACCGCCGGGGAAGGCCGCGGCGGCGGCGTGGTCCTGCACCGTGCGCCAGAGCGGCTCCTTGGCCAGCTCGGCCAGCGGACGGCCGGTCCACTCGCCGTAGTGGCACTCCCCCAGCCGCTCGTCCTCGGCCGGCGGGCCCAGCTCGGGCCGGACGGCCAGCAGCGGCTCCAGCGTCTGGCGGCAGCGCTCCAGCGGGCTGCTGACGGCCTGCGCCAGCGGGACGGCGGCCAGGCGGCCGGCCAGCGCGGCGGCCTGCTCGCGCCCGGTGTCGTCGAGGTCCACGCCGGGCGACCAACCGGCCAGGATTCCGGCGGTGTTCGCGGTCGAGCGGCCGTGACGGACGAGCAGCAGGGTGGGCATGGGGTTCAGCCTACGACCTCCGGGCCCGGTCGTGGGGGCCGGATTCGCACCCGGCGTCGCACCCCCGTTCACGGCCGGTGGGCCCGGGCCGCCCGGGCCCGGGCCTGAATGCCCCCGGCCGGTGGCCGGATCCACCCCGGTCCGCCCGGAAGGCACTCAGAACCACCCGGAACCACCCCGGCGCTACGCCGGAACCACCACGGCCCGCCGCGGATCCGCCCCCGGTCCGTGCCTGAAGGCCCCGATCGGGTGACAATGGCCCGCATGATCGTCCACTGCGCCGCCTACGCCGCCGGCCACCGGATCGAGGCCCCCGACGACCTGGCCGGTGCCCTCGCCGCCGCCCGCGCCGCCGGTCCGGACGGCTTCGTCTGGATAGGCCTCTTCGAGCCCACCGCCGAGGAACTCGGCCACGTCGGCCAGGAGTTCGCACTGCACCCGCTGGCCGTCGAGGACGCCGTCAGCGCCCACCAGCGCCCCAAGGTCGAGGCCTACCAGGGCTCGCTGTTCATCGCCCTGAAGACCCTCGGCTACGCCCCCGGCGCACACGTCGCCACGGTCGGCGAGGTGATGGTCTTCCTCGGCCCCGACTTCGTGATGACCGTCCGGCACGGCGAGGACTCCCCGCTCGGCGAACTGCGGGCCCGGCTGGAGCAGGAGCCCGAACTGCTGCGCTACGGGCCGAGCTCGGTGCTGCACTCCGTCGCCGACACCATCGTGGACGGCTACATGGAGGTGGCCACCGCGCTGCAGGCCGACCTCGACGAGCTGGAGGCGGACATCTTCACCCCCGGCCGGGTGGGCCGCGACACCGCCGGTCGGATCTACGGCTACAAGCGCCAGGTGATGTCCGTGCGCCGGGCCACCGGCCCGCTGCTGGAGCCGATGCTGACGCTGGAACGCGGCGCCCGCTTCGTCCGCCCCGAGACGGCGCCCTACCTGCGGGACGTCGCCGACCACCTGGCCCGGGTGAACGACCAGGTGGAAGGCATGGACCGGCTGCTGTCCGACATCCTCAACGCCAACCTCGCGCAGGTCAGCGTGCAGCAGAACAACGACATGCGGAAGATCTCGGCCTGGGCGGCGCTGGCCGCCGTGCCGACGATGATCGCGGGCATCTACGGGATGAACTTCGACGACATGCCCGAACTGCACCAGGCGTGGGGGTACCCGGCGGTGCTGGTACTGATGGCGGTGGTCTGCGTGGTGCTGCACCGGGTGTTCAAGCGGCACGACTGGCTTTAGGCACGACTGGCCGTGGTGCCGCCCGAACCCCCCGCCTCCTCAGGCGAGGCCGGCGCGCTCCAGGGCCTCGACGCCCGTGCGCAGC
This sequence comes from Streptomyces sp. NRRL S-350, assembly GCF_000719705.1. Classification (GTDB taxonomy): domain Bacteria; phylum Actinomycetota; class Actinomycetes; order Streptomycetales; family Streptomycetaceae; genus Kitasatospora. Next base: position 9,287 of record NZ_JOHO01000033.1, on the reverse strand, counting down.
GCCTGGATCCGCTCGTCCAGGGTGAACCCGGCCGGGGCCAGGGTGAGCGTGGTGACGCCCGCGTCGGCGTAGGCCTGCATCCGGTCGGCGATCCGGGCGGTGTCACCGATCAGCGAGGTGGCGTCGACCAGGTCGTGCGGGACGGCGGCCGCGGCGCCCGCGTAGTCCTTGGCCAGGTACTTCTCCTGGATCTCGTCGGCGGCCTGCTCGTAGCCCATCCGCCGGGTGAGCTGGTTGTAGAAGTTCTTCTCCTTGCTGCCCATGCCGCCGATGTAGAGCGCGGCGTACGAGCGCAGGGCGTCGACACCGGCCTTGATGTCCTCGCCGACCGCGAGGTTCACCGTCGGGCAGAGGTCGAAGCCGTCCAGCGCCTTCCCGGCCTTGGCGCGGCCGGCCGTCAGCGGGTCGAGGGAGAGGGCGGCGTGCTCGGGCGAGAAGAAGATGCCGAGCCAGCCGTCGGCGATCTCCCCGGTCAGCTCCAGGTTCTTGGGGCCGATCGCGGCGATGTACAGCGGGATGTGCTCGCGCACCGGGTGCACGGTGAGCTTGATCGGCTTTCCGGGGCCGCCGGGCAGCGGCAGCGTCCAGTGCGCGCCCTCGTGGACGAGGCGCTCGCGGGACATCGCCTTGCGGATGATCTCCACGTACTCGCGGGTGCGGGCGAGCGGCTTGTCGAACTTCACGCCGTACCAGCCCTCGGAGACCTGTGGGCCGGAGACGCCGAGACCGAGGCGGAACCGGCCGCCGGAGAGGGTGTCCAGGGTCGCCGCGGTCATCGCGGTCATCGCCGGGGTGCGGGCCGGGATCTGGAGGATGGCCGAGCCGACGTCGATCCGTTCGGTCTTCGCGGCGACGTAGCTGAGCACGGTCGCGGCGTCCGAGCCGTACGCCTCCGCCGCCCAGCAGACGGCGTAGCCGAGCCGGTCCGCCTCCTGGGCCACGGCGATGTTGTCGGCGTCCATGCCGAGTCCCCAGTAGCCGAGGTTGATCCCGAGTCGCATCTGCCGCACCTTCCAGTGGGTTTGGGGTCGGGGCGAGGGTAAACCGCGCCGCGCCGGACATGCTACTGGCCGGTAGTGGTGGGCTGGGTCACACCGCCCGGGCCGACGCCGCCCCGGGTCGCGCACCCCCCGCTCCGACCGCCGCGGTCGCGGTCCGCCGCCGATGATCGTTCTGCGGGTCTGCACACCTGTCCGCGCACCGGCCGCTACGCTCAGCCGACGTGGGGAGCGCCCTCCCCACCTGCGCGTTCACAGGGCTCCCGGGGCGCCCGGGGCCACCGGCCAGTGGAGGGCCCGTCCGATGGAAAAGCGTCACCTGGGCCGTACCGGCCTGCAGGTCTCCCGGCTCGGCCTCGGCACCATGACCTGGGGCCGCGACACCGACGAACACGAGGCCGCCGAACAGCTCAAGGAGTTCGTCGACGCCGGCGGCAACCTGGTCGACACCGCCGACGTGTACGCCGACGGCGGCGCCGAGTACCTGATCTCCCGGATCACCGCCAACCTGATCCCCCGCTCCGACCTCGTCATCGCCACCAAGGCCGGCAGCGTCCCCGACTCCGCCCGCCGCTTCGACGGCTCACGCGGCCACCTGCTCACCGCCCTGGACGCCTCCCTGCACCGCCTCGGCACCGACCACGTCGACCTCTGGCAGGTGCACGCCTTCGACCCGACGACCCCCCTCGAGGAGACGCTCAGCGCCCTCGACATCGCCGTCTCCTCCGGGCGCGCCCGCTACGTCGGGATCTGCGACTTCAGCGGCTGGCAGATCGCCAAGGCCGCCACCTGGCAGCTCGCCCACCACGGGCGGGTGCCCCCGGCCGGCGCGCAGCTGGAGTACTCGCTGCTGCAGCGCGGGATCGAGCGCGAGGCACTGCCCGCCGCACTCGACGCCGGCATCGGCGTGCTGGCCGGCTCACCCCTCGGGCGAGGGGTCCTCACCGGCAAGTACCGGCACGGCGTCCCGCAGGACTCGCGCGGCGCCTCGCCCTACCTGTCCGGATTCGTCCAGCCCTACCTCGGGGAGCGCTCCCGCCGGATCGTCGACGCCCTCGCGACCGCCGCCGACGGCCTCGCCAGCAGCCCGCTGGCCGTCGCGCTGGCCTGGGTCCGGGACCGGCCGGGCGTCGCGAGTGCCCTGGTCGGGGCGCGGACGGTGGCACAGCTGCAGGCGGCGCTGTCGGTGGAGGCGCTTACGCTACCGGGTGAGATCCGCGGTGCGCTGGACGACGTCTCGTCGCCGGTGCACCGCTACCCGGACCAGGGGTGGACCGAGCTGTGACGGCCCGGCCGGATCGTCGAGCAGAACGCGCAGTGGAGTGATCTTGGAGCGGACGACGATGAGTGACACGGGGGCCGGCGCTCCGGAGGAGACCGGCGGGGCTCAGCTGACTCCGGCGGAAAAGGCGGCCAAGATCGCGGAGCTCAGGAAGGGCATGCTCAGCACCAGGCCGCAGGAGCTGGGGGGCGCCAAACCGGAGGGCGGGCGGGCTCCGGCCGCGGCTTCGCCTCCGGCTCAGCGGGCGGCGGAGCCGGCCGAGCGGGCCACTCCCCCTGAAGCTCCGGCGGCCGCCCCGTTCACCCCTGCCGCACCTGCTTCACCTGCCGCACCTGCCGCACCTGCCGGGACGGCACCTGACGGCGGGCCTCGCGGCGACGCCCTCCAGGAGACCACCGCGGTGCTGACCGCGGGCGGCGCCCCCGCCGAGCTGGCGGCCGCCGCGGTGGCCGAGTTCGGCGACGGTGCCGCCGGGCGCCTGCGCGACGACCCGTGGGCGGTGCTGGGCCTGCCCGGCGTCCGCCCCGAGCACGCCGACCGGTTCGCCCGGGAGCTGCTCGGCCCCGAGGCCGAGCCGGGCGACCCGCGCCGCGGCCGGGCACTGGTGCTGTGGCTGCTGGAGCAGGCGGCGCTGCGCGGGCACTCCGCCCTGGAACTGACCGAGGTGACCGCCGGGCTCGACCGGCTCCGGATGCCGGACCCGGTCGCGGCGGTACAGGCCGCCGTCGAGGACGGCCGGGTGCTGCCCTCCCAGGAGGAACTGACCGGGGCCGAGGCGCACGCGGCGGGCGGCGAGGACGACGAGCCGCCGACCCGGACCCTGCTCGCGCTGGAACGGTTCGCGATGGCGGAGAACATCCTCGCCGAGGGCCTGCTCCAGCTGATGGCGACTTTCGTGCCGGGCGACGACGTCGACCCGGGCGAGGCCGACCCGGATGACCCCGGTACGGATGACGCCGGCACGGACGAGGTTGACGTCACGGACGACGTTGACGTCACGGACGTCACGGACGCCGAGCAGAAGACCGGCGAGGCGGAGACCGGCGAGGAGGACGCCACCGGGCCGACGGCCACCGACGCCACCGACGCCACTGCCGCCGCCACCCAGGCCCCCGCCACCCCCGGCCCGGCCGCGTGGGCCGCCGCCGCCGAGGCCGCGCCGTCCTCCTCGGCGAGGGCGCTGATCCAGGCGGTCGCCGACAACGCCGTGGTGCTGCACACCGGCGGCGAGGCGGCCCGCGCCGAGGCGGCCGCGCTGCTCGCCGCCGCCCGGGGCCTCGGGCTGCGGGCGTGGGCCGCCACCTGGACCGACCAGGGCCGGACGTCCTTCGCCGCGCTGACCGGAGCCGACGCGGACGCCCGCGCCGACGCCGGGGCCTGCGTGGTCACCCTCGCCGAGCTGCTGTCCGGCGCCGCCGGTCCCGGCCGCGCCCCGGACGGCTCGCTCGCCCTGGACCTGCTGATCGTCCTGGACGCCCCGCTGCTGGACGTCGAACTGGCCGCGACCGTCCTGGAGTCGCTCGCCGACGGCACCCGGCTGGTGCTCAGCGGCGATCCGGGCCAGCTCTGGTCGGCCGCGCCCGGCCGCTTCTTCGCCGACCTGCTGGCCGCCAAGGTCTGCCCGGCCGTCGCCTCCCGCACCCCGGACTTCGGCCCGATCGGCGAACTGGTCTCCGGCGTCGGCATCGGCGAGCTCCAGCCGGTCGAGGCGCCGGACAAGGAGGTGGTCATCCTGACCGCCAAGGACGGCGGCGAGGCCGTCCACCGTGCCGTCCAACTGCTCACCGACTCCATCCCGCGCGCCCTCGGCATCCCCGCCGAGCAGGTGGTGCTGCTCACGCCGGGCCACGGCGGTCCGGCCGGCACCCGCGCCCTGAACGCCGCCGCCAAGGCCCGGCTCAACCCCGGCCCCGGCCGGTTCGGCGGCTTCGACCCGGGTGACCGGGTGGTCGACTCGCCCGCTCCCGGCATCACCCGCCCGGCCCGGGTGCTGGACGGCGACACGACCGGCCTGCACCTGGAGTACGCGGACGGGTCGCGCCGGACCGTCCCGCCCGCCGAGGCCGCCCGGCTGCGGCACGGCTGGGCGCTGACGGTCCACCAGGCGCTCGGCCGCCGCTGGCCGGGTGCGGTGGTCGTGCTGCCGGAGGACGCCGCCGCAGCGCTCACCCGGCAGTGGGTCTACACCGCATTCGGGCGGGGCGAGCGGCACCTGTCCGTGGTGCACGCGGCGGGCCCGGCGCTCGCCCAGGCCGTCGCGGAGCGCCCGGCGCAGCCGCGTACCACCCGGCTGCGGGCGATCCTCGCCGAGAACGGCGCCATGGCCCACTGAGCCGAGGGCGCGCGCCCGGCGGCTCGGCAGGCTCGGCACCTGCCGCAGCCGCCGTCCCGCGGCTCGCCGCCCCGGACATGCCGACGGGCGGGCCCCGATGGTCGTGGGCCCGCCCGTCGCGCGGTCGTTCAGTCGTCCGGGTCCTCGTCGTCGTAGACCTCGCTGACGTCGAACCGGCAGATCAGCAGCTGCGGGTCGGCGTGCTCGAAGGGCTCCGGCAGCCACTCCCCCGGCTCCGTCGGCTCCGCCGCCGCGACCCAGAGCGTCGAATCCCCCTCCTCCAGGCCGAACTCCTCGCTGCGGGCGGCGATCTCGTCCGGCTCGTACTCGCCGAACAGCACGCCGACCGCGGCGTTCACCCCGCCCCCGCCGGCGCCGCCCGGCGTCAGCGACTCGTCGAGCCGCTCGGCCTGGGCGCGCAGCCGCTTGGGGTCGACGATGTGGTAGTCGCGGCGGATCAGCACGCTGATCGCCTCGGGCTGTTCGGGGCCGTGGTACCCGCCGGGGCCCTCGTCCCCGGGGATCTCGAAGGGGGTGACCTCGTCGTAGGCCTCGTACAGGAGCTGGTCGTAGGCGATGGCCGCCGTCGCGAGCTGCTCGTAGGCGGCGGACACGGCGGGATCATCGGCTGCGTTGGGGCTTGACACCGCTTCCAGATGACGGTCGATGGCGGCCTTGACCGCCTCAGCGGCGGCGCGTACCTCGGCAATGGTGGGCTGCGCGGCATCAGACATGGTGCAGACGCTATCTCCCCGCGGTGTCGGTACGCACAGCGGTTGTCACCTACACCCGCGATTTCACCGCAACTTCCGCCCTGATGTCCGATCCGCCCGCCTATGTCCTCCTGCGGTACCGGCGCGGGCCGGGCGCGGAGGGCGTGCGGCGGGCCCGGCGGGGCCCTCCGGGCACCGCTTCGCGCGCCGGGATCGGGGTATTCCGTCCACAGCGGCAGGAGAACTGATCCACTGTCAGTCGACCGCCTCGGCCGCACGCCCCCGGACCGCCGCTTCCTCGCGGGAGGACGGCCGGAAATACCCGGGCCGACTGTCCTGGGCAGGCCGTAGGCTTGACCGCAGGTGATCCACAGGAGGAGCGTTTTGACCCCACGGAAGCCGGTCCGGCAGCCGGAGTACGAGTACCAGTCGCTGCGCATGCCGCGCGGCACCACGCGGAACGCGGCACGCCAACTGCTCACCGAGCACGCCGAGTACGGGCACTGGGAGCTCGACCGGCTGCGGCTGTTCCCCGACGGCAGCCGGACGGTGCGGCTGAAGCGGAGGATCATCCGCCAGGTCCGGAACTGGTGACGGGCAGGGCGCTCCACCCCGACCGAGCATGCGCACACGGCCCCCGCACACCCGCGGCCGCCCGGTCATCCGGCGGCCGCGGGTGCGTCGTTTCCACGGCGGGTGCGCCGCGTGGCCGCGCCTGAGGCAGGCGCGGCCCTGTCGGCTCAGCGGGCTCCGGCGCGGGCTCGGCGGTAGAGGACGCCACCGCCGAGCAGCAGCGCGAGGCCGGCCGCGCCGAGCAGCTCGACACCGCCGGCGCCGGTGGAGGCCAGCTGGCTGTCCGCGACGGGCGCGGCGGTACGGGCGGCGGCCGGGACGGCGTGGGCGCTCGGGGCGCTGTCGGCCACCGGCGCGACGGGGGCCGCGGTGGCGGGGCCGCCGGTGCGCGGGTTGCCCGGGACGCTCTCGCCGCCGGTCCGCGGCGGGGTGGGGTGGCTGCTCTCGGGGCAGTCGTCGCTCGGCTTCGGAGCGGGCGTGTGCGCGGGCTGCGCCACGTTGCCGCAGTCGTTGCCGAAGGCCGGGTTCGCGGCGCCGACCACGTTGACGGAGTTGCCGCAGGCGTTGACCGGGATGTGCACCGGAGCCTGGATGCTGTTGCCGGAGGCCACACCGGCCGAGTTGGCGGCCGTACCGGAGGCGGAGGAGCCCGAGGCGGTGGTGCCACGGCTCGCCCCGGAGTCCGAACTCGCGCTCCCGCCGTTGCCGGGCCGGCCGGACTGACCGCCGTTGCCGGACTGGCCGCTCTGGCCGGACTGCGCCGGTGCCGCGTGGCGGGCCCCGCTCGCGTTGGCGCAGTGGTTGCCGAACGCCGGATTCAGCACGCCGATCACGTCGACCGTGTTGCCGCAGGCGTTGATCGGCACCTCGACCGGCACCTGCACCGAGTTGCCCGAGGCGACGCCCGGTGAACCCGTGGCACCCCCCTGCGCCTCGGCGCCCGCGTAGGCGTAGCCGGCGGTCGAGGCCAGCACACTGCCGGTGGCCACGGCCGTGAGGATCCCCTTCTTGGCTACATTCCTCATGTTTTCCCCTGACATTTCGAGACGACGTGGCAACCTTTGACATGAACCTTGTGAAAGTCGGAATTTCTACCCATCCGTAAATCACGCAAGGTCTGCGGCTGCACAGGAGTTAACGAGAAGGCGGCGAGGAGGTTGAGCCGAACGACCCAGCTTCACTCGATCGAGCGATCGTGTCCGGCTTCATGTATCCGGCCCTGGTATCGCCCGGGCCGGACACGCGCAGACCCCCGGTGCGGCGCGTCCGCCGCCCGGGGGTCGGGTCGAATCCGCTCAACGGGCCTCAGCGGCCCGGAGGTCGACTCAGACGTTGGCGCAGTGGTTGCCGAACGCCGGGTTCAGCACGCCGATCACGCTGACGGTGTTGCCGCAGAGGTTCACCGGGACGTGCACCGGGACCTGGATCTGGTTGCCCGAGACGACACCCGGGGAACCCGCGGCCAGACCCTCGGCAGCCGCACCGCCGTGAGCGGACGCGACACCGGCGGCGGCGAGCACCAGGCCACCGGTGGCGGCGGCGACAGCGGCGATCTTCTTGACCTTCATCATTCCTCCTGTATGGAAACGCAACCCGTTCGGCGGGCTGCACAGGGTTGAACGACGCTGCGGCAAACGGGGTACGGAACAGATTTGCCATTCACCCGCAACGGTGAGGTCTCGCACAAATGGTCGGCTTGGTATTCCGGGACGAATCGTTTCTGTTGATCTCCCCGAACCGGTGCCACAATCATCAGCTCGGACAATGCGCTCGGCCCGCCCCCGGCACCCCGGGAACGGGCCGAACCGGTCACCTGGCCAACGGACGCGAGCCGCCCCCGGGACGAGCCACGGAGACCAACCGCCCAGAGCAGCCGCGGAGACCGGCGAGCGCGATCTGCAGGCGCGGTCAGCAGGCGTCGATGAACCGGTCCAGGACCCGGACGCCGAACTTGAGGCCGTCCACCGGCACCCGCTCGTCCACGCCGTGGAACATCCCGGCGAAGTCCAGCTCCGGCGGCAGCTGCAGCGGCGCGAAGCCGAAGCAGCGGATCCCCAGGTCCTGGAAGGACTTCGCGTCCGTCCCGCCCGACAGGCAGTACGGGACCGCGCGGGCGATCGGGTCCTCGGCGCGCAGCGCCGTCTGCATCGCCTCGACCAGGGCCCCGTCGAATCCGGTCTCGATCGCCTTGTCCGCGTGCAGGCTCTCGCGCTTCACGCGCGGGCCGAGCACGCTGTCCAGCTCGGCCAGGAACTCCTCCTCGTAGCCGGGCAGGAAGCGCCCGTCCACGTGCGCCGTGGCCTGTCCGGGGATCACGTTCACCTTGTAGCCCGCGCCGAGCATGGTCGGCTGGGCGGTGTTGCGCAGCGTGGTGCCGATCATCTTGGCGATGCCGCCGAGGACGCGCAGCGTCTCGTCCATGTTCTCCGGGTCCAGCTCGACCCCGAGCGCGTCCGACAGCTCGTCCAGGAACGCCCGGACGGTCTTGGTGATCCGCAGCGGGAACTGGTGGCGGCCGAGCCGGGCGACCGCCTCGCACAGCTCGGTGATCGCGTTGTCGTCGTTCTCCATCGAACCGTGCCCGGCCCGGCCCTCGACCGTCAGGCGCATCCAGTGCATGCCCTTCTCGGCCGTCTCCACCAGGTAGAGGCGGACCTGGTCGTTGACGGTGAAGGAGAAACCGCCGACCTCGCCGATCGCCTCGGTCACGCCCTCGAACAGCCCCGGGTGCTTGTCCACCAGGAAGCGCGCCCCGAACGTGCCGCCGGCCTCCTCGTCGGCGAGGAAGGCCAGCACAATGTCGCGCGGGGGCTTGCGCCCGGTGCGCAGCCGGTCGCGGATGACGGCCAGGGTCATCGCGTCCATGTCCTTCATGTCGACCGCGCCGCGCCCCCAGACGCAGCCGTCGGCGATCTCGCCGCCGAACGGGTCGTACGTCCAGTCCGCGGCGTTGGCCGGCACCACGTCGGTGTGCCCGTGGATCAGCAGGCCCGGGCGGGAACGGTCCTCGCCCTCGATCCGCACCACCGTCGAGGCCCGGCCCTTGGCCGACTCGAAGATCTTCGGTTCGAGCCCGAACTCGGCGAGCTGCTCGGCGACGTACTCGGCCGCCTTGCGCTCACCCGGCCCGGACCCGTCGCCGTAGTTGCTGGTGTCGATCCTGATCAGATCGCGACAGATCCCGGCGACCTCCGACTCAGCCGTCACCTCGGACGCCGCCGACTCGCTCCGCTCGCTCACGGTCACTCCTCGTCTCTGGCCCGCACCGACGCACCAGCGCGCCACCCCCAGGACCTGCACCCGGGCCGTACGAGCACGTCCGCCCATCCTCCCCCAGCCCCCGACCCGGATCCACCCCCCGCACGCCGTCGAAACCCCCTGGTCACGCC
>NZ_JOHO01000032.1 GCF_000719705.1 Streptomyces sp. NRRL S-350 | reverse complement strand
GGGGTGGGCGTGGCGGCCGGGGCGGGGTCGGGGACGGATGCCGGGCCGCCGACGGTCGGCACGCGTGGGGGCGGGACGCGGTCGGGGCGCGGCGCCGGGGTGGCGCGCAGCAGGGAGTCGTAGGCGTCGACGAGTTCCGGCCCGGGGTCGATGCCCAGTTCCTCGGCCAGGGCCCGGCGGGTGCGGTGGAACCAGTCCAGGGCCTCCGAGCGCCGGCCGGCCCGGCCGAGCGCCAGCATGAGTGCGGCGACCAGCGGCTCGCGCAGCGGGTTCATGGTGGCTTCGGTGGAGAGCACGCCGGCCGCGGCGCCGTGGTCGCCGAGTCGGCCGTGGGCGCGGGCCAGTTCCTCCACCGAGGCGAGGCGCAGTTCCTCCAGGGCGTGGGCGGCGCACTGCAGGGGCACGCTGGGCGCGGTGCCGGCCAGGGCGGGGCCGCGCCACAGCGCGAGCGCCTCCTGGAGTGCCGCCACCGCCTCGCCGGTGTCGGGCAGCGAGCGGGCCGAGCGCACCAGGCGTTCGAAGCGGTCGGTGTCCACCGCGAGCTCGGGCACCCGCAGCAGGTAGGCGCCGCCGTCGGTGACGAGTTCGACTCCGCCGTCGGGTGCGCCGTGCGCGGCGAGCAGCGCGCGCAGGCCCGACACGTGGTTGTGGATGACGGTGCGCGAGTGCCGGGGCGGTTCTTCGTCCCACAGCGTCTCGGTGAGCCGGTCGACGGTGACCGGTGCGCCGGGGTTGAGCAGCAGCATGGCCAGCAGGCTGCGGCGCTTGGCGGACCCGACCGGAAGCTCCCGGCCGTCCGCCGCCACTGCGGCCACCGAGCCCAGCAATCGGAAATCCAAAACCCGCCCCCCACTTAATGCGACAAGCATATGACCATAGGGGATATGTCGATTCGGCCCGCCGCCCGGGTGACGCTCCCGGAACCACCGGACGACGGCCGGCCGCCCCGGGCCCGGGAACGACGAAGACGAACAGGCCGGAGCCGGCAGCGGCGGCCGGCCAGGGCATCGGCGGAAGTGGCCGCCGGATTACTTCCGCCGGTGTTTCCGCCTGGTTTGCCGGCCCGGCGGATGGTCGAATCGCTGCGCACGCCCACGCCACCGCCCATTCGACCCCGGGGAGAGGCATGTCCATTCCGTCCGACCGCCGCAAGCTCGCCTACGGAGGCGTGGCCACCGCCGTACTCGCGCTCTCCTGGGCCACCGTGAGCCCCAGCAGCGCGGCCGGCACGGTGCTGTGGACCCCGAACACGAGCAAGGGGGCGTCCTCCTTCACCGCCGTGCAGTGCGCCCCGGGCAACTTCAAGGTCGTGACCGATGCGGCCAAGGGCAAGGTGTGGCGGGCGTACCAGGCCGCCGGCGAGGAGCGCTGCGAGACGCTAGGCCCGGACCTGAAGAACGGCGAGACGTTCTACCTCGGGTGGTCGTCCAAGGTCGACATCAAGGACGCCAACAGCCGCTACGTGTTCCAGCTCAAGTGCTCGCCGAGCACGGACACGGCCAACCACCCGATCGAGATCGACGCGACCGACGGCCGCATCCGACTGCAGGAGTGGGACACCCAGCACGTGTCGCACACGCTGTGGACCGCGCCGACGGCGAACGGCCAGTGGCACTCGTACGCGCTGAAGATCCGCCTGGGGCGGACCGACGGCACCATCGACTTCTGGTTCGACGGCAAGAAGCAGACCTTCACCACCGGCTCGGGCACCTTCAAGGGCACCACCTGGGACGGCGACCGCAACTACCTGAAGTGGGGCTCGTACCACGAGTCCACCGGCGACGCGACGAACACCTTCACCAGCCCGGTGATGGCCACCACCCTGGAAGCCGCCACCGCCGGCTCGTAGGAGCGGCGCGGAAACGTCCGCAGGCCCGAACCGCCATGTGGGGGCGGTCCGGGCCTGCGGCATGTCAGCTTTCAGACGTCGCCGAACTCGCCACTACGGACAGCGGCGACGAACGATGCCCAGGACGTGGACGGGAAAACCAGCGCCGGACCCTGCGGATCCTTCGAGTCACGGACCCTGCCCGGGTGCGCGTCATCCACCTCGATGCAGCCGCCCCCGCCATTGCTGTAGGTGCTCTTGCGCCACTTGGCGCCCGTTGGGTCATGCATGGTCCAGTTCCTTCCGTGCCTCCCGGATCATGGCCAAACTGTCCGGCTGGCTGAGCGCGTCGACCTGGAGTCGATCGTATCTATCGACCCATCGGGCCACCGTCTCGATATCTTGCTCCAGGTATCCCCGTTGAAGCGTCTCCGTGTACCCGACCAAGGCCCGATTTGGGAGGGTCAAGAGCGTGACGGGGTGGGACAGCGGTCGATTCTCGGCCAGACGGTACGGGGCGACCTGGATGATGACATTCGGGCGCTCGCCGAGACTCTCCAGGTGAGAGAGCTGCGTGGCCATAATCTCTCGACCACCAATCGGTCGGCGCAAGGCCCCCTCATCCAGAACAGCATGGACCGTTGTACCTCTGTCGAGCATAAGTTGACGTTGGGCCAGCAGACCGAGTCTCCCGTCGGCTTGCTCCCGAGTCGCTTCCCCGCGTCGGACGATGCCAGCTTCGTAGGCTGCGCTGTAGTCCGGGTGCTGGAGTATTCCCGACACCATGTCCGTGTCGAACAGTCTGGCTGCGATCGCCTCGCGTTCCCGGCGAAGGTACTCCGAGAACCCAGGCAGCAGAGCACCGTTCTTCCAACTCCACCACAGCCCCGTCAGAGCACCACCGGCGTCGAGGGCCGCGTCTACGCGTTCTACGAACTTTAAAGACGGAGCTTGTTTGGCTCGCTCGACGTTCGAGATGTAGACGTTGGAGTACCCCACTCGCTTGCCAAGCTCAATCTGTGTCATCCCCTTTGCCTGACGCGACCTGCTGATTTGAACAGCCAGCGCTTCCAAGGGTGATGACTTTGGGTCAAGTGTGCGACGAGCCAAGATCATCTCTTTTAAAATCGTCCTGACTAGAGATTTGAAACTCTTCCAATCCTAGAGGACGCTAGCCACCCTGGTAGTCAGTCGGTCACACACCGAAGTCGCCACCTTCGCGGAGACTCCTATGCCGGACGCGCAGAACCCCTCCCTTTCCTTCCAACTCCACGAGGTGGTGCAGGACTTCAGTCAGCCGCACGGCGGTTCGCCGGGCGAGGCCGTCTTCGTGGAGGCCGTGTTCGGGAAGGCTGTTCTCCGGCCGTTGGGAGCCGCCGGGCCCGAGCGGCGGGTCGATCTCGGCCTGATCCGGCCGCTTGACCCCAGGGAGTTCGCGCCGGGCACCCGTGGCCGCCCGCGCCGCCGGCCGTTCAGCGGATGGTCCCTGCCGTCCGACAGCAATTCCTCATACCTGGAGCAGAGTTGAGCAAGACCCTCTTCAACAGCAAGCCTCCCGGCCGACGGTCGGGCCACCAGGTCCTCGCCCTGCGCGAGGATCCGGGAGGGTCGGGCGACTTCTTCGTCCTCCTGGTCGACTTCGCCCACCAAGACGGGCTGACCCTGCCCGGCGGCAGTGCCGAGCAGAACGAGTTGCCCCACCTCGCCGCCCGCCGGCACCTCGAAACGCAGACCGGGCTCGTCCTGCCGCTCCGCACCATCCTCACCGTCGACTACTCCCCCGCCGCCGAACTCCCCGAGGCCCTCGATTTCGTCTACGCGGGCGGGGTGGTCACCTCCCGGCAGGCCGGAGCCATCCGCCCGCACCAGCCGCCGGAAGGCATCCGCGCCCTCCACTGGGCACCCCAGGCCAAGCTGCGCAGGGTCATGGCGGACGACCAGTACCGACGCGTCGAAGACGCCTGGGACGCCTGGGAACACGGCGCCGGACTCCCCCTCCTCATCCAGGGCGTTCCGGTCCCGGTCGGCTGACCACCACCCCGGCACCCGCAGGCCCACGCCGCCATGGGCGCGTCCGGGCCTGCACCGTGGGCTCAGACGTCGCCGAACTCGCCGCCGCGCACAGCGCCGACGAACGACGTCCAGGCCTCGGAGGGGAAGACGAAAGAGGGCCCCTGCGGGTCCTTGGAGTCGCGGACAGGGACCAGGCCGGGGAAGTCCACTGCCACCTCGCCCCCGGTGGCGAGCAGAGGGGGCGCTACCGGCTCCGCGCGCGCCCCTTCATTTCACTACGCGGCTGTTTCCTCTCTCCCGACGGGTACTCACGATCCTTATGGGAATGGGATCCTGTGCATACCGACGTTGTTGGCGAGGCCGTCGGCATCGGACCAGGAGACGAGACCATGAAAATCCCGTCCGCATCCGCTGACCGGAACGTTCGGCGGCGGTTGCCCGCCGGGTCGTCCCGGGGCGGGTCGTCCGGCGCGCGTCGGCGGCGGTGCGCCGCCTCGGCGCCGGGCCGGGCGCCGTTCACCACCGGTGTGAGGAATGCCGGCGGACGCCCTCTCGCGGGTGACATCGCCGACCGTGTCCGCCACACGCCCGCTGCCTCTGCCCCAGTCGCAGTCGCAGTCACACGCGAGCCGGGAGGCGGGGCACCGGCACGGCACCCGGCACCGACCGACATCTGGAGGAAGACATGGTGAAGTTCCACACGATGGCCGCCTGCCTGTCGATGGCCGCGGGGCTCGCCCTCACCGCGGCGGCCTCGTCCGCGGTCGCGGCGCCCGCGGCGACCGGCTACGACCGGTGCGCGAGCGGCAACTTCTGCCTGTTCCAGGACATCGACGGGCAGGGCCGCGTCGTGGGACTGGGCGGGGAGCGCGCCTCGCTCGGTTCGCTGGACTTCGACAACATCACGTCGTCGCTGCGCAACCGGACCGGCCGCGTCTGGTCGGTCTACACCAACGTCAACTTCGGCGGCCGGTGCCTGCCCGTCGCCGCCGACTACACGGGCAACGTCACGCAGTACAGCATGAACGACCAGATCAGCTCCGCACGGCCCGGGGGTTGCCCCTCCTGAGGCGTGCGCCTCGGCCCGGGTGTCGGGCCCGGGCCAGGCGACCTGCTGCGCAGGAAGTCGGCCAGGCCGACTTCCTGCGCAGCAGCGCCCTTCCCTCCCGGTGGGCGTACCGGGCAGGGCCGATTGTGGGCACCGAACAGCGACCGCCACGGTCGGAGCCGAGAGCGGGCCCCGGCAGCAACGGACGCGGACGTCCCGGCGGGGCCCGGACAAGCACGGACGCCTTCCGGTGCGCCCTTTCGGAGAAGGTCGATCGGATCCGCAACGGCACGAGGCTCGGATCCTGCTCCGCGTGGGCGTGCTCGCCGACCGGGGCGTTCCGGTCCCGGTCGGCCGACCACGCCCCTGACACCCCGCTCCGCAGGCCCGGACCGCGATGAGTGTGGTCCGGGCCTGCGGTTCCTTGCGGGTCTGCCGTGGGTTCGGCCGCGCGGTCAGGTCAGGCGGTGTTCCCACCGCAAGGCCGGGTGGTCGCCGATCCGGTAGGTGTGCGCCTCGGGGGTGACGCGGAGGCGGACGGCGCTGAGGTCGGGGCGTCCGGTCTCCTGCCAGGCGGTGAGCACGTCCTCGATGACGTCCCACAGGGCGACGGGGCCGCCCTGGCGCACGGTCCAGCCCTCACCGTCGTCGTCGAGCTGGGCGAAGGACTCACGTGCCGGGTCGAACAGGTACACCGTCTGCTCGCCGCCGCCGGCGACCGCTGTGACCATCTGGGCTCCGGGCGCGGCGAGTTGGGCGAGGAAGGCCGGTGTCCACTCGTTGAGCACCTGCGGGGCGACCGGGGTGCGCCGCTCGGTGTCGGCGTACGCGGCCCGGGCCGACAGGTCCCCCGCGAGCGGCACCACGGCCTGGGAACGGGCCGGCATGAAGGAGGAGCGGCCGATGATCCGGCCCTGCGCCGTCCCGTCCTCCCCCACGGTCACCTTGGCCAGACCGGTGCCGTACGCCCAGGAGCCGACCGTGGCCAGGACCGTGCCGCCCGGCCTGGTCTGCCGCACCCAGGTGTAGGGGATGCGGCGGACGGCGCAGGTGGCGACCACCCTGTCGTACGGGGCCCGGTACGGGTGGCCGAGCAGACCGTCCGCGGTCACGGTCCAGGTCGAGTAGCCGGCCGTCTCCAGCGCGGCGTCCGCCCGGGCGGCCACCTCCGGGTCCACTTCCACGGTGGTGACCTGGTCTTCGCCGAGGCGGTGGCACATCAACGCGGTCGAGTAGCCGGTGCCCGTGCCGATTTCCAGCACCGACTGCCCGTCCTCCAACTCCAGGGCCTCGATCATGCTGACCACGGTGGCCGGGACCGTGGAGGAGGAGGTCGGGAACCCCCGTACGGCACCGGAGGCCTGGTCGGCCGTCAGGTGCCCGTTGAGCTGGGTGACCAGTGACTGGTCGCTGTAGGCGATCCGCACCCACTCCTCGGGGTCGGCGCCGAGCGCGGTCACCGGCCGCCACCACCCGTCGTCGGTGGGCAGGAACACCCCGGGCTGCAGGAACAGCTCGCGGGGCACGGCCTCGACCGCCGCTCTCCAAGCCGGACTGGTCAGGTCGCCGCTCGCTTCGAGACGGTCGGCGAGCGCGCGGCGCTCGGGCGCGGTGTCCGGGATGTCCGGGATGTTCGGGGTCATGGCCCTCCTTGTTCGAGAAGGTCAGCGAACGCGCGGGTCAGCTGCAGGCCGGTCTCGTCCTCCAGCCATCCCCACTGCCCGTTCGGATTCAACTCCAGCCAGTGGGCGTCCCCGGCCCGGTCGACGGCGAGATCGAAACTGCCCGACGCGAGGCCGAAGTGCTTCAGGAAAGCGACCAAGGCCTTGGCCAACCGGTCGGGCAGGTCGACCACGCTGTAGCGGAGCGCGCTGGAGTCGACGTGGTCGTCCGCGCATGGTGTTCCGGCCCCCGGATCGTCGGCAGACCGACGCCGGACCTCTCACGTCGGCAGGTCGGCCGACGCTCCGACTCTCCGACTCTCCTACTGATCAGGGGAGTTGGGGTCCGGTGCGGCCGGTGCGCGGCAGCGGTTCCATCGGCTGCGGTGCCTCGGGGCCGACTCGCCGCACCCGCAAGGATTGGACTTGTGGGTCCATTTTCGGCTGCCTACCGTGCTGCACGTTCCCTCACGAACGAGCCCGCACAGGAAGGTGTCAGCCCATGCACGCGATCCGGATCGAGGAGCACGGCGGCCCCGAGGTCATGCGCTGGACCGAGTTGCCGGACCCGGTGCCCCGCCCCGGTGAGGCGCTGGTGCGCCTGGGCGCGGCCGGGGTCAACTACATGGACGTCGGCGCCCGCGCGCAGGGCGGCCCCGGCTGGGCGGCGCCCACCGGCCTGGGCGTCGAGGGCATGGGGTACGTCGCCGCCCTCGGGCCGGGGGTGCACGGCCTGGCCGTGGGCGACCGGGTCGCCTGGTTCTACCACCCGGGCAGCTACGCCGAGTTGCTGGCCGTCCCCGCGGACTCGCTGGTCAAGGTGCCGGACGGGGTGCTGGACGAGATCGCGGGCGGCGTGCTGATGCAGGGCCTGACCGCCAGCCACCTGAGCACCGAGACGTACCCGGTCGGCCCGGGCGACACCGCCGTGGTGCACGCGGCGGCGGGCGGGGTGGGCCTGCTGCTCACGCAGATGGTCAAGGCCCGCGGCGGGAACGTGATCGGCCTGGTCTCGCGCCCGGAGAAGGCGGACGTCGCCCGGGAGGCCGGGGCCGACCACGTGCTGGTGCACGCCGGCGGCGGTTTCGAGGAGCCGGTGCGGGAGCTGACCGGCGGCCGCGGGGCCGACGTGGTCTACGACGGCGGCGGCGCCGACACCTTCGCCTCCTCGCAGCTGGCCCTGCGCCCGCACGGGGTGCACGCCTACTACGGCCCGTTCATGGGCGTGCCGACGCTGCGCCCCACCGACCTGCCCAACAGCATCCTGCTGACGTACCCGATGGTGCACCACCACGTCGCCACCCGCGAGGCCCTGGTGCGGCGCTCCGGCGAGGTGTTCGACCTCGTCCTGCGGGGGCGGCTGACCCCCCGGATCACCGGCCGCTACCCGCTCGCCGAGGCGGCCCGGGCACACGCGGACCTCGAATCCCGGCGCACCACCGGCAAGCTGCTGCTCCTCCCCTGACGGGGGCGCACCGGACGCGCAGTGCGCGAGGATCGGATCCGAGGATCGGATCGCAGGATCGGAGCAGGGCCGGATCGCAGGGCCGGATCGCAGGGCCCGTTCCGACGACCAGGACACCGGGAGGGCACGTGCCGTTGACCCGCAAGGGCGCCGCGACCAGGCAGCGCATCGTGGAGGGCGCCGCCGGGCAGATCCGCGAGGAGGGCGTGTTCGCGGTGCGGCTGGAGGACGTCATGGCCCGCACCGCGACCAGCAAGAGCCAGCTGTTCCACTACTTCCCCGGCGGGAAGGACGAGCTGCTGCTGGCCGTGGCCCGCCACGAGGCGGCCCGGGTGATCGACGACCAGCAGCCGGAGCTGGGCTCCCTCACCTCCTGGGACGCCTGGCACCGGTGGCGCGACAAGGTCGTCGCCCGCTACCGGGCGCAGGGCTCGGACTGCCCGCTGCACGTGGCCCTGTCCGCGCTCGGGTCGGCCACCGGGGCGGCGCGGGCGGTGGCCGGCGAGCTGCTGGGGCAGTGGCAGGAGCAGTTGGCGGCGGGCGTGCGCCACCTGCAGGCCGTCGGCGGGACCGACCCGGCCCTGGACGCCGACCGGGAGGCCGCGGCGCTGCTGGCCGGGGTGCAGGGCGGCGTGCTGATCCTCATGACCACGGGCTCCGTCGCCCACCTGGAGGCCGCCCTGGACGTGGGTCTGGCCCGGCTGCGCGCGGCCCGGCCCGGCGCGGCCTCGGCGGTCGGCGCGACCCCGGCAGTCGGCGCGGTCCCCGCGGTCGGCGCGGCCCCGGCGGTCGGCGCCGCTCCGGGGACTGGTGCGGCCGCGGGGGCGGGCTGACACCCGCCGCTGTGGGATCAGCCACAGGCCGGGACCGGGCCGGGGCGCCCGGAGTGACAAGGGTCACGCTGTGTGCCCGATCCGGCGGCCGGAGGGCGACGGGCCCGGCAGGACTGGGTGAGGCTTGGATCGGTGTGGCCGGAGGTCCTGCCCGTTTCGGGACCAAGGTCATCAGTCCGTTTGACCTTGGACCTCGTGGTGGGCCCGGCGGGGCGGGGCAACCCTGGACGGTCGCCCGGTGTGATCGGGCTGCGGGCGCCGTCCGAGCGGGCGGCGCCGTTCCCTGCCGTCTACCCGGCGCACGGTGAACGGGCCCAGGCCCGCCGCCGTACGCTCCGGAGGACCCCAAGCACATGTCCCAGACCATCGACAACGCCCCGTATACCGCGTTCCACCGCAGGCTGGCCCTGGCCTGTTCGGGCGGACCGCTGCTGGACGGCTACATCCTGAGCATCGTCGGCGTCGCCCTGATCGGGATGCGCCCCGACCTGGGGCTGTCCACCGCCGAGGTCAGCCTGATCGGCGCCGCCGCCCTGGTCGGCATGTTCGTCGGCGGCGCGCTCTTCGGCGTGCTGACCGACAAGATCGGCCGGGAGGTGATGTACACCGCCGACCTGCTCGTCATGGTCGCCTGCTCGGTGCTCTCCTTCTGGGTCGACGCGGTGTGGGCGATCACCCTGCTGCGCTTCGTCCTCGGCATGGCCGTGGCCGCCGACTACCCCATCGCGACCTCGCTGCTCGCCGAGTGGCTGCCCGCCAAGCGGCGCGGGCGACTGCTCGGTCAGCAGATCGTCGCCTGGTACGCCGGCTCCGTCCTGGCCTACGTGGTGGGCTACCTGTTCCTGGAACTGGCCGGGCCGGGCAGCTGGCGGTGGATGCTCGCGAGCTCCACGGTGCTGTGCGTGGTCTTCCTGGTGATCCGCCGCGGCTCCCCGGAGTCGCCGCGCTGGCTGGCCGCCAACGGGCGGGTCGGTGACGCGGTGCGCGTGGTCGAGAAGCACCTCGGGGTGCGGGTGGACGGCCGCGAGCTGATGCCGGACCCGGCCGAGGCCGGCCGGCCCGCCGGGCTGCGCCTGCTGATGACCCAGCCCTACCGGCGCCGCACCCTGTTCTGCGGCCTCTTCTTCCTGTGCCAGGTCGGCCCGCTGTTCGCGATGCTCACCTTCGGCCCGCAGATCCTCTCCTCCTTCGGCATGCCGGGCGGCACCGTGATGGAGACCCTGGGCACCGGACTGATCAGCCTGGTCTTCCTGCTCGGCTGCTACCCGGCGCTGCGCTTGATCGACAGCCGCGGCCGCCGGCCCGTCATCATCTGGTCCTTCGCGTTGATGACCGTCCCGCTCGCCCTGCTGGGCGTGTGGCCCACCGCCCCCGCCGCGATCGCCCTGCTGGCACTGTGCGCGTACGCCTTCCTGTGCGGCGGGCCCAACGTGCTCGACTGGACGTACCCCAACGAGCTGTTCCCCACCGAGATCCGGGCCACCGCCGTGGGTGTGGCCACCTCGGTGAGCCGCATCGGCGCGGCCGTCGGCACCTACCTGCTGCCGCTGTCGCTGACCGGGCTCGGCACCGGGCCGACGATGCTCATCGCCGCCGGCATCACCGCGCTGGGCCTGCTGGTGTGCGTGCTGTGGGCCGAGGAGACCCGCGGCACGGCCCTTGGTGCAGCGCCGGGCGCCGCCAAGGCCCCGGCGCGGACCGTCCCCGCCCCGCGGGTGCCGCAGGCGGTGCGTTGACGCCGCGTGGAGGTTGCATTGACGCTTCGCGGAGGCTGCGTTGACGCTGCGTTGACGGCCGAGGCGTGAACGGCGGCGCCGTCCGGGGTTCCCGGGCGGCGCCGCCTTCTTGCTCGCGGGCCGTCGACACCTTGCAAATGTGCGGCGCGTGCAACTATCTTGTGGAGCATAAATTGCAGCTGCAATCAGTTGCGGGTACGTCCTGCCCGGCGCCCCTCGACCTCGACCCTCGGCCTCGGCGCCGCCGACCCCACGGGAGTCCGACATGAGCACCACCCTCTTCACCCCCTACACCCTGCGGGCCCTGACCGTCCCCAACCGGATCTGGATGCCGGCGATGTGCCAGTACAGCGCCCTGCCGGACGGGGACGCGGCCGGGGTGCCGACGGACTGGCACTTCACCCACCTCGCGGCGCGCGCCGCCGGCGGCACCGGGCTGATCATCACCGAGGCCACCGCCGTCAGCCCCGAGGGCCGCATCAGCCCGTACGACCTCGGGATCTGGAACGACGAGCAGGCCGCGGCCTTCCGGCGGATCACCGCCTTCCTGAAGTCCCAGGGCACCGTCGCCGCGATCCAGCTCGCCCACGCCGGGCGCAAGGCATCCACCGAGCGGACCTGGGTCGACCGCGGGCGCGCCCTCGCCCCCGGCGAGGAGCACGGCTGGCAGCCGGTCGGCCCCGGCACCGCGCCCTTCTCCCCCGCCCACACCGCTCCGCACGAGCTGACCGGGGACCAGATCCGCGACACCGTACGGCAGTTCGCCGACGCCGCCCGACGCGCCCTCGACGCCGGCTTCCAGGTCGCCGAGATCCACGGCGCCCACGGCTACCTGATCCACCAGTTCCTCTCCCCCCACACCAACCACCGCACCGACGGCTACGGCGGCTCCTTCGAGGGCCGCATCCGCTTCGCGCTGGAGGTCGTCGACGCCGTGCGCGCCGTGTGGCCCGAGGAACTGCCGCTCTTCTTCCGCGTCTCCGCCACCGACTGGCTCACCGAGAACCCGCAGGACGCCCGCGAGGGCTGGACCTCGCAGGACACCGTCCGACTCGCCAAGGAACTCCAGGCCCACGGCGTCGACCTGTTGGACGTCTCCACCGGCGGCCTCGTCCCCGACGCCCGGATCGACGCCGCACCCGGCTTCCAGGTGCCCTTCGCCGAGGCGGTGCGCAACGAGGCCGGGCTGCCCGTGGCCGCCGTCGGCCTGATCACCGACCCCGCCCAGGCCCAGGCCGTGGTCGCCGAGGGCCGCGCCGACGCCGTCCTGCTCGGGCGTGAGCTGCTGCGCGACCCGTACTGGGCCCGCCGCGCCGCCGCCGAACTCGGCGGCGAGGTGCCCTCCCCCGTCCAGTACCACCGGGCCTGACGCTCCTCGCGACGGCACCACCGCGCCGGCGCGGGTCCGGCCCGGGTCCGACGCAGGACCGGCTCGGCTTCGTGTCGGGCTTGAGTTGGAGTGCACTCCAAGTCCTACGGTTCTGCCGTGGAACCCGGCCGCCGGCCTCGGCGGCCGGGCTGGGGTGTGGGCCGCCGGCAGGGCGGCCGGGAGAGGAGTGCCGCGATGGACACGGCCGCGAACGACGCACAGGACCGGCGGGAGCGCTTCGAGCGCGGGATGGAGGTGCTCGACCGCATCGACGGCGAGGTCGGACGGCGGGTCGTGGAGTCGCTGGGCGACATCAGCCCCGAACTGGGGCACCAGATCGTCGCGTGGGGGTTCGGGGAGATCTACAGCCGACCCCAACTGGCTCCGCGCGACCGACAGTTGGTCACCCTGGGGATGCTCACCGCGCTCGGCGGGTGCGAGCCGCAGCTGGAGGTCCACGTCAACGCCTCCCTCAACGTGGGGCTCACGCCCGAGGAGATCGTCGAGGCGCTGCTGCACTCCGCCGGCTACTGCGGCTTCCCCAAGGCGCTGAACGCCACCTTCGTCGCCAAGAAGGTGTTCGCCGAGCGCGGCCTGCTGCCCACGGCAACCGACTGACACCCCCCGGGGGCCGGGGAACCGCCCGGGACGGGTGGACGTCCGTGCAGGCGTACCCGCATCCCGCCGGCTTCGAGGAGTTCGCCGTGTCCGACTACCTGCCGCCGCCGCCCGAGGAGTCCTGGCTGCTGGGCGGGGTGGTGGCCGTGCTGCAGGAGGGCATCAGGCAGCAGCTGGGGTACTGGGTGGAGCCGGACGGCGTGCTGACCCACGACGACGGGAGCGGCAACGGCTGGCAGCTGACCTGGCTGCCGGGAGGCCGGGCCGTGGTCAGCGGCTTCGACGTGGACTACAGCACCGAGCGCGACGTGCGGGCGCTGCTGGCGGGCGCGCCGCACTGGGTGCCCGCGCCCGCGGACCGGGCCGGGTTCTGCTTCTGGTGGGAGCCGGACGCCGGGCGCTGGCGGAGCGCGCCCGGCGAGTCGGACCCCGGCGCGACGCTGACCGGCTCGGCGGCGAAGGCAGAGGACCGGCTCGCCGAACGGGTCTGGGAACGGATCCCGCCGGAGGAGGCGGACCCGTCGGCGTACGTCGCGGGGTTCTACCGGCAGCTGGAGGAGCTGCTGGACGCAGCCCGCGCCCAACGCCTGACCGAGCGTGAACTGGGCCCGGTCCTGGCTTTCATGGCCGACCCGCCGGAGCTCCGCCCGGCCGCCGCCCTCGCCCTCGCCGCGCAGGCCGGGTTCACGGCGGGCACCCGCCTGCCGTGGACCCCGGCGGCCACCTGACGCGACCGCGCGCCCCTTGCGGGCAAGCGGCCGCAGGGGGGCGTGCAGGAAGTCGGCCCATCCGACTTCCTGCGCACGGGCGTAAGGGCGAGTAGCTGCCCACCGGTTCGCGCGAAGCGAGCCGAGGCACCCGGCCCCGGCACCCGGCACCCGAAGCCACCCCACGCATGCACCTCGACCGTTCCTGGGCGGGCAGGACTTCGACCCACTCGACGCCCTGCCCGGTCGGGTGCGGGGCCCTGCGCCGACTCGTCCGCCATGACCGTGCGCGCTCGTCCGTCCGGCACCTCCGCGATCCGGCCGGCAGCGGTAGCCCCCGGGGTCATCGGAGCGGATCGCGGAGGGTGGCCGCAGTGCTGGTCGGCGTCAGGCCAGGAGGTCGGACTGGAGGGTGACGACCTGGCGGAAGGGGCTGGTGGGGACGCCGTCGGGGTTGGTCATGGTGATGACGGCCAGGATGTCGGAGGCGGAGAGGTAGGCGACGCGGGCCGTGGGGCTGCCCTTGGGCCCGTTCGCGGTGGACTCCAGGGCGGTCAGCTCGACACCCCCGACGGTGTCCCAGCTCTCGTGCGGGGTGGACTTGGTGTCGGGGGCCGCCTTGGGCCGGCCCTTGGAGCGCAGGGCGGTGTAGGTGCCCCGGGACTCGATGCCGGATCCGAAGCGCAGCAGCCGGATCTGGGTGCGGGTGCCGTCGGAGGCCGTCCACTCCCGGACGGTGGCCGCGCGGCAGGCGTTCTCCAGGAGGGCTTCGCGCAGCTTGGCCGGGTCCTGCTGCTCGGCGAGGATCGCGTCGCAGGGCACCCAGTCGGCGACGGCACCGGCGGCGGGGGTGGCACCGGCGGCGGGGGTGGCGGAGGCCGTCGGGGACGCGGCGGGTGGCGTGGCCGGGGCTGCCGTCGCGGATCCGGAGGCCGCGGGGCTCGCCTTGGGGGCGGGGAAGGTGGGCGCGGCCGGCGAGCCGCCGGCCTCCTTGGGCACCGGCAGCAGCAGGTGGCGCAGGTCCGCGTAGTGGAGGGACTTGCCCTTGCCGTCCGGCGCGGCCTTGCCCGAGGGCAGCGGCGGCAGCGCCAGCGGCGGGAAGGTGTAGCGGCCGTCGCCCGCGGTGGCCAGGCCCGGGATGTCGGTGCGCTCGGGGGCGGTGACGGCCAGGGCGGTGCCGGTGCCGGCGAGGGCGAACACCAGGGCGGCGCAGCTCCAGCGGACCGCGGCCTTGCGGCGGCGGGCCCGACGGGCCTGCTGCTCCGCGAGCGCCTCGGGGGACTCGGGGGACTCGGGGGACTCGGGGACCTCCAGGGCCTCAAGGACCTCGGGGGCCCAGACGGCATCGATGCCGTCGCTGGCGTCGACGGCGTTGACGGCGTTGACGGCGTTGACGGCGTTGACGGCGTTGACGGCGTTGACGGCGTTGACGGCGTCGCCCGGCTGGGGCTGCGGCGCGGTGGCGTGGTCGGTCATACGGACGCTCCCGGGCGGGCGAGGCGGTCGAGCTGCAGGGTGAAGAGGGCGACGATCCGGTCCTTGGGCAGCGGCGCCACGCCCTCGGCGTTCATGACGACCAGGAGGTCGCCCTCGGCGGCCGAGCACTCCAGGTAGTCGATCGGCGCGGACGGCGGCGCCGGCATCAGGTAGCAGTGCGCCTCGGGGTGGCCCGGGATGCTCGGGCCGATCCGGAAGAGGCCGGTGTCGCCGGTGAAGACCGCGGTGTACTCGTTGATCCGCTGCACTTCCTGCTGGTTGAACTGGCGCAGCTTCAGGCCGATCACCAGGTCGTCCCCGCTGGCGCGGTAGGTGCGCACCCCGGTGGCCTTGACGTGCAGGCCCTGCCAGTAGGAGCTGAGCTTGTCGCGCTTGTCCTTGGGGATCTGCTGGA
Source organism: Streptomyces sp. NRRL S-350 (assembly GCF_000719705.1). GTDB lineage: Bacteria > Actinomycetota > Actinomycetes > Streptomycetales > Streptomycetaceae > Kitasatospora. The sequence goes on along the minus strand of NZ_JOHO01000032.1, from coordinate 59,519 downwards.
GTTCGGCGTCCAGTTCGGCGGACAGCTGCTCGCCGTTCAGCTCGGTGTCGTTGCCGTAGGCGCCGTCGTCCGGGCCGAGCTGGTAGCCGGCCGGGACGGGCACCAGCAGGTCGCGCAGCGAACCGAAGTGGCTGCCGTTGGACTTGGCGCCGAACGGGGTGGCGGTCGCCGTCGGGGCGGGCGCGGCGGACGGGGCGGCGGCGGTGGCCGGCGCGGGGTCGTCGTACTGGGTCTTGATGATGCCCACGCCGATGGCCACGCCGACCAGCGCGGCCGCGGCCGTCGCGGCACCCGCGCGCAGCAGGCGGCGGGAGCCGGGGGCGGGCGCGGCGGACCCGGCGGTGGTGGCGGGCTCGGTGGTGGCGGGCTCGGCCCCCGGCGCCGGCTCGACGGCCTGCGCGGGTTCGGCGGCGGCCCCGGGCGCGGGGGCGCTTCCGGGCGCGGGGGCGCTTCCGGGCGCGGGGGCGGTTCCGGGCGCGGCCGGGTTCACGGACACGGTGTCGTCGTTCATACCAGCCGCTCCCACTGCCGCTTGGCGAGGTCCTTGAGGGTGTCGGCGTTCACCGGCGCGGTGGCGAAGACCTCGACCGTCATCTGCAGCGAGCCGCGCTTGGCGACGGCCTGCCCGTAGTAGTACTGGTCGGTGCTCTCCGCCCAGTGCCGGGGCGAACTCTCCACCTTGTAGCCGCCGTTGGCGCCGTCGCCGGCGAAGGGCTCCCAGCTGACGGACCTCGCCTGGTCGGCGTCCTCCGGTGCGAACTGCAGCAGCGAGACGCGGTAGCGGACGTCGTCCTTCTTCCAGTCCACCTCGGCCGCGCGACGGAAGCCGCGCGAGGCGAGGTCCTTGAACTCGTAGACCGCGTCGCCGCTGCGCTCGGCGATCTCGCCGACCGAGACCCAGCTCGGCTTGTCCGGGTAGTCGAACCAGGCGGTGCTGCCCTCGGGGGCGGTGAGCAGCAGCTTGGTCAGGTCGCCGTCGATGGCCGGCGGGGCGGGCTGCTCGGCGGCGAGGGCCGCCGGGTCGACCGCCGCGGCCGGATAGGACGGGTGCGCGACCTGCAGCGGGGGCAGCGGCGTCGGCGGGCGCTGGGCCTGCACGGCGTAGCCGACGCCGCCGCCGGCCAGGGCGCCCAGCACCAGGGCGTACGCCGCGAGCCGCACCGGGCGGGGGCGGCGCGGGGCGCGGGGTTCGCGGTCGGGGCCGGCTTCCAGCAGGTCGCCGGGCTCGGCAGGCGGCAGGGCCTGGGACGGTTCGGCGGCGGGCGGCATCGGGGGCGGCGGTGGAACGGCGGGCGCGGCGGGCGCGGCGGGCACCGGCTCCGCGGGTTCGGTGGTCACGGCAGTGGCTCCAGAGAGGAGGGAAGGGCGGGGGCGTCGGAGGACAGGCGACGCACGGCGGCGGCGCGGGGCGGCGGCGCGGGGGCTCAGCCTCCCGAGGCGAGCCAGTCGCGCTGGCGCTTCATCAGCTCGCTCAGCAGCGCCTTGTCCGGCGTGCCCTTCACGTCGACGTCGATCGTGTACTGGACGTCGCCCTGGCTGGCGATGCCGGTCATCGAGCCGGTGTACGCCTGCTGCTTGGGCTTCTTCAGGTAGCCGTGGGCCCCGGGGACGCCGTCGATGTCGATCGGGTCCTGCGAGGAGACCGTGTAGCCCTTGACGAAGTCGGAGGCCATCGCGGCGGAGCCGAGGTGCAGCAGGGTGACGGTCACCTCGGCCTTGCCGTCGGCGGTCCGGTAGGTCCGGCCGGCGCCCTCCTTGTAGCCGTAGGAGGCGAGGATGCCCTTGATGCCGTCCTGCTTGCCGAAGAGGGCGGCGACGTCGTCGTCGCTCATGGTCATGCCGTCCGCGGGCCCGTACGACTCGCCGCCGGCGGGGATCGGGAGCAGGAAGAAGCGCAGGTCGCCCTCGTGCTTGCTGCCGCTGACGGTGCCCTTGACGGTGCTGGCCGGGGCCGGTTCGGCGGGGACGGCGGTCGGCAGCGGGACGGGCTCGGCCGTCGGGGAGGCGCTCGCGGTGGCGGTGCTCGCCTTCGGGGAGGCGGCTGCCACGGGCGCGGCGGCCGGGCGGGGGTCGGGCCTGCCGACGGCGACGGTCACCGCGGCGGCGGCCGCCGTGACGGCGAGCAGGCCGGCGGTGGCCAGCGCGACGCCGACGGCGCGCGGCAGGCGGCGCGGTGCCGGCTGAGGCTGAGGCGCGGCGTCCTGCACCGGCACTGCGTCCGGCTCCGGTGCGGCGTCCGGCTCCGGCACGAGGGCGGGCGCAGGAGCGGGCGCGGGAGCGGGCGCGGGAGCGGGCGGCTGCGCCGGTGCCGGAGGTCCGGCGGCGCTCTCGTTCTCGGGCACGGGCAAGGGACTCCCCCAGCGAAGAATGCGGATTCTCACGCGCGGGCCCTCCATGGGAACCACGACCCCAACGGGTTCTCCGAAACCGTCCGTCACGCGTGTCAGCAGGAATTATGAGAGCCCGTCGACACCGCTGCCAACCAAATCAATCACCACACTCTCACCCAATGTTCGATGAATCGGACACGTCGTGATCTAACCGCAATGGGCCGTCACCGCGGAATGCGGGCAGGTGGGGCCGGTGACAGGGGACCGGACGGGACCGGCCCGGCTCCGGGGCCGCCACGCCGAACTCCCGCGCGGGCAACGGCGCGTGACGATGTCGCGGCCGCGTCACCGCTCGGCACGGAAACCGGCCGCGGGGTGTGGGCGGGCTCCCCGGCGGTAGGAGGATCTGCGCAACGGCCGGACGGCCGGGGGGGAGGGCAGCGGCGTGACGGACACGGGGAGCGGGCCGGGGCGGACGGCCGCCGCGGCGACGGTGGTGGCCGCGGTGGCGCTGGTGGCGCTGACCGTCGCGGGCGGCGCGACGGTGTGGGCGTGGTCGCAGGACGAGCCGGTGGCCGGGCCCCTGCCGTGGGTGTGCGCCGCCGCGTCGGTGGCCGGTCTGGCCGCCTCGGTGCCACTGCGCCGCGAGGGGTCGGGGGGCGGGTTCGCGGGCACCGGTGTGCGGGTGGCGGGTTTCCTGCTGCTCACGCTGGGCGCGGTGTTCCTGGCGGCACAGATCGCCCAGACCGTCCGGGACCGGCTGCACGAGCCGCGCAGCGTGCCGGCCACCGTGACGCACTGCCGGGTGACCGGCCAGGTGCCGGTGGAGGGCGGCGGTCTGGGCGACAGGACGTACGCCTGCACCTTCCGCTGGAGCGTCGACGGACGGGAGTTCAGCGCGGAGCGCCCGGAGGGCCCCTACCCGGAGGGCAAGGCGGTCCGGGTGTGGCTGGCGGACGACGGGCGGATGTCCACGGGCCGGCCGAGCCTGGTGTCGGTCCCGGTGTTCGGCATTCCGGCCGTGTTCCTGCTGGCCGGCGCGGTGTTCCTGGGCGGCTGGCTGCTCACGGACGCCCGTACGGCACTGGGGTGGCACCGAAGGGCGCGGCGGCGCCAGGAGCCGGGTGGCACCGCGCGAGGGCAGGAAGGGCGACGGTAGGAAGGGCGAGGGCAGGGAGGGCGACGGCAGGAAGCCGACCGGCCCGCACCGGCGCGCCGGCCCGCGCGGGGCCTGCTGAGCGCGCGTCACTCGCCGTCGCCGCGGTGCGGTGCCGCCTCACAGCCACCCGCGGCGGGCGGCCTGGACGCCGGCCTGGAAGCGGGTGGTGGCGCCCAGGTGGGCGAGGAGGACGGAGACGCGGCGCACCACGGTGCGTCGGCCCAGGCCAAGGCGGCGGGCGATGGCGTCGTCGGTGGCGCCGCCGGCCATGAGGGTGAGGATGCGCCGGTCGCGTTCGTCGATGCGCAGGTCGACGTCGGCCACGCTGGCCGGGACGGCCAGGCGCCACAGGGTCTCGAAGACGGCGGTCATGGCCTGCAGCAGGCTGGAGGGGCGGATCAGCAGGGAGACGACGCCGGGGCGGTCGTCGGCGGGCAGGGTGACGATGGCGAGGTCGTCGTCGCCGATGGCGAGTTTGAGCGGCGGCTCGTCCAGGGTGCGGGCCTGCTCGCCCGCCTCGACCATGCGCGCCATGTTGGGCCCGGCGACCGGGTCCTCGAAGGCGCAGCCCTGGTAGATCGCGCGGTAGGCGACGCCGGCGGCCATCCGGCGGCGCTGCAGTACTTCCTGGTCGGCGTAGTGGGCCTGGCTGCCGGAGTACGGCGGCACGTCGATGACCCGGACCTGGTGACGGGCGGCCAGTTGCAGGCGGCGGCTGGCGGCGAGCACCTCGGCGGGGTTCTCGACCACCTCCAGCGCGCCGTAGCTGCCGGTGTCGCGCCGGGCGAAGCGGTAGAGGCGTTCGAGTTCCGCGCCGGCGCGGCGGGCGGTGGCCTGGCGCAGCGCGTCGCGCTGCAGGACCGCCTCGACCACCCGGCCGGGGGGCAGCGCCTCCCAGGAGTGGTCGCGGTCGTCGGTGCTTCCGGCGGTGTCGAAGGCGACGGCGACGCCTTCGTCGGCGAGGTCCCGCAGGACGGCGAGCACGGTGTCCTCGTCGAGGCCCGCGGCGTGTGCCAGTGCCGTGACGCGGGCCCGGGGCCGGCCGACCAGGCAGCGGTAGACGCGGCCGCGTCGGGTGTCCGGGTCCAGCATGTCGTGCACGAATTCCCCCCAGTCATCGTGTCCCCCGCCGCCCGGCCGTACCGGGTGGCCGGGGGAGCCTACCCGGGCGGGTGGCGCACATGCGCCAGTGGCCCAGGTGCGCCGCCGGTGGCTCTGGCGCGGGACGGTCCGCATGACAAGAGTTGTCGATGTTCAGACATGACCGGCGGGGCGGACCGTCCCGGCGGCCCTTCGGCACGGCCCGTCAGCACCGCCCGCGACAACCGCCCACCACCACCGACCGTCGAAGGCCGAGGACGACCCATGACCCCAGCCCGGCTCCTGCCCGCCCGGCTGCGGCGCGCCCGTACGGCCGTCGCCGCCCTCGCCTCCTGCCTGCTCCTGCTCGCCGCACCCACGGCCGCCGCCTCGCCGGTCGCCGCCTCGCCGGTCGCTTCCGAGCCCGCACCCGGGCCGCCGCCGCTGACGGACGGCTTCGGGCTGACCCAGGTCGGCACCGCCGCCGGCAGCGCCACCGACTTCGTCGTCACCGTCACCACGCCCCAGGTCTCCGGGCAGCACACCATCCGGATCCTGCTGCCCGCCGACTACGCGCAGCACCCGGACCGGCGCTACCCCGTGCTGTACTTCCTGCACGGCGCCTCGGACAACCCCGGCGACCCGGCACTGGCCTACCCGGCCCTGACCGCCGCGCAGTCGATGATCACGGTCATCCCGGACGGCGGCCTGCGCGGCTGGTACACCGACTGGCTCGACCAGGGCACCGCCGCCGGCGCGCAGAACTGGGAGACCTTCCACCTGAACCAGGTCCTCCCGTTCGTCGACGCCAACCTGCGCACCCGCACCGACCGCGCCCACCGGGCCGTCGGCGGCCTGTCCATGGGCGGCTTCGGCGCCCTGCACTACGCCCAGGACCGCCCCGACCTGTTCGGCCAGGTCCTCACCATGTCCGGCGCCAACGACCTGTCCGCCGACGAGATGGTCCTGCGCGGCGCCGTCGTCGCCATGCTGACCAACGCCGGCACCGTGCTGTGCGGCCCCAGCGACGGCCGCCCCTGCGGCCTGGACTTCGGACCCACCGTCTCCAGTGACGCGATCTTCGGCACGCCGTACCCCGTGTTCAACGCCGACTGGCGCTGGAACGCCGCCGACCCGGCCTCCCGGCTCGGCGCGCTCACCCACACCGGCATCGCCGTCTACACCGGCAACGGCAACGGCAACCCCGCCGACATGGAGTTCTGGGCCGAGGGCACCGCCAAGCGCGTCAAGGACCGCCTGGACGCCCTCAAACTGCCCTACCACTACGTCGACTACGGCGACGGCACCGGCTGGGGCGCCGACTGCCACGGCGGCCACACCGCGGGCTGCTGGGCGCAGGACCTCGTGGACTACGTCCCGCGCCTGGAAGCGGCCTTCGCCGCCGCGCCGTAAGCACCCTCCGCCCGATCCCCGCGCCCGATCCCCGCGCCCGACCCCCGCGCCCATCCCGACGAAAGGACACCCTCCTTGCCTGCCACCGCGAACCCCGGCCGTACGGCGCCCTGGCTGCGCCTGCTCGCGGCCCTGCTGGTGACCTGTTGCGCCGCCCTGGGCCTGACCGCCGCGCCCGCCCGTGCCGCTTCCGGCGCCCCGGCCGCTTCCGCCGCCTCGTGCGCGTCGCCGCAGCAGTGCCTGACCATCAAGTCGCTCAGCAACGGGCGCCAACTCGACGTCCAGAACGGCAACACGGGCGACGGCGCCTACGTCGTCACCAACTCCGCGCCCGGCTACCACCAGAACTGGCACCTGAGCGTCAGCCCCGGCGACTCCTCCTTCACCATCGTCAACAACGACACCGGCAAGTGCATCGACCTGGCGTCCTGGTTCACCCCGGGCCTGCGCCAGCAGACCTGCGCCGGGCAGGCCAGCCAGCGCTGGTTCCTGCAGCCGGCCCCCGGCGGCGGCGCCGACTCCTTCATGATCCGCCACGTGGGCGACAACACCTGCCTGGACCTGCTGGCCGGCGCCCAGTACGACGACGCCTGGACCGACCAGTACACCTGCAACGGCACCGCCAACCAGCAGTGGGCCACCGGCTTCCCGGAGGCCGCCCGCAACCTGGCCGTCGACCACGCCGCCAAGCAGTGCCAGAAGGACCCCTCCAGCTGCTCCTGGGCCGTGACGAGCGAGGCCCCCGCCGCGCCGCTGCCGCGCGCCTGCGCCTCCTCCGTCTGGTTCAACAACACCAGCGGCGCCGTCCAGCAGTCCTTCTCGGTCACCGACGACAGCGGCTGGACCAACTCCATCGGCGTCGACATGGGCTCCCAGATCGCCGGAGGCGCCCCCGGGAACGTCCTGACCGCGACGATCAGCTCCACCCTGCACTTCACCAACGAATGGCACGGGTCGAGGAGCGTCAACAACAGCGTGACCGTCACCGTCCCGCCCCAGCAGTACGGCTGGGTGACGCTGGCCAAGGTCGCCCGCAAGGTCACCGGCACCTGGACCTTCGACGCCCACGGCATCCCGTGGACGGCGGACGACACCATCACCGTCCCGATCAGCTCGGACCCCGTCGCCGGCGCCACGCTCTACATCGCCAACACCAGCCCGACCTTCACCACCTGCGCCTGACGGACCGTCAACCCATCGCCGCCGCCCGGACCCACACCGGGCGGCGGCCCCTTTGCCGGGTCACCGGTCCTCGCCGTACGCCCGGGCGAGGGCCTCGCGCACGGCCAGGCGCCCGGCCACGCGGAAGGAGTGCTCCCGCGAGTCCACCGCGTGCACGGTGACGTGGTGCACCACCACCGCCAGCGCCACCGCCCGGCCCGGCGCCCGCTCGGCCAGCTCCTCGCGCATCCCCGCGGCCAGCGCCGCGAGGAAGCACTCCAACTCCTCCGGCTCGGGCTCGCCGCGCACCGTGGCGCCCGCGGCGAGCTCCAGGTGCAGGCCCTCCTCCCAGGGCTCCAAGTCCACGGTGACGATCGCGACATCGCCCGGGCAGCCCGCCTGGCGGACGTAGCGGGCGTGCACGCCGCGGACCGGGCGGGGCGGGAAACCCTCGGCTTCGACGGCCATCGGCGTCAGGCGTGGGCGATCTCGACGGACTCGACCACCACGTCCTGCACCGGGCGGTCGCCCTCGGTCGGGGCGGTGGCGATCGCGTCCACCACGGCCTTGGAGGCCGCGTCGGCGACCTGCCCGAAGATGGTGTGCTTGCGGTTGAGGTGGGCCGGGGTGCCGACCGTGATGAAGAACTGCGAACCGTTGGTGCCCGGGCCCGAGTTGGCCATCGCGAGCAGGTACGGCTTGGTGAAGAACAGCTCCGGGTGGAACTCGTCGGCGAAGGCGTAGCCCGGACCGCCGGTGCCGGTGCCGGTCGGGTCGCCGCCCTGGATCATGAAGCCCGCGATCACCCGGTGGAACGGCGTGCCGTCGTAGTACGGGCCGCTGCCCGGCTCGCCGGTACGCGGGTCGGTGTACTCCCGGGTGCCCTCGGCGAGTTCGACGAAGTTGCGGACCGTCTTCGGCGCGTGGAACGGGAACAGCTCCAGGCGGATCGGGCCCGCCGTGGTGTGCAGGGTGGCGAACCGGGCGGTGGGCACGGATGACTCCTCGGGTGCGGCTGGTACGGGCGGTACGGCTGGCAGGGCTGGTGCGGTGGCGCCTGGTGCGGTGGCCAGGACGGCCGGCTACGGCATCCTGGCACAGCCGCCGGGCCCCGGGCCGAACCGGGTGGAAGGATCCACACGTCAGACGTACTGAGGCGTACTGAGGCGTACTGAGACGCACGGAGACGTACGTCTGATCGTGTGCAGGCCTGCGGAGGCGTGCGGAGGAAGGGCGGGTGGCCGCGGTGGTCGGTGCGGTGTTGATCGGGGTCCTGGTGCTGGTCGTCGCCGGGTGCGGGTGCGTGGTGTGGGCCGACCGGGGCGGGCCCCGCTGGACGCGCCTGGTCGCGGCCCTCACCGTCCGCGCCGGGGAGGTGCTGCCCAGCGTCCTGCGCAGTCGGCGCAGGAGTTCGAACGACGGCGGCGGGGACTGAGGCGGGGTGGCGCGGCGCGCCTTCGCGGGGCAGTCCGACGGCGCCGCCGCGGCCCGGCGGCGGGAGCGGACCGCGCGGAGGTCCGCCGGTCGCGACGGCTGACGTGCCGCGTCCCCGGCTGCCGTGGTGCCGGCGGCCGGGGACAGGACGGGGTGTCAGCCCTCGGTGGAGCGGCGGCGGGAGAGCGCGACCAGCGCCGCGCCCGCGGCCAGGGCCGCGGCGGCGCCGCCGGCCTCCCAGCCGAGCCCTTCGGTGCCGGTCGCGGCGAGCGTGCCGGGGACGGCGACGGTGGTGGTGGTCCCGGTGCCCGTGGTGCTGCCCGTGCCCGTGGTGGTGCCGGTGCCCGTGCCGGTGAGGGCGGCGGGCCGGACGGCCTGAGGCTGCTGGGTGCCCTGCTCCTGCTGCGGTCCGGCGGGCTGGGCGGGAGTGCCGGTGTCGGTGCCGGTGCCGGGCTTGGCCGCGGCGGCCTCGTCCTGGGCGCGGGCCCTGGCCCAGCCCTCCGTGAGGAACGTCAGGACCGCCGCGTCGCTGCCGTCGTCCAGCGCCTTCCCGGCGGCCTCGCGCACGGCCGGGCCGCCGGCGGCCATGATCTGGGCGAGCCGCACCCGGTTGTCGTCCCCCCGCTGCCTCGCCAGCTCGACGGTCAGGAAGTGCCGCAGTTCGGCCGCGCCGCCCTTGAGCGCCTTCTCGGCCGCCGCACGCACCCCGGGCCCGCTCTCCGGGTCCGCCAGGATGCGCAGGATCTCGGCACGGTCGTCCTCCGCCTGGGCGGCGGCCCGGCCCTCCGTGAGGAACTTCAGGACCGCCGCGTCGTCGCCGTTCAACGCCTTGAGGGCCGCCGCGCGCACGGCCGGGCCGCCGGTGGCCAGGAACTGGGCGACCCGCACCTGGTTGTCGATCGCCCGCTGCTTCGCCAGCTCGACCGCCAGGAACGCGCGCAGTTCGGCCGCGCCGCCCTTGAGCGCCTTCTCGGCCGCCTCGCGCACCCCGGGCCCGCTCTCCGGGTCGGCCAGGATGCGCTCGACCTCGGCACGGTCCTGGTCCTCGGCGCGGGCGACGTACTGGCCGGTCTTCAGGAAGTCGAGGACGTCCTGGTAGGTGCCGCGCAGTGCCGTGTCGGCGGCCTTGCGCACGGCCGGGCCGCCGCGGTCCGCGATCTGGACGACCAGCAGCCGGTTGTCGGGCCGGCGCGCCTCCTCCAGCCCGACCAGCAGGAAGTGGCGCAGGTCGGCGGCGGTGCCCTTGAGCGCCTTCTCGGCCGTCTCGCGCACCTTGGGGCCGGTCGCCGGGTCGGCGAGGATCCGCTGGATCTCGGCGCGGTCCTGCTTCTCCTGGTCGGCGGGGCCGGCGTCCTCGGCAGCGTCCTTGACGGTGTCCTTGCCGGTGTCCCTCGGCGTCTCCCGGGCGGAGGTGTCCGGCGCGGAGCCCGAGGCGGTGTCGGGACCCGAGACGCCGACCGGCTGCGGGGCGTCGGCGGCGGAGGCCGCCGAGGGGAAGAGGACGGCGGGGGCCAGGACGGCGGCCGCGACGACGGCGGACACCCGGGGCAGCTTCAATGCAGCAGACCTTACTTCGCGCGGGGATCATGAACCGCGCCAGCATAGATCTTCTTTTACGATTTAAATACCTAATAAGTGCAGGCCCTCAACAGGGTCTCCCCGCCGCCGCCTTGCCCCGACCGGGGCGTGGATAGGGTGGGGCGGGTGAGCTTCCATCTCGTCGTCGGACACGGGCCCGCCGGGGCCGCCACCGCCCGCCTGCTGGCCGGACAGGGCCAGGAGGTCCGGGTCGTCACCCGCTCCGGACGCCCTGCGCAGCAGCCCGCCCCCGGCGTCGAACACCTCGCCCTCGACGCGAGCGACCCCGCGGCGCTGGCCCCGGCCGCGCGCGGCGCCGCCGCCATCCACGGATGCGCCGCGCCGCCCCTGCCGCAGTGGTCCGAACGCTGGCCCGCCCTCGCGTCCTCCCTGTGCACGGCGGCCGAGGAGAGCGGCGCCGTACTCGTCATGCTCGGCAACCTGTACGGCTACGGGCCCCAGGCGGACCCCGACCGCCCGATGACCGAGGACCTGCCGCTCGCCGCGACCGGCCCCAAAGGACGGGTGCGGGCGGCGGCCTGGGAACAGGCCCGCGCCCTGCACGAGGCCGGGCGGATCCGGGCCGTGGAGGTGCGCGCCTCCGACTTCTTCGGCCCCGGCGTCACCGACGGCGGCCACCTCGCCTCCCGGGCGATGCCCGGCCTGCTGAAAGGCCGCCCGGTCTCGGTGCTCGGCGACCCGGACGCCCCGCACAGCTGGACCTACCTGCCGGACGTGGCACGGGCGTTGGCCGAGGTCGCGGGCGAGGAGCGGGCCTGGGGCCGGGCCTGGCACGTGCCCACCGCCCCCGCCGCGTCGGCCCGCGCCATGGTCGAGCGCCTGGCCGCCGAGGCCGGCACCGCCCCGGTCGCGGTGCGCCGCCTGCCGCCCGTCCTGCTGAACGCGGCCGGCCTGTTCTCCCCGCTGCTGCGCGAACTGCGCGAGACCCGCTACCAGTTCGACCGCCCGTTCGTCATGGACTCCGGCGCCTACGAGACGGCGTTCACCGTACGGGCGACACCCCTGGAGGAGCAGGTCGCGGCAACCGTCGCGTGGTGGCGCGAACGGCAGGCCTCCTGAACGGCGTCAGTGCTTGAGCGAGTCCGCACCGCGGTAACCGGCCGGCACGCCCTCGATCAGGATGATGTCGGCGGTCATGTGCCGGGTGCGCAGCGGCAGGATCTCCCGGTAGGCGGGCGAGTCCCACCAGGCGCGGGCCCGGTCGAGGTCCGGGAACTCGATGACGATCGTGCCGCCCGCACCCCAGCGCCCCTCCACCGTCTCGTACGCGCCGCCGTGGACGACGAAGCGGCCACCGAAGGGGTCGAGGGTGGCGTCGATGCGCTCCAGGTACTCGACGATGTCGGGGCCGAACTCGACCGAGTGGACCTGGGCGATCGCGTAGGCGGTCATGGCTGCTCCTGGAAGTTCGTGGCGTGGCCGGTGGTTCCTGCTGACGTCTCCGACGGTAGGGCGCGGGGGGTGGCGGGCGAATCAGTCACGTATCGGTAGGGGTTACGGGCCTGCCGGTCCTGACGCCTCGTGTAGCATCCGCGCAGCTCAAAGGCGTGACCATGGCGGACGGATGAGGAAGAGTGCGGAAGACAGCCGACGGCGGCCCCGGGGACAGAGTCGAGGACGACAGGATGACGCGGCGTCGGCGGACCCTCGCCGTGGCGGCAGGGGTGTGCGTGCTGGGCGCGGCCGGGATCGGCGGGACGCTCCTGCTGACGGGGTCGCCGGCCCCGGCGGCGCCCGGCACCTCGGCCACCTCGGGCCCCTCCCCCTCCGCTTCCCCGTCCGATTCCGCTTCCCCGTCGGCCGACGCACCGGCACCGGCACCGGCACCCACGGAGACGCCCGCGGCCGCACCGACGACGGACAGCCCCGGGGCCGGGGCCGGGACCGAAGCCACCGCCACGCCCGCGGCCCCGGTCACCACCCAGCCGACCCGGTCCCGCCCCACGGCCGCACCGGCGCCCGCCACCCCGGCCCCGGCATCGCCCACCCGGAAACAGCCGGCGGCCCCCGCCGCCAAGCCCTCACCCGACTGGACCATCCCACCCAGGCCGGTACTCACCTTGCCGCCCGCCCCCGCCTCCTGCCCGCCCGGACAGGCCGCCTCCTGGGACGGCTGCCACCCGCTCGGCCCGGCCATACCCGTCGGCCCGACCAATCCACCCGCCACACCCCGCTGAACCACCCACGGTCGGGTGAGCACCGGCGGCGTCCCTTGGTCCGCGCTCCGAGCAACCAGGGGTGCCCGGCCCGGCGCGATCGCCGGGCCGGGCACCCCTGGTGTCAGGTCAGCCGACCGGGAACTCCCCACCCTTGACCCCGGCGAGGAACGAGGACCAGGCATCGGCGGGGAACAGCAGCACGGGGCCCTCGGGATCCTTGGAATCCCGCACCGGCACGACACCGGTCACTCCGCCGGCCATCTCCACGCATTCGCTCTGCGCGCCAAAGTGGGACGACTTGCGCCAGCTGATCCCCGCGCCGGGTACCAGCACGCAGTCGGCGATCGCGACACAATCACCGCCCTGGCCGCTGTAACTGCTCTTGCGCCACAGAGCATTGCCGAAGTCCGATGCGAGCATGCCCGCCCTCCGATGGCCGACGGCGGCACAGCTACCACCGCACCCGAACACTCCTGCCGAGACCTGTCTACCCGTCCGCGAGCTCGCCAGCCTTCATGCCGCCGATGAAGGCGGCCCAAGCCTCCGCGGTGAACCGGAGGGTCGGACCACTCGGATCCTTCGAGTCCCGGACAGCCATATCGCTCGACACCGACTGCCGGGTCTCCACGCACTCGTTCGCCTGGGCACTGTAACTACTCTTGTACCAACCCCGAGCGTTACTCTCCGGCACAGTCACGTGTTCACACCTCTTCTGGTCTCATCGTCATGTCGCCGCAGCGATGGCCGCGATCATATCCAGCGACTCCTTGGGGTTGAGAGCAGTTGATCGCAAGTACTCGAAGACCAACCCGTAGCCATCCAGTTCGCCCTGCTGCTCCAGATAGTGGCTGCTCGTCAGTGTCTCCAGGAACACTGCTCCGGCGGTAGGCGAATCGGAAAAGCCGTACATCACGAAGGCACCGCACGCGCCGGCCGTCGCGCCGGCATTCAATGGCACCACTTGCAGGGTGACGTTGGGAAGCTGCGCCGTCTCCGTCAAGTGGTCCAGTTGCTCTCTGTGAACCTCCGCCCCTCCCACCGGGCACCTGAGGGCGGGCTCCCAGATGATCGCCCAGAACCGGGCCGGATCCGGCTTCGCAAGGACTTCCTTGCGCTCCATCCGGATCTCGACCAACTGATCGATGCGCTCCGGCCGCACCGCGGCCGGATTGGCTTCCAGTAGCGCCCTGGCATAGCCCTTCGTCTGCAACAAGCCTGGGATGACCATGGTCTGCCACATGCGGATGTACCGGGCATCGTCCTCCAGCCCGAGAACATCGACGTAGGCGGAGGGGATCGTGTCGCCGTAGTCGTGCCACCATCCGCGCTTCTTGCTGTCCCTCGCCAGCCCCTCGAGAGCATCACGCTCCCTGCCGGTCACCCCGTAAAGGTCCAGCAGGATCCGGAGGTCCAGCCGACGCACGCCGGATGCACCGGTCTCTATGCGGCTGATCTTGGCTCGAGAGCAGGCAAGGGCCTGCGCCGCGTCCTCCGTCCCCTTGTTCACGGCTTCGCGGAGGCGGCGAAGCTCCGAACCGAGTCGGCGGGCACGGACGGTCGGCTTCGGTTCAGCGGCCATGCGCAAGTCCTCTCAGCTGACGGACCTCAGTCCGTCTTGTGACGGTGCGTCAATCCAGCTTAGCCATCTCTGCATCGTTGCAGAAGCGCCGCTTGCAGGATGCGCCCACACAGGTGCATGCTACCCGGAGTAGTGAGTACTGCCACACAGCGTGATCATGGCGGGCTCATCGTCCGGGCATTCCCATGCCTTCCTCAGCCTTCTTCACCCCGCACACTCCGGAGGTGGCCCCGCCATGCCTGAAACCGACTCCCCCTCCCCCGCCGAACACGCCTGCCGGCTCCCCCGGCACCGGAAGTCCCCCGGCGCGGCCCGCCGGGAGCTGCGCGACTTCCTCGCCCCCTTCCCCGTCGGCGAACTCCTTCTGCCGACCGGCGAGTTGCTCGTCAGCGAGCTGGTCACCAACGCCGTCCAGCACGCCCGTGTCCCGCGCGACCGCCTGATCCACGTCCACTTCCACCTCGCCCCGGACGGCGCCCTGCGCATCGAGGTGCACGACGCCGACAGCGAGAAGCCCACACTCCGCGACGTCCCCGTTTCCGCCGAGACCGGCCGGGGGCTGCTCCTCGTCCGCGAGTTGGCCCGGAGCTGGGGCTGCTCGCCGCGCGAGGGCGGCGTCGGCAAGTCCGTCTGGTGCCGCATCACCCCCGAGGGGGCTGCCGCGTGACCGCCGTCGTCCGGGCCGGGATCACCGGCCTCATGGCGCCCGCCCTCTTCCCCAGCCTCGACCACGCCCTCCCCGTCCTCTGGGAGCACGTCCGCGGCCTGCCCGTCCGCGAGGCCCACCGGGACTTCATCCGGATCTGCATCGGCCCCGGCGGCGGCGAGGGCGTCGCCCGCTGCCTCGCCCGGGGCGGTTTCTGGAGCACCACCCTCTACGTCGGCGGCATGACCGGCTGGACGGCCCACCCGATCACCATCACCACCCGCCGACCCTGAACTCCCCCGTCCCCGCCCGGCATCCTCGCCGGGCGGGGACGACCCACAGCCGCCGGCAACGCCACTTGGAACAGGAGCAGACCGATCAGCGGCCACGGTCCGGCAAAAAGGCCTAGAAACACGGCGGGCCCGCATATCACGATCGCGGTAACCGGCCGGTGTCAGTCGGACCACCGACCATCACCGTGAGCCCCCAGCCCAGCTCCAGCACTCCGGTCAGTGCGTTCCGATCTGCAGCATGGCCGCTGAGCAGGGTGACCATGGCGCCGATACCGGCCCAGCCGACGGCGCAGGCCGCCAGGTATCTGCCGGCGGCACGGCCGAGCCACCTCACCGCGTTCTCGGCTCTCACTACGACGCCCATGACTCCCCCCGGACTCGGCCCTGCCGTCCTGTCGGCCAGATCGTCGCAAGAGTTTTGAACAAGTTCAAGTTTCCTCGCCGCCGGACCCGGGTCACGCCACCCACTCCTCCGGTGAAAGTGTCCGCCGACCTGGATCCGGCACTGCGCGGGCGTGGCACCGGAGGTCGACAACGCGATCGTCGGCGCGACTCCGGTCACCACCCCTGTGTCCGTAAACGCCTTCGGGTTCGGCCGATGCCGGAAAGCTTGGAGTGCCGTCAAAGGCGACCACGCCCAACAGGCCAACTGGTCAGGCCGGGTCTTGTCGCGGGATGGCGGCGGCGGTCTTGTTCGGCGGCCGGGCTCTGAGCACCGGCCGCCGGACGAGATGGTGTGTCAACTCCTCGGTCCGCCGGTCAGCGGGTCAGCGGGTCGAGCCTGTCGCGAGACCTCTGCCGGCCGAGCCGCCAGTGGACGAAGCGAGGGGACTCGCAGCCCCAGGCATCGGTGATGCCGACGGGGCACGGGTCGATCTCCGCCGTGAGCATCCTGTAGAGGAACTCGACCAGCCCCATGTCGAAGACCCGCGGCGCGCCGCCGTTCCGGCCGAGAACCACGACCGGCCACGCGTCAGCATCGTCCCCAACCGTCAGCCAGCACAGGGTGTCGGCCGTGGAGGAGCCGCCCCAGGCGACGAGCTGCTCGGCGCAGCGCACCTGGTCGGTGGGCTCGCCGTCCTCCTCGAACAGCCAGCGCGCCTCCTCCGTCATGCCACGCATCCCCGGCTGCGGGGCATCCGGCGGCAGCAGCTCGTCGGGGCCGAGCACGGAGACGCAGTCCTCGATACCTCCTTGCCCGTACCGGGTGATGAACTCGGTGTAGTCACGCGGGAACCGGAAGCCCCACGCCTGCTCAACCACCGCCCAGTCACCGGACTCGCCGGCCCCCTCGTGCGGGGGCATGAGCTTCAGAAGCCTGTTGATTTCGAATGCGCCGGCCATCAGCCTTCTGCTACTCCACCTGATTGCAGTCGCCTTGGAACCGCCACAGCGAGTCATTGGGATTGTACGGAGCCACCTCGTCCGCGTAGATGTAGGTGCCGCCAACGACGGCGAGCAGGAAGTCCGCGAAGCCGCCGTCGAAGCGGTCCCACTCCTCCAGGCTCCGGTAGAACGCCAGTACCAACCAGGCATCAGGTCGTCGACCTCGGTCAGCTAGAAGAACTAGAAGAAGTGGTCCGCGTTGAGATTGGAACCCCAGGAGAGCAGCCCGCCAGGCTCGGGGTGGACGTGGTAAGGGCAGTCCTCGTCAGCGGCCAGTTTCGCAGCGTTTCCCTCCGTAGTCCTACGCACGAAGCCCGGGAGCCGACGATCAACCCACCATTGCTCCTGCTGTCCCCGGCCCCGGTGTAGCAGAGGACCGGCCTCGATCGGGCCGTGTTCTGGAGGTTCCCGGCATCGGCGGCGCGGAGGCTGCGGGCCCGAGGTCAGTCGAACTCCTCGAGATCGAAGGGTTCGCCGGTCCACGGATCAATGCCCTCAGCCATCAAGCGGTACGACTCCCGCCAGTGCACGAACTTGGGCTGTGGTCCGAGGCTCAGCGCCGCCAACTCGCCCGTGTGCAGTCCCGCACATGCCCGGCGCAGGTACTCGACCATGCCGAATCGGCACGCCACGAGCGGCCCTCCATGAAGCTGGATCAGTACCGGCCATTCCTCCGGCTTCGGGCCGTCCATCAACCACAGATAGTCGTTGCCACCCTCATCGCCACCCCATCGAAGTACTTTGTCAGCCGACAGGTTCTCACTGCCGGGCTCCGGCGAACGTACCAGCCCGGCTCGAAAAGTCCTGGTGACATCAACCAAGGACGGGCTGTACGGCTGCTCGTCGACCGACCCGGCAGGGCGCGCCACCCACACGAAGGAGCCGATCTCACCACCGCCGTAGGCAGTCATGAATTCCTTGTAGTCGGGCGGCAATGTTACACCTAGGACCTGCTCGGCCACCGAAAGGCCCTGAGCATCCAACGGGGCTCCGGCACTGCTTCCGGCACAGGCAGGCAGCACTTCCAGCAACTCCGCTAGTTCTGGCGACATCACGATTCACTCCCTTTTCACTATGGCGTCGGCCCAATGGGAACCGGCTGCCCGTTACTGGTCACTCGGCCGAGGTTGAATGTGACACCCGAACGATTGCTGAATATTTCGTTCGGGACGGCCTTGTCGATGTTCAGGCCACGCGTGCCATCCGCATACTGCCCGATAGCTGTTATCTGGAATTCATATGGAACTGTCCGATTATCCTCATAATGAGGCGTCACAGTATAGCGGACGACCTGACCGCCCTTCATGATCGCGTCATGGACCTGCGTCTCCAGATCCTTCATGTTCGGAACGATCTTGCGGTCCCTGGGATCGATGGGATCCGCATTCGCCGCTCGCGAGCACGTCGCCAGATTGTCCAGATCAACGCCGGATCCGCTGAGATTCTTGCCGAGTAGATGACAGTTGTTTATCCATTGACCCAGGTTCGGAGCATTGCCAAGGTAGGCAGCATACTTGCGGGCCCATTCATATCCAGGCGGCCGGATTTCCCTGGTCGTCGACGAACCCTCGCGAGAATCGAGCCACGCCCTGTCGAGGCAGGCATTCATCTGGGTCGCCCGGTTCCCATTTGCAATATCACGGGTACCGTACCGGACCCAGCCCTCGCCGCCTTCGCGACAGCTCTTGTCCTCGCCCTGGTCGTTCCCGGGGTCCGCACCCGAAGCCGAGTGAGTGTCGGTGTCCTGGTCGGGGGTGGTGTTCTGGTTGGTGGTGAGCTGGTTGAGCAGGTCGGCGGCATGGTAGACGGCGGAGATGATCTTAAGGATGTCGCTGGGATTCGGCGGCTCCCAGTCGGGCTTCGGCGGGGGGCGTTCGATGTCGGTCTTCCGCGGGTCCCAGAGCGGCTTGGGGGTCGGGATGTCCACCGGCCGCTTGATCGTGGTCGTGGGGCGGTGGAGCTTCGCCGGGCGGAAGGTTCCGCCACAGTTCGACCAACAGGTGTCGTCGCCCGCTGCCGTGGTGTCGGTCGTGGCTGCGGCGGCTGCCGCAGCTGCCGCAGCTGCGGCAGCCGCAATCTCGGCGGCGCGGGCGTGCACGTCCGCCTTTTCCAGCGCGAGGTCGTTGACCCAGGGCCTGGAGGCGGCAGTCGACGAAGCTGCGGAGCTGCTGCCCGAGCTGGTGAACTGGTCGTGGGCCCAGTTGTACGTGTTCTTGGCGCCGCTGATCGTGTTGTCGACGACCTGTCCTCCTGCCTTGGCCATCTGCTGGCAGGAGAAGTAGCAGACTACGGCGGCCCCGACCCCCCAAAGGAGCGCCCCCTCGGCCACGCAGGCGTCCCAGAAGCAGTGCCCCGAGGGGTCGGTGCCGTTGAGCGGGCTGGCGTTGCCGTAGGTGTAGCGGTTGGCCTGGGCGGAGGGGTTGGGGCTCAGGAGGTAGGAGTCGCGGCTGGTGAAGCCGCCGGTGCCGGGGCGGTACCAGCGGGCGGCCATGTTGACGTCGCCGCTGGTGGGGTCGGTCCAGCCGCTCTGGTAGCCGAGGCCGGTGCCGGTGCCGCTGGTGGCGGTGGGCTTGCCGAAGGGGTCGTAGGTGGTGGCGCCGGTGACGGTGGTGCCGTTGGGGTCGAGGGTTGCGGTGACGTCGGTGTGCTGGTCGGTGCGCAGGCGCACGCTGGTGGTGGCATTGGCGGCGCCCAGCAGGTTGCCGGCGGTGTCGCGGGCGTAGGTCCAGGTGCCGTCGTTGGTGAGGTTGTTGGAGCCGCCGTCGTAGGTGAAGCGGGCGGCGTTGCGACTGGTGACGCGGTCGAGTCCGTCGTAGGTGTACGTAGTGGTGCCCTCGGTGATCAGGCGGCCGAAGGCGTCATAGGTGAGGGTGTCCTGCTTGGCTCCGGTGGTGACGGCGGCCAGGGTGCCGCGCGCGGTGTAGCGGTAGGTGCTGGTGCCGTCCGACTGCAGGCGATTGCGCTCGTCGTAGGTGGCGGTGGCGGTGCCGTTAGTGGTGCGGTTGCCGGCGGCGTCCCACGCATAGGCGGTGGTGGTGCCGTCTGCGGTCCAGGAGCTGAGGCGGCCGGCCAGGTCGTAGCCGTAACGGTTGTCGTTGACGGGGTCGGTGGCGGCGCCGCTGACGGTCTTACGGGTGAGGTGGTTGTCGAGGTCGTACTCGTAGGCGGTGCCGGCGAGCGGGGTGCCGGGGCCGCCGACGGCCACCAGCTGATCACCGGCCAGGCGGCCGAGCGGGTCATAGCTCAGGCGCCGCTCGGACTTCACCTGGTCCTTGGTCGTGTCGGCCGGGTCGGCCTGGATGTACCACTGCTTGCTGAGGCGGCCGTCACCGTCGTAGCCGTACCAGTTCTTGGTCTTGAGCTTGGGGTTGTTGGCCCAGTCGAGCTGGCCGTCGGCCTTGTAGCCGAAGACCGTCAAGTCCGTGTCCTTGTCCTGGCGCTTGGTGACGCGACCGTCGGCGTCGTATTCCCACGTCTGGGTGGCCGCCGTCAGGTCGGTGCCGGCCGAGATCAGCAGACCGCGGTCGTTGTAGGCGTAGTTCTGGGCGCTCAGGGCGTCGGAGTTGTTGCGGATGAGGTGGCCGGCCGGATCGTAGGCCAGCTCCCGGGCGGCGGTGTCGGTCTCGGCGCTGATGCCGGTCTCGTGCACCAGGCGCCCGGCCGGGTCGTAGCTGCGCTGGCGGGTGACCCCGCCCGGCTCGGTGAGCTTCCACGCCTGGCCGCCCAGGTCGTAGCTGGTGGTCCAGGTGCGGTCGGCAGCGGCCGGGTGGGCGGTGGTGGCCGGCTCGACGGTGGACTCCGGCAGGCCCCAGGTGTTGAAGGTGTAGACGGTGGTGTTGCCCCGGCCGTCGGTCAGGCGGGTGCGGTTGCCGGCGGCGTCGTAGCCGAGGGTAGTGGTGATGTTCTGGCCGGCGGCCACGGGCTCGGTGAGCTTCACCGGGCGGCCCAGCACGTCGTAGGCGGTGCTGGTGACGGCGCCGGTGGCCGGGCTGGTGGTGGTGAGGACCCGTCCTTCCAGGTCGTAGGTGGCAGTCGCGGTGCGCAGCACGGTGCCGGCCGGGTCGAGGTTGTCGGTGGCGGCGGGGTTGCCGAGGGCGTCGTAGCGGGTGCGCACGGATTCGCCGAGGGGGGCGGTGGCGCGCACGGTGCGGCCGAGGCCGTCATACTCGGCCTTGCTGACGCGTCCGACGGGGTCGGTGCTGGTGATGACTTCGCCGGCGGGGTTGAAGGTGGCACTGCTGGTGCTGCCGGACGGGGTGCTGACGGAGGTGCGGTTGCCGGCGTCATCCCAGGTGAACTTGGTGGTCAGGTTCTGGGGGGTGGGACGGCGTTCGACGGTGGTCGCGGTGAGGGTGCGGCCGAGTTGGTCGTAGGTGGCTTCGGTGCGGGCGCCGAGCGGGTCGGTGGTGGAGAGCTGGAGGCCGTTGGGCGTCCAGGTCGAGGTCCAGGTGGGTGCGGTGTCGTAGACCGGCGTCTGGGCTCCGAGGCCACCGTTGGTGTTGGGGTCGACGCGCTGGATCTGGTGGCTCAGGCGGTCGTAGGCGTAGGTGGTCTTGCGCTTCAGTCCGTCGGTGGTCGCGGTGACCCGGGAGAGTTTGTCGTACTCGAAGGTGGTGATGGGGGTGAGCGGGGAGGTGCTGCCCGGCTGGTAGTACGTGGGCAGGGTGACCTGGGTGGTGCGGCCGAGGCTGTCGACCTGCTTGACAGTGGTGTTGCCGAGCGGGTCCTTCTCTCTGGTGGCTTCGCCGAAGGCGTTGTAGCCGGTGGTGGTGGTCGGGCGGACGGTGGTGGCGGCTGCTCCGCCGCTTTCGGCGGCGACGGCCGGGGCGGTCGTGGTGGTGCGGCGTCCGAGGACGTCGTACTGGTAGGTGGTGGTGGAGGCGGCCGGGTCGGCGCCGGGGGCGTTGCCGTTCGGGGAGGTGGCGGCGGTGAGCAGGCCGCGCTGGTCGTAGCTGAAGGTGCTGACGGCGGTGGGGCCGCCGGTGGAGGAGGCGAGCTGGCTTCGGGTGAGGCGGCCGGCGGTGTCGTAGGTGCTGGTCTGGACGCTGTTCTCGGTGTCGCTGACCTTGAGGGTGCTGGTGGTGACGTGGTCGTCGGCGTCGTAGCCGACGGTGGTGGTACAGCCCAGGCCGGCCGGGTCGAGGACGGTCTGGGTGACGCGTCCGGAGGGGTCGACGGTGCGCACGGTGGTGGTGCGTCCGCCGCCGGTGGTCTGCTTGACGAGGTGGCCGGCGCCGTCGTATTCGTCGGTTTCCAGGATGATGGAGCGGGTGCTGCCGTCGGCCTGGGTGACGTCCTGGGCGGTGACGGTGGCGGGCAGGCCGTCGTCGAAGTAGGTGTAGCTGGTGACGGCGCCCATGGCGTCGGTGAGGGAGGCGAGGCGGCCGGCGGGGTCGTAGGCGCGGGATTCGACGGTGAGGTCGCGGGTGCCCTTGCCGTCGCCGTTCCAGCCCTTGACGACGGTGGTCGCGGGCTGGCTGCGCGGGGTGTAGGTGTGGGTGGTGACCTGGCCGAGGGGGTCGGTGACTGTGGTGAGACGGCTGAGCGTGTCGTAGCCGTAGCGGGTGACGCCGCCCATCGCGTCGGTGTCGCTCTCCAGGCGGCCGGCGCTGTCGTAGCTGCTGGCGGTGGTGCGGGTGCCGTCGAGGCCGGCGATGTCGGTGGTGGTGGCGCCGGTGGGGCGGCCGTCGGCGTCGAAGGTGGCGGTGGTCTTGGTCTGGTGGGTGTCGCCGGTGACGGCGTCGGTGACCTTGGGGCCGGTCTGGGCGGTCTGGCGGCCCAGTTGGTCGTACTCGTAGGTGGTGGTGACTCCGGTGGGCTGGGCGTCGGAGGTCTCGGTGGTCCAGGTCTTGCGGCCGGCGGTGTCGTAGCCGTAGGTGAGGGTGAGTCCGCTGGGGGCGGTGGTGCGGGCCAGGTCACCGGTGGAGTAGTAGGCGTAGGTGGTGACGGCCCCGGCGGCGGTGGTCTCGCTGGCGAGCAGCCCGGCGGGGGTGGTGCCGCCGCCGTAGGCGGGTTCGGTGCCGGTGGTGTAGCTGGTGCGGGTGGTGCGGCCGTCGGGGCGGGTGGTGGATTCGGGCAGGCCGAGGGCGGTGTAGGCGACGGTGGTGCGGTAGGTGGGGTCGCCGGGCCCGGCGGAGCGGGCGTCGCGGGTCTCGGTGGGCTTGTCGTTGCGCGGGTCGCGCGGGTTGGCCGGGTCGTAGTGGTAGCTGGTGTAGGAGGTCCAGCAGGAGTTGACGTCGCGGCAGGTGGTCAGGGAGACGGTGTTGCCGCGGGCGTCCTGGCCGCTGACGGTGGAGTGGCCGTTGGGGTCGGTGACGGTGTGGACGAAGCCGCCGGTGTCGTAGGTGTAGCTGGTGGTGTTGCCGGCTTCGTCGGTGCGGGAGATGAGGCGGTCGCCGCGGGTGGCGTCGTGGATGTCGGTGCTGGTGTTGCCGGCCGGGTCGGTGAGGGTGACGCGGGCGGCGAGTTCGGTGGCCGAGGAGGAGGAGCGCGCCTGGTAGTGGGCGGCGACGCGGTCGGCGCTGAGCGGGTGCTGGTAGAAGGCGACCTCATCGATCTGGCCGTTCAGCCAGGACCATCCGCCGTTGCCGCCGGGCCAGTTGCCGACATAGCCGCCACCGATGATGACGCGGTCCATGTCGAGGTGGTTGACGGTACCGGAGAGGGTGCCCACCAGGGTGCCGTCCAGGTAGAGCGACTGGGTGCCCTGGGCCGCGCTGATCACGACGTGGTGCCAGGAGCCGTCGGTGACGGTGCCGGCCGTGGTGATCGGGCCGTTGTCGGCACCGAAGAACATGCCGCGCAGCTTGCCGTCGGAGCCGACGTACAGGTCGAGCACCGTGTTGCCGCTGGTGTCGTTGCGCTGGTCCAGGAGGACGCCCTCCGTCCCGGTGCGGAACCAGAGTTCGGCGGCGAGGTCGGTCTGGCTGCGCAGGATCTGGGCGGGCACCTCGACGTACGAGCTGTCGGTGCCGTTGAACTGGGCGGCGTGGCCGTCGCCGGGGCCGAACACGCCGGTGGTGCCGGGCTTGGCGGCGGGGGCGTAGGTGCCGTTGCCCTTGATCGCGGCGACCTCGCTGGCGGCGGTGGAGCCTGCGGTCTCGTCCATCCGCCAGTAGGCGCCGGGCGAATCGGCGACGACGGAGCCTCGGTAACCGGTGCCCTGGCCTGCGACCTGGGCGCTGCGGGCGCGGTAGTGGGCGACGACGTCGCTGTCGCTCAGCGGGTGCTGGTAGAGGGCGACTTCGTCGATGGCGCCGTTGAAGTGGCTGATGTCGCCCGGAGCGGCCGGCCAGAAGCGGGCGGAACCGGCGCCGATGTAGGTGTGGGTGTTCTGCTGGTGGTCGATCGCGCCGGTGTGGGTGCCGAGGACCTGCCCGTCGAGGTAGAGGGTCTGGGTCGTGCCTTGCACGGACAGTACGGCGTGGTGCCAGGCGCCGTCGGTGACGGGGTTCGGGGAGACGGCGCCTTCGGGGGCTGCGCAGCAGAAGCGGCCGCGCAGCTTGCCGTCGGTGCCGACGTACATGACGGGGGTCCAGCTGCCGCCGACGCCGTCGGGGTCGTCGATGGTGCGGCTCTGGTCGCCGATGAGCACGCCGGGGGTGGTGGTGTTGAACCAGAGTTCGACGGCGAGGTCGGTCTTGGCGTGCAGGACGTCCTGTGGGATCTCGATCCGGGAGTCGGCGGAGCCGTCGAAGCGGGCGGCGGTGTCGTCGGTGGGGGCGAAGACGCCGGGGGCTTTCTTGGTGACGCCGTCGCCGTAGGTTCCGGCCAGGCCGTTGCCGACCTCGCTGGCGGCGGTGGCGCCGTCGCGTTCGCCCAGGCGCCAGTAGCCGGCCGGGTTGGAGGCCTTGACGGCGTTGCTGTAGAGGAAGGAGCCGCCGCTGTAGGTGGGTTCGGAGATCTTCCAGTCGCCGCCGGCGGCGTCGGTGACCTTGGTGACGCGTTCGGTGGTGGCGTCGTAGGTGACCTGGGCGCTGGTGCGGCCGGTGGGCAGGGTGGTCCTGGTGAGCTGGGCGCTGCCGGTGCGCAGGGCGTAGTGCTCGGCGACGGTCTGCTCGGTGAGCGGGTAGTCGTAGGTCGCGGCTTCGTCGATCTGGCCGGTGAACCAGGACCAGCCGCCGTTGCCGCCGGGCCAGTTGCCGGTGTAGCCGCCGCCGAGGTAGGCGCGGTCCATGTTGAGGTGGTCGATGTCGCCGGGGGTGGTGCCGGCCAGCTCGCCGTCGAGGAACATCGCGGTGTTGTCGCGGGCGCCGGCCAGGACGACGTGGTGCCAGGCGTTGTCGGTGACGTCGCGGGTGCTGGTGACGGGGGTGCCGGGGCTGTTGAACTTGCCGCGCAGCTTGTTGTCGGATCCGACGTACAGGGCGGGAACGATGTTGTACGGGTCCTCGCCCATGGCGCGGTTCTGGTAGGTGAGGATGACGCCGGGCGCGGCGGTGCGGAACCACAGTTCGACGCTGCGGTTGACGGACGAGCTGATGGCCCGGTTGGGCAGCTCGACGTAGCTGGTGGAACGGCCGTTGAAGGTGAGGGCCTGGTTGCCGCTGGCGCCGAGTGCGCCGTCGGCGCCCGGGGTGACGTCCCTGGCCCCGGCCGGGGCGCGGTCGCTGACCTGGGCGTCATTGGTCAGGGAGCTGCCGTCGCCCTGGCCGAGGCGCCAGTAGCCGGCGGGTCCGGCGTCGCGGACGGCGGTGCGGTAGCGCGAGCCCGTGCCGTAGTCGTAGGTGGTGCAGCCGGTGGCCGCCTGGGGGTCGGCGCCGGGCGGGCAGACCTTGGTGAGGCGGTCGCCGTCGTACTGGTAGGACCAGGTGGCGGGGGAGGCGGCGGCGGTCACGGAGGTGACGTGGTTGCCGGTCCAGTTGAGGGTCAGGTAGCGGCCGGAGGTGGCGTCCTTGACCTGGACGGGGTGGCCGGAGGCGTAGACGAGGTCCTGGCTGTGGCCGGCGAGGTCGGTGATGCGGGTGAGTCTGCCGTCGGCGCCGAAGGTGTGAACCGTGCCCGCGCGGTCAGTGAGCGTCCAGCCGCCGTCGTCGGTCTTGCGCAAGTCGGCGGCCATGCCGCTGCCGGGCACGTACGTGCCCTTGGCCGGGTCCCAGCCGAAGCGGGCGCGTGAGCCGTTGGCGGCGGTGAGCAGGACGTTGCCGGGCAGGGCGAGCCAGTTGCTGGACTCGACCTGGATGCGCATGTCCCAGGGGGTGGACCAGCCGGCACCGAACGCGCCGTCGGTGCGCGGGTCGAGGGAGTTGTAGCTGCGGGTGACGGACAGCTCGGGGCCGACGACGGGCAGGGCCGCGTCGGTGGCGGCGGTGGTGTAGTTGCCGACCGCGGTGTTGACGCTGCGTCCGACGTCGGCGGAGGCGGTGTACTGGTTGGGCTGGGGCAGGACGGTGCGGATGTAGGAGGGAGCGGTCCAGTCGCTCTCCGCCTGGCCGTCCCCGGTCTTGGCGTACCAGGCGTACTGCTCGTTCCAGGTCAGCCAGCCGGGCGGGATGACGAAGCGGGGCTGGCGCTGGGACCCCTCGGTTTCCTTGCAGTCCACCTGGGCGTCGCCGCCGACGACCCGGCAGACCCGGAACTTGTAGTCCAGTTCGGGGGACGGCGCGTGGTCGGGGTCGGTGCCCTCGGCGGTGATCGTGGGCTGGAGCTGGTAGACGACCGCGCCGGAGGGCGGGGCGAGGCCGGTGATGTACGGGGGGACGTTGACGGAGGGGATCTGGATGGTGATCGGAGGTACGTAGGCGTCGACCCAGAAGTTGCTGACCTGGTACTGGTCCATAGTGAAGCCGACCGTGTACGAGCCCTGTGGGAGGGAGCGGATGTGCGCGTCGACCACGGCGCTGCCGCCCGGGGGGACGTCGTAGGGCATGGACGTCCAGGCGATGTTGGTGCCGTAGTCGGTGATGTTGTTGTTCCACTGGTCGTACAGGAGGTACGACATCTTGTAGTTGTTGGTGGGCGTCCAGGTCTCCATGCCGCGGTTCCACACGCGCAGGCGGACGATGCCCTCCTGGGTGGCGGTCACCGGCTGCTGCACGCCCCAGAGTTCGTAGTCGGCGCCGTAGGGGGACCAGGTGACGTCCAGGTACGGCTGGCCGCCGGACATGTTGGCGCTGCCGAACTGCTTCCAGGAGTAGTTGTCCCAGGCGTCGGTCTTGATGGCCAGGCCGTAGTTCGCGGTCCAGTGGTGGGTCCAGGAGTTGACCAGGTTGCGGCCGTCGGCGCCGAGGTCGATCGACTCCCAGGCCTCTGGGCAGGCCCAGGCACTGGAGGCGCTGGGCCGCCAACCGTGGGCGAAGGAGGGGGCGGCCAGGGCGGGGCCGGTGGAGGGCGCGGACGAGGCGCGTACTCCGCCGGGCGACCACCAGGAGGTGACCTGGTGGATGGTGACGGTGCGCGGGGTGCAGCTGTAGGACCAGCCGTTGTACAGGCCCAGGCGGGCGCCGAGGATGGTGGCGCCGCTGAGAGAGTCCTCGATGCCGGTGAACTTGACGAACGAGGTGGCCTGATTCTTGCCGCCGTTGTTGGTGCCGACCTTGAGCACGGTGTCGCCGGAGAAGTCCTGCTCGTGGCCGGAGTATGCGTAGGTGGTCTCCACGGCCCGGACGGACGATACCTGCGGGTCGACCTTGACCGGGTAGACGCGCTCGGGGGCGTGCAGCCAGGCCTCGTCGAGCTTGACCTTCAGCGCCTGGCCGCCGGCGGGCGGCTGGACGAGCTCGTAGGTGACACCGCCGGTGATCACGCCTTCCTCGGTGTTGGGCGTGAAGGCGGAGTCCTGCATCCAGCCGGCGGGCATGCGCCCGCGCACGGTGCCGGCGGCATCGGTGAAGTGGACGGAGCCGTCGGCGTCGAGGGAGGCGGTGACGCCCTGCAGGCGCAGCGGGAAGACCCATTCGGTGGGTGCGGTGGCGTCCTTGAGGACCAGGTTCTCCTTGAAGGAGGAGTTCCCGGCGAGGATCGTCACGTCGGCCTTGGGGCGGGCGTCGGTGTAGGTGATGGTGCTGCCCTGCACGGTGCCCTGGACCGGGGCGGCGCCCTGAAGGCTGTAGCCGGCGGACATGCCCTCGGCGAGCTGGAGCTGGACCAGCGGGTCGGCGTCGGCGGTGAGGCCGAGCTTGAGCTGCTGCTCGGCGGTGGTGGTGGTCCAGCCGTTCTGGACGGGGGCCGCGCGGCCTGCGGTGGCGGTGCCGGTGGGGATCAGGGTGGTGTCGATGGCGGCCCAGGATCCGTCGGCGCGGCGGAAGTTGACCGGCTCGGGGTAGCTGCGGGTGGTGAAGGTCCCGTCGGTGTTCTGGAAGGTCCGTTGCTGCGCGGTGCGCTTTTCGGGGAGTTCCTTGCTCTTGGCCGGATCGAAGCTCTTGGCCGGGTCGACCTTGCCGCCGGGCTTGGCGACGGGTTTGTCGGTGACCTTGGCCTCGGCGTGGGGCAGCTTGGCGGTCTGGGGCAGCGAGACGTTCTGGGCGGGCACGGCGGGCTTGTCCTCGGGCAACTCGCCGGGGGCGGGGGCCGCGCCGGGATGTCCGGAGCCGTCGTTCGCGCTGGTTGCGGCGGTGGTGGCGGCGTGACCGCGCCCGTCGGCGGTTCCCTGCGGCTGCTTGGGGCGGGGACCGGGGTCGGCGGGTGCGGTGTCGGCGGCCCGGCGCAGCAGGGTCTCGGCGGCGGCCGACCCTCCGGCTGTTCCGAGGGTGACCATGGTCATGGCCAGCAGGACTGCCAGGGGACGGCGTAGCACTCGGAACCCACCAGACGTTCATGTGAAGGCAAATGAAACGGCAGTAGATATATCCGACCGTCAGTAGACAGATAAAGAGACAAATAGCCCACTGTGTGGGAGATCACTTTTGAAATAAGGAAAAACACGAACAGGTGGGAACCGAAAGCGAAGAGTGACGATTCCGCGCCCCCGCTAGGCTCGGACGGAAGATCGGGGCCTCCTGTGGAAGGGCGGGTGTGCGCATGCTGGGGTACGACGCGGACGGGTTCGTGCGGGACGGGGTGCCGCACCGGGTGGTGGCGGGGGCGGTGCACTACTTCCGGATCCATCCCGGGCTGTGGGAGGACCGGCTGCGGCGGGTGCGGGCGCTGGGGGTGAACACGGTGGACACCTACGTGCCGTGGAACTTCCACGAACTGCCCGGCGGGAAGGTGGACTTCACCGGCTGGCGGGACGTGGGGCGGTTCGTGCGGCTGGCCGGGGAGCTGGGGCTGGACGTCATCCTGCGGCCGGGGCCGTACATCTGCGCGGAGTGGGAGTTCGGCGGGCTGCCCGCCCGGCTGCTGGCGGTGGACGGGCTGCGGCTGCGCTGCGCGGACCCGGCGTACCTGGCCGAGGTGGACGGCTGGTTCGACGCGCTGGTGCCCGAGCTGCTGCCGCTGCTGGCGAGCCGGGGCGGCCCGGTGGTGGCGGTGCAGGTGGAGAACGAGTACGGCAGCTACGGCGACGACGCCGCCTACCTGCGCCACCTGCGTGACGGGCTGGAGCGGCGCGGGGTGGACTGCCTGCTGTTCACCACCGACGGCGCCCACGACACCATGCAGCAGGGCGGCGCCCTGCCCGGTCACCTGGCCACCGTGACCTTCGGCTCGCGCGCCCCCGAGCGCCTGGCGGTGCTGCGCCGCCACCAGCCCGAAGGGCCGTTGACCGCCATGGAGTTCTGGATCGGCTGGTTCGACCAGTGGGGCCTGCCCCACCACGTGCGCGACGCCGAGGAGAGCGCCGCCGCGCTGGACGAGCTGCTGGCCGCGGGCGCCTCCGTCAGCCTCTACATGGCGCACGGCGGCACCAACTTCGGCCTGTGGGCGGGGGCCAACCACTCCGGGGCCCACCCGCTGGACGCCGGGTACGAGCCGACCGTCACCAGCTACGACTACGACGCGCCGATCGGCGAGGCCGGCGAGCTGACCGACAAGTTCCACGCCCTGCGTGCCGTCATCGGCCGCCACCTGGACCTGCCGGAGGGCGAACTGCCCGCCCCGCTGCCGAGGTTGGCACCGCAGCGCCTGGAGCACGCGAACGGCCGCGCGCCGCTGCTGGAGAGCCTGGAGGCGCTGTCGCAGCCGCAGCAGCACGCCGCGCCGCTGCCGATGGAGCGCCTCGGGCAGGACCGCGGCCTGGTCCACTACCGCACCCGCGTGCCCGGGCCGCGCCCCGAACTGCCGCTGCGCATCGACGGGTTGGCCGACCGGGCGCAGGTGTTCGCGGACGGGCGCCCGCTGGGGGTGCTGGACCGCAACTCCCCCGGCGCGACGCTGGCGCTGGCCACCGACGCCGACGGGGTGACGCTGGACATCCTGGTCGAGGCGCTGGGGCGGGTGAACTACGGCCCGAACATGGACGACCGCAAGGGCATCACCCGCGGCGTCTCGCACGGCGGCCAGGGGCTGTTCGGCTGGCAGGCCCGGCCGCTGCCGCTGGCGGACCTGTCCGCGCTGCGCTTCACCCTCGGCGCCCACGCCCGGGACGGGGAGCCGGTGTTCCACCGCTTCAGCGCCGAACTCCACTCCCCCGCCGACGGGTTCGTGGCCCTGCCCGGCTGGGGGCGCGGCCTGCTGTGGCTCAACGGCTTCCTGCTGGGCCGCTACCGCGCCGACGGCCCCCAGCGCACCCTCTACGCCCCCGCGCCGCTGTGGCGGGAGGGGGACAACGAGATCATCGTGCTGGAACTCGAACTCCACGGCGAGGCGGTGGAGTTGCGCGACGAGCCGGACCTGGGACCGACCACGGCCGCGCCCAGCTCCGAGTACTGACGGCGGGGGCGGCGCCCGGTCGGGTCAGGCCCAGGGCAGGGAGGTGCGCGTGCGCCAGTAGGCCTCGGCGGGTTCGGCCATCGCGGCCAGTGCGGCCAGGTCCTCGGGGGGCAGCGCCACCTCGGCGGCCGTCAGGTTGGAGGCGAGCTGGTCGAGGGTGGCGGCGCCGGACAGGACGACGTCGGCCCAGGGCTGGGCGGCGGCCGCGGCGAGGGCGAGCGCGTCGGGGGCGGTGGCGGTGCGGTCGGCGAGGGTGCGCAGGGCGGCGGTGTCGGGGCCGGTGGCGTTGCGGCCGGCCAGGCGGCCGTTGGCCATGGCCTCCTTGACGACGACGAGCAGGCCGGCCGCGTGGGCTTCGGCGAGGGCGGGGGCGGCGGAGGTCTCCAGCAGGTTCCAGGTGGCCTGGACGGCTGTGAACAGCGGGCGTCCGTCCACGGTGACGGCCAGGGCCTCGCGGATGGTGGCGGCCTGGGCGGGGCCGCTGGTGGACAGGCCCACCCGTACGCCCTCGGCGGCGAGGGCGGCCAGGCGCTCGTGCAGGGCGGGGTCGGTCAGGGCGGGGCTGCCGGGGACGACGGAGTGCACCAGGTAGACGTCCAGGCGGTCGCCGAGCAGGGCGCGGCTCTCGCGGACCTGCCGGTCGAACACCTGCGTCGAGTGTTCCTTGACCTCGTGCGTGTCGACGCCGGTGGCCCGCCAGCCGGCGGTGTAGGTGTAGCCCCACTTGCTGCCGACCGTCACCTCGGCCGCGGCGTGGGGGTGTTCGGCCAGCCACTGGGCGAGGAACTCCTCGGCGCGGCCGTAGGAGCGGGCGGTGTCGAGGTAGCGCACGCCGGCGGCGTACGCGGCGTCGAGGAGGGCGTGGGTGCGCTCGCGCAGCGCCTCGACGGTGCGCTCGGCGGGCAGGTCCGCGTCGCGCCCGAGGGTGATGTAGCCGGGTCGGCCGACGGCGGCGGTGCCCAGCCCCAGCCGCGCCGGCTCCGGGCGGGCGGCTGCGGGAGCCCCGGGGGCTGCGGCGGCGTGGTCGGTCGGCATGGCGTGGTCTCCTCGGGCGCGACGGTGCTCACCTGGGACTTTAACCGGACGCCGTCACCGGCCCGCGAGCGTGGCCCGGATCCAGGGCGCGTAGGCGGGCACGTCGCTGTACAGGCCCGGGCCGGAGGCGCAGGAGTCCGCCGGGGCGCCTGGGCCGGAGGTGGTGCCGATCAGCTCCCACCGCCCGCCGCGCCCGCGCTGGACCTGCGGGCCGCCGGAGTCGCCGAAGCAGGCCATGGCCTGGGGCACCTGGCTGAGCGTGCACAGGCGGGTGGGGCCGGCCCAGCCGGGCGCGCAGTCGTCCTGGGCGCCGATGCGGGTGGGCAGTTCCCGGAGGCGGCCGGGGAAGACCATCTTGTCGTAGTCGGTGGTGTCGACGACGGTGCCGAAGCCGAGCAGCCTGGTCGGCGTGCCGGCCGGGCCGGCGTGCTCGGCGATGCGCACGGGCTGCTGGGCGACCGGGCGGTCCAGGCGGATCAGGGCGAGGTCGTCGACGTTGGGGGCGCCCTCGCCGAAGGCGAAGCCGGGGTGGACCACGACGCGCGAGACGTTGCGCACCGTCCCGCCGCTGTCGCGGTGCGCGCTGCCGACGCGCACGGTGCCCTTCAGCTGCAGGTGGGTGTCGGGGCGCCACACGACGCAGTGGGCGGCGGTCAGCACCCACTGGGGGTCGATCAGGGAGGCGCCGCAGCTGCCGTCGGCCAACTGGTCGGAGGTCAGCGGGACGGTGGCCATGAAGGGGTAACTCTCCGTGGCTGCACGGCCGTTGACGATGGCCGGCCGAGGCGCTGCCGCTCATGGCGGTGGCGCCCAGGGCGGCGGCCAGCGCGGCGACGGCAGCGACCCGGCCGGCCCGCACGGCACGGCGGGAGGTCCTGCGGTCGGTGGACGTGTGGACGGACTTGCGGAACTGCACTGGTGACGGCCTTTCGCCTCGGTGGTCGGGAGACCTCCAGCCAACCCGGGGGCGGCCCGCCGGGCCACCCGGCCACCAGGCCGCCGCGACCTGGGGATATCCCCCGCCCCCGCCGGCGGGCTACCGGGCGGGACGCACCGGCCGGGCCGCGCTGCCCCCGCCCTGCCCCGGCCGGGACGCCGGCACGGTGTGCCCGGGGTGCGCGGGATGCGCGGGATGCGCGGGAAGCGCGGGATGCGCGGCGGGCTTCGCGGGGTGCGCGGGCACACCGGGCTGCTCGGAGGACGAGGTGGGGACGGTCTGGACGGGCACGCCGACCGGCGCCTCGTCCGCCCGGACGGCACGCACGGGCACAGCGACCGACACAGCGGCCGGCACGCCGGCCGACACGCCGGCCCGTACGGCGGCGCGCACCCCGGCCCGCCCGGCGGCCGGGGCGAGGACCTGGTCCAGGCGCAGGACGAAGTTCACGTAGTCCAGCGGCTTGCCCGGCCAGTGGCAGTCGTTGCTGGTGAGCAACTGGCTGCGCACCCCGTCGCGTTCGGTGACCGGCCCGGGGGTGGTCCGCAGGTTCGGCTGCCAGCTGCGCCCCCACAGGTGGTGCTCCAGGGACAGCGTCCAGCTCTCCTCGTCCACCTCCAGCACGGCCCCGACCCGGCCGGGCAGCACCCGGCTGCCGTACGGGCCGCGTACGACCGCCCGCTGGTCGAAGTCGGCGCTGCGCCCGACCACCGTGATCCGCCACGCGCCGTGAAACCTGAGCATGTCTGCCTCCTGGCACCCGAGCGCCCCCTCCGGCGGGCGGCGCACCGTCCACGTCAACGGCCGCAGCCCGCCGCCGGGCTCAACGCGCGCCGCGCGCCGCACCGGCCCGCGCACCTGCCACGCCGTCCGCTGTCCGCCGGCCGCCGTCCGCCGTCCGGTTCAGCGCCGGGCGGCGGCCAGGGAGCGGAGCTGGACGTGGACGGCGGCCGGTTCGGTGCCGATGAGGGCGGCGACCTGCGCCGCGGACAGGTCGAGGACCAGGTGCAGCAGCAGGACGTCCTGTTGCGCGGCGGTGAGGTGGGCGACCGGGCCGAAGGGTCCCGGGCCGGCCAGGGTGCGGACGCGGCGGCGCACCGCCTGCCAGGCGCAGGCCGCCGGGCTGGTGGTGGCCAGGGCGTCGAGCCAGTGGCCGCTGAGCTCCTCGAAGGCGTCGTGGACGGCCCGGGGCGCGTCGGCGGGCGGCAGGAGCAGTGCGGCGTAGTCCAGGTAGTGGCGCAGGTGGAGGTCGTGCAGCGCCCACAGGCCGAGGGTGGGCCCGGGGGCGGCCGGGTGGCGTCGTGGTGGTGTCGGCATGGTCGTGTCCCCGAGATGGCGCGGGCGGGTGCTGGTCCGCGGACGGGGCGCGGGTGGCGCGCCCCGTCCGCGGGCCCGGTCACACGAGCACCGGCGGGTTGTCGTCGGTGCCTTCGCGGCCCGCCGCGGCACGGTGGCCGGGTTCCTCGGCCCGTTCGGCGGCGAGGCCGTTGCGCAGGGTCACCCACAGCCGGAAGAGGATCTCCGTCGAGGTGCCGGCGCTGGAGGACTGCATGGCCCGGGCGAACTCGCTGTGGTGCGTACGGGAGTTGACCGGCAGCGGGGTGCGGGCGTTGTTCGTCCGCTCCCAGGCCGCCGCCCACAGGGCGCGGCGGACCTCCCTGACCCCGCAGACCTCCATGTAGGCGAGGAACACGGGCTTGTGCAGCGGCGCCTCGCCCTTGAGGACCAGGGCCAGGGTGCTGGAGGGCAGGCGTCTGCCCCGGTCGCGGGCCCGGCGGTCCAGTTCCTTCAGGGAGGGCCAGTCGGCCTTGCGGCGCATCTCGTGCATCGCCCGGCGCAGGTCGGCGAAGGAGTCGACCTGCTCGGGGTCGACCCGCCGGGGCGCCCGCAGCCGCCTGGACCCGGAGGGGCGGGGCACGTGGGCCCAGTAGTTGGCCTGGGCCCACTTGCGCCGGGCCGTCTTGAGGTCGCCGCCGCATTCGCGGGTGACGGCCTCGACGACCTTCCAGCTCGGCACGGACCGGCCGCTGGCGGCCCGCTGCAGGGTGGTGGCGTGGTAGTTGGTCCGGGCGGCGAGCTGACGGTAGGTCAGCCCGGCCCGTTCACGCTGCTCGCGCAGGAGTGCGGCCAGCCGGCCCAGTGCCGGCTCGGCCGCCTCGATCGGCTTCTCTCGGCGTCCCATCGCAGGCAGGCGCTCTCCCTAGGCCCGCTCCCGTCGCAGTCTGGCGGCCAACAGCCAGCCGCCACCGGCCAGTTCGAGCGCCACCCCGGCCGACATGCCCGCCGCCACCAGCACGGCCGCCAGGGCGACCGTCACGACGACCACGACGACGACCACGGCCGTCTCGTCGGCGGCCGCGGGCGGCCAGGGCAGGTGCGGACGCGCGGACTTCGGGGCGCCGGCCGCGCAGCGGATGCGGGCGCGCCTGTTCCGTTTCCTCGCCATCAAGGGAACCCTCCTATATCACTGTCCACTCCAACTGACGGGCACTTGCGCGGTTGGCGTCGCGCTGGGTGTCCGTTGGAAGCACACTCTGTCAGGCATACGGGTGATTCCCAATCGGTTCGGTGAACATCGCGCAGATTGATGCGCCACGGTCCCGGCCCCCGCCCGCAATCTTGTGAACGCCCTACCAGAAAGGCACAGTTCAGCGGACCGAAACCGGATTTTGATGCGCCTTTGTGCAGCATCCCCTTGTGAGCCGTCCTGGCCGGATGTGACGATGAAGCGGCGTCACCCGGACCTGCGGGTCCGGAACCCGGGGGGCGCTGTTCACTCCAACATCTCGGGAACATCGGCAGCGGGCCGTGTTGGCGCATGGGCCCGTCCGAAACAGCAGAGACCGCCCGGCCCCAGCGGCCCGAGGCGGTCTCTCTGCATTCGACAACGGCCTTCGACAACCGGCACCGGGCGTCCGGCGCCGCGCGCTTGCGCGGGAGGTCGGCGGGCACGGGGGCAGGCGCGGGTGCGGGTGCGGGTGCGGGTGCGGCAGAAGGTGTTCCGCTGCGTCCAGCGGTGGGGCCTGCGACGACCAGCGCCCGGCGACCGCCCTGCGCCGGGAACCGCGACCCGTGGTCCCTGCCGCCGCAGGAGGCAGCGCGTGGGGGCGCCCCGCCACCGCGCGCGCTGCCCACCCCGACGGTTCGGCGACTCCCTCAGTCGATGCAGAACTCGTTGCCCTCGATGTCCTGCATCGCGATGCACGAGTCGGTGCCGTCGTACAGGAGTTGCACGCGGACCGCGCCGAGCGGGATCAGTCGTGCGCATTCGGCTTCGAGTGCGGCGAGGCGCTCCTCGCCGACCAGTCCGGTGCCGACCCGCACGTCGAGGTGCACCCGGTTCTTGACGACCTTGCCTTCGGGGACGCGCTGGAAGTACAGGCGCGGGCCCACGCCCGTGGGATCGGTGCAGGCGAACCAGGAATCCCGGTCCTCGGGGGCCTGGGAGCTCCGGTAGTCGTCCCACGTGGCGAACCCCGCCGGTGGCGGCGGTACGACGTACCCCAGCACCTCGCACCAGAAGCGAGCGACGCGCTCGGGCTCCGCGCAGTCGAAGGTGACCTGGAACTGCTTGATCGATGACATCGGCGCACCCTACCAACCGGTACACCACGCCGAACGGGATTTTTCGCGGCGGCACGAGGGCGACGGCGGCACAGAAACACGCCGCACCGCTGCGCGCACGCAGTGGAGTTGAGGTCGGGAGCGGATTGCGGGGCCGGGCGTGACAGGCCCCGGGGCAGGTGCACGGCACGGGCGCGGCCGCCGACGGCTCCGCGCCGGCGGCCGCGAGGTCAGCCGCCCGGCTGTCCGGCCGCCCGGCCGTTCAGCACTGGGGGCGGCGGCCGTGGTTGGCTCCGCGCCTGGCCCGGGCCTTCTTCTTGCGGCGACGCTTCGACGACATGGCCACTCCTTTCGCAACCGGCAACCAGGACACCCCCGGTCTTCCACCGTTCCACACCCGGGCCGCCCCGGCCCGTCGAGCGGCCGGGGGCCGCGGGGCGGAGGCGGAAGCGTGGAAGCGGGGAAGCGGGGAAGCGGGGAAGCGGGGCACCGGCCGCTCAGGCGCGGTTCGCCAGCGCGGCGCGCCAGGCGGGGCTGTCGACGTAGTGGTTGTCGAAGCGCTCGGACGAGGCGGCGATCGCCGCCGGCGCGGTCTCCCCGCGCATGACACTGCCCAGCAGGCGCAGGTAGTCGAAGCGGTCCATGCCGGGGGTGAACACGAACAGCACGTCGGCCTGGGCGCCCGGCGCGGCGGCGAAGGCGTGCGGGGTGTGCGGGGGCACGGCGAGGAAGTCACCCGCGCCCAGGACGGTGACCTCCTCGCCGACCAGCACCTCCAGCGAGCCGCTGATCACGAAGAACAGTTCCCACGCCCGGGTGTGGAAGTGCGAGGGGGCCCCGGCGGCGCCCTCGGCGAAGGCGGAGCGGTACACGGTGAAGCCGCCCTGCGCCGGGTCCGTCTCGGCGAGCAGGGTCATGGTGGCGCTCGGGTCGGCGCAGGTCTCGGCCTCGGCGCGGCGGACCAGGACGGGGGCGGCGGAGGCGGAGGCGGCGGAGGCAGGGGCGGCGGGGGTGTTCTTCGTCGTCGTCATGCCACCAACCTATGGCCGGAAAGACCCACGATCAGGTGGCAATCCGACCCTGTTTTCATGGGTCAATCCCCTCGTGGCGCCGACCGCCGGCGGCACACGGCGGGCGGCGGTGCCCGGCCGGTCGGGCCGGTTGACGGTGGTGACGAAGTCCTCGGGATCGCTGCCCTGGTGGACGCGTTCGTGGATCGCCCGGACTGTCCTAGCCGATTCCGTGCACCGACGAGGACCGTTTCCGGATAGTCGGCAGGCCCCCCGGCAGGCGAGTCTCATGTCGTTCCGAGAGCAGTCGGACGGAACCACTCGGCACCAAGTCCACGCGGTGCGCCTGCGGATCGGGCGCATCACAAGCAACGGGGGAACTCCATGCGCAAGATCCTCGGCGCGATGGCCGTCGCCGGCCTCGTGCTCGGCGGCGGCATCGCCACCGCAGGCACGGCGAGCGCCGCTCAGCCCGGCAAGCCCTGCAGCTGGTACACCACGTCGGAGCCGCTGCTGAAGGCGGGCGCCACCGGTAACGCGGTGAAGGCCCTGCAGTGCGAGCTGAACCGCTCGATCAGCACCAGCTTCTACCCGCTCACCGAGGACGGCGTGTTCGGGCAGGCCACGCTGAACGCCGTCTACACGCTCCAGGGGTGTGCCGGGCTCTCCAAGGACGGCGAGGTCGGCCCGCTGACCTGGGCGAAGCTCGACTACTACAGCAGCGGCTCGAACTACGCCTGCTGACCCGGCCGGTAGCAGCAGCACTGGGGCGGTCGCGTTCCAGCGCTCAGGTGGCAATCACACGAACACCGCACGGTACGCCCCTGATTCGGCGTGCCACCATGGAAAGGGAATTCCCATGCGCAAGATCCTCGGCGCCCTGGCCGTCACCGGCCTCATTCTCGGCGGCGGCATCGCCACCGCAGGCACCGCGAGTGCCGCCACTCCCAACTCGTCCTGCAGCCAGTACTCGACCTCGGAGCCGCTGCTGAAGGCGGGCGCCACCGGCGACGCGGTGAAGGCCCTCCAGTGCGAGCTGAACCTCTCGATCAACCCCAGCGACGGTTACGGGCTCGACCGCGACGGCGTGTTCGGCCAGGCCACCCTGCGGGCCGTCCAGAAGTTCCAGGCGTGCACCGGGCTCTCCCCGGACGGCGAGGTCGGCCCGCTGACCTGGTCGAAGCTCGACTACTGGAGCAACGCCTCCGGTTGGGCCTGCTGACCGAGGTGTCAGCCGCGGCGCCGGGGCGGGGGCACCGCGCCGGCGCCGCGGCGGCCTGAACGGAAACCGCTCGACACCGACACCGCCAGCCACCCTGCGGGCCGTCCAGAAGTTCCAGGGGTGCGCCAAGCCCTCCGCGGACGACGTGGTCGGCCCGCTGACCTGGGCAAAGCTAGACTACTTGAGCACCGCTCAGAATTACGTCTGGTGACGAGGCGGTTGAAAGCAACGCCGGGGCGGGGCACCACGCAGTGCCCCGCCCCGAACATTTTGGGGGTTCCTTTGAGCAGCAGTTCCATCAAGCGCCGCGGCGCGTTCTTGTTCGCGACCGCCGCCATGGTCACGGTCGGGGCCACGGGCGTCGCCCAGGCCGTGCCCAATTCCGGCTCGCTGTGGGTCGGTTACGGCAGGAGCAACACGTACAACAGTGTCAGGTGCGTGCAGCTGATCTCCAACAGCCTGCACTACCAGACCGGTTACAAGACGATCGACGTGGACGGCGCGTTCGGCCCCGACACCGCCGGGGCGATCGTTGCCGTCCAGCGCTGGGCGAGCCTGGACCCGGACGGCGTCGTCGGCCCGAGGACCGGTGACGTCATGATCGAGGCGACCAAGGACGCCTACGGTTGCTACAACTACCTGCCCACGCTCCGCTGACACCCGGCGCGCGACGGCCGTAGGTCCGTGACCGGTGGGCCCTGCGAGGGGCGGGGCGCACCGGCACGCCCGCTCGGCCGGCCCGCCCGGTCGGCGAGGAGGCTCTCGACGCCGAACTCCTCGCCCGGGTGCCGGCCCACCCCGTTGGTGATCGGCCGGCTCCGGCGGCTGCTCCGGCGGGCTACTTCGTGCGGGGCTGGTTGAAGCGGAGCATGTTGCCGGAGGGGTCGCGGAAGGCGCAGTCGCGGACGCCGTAGGGCTGGTCCATGGGTTCCTGGAGGACTTCGGCGCCGGCGGCGCGGATGCGTTCGAAGGTGGCGTCGCAGTCGTCGGTGCGGAAGATGACGCCGCGCAGCAGGCCCTTGGCGAGGAGTTCGGCGGCGGCCCGGCGGTCGTCCTCGGAGGCGTGCGGGTCGGCCAGCGGGGGTTCGAGGACGATCTCGACGTCGGGCTGGTCGGGCGAGCCGACGGTGACCCAGCGCATGCCCTCGAAGCCGACGTCGTTGCGTACTTCGAAGCCGAGGACGTCGCGGTAGAAGGCGAGGGCCGTGTCGTGGTCGTCGACGGCGATGAAGCACTGGGCGAGTTCGATGCTCATGCCGGTCACGCTACGGGAGGGGGCCCGTCCTTCGCTTCGGTACGGCGCACCGGGCGGGTGCGGACCTTGGCGATGCAGGCGGGGATCGTGGCGCCGTCCTGGTGGTCGCGGGCGCGGTAGGCGCTGGGGCTCTCGCCGACGAGTTCGGTGAAGCGGGTGCTGAAGGAGCCCAGGGACGTACAGCCGACCGCCATGCACACGTCGGTGACGCTGAGGTCCCCGCGCCGCAGCAGGGCCTTGGCGCGTTCGATCCGGCGGGTCATGAGGTAGCTGTACGGGGTCTCGCCGTAGGCGGTGCGGAAGCTGCGCGAGAAGTGGCCGGGGGACATCAGGGCGGTGCGGGCGAGCGCGGGCACGTCCAGGGGCTGGTCGTAGTCGCGGTCCATCCGGTCGCGGGCGCGGCGCAGCCGGGCGAGGTCGGCCAGGGGCACGCGGGCGGCACGCGGCTCGGCGGGTTCGCCCGCCGTGCGGGGTCCGGCGGGTTCACGGGGCTGGGGGGAGGACACACCAGCCACCGTACCGACCGGCGGTGACAGGCGGCCTCCCCCGTCCGGCGCGGCCCGTTGGCGTCCGCGCCGCCGGGCCGACCACCCTGGGGGGGACGGTCGGGCGAGGCGGGCGGCGGAGAGGGTGGCGGGGTTGGAGACCGACGGCACCGGGCCCGGGGGCGCCGTTCGGCGCCCGCCGGGCAACCGGGCGGTGGTGCTGGGTGTGCTGGCCGTCACCGCTGTCGTGCTGCTGGCGCAGGGGGCCAGTGGGACGAGTGCCCGCCTGGTGCTGCTGCTGGTGTTCCTGCCGGCGCTGCTGGCGGGCCTGGGCACGGTCGCGCAGACGGTGGCGGTCTCAGTGTGGGTGGCCGCGGTGGTGGTGGTCAGCGTGGTGCTGTGGCCGCCGTCGGCCGTGGAGGCGCGGGTGGGCACCCTGGTGGGGGTGGTCGGCGCCGAGGCGGGCGTGGTGGGCCTGTGTGCGCGGCGGGTGCGGCAGGAGCGGCAGCTGTCGCGGATGCGCCAGAGTGCGGTGGCCCTGCAGCGTCAGCTGCTGCGTCCGCTGCCCGTGGTGACGGCGGAGGTGCGGCTGGACGGGCTGTACCGGCCGGTGGAGGAGGACGCCCTGGTCGGCGGCGACCTGTACGACATCGCGCAGACCCCGCACGGCACCCGGGTGCTGGTGGGCGACGTCCAGGGCAAGGGCCTGCCCGCGATCGGTACGGGTTTCGCGGTGCTGAGCGCGTTCCGGGAGGCGGCGTTCCGCGAGGCGGAGCTGACCGCCGTCGCCGACGCGCTGGAGGCGGCGGTGGAGCGGCACAACGCGTACGCGGTGCAGAGCGGCGAGCAGGAGCGTTTCGTCACCGCGACGGTGCTGGGCCTGCGCGGTGGCGAGGACGTGCGGGCCGTCAACTGCGGCCACCTCGCCCCGTACCTGCTGCACGCCGACGGCCGGGTGGAGCCCGTCGCGCTGTCCGCCGGGGTGCCGCTGGGCCTGGCGTCGCTGGCGGAGCTGACCGGCGGGCCGTGGCCGCGCGCCGTACGGCGGTTCGCGCTGCCCGCCGACGGGGTGCTGGTGCTGCTCACCGACGGCATCACCGAGGCCCAGGACGCCTCGGGCGCGTTCTACCCGGTCGAGCGCGGCCTGGCGGAGCTCGCCGCCGCTTCCGCCGACGCCCGGGCCGGATCCCGGGCCGGATCCCGGGCCGAGTTCCTGCCCGAGTTCCTGCCCGAGGCGCTCGACCGGGGGGCCCGGCGCTGGAGCGGGGGGCGCAGCCGCGACGACGTCACGGTCCTGGCCCTGCGCCGTGCCTCGTAGGGGCGGTGCCCGGTCGGCCGGTGTCTTCGCCGTCAGCCGGTGTCGCCCGCGCGGACGGTGAGGGCGTCGGGGGCGATCAGGGGCGGCGGGTAGTCGAGGGGTTCGTCCAGGGTCCAGGGGCGGTGGACGGCGCGGCCGGGGAGGTGGGCGAGTTCGGGCAGCCAGCGGCGGACGTAGGCGCCGTCGGAGTCGTAGCGCTCCGCCTGGCGCAGGGGGTTGAGGACGCGGTTGGGGCGGGTGTCGTTGCCGGTGCCGGCGATCCACTGCCAGTTGAGCTGGTTGTTGGCGAGGTCGCCGTCGACGAGCAGGGAGAGGAAGTGGGCGGCGCCGGGGCGCCAGTCGT
This sequence comes from Streptomyces sp. NRRL S-350, assembly GCF_000719705.1. GTDB lineage: Bacteria > Actinomycetota > Actinomycetes > Streptomycetales > Streptomycetaceae > Kitasatospora. The sequence continues at coordinate 18,362 of NZ_JOHO01000032.1, read as the reverse complement.
GGCGCAGGGTCTTGGTGAGGAAGGAGGCGGTGAGCAGGCGGGCGCGGTTGTGCATCCAGCCTTCGTGGGCGAGCTGGCGCATGCCCGCGTCGACGATCGGGTAGCCGGTGCGGCCTTCGCGCCAGGCCTGCAGTTCCTGGTCGTCGTCGTGCCAGCGGGTGCCGCGGGGCCGGTAGTCGGCGTGGGCGGCGTCGGGGCGGGCGGCCAGGACCTGGTGGTGGAAGTCGCGCCAGGCGAGCTGGCGTACGAGGGCGTCGGCGCCGGGCCCGCCGCGGTCGGCGCCGTGGTGGGCGAGTTCGGCGGCGGACAGGCAGCCGAAGTGCAGGTAGGGCGAGAGGCGGGAGGTGGCGTCGGCGGCGAGGTCGTCGTGCAGGCGGTCGTAGTCGTCGGGGTCCCAGGCGCGCAGGCGGCGCCGGGCGGCGCGTTCGCCGCCGGGCGGCAGGCCCGGGGAGGTGGCGGCGGGGGCGGCGGGCAGCGGGTCGCTGCGCAGGGTGTCGGGGGTGGTGAGGGTGCGCGGGGCGGGCAGCAGGGGGCGGCGCGGGGCCTGCTGCCAGACGCGCAGGTACGGGGTGAAGACCGCGTAGTGGTCGCGGCCGGCCGGGGTGAGGGCGCCGGCGGGGACGACGGTGAGCCCGTCGTGCAGGTGCAGCCTGTCCCCCAGCGCGCGGCGCAGCGCGTTCTCGCGGCGGGTGGCGAAGGCGGAGACGCCGGCGGCGGTGTGGACGGCGTGGGCGCCGCATTCGGCGGCGAGGCGGGCGGTCTGCTCGGCGGGGTCGCCGTGGCGCAGGACCAGCCGGGAGCCGACCGCGCGCAGGGCCCGGTCGAGGTCGGCGAGGCTGTCGGCGAGGAAGGCGCGCCGGTTGGGCGCGGCGAAGCCGGCCTCCTCGACGGCGGGGTCGAGGACGAACAGCGGGACGACCTGGTCGGCGCCGGTGCGGGCGGCGTGCAGGGCGGGGTTGTCGTGCAGGCGCAGGTCCTGGGTGAACAGGACGACGGCGGTGCTCATCGGGGGCCTCGTACGGTGCGGCGGGGCGGCTCGGGCGGTACGGCGGGGGCAGTGGTGCGGCAGTGGTGCGGCGGCTCGGGCGGTGCGGGCACGCCGGGGTGCCCCACCTGCGGGAAAGCACCTGGCAGCCTTTCACATCGGCGGTGCGCGGCCCGGTAAGGACGGCCGGGTTTCGCGCGCCCGGCGTGTGGCGCGCCGCTTCCGCGACGGCGGTGCGACGGCGGTGCGGTGCGGCGGCGGTGCGGTGCGGTGCGGCGGCGGTGCGGTGCGACGCCGGCGCGGCGGCCGGCCGGGTGGCCCCCGGCTGCGGGTGCCGCCGGGGGCGATCTAGGGTGCTGGCATGATCTCCACACCGATATCCGCTTCCACGCCGGCCGCCGAACCCGACCCGATGACCGACCCCGGCCACGCGCTGCGGGTGCTGATGGAGGGCAACGCCCGGTTCGTCGCGGGCAGCCCCGAGCACCCCAACCAGGACGCCGGGCGCCGGGCCGCGCTCGCCCCGGTGCAGCGGCCCTTCGCGGTGCTGTTCGGCTGTTCGGACTCCCGCCTGGCCGCCGAGATCATCTTCGACCAGGGCCTGGGCGACCTGTTCGTGGTGCGCACCGCCGGGCACGTCACCGGTGCGGAGGCGCTGGGCAGCATCGAGTACGGGGTGAGCGTGCTGGACTGCCCGCTGGTGGTGGTGCTGGGGCACGACTCCTGCGGTGCGGTCGCGGCGGCGCTGGACTCCCTGGAGCAGGGGCAGTTGCCGGGCGGTTTCGTGCGGGACGTGGTGGAGCGGGTGACCCCGAGCGTGCTGTCCGCGCGGGCGGCGGGCATCGAGGACCGCGACGCGATCGTGGACGAGCACATCCGCCAGACCGTGGACCTGCTGGTGGAGCGGTCCCAGGCGCTCGCGGCCAAGGTGGCCGAGGGGAAGGTGGCCGTGGTGGGCCTGTCCTACCGGCTGCACGACGGCCGGGCGCGCCGGGTCGCCGCCCGGGGGCCGGTGGACTGACGGCCCGGGGCCGGGGGCCGGTGGACTGACGGCCCGGGGCCGGGGGCCGGTGGACTGACGGCCCGTGGCCGGGGGCGCGGGAGGCTGGGAGCTGCGCGAACTGGATGTCCGATCACCGCCAGCGCCCCCGGCGGGGCCGGGGCAGAGTCGGTGGCCGACAGCAGTTCCCCCTCCCAAGGACGGCAATCCCGTGCACAAGGTCACCGACCTCAAGGTCCTGTACTTCGGCACCCCGGTGGTGCTGATCGGCTCGCGCAACGAGGACGGCAGCGCCAACCTCACGCCGATGTCCTCGGCGTGGTGGCTGGGGCAGTCCTGCGTGCTGGGCCTGGGCAACAGCTCCCAGACCGCCGCCAACCTGCGGCGCGAGGGCGAGTGCGTGCTCAACCTGCCGTCCTCGGCGCAGGTGGACGCCGTGGACGCCCTCGCGCTGCTGACCGCCAACCCGCACGTCACCGACCACCGGCGCGCGCAGGGCTACCGGCACGAGCGGCGCAAGTTCGCGGCGGCCGGGATGACGGAGCTGGCCGGCGAGCTGGTGCGGGCGCCGCGCGCCGCCGAGTGCCCGGTGCAGCTGGAGTGCCGCCTGGAGGCGGCGACGCCGCTGGCGGGCAACGACCACTGCACCGCCTTCGAGGTGACGGTGGTGCGCGCGCACGTCGAGGAGAGCCTGATCGTGCCCGGCAGCGACCACTACGTCGACCCGCTCGGCTGGGATCCGCTGATCATGAAGTTCTGCGAGTTCTTCGGCGAGGGACGGCGGCTGTCCCCCTCCCGTCTCGCCGAGGGCTGGCGGATGCCCGGGCGCCTGCCCGCCGCCGCCCCGGCCGCCGTGTGACGGCGGCCCGGGCGGCCCGGGGGGCCGGCCGGGCACGGGGGCCTGGCCGGTCACGGGCCGGCCGGCCGGGCGCTCACGGCGCGATGGTCGCCCCGCAGGAGTCGCACACCCGCGTCGCCGGCAGCTGCAGGAAGCAGGTCGGACAGATCGCCGGCGGGCGCGGCGGCGCCGCGGTGACGACCGCCTTGCGCGCCACCGACGCCCGCAGGCGCGGGGCCAGGGCGGGCGTGCCGCCGTCGGCGGGCAGGTCGTCGGCGCCGAAGTGGCGGTAGCAGGCCAGGCGGGCGGCGGCGGCGTGCTGCTCGCGGTCCATCTCCTGCGCCACCGGCGGCTGCCCGGCCACCGCCAGCACCTCCTGGTAGCCGACGCCGACCTTGCCGTCGGCCGCGTGCACCACCAGCGCCGTCAGCGGCGGGTCCCCGCGCCGGTGCGCCTCCAGGATCACCAGGGACAGCACCTTGCCGATCCAGTGCCGCTGGTTCACCCGGGTGCGCACCCCGGAGGCCTCCTGCACCGCCTCGGCCAGGTCCGCGTAGGTGATCACCCCGTGGTAGCGGCGCGCCACCTCCACCAGGGCCGGGTAGGCCGCTCTGGTCCACACGATGTGCGCCTGGGTGGCGCTGACCGCCGAACCGTCCGACACCCGCCAGTAGCCGCGCTGCTGCTCCGTCATCCGCCCGCCCCTGTCCGCCTCGTCCGTGCCGTCCGTGCCGTCCCGCAGGCCCCGCCCCGTGAGCGAGGCTACCCCGGGCCGGGGCGGTGCGGCCGGGCGGGGGCCCGGGCTTGACTTCGAGTCCGGTTGAGGTTGTCCAATGGGATCCGACCGCAGTCGTACGGGCACCGCGGTCGATGCCCCGCCCGTACGGAACCCGGGGCCGGGCCAGCCGTCTTCCGATCGTGGCGTCGGCGGCCCGGCCCCCGGTCGTCCTCCGATCGTGGCGTCGGCGGCCCGGCCCCCGGTCGTCCCGGTGCCGGGCCCCGCACGTCGGGCACCCGGGCGCGGGCTCAGGCCGGGACGAGGGCTTCCCACTGGTCGCGGGTGGGGCCGTCGTGCCGGGGGGAGAAGTCGGGGCGGGCGGCGAGCCAGGCGGTGAGGTGGCGGTCGACTTCCTCGGTGCCGTAGGCCTCGGCGGGCGGCTGCACGAGGTGGCGCACCCGGGCCCGGGCCCGCATGACGACGGGGTCCTCGAAGGCGCAGGAGGCCAGCGCGGCGGCGCGCCGGTCGGTCAGGGGCGAGCCTTCGGCGAGGCGTTGCTCGTTGCCGCGGTCGGCCGCCACCTGGGCGTCGAACCACGGGCGGAGCTCCTGGGCCGTCCAGGCGTGGTAGTCGGCGGGGTCGGCGGCCGTCCGGTCGGCGTGGGTGGCGAGGTGCTGGGCCGTGCGCAGGCCGAGGGCCACGCCGTGGCCGAGGGTGGGGTTGGTGTGCAGGAGGCTGTCGCCGAGGTTGACCAGGCCGGTGACGACGGGTCCGTCGTCGTCGGCGAGGGAGGTCCAGCGGTTGTCGAGGCCGGCCATCGCCAGGACGGCCGATCGCGGTTCGGGGGCCAGGTCCAGCCAGGCGGCGGTGGCGGGGAAGCGGCGGGCGGCGGCCTCGAACACGGCGGGGTCGGTGAGGGCGCCGCGGGTCGGGTCGCCGGTGGACAGGATCAGGTTGACGGCGAAGGTGTCGTTGTCGGAGGGGAAGACGCCGGCGAGGGCGAAGGGCGCGGCGGAGCCGGGCTTGACCCGTCCGGGGTCGCGCGGGCCGTCGGGGCGCAGCCGGTACCAGCGGCACAGGTAGGCGATCCCGGTGCGGTGGCTGTCGACGACGGGCGGGCGGTAGCCGGCTGCGGTCAGCCAGGCGGGTACGGGTGAGCGGCGGCCGCAGGCGTCGACGACGAGGTCCGCGGGGTGGGTCGCGGTGTCGGTCCGTACGCCGGTGGCGCGGGCGGGGCGGCCCGCTTCGAGGAGGAGGGCGCGGACCCGGTCGCCCCGGCGTACCTCGACGGTCGGTTCCCGCCGCACGGCCGCGCCCAGGGCGGCTTCGAGCACGATGCGGCGGGTGCGCAGGGTCACGAGTTCCTCGTCGCCGGGCCGGTGCGGCGGGTGTTCGCCGAACCAGTCGAAGTCGTGGTACTCGCGGGCTCCGCGGGCCAGCAGGTCGGCGTGGACGTCGGGGGCCTCGGCGCGCAGGACGGTGCGTACGGGGGCGAGGAAGGAGTGGGGTTGGACGGCCTGGGGCACGCGGGGCCGGTTCCAGTGGTGGAAGTCCCGGTCCGGGTCCGTTCCGGCTTCCCTGGCCTCCTGTTCGAACAGCGTGACCGGGTGGCCCCGCCGGCCGAGCATGAGGGCCGTCGCCAGGCCGCTGATTCCTCCGCCGATCACTGCAACCCGCGCCATCGCGCTCCCCTTCGCGTCGTGTTGCGGGGTGAGCCTACTGCCCGGTGATCTTGGGCCGGGGGGCGGGGCCCTGCTTCGCGGTGTGGGCGACGAGGGCGTTGGCGTGGCCGTGGCCGAGGCCGTGTTCGGTCTTGAGCCAGGTGACGAGTTCCATGTGCCGGGTGAGGGGCGAGGCGCGGATGAGGTCCTCCCAGTCCCGGACCGGGCGGCCGTACTTCTTCTCGATGGCGGGGAAGTAGGAGGCGGGGCCCTTGGCGGGGGTGGCGGTCATGAGCGGGGTTCCTCTCGGTGCGGCGCAAGGAGCGGTGCGGTCACGGGGTAGGACCGTGGCCGCACCGCCGACTCATCGCCGCGCGGACGTGACCTGCGTCACGCCGCCGCCGCGGCCCGGCGCCGCCTGCGCCCGGCGGGCGGGGTGGGGTCGGCGTTCCACGCGGCGACGGGGTTGCCGAGCCAGCGGGTGGCGCCGGGGACGTTCTCGCCGCGCATGACGAGGGAGGCGGGGCCGACGGTGGTGCCGGCGCCCAGGGTGGCGTTGAGCAGGACGATGGAGTGCGGCCCGGTGGTGGAGCCGGCGCCGAGGTGGACGGGGCCCAGGCGCATGACGCGGTCGTGGAACAGGTGGGTCTGCAGGACGGTGCCGCGGTTGACGCTGGCGCCGGCCTCGACGGTGACCAGGTCGCTCTCGGGCAGCCAGTGGGTCTCGCACCACACGCCGCGCCCGATGCGGGCGCCGAGGCTGCGCAGCCACAGGTTCAGGAAGGGCGTTCCGGTGAGGGCGGAGCCGCCGAAGGGCATGGCGAGTTCCTCGACGAAGGTGTCGTAGAGCTCGTTGCGCCACACGAAGGTGGACCACAGGGGGTGTTCGGCGGTCCGGAAGCGCCCGACGAGGAGCCACTTGGCGGCGGTGGTGACGGCGCAGGCGACGACGGCGGCGCCGATGAGGACGAGTCCGGCGCCCGCGAGGGCGGTGCCCAGCCCGTAGGCGTCGCGCAGTTCCTGCAGGACGGCGAGGACGAGGTCGCCGAGGACGGCGGCCAGGACGACGGGCAGCAGGCGGCAGAGTTCGACGCCGGCGCGGGCCCACATGAGGCGCCGGGGCGGGTCGTAGGTGCGCCCTTCGGTGCCGGTGTCGGCGATGCGGGGCAGGGCGAAGGCGGGGCGGCCCAGCCAGGAGGAGCCTTCGGGGGCGTGGGCGGGGGCGTCGGACAGGACGCCGACGAGGGAGCCCGCGGGCAGGTGGCGGTCGGGGCCGACGATGCCGGAGTTGCCGACGAAGGAGCGGCGGCCGATGCGGGCGGGGCCGAGGTGGAGCCAGCCGCCGCGCAGTTCGTAGGGGGCGATGAGGGTGTCGTCGGCGAGGAAGGCGCCGTCGTCCACGCGCATCAGGCCGGGCAGGGCGAGCACGGTGGAGGCTTCGACGCGCCGGCCGACGCGGGCACCGAGCAGGCGCAGCCACACGGGGGTGAAGAGGCTGGCGTAGAAGGGGAACAGGGTGCGCCGGGCGGTGTCGCTGAGGCGGCTGACGGCCCAGGCGCAGAACGCGACGCGGCCGTCGGCGGGGTGGAAGCCGGGGCGCAGCGGCCGGGACAGCAGCCGCACGAGCAGCACTATGAGGGTGGCGTGGCAGAGCAGGGTGAGGGCGGCCAGGGGGACGGTGGCGGGCAGGAGTTGGAGGAGGGCGTCGGTGAGGGTGCGGTCGGTGTCGATCATCGGGTAGACGATGAGCAGGGCGGGCAGCGCGGAGATGACCGGGACGAGGCCGAGGACGGCGAAGCCGATGCCGTAGGCGAGGTTCCAGGCGCGGGAGGCGGGGGCGGTGGCGGTGGGCCAGTCGGCGGGGGGTTCGGTGCTGGGGCGGGCCGGGGAGCCGTGCCAGTGTTCGCCGGCCGGGACGGTGCCGGTGACGCAGGAGCCGGGGGCGATCTCGGCGCGGGCGCCGATGCGGGCGCCGGGCATGAGGGTGGCGCGGTGGCCGATGCGGGCGCCTTCGCCGATGTCGAGGTGGCCGAGGTGGAGGGTGTCGCCGTCGAGCCACCAGCCGGCGAGGTCGGCTTCGGGTTCGACGGAGCTGTGCGGGCCGAGGCGGGCGAGGCCGGTGACGGGGGGCAGGGTGTGCAGGTGGACGCCGGGGCCGACGCGGCAGCCCAGGGCGCGGGCGTAGCGCACGGCCCAGGGGGTGCCGGCGAGGGCGGCGGTGCCGAACATGGCGGTGTAGCGTTCGGCGGCCCACAGCCGCAGGTGGACGTGGCCGCCGCGGGGGTGGCTGCCGGGGCGGATGCCGGCGGTGAGGGCGCGGGCGCCGGTGGCGGCGAGCAGGGTGCGGCCGGGGGCGCTGTAGAGGAGGGCGAGGCCGGCGGCGACGGGCCACCAGGAGCTGTGCGGGGCCCAGGAGAGGTGGTTGCCGGTGAGGTTGTCGAGGGCGATCAGGACGAGGATCCAGCGCAGTCCGGCGAGGGTGAACATGGCGAGGAGCAGGAGGGTCTGCCACAGGCCGGCGCTGCGCGGGGTGCGGCGGACGGTGCGCGGGGGTGCGGGGGCGCGGGTCGCGGCCGTGGCGGTCCCGGCGGTCGCGCTCCCGGTCCCGGTGCCGGGGTGGGGGGTCGCGGGGGTGGCGGTGTCGGGCTGGTCGGCCGGGGCGAGGCCGTCGAGGTAGGCGGCGAGGTCGGCGAGGACGGGGTGGGCGTACAGGTCGGCGACGGAGACGCCGCTGTGGCGGGTGCGCAGGTCGGAGACGAGGCGGGCGGCGGTGAGGCTGGAGCCGCCGAGGGCGAAGAAGTCGTCGTGGGCGCCGGGGGCGGTGCCGAGCAGGCGTTCCCAGTGCGCGGCGAGCCGGCCGGCGGTGCCGTCCAGGGCCGGGGCGCCGGGGGCGGCGGCGGTGGTGGCGGTGGTGGTGGCGAGCGGCCAGGGCAGGGCGGCGCGGTCGACCTTGCCGGAGATGCGGGTGGGCAGGGAGTCGACGAGGGCGAGGACCGGCACGAGGGGGGCGGGCAGGTGTTCCAGGAGCTGCCGGCGGGCGGCGGCGAGGTCGCAGGTGGTGCCGGGCCCGGCGACGAGGTAGCCGACGAGCAGGTCGGCGCCGGCGGGGGTCTTGCGGACGGCGGCGGCCGCGGCGCGGATGCCCGGCAGGGCCTGCAGGGCGGCGTCGATCTCGCCGAGTTCGATGCGGCGGCCGCCGAGTTTGACCTGGTCGTCGGCGCGGCCGACGAAGACCAGGCCCTCGGGGTCGTTGCGCACCAGGTCGCCGCTGCGGTAGACGCGGGGGGAGGCGAGGGCGGGGTGGGCGCCGAACTTCTCGGCGTCCTTGGCGGGGTCGAGGTAGCGGGCGGTGCCGACGCCGGTGATGAGCAGTTCGCCGGTCCCGTACCAGGGCACGGGGTGGCCGGCGGCGTCGACGACGGCGATCTCCCAGCCGTCCAGGGGGGCGCCGATGCGCACGGGCTCGCCGGGCAGCAGGCGGGCGGCGGTGGCGACGACGGTGGTCTCGGTGGGGCCGTAGGTGTTCCAGAACTCGCGGCCCTCGACGGCCAGGCGGTCGACGAGTTCGGCGGGGCAGGCCTCGCCGCCGACGATGATCAGGCGCACGCCGTCCAGGCATTCCTGCGGCCACAGGGCGAGCAGGGTGGGCACGGTGGAGACGGCGGTGATGCGGCGGGCGACGAGCCAGGGGCCGAGGTCGGTGCCGGCCTTGACCAGGGAGCGGGGGGCCGGGACCAGGCAGGCGCCGTGGCGCCAGGCCAGCCACATCTCCTCGCAGGAGGCGTCGAAGGCCACGGACAGGCCGGCCAGGACGCGGTCGCCGGGGCCGAGGGGGTGGTGCCGGAGGAACAGGCGGGCCTCGGCGTCGACGAAGGCGGCCGCGGCGCGGTGGGTGACGGCCACGCCCTTGGGGCGGCCGGTGGTGCCGGAGGTGAAGATGATCCAGGCGTCGTCCGCCGGGGCGGGCCAGGCCGGGCGGCCGCCGGGCTGGGCGCCGGGCCCGGCGTGGAGGCGGCGTTCGGCGCCGATGACGGCGCAGACGGCGGCGTCCTGCCAGATCATCTCGGCGCGTTCGTCCGGGTCGTCGGCGTCGACCGGCACGTAGGCGGCGCCGCAGCGCAGCACGGCGAGGACGGCGATGTAGAGGTCGGCGGTGCCGGAGGGGACGCGTACGCCGACCCGGTCGCCGCGGCCGATGCCGTGGCCGGCGAGCTGCCCGGCCAGGACGTCGACCTCGTGCAGCAGCGCGCGGTAGCCGAGGACGGTGTCGCCGGTGTCGAGCGCGGGCGCCTCGGGGTGGGCGTCGGCGGTGGCGGCGATGACGTCGAGCAGGCTGCGGGGATGGGCGGCCCGGGCCGTCGGCCAGCCGGCTGCGGGGCCCGGGTGGGGGCGGTGCAGCGTGCCCGGGCCGGCCGTGTCGTGGCGTGCGTCCATGGGGTGGTTCCTCGGCTCCGATGTGCTTTGTGGCGCGTACGTGCTGTTACGGTGGGTGACTCCTGCGTCACCTGGGGGGACGCGCCCACTCACCATGACTCTGCTGGGAGTCCGCTGGATGCAGCGAAGGTGCGGTCAAAGGAAATTCTCATGATCTGTGCCGAACAGGCCCGATAAGGGGATATATCGAATGCCATTTCGGTAGTTTTCGATCGTTTCGGCTGGTGAAGGGTAATCGCCGCCCACCGGGGCGGCCACCGGGCGGGGGCGGGTGACGAACCCCGTCGAGCCCGCACGCTACCGGCAAGGCGAGGGCGGCCACCGGCCCGGCACGTACCGGCCGGATCGTCGTCCCGGTCCACCGTTCACGCCGGTCGCGCCGTTCACGCCGTCCGCACGGTCGCGTCGAACACTCCCACACCCCCTCACCGGGGGCACTTCCTGCGAGCGGGCCGTGGCACCGGGCCCGCGGCCGGGGCCTGACCGGGCCGCGGGCGGGCGCCCCGGCCGAAACGGGACCATCCCTGGCCGACACGGGGCGCACGGGCCGGACCCGCACGCCGCCCGCCGCGCTGCGCCCGCCCCCGGCTGCACCTGCACGGCGGCCGCCCGAACGGCGGAGCGCACACCCGCCCCGGCCGCCGCCACCGGCGACCCGCGCGCCGGCCGGCCAGGACCGCGCCGCCGCTCCCGCCGCTCCCGCCGCGCGTCACCCGAACGCGCCGGCCGCCGGGCAGGCGGCGGCCGGCGCGTTCGGCCGGCGGTCAGAGGTGGTGACGGCCGACCTCGTAGCCGCCGGCGGGCTGACGGGTCATCACATTGGCGCGGTTGAAGGCGTTGATGAGCGCGATCAAGCACACCAGGGCGGCGAGCTGCTCCTCGTCGTAGTGCTTCGCGGCGTTCTCCCACACCTCGTCGCTCACCCCGCCCGCCGCGTCCGCGAGCCGGGTGCCCTCCTCCGCCAGCTCCAGGGCGGCCCGCTCGGCGTCGGTGAACACCGTCGCCTCACGCCAGGCCGCGACCAGGGCGAGGCGCACCGGGTCCTCCCCGGCGTGCACGGCCTCCTTGACGTGCATGTCGACGCAGGCGCCGCAGCCGTTGATCTGGCTGGCCCGCAGCCGCACCAGCTCCTGGGTGGCGTACGGCAGGATCGACGGCGCGATGGCCTGGCTCGCGGCGACGACGTGCTTGAAGACCTTGCCCATGACCGGGCTGGCGAAGAAGTTCAGGCGGGGTTCCATCGGGGGCTCCTCGGTACGTTGTCCGTTGGTGCCCTCTGGGACAGGGCACCCGGGCGTCCTGTGACAGGCGCCGGTGTGACGTGCGCCACCCCGGGCGGGGTCGGCGCCGGGGGGAGGGCTCCATGGCGGGATCGGCGGGATCGGCGGGATCGGCGGGATCGGCCACTGCGACGGACGCGGCCGGGCCGGCGGAATCGGCGGCTGCGGCGGATGCGGCCGGGTACCGGCCGCTGCTGTTCTCCATCGCCTACGGGATGACGGGCTCGGTGGGCGACGCCGAGGACCTCGTCCAGGACACCTTCCTCGGCCTGACCCGCGCCGCCCGGGCCGGCACTGCGGTCGCCAACCCGAAGGCGTACCTGACCACGACGGTCACCCGCCTGGGCATCAACCACCTGAAGTCGGCCCGGGTCCGGCGCGAGACCTACGTGGGCGAGTGGCTGCCCGAGCCGGTGGCGGCCTTCGCCGAGCGCCCCGGCGGGCCGGCCGAGCACGCCGAACTGGCCGACGCCCTGTCGATGGCCTTCCTGCTGATGCTGGAGGCGCTCTCCCCCACCGAGCGGGCGGTGTTCCTGCTGCGCGAGGCCTTCGGCTACGGCTACCCGGAGGTGGCGGAGATGACCGGCAAGTCGGAGGCGAACTGCCGCCAGGTCTTCGCCCGGGCCCGCCGGCGCCTGGCGGCCGGCGGCCGGGACGCCCCCGGGTCGGCCCCGGCCCCGGACCGGCGCGCGGAGGGCGACGAACTCGCCCGCCGCTTCTTCGAGGCCGCCGAGGGCGGCGACCTCGACGCCCTGCTCGACCTGCTCGCACCCGACGTCGTCTTCCACGGCGACGGCGGCGGAAAGGCCCGGGCCGTCGGCAAGTCGGTCACCGGCCTGGAGCGCGTCGCCCACCTGCTCCTGTTCGGGTTCGGCCGCAACCGCCGGCTCGGCATCTCCCTGCGGCCGGCCCGGATCAACGGCCGTCCCGGCGCCGTCCTGCTGGACCCCGAGGAGCGCATCGCCGGCGTCATCGAACTCGCCATCGCCGACGGCGCCGTCCGCGCCCTCCACTCGGTGTCCAACCCCGACAAGCTCGCCCACCTCGGCCCGGTCTCCGACCTCGGCCTGCGGTCGACGAAGTAGCGGACGAGCGGGAGCGGGACGCCCACGCGCCCCCCACTCCCTCCGGGGCCGCCGACTCGGGCCACCGGGCCGCCAGGTACCGGCCGGGAGAGGGTGGTTGATCGCCGGGCCACTGCGCGAGGAAACCGGCCGGTACGTCGTATTCCCGCCGCGATTGGTCTCTACCATTGCCCCGGAAGCGATGGTGGTGGAGTCTTTCGACGGGCGCCGGGGAACGGTTCCGGCGTTCTCGTCAGAGGGAGGAAGGCATCGGCATGACATTGCGCAGAGCGGTTTCCACCACGGCCCTGGCCGGACTGCTGGCCCTGGGCAGCCTCCTGGCCGCCCAGGGCGCCCAGGCGTCCACCACGAAGACGACCGGCTTCACCTACGTCGGCATGTACCCGAGCGGTGCCGCCTGCGAGGCGGCCGGCCAGGCCTACGTCACCCGGGGCGAGGCGGTCGACTACCGCTGCGAGACCGCCCCGAGCACGGCCCGCCTCTACATCTGGCCCTACTGACACGAAGGACGCGGGGCCGCCCGGCGCACTGCCGGGCGGTCCCCGCCCGCCGCACGCGCACGCCCCGGACGGCACCGCCCAGGCCGGAGGACGGCCGGCGAGCAGGCCGCTCCGGCGCCGGGGCGCAACGGCGAGTCGGGCGCAGCCGTCCGGGTCGGTTCGCCGCCACCGCACCCCGCGCCGACGGATTCGGCGCCCGCCGGCGCCGGGTGCACCTACCACACCGCTGCGCCGGGCGGGCCGGATACCGGCCAACCTGGATACGCAACGTGATACCGACGCTACGTTCCGTTCATGGATTTCATGAGTGTCGCGAGTGCATTCGTCCAGCACTACTACACGTCCTTCGGCGGCGGCGACGCCGCCCGCAAGGGCCTGGCGGGCCTCTACCGCCCGGAGTCGATGCTGACGTGGGAGGGCGCCCAGGCCCAGGGGCAGGCGAACATCGCCGCCACGCTCACCAGGCCCGAACTCGCCGACATCAGGCACCGCGTCTCCACCAGTGACGCGCAGCCCGCGCCGGGCGGGGGCGTCCTGGTCTCGGTGACCGGCGTCCTCGCCGTCGACGACGCCGCCGACAAGCCCCTGCCGTTCACCGAGACCTTCGACCTGCAGCCGATCCCCGGCCGGCCCGGGGGCTTCTTCATCCACAACCAGGTCTTCCGGCTCATCCTCGGCGCCTGACGGCCCGGCCCGGTGCGGCCCGCTCCGGCGCCGCGGCTGCGTGAACCGGCCGGCGGCGGCCGCCTCCGCCCCGGACGCCGACGGCAGCACCGGCCGGGGCGGCCGCCTCGTGCGCGCGGACGCCCGGGCAACGGCTACGCCACCGCCGCCGCACGGCAGTTCCCCACCGGTGCCACCGCCGACTTTGCCCACCCGAACTACGGCGCCGAGCCCCGGAGTTCGGGGCCGCGAGGGGCACGAGCCGCGCGAGCACCACGCCGGACTCCCGCACACCGGCGGGTACCCGCAACCGGCCTGACGCGCGGTTCGGTTCCACCGCAGGTCACCGGCCGGGGGCGTTGCAGTCCGGTGACACGGAATGCTCCATTCCGTCGACTGTTCGCACTAGGTTCGATCGTGCACGCCGCCGCATTCGCCCCCGGTCCCCGCACCGGAGGGGACGGGCAACGCGCGCGCCCTCACCCGTACTTGCGCTCAGGAGACCCGCATGTCCCTCTCGACGACCCGCCGCGCGACCACCGTCCGCTCGCTGGCCGGCACCGTCCTGGCTGCCGCCCTGATCGTCCCCGCGGCGACGGCCTGCTCCTCCACCCCCGACGCGCCCAGCACCACCGCGGCCACCACCCCCGCCGCGCCCGCCGCCACCGCCCCGGCCGCCGCCACACCCAGCACGCCCGCCGCACCCGCCACCCCGACCGGCGCGACCGGTGCGACCGGCGCGCCCGGTGCGCAGGGCACCGCCGCGCCGGCCGCCCCGCCCGCCTCGCCCCGGCCCACCGCTGCGGCGCCGGCGCCGGCCACCACGGCCAAGGGGAAGCCCTCGGGCCGCAGCCAGCCCCTGGTGGACGGCAGCACGGCCGAGGTGCAGGACCTCGGGAACCAGAACTACCGCGCCAGGATCGTCCACAACGGTGACGTCCTCGCCACGCTGGAGACCCACGACGGCGACGCCGGACTCGACGCCAACGACATGTTCGTCGTGCTGTCGGCGGACGGGACGGTCCACTCCTGGATGGGCGGCGGCCACCAGGGGCCCGGCACCTTCCAACTCGCGGGCGGCTGGACCGCCAAGGTCACCAAGGTCGGCGAACTCCACTACCGCGCCCAGGTCCTGGGCAACGAGAACGCCGTGGAGGGCACGATGGACGCGAACCAGCAGGACCGGGGAGCCGTCGCCAACGGCATCTACATCGTGCTCACCGCCGGCGGCGAGATCAGCGCCCACGCCTGACCGGGACCGCGCGGCCGGGCCGGGCCGGGGCCTCAGGCGATCCGGTGGGCCAGGCCCGGGTAGTCCTCGACGAGGCCGTCGGCGTCCAGCACCAGGTCCGCGCGGTAGTCGCCCGAGGCGTAGCGGACGGTGGCACGGCCGTCCCCGTGCCGGCGCAGGTGCGTGTAGGTCTGGCGGGAGGGGACGACCACCAGGTCGGGCACGCGGATCCACGCCATCAGGAAGTTCCGCTCGCCCGGTCCCCGGTGGAGGGCGTGGCGCAGGACCGGCGGGGTGTTGGTGAGCGGGGACAGTCCGAGGTCGCAGTCGAGGGCGCCGTCGAGGTCGGGGCGCGGCTGCCCGTCGGCGCTCCAGCGGCCGGTTTCGTCGTCGCGGCGCAGGTCGAGGGTGCGGGTGGCGTCGGGGGTGTGGGCGGTGACGTGCATGCGGCGGGTGGTGAAGGCGTCGCCGGTCTCCAGCTCGTAGGTGAGCCAGTACGGGGCGGGCTCGGCGGCGGCGACCCGGCCGCGCGCGCTCAGGGCGGCGGGGCGCAGGTCGATCCACGAGGTCTCCAGGCCCGCGCTCTCGCTGACCCGCCAGGTGGGGGTCGCGGCTCGGCCCCCGGCGGAGCGCTCGGGACGGCGCTCGGGGCGGTGCTCGGGAGTGCGCTCGTGGGGGTTGTCGTGGGGGTTCTCGGCGCTGCGGCTCATTCGTGCACGGTACTGCCGGCCCCCGCCCCCCTCCCCCCGTCCCTAGCCCGCGCGGCGCTGCGGGCGGGCCGGGGGCGGGTCGCCGTGCTAGCAATGGCCGCAGGCGGGGGGCGTCCGGAGGAAGCACTCGAAGCATCCGAAGCACTCGGAGTGGGAGATCACGTTGTCGCACCACCTCAGCGGACCCGACCTGCGCTCTCCCGACGGTGACGCGCGTCTGGACCTGACCGACCTGTTCGCCTTCGCCTCGCCGGAGGCGGGCCGGACCGTGCTGATCATGAACGTCAACCCGGTCGCGCCGAGCGGCGGGCAGGCCTTCCACCCGGAGGCGGTGTACCGGATCAACGTGGACACCGACGGGGACAACCGGGCCGACATCGCCTTCAGCTTCACCTTCTCCGAACCGGTGGGCGGCGCGCAGACCATGACGGTGCGGCGGGCCACCGCCGAGGGGGCCCGGGGGCACGAGGCCACCGGGGAGCCGCTGGTGTCGGGGGCGCCGGTGAGCTTCTCGGGCGCCCCGGCGGTGGTCGAGGCGGGCCCGTACCGGGTGAGCGCGGGGCTGCGCAGCGACCCGTTCTTCGCCGACCTGGACGGCATCGTCCACGACTTCCGGTGGACGGGGGTGGACTGGGGCGCGGACAAGAACGTGTTCGGGATCGTGCTGGAGGCGCCCGAGGCGGAGTTCGGCGAGGCGCCGCAGATCGGTGTGTGGGCGCGGGTGAGCGTGCGCAAGGACGGGCGGCTGGTGTCGGTGGACCGTGGCGCGCACCCGTCGCTGACGGCGTACTTCAACGAGGAGGACGCCAAGGAGGCGTACAACGCGGGCGAGCCCGCCGAGGACTGGCAGACGTACCGCGAGCCGTGGACGGCCAGGCTGCAGCACTTCGGCGGGTACACCACCGAGGCCGCCTAGGCGCAGCTGCGGATGGTCCTGCCGGACATCCTGCGCTACGACCGCACCCGCCCGGCCGGCTACCCGAACGGGCGCACGCTGACCGACGACGTCACGTCGGCGCGGCTGACGATGCTCACCGACGGCACCGTGTCCACCGACCGGATCGGCCCGCACACCGACCTGCTGCCCGCGTTCCCGTACCTGGGCCATCCGCACTGAGCGGCGCGGGGGGTGACGGTGACGAAGGGGAGCAGGAAGTCGGGCCGGCCGGCTTCCTGCTCCTCTTCGTGGGGCCTGTCGCGGGGTGAAGCGGCGCGGGAAAGCGGCGCGGGAAAGCGGCGCGGGTTGAACGGAGCCGGTGCCTGCGGCCGTTGAGGCTGGTGGAGGACGGTTTGCCGGTGCCCGGGGCCGGAGCCGAGGCGGGCGACAGGAGGCGGGAACGTGGCGGGCGACCACACGGTCATCGAGCGGGTGCAACGGCTGGCGGAGGGCCCGGACCGGGACCTCGCCCCCGTCTACGGGCCGGTCCGCCCTGCCCCGGGGCCGCAGGCGCCCCTGGCGCCCGAGGCGCAGTGGCGTCGGCCGCTGGACGTCCTGGGGACGGTGCTCGTGCCGCCGGAGGCCCGGCCGGCCCCGACGGCGCTCCCCGTGCCGGCGGCGCCGACGCCGACGGCGCTCCTGGCGCCCGCACCCGTCCAGGTGCCCGCGCCCGTCCAGGTGCCCGCACCCGCCCAGGTGCCCGCACCCGCCCAGGTGCCCGCACCCGCGCAGGCGCCCGCCGCCCTCGCCGCGCTGCGGGGCCTGCGCGGCCTGGGCGGCCTGGGCCTGGGGCGGGGCGAGCGGGACCGGGGGCGGCTGGAAGCCGTCATCCGCACCCCGCTGCACCGCTCCTACCGGATCGCCGTCGTCGGTCTCAAGGGCGGTGTGGGCAAGACCTCCGCGACGCTGGCGCTCGGGTCCGTCCTCGCCGAGACCCGGTCCGACAAGGTCGTCGCCGTCGACGCCAACCCCGACACCGGCACCCTGAGCCGGCGGATCCGCCGCGAGACCACGGCGACCGTCCAGGACCTGCTGGCGGCCGAGCCCTCCATCACCGGCTACATGGACATCCGCCGCTTCACCTCGCTGACCCCCAGCGGGCTGGAGGTCCTCGCCAACGACCCGGACCCGGCGGTGGCCAACGGCTTCGGCGGCGACGACTACCGCCGGCTCGTCGACCTGCTCAGCCGGCAGTACCCGATCGTCCTCAGCGACTGCGGCACCGGCCTGCTGCACAGCGCCACCAGTGCCGTACTCGGCCTCGCCGACCAGCTCGTCATCGCCGCCACCACCAGCGTCGACGGCGCGAGCGGCGCCGACACCACCCTGGAGTGGCTGTACGCGAACGGGTACGGGGCCCTCGCGCAGCGCAGCGTGACCCTGATCTCCGCCGTTCGGACCACGGGCCGGATGGTGAAGGCGGACGACCTGGTGAGGCACTTCCAGAGCCGCTGCCGCGCCGCCGTCGTCCTGCCCTTCGACGAACACCTGGCCCTCGGTGCGGCGTTCGACCCGGCGAAGCTGCGCCCCAGGACGCGCCGGGCCTACCGCGAACTCGCCGGCCTGGTCGGCGAGGGAATGGGCCTGACCCCGGCGGGCGCCGGCTTCTAGCGTCGCCGCTCAGATGGTCGGCCCGGAAGGTCGATCCCTCCGGCCTGCCGGGCTGCCCGGTGCCACCACTGCGAGGTCGGCGGGCGGCCCTGGGCGGCGACGTCCGACAAGCCGCGTCCTTCCCGGGACGGGTGATACGGCTGCGCTCCGGAACCAGGCTGTCTCCGGGATCTGATCCTGGAGGTGGCCGTGGGGCGTCGCCCGGGAGCTTTCGTCCGGCCGGTGAGCTCGGAGGAGGGCCGACGGCTTCGGAGGATCGGCCGGACCTCGAAGGACCCGGTCCGGCCGCGTCGCGCGATCGTCGTGCTGCTGATGTCCGCCCAGGGCCAGCCGGTGCGCGGCATCACCTCGCTGCTGCAGGTCGGCGAGGACTACGTGCGCGGTGCGCGAGGTCATCCATGCCTTCAACGAGCGGGGGTTCGACGCACTGGACCCCACTGGAGCGGGGGGCTCTTCCGCGACCGCCTGACGGCCCGTCCGGCCGCCGGGCGGGGCCGCCGGGCGGGGCCGCCGGGCTACGGCCGGCTGTCAGGCCTGCCAGCGGCCGGGGCGCCAGGCGCGGCGGCGGCCGGCCGTGCAGACCAGGGCGGTGCCGGTGACGAGGGCGACGGCGGTGAGGACGCCGGCGGCTGTCAGGACGGCCTGGTGGCTGTCTCTTATACACATCTGACGCTGCCGACGAAGAGGATAGTGTAGATCTCGGTGGTCG
>NZ_JOHO01000031.1 GCF_000719705.1 Streptomyces sp. NRRL S-350 | reverse complement strand
GGTTGGGGGGTTGGGGGCGTTGGGGCACGACGATGCCACCGGACGACGAACGCCTGCGCCGCCACGCATCGGCGTGGAGACGCAGGCGGAGGCCCCGGAACGGCGGCCGGGCGTCAGCGGGCCAGGAGCGGCAGCGGGGCGCCGGTGCGGGCGGGGAGTTCGAGGCGGGTGAGGAGGGCCGAGGGGGAAACCTCGACCACGCGGCAGCCGGCCCGGTGGCGGCAGTACCGGGCGACGGAGCCGTGCCGCAGCCGGTCGAAGCGGCGGCGGGTGGCGGCGCCGAGGACGAGCAGGTCCGCCGGGCCGGTGACGGCGCCGACCAGCGCGGGCCCGGGGGCGGCGTCGACCACCAGCGGGTGGATGACCAGGCCGGACGGGTAGCCGCCGTAGGCCTGCTCGAAGGCGATGTCGAGGCGTCGACGGGCGGCCTGCTCCGGTTCGCGGCGCGGGCGCGGACCCTCCCGGCCGTCGGCCGTCCAGGCCGCGACGGGCACCAGCACCGCCTGGTGCCGGGCCGCCTCGCCGACGGCGTGATAGAGGGCGGCCAGACTGCTCAGTGATCCGCTCAGGCCGACGATCACTCGGGTGGTCCCGGTCATGGCCGTTCGCCTCCGTCTCTCCGGATTCGCTCCGGTGGTCTGTCCGGTGGTCTGCCGGGTGGGGGTTCGCCGGGGCGCTGCTCCTCGCATCGGATGCCTCCAGTGAACCCCGGAACGGCCCCCTCCGTACCGGCGCTGACGCCACCATGACGGCGGCCGCACCCGTCTTGACGATCTTCTGACGGCCGCGCACACCGCGACGGTCCTCGGCGGAGGCCCGGTGCCGTCCCGGCCCCGGTGGCAGCCCGGCGCGAACTGGATCACGCGGCCGCCCCGCCGTCAGGAGGGCGTCAGGGACGGCGGACCGGGCGTAGGGCCTGCGTCAAGGGCGGGTGCGGCCGGTGCGCGAAGGGCCTCCACTGGAGGTGAACGGCCGTACGGCCACCACTCGAAGGGATCCCGCCATGACCGACACCGCCCTCGCCGTCGAGTCGCCGCTACGACGGGCCGGCCGGCTGGACGACCGCCCGGCGGCCCCGGGACCGCCGGTGCGGACGGCCCCGGGGCGCTTGGCCGTCGTCCCCGAACCCGAACCCGGACCCGCGGCCGTACCCGTACCCGTACCCGCGGGCGCCCACGACCGCGGCCGCCCCGCCCACTGCCGCATCGCGATGCACTTCGAAGACTGAATCCGAGGAGCGCCACCATGACCCGGCTCACCGCCCCATCACCCGCGACCGGCGACCCCGCCGCAGCCCCGGCCCCCGCCCCCGTCCCCGCCGCAGCCGACGCGCTCGGCAGCCCCTGGCCGGCCTCGGCCCGGCCCGGGCGGGGAGCCGATCTGCTGGTCGGCGGGGTGGGGCTGGCCGAGGCCGCCGAGCGGTTCGGCACCCCGCTGTACGTGCTGGACGAGGGCGAGGTCCGCGCCCGCGCCCGGGCGTACCGGCGGGCGCTGCCGCACGCCGAGGTGCTGTACGCGGCCAAGGCGTTCCTGTGCAGTGCGATGGCCGACTGGGTGGCCGACGAGGGCCTGGGGCTGGACGTCTGCTCGGCGGGTGAACTGCGGCTGGCGGTCGCCGCCGGGTTCCCGGCACGGCGGATCCTGCTGCACGGCAACGCGAAGTCCCCGGAGGAGCTGCGGTTGGCGCGGCGGCTGCGGGTCGGGCGGATCGTCATCGACGGCCCGGCGGAGATCGCGCGGCTGGCCGCGCTGGTGGCCGCCGACGCGCCGCAGCGGGTGCTGGTCCGGGTGGTCCCGGGGATCGCGGCCGGGCACCACGCGGCGGTGCGGACCGGCGTCGGTGGGCAGAAGTTCGGCTTCCCCGTCCGGGGCGGTGAGGCGGCCGACGCGATCGCCCGGGTGCTCGACCAGTCGGGCCTCGAACTGGCCGGTCTGCACTGCCACTTGGGCTCGCAGATCACCGAAGTCGAGCCGTATCTGCGGGCGGTGGACGCGCTGGTGCGGCTGCTCGCCGAGGTGCGGGAACGGCACGGCGTGGAACTGGACGAACTGGACCTCGGCGGCGGCCACGGCATCCGCTACCTCCCCGAGGACGCCGAGTTCGACCTCGCCGAGTTCGCCGTCCGGGTGGCCGACCGGCTGGCGGTGCGCTGCGCGGAGGCGGGCCTGGAGGTGCCGCGCCTGCTGGTCGAGCCCGGCCGCGCGATCGCCGGACCGGCGGCGGTGGCGGTGTACCGGGTGCTGTCGGTGAAGCGCGGGGCCGACGGTCACTGCTTCGTCGCGGTGGACGGCGGGATGAGCGACAACCCGCGCCCGGCGCTGTACGGATCGCCGTACAGTGCGCGGCTGGTCGGCCGTCGCCCGGGGGCGGGCGCGATGCGGGCGGACGTGGTCGGCCGCCACTGCGAAGCCGGGGACGTGCTCGTCAGGGGCGTCGCCCTGCCCGCCGATCTGCGCCCGGGGGGCCTGCTGGCGGTTCCTGCGGCCGGCGCCTACCAGCTGTCGATGGCGTCCGGCTACAACCTGGTGGGACGTCCGGCGGTCGTCGCCGTGCGCGACGGCCGGGCCCGGCTGCTGATCCGCAGGGAGACGGTCGAGGACTTCCGCCTGCGCGAGGTCGGCCGCTGAGGGGACGAGGGGGACGAAGAAGGGGAGGGGCGGTGGTGCGTGGGAAGTCGGCTCGGCCGACTTCCCACGCACGTGAGGTCGGGCGGGGCGAATGCCGACTCCGCCCGGTGGCGGAGCCGTCCGGGTGAACGGCCGCCGGGATCCTTCGTCCACGCCCGACGGGCGCGCCAAGCTGGGCGGCGCAGATCCCGCACTTCCGAGGAAAGGCCGGCCGATGACCCGTGCGCTGATCGTGGTGGACGTACAGAAGGACTTCTGCGAGGGCGGAAGCGTCCCGGTCGGAGGTGGCGCCGACCGGGCGCGGGCGATCGCGGACCTCGTCCAGGGGCCCGAGCGCAACGGGTGGAGCCGGGTGGTCGCGACCCGGGACCACCACGTCGACCCGGGCGGTCACTTCTCGCCGGACCCGGACTTCCGTGACTCCTTCCCGGTGCACTGCGTGGCGGGCAGCGAGGGCGGCGAGTTCCACCCGCTGTTCGCCCCGGCCGTCGAGGCCGGCGCCGTGGACGAGGTGTTCTACAAGGGCGCGCACTCGGCGTCCAAGAGCGGCTTCGAGGGTTTCACCGCCGAGGGCACGCCGATGGCGGACTGGCTGCGCGACCAGGGCGTCGACGCGGTGGACGTGGTCGGCATCGCCACCGACCACTGCGTGAAGGCCACCGCGCTGGACGCCGTCAAGGCCGGGTTCACCACCCGTGTCCTGCTGGACTACACGGCGGGCGTCGCGGCCGACACCACGGACGCCGCGCTCGGGGAACTCGGCCGGGCGGGCGTGGACCTGGCGGGCACGCCGGTCGTCCTGGCCGGATGACGGAACGGCTTCCGCAGCCCGCCCTCCTCGCGTCCGGGTCCTGGCGGCGTGGGGAGGGCGGGCGTTCGCCGTGACCCGCTCACCGCCTGCTTCCCCGAGAACGCGCCGGTCGAGGCCGCCGTCGCCCACCTGGACGCCGGCGACCTCGCCGCCCTCGGACCGATCCTCACCGCCGGGCAGGCCTCACTGCGCGACGACTACCTGGTCTCCTGCACGGAGACCGGCCTCGCCGTCGAGGCCGTCGTGGCCGCCGGCGCCGACGGCGCGCGGATGACCGGCGGCGGCCGGGCGCGTCGCCGCGCACGTCGCCGCCGCCTTCCGGGCCGCCGGGTGCGCCGAGCCGCACACCCTCACGGCCGTCCCGCCCGAGGGGGCGCGCCGACTGGGCTGAGCCGCGCCGTCAGGCCCGGTGGGCCGCCGGGCGCTCCGGGGGCGCCTCCGCGAGCGCCCGGGTCACGGCCTCGACGCCGGCCCGCAGCCCGTACACCGGGGTGGCCGGCTGCTGGCGCCAGGAGTCGTCGATGCCGCCCGCGTCCACCGTGTCGAAGCCCAACTCGTCGACCAGGTCCCGGACGACGCGCTTGGCCGCCTCGTCGTCCCCCGCGACCGGTACGGCGATCCGCTCCGGGTCGCCCGCCGGGAGCGGACGCTCCAGCAGGTCCTGCGCGTACGTGCCGTTGAACACCTTCACCACCGGGTGGCCCAGGTGCTGCTCCGTCCACCGGCTCTCGGTGAGGCCGCCGTCCTCGATCGCGTCGATCCGGCCGTCGCGCTCCTTCGGGTAGTAGTTGCCGGTGTCGATCACGGCCACCCCGTCGGCGGCCTCGTCGAACAGACCGGCGGGCAGGTCCGGCACGTTCTTCAGCGGAACGGTGACGACGACGACCTGCGCGCCCCGCGCCGCCTCGGCGACCGTGACCGCCTTCGCGCCGGTCTCCTCGACCAGGGCCTTCAGCGTCTCCGGGCCGCGCGAGTTGGCCACCGAGACCTCGTGCCCGAGCGCGGTCAGCCGTCGCGTCAGGTTGCCGCCGATGTTTCCTGCGCCGATGATGCCGATCTTCATGGGAATCCCCTCGTCGTGGCGTGCCGCACTGACCCGTCGCCTTGGCCCAACCACGCGGTGATCGTTCCGATTCCCGGTCGGGGCGGCTCTCCCCGACCCGGCCTCGGTTCGCCCGGCTGTGCGGGTGGGCGGCCGATCCGGCGGGGGAGCAGCTGCCGGTGTCGACGGGCGTCCGGTCGTCCCCGCCGCGGGGCGCGGCCCGGCTCGTGACGGACCGAATGCCGTTCCGGTGCCCCGCCGCCCGCCCCGCCGCCCGCCCGGCCGGTCTCCGGCCGGTGGCGTCGTCCCGGAGCCGTCAGCGGGCGAACCTCTCGATGGCCGCCGGGGTGACGGGGGTGAAGAAGTTGACGAGGTTGCCGTCGGGGTCGCGGAGCAGGAGCGAGCGGTTGCCCCAGGGCATGGTGGTGGGCTCGGTGACGAAGTCGGCGGCGGAACCGGCCAGGTTCCGGTGGACGCCGTCGACGTCGGCGACCAGGAACTCGATGATCACGCTGCTGTTCTCGGCCGGCCGGGCGCAGCCGGGCGCGAACAGGGCCACGGTGCGGGTGCTGCCGATCGCGAGGGTTCCGCAGGGGGTCCGCAGTTCGGCGAAGTCCTCGGTGGACCAGTGCGCCCGCACGCCGGTGGCCTGCTCGTAGAAGCCGACGAGGCGGGCGATGTCGCCGGTGATGATCCGGATCGAAACGAGGTCCATGGTGCTCTCCGTGCTCGGGTGGGTGGCGCCGTTGTCCGGCGTCGCACCCGGACGCTAGAGCAGATAGTGGACAGAACCGGTCCGGTATCACCGCTAGGCTCGGGGCCATGCCTCGACCCACCGGCCGCGTGCTCGCCCTCCTGGAACTGCTGCAGTCGGGCGGGATCAGAACGGTGGCCGAACTCGCCGCCCGGCTCGGCGTCGACGGGCGTACCGTGCGGCGCTACGTGGACCACCTGGTCGACCTCGACATCCCCGTCGAGGCGGTCCGCGGCCGCTACGGCGGCTACCGGCTGGCCCCCGGGTACCGCCTGCCGCCGCTCATGCTCAACGACGACGAGGCGCTGGCCGTGCTGCTCGGCCTCGCCGCGGCCCGCCGGACGGGGCTGCTGACGGCGGCCGCGACCGCGGGCGAGACGGCGGCGGCCAAGATCCGCCGGGCGCTGCCCCAACGGCTCGCGCACCGCCTCGACGCCGTCATGGAGTCCCTCGCCTTCACGGCCGCGCCGCGCGAGTCGGCCACCCCGGAGACGGGCGTCCTGCTCGCCGTCGCCGACGCGGTGCGCCACCACCGCCCGGTCTCGATCAGGTACACCGGCCGGGACGGCCGACGGAGCGAACGCACGCTGCACCCGTACGGCATCGTCACGCACCTGGGCCGGTGGTACGTCACCGGCGCCGATCCCGGGATCGGCGAGGACCGGACCTTCCGGCTCGACCGGATCGCGGACGCGCGGGCCCTGCCGGGCTCGTTCGAGCCGCCCGCCGGGCTCGATCCGGTGCAGCGCGTCCTGTCCGGGCTGGCCACGGCGGCCCACCGGCACGAGGTGACGCTGCGGATCCACGGGACGGTCGAACAGGTCCGCGCCCGCCTACCCGCCGACCTCGCCACGGTGGAGGAGACCGGCAGCCCGGCGGAACCCCGGAGCCCGGCGGCACCCGGGAGCCCGGAGGGCCCCGGGCCGGGGGCGGAGCCCGCGGCCGCGCAGGGCGCCGGCCCGCACGCCGAGCGTTGGCTCCGCGTCGAGTTGCGGGCGGAGCGGCTGGACTGGCTGCCTCCGCTGCTCGCCTCGCTCGACCGGCCGTTCGTCATCGAGCGGCCGGACGAACTGCGCGACCTCGTCGTCGCGCTGGCCGACCGGCTCGCAGCCTCTGCCCGCCGGGCGTGACGCCGCCGGCCGTACCGGGGGCTCAGCCCGCGCAGGCCGGGCAGAGCCCCCGGTAGGTGACCTCGGCCTGCGAGACGGTGAATCCGTAGCGCTGCTCCGCCGGGAGGTCGGCGAGCGGGTTGCCGTGGGGGTGGACGTCGCGGATGGTGCCGCAGCCGGTGCAGACCAGGTGCTGGTGCGGGTGGTGGGCGTTGGGGTCGTAGCGCTTGGCGCGCCCGTCGGTGGAGACCTCGACGACCTCGCCGAGGGTGACCAGCTCGCCGAGGGTGTTGTAGACCGTGGCGCGGGAGATCTCCGGGAGGCGGTCCGCCGCCCGGGCGTGCACCTCGTCCGCGGTCAGGTGCACGTGTTCGCCGTCCAGGACCTCGGCCACGACTCTCCGCTGGGAGGTCAGGCGCCAGCCGCGCCCGCGCAGCCGCTCCAGCAGGTCACTCATATCGGTTCACCTATTCAGGTCAAGGGGAGGACCGGAGTTTACCAATGCACATCCTGTGCCGTCCGGATCCCGATGGGATATGGGTTTGGTGTCTTTCTTGACTTGGATTCCGTCCATCGTAGGATCGGCTCCGGCGCTAGCCTGGGTAGCAGCAGCACGTGGCTCCCGTTGTTGCACGACGCAGCAGCAACACGTGGCATGCGGCTCCAGACAGCGCCAGTTGGTGCCGAAGGTAGCTAGAAAGACACCGTGATCCGCCTTGTGAGGGAAGGATTCCCATGTCTGACATCCACGATGCAACCGGCGTAGAGGCGAAGGCGGAGGGCTGCCCGGTGAACCACGGGCGTGCGCCGCACCCCACCCAGGGCGGCGGGAACCGCCAGTGGTGGCCGGAACGGCTCAATCTGAAGATCCTTGCCAAGAACCCCGCCGTCGCCAACCCGCTCGGCGCGGAGTTCGACTACGCGGCGGCCTTCGACTCGCTCGACCTCCCCGCCGTGAAGCGGGACATCCAGGAGGTCCTCACGACCTCCCAGGACTGGTGGCCGGCCGACTACGGCAACTACGGCCCCTTCATGATCCGCATGGCCTGGCACAGCGCCGGCACCTACCGGATCAGCGACGGCCGCGGCGGCGCCGGCGGCGGCCAGCAGCGCTTCGCCCCGCTGAACAGCTGGCCCGACAACGCGAGCCTGGACAAGGCCCGCCGCCTGCTGTGGCCGGTGAAGAAGAAGTACGGCCGCAGCCTGTCCTGGGCCGACCTGATCGTCCTGGCCGGCAACGTCGCCCTGGAGGAGATGGGCTTCCGCACCTTCGGCTTCGGCGGCGGCCGGGTGGACGAGTGGGAGCCCGACGAGGACGTCTACTGGGGCCCCGAGACCACCTGGCTCGCCGACCAGCGCTACACCGGCGACCGCGAGCTGGAGAGCCCGCTGGCCGCCGTCCAGATGGGCCTGATCTACGTCAACCCCGAGGGCCCCAACGGCAACCCGGACCCGATCGCCGCCGCCCGCGACATCCGCGAGACGTTCTACCGGATGGCGATGAACGACGAGGAGACCGTCGCGCTGATCGCCGGCGGCCACACCTTCGGCAAGACCCACGGCGCCGGCCCGGCGGACAACGTCGGCCCGGAGCCCGAGGGCGCCCCGATGGAGCAGCAGGGCCTCGGCTGGAAGAGCGCCTTCGGCACCGGCGTGGGCGGCGACGCGATCACCAGCGGCCTCGAAGGCGCCTGGACCCCGACCCCGATCACCTGGGACAACAGCTTCTTCGAGACGCTGTTCGGCTACGAGTGGGAGCTCACCAAGAGCCCGGCCGGCGCCCACCAGTGGAAGCCGAAGGACGGCGCCGGCGAGGGCACCGTCCCCGACGCCCACGACCCGGCCAAGCGCCACGTGCCGATCATGCTCACCACCGACCTGTCGCTGCGCTTCGACCCGGTCTACGAGCCGATCTCCCGGCGCTTCCTGGAGAACCCGCACGAGTTCGCGGACGCCTTCGCCCGCGCCTGGTACAAGCTGACCCACCGCGACATGGGCCCGATCGTCCGCTACCGCGGCCCCGAGGTCCCCACCGAGCAGCTGCTCTGGCAGGACCCGCTGCCGCAGGTCTCGTACGAGCAGGTCGAGCCGGCCGACGTCGCCGACCTCAAGCGCCGGATCAACGCCACCGGCCTGTCGGTGGCCGAGCTGGTCTCCACCGCCTGGGCGTCGGCCTCCACCTTCCGCTCCAGCGACAAGCGCGGCGGCGCCAACGGCGCCCGGATCCGGCTGCAGCCGCAGATCGGCTGGGAGGTCAACGAGCCCGACCGGCTGGCGTCGGTGCTGCGCACCCTGGAGGGCGTGCAGCAGGAGTTCAACGCGCAGGCCGGCGACAAGCAGGTCTCGCTGGCCGACGTGGTGGTGCTGGCCGGCGGCGTCGGCGTCGAGCAGGCGGCCAGGGCGGCCGGCCTCGCCGTCGAGGTGCCGTTCGCGCCCGGCCGGGTGGACGCGTCGCAGGAGCTCACCGACACCGAGTCCTTCGCCGCACTGGAGCCCAAGGCGGACGGCTTCCGCAACTGGGTCGGCAAGGGCAACCGGCTGCCGGCCGAGCACCTGCTGCTCGACAAGGCGAACCTGCTGGGCCTGAGCGCCCCGGAGCTGACCGTGCTGGTCGGCGGCCTGCGCGTCCTGGGCGCCAACCACGGCCAGTCGGCGCACGGCGTGTTCACCGAGACGGTCGGCGTGCTGACGAACGACTTCTTCGTCAACCTGCTGGACCTGGACACCCGTTGGACCGCCACCTCGGAGGACTCGCACACCTTCGAGGCGCGGGACGCCGAGGGCCGGGTCAAGTGGACCGGCACCCGGGCCGACCTGGTATTCGGCTCGAACGCCGAACTGCGGGCCGTCGCCGAGGTGTACGCGAGCGACGACGCCAAGGAGAAGTTCGTCGCGGACTTCGTCGCGGCCTGGGTCAAGGTCATGAACGCGGACCGCTTCGACCTCGTCTGACAGGCGCCGGTCCGTACCGGCCCGCTCCGGCGCCGTACGGTCCGTACCGGTGACCGGCCGCGGGAGCCCGGGGGCATCTCCCCGGGCTCCCGCGGTGCGTCCGCGCCGGCCGTCACCGGCCGCCGCCACGGCCCGCCCGTCACCGCCGCCGGTCGGCGGACCCCACGCTGACCAGCCCCGTCTCGTACGCCGCGACCACCACCTGGGCCCGGTCCCGCAGGCCCAGCTTGCCGAGGATCCGGGCCACGTGCGTCTTCACCGTCGCCTCGGACAGCTGCAGCCCGGCGGCGAGTTCGGCGTTGCTGAGGCCGCGCGCGAGCAGCGCCGTCACCTCCAGCTCGCGCGGGGTGAGCGTGCCCAGCTCCCGGTGCGGCGCGGCGGCCGTCGGGGTGTCCGGGCGGGCGAAGCGCTCGACCAGGCGGCGGGTGATGGCCGGGGCCAGCAGCGCGTCCCCCGTGCGGACCAGCCGGACGGCGGCGGCCAGGTGCTCCGGGGTGACGTCCTTGAGCAGGAAGCCGCTCGCGCCGGCGGCCATCGCCGCGTAGACGTAGTGGTCGAGGTCGAAGGTGGTCAGCATGATGATCCGCGGCGGTTCCTGCGCCGGGGCGGCGAGGATGCGGCGGGTGGCCTCCAGCCCGTCCAGGCCGGGCATCCGGATGTCCATCAGGACGACGTCCGGTCCGGTCCGGCGGACGGCGGCGACGGCCTGCTCGCCGTCCTCGGCCTCGCCCACCACCTCGATCCCCTCCGACTCCAGGATCAGCCGGAAGCCGGTGCGGACCAGGGCCTGGTCGTCGGCGACCACCACCCGCAGGGGTTGCGCAGTCATGAACTCTCCAGCGGGATCAGGGCCGTGACGCGGTAACCGCCGCGAGGCCGGGGGCCGGTGTGCAGGGTGCCGCCGTAGACGGCGAGGCGTTCGCGCAGGCCGAGCAGGCCGCGGCCCTTTCCGGTGGCGGCGGCGCCGGTGGGCCGGCCGCCGGTATCGGCGACCTCCACCCTCAGGTGGGCGGGGGCGTACTCGACGGTGACCTCGGCGGCGGCGCCGGCCGCGTGCTTGACGGTGTTGGTCAGGGCTTCCTGCACCACCCGGTAGGCGGCCAGTTCGACCCCGGGCGGGACGGCGCGGCGCTCACCCCGGACGGCGAGTTCGACCGGCAGCCCGGCCCGCCGGACGCCCTCGACCAGGGCGTCCAGGCGGCCGAGGCCGGGCTGGGGGCTGAGCTCGGCGTCGGCGGCCGGATCGCCACCGCCCTCCGAGTCGATCGTCAACAACCCCATGACGTGCCGTAGTTCGGTCATCGCTGCCCGCCCGCCGGACTCCACCGCGGCCATCGCCTCGCGGGCCCTGCCCGGGGCGCTGTCCAGGATCTTGCGGGCCGCCCCGGCCTGGATCGTCATCATGCTCACGTTGTGGGTGACGACGTCGTGCAACTCCCGGGCGATGCGAGCCCGTTCGAGCTCCACCGCGCGGTCCAGCGCGGCCAGCTGCTCGCGCTCCAGGGCGGAGAGCCGCTCGCGCCCCTCGTCCGCCCGGCGGCGCCACATCCGCAGCTCGTAGGCGACCGCGAACACCGGCACCAGGACCAGCACGGCGATCACCCCGTTGGGGAAGTGCGGCAGCTTGGCCTCGGAGAAGAGCACCACCAGCCCGGCGGTCGCAGCCGGCAGGCCGAACAGCAGGGCCGTGCGGCGGCGCCCGTAGGCGGCGGCGCTGTACGCGGCGACGATCACCACCAGGCCTGCCGAGTACGCGATGTCCTGCGACTGGTGGCGGACCAGCAGCGCGGCCGGCAACACCGCCCACAGCACCGTCAGCGGGAAACGGCGGCGCAGCGCCAGCGGCAGCGGCACGAGCGGCACCAGTGGCAGCAGCCAGAGCACGGTGGGCGTCCGCGGGTCGTCCGCGAGGACGGCGTAGCGGCCGCCGACGAGTGCGAGGAGGAGGGCCAGGGCCGCGTCGAAGGCCTGGGCGCGCCGGGTCGGCCGGGGCGGCGGCGCGGCGCCCGGACCCTCGGCCGGGTGCAGTGCCGCGCGTAACCGTCGCACCGTCGGATGGTTGATCACCGGGACATTGTGGGGCCCGGGCACCCCGGGGGACAGCCCCGCGAGTGGCTGCGGCCGGTACATCCGGCGACTACCCCGCACGGATGACACCGCGCCCGGCCCGCCGGACGGGGAGCGGAGGTCGCCGCGGGCGGGGCTTGCGTGCGGCAGGGTCCGCGGCTCGGCGGGACGGGAGCGGTGCGGGTGCCGTGCCGGATGCCGGGAGGGCCAGGGCTTGCCGGGCTGCTCGTCGGCCGGCTGCTCCGCCCGCTCCGCCCTGTCCGCCCGCTCCGCCCTGTCCGTCCTTTCCGCCTGTTCCGCCGCCTACTCCGCCGGTTTCGCCGCCTGCGCCGCCTGGTCCTCCGCCGCCTTCTGCTTCTCGGCCTTCTCCTCCGCCGCCCGGACCTGTTCGGTGAAGGTGTCGGCATCGATCCGCTCGACCTTCGCGCCGTGGCGGGCGGCCAGTTCGTCGGCCGGCCCGGGCGAGGCCTCGCGGACCTCCAGGACGAGCAGCGCGCCGCCGTCCGGCACCCGGGTCGAGAGCACGATCAGCGCGGCGCCGGTCTCCGACGCCAGGTGCTCCTCCGCCGCGTTGCCGAGCGCAGCACCCGCCGCGAAGCCCAGCAGCACGCCGACCGGCCCGCCGAGCAGCCCCACCAGCCCGCCCACCAGTCCCGATCCGACGGTGGCCACGCCCGCGCCCCGGGTGAAGGTGTCCTTGACCGCCAGCAGTCCGTCGGCACTGCGTTCCAGCGCGGCCGCCACCCGCAGGCCGGGCAGGTGCTGGGCCTCGTCGAAGGCCGGTTGCCAGCCGACGGCGTCGGGGAAGGTCAGCAGGACGACGTTGTGCTGGTCGCTCATCGCGCTCCGATCGGGCCGGGTCCGGCGGGTGGCCGGGCTTCCATCGTGATCCTCGGTGCGGTGGCCTGCCACAGGAACGGCATCCTCAAACCTGGTCCGGGGTTCACCGGCCGCCACCACCCGGGTTTCGGACAGGTGTCCGAGGGCCTTCGGTGCCGGTCGGTGCGCGGGGGCGAGGCGGGGACGGCGCGGGGACGGGGAGGTCGGGGGGAGCGGTGGCGCCGGGCGGCCCGGCGAGGCACCGGTTCGATCCTGGCCGAAATTCCGACCGTTGCGGTGCAGGCCCTGGTGTGACGGGCGGGACACTGCCAGGATCCCCACCCGGCACGCCCGTGCCGGACGCACCGCTTCGAGGAGGCCCCATGCAGCCCACGGCTGAGCAGGTTCGCGCGCTCAAGGACGAGGACTTCCGGCTCACCCTCGGCCAGGGCCACCAGGTCCACCCGGCCGGCGAGCCGGCGGACGAGGTCTACGTCACCGGCGCGGTGCAGGCGAGCACCTGCGGCGGCTGGTCGAGCTGCGGGAGCGTCTGCAGCTTCTGACGCCGGAGGGCCGGCCCGGAGCCGGGTCGTGCCGACGGGGGCTGCGCCGGCACGACGGTCGGCTTCCGCCGGACGCCCGATCGTGGGCGATCGTGACCGGAAAACCGGCACCGGGCCGCCGCCACCCTGGTGCGCCCGCCGGGGTACTGACAGGATCCGGACAACCGGCACGACCGTCGCCGGACCGGACCCTCCGAGGAGGCACCCGTGCTACCCGTCGCAGACCAGCTCCGCGCGCTCAAGGACGAGGACTACCGGCTCACCCTCGACCCGGCCAACCGCCCCCACCCGGCGGGCGACCCGGTGAGCGAGCTGTACGTCACGGCCGCCGTACAGCTCAACACCTGCGAGTACCCGTCGAGTTGCTGGCGCATGTGCAGCATGTGAGCCGACACCGCAGGAGGCGCCCCCGGCCGGGAGCGCCTCCCGACCGCCGCCGAGGGGCCGAAGGGCACCGAGGCATGCCGAGGGCGCCGGCCGAGCAGACCAGAGAGGCAGCACCACCCCGTGGTCGACGCGTCCCACTTCCTGCGGGCAGCCGCCCGAGCCGTACCGCTGCACGCCCGTGGCCGGGCGGCACCGGACGGTACCGGTCCCCACTCCGAGGCGGCCGGGCTCGCCGAACGGGCCGCTCGCGCCGCCCGGAAGCTGGAGCGGTGGCGGTCCCAGGCGCCGTTCGACCGGGACGGCTGGTTCGAGC
Organism: Streptomyces sp. NRRL S-350; assembly: GCF_000719705.1. GTDB lineage: Bacteria > Actinomycetota > Actinomycetes > Streptomycetales > Streptomycetaceae > Kitasatospora. The sequence continues at coordinate 61,936 of NZ_JOHO01000031.1, read as the reverse complement.
GCCGCCTCGCCGCGGACGGCCTCACCCCGGAAGCCCTTGGCGCCCTCCTCGCCGAGCACCCGGACGCGCTCGCCGACCGCCTCGGACCGCCGCCCTGGGCCGAGCGCCTCGCCGAGGCGTTCCGCAGCGAGGCCGAACCGGATGCCCCGGACGCCCAAGCCGAACCGGCTGCCGTGGTTGCCCCCGCGGCCCCCGCGGACCCCGCCGCTCCGGCCGCCCGGGCCGTTCTGGACGTCCCGGAGGAGCACGCCTTCGCCCGGCTCGTCGCCGCGCTGCTCGCCGACGCCCGTGACCGCCTGTGCGCCGGGATCGCCGCCCTGGACGCCCCCGCCCTCGGCGCCCCCGCCGAGCTGACCGCGCTCGCCCTCCCCGCGCTCACCGCCGCCGCCCACGGGCTGGCCACCCGGACCGTCATCACCGAACTCCATGTCGCCCGCCTCAGCGGGGAGTTGACCGGCGACACCCCCGAGCAGCGGTACCGCGACTTCCTCGGCCGGCTCGCCCGACCCGAGCGGGCCCTGGGACTCCTCGCCGAATACCCGGTCCTGGCGTACCGCCTCGCCACCGCCGCCGACCAGTGGACGAACACCACCCTCACCCTCCTCCGCCGACTCGCCGCCGACCTGCCCGCCCTCCGCGCCGCCTTCGCTGACGGCCGACCGCTCGGCCGGCTCACCGAGCTCGCCACCGGCCTCGGCGACCCGCACCGCGGCGGAGCCACGGTCAGCGCGCTGCGGTTCGAGCACGGCGTCCGGATCGTCTACAAGCCGCGCCCGCTCGGCGCCGAGACCCACTTCCGGCAGCTGCTGCAGTGGCTCAACCCCCAGCTCCGGCGGCCCCTGCTCGACCTGGCCCACGTGGCCGGCGACGGCTACGGCTGGGTCGCCCACCTCACCGCCGAACCCACCCGCAGCGCAGCCGAACTGAGCGACTTCTACCACCGCGCGGGCACCCTCGCCGCCCTGATGTACGCCCTGGACGCGGTCGACTGCCACGCCCAGAACCTGCTCGCCGTCCGCGACCAGCCCGTCCTCATCGACCTGGAGGCGCTCCTCCACCCCGACCTGCACGAGCCCGCCAAGGACCTCTCCGCGTCCGAACGCCTCGCCCGCCACCGGGCCCGGCACTCGGTGCTGCGCTCCGGTCTGCTGCCCGAACGCATGTGGGACGAAGGCAACGGCGGCACCGACCTCTCCGCCCTCGGCTGGGATCCGGCCGGCCTCCCACCCAGGCCGGTGCCCGTCCTGGTCGGCCAGGGGACCGACGAACTCCGCCTGGAGTACCGGAGGTCGCCCGTCGAAGCGCCCGGCAGCCGACCCGTGCCCGCCGGGCACCCGCTGCGACCGGCCGACCACCTGGCGGAGCTGGAGGCCGGCTTCACCGAGGCCTACCGGCTGCTCGCCGCCGGCAAGGACCGGCTCCGCACGCTCCTGCGCGCCTTCGCGGCCGACGAGACGCGGATGCTGCGCCGCGACACCTTCGAGTACCGCAGCCTCCTCAACGCCGCCTGCCACCCCGACCTGCTGCGGGACGCCCTCGACCAGGACCGCCACCTCGACCGGCTCTGGGCGCTCGCCGGCTGGGAGGAGCACGCCCTCGCCTTCGTCGAGCACGAACGCGCCGACCTGTGGCGCGGCGACGTGCCGGTCTTCACCATCCGACCGGACGGCGTCGACGCCCGCTCCGCCACCGGCGCCGTCATCCCCGGAGCCGCCGACCGGCCCGCCCTCGACCTCGCGCTCGCCAAGGCGGACGGTCTCGGCGAGGACGACCTCGCACGCCAACTCCAGCTCCTGCGCCTCTCGGTGACGACGGCCGACGGGTCGCGCGAGCCGCGCCGGGCGGCCCTCGCGGTGGCGGGCGACCAGCCGGCCGCTTCGGACGGCCTGCCGCCCGAAGCGGGGCAGCGGATCGCCGCCCGCGCGCTCGCCAAGGCGGTGGAAGCGGGTGAGCAGCTGCTCCGCGAGGCCTACCGGGGCGGCGCCGACCTCGCCTGGGCAGGCCCCAACTGGACCCCGCCCGGCCGCTGGGCCCCCGCCGAACTCGGCCCCGACCTGTACAGCGGCACCGCCGGCATCGCCCTCTTCCTGCATCAGCTCGCCGTGGTCACCGGTGATCGCGAGCACGAAGAAGCCGCCGGAGCAGCCGAACTGACGTTGCGGCACCAGGTGCGACGACGTGCGGACCGGCTCGGCGGCGGCCTCGCCGGGGCCGGCGGAGTGCTCTACGCCCTCGCCCACCTCGCCGCCGACCGCCCGGGCGCCGTCCACCCCGCCACCGACCGCTCGGCCGCGGTGAACCGCCGCGCCGAACTCGACGCCCTGGCCGGCCTGGTGATCGACCGCGTCGCGGCCACCGCACCCGAGGACACCCTCCACGACCTGCTCTCCGGAAACGCGGGCACCATCGGCGGTCTGCTCGCCTGGGAGGCCGTCCGGCCGGGCAAGGCCGTCACCGCAGCCCTGGTCGCCTGCACCGAACGCCTCGCCCGCAGCGCCGCCCCGCATCCCGACGGCGGCGTCGGCTGGCTCCCCGCCTCGCTCGCCGGGGTGGCGCGCCGCCCCCTGGCCGGTTTCGCCCACGGCGGGTCCGGCGTCGCCTGGGCCCTCGCCCGCGCGGGCCGCCGCCTCGGTGACCGGGAGCTGTCCGAACTCGCCCTCGCCGCCGTGGAGTACGAGCGCACCCTGTTCGACCCGGCCGCCGCCAACTGGCGCGACGTCCGCGAGGACGACGGCCCGCACGCCCCGTCCTTCCCCGCCCTCTGGTGCCACGGCGCATCCGGTATCGCCCTCGCGAGGACCGAACTCGCCGAACTCCTCTCGGACGACGTCGAGTTGCTGCGCAAGGAGCGGGACACCGCGCTCGACACCGTGCGTCGGGAGGGCTTCGGCCTCAACTTCTCCCTCTGCCACGGGGACTTCGGCAACCTCGAAGCCCTGCACCTCGCCGGCGCCCCCTGGCACGCCCCGGCCCTCGCCACGCTGGACGCCCTCGACGCTCGCGGCTGGGTCTGCGGCCTCCCCCACGGCGTCCACAGCCCCTCCCTCATGGTCGGCCTCGCCGGCATCGGCCACGGCCTCCTCCGCCTCGCCGCCCCGGAGCAGGTACCGTCCGTCCTCGCGCTCCACCCGCCGACGGCCTTCTGACCGGCCGACCGCCACCCCCGAGCCGCGGACCGGGCGGCAGGCCCGTCCGATCGTCGGATCACTCGGGTAATCAGCCTGCTTCTGTCGGCCGGCGGACCGGACATCGCGAACGCTCGCGGTGATCGACTGCCACCAACTCGCCGTCCACGGCACGGAATCGACCGGATCGAGTGAGACCGGCCGAGACACGCCGAACACCCCCGCGGGCCGCTGCCAGGATCGGGGTCCGCACCGGCAGCCCGCCCCCGCAGAGCGCCCACCGGCGCCACTGCCCACCCCGTCACGCCCACCAAGGCGACGAGGGCTGCCCGCGTGCGGACCCCGCCGCGGCCACCGGCCGCCGAACCAGGGAGAGCACCGTGTCAGAGCAGACCGTGAAACCCGAGAAGCCCGCCGCCACCCCCGACGCCGCCACCCCCGACGGACTCCAGAACGACGACCACGACGACGACCACGACGACACCCACGACGAGGAACTGCGCCTGCGCTACCCCGGCGACCGCCGCGCCCAGGCCGGCGCATCGATGTCCGCGGGCGCCATGCTGCGCCGCCTGCCGCACCTGGTGCGCCGGGCCATGATGCTCGCCTGGGCGGCGGACCGGACGTCCACCGTGCTGCTGCTGGTCTGCCAGGCGCTGGCGGGCGTGTTCGGGGCGCTCGCGCTGTACGCCACCACCGGCACGCTGGGCGCGCTGCTGGTCCCCGGCCCGGTGACCGACCACCTCCGCACCGCGGCGCCGTCACTGCTCCTGCTGACCGTCTCGGCCGCCCTGCGCGCGGTGCTGGGCATCGCCGTGGTGGGCCTGTCCGGCCGGGTGTCGCCCCGGATCACCCGGGAGGCGGAGCTGGCGCTGATCGGCGCCGGTTGCGCCGCCGAGCTGAAGGCGTACGACGAGCCCGCGTACAACGAGCAGTGGGAGGCCGCCGACCGCGGCGCCTCGACCACGCCGGACCTGCTCTCCAACGCCCAGGACGTGATCGCCTCCACCGTGTCGCTGGCCGCCGCCGCGGGCGTCCTGGCGACGCTGCACCCCTGGCTGGTGCCGCTGCTGCTGCTCGGCTCGGTGCCGACCGCGGTGGCCGCCGTCCGCACCGCCCGGATCCACTACCTGGCGGCGGTGACCACCAACGAGGACCGCGGGGCGCTGCGCGTCTACCGGTGGTTCCTGATCGACAAGACCCGCGCCGACCAGGTCCGTTCGGACCAGGTCACGCCGTTCCTGATGGCCAAGTACCGCCGTGCCGAGGCCAAGATCGTCGCGGCCACCGACCGGGCGACCCGGGAGGCGGCCAAGGTGTCGCTGCTGGCCGCGCTCGGCACCGGGGCCGGCAGCGCGCTGATCTGGGGCACCCTGCTGTACCTGGTGGCGAGCGGCCGGATCGACCTGGCCGCCGCCGGCACCGCCACGTTCGCACTGCGGACGGCCTCCTCCGGCCTGCAGGGCCTGGTCGGCAACGGCGCCCGGCTGTACCGGATGGGCCTCTACCTGGACGACTACTTCACCTTCCTGGACGAGGCGGGCGGCCACCGCATCCGGCGCGGCCACCTCGTGCCCGGCGCCCCGCGGCTGGTCGAGGTGAGCGACGTGAGCCACTCCTACCCGGGCGAGCAGCAGGAACCCGCGCTGGACGGCGTCAGCATGACCCTGCGGGAGGGCGAGGTGGTGGCCGTGATCGGGCAGAACGGCAGCGGCAAGTCGACCCTGCTGAAGCTGCTCTCCGGCCTCTACCTGCCGCAGTCGGGCCGGATCACCTGGGACGGCGTGCCGGTGCAGGAACTGGACGCCGACGGCATGTGGTCCCGGGTGGCCCGGGTGCCGCAGGAGTTCGCCCGCTGGCCGCTGGGCGCCGCCGAGAACGTCCACCTGGGCCACCTCACCGACGAGGTGATGGCGGACGTCGAACGGGCCGCGGCGCGGACCGGCTTCGACGAGACCGTGGGCCGGTTGCGCTCCGGCTGGCGCACACTGCTCGCCCAAGGATGGTGGGGCGGAGCGGAGTTGTCCGGCGGCGGCTGGCAGCGCGCGGCGGTGGCGCGGGCGCTCTACCGTACGGTGCGCAGCCCGGGCCTGCTGATCCTGGACGAGCCCACCTCCGACCTCGACCCGCGCGCCGAGCACCGCATCCTGCACGCCCTGCGGGCCCTTGCCCCCGGGCGGATCACCCTCCTGGTCACCCACAACATCGCCAACGCCGCGGTCGCGGACCGGGTGATCGTGATGGACAAGGGCCGCATCGTCCAGACCGGCACCTGGGCCGAACTCGCCGCCCGTGCGGACGGCCTGTTCCGCGAACTGCTCGATCTGCAGCGCGACCGGACCGTCCCGGTCCAGCGTGCGGCGGGGGAGGAGAGCTGACGGGCGGGTGATCGCGCCGGAGAGCCCGAGGGGCGGGCGGCCGGGAGAACCGGAGAACCGGAGAACCGGAGAACCGGAGGCCGGTGCTATGGCAGCCCCGGGGCCCTCCGGCCCTCCCGGCCGGCGCCCGGGGTCGTCAGTTCGCCGGGCGGGCCGCTTCGCGCAGCCTGCGCCAGGTGCGGCCGACGGCCGCCAGCCCGGCGGGCCCGGTGCCGTGCGCGGTGTCCTCCCAGGTGCGGGCCGCCTCGGCGAACGTCTCCGCCTCCGTGGGCGCGAGCCGCCGCCGAGCCTCGGCCGCTCGGGCGGACGCCAGCAGGTCCTTCGGTTCGGTCGTGTCCAGCTCCGCCCGGGCATGGTCGAGGAGCGCGGCGCAGGCGTCGGCGATCGCGGCCTCGCCCAGCGGGCGGGCCGGGAGGGCGAGCCCTTCGGCCAGCCGCTGTCCGAGGGCCGTCCGCAGGTCCTGCAGCGAGAGGTCGCGGACCGTCAGCGACAGGTGGGCGGAGAGCCCGGCGGCGCCCACCGCCCGGTGCGCGAAGCCGCGCGGGACGTAGAGCACGTCGCCGGGTTCGAGGACGTGCTGGAGGAGCCGCGGCGAACGTTCGTCGTCCGGGAGCTCGCCCAGCGACCAGTCCGCCACCGCCGGAGCGTCGTGGACGTACCAGGTCTTGCGGCCGGCCGCCTGGAGGACGAAGACGTCGGCGTCGTCGCGGTGCACCGCGAGCCCCTGAGCGCCGGCAGGCGTGAGGAAGAAGAACGCCTCCACGCGCCGGTCGAGTTCCTCGGCCAGCCGGGCCGCCAACTCGCCCGTCGGGCGGTGCCACTGGTCGACGCAGCGCAGCAGCAGCGTCGCCCCGGCCCGCAGGCGGGCGATGACCTTCGCGCGGTCGGCGAAGCCGTCGTGCGCCACGCCGTTGACCACGCGCGACGTGGTGTAGGCGTCGGGCGGGACGACGACCTTGTCGGAGCGGACCATCTCCAGGTAGGGGGCGCGCAGCAGCCCGCTGTCGAAGGCGGCGTCCAGTTCGCCGAGGTCGAACGGGGAGGCGGCCCGCCCCGGTGTGAAGACCGCGGGCTCGCGCTGCCACTGGCGGTGGCCGAAGCGGTCGAGGTCGCCGACCCAGTCGGCGAGCGTGGGCGATTCCATGGCGTGTCCCGGGGGTGTCCTGTGTGCGGGGGTCGGGCGGGTGGCGTCGGACTGCGCGGTGCGTACCGCCGGTGCGCTCACGCGCCGACGGACGCCTCGAACCGTACGGAGAGCAGGGAGCGCAGCGGCACGGGCGCGTCCTGGCGCGGGCTGCGGATGACGAGACCGTCGTCGAGGGCAGTGGCCAGCAGGCGTTCGGCCAGGGGGACGACCAGGTGCTTGGCCCAGCAGCGGGCGCCGTCGAACCCGAACGGCATGAACGCGGGCGTCTTCTCCGGGTCCGCCACGCCGCTCCACCGTTCGGGCCGGAATTCCAGCGGATCCTGCCAGTAGTCGGGGTGGCGGTGCATCAGGAGCGGGAGGAGCGCCACGTTGTCCTCGGGGCGGATCTCGGGGTGCAGGCCGGTGTACGCGTCGCCGCCGTTGCGCCACAGCATCCACGCGGGCGGGAGCAGCCGCAGGGTCTCCCAGAGGACGGCGGTGAGGTCGGCGCGGGGTGTCTGCCGGTCCGGCGTCCGCGCTCCGTCCCGTTCCTGTTCCTGCCGCAGGAGCCACAGGGCGTTGCCGGCCAGGGCGGCCACGCCGTCGCAGAGGGTGGCGCTCGCGCGCCGGTACATCGCGATGGCCTGCTTCCGGTCCAGCGGGTCGGAGGCGCCGCGGATCAGCTCGGCCAGCGCGGTCGACCTGCCCGCCGCCTCGGATCCCGGCCAGATGGTGACGGCGCGGTCGACGATCCGGGAGAGCGCGTCGGAGCGGGTGACGCCGCGTTTCGACAGCAGGGAGAGCGGCAGGGGATCGGAGGAGTAGAGCCACCGGCGCAGGTAGGAGGTGGCCGCGTAGGGCCAGGCGCCGGACAGTGCGCGGGTCGGGGGCGGTGGCGTACGGATGGCCGCCGTCACGTCCTGCCCCAGCGCGCGGATGGTCCGGGTCGCGCTGTCGTGGGGGATCTCGGCGCCCGCGGCGGGCTTGTAGACCGAGCGCTCGGTGGGCAGCACGGGGCGCGCCGCGACGATCTCGGCCATCAGGTCGCAGTGGGAGACGCCGACCGTGGTGGCGTCGATCCGGAATACCTTCCCATTCCGGGCGAGCAGGTCCCGGATCCTCGGGGCATAGACGACGGAATGGTCGCGCAGTGCTGCCGGCGCCGTTTCTTCCACTTCTTCCACGGGAATCCAGCCTTTATCGGAATGGCGGTGAAATGCGGTTCCGGGTGGCGCCGGCGAGGGGCGTCAGCACGGCTGCGCCCCCCGCCGACGGTGGCGCATCAGATGACGTGCAGGACCCACGCGTGGGCCGAGAGGTCCTCGTTGCGCTTGAACTTCTTGGCGATCGCCTTGATCATCTTCATGGCTGTCTCCATTCCGTGATAATGGGCAGCGCCGAACCGGCCTGCCCTGTCGGGTCGGCGGATCCGGAATTCCGGCAATGGAACCCGAACCGCTTCGTCTGGTTCAGGACCCTAACCGAAGGAGGCTGTTCCTGACACCCCCCGGACAACATTGATCGAATTTCTGCGCAACGTTAACGGCGCAATTGGTGAGCGGATCGTTATAACCCCGTTCCACGCGGGGTGGAGTCGTGAGGCGGTGCAACCGTGCGCGGGAACGGCGGAGGGCCCCGCGTCGCCGCGGGGCCCTCCGGTCCGTACGGGCGGCCCGGTTGCCGAGCCGGTCAGCCGGTCAGTTGTAGGTCGTGGTGACGGTGACGCCGTCGAAGCCCTGCCGGCCGAAGAGGCTGAAGTACACCCAGCCGGACGGCGGGTTGGTGATGGTGACGCTCTCGCCGTTGCCGCTGCCGGTGGACGCGGCCTGGTACGAGCCGGTGGTGGCCCAGGTGCTGCCGTTGTAGTAGAGGTCGGCGTTGCCGGTGCCGCCGCTGGTGGTGATGGTCAGCTGCTTCACGCCCGCGGGCAGGTTCAGGAAGCTGTAGCTGTAGTTCCCGGTGGTGGCGGCCACGCCGTCGCGGCGGCAGTCCTTGTCGAACTGCCGGGTGTCGGCGGCGGTGCACAGGGGGGCCCGGTCGGCGGGCAGCGAGCCGCAGTCGTCGGCGGCGCACGCCTTGAGCCAGCCGGCGAAGTCGGCGTCGTACGCGGTGCCGATGGTGGTCTTGAGCAGGGCGCGGGCGCCGTTCCAGTCGCCCACGCGGTACTTGCCGAGCAGCGCCGTCACGTCCTGCGGGTGCGACTGGAGCATGTAACGCACCGCCAGGTAGCCCCAGTTGTAGATCCTGGTGGAGTCGGAGTTGTCGTAGGTGTTGTCGAAGAGCGCGCTGAGCGCGTAGGTGCCCTTGCCCGCCTGGGTGACGGCGTCGTCGTAGTGGACGCCCCGGTAGCTGTACGAGATGTACTCGGCGAGGCCCTCGACCCACCAGACGGTCGGGGTGGTCATGCCGGCGTCGAAGTCGCCGTAGAAGTCGTAGCGGCCGTCGAGGTAGTGGGTGTACTCGTGGTTGAGGTTCCAGATCTGGAACTGGGGGCGCAGCCAGGAGGCCTCGTGGGCGATGAACCGGGCCTGGTTGCCGACCTTGGACGGGTCGCCCTCCTCGTACATGCCGCCGTTGTCCACGGCGATGTGGTACATCTCCCAGGCGTAGAGGCTGTAGTTGTAGTAGTCGTCGAAGACGACGACCTCGAGGCTGCTGTTGCCGTCGTTCGCGACCGGTCCGCTGTCCTTGACCACGCCGTGGAAGAACGCGTCCTCGTTGATGAGGCTGTTGCAGGTGTCGGCGAGCTGCTGCGCGGTCATGTCCTGGGCGCGGATGCGCAGGCCGGCGTTGCAGGTGTGGTCGACGGTGAGCACGAGCGGGACGAGCCGGGTGGGCAGGTCGCAGGTGCCGTAGTAGGCGCAGTTGCCCGCGTCCTTGTTCTCCGCGAACCAGACCAGGTTCATGGTGAGCGGACCGGTGTTGCCGACCAGTGGGTAGCGGTTGACCAGGTCCTTGACGATCGGGCGGCCCTGGGCCTTGGTGGCGTCGTTGGCGAGCAGGTTGCCGATCTGGATGCCGATGCCCGTCACCGGGTCCGAGCCGGTGAGCTGGGAGCTGTTGCGGGTGACGAAGGAGGCCAGGGAGGTGGCGAAGCCGGGGTCCGCCTGGAGGGCGGCGACGAAGGCGGGCAGGTCGAAACCGCGGGAGATGACGGTCTCGGTGTTGGCGACGGCGGTGGCCATCGAGCCGGTCCAGGCGCCGGAGTAGCCGTCGAGCAGGCGCTTGACGACGCCGGTGTAGCGGGCGTTCTCCTGGGCGCTGTCGATCAGGGTGACGGCCTCGGCGAGGGTGGCGCCGTTGGCCTCGGTGACGTCCTTGCTGTGCGGGGCGGCGAAGAAGCCGTCCAGCGCGCCGCGGATGGCGGTCTGCAGGGTGGCGCCGTACGTGCCGACGACGTCCGGGTGGTACCACTGCACGTAGTACCCGGCGCGGAGGTAGACCACCAACTGCCCGGCGGCGGTGGAGTCGTCGCCGGGGTAGGCGGCGGAGACGTCGCGGAGGGCGTCGGCGACGCTCGTCATCTGGGCCTCGGCGAAGGCGCCCCTGGCGTCGTTGCCGGTGAGGGTGAACAGCGAGTTGACGCAGTCGAGTCCGGCCGACTTGACCTGCTGGACCAGCGCGGCGCCGGAGTTGCCGGTGAAGGCGGACACGTCGCAGGCGCCGGCGGCGAGTTGTCTGGGGGCCTTGGCGGCGCCGACGGTGCTGCCCGCCGTCGGGGCGGTGGCCTTGGCCCTCGGGTCCGAGGCGAGCGGTCGGGCGTCCTCGGGCGTGTCGGGGGACTTCGGTACGGGGATCGCGCGCGGTGCGGCGGCCTTGGGGGTGGGGGCGGGGGCCGACGGCTGGTCCGCGGCGTGGGCCTGGGGGGAGAAGAGTCCGAGGGCGAGGAAGAAGGCGGCGCCGAGCGCAGGGACTCTGCGCGCGTTCGCCTTCGCTATCCGGAAGGGACGCATGGGGTGGGGGCCTCCGGGGCCGGTAGTGGTCGTGCGTTTCGGGGACACGACCGCTCCAATGTGTGACATGTAAAATGGCACATGAAGGGTGACGGCGGGAAGCCCCCGGAAGCGGAAAGCTCGTCAGGCTTGAACCCGTCAGGCCTCGAGTCCGTCAGGTCTCGAGCCCGACAGGGGTCGTGCCCGTCAGGCCTCGATCTCGTCAGGCCTCGCGGTGCCGGGCGAACGGCCGGTGTGACGTAGGGAATAAGCAGGAGCAGATGCTTCGCTCTTGCAAGTCATACGCAATAGTGTTGTCCCGACACGATCACCGTTGTCCGACCTGCCGAAAGGGGCCGTGTCCTGATGGGCACCTACTCGCTTCCCGACCTCCCGTACGACTACTCCGCGCTCGAGCGGGCCATGTCCGCCGAGATCCTGGAGCTGCACCATTCCAAGCACCACGCCGCCTACGTCAAGGGCGCGAACGACACCCTGGAGCAGCTCGCCGAGGCGCGCGACAAGGAACAGTTCGGCGGCCTGGTCGGCCTGCAGAAGACGTTCGCCTTCCACCTGTCCGGCCACGTCCTGCACTCCCTGTTCTGGCAGAACCTCTCCCCGGAGGGCGGCGACCGCCCCGAGGGCGAACTGGCCGACGCGATCACCGAGCACTTCGGCAGCTTCGAGGCCTTCAAGAAGCAGCTGACGAACGCCACCACCGGCGTCCAGGGCTCCGGCTGGGGCATCCTCTCCTGGGAGCCGCTGGGCCGGCGCCTGATCGTGGAACAGGTCTACGACCACCACGGCAACGTGGGCCAGGGCACCACCCCGCTGCTCGCGTTCGACGCCTGGGAGCACGCCTACTACCTGCAGTACCGCAACGTCCGCCCCGACTACGTCACCCGCCTGTGGGACGTCGTCAACTGGCAGGACGTCTCGGCCCGCTTCGCCGCCGCCACTGCCTGACACCCGTCCGCCGAACCGGCCCCGGCCCGCTCGGCCGGTCCGGGGCCCGGCCCCTCCCTCACCCGGGGGCCGCCCTCACCCGGGGCTCCGCCCGCAGGAACGGGGGAACCGGGGAACCCGTTCGATCCGGTTCACGTCATGAACCTCGGAAACTCGAAGACAGGTGGGGGAGCGGTCAGTCGATGGACCTGAATGCACGTGTGAAGAACCTGGCCGGCAGCCGGGTCGCCCTCGCGGTGGCGGCAGTCGTTCTGACGGTGGGCGCCTGGGGAGTGGCGACCCTGGCCGACTCGGACCACACGCCCGGGCCGAACGCCGCGCAGGAGCACGGCGGATCCGCGGACGGCACCGGCGGGGACGGCCGCAAGGGAAACGACGGCTCCGGCAGCGGCGGCGACGGCGGCACCCAGCAGCCGGGCGGGATACCCGACGGCATAGCCCACGCCTCCGAGAGCGGAGGCAACGCCGTCAACATCACCATCGACGACGGCCCCGACCCCACCTGGACCCCGAAGGTCCTCGACATCCTCAAGCGGCACGGCGTGACAGCGACGTTCTGCATGATCGGACCGCAGGCCAAGGCCCACCCCGACCTCGTCAAGCAGGTCGTCGCCGCCGGCCACCGGCTCTGCGACCACACCGTGCACCACGACACCGCGATGGACAAGAAGCCCGTCGCCTACCAGGAGAAGGAGATCCTGGACGCGAAGAAGATGATCGAGGACGCCGCGGGCGGCGCCAACGTGCAGTACTACCGGGCCCCCGGCGGCTCGTTCACCTCCGACAGCCGGCGCATCGCCGCCGCGAACGGCATGCGCCCGCTCGGCTGGAACATCGACTCCAAGGACTTCAACAAGCCCGGCACGGCGGCCATCGTGGACACGGTCAAGAAGGAGATCCACAACGGCCCGACCATCCTGTTCCACGACGGCGGCGGCGACCGCCAGCAGACCGTCGAAGCCCTCGACCAGGTGCTCACCTGGCTGAAGGCCCAGGGCCGCCCCACCGGCTTCGCGGTGCAGACCACCCCGTGACGCCCGCCCCCGCCTGGAAACCGTCGAAGCGCCGTGCCCCGCGTACGCGGGGCACGGCGCTTGGCCCTTACGGCGGCGGTCAGCCGAAGAAGGCGTCCAGGATCTGTTGGGCGGCCAGCCCCGCCGGGAGGGTGCCGGCCCGGACCTGGGTCTCCAACCGGGTCGCCAGTCGCCGCACTTCGGGGTGCTCGTGGAGCCGCGCGAACAGCTGGTCGTGGACCATGGCCCAGGTCCACTCGACCTGCTGGTCGCGGCGTTTGGCGGCGAGTGCGCCGGTGGCGTCCAACACCTTGCGGTGCTGCTGCAGCCGTTCCCAGAGCACGTCGAGGCCTGCGCCCTCGCGGCCGCTGCAGGTCAGGACCGGCGGGGTCCAGGCCGCGTCCGGGGGCTGCAGCAGTCGCAGCGCGCCCGCGAGTTCGCGGGCGGCGGCCTTGGCGTCGCGTTCGTGCGGGCCGTCGGCCTTGTTGACGGCGATGACGTCCGCCAGTTCCAGGACGCCCTTCTTGATGCCCTGCAGCTGGTCGCCGGTGCGCGCCAGGCTGAGGAGCAGGAAGGTGTCCACCATCCCGGCCACCGCCGTCTCGGACTGGCCGACGCCGACCGTCTCGATGAGCACCACGTCGTGGCCCGCTGCCTCCATGACCACCATCGACTCCCGGGTGGCCTTGGCGACCCCGCCCAACGTCCCGGACGTGGGCGACGGGCGGACGAAGGCGTTCGGGTCGACGGCGAGGCGCTCCATCCGGGTCTTGTCGCCCAGGATGGAGCCGCCGGTGCGGCTCGACGTCGGGTCGACGGCGAGTACCGCGACCCGGTGGCCGAGCCCCGTCAGCATCGTCCCGAAGGAGTCGATGAAGGTCGACTTGCCGACACCGGGCACGCCGGTGATGCCGACCCGCACCGCGCCGCCCGCGTGCGGGAGCAGTCGCTGGAGCAGCTGCTGCGCGAGCGCGCGGTGGTCGGGCCGGGTGGACTCGACGAGGGTGACGGCTCGCGCGATCCAGGCGCGCGAGCCGTCGAGGACACCCGCCACGTAGCTGTCGAGGTCGATCGTCCGCGGAGGCATGCGATCAGGAACTCACAGCTCGTGGCCGAGTTCGGCGGCCAGCGTCGTCAGCAGGTCGTGCGCGGCGTCCGGGATGACGGTGCCCGGGCCGAACACGGCTGCCGCGCCCGCCTCGTGGAGCGCCTGGAAGTCCTGCGGGGGGATGACGCCGCCGACGACGATGGTGATGTCCTCGCGGCCCGCCGCGGCGAGTTCGGCGCGCAGTGCGGGCACCAGGGTGAGGTGTCCGGCGGCCAGCGACGACACGCCGACGATGTGCACGTCGGCCTCGACGGCCTGGCGGGCGACCTCGGCCGGGGTCTGGAAGAGCGGGCCGACGTCGACGGTGAAGCCGAGGTCGGCGAAGGCGGTGGCGATGACCTTCTGGCCGCGGTCGTGGCCGTCCTGGCCCATCTTGGCGACCAGGATGCGCGGTCGGCGGCCTTCGGCCTGCTCGAACCGCTCGACCAGGTCGCGGGTGCGCTGGAGGGGGGCGGAGGGGCCCGCTTCGTCTCGGTACACACCGGAGATGGTACGGATCTGGCCGGAGTGGCGGCCGTACACCTTCTCCAGGGCGTCCGAGATCTCGCCCACCGTCGCCTTGGCCCGGGCGGCGCCGACGGCCAGGTGCAGCAGGTTGCCGTCGAGTGAGCCGTCGCGCTGCGGCCCGGCCTCGGCGGCCCGGGTCAGTGCCCGCAGGGCATCCTGGCAGGCCGCCTCGTCGCGCTCCTCGCGCAGGCGGCGCAGCTTCTCGATCTGGGCGGTCCGCACCGCGGAGTTGTCGACCTTGAGCACGTCGATCTGCTCGTCGCTGTCGACCCGGTACTTGTTGACGCCGATCACCGGCTGGCGGCCGGAGTCGATGCGCGCCTGGGTGCGGGCGGCGGCCTCCTCGACGCGCATCTTGGGGATGCCGGCGTCGATCGCCTTGGCCATGCCGCCGGCGGCCTCGACCTCCTGGATGTGCTGCCAGGCCCTGGCGGCGAGGTCGTTGGTCAGCTTCTCGACGTACGCGGAGCCGCCCCACGGGTCGATGACCCGGCAGGTGCCGGACTCCTGCTGCAGCAGCAGCTGGGTGTTGCGGGCGATGCGCGCGGAGAAGTCGGTGGGCAGGGCGAGTGCTTCGTCGAGGGCGTTGGTGTGCAGCGACTGGGTGTGGCCCTGGGTGGCGGCCATCGCCTCGACGCACGTGCGCGTGACGTTGTTGAACACGTCCTGGGCGGTGAGGGACCACCCCGAGGTCTGCGAATGGGTGCGCAGCGAAAGGGACTTGGCGTTCTTCGGGTCGAACTGCCGGACGAGCTTGGCCCAGAGCAGCCGGGCCGCGCGCAGCTTGGCGACCTCCATGAAGAAGTTCATGCCGATGGCCCAGAAGAACGACAGCCGGGGTGCGAACGCGTCGACGTCCAGCCCCACGTCCAGGCCCGCGCGCAGGTACTCCACGCCGTCGGCGAGGGTGTAGGCCAGCTCCAGGTCGGCTGTCGCGCCCGCCTCCTGGATGTGGTAGCCGGAGATGGAGATCGAGTTGTACCGGGGCATCTTCTGCGAGGTGTACGCGAAGATGTCGGAGATGATCCGCATCGACGGCTGCGGCGGGTAGATGTAGGTGTTGCGGACCATGAACTCCTTGAGGATGTCGTTCTGGATGGTCCCGGCCAGCTTCTCGGGCGGCACGCCCTGTTCCTCGGCGGCGACGATGTACAGCGCCAGCACCGGGAGCACGGCGCCGTTCATGGTCATCGACACCGACATCCGGTCGAGCGGGATGCCGTCGAACAGCTGGCGCATGTCGTAGATCGAGTCGATGGCGACGCCCGCCATGCCGACGTCGCCGGTGACGCGCGGGTGGTCGCTGTCGTAGCCGCGGTGGGTGGGCAGGTCGAAGGCGACCGAGAGGCCCTTCTGGCCGGCCGCCAGGTTGCGGCGGTAGAAGGCGTTGGACTCCTCGGCGGTGGAGAAGCCCGCGTACTGGCGGACGGTCCACGGCTGGTTGACGTACATGGTCGGGTACGGCCCGCGCAGGTACGGTGCGATGCCCGGGTAGGTGTCCAGGAAGTCCAGCCCGGCCAGGTCCGCCGGGGTGTACAGCGGCTTGACGGCGATGCCTTCGGGGGTGTCCCAGAGCAGTTCGTCGACGTCCTTGCCGGTGGACTGCCGCCAGGCGGCCTGCCAGCGTTCGTCGGTGGCGTCCGCGGCGGTGCCGCCGTCCAGCCCGATTCCGGTGAAGTCGGGGATCATCGGGCCACCTTGCTCTCGTGGGCGCTGCCCGCGCCGGTGATCAGGTCCAGCAGGGAGGTCAGGACGGCGACCGCGTCCCCGCCCGCGTGGACGAACCCGTCCACTCCGTCGGGCACTTCGCCGGGCCGCCCGGCCAGCAGCACCTTCGCGGCGCCGGCGGCCTTCAGGGCGCCGGCCACCGACGCGGCGTGCTCGGCGTAGAGGGCGTCGCTGGAGCACAGGCAGGCGACGCTCGCGCCGGAGGCCCGGAAGGCCTCGGCGAACGCGGCCGGGTCGACGGACTCGACGGAGGTCGTCGCGATCCCGCCGGCCTGGAACAGGTTGGCCGCGAAGGTGGTGCGCGCGGTGTGCGCGGCGGCGGTGCCGATCGAGGCGAGGAACAGCGCCGGGCGGGCGCCGCTCGCGGCGGCGTGGGCGTCCGAGCGGTCCCGCAGCGCCTCGTACGCCTCGGCGCGACGCACCCTCGGCAGGCCGCCGGCGAGGGCGGCCGGGGCCGGCTCGCGGACCAGCGGCTGCTCGTCGAGGTGCGGGAACTCGCTGACGCCGGTGACCGGTTCGCGCCGCCTGGCGAGCCTGGTCGAGCGTTCCGCCCAGGTCGCGGCGATCCGCTCGCCGACGAGTCCGTCGGCGAGGGCGGCCTGCTGGCCGCCGGCCCGCTCGATCTCCTGGAACCAGGCCCAGGCGGCCTGCGCCAGTTCCTCGCCCAGCTGTTCGACGTACCAGGAGCCGCCGGCCGGGTCGATCACCCGGGCCAGGTGGGACTCCTCCAGCAGGATCGACTGGGTGTTGCGGGCGATGCGGCGGGCGAAGGCGTCCGGCAGGCCGAGTGCGCTGTCGAAGGGCAGCACGGTGACGGCGTCGGCGCCGCCGACCCCGGCGGCCAGGCAGGCCACGGTGGTGCGCAGCATGTTCACCCACGGGTCGCGGGCGGTCATCATCACCCGGGAGGTGACGGCGTGCTGGCGCTGCGCGGAGGCTGCGGCGCCGGCCCCGGACACCTCGGCGATCCGGGCCCAGAGGCGGCGCGCGGCACGGAACTTGGCGATCGTGAGGAACTGGTCGGCGTCCGCCGCGTAGCGGAACTCCAGCTGGCCGAGCGCGGCGTCGACCGACAGCCCGGCCCCGGTCAGCGCGCGCAGGTAGGCGACGCCGGTGGCGAGCGAGCAGCCCAGCTCCTGGGCGGGCGAGGCGCCGGCCTCGTGGTACGGCAGGGCGTCGACGGTCAGTGCCCGGACGCCCGGGTAGTCGGTGGCGCAACGGGCGGCCAGCGCGGCGGCCTCGGCGAGCAGCGCGTCGGTGCGGGCGGTGTCGCCGGTGCGGGCCTGCAGGCCGAGCGGGTCGGCGCCGAGGTTGCCGGCGGCATCGGCGGGGGAGACCTCGCGCTGCCGGTAGAGCCGGAACAACTGCTCGGCGGCCTCGGTGAAGTCGGGTCCGGCGTCGAGTGCCACGGCGGCCAGGTCCAGGTACACGCCGGTCAGTGCCTCGGGCAGGGCGTCCACGGGCAGGCCCGTGTCGCCCAGTTCCAGCCAGAGCGAGCCGACGCCGTTCTCCAGGTCGGCGAGCACGGCCTCGTTGGTGCGCCGCCGGTCCGGGTCGGCGTGCCGCTGCCGTACGTCCCAGCCGGCGACGGCCGACCCCTGGGGCCGGCCGCCGCGGACGAACGGCGGGAAGCCCGGGTAGCCGGGGTCGACCGCGGTGTCGTCGGCGGTGTACAGGGGGCGGGCGCTGAGGCCGTCCTGGAGGTCGGTGGTGAGTGCCTGCTCGGCGGCGGCGCCGTCCTCGGGCTGGGCACCGGACTTGCGCAGCACGCCCTGGACGAGCGCCTGCCACTGCTCACGGTGCGCGGCCGGGAACTCGGCAGCGAGGGGGAGCCCTTCGGGCGGGACCTTCATGTTCGCAGGTTAGCGCTCGTTCGCAGAGCCGCAGGAGGGGAGTGGGCTGTGACCTATCCCTCCATTTGGCGGGCCTTTAGCACTCCGCGCGCGAGGGAGTGCCATGGGCCCGGAGTCGGGGGGCCTCGGGCCCGGAGTCGGGGGGCCTCGGGCCCGGGGCCGGGGCGGGCTTGGGCCGGGTGGGGCGGGCTGCGGTGTGCGGGTCCGGTGCGGGTGTCGTGCGAGGGCGGCTGCGGGTGAACCGGCGGGCCGGTGGCGTCCGTAGTCAACGTCGATGGCACGGAACGCGATCGGTGCCCCGGTGTGGCCCCGCGAGGCCATGATCAGGGGGATTGCGGAACCCCGCCACTCATCTATTAAGTTACTTCGAAGAAGGCGGGTGGGGCGGTTTCCCCCCCGTTGCTCGCCCTGTCCGCCTTCATCCGCCCCGGCCCCCGCGAAGCCGTCCCCGCTTCCGCGGATTCCCCCGAAGGAGAGCCGACCGCCCATGGGAAAGCGTCGCAAGCCCAGCCCCCCGAGCCGGGCCCGCATGGCGGTCCTCACCACGGCCATGGCGGCCGGCGGCGCGGTCCTCGCCTCCGGCACCGCCCACGCCGAGCCCACACCCAACCTCGCCACCGTCAAGGAACAGGTCGACCAGCTCAACGAGCAGGCCGAGCAGGCCATCGAGCGCCACAACGGCTTCCAGGCGAAGCAGCAGAAGCTGCAGGGCGACGCCAACCTGATCCAGGAGAAGGTCGCGCGCGGTCAGGAGGCGATGAACGAGCTGCGCACCCGGCTCGGCGCGGTCGCCGCCGACCAGTACCGGACCAACGGCATAGACCCCGCCGTCCAGCTGATGCTCGACTCCGACCCGGCCGGCTACCTGGAGCGCGCCTCGGTGCAGAACCAGGTCTCCGACTCCCAGGCGAGCCTGCTCAAGCAGGCCCAGGACGAGCAGCGCAAACTCGACCAGGACCGCGCCGAGGCCACCGCCACGCTCGCCGCGCTCGACTCCGTCGGCACCCAGCTGGCGGAGCAGAAGAAGGAGATCCAGACCAAGCTGGCCCAGGCCCAGGCGACGCTCAACAAGCTCAGCGCCGAGGACCGGGCCAAGGTCAACGCCCAGCAGTCCGCCGAGCGGGCCAAGGCCGAAGCCAAGCAGGCCGCCAACGCCGCCGCGGCCGACCGGGCCTCCCGCTCCGCCGAGCGCCCCGACCTGAACGCCCCGGTGCCGGCCGCCGGCGGCCGGGCCGCCACCATCATCGCCTTCGCCCAGGCACAGCTCGGCAAGCCGTACGGCTGGAGCAGGACCGGCCCCGACAGCTTCGACTGCTCCGGCCTCACCAGCATGGCCTACCGTGCGGCCGGCGTGACGATCCCCCGGATGTCGCAGGACCAGTGGAACTCCGGCCCGCACGTCGACCGTGCCAACCTCCAGCCCGGCGACCTGGTCTTCTTCTACGACGACCTGCACCACGTCGGCCTGTACATCGGCGACGGCAAGATGATCCACGCGCCGCGCACCGGCAAGAACATCGAGGTGCTGCCGATCTCCGTGATGAAGTACATGGGCGCCGTCCGCCCGGCCTGACCGCGTTCGCGGCGAAGGCCGCCCCCGCTCCGGCGGGGGCGGGCTTCGCCGTTCCCCGCCGGTCCCGTTCCGCAGCGGTCCCGTTCCGCAGCGGCGCCGTTCCGCAGCGGCGCCGCTCCCTGCCGGCCCCGCTGGGCGGCGGCCCGGCTACGGAGGCGGGGCGCAGGCCAGCAGGTACGGCAGCGCCGGCAGCACCGGCAGGGCCAACGCCACGAGCTGCCGGCCCGGTCGCCGCCGCCCGCGCCCCGGCCGGGCCAGTCGGCGGACCCGGGTCAGCACCCCGGTCGCGGTCGCTCCCATCGACCCGCCGCCCGGACCCTCCTCCGGACCCGCGCCACGACCCCCTCCCGGCGCCCGCCCCGGAAGCCGGGCACCGACGGTCGCCAACGCGCAGAGCGCCGAAGCCAGTTCACTCCGCGACACCTGCGCCAGGGCCGCGTCGTCCGCCGCCATCTCCAGCAGCAGCGCCACCTCGGAGCGCCCCAGCCGGGCCAGCGGCAGCGGCCCGAGGAGCAGCGCGAAGGCGTCCGCCGGCAGCCGGAACAGGTGGTGGCGGCCCCGGATGTGCCCGTGCTCGTGGGCGACGGCCGCGGTGAGCTGCCGCTCGTCGAGCAGCCGCAGCGCCCCGCGCGACAGCACGACCCGGGATCGTCGCCCGGGCAGGCAGTAGACCGTCGGGTGCGGGTGCTCCAGCACCAGCGCGTCCCAGCGCTTGTCCCGTACTGCGACCACGTCCAGCAGGGCCCGGTGCCGCCGCCGGGCCAGGCCGGTGCGCAGGCCGACGGCGGCCACCAGCGCGGCGACCACCGTGCCGGCCGCGGCCGGCAGCCACCAGTCGTGGGTGTGCGGCAGGACGGGCCCGGCCGGTTCGTGGTGGGGGAGCGAGCCGCGCGGGAGCAGGCCGTCGGCCGCCAGGCCGAGCAGCCCGGCCGGCTCGTGGGCGAAGGGCTCCGCCAGGTGGTGCGCCGCGAGCGCCGTGGCCACCGTGAACGAGGCCATCAGCGCGAGCCAGAGTGCCGCGCCCGTCGCCGGGCGGGCCTGGAGCCGGGCGGAGCCGGCCAGTCGCCGGGGCAGCAGGACACCGACCGTCACCAGGTAGAGGCCGAGCAGCGCGAGGGTCACTCCGCGTCCCGGGACTTCACCTGTTCGAGGGCCGCGAGCAGGGCGGAGGCCTCGTCCCCGCTGATCCGGTCGACGAAGTGGAGCAGCGCGCCGGCCCGGTCGGGGGTGGTCTCCAGCGCCCGGTGCATCAGCCGGGCCGTGTACTCCTCGCGGGTGCAGGTCGGTTCGTACACCCAGGCGCGGCCGACCTTGTCGCGGCGCAGCCAGCCCTTGGTGTGCAGGATGTCGGCGACCGTCGTGACGGTGGTGTACGCGACCTCCCGCTGCTGCCGCAGGTCGTCCACGACCTCGCGGACCGTGGCCGGCCGGTGCCAGGACCACAGCCGGTCCATGATCTCGGCCTCCAGGTCGCCGAACCCCCGTAGCACTGCCGTGTCTCCCTCGCCGAACCGCACCCGATCGGGCTGAACCGTACCGGACCGTGCGGGACGTACGGAACCGAACCGAACAGCACCATACGGAACGTACGGAACCGAACCGTAAGGAACCGAACCGAACCGCACGATACGAGCCCGAACCGTACGGAACCGTCCGTCGGCACCTCGGGCCGCCGGAGCGCGGCCCATGCTACGGCGAGCGCCGGGCGCCCGCCCCCGGCTGGCGGAGGCGGGCGCCCGGCTGGTGCCCGGCAGTGGCCGGGCCGTGCCCGGGTGGTGCTCGGGTGGTGCTCAGCCGGTGAGCGGACCCGGCGTCGTGGGCTCAGGAGAGCCGTCGCCCGAGCGGGATCCGGGACTTGGTGAACAGCGCCGCGAGCAGTCCGGCCACCACCGGCAGCACGAGGACGACCAGCAGCAGCTCGCCCCACGGCGCGGTGATCAGCGCCGGATGGGCCCCGAACCCGCTCGCCCGGGACTTCAGCAGCCCCACCGCCGGTACGAACCCGTTGGCCGCCCCGAGGAGCGCGCCCAGCAGGGCGATCAGCGCGCACTGCAGGCCCGCCATGGTGCGCCGGATCCGCGGCGGGGCGCCGACGGCGGCCAGCGTGGCCTGGTCCTGCCGGGAGTCGGCGGCGGCGAGGCCGGTGGCGATCCCGGCCGCGCCCAGCACGACCAGCCCGGCGAAGCCGGTGAGCGCCAGGGTGAGGGCGTCGCTCTTCGGCTGGTAGCCGCGTTCGACGTCCAACTGGGCGGCGCGGTCGAGCCGGATCGCGGCGGCCTCGGTGCGCTGCTGCTGCTTGCGGTCGGGCGGGGTGGCGGGCACCCAGACGGAGCCGGTGGGATGCGCGGAGAGCCCCAGGCCGGGGAGCGCGGAGGGCAGCATCATGCCCTGGGCGAAGCGGGCGGCGGCCGGGTTGTCGACCAGCACCGCGTCGACCGGGACCTCCTGGAGGTCGGGCTTGGGGATCTCGCCCGGCTGCACCGGTGCTCCGCCGCCGCGCAGTTGGAGCACGGCCTTCCCGTCCGCGCCGACCAGGTTGCGGTCGAAGACCAGGAGCCGGCCGGCGGCGAGGGCCTGGTCGGCGGCCGGGTCGTGGACGCCGAACAGGTTGTGCAGCACGGTGGCGTCCGCGGCGGTCAGGTGCGGCATCTCGGTGAGGGTGCGCCAGTCCACCGGGCCCTTGAGCTGGACGTTGCTGGAGCAGTTGGGGCAGAACCGGTACACCACCTGGGCGAGGTCGCCGCGGGGGCCGAGACCGGTCAGCTGCTTCTCCACCTCGCCGCGCAGCTGGTCGAGTCGGAGCCCGTCGCTGGAGCTGGTGAGCCGGACGCTGCCGTACGGGGCCGAGGGCCGGTAGTCGCGCCGGTTCTCGGCGTCGGTGCTGGTGCTGAAGACTCCGATGGCGACGGCGCCGGCGACCGCGGCCATCACCGCGGCGACCGCGGGGGAGGTGCGCGAGCGGTGCCGGGCCGAGTCGCGCAGGGCGAGGCGGGGCCCGAGCGGCAGCTTTCCGGCGGCCCGGCCGATCGCGGCGACCAGCATCGGGGTGCAGAGCAGCAGTCCGAGTTCGGCGGTCACCGAGCCGCCGAGCACCGTGAGGGTGCGGGTGTCGTAGGTGCCGACGGCGGCCCGGCCGCGTTCGACGGCGCTTGCGCCGTACATCGCGACCACGGCGCCGAGGGCGACCAGCAGCACGCCGGTCACGGTGATCGCACGGCTGGGCCCCCGGACGGTGTCCCGGCCGGTGAGCCCGGCGGTGACGCTGCGGCGGGCGGCCTGCAGCGCGGGCAGGGCCGCCGCCAGGAGGGCGGTGACCAGCCCGATCCCGGCGATGGCGAGGAGGTCCAGCGGCGGCAGGGCGAAGTGCCCGAAGCGGGTGCCGCCGACCTGTTCGATCCGGGACCGGAGCGCGGCGACCAAGGCGGTGCCGAGCGCCACGCCGGCGAGTGCCCCGGCCGTGCCGAGGACCAGGCCGCCGCCGAGCACCACCGCGCCGACGTGGGTCCGGCGGCCGCCGGCCGCGCCGAGCAGGGCGAGTTGGCGGCGCGAGCGGCGGGCGCCGACGGCGAAGGCGGGCCCGGCGAGCAGGGCGACCTCCAGCAGCGCCATGCCGGTGACGGTGGCGGCGACGACCTTGGTGGTGTTGTCGGCCGTCGGGTCGCGGTAGTGGTACGCGTCGCGGTAGTACGGGACGGCCGCGGGCGGCGGCGGGGAGAGTGCCACGGAGCGCGCGGTGAGGGTGTAGCCGTGCGCGTTGAACTCCTGGACCTTGGCCCAGTCGAGCGCGGCGCCCGACGGGAGCCGGACCAGCCAGGAGGCGTGTTCGGCGGCGGTCCGTGCGTTCGCGGCGGACTGGCCGGGCGTTGCGGCGGCGGCCATCTGGTCGAGCAACTCGCCCGGCCGGGCGACGAGTTCGACCCGCCCGAGCTCGTCCGGGTGTTCCACGATGCCGGTGATGGTGAAGGTGGTCCCGTCCAGTTCCTGGACGGTGGTGGTGCCGCCGATCTTCAGGCCGGCGTGGTCCAGGAAGGCCTGGGTGACGGCCACTTCGTGCGGGGCGGCCGGGGCGCGGCCGTCGACCAGGTCGATCCGGCCGTGCCAGATCGGGTCGCTGAGGTTCGCCTCGGTGGTGAGGGTGCGGACCAGGCCCTCGGGTGAGGTCGCGCCGGTCTCCGGCCCGGGCCGGGCCGGGGTGAGCGCGCTGCCGGGCGGCAGCAGCGAGCCGACCAGGGTGACCGGGTCGGTGCTCGCGCCCTTCTGCTGCTCGGCGGTGGGCTGCTGGTTCGGGCGGGGCGTGACGGCGAAGGCGCCGTCCTCGGCGATCGGGGCCTGTTCGACGTTCTGGCCGGGGTTGAGTGCGGTGACCAGGGCGTCCGCGCCGCCGACCACCCGCTCGACCCGTTCGGCCGGGGTGAGCTGCCCGCTGCGGTGGACCACGTCGGCGCCGGTGACGCCGAGGACGGGCAGGGCGATCATGGCGACGATCAGGGCGCTGCGTCCCTTGGCGCGCAGGGCGTCGCGGCGGGCGATGCGCAGGGCGACCCGCCAGGCTCCGAGCCTCACTGCGTCACCCCGCCCATCGCGCCGGGCCGGTGGACCGCGGCCGGGCAGGAGGTGGAGCGGTGGCCCGGGGTCTCCGAGTCGACCGCGCCGTCCCGCAGGTGGACGATCCGGTCGGCCCAACCGGCGTGCCGGGCCTCGTGGGTGACCATCATGGCGGCGGCCCCGGCGTCGCAGCGGGCGCGCAGGACGGCGAGGACGGCTTCGCCGGTGGCGGAGTCGAGGGCGCCGGTGGGCTCGTCGGCGAGTACCAGCCGGCGCTCGCCGATGAGTGCGCGGGCGATGGCGACGCGCTGCTGCTGGCCGCCGGACATGTCGTCGGGGAAGCGGTCGGCGAGTTCGCCGATGCCCAGTTCCTCCAGCGCGGCCAGCGCCTCGCGGCGGGCGCGGCGGCCCGGGACGCCGTCGAGTTCGCGCGGCAGGGCGATGTTCTCGGCGGCGGTGAGCGCCGGGATCAGGTTGTAGTCCTGGAAGACGTAGCCGATGGACCGCCGCCGCAGGTCGGCGAGTTTGCCGCGGCTGAGGCCGCCGAGTGCGACCCCTTCCACCAGTACCTCGCCGCCGCTGGGCTGGTCGAGGCCGCCGGCCAGGGTCAGCAGGGTGGACTTCCCGGAGCCGGAGGGCCCCATGACGGCGACGAACTCGCCCGGGCGGACGGCCAGGTCGATCCCGCGCAGGGCGTGCACCTCGGCGGCGCCGCGCCCGTGCACCCGGGAGACGGCGGCCAGGCGCAGGACGGGCGCGGATCGGGTCGGATCGGTGTGGGACACACTTCCCCCTCGTGAGCTACTCAACTGCATATGTCGGTGAACTATATATGCCGCCGGGGGGAGATGCTCAAGTCCGTCGGGTTCGGTCAAGCTTCTACAAAGGTGTCGAAGTTGGGCCGGCAATCGGCTCGGCGCCCGTGAAGTCGGGCTATGCTGTTCGAGGTTCACGGCCTTGGAGGTCGTGAACGAGGGCACCTCGTTCGGTGAGGCGTCTTCACGGACACAGGCCACTGACCCGACGACGTCGAGAGACGCCCAGGTTCAGGACAGGTCTTCCCGACTTAAGGGTTGACCCCAAGTGGCTTCCGGCCGGTCGGCTGGACACGCCGTGGAGTGCCAAAGCTCTGACGAGTTGGGGTGTGCCGGCTCCCTGCGGGCCGGCGTGCTCCTTGCCGTGTCGTGAAGCGGCGCACAGTCGGTGCGCCCCCGGCCGGGAGGAGGCGAGAAACATGGACTGCAGTAGTCCGGGCCACAGTCGCCCCTACCCCCGCATGCTCTCGATCACCTCCGGCACGCGGTAACAACCCTCCCTGCCCGTTCGCCAGGCGCTCCATCCGGCGCTCAACCATGCCCGGACGCAAAGTGCCTGACGCACCGTCATGCCAGTGTCTGGCGCACCGTCATGCCAGCACGGCTGCCGCCGCCCGGCGCCGCCGTGCGGTCCGGTGCCGTGCGCTCGCAGGGGGTTCGGCCGCCGCGTGCCCCCTGACGCCCCCTCGACCCAGGGGGCAGGGAGGCCCCACCCATGACCCACGTGACGCTGGACCCGAAGGTCCCCGCCGCCCGCACCGCCGCCTCCTCGGCGGCCCCCTCCGCCGTCCTCGACGACGCCCACGTCGGCGACATCAAGGGCGCGTTCGGGACCGTCCGCCTCGACGACACCGCCCCCGGGCACGGCCTCTCGGCCCGACTGAAGACGCTCCTCGCCGTCGTCGGGCCCGGCCTGATCGTGATGGTCGGCGACAACGACGCCGGCGCCTTCTCGACGTACGGCCAGGCCGGGCAGAACTACGGCACCAAGCTGCTGTGGACGCTCCTGATGCTGGTCCCGGTCCTGTACGTGAACCAGGAGATGGTGCTGCGCCTCGGCGCCGTCACCGGGGTGGGCCACGCCCGGCTCATCCTGGAACGCTTCGGGAAGTTCTGGGGCGCCTTCAGCGTGATCGACCTGTTCCTGCTGAACGCCCTGACGCTGGTCACGGAGTTCATCGGCGTGACGCTCGCGGCAGGCTACCTCGGGCTGCCGAAGGCGGCCGCGGTCGTGCCGGCGGCGGCGATCATCATCGCCTCGGCGTTCACCGGCTCGTTCCAGCGCTTCGAACGCGTCGCGGTGGCGCTGTGCGTGGGCTCGCTGCTGCTGGTGCCGATCTACTTCCTGGTCCACCCGAAGACCTCGCAGATGGCCCACGACTTCGTGACGCCCGCCCTGCCCGGTGGGTCCGGACAGCTCGCCGCCGTGATGCTGGTGTTCATCTCGATCGTCGGCACCACCGTCGCCCCGTGGCAGCTGTTCTTCCAGCAGTCGTACGTCATCGACAAGCGGATCACCCCGCGCTTCATGCGGTACGAGAAGATCGACCTGTGGATCGGCATCGTCGTGGTCATCGTCGGCGCGGCGGCACTGATCGGGCTCACGGCGGCGGCCTTCGCCGGCACCGACGGCGCCGGGCAGTTCTCCGACTCGGGCGCGCTGGCCCGAGGCATCGAGGCCAAGGCCGGGCACGTCGCCGGGGTGCTGTTCGCGATCGCGCTGCTGGACGCCTCGATCATCGGCGCGTTCGCCGTCTCGCTGTCCACCGCGTACGCGATCGGCGACGTCTTCGGCATCAAGCACTCGCTGCACCGCGGGGTGAAGGGCGCCAAGGGCTTCTACGCCGTCTACGCGGGCCTGGTCGTACTGGCCGCCGCGATCACGCTGCTGTCCACCGACCACCTCCAGGGGCTGATGACCCAGTTCGTGCAGGTGCTGGCCGGGGTCCTGCTGCCCTCCGCCACCGTCTTCCTGCTGCTGCTCTGCAACGACCGGGCGGTGCTAGGGCCGTGGGTGAACGGGCCCCGGACCAACGCCTTCACCTCGGCCGTGGTCGGCGTCCTGGTGATGCTCTCGATGATCCTGACCGCCGCCGTCGTCTGGCCGGACATCAGCTCCGAGGCGATCCTGTGGATCATGGCCGGCTGCGGCGTCACGGGCGTCCTGGTCGCCGGATACTCCTTCACCACCGGCCGTACGGCCACCAAGGAGGACCCCGTCGACCGCACCGGGCGCGAGAACTGGCGGATGCCCCCGCTGGAGACCCTCGACAAGCCGGTCGTGTCCACCGCCCGCAAGGTCGGCATGGGCGCCCTGCGCGCCTACCTGCTCGTGGCGATGGTGATGGTCATCATCAAGGTCGTCCAGACCGCCCTGGGCCACTGACCCGCTCTCCGGGCCGCTGACCCGCTCCCCGGGCCACTGACCCGCCGCCCGCCCGAACACTGAACGTCGAACCCCGAACCCCGAACCCCGAACCCCGTCCCCCCGTCCCCCGTCCCCCCGTGAAGGAGGTGCCGTCGTGCACGCCCTGACCACCGCCGACTTCCTGGTCCGGCTCACCACCGGCGTCGCCTGCGGCGCGCTGATCGGCGTCGAGCGCCAGTGGCGGGCCCGGATGGCCGGCCTGCGCACCAACGCCCTGGTCGCCGCGGGCGCCACCCTGTTCGTCCTGTACAGCGAGGCCGTCGGTGACACCGGCAGCCCCACCCGGGTCGCCTCCTACGTGGTCTCCGGCATCGGCTTCCTCGGTGGTGGCGTCATCCTGCGCGACGGCGCCGGCGTCCGCGGCCTCAACACCGCTGCCACGCTGTGGTGTTCGGCTGCCGTGGGAGTCCTGGCCGCCTCCGGCGAACTGGAGCTGGCCGTCCTCGGCACGCTCATGGTGCTCGGCGTCCACGTGGTGCTGCGCCCGGCCGGGCGGCTGCTCGACCGGGCCCCGCAGTCCGGCAGCGACCCGGACTCCACCTGCCGTGCCACCGTCCACCTGGAGTGCGACCGCAGGTCCGAGACCCACATCCGGGCCCTGCTGCTCCAGGCCCTGGCCGGCTCCGGCCTCGCCCCGACCGGCCTGCGCGCCCGCCGCACCGAGGACGGCGACGCCACCAGCCTGCGGGCCACCGTCGCGATCACCGGGCAGGTCGCCCCGGCGCTCGAACAGGTCGTCACCCGGCTGTCCCTGGAACCCGGCGTCCGTGACCTGCACTGGCACCTGGACGACGATCCGGAGGATCCGGGCGGCCCGGCACTTGCCTGAGAGGAGTCCGGAGGGATGCGGCCCGAGGGAGCGGGCCCGAGGGAGGCGGCCCGAGGAGTAGAACGGAAGGACCGTCACACGAACCGCCTGGGAGACCCGATGCTGACCCCCGACCCCGAGCCTGACTCCGGCCCCGAGCCCGACCCCGACCCCGACCCCGGCCCCGGCCCCGAGCACGGTCCACTGGTGCCGCTGCTGCTGGCGCTGACCGTGGTCACCGGACTGGTGGACGCCGTCAGCTACCTCGAACTCGGCCACGTCTTCGTCGCCAACATGACCGGCAACGTGGTGTTCCTGGGCTTCGCCCTGGCCGGCGCGGCCAACCTCTCCGCCACCGCGTCGCTGGCCGCGCTGGCCGCCTTCCTGCTCGGCGCCCTGGCCGGTGGCCACCTCTCCCGCCGCCTGCCGGGCCACCGGGGGCGCCTGCTGACCGCCGCCGTCGCCGGCCAGGCGGTGCTCGTCGCCGCGAGCACCGTTCTGGCCGCCGCCGTCGGCCACACCTCCGAGCCGGCCCGCTACACCCTGGTCGCGCTGCTCGGCTTCGCCATGGGCGGCCAGAACGCGGTGGTCCGCGCACTGAAGGTGCCCGACCTCACCACCACCGTGCTCACCATGACCATCACCGCCCTCGCCGCGGACCTCACCGGCTCCCGCCGCCTCGCCTCCGCGGTCTGGATGTTCGCCGGCGCCCTCCTCGGCGCCCTCCTCGTCCTCCACGCCGACGTCCCCGCCGCGCTCGGCCTGGCCCTCGTCCTCCTCCTCGCCGTCGCCGCCGTCACCCACCACGCGGCCAAGCCCACTCCTGCCCCTGCCTGGACCCGGCCCCGCTGAGGGCAGCCCGGGCGGGTGCGCCGTGGCTCAGCCCTGGTGGACTCAGTCCTCGTGGCGGTGCCCCGCGCGGCCGCTCCAGAGGGGTTCGAAGCGGGACCATCCGTCGGTCCAGGCGGCCTCGGCGCGGCGGTCGAGCACGTGCAGGCGCAGCCGGAGGCCGAGGGTGAGCAGGGCGAGCAGGACGAGGAAGGCGCCGGTGCCGGTGCAGGCGGCGGAGACGACGAGGGCCGCGCGCTCGACCGGGGGAGCGGAGGCGGTGCCGGACGGGTCGATCCAGATCGGCACGCGGGAGCCGGCGAGGGCGGAGCGCGGGGCCTGGACAGTGCCGGAGCGCTGGGCGCCGTCGGGAGCCGTCCAGGCGGCGTCGACGTCGATCCGGTCGCTGTAGCCGTCGGCGAAGCGGCTGCCGGCCACGGCGGCGCGGTCCGGGGTGCTGCGGACGACCGCCTCGATCCGGTGCAGCCGGGCCCGTTGGGCCGCGGCCGCGGGCGCGGTGTCGCGGTACAGGAGCACGGCGCCGCCCGCGGCGAGGGCGGCGGCGAGCACCGCACCGAGCCCGGCGAGCAGCCACGCTCGGGCACGGGAGCGGTCGAGGGGGCGGACGAGCGGTTCGTGCCCGGCGCCCAGGGCCCGCCGCAGCAGGCTGCCCCTTCGCCGCGGGAGCGACGCGGGCCGAGCCGGGCGGCGGGGCGTCCTGGACGACACGTTGAGGGCTCCTCAGGGGCGCGGGGGCGCAAGGCCGTTGTGCCACCAATTTCCACCCGACGGGCCCTCAGGCACAAGAGCGGTACGCGCTCGGAGGATCGCCACTCCCGGCTCCTCCGGGCTGGCACCGCCACTACCGCCCCGCCGGTGCCGCGCGGCCCCGCAGCCGGGGCGTTCCGTCGCTCCGTGCACGAGGCCGCGGGCCTCCCGGTGCGGCTGGTCTGCGCGACCATCCCGGCCGTCCTGTCAGCCGTCCCCTCGGCCGCCCCGTCGGCCGCCCTCAGCGGGAGACGGGGTAGCCGTGCGTCCTGTCCCGCCGCACGCCGTCCAGTCCGGGCAACCAACTGCCGAGCACCAGCGCGGACGGGTAGAACATCGGATCCGGCAGTGCGTCCACCGGGAACCGCTCCCAGCCGGCGCAGGCGTGCGGCTCGGTGACCACCGCCTCGGCCAGACTGGGCGGCGCGAGGACGGCGGCGGTCAGCCTCGGCCGTCCGAGCTCGTGGTCGAGGTGCACGGCGAGCACCCGCATCGCCCCGGCCGGCAGCACGATGCCGGTCTCCTCGGCGAGTTCGCGGGCCGCGGTCTGCTCGAAGGACTCGCCGGGGTCGACCTTGCCGCCCGGCAGGCTCCAGCTGGGCGGCTCACCGGCGGTGGTGCGCCGCCCGATCAGCACCCGGCCGTCCCCGGTGGGCACGATGATCCCGGCGCCGAGCACGGGGGTGGTGGTCATCTCGCCGTCGTCTCCCTTGCCGTCCCGTCGGGCTCCGTTGCGGCCGGGTCCGTCGCGTCCGCGCCTGCCGCGCCTGTTCCGGACCCGCTCCGTGAGCTCACCAGTTGGCGGGCTTGTAGTCCTTGAGGAAGCAGCCGAACAGGTCCTCGCCCGCCTCGCCCCGCACGATCGGGTCGTACACCCGGGCGGCGCCGTCGACCAGGTCGAGCGGGGCGTGGAAACCCTCGTCGGCGAGGCGCATCTTGTCGGGGTGCGGCCGCTCGTCGGTGATCCAGCCGGTGTCGACGGCGGTCATCAGGATGCCGTCGGTCTGGAACATCTCCTGCGCGCTGGTGCGGGTGAGCATGTTGAGCGCGGCCTTGGCCATGTTGGTGTGCGGGTGGCCGGCGCCCTTGTAGCCGCGGGTGAACACGCCCTCCATCGCGGAGACGTTGACCACGTACTTGCGGCGGGAGGCGGACGCAGCCATCGCCGGGCGCAGCCGGCTGATCAGGATGAACGGCGCGGTGGAGTTGCAGAGCTGGACCTCCAGCAGCTCGACCGGGCCGACCTCCTCGACGGTCTGCACCCAGCTGTTGGTGTCCGAGAGGTCGGGCACCAGGCCGCCGGCGTCGATCGCGGTGCCGGCCGCGATCCGGGCGGGCGTGGCGGAGCCGGTGACCAGGGCGAGCGAGGTGACGTCCTCGGCGGCGAGGCGCCGCTCCTCGCCGCTCGCCTGGTGGGGGAGCGCGGGCAGGTCGACGCTGCCGCTGTTGAAGCGGCCGATGGTGGTGGACTGCGGCAGCTCACCGGCGGGCAGCGGTGCGGACTCGGCGTTTACCAGCTCGCGGTAGGACTCCGGCGGGCGGCGCACGGTCTGCGCGGCGTTGTTGATCAGGATGTCCAGCGGGCCGTCGGCGGCGACCTCGTCGGCGAGGGCCATCACCTGGGCCGGGTCGCGCAGGTCGATGCCGATGATCTTGAGGCGGTGGATCCACTCGGCGCTGTCGGGCATCGCCTTGAAGCGGCGGATCGCGTCGTTCGGGAAGCGGGTGGTGATGGTGGTGTGGGCGCCGTCGCGCAGCAGCATCAGCGCGATGTACATCCCGATCTTGGCCCGGCCGCCGGTGAGCAGCGCGCGCTTGCCGGTGAGGTCGGCACGGGCGTCCCGGCGGGCCCGGTTCAGGGCCGCACAGGTCTGGCAGAGGTTGTGGTAGAACGCGTCGACCTCGGTGTACCGGCCCTTGCAGGTGTAGCAGGAGCGCGGCCGCTCCAGGATGCCGGCGATCTCGGTGGTGGTGACGGTGGTCAGGCCGAAGGCGCCGGCGGTCTCGTCGTCGATCCGGGTCGGCGCACCGGTGGCGGTGCGGGCGGTGACCGCGCGGTCGTTGGCGGTCTTGCGGGCCCGGGTCTCCTGGCGGCGGCGCTGCTTGAGCGTGCGGAATATGCCGCCGACGGCCTTGCGGACGGTGATCGCGTCCGGGTGGTCGACGTGCAGCTCGTCCAGCTCGGCGAGTACCGACAGGCAGAGCTCCAGCCGCTCGGGGTCGAGGCCGGGACCGTAGTCGATCTCCTCCTCGATGTCCTCGCCCTGACCCTGCCGGATGTCCGTCTGCCCGATGCCCACGCCTGGTGCCGCTTCCCGCTCGCCTCGCCGTTACCGCGTGAATGCTACGGGAGTGGCCGCCACCCGGGCGAAAAGCCGACGTGGGCGGCAGTTTTTGGATGATCCTCCAGGTCTACGCGCGGAGCATTGATCACCATTTGTGGACAGACCCAGCGATGCCCCCCGAACTGGCTTTTGCCGCCACCCTCACGGAGAATCGAACGTTGGGTGCCGGGCGCCCGAGTGCGCCCCGGCGGCATCGCCGCAACCGCACCCGAGGTGTAATTTCTCCCAGCCAGAGAGCCCCCTTCATGCGCTTCCTGAACGACCTCAAGCCCTCGTACGACCTGACGTACGACGACGTCTTCATGGTCCCCAGCCGTTCCGCCGTGGGCTCCCGGCAGGGCGTGGACCTGTCCTCCAACGACGGCACCGGCACCACCATCCCGCTGGTCGTGGCCAACATGACCGCCATCGCCGGTCGCCGGATGGCCGAGACCGTCGCCCGCCGCGGCGGCCTGGTCGCCATCCCGCAGGACATCCCCACCGAGGTCATCTCAGAGGTCATTTCCTGGGTCAAGCGGCGCCACCTGGTGTTCGACACTCCGATCACCCTCGCCCCCGGCGACACCGTCGCCGAGGCGCTCTCGCTGATCCCCAAGCGCGCGCACGGCGCCCTCGTCGTCGTGGAGGACGGCAAGCCGGTCGGCGTCGTCACCGAGTCCGACTGCCAGGGCGTGGACCGCTTCACCAGCCTCGCCGACATCATGTCCCGCGACCTGCTGGTCCTGGACGAGGGCATCGAGCCGCGCGCCGCCTTCGACAAGCTCACCGAGGCGCACCGCAAGCTCGCCCCGGTGGTCGACGGCGAGGGCCGCCTGGTCGGCATCCTCACCCGCAAGGGCGCGCTGCGCGCCACCCTGTACACCCCCGCCGTGGACGCGGACGGCAAGCTGCGGATCGCCGCCACCGTCGGCATCAACGGCGACGTCGCGGGCAAGGCCAAGGCCCTGATCGAGGCCGGCGCCGACGTGCTGGTGGTGGACACCGCGCACGGCCACCAGGAGAGCATGATCAGCGCGCTTCGCGCGGTGCGCGGCCTGGACCCGCAGATCCCCATCGTGGCCGGCAACGTGGTCGCCGCCGCCGGCGTCCGCGACCTGGTCGAGGCGGGCGCCGACATCCTCAAGGTCGGCGTCGGCCCCGGCGCCATGTGCACCACCCGGATGATGACCGGCGTCGGTCGCCCGCAGTTCTCCGCCGTCCTGGAGTGCGCCGCCGAGGCGCGCCGGCTCGGCAAGCACGTGTGGGCCGACGGCGGCGTGCGGCACCCGCGCGACGTCGCCATGGCGCTGGCCGCCGGCGCCTCCAACGTGATGATCGGCTCCTGGTTCGCCGGGACCTACGAGTCCCCGGGCGACCTGCACACCGCTGCCGACGGCCGCCAGTACAAGGAGAGCTTCGGCATGGCCTCGGCCCGCGCGGTGAGCAACCGCACCGCCCAGGACTCCTCGTACGACCGCGCCCGCAAGGCACTGTTCGAGGAGGGCATCTCGCACTCCCGGATGTTCCTCGACTCCGCCCGCCCGGGCGTCGAGGACCTGATCGACTCGATCGTGGCCGGTGTGCGCAGCTCCTGCACCTACGCGGGCGCCAACACCCTGGAGGAGTTCCACGAGAAGGCGATCGTGGGCGTCCAGAGTGCGGCCGGCTACGCCGAGGGCAAGCCGCTGCACTCCAGCTGGGCCTGACCGCCCGTCCCGGCCCCGGCCCCGGCCCGGGGCCGACCGCCCGGTGTGGCCTCACCCTCCGGCGGGGCCTGACCGTCCGCCGCCGGACCGCCAGCCGGCGGTCCGGCGGATCCTCCGGCCGGCCGGTTCCTCGCCTCGGGGAGCCGGCCGGCCGGTGCCGCTCCGGGGCCGACCTGAGCGGCACCCGGACCGAGCGGGAGCAGCAGTGCGCGGCCGAGCAGCCCGACCGAGCAGTCCAACGCGGCGGCGAAGGCCCGGGCCGCGACCGGCACGTGGCGCAGCTCCCAGAGCGCCGCGACGGCGGACCAGGCGGCCTCCCGGGCGGCCTCGACCGACCAGGTGCCGAGCAGGTGGGTGAGCGGCTCGGCGCGCTCCAGCAGGTCCGGCCCGGGCATCAGCTGCTCGCGGACGGCCGCCTCCACGTCGGCCAGCACCCCGTTGATCCGGTGGTAGTCCTCCTCGACGTCGCCCGGGCCGCAGCCCCGGCGGTGGCAGGTGTCCACGACGGCGAGCGGCAGGTCGTGCTGGATGTGGGCGCTCATCCCGGCCAGCGCGAACTGCAGGGGGTGCACGCCCGGATGGGCGCGCAGCGCGAACAGCGGCCGCCAGCAGGCGGGCGGCTCCCGCCCGGCCGCGTCGGCGGCCACGGCCCGCAGGTAGCGCCCGGCGAACACCACGTCCAGCTCGGCCATCGCCGGCGGATCCGCGAAGTACCCGGGGCCGAGCCGGTCGCGGACGGCCTGCGTCACGTCGAGGTAGAGCCGGTTGAAGACCGCCACCCCGTCGGCCGGGGGCAGCGCCGCCCCGATCTCCCGCAGCCGGCCGACCACCTCCTCGACCGTGGCCGCGTCACCGACCGTGGACTGGGGACGACCCACCGCTGCGTCGGGCATGCGCCACCCTCCGATGCCGATCGTGCACTGATCGCATGTGCACTGATCGCATCATCGTGACAGCGCCGCCGAACGCCCGGCGGGTCCGGCACACGGCCGAGAAGGTGACGCCGGGCGCCGGACGCGGGCCGTCAGGCCAGCTCGTACTCCAGGACATAGGAGTGCGCGCCGGAGTCGTCGACGGCCAGGCGGAACTCACCGGTGATGCCGGCCAATTCCCCCGCCCCGGTGCCCGGCACCACGCGTATCGTCGTGCCGGTGGCATCCCAGGCCGCGTGCTGGAGGACGAACGAGCCCTTGCGCCCGTCCAGTTCGCCCGTCACGTGCTCCACCGCGACATACGACGCCGGGGCGCCGGACGGGCCGGCGACGGAGAGCATCCGCACCTCGCTCGTGCCGCTCAGCCCGCCCGTGAAGGTCTTGGCGATCCGGACCCGCCCGAAGGACGCGCCCTCCCGCTCCTCCGTCTCCACCGGCTCGAACGCCGTGAGCTCGAACGACCCGCTTGCCGTGGTCCCCATGACACCGTCCCCTCGTCAACCGTCGACCGTCATCCCGTGCGCAGGCGGCAGGCTCCCCGCCGACCGCGAACCGAGCCTTGCACGCGCCACTGACACCGACGGTCGTCACCGGGTTCCCGGCGGTGGCGGCTCTGCCACTGACTGACGCCCTGCGGGGCTGTCACAGCTCCCAGCGCACAGCCAGCACCGCCGCGTCGTCGGCCAGCCCGTCGTTCCCGACCCAGCCGCCGACATCCGCCAGCACCGCGTCCAGCAGGTCCGCAGGGCTCCCGCCGTGCAGCCCGGGCAGTCGCTCCGCGAGCGGGTAGAACCGGCCCTCGGCGTCCCGGGCCTCCGAGACGCCGTCGGTGTGCAGGAGCAGCAGGTCGCCCGGCTCCGGGTCGAACGCCCGCGCCGGGTACTCGTCGCCGGTCAGTCCGAGCAGGCCCAGCGGCGGCGCCGAGAACGGGGGCTCCAACTCGCTCACCCGTCCGGCCCGGCGCAGCAGCGGGGGCGGATGGCCGCAGTTCACCACCCGGACGGGCCCCCGGTCCGGCGCCACGTCGAGCAGCAGCGCCGTGGCGAACCGGTCCTCGTCCGGGCGGGCCGTGAGTGCGGCGTCCAACCGCTCGGCGAGCCGGCCCGGATCGGGCTCGGTCCGGGCCGCCTCCCGGAACACGCCGAGGACGTCCGCCGCCGTCTCCACCGCCGGAAGGCCGTGCCCCTGGACGTCCCCCAACAGGATCCGCACCCCGAACCGGGTCTCGACCACGGCGTACAGATCCCCGCCGATCCGCGCCTCGGCCGCCGCCGCGACGTAGCGCACCGCCACCCGCAGCGGGCCGATCCGCTCGGGCAGCGGTCGCAGCAGCGCCCGCTGCGCCGCCTCGGCCACCGTCCGGACCTGGAACAGCTCCCGCTCGCGGGCCGCCACCAGGACGACACTGGCGGCGCTGGCCAGGGTCGAGGCCAGGACGGTCACCGGCACGCTGATCCGGACGGAGAGCGGCAGCTGCGCGTTGGCCGACTCCAGCAGCCCGACCGCGAGCAGGGCCGCCGAGCCGACCAGCAGCGGCACCCGGGCCTTCCGGGTCGTCGCCCCGGCGAGGACGGGGGCCACCGCGAGCAGCGGCGACAGGGTGGTTCCCGGGCCGATGGCCAGCGCCGTCACGACGGCGGCGACCAGCAGCAGGAGCGAGCCGTACAGCAGCATCCGGGTCCGTCGGGGCAGGTGCAGCGGCGGCACCCCGTCCGGGCCGTCGGCGGTCACACGTCCTCCAGTGGTCCGTCGGCCTCGGACGGCTCCGAGCCCGACTGGTGTTTGACAAGATCGTCGGAGGCCCCCGGCGGAGCGAGGGCCTCCGACCCACTCTCCCCGCCCCGCCCCGGGTCAGCACCTCGACCGCGCGGTCCGCCCGGCTCAGCGCCTCGGCCCGCCCGAGCGGGACCGGGGCAGCACCGCCGGCGGGGCCGGCGGCGGCGCGCACTACCCTGGGCCGGGACATGAGACGCAAGAACCGCCGACCCGCCTCCCCCCTCCCGCAGCGCCACGGCGTCGACCCGGTGCACCTGCGGCTGCCGTTCGAAGGCCCCTGGCCGACCGTGCGGGACCACCTGCTCGAACGGCTGCCCACCGTCCCCGCCGAACGGATCGACGCGGCGCTGCGCGACCGGGAGATCGTCGGCGAGCAGGGCCCGATCGCGCCGGACGAACCGTTCCGCCCCGGCGGGCACCTGTGGTTCCACCGGGACCTCCCGGACGAGGTGCGCGTCCCGTTCGAGCTGGTCGTGCTGCACCGTGACGAGCACCTGGTGGTCGTCGACAAGCCGCACTTCCTGGCCACCACCCCGCGCGGCAAGCACGTCGCCGAGACGGCCCTCTCCCGGCTGCGGCACACCCTCGGCCTGCCCGCGCTCAGTCCGGCGCACCGCCTGGACCGGCTCACCGCCGGCCTGGCCATGTTCGTGGTGCGCCCCGAGGAGCGCGGTGCCTACCAGACGCTCTTCCGGGACCGCCTGGTGCGCAAGGAGTACCAGGCGGTCGCCGGGTACGACCCGGAGCTGAGCCTGCCCCGCACCGTGCGCAGCCACATCGTCAAGGAACGCGGAGTGATCGCCGCACGGGAGCTGGACGCGCCCCCGAACAGCGAGAGCCGGATCGAGCTGCTGGAACGCCGCGACGGCCACGGCCGGTACCGGCTGCACCCGTCCAGCGGACGCACCCACCAGCTGCGGCTGCACATGAGCGGCCTCGGGCTGCCGATCCTCGGCGACCCGGTGTACCCGGTGGTGCTGCCCGAGCCGGCCCCCGACGACTTCCGCCGCCCGCTGCAACTGCTCGCCTCGGTGATCGAGTTCACGGACCCGCTGACCGGCCGCGAGCGCCGCTTCGAGACCCGCCGCACCCTGGCCTCCTGGACGGACCCGCAGAGCTGGGCCGAAGGCTCCGGCGCCGGGTCGTAGGACGGTCCGCCGGTCTACGACCAACGTCCCCCCGGCCCGGTCCCGGCGGTCGATCCACCGCCCGCCCCGGCGGCGCGATGGTTGCGGCATGAACGCAGCACAGCGCACCGCCGTACCGCACCCCGCCCCCGTCGCCCTGGTCACCGGCGCCTCCCGGGGCCTCGGCCTGGCCCTCGCGCACGCCCTCGCCGCCGACGGCTGGCAGCTGGTGATCACCGCCCGGGGCGCGGCGGGCCTCGCCGCCGCCGAGGCGGAGCTGGCCGCCGTCACCAAGGTCGTCGCCCTGCCCGGCAGCATCGTCGACGACGACCACCGCGCCCACCTGGCCGAGGCCGCCGAGCGCCTCGGCGGCGCGAGCCTGCTGGTCAACAACGCCGGCACGCTCAACGGCGCGCCCGCCCCCGCCTCCGAACCCGCCTCCGCCTCCGGGCCCGGCTCCGAACCCGCCCCCGCCTCCGAACCCGGCTCCGCGCCCGCCTCCGGGCCCACCCCCGGTTCGCAGCCACTGCCCCGGCTGGCCGACCACCCGCTGCCGGACCTGCTGGAGACCTTCGAGGCCAACGCGCTCGCCCCGATCGCCCTCACCCAACTCGTCCTGCCGCAGCTGCGCGCCCGCGCCGGCGCCGTCCTCAACATCAGCTCCGACGCCGCCGTCGTGCCCTACGTCGGCTGGGGCGGCTACGGAGCAAGCAAGGCCGCGCTCGACCTCGCCACCGCCGTCCTCGCCCTGGAAGAGCCGGAGCTGCGGGTCTGGGCGGTCGACCCGGGCAGCATGCGCACCCGGATGCTCCAGGAGGCCTGCCCGGGTGAGGACATCTCCGGGGAGCCGCTGCCCGAGCAGGTGGCGCCCGTCCTGCTCGGCCTGCTCCGGGGCGGCGCGCCGTCCGGCCGCTACCGGGCCGTGGACCTGGCCGAGCGGGCCGCGGACCCGGCCGCGGAGCCGACCGCGGACCCGGCCACGGACCAGACCGTGGACCACGCCGCGGAGCCGACCGCGGCCCGGGCCGACCGGGGTGACCGGTGACCGCCCGCACCCAGCTCGGCCTCGGCCTCGGCCTCACCGTCCCGCCCGAGCTCTCCGCCCGCGCACCGGCGGAGGCCCGAGGCGCCGCCCGGGACGGCGTACGGATGCTGGTCGGCCGGCGAGCCACCGGCGGTGTCGAGCACCGTCGCTTCACCGACCTGCCCGCGGTGCTGCGTCCGGGAGACCTCCTGGTGGTCAACAACTCGGCCACCCTTCCGGCCGCGCTGTCCGGCGCGCTGCCCGACGGCACCCCCGTGGCGCTGCACCTCTCCTCCGCCCAGCCGGACCGACACGGCTCCCACCTGGTCGAACTGCGCCGGGTGGTGCCGGGGGAGGCGGCTGCGTACTACCCGCCCGAGGAGTCCCCGGCCCGCCCGGGACTGCGGGTCGCGCTGCCCGCCGGCGGCTCCGCGGTGCTGACCCGCGCCTTCACCGCCCGCCTCTGGCGCGCCGAACTCGACTTGCCGACCCGCCTGTTCCCCTACCTGGCGCGGCACGGCCGGGCGATCCGGTACGGCTACGTGGACCGCGAGTGGCCGATCGAGGCCTACCAGACGGTCTTCGCCACCGTCCCGGGGAGCAGCGAAATGCCCAGCGCGGCCCGCCCGTTCAGCGCCGAGACGGTGGCCCGGCTGGCGGGCCGGGGCGTGCTCGTCGCACCGGTCACCCTGCACACCGGGGTGGCTTCGCCCGAGGTGCACGAGGCTCCGTACGCCGAGCGCTTCCACGTCCCGGCCGCCACGGCCCGTCTGGTCGGGCACGTCCGGGCCGAGGGCGGCCGGGTGATCGCCGTCGGCACCACCGTGGTCCGGGCCCTGGAGTCCGCCGTCGCACCGGACGGTGCCCTCCAGGAGGCCGACGGCTGGACGGAGTTGGTCATCACCCCGGAGCGCGGCGTCCGCGCCGTGGACGGTCTGCTCACCGGCTGGCACGAGCCCCGCGCCTCCCACCTCCTGATGCTCGCCGCCGTCGCCGGCCGTCCGCTCCTGGCCGCCTGCTACGACGCCGCCGTCCGGCACCGCTACCTCTGGCACGAGTTCGGCGACGTCAACCTCCTCCTGCCGGACTGAACGAGCTCCGGCCGGGCCGGTCGAGAGCCGCTTCATGCGGTCGGTGAGGCTCCCGGGGGCAGTTCCAGCTCGAACCAGACCACCTTGCCGTCGCCGGTCCGGCGGCTGCCCCAGCGGTGCGCGAGCTCGTTGACCAGGTGGATGCCGCGCCCGCCCTCGTCCTCGGTGCGGGCGCGGCGGATCCGGGGCGCCTCCGTCTCCTGGTCGGCGACCTCGACGGTGAGCACCCGGTTGCAGAACAGCCGCAGCTGGGTGGGGGATCCGGCGTGCACGAGGGCGTTGGTGATCAGCTCGCTGGTGAGCAGTTCGGCCCAGTCGACGAGCGCGTGGAGCCCCCAGGAGTCCAGGGTCTCGCGGGTGAAGCGCCGCGAGTGCGCGACCATCGCGCGGTCGCCGGTGAGCGGCAGGGTGGCGATCCGGTCCGCGCCGTACGGGCGCACCTGCGCCATGATGACGGCGATGTCGTCCTCGCTGGTGCGGGCGGTGAGCCGGGTGAGGACGGCGTCGCAGGTCTGCTCCAGCGAGCCGCGCCGGTCGGCGACCGTCCGGCGGAGCAGCCGGATCCCCTCGTCCAGGTCGCGGCCCCGGCGCTCGACCAGCCCGTCGGTGTAGAGCGTCAGGATGCCCTCCTCGGGGAGGGTGAACTCCGCGCTCTCGAAGGGGACTCCGCCGACCCCGAGCGGTGCGCCGGTGGGCAGCTCGATCAGGCGGGTGTGCCCTTCGGTGTCGGCGACCACGGGCGGCAGGTGTCCGGCGCTGGCCGCGGTGCAGCGGCGGTCCACCGGGTCGTAGACCACGCAGACGCAGGTGGCGAACTGGCCCTCCCCGACGGCGGTGGTGGCCTCGTCCAGCCGGTACAGGACGCGCGCAGGATCCAGGTCGAGGGTGATCAACGTCCTTGCCGCCGTCCGCAGTTGCCCCATCGTCGCGGCGGCCCGGATGCCGTGGCCCATCACGTCCCCGACGATCAGGGCGACCCGCCCGGAGGACAGCGGGATGACGTCGAACCAGTCGCCGCCGACCTCGCTGACCACGCTGCTGGGCTGGTAGCGGTAGGCGATCTCCAACCCGAGGGTGCGGTGCACCTCCTGCGGCAGCAGGCTGCGCTGCAGCATGAGGGCGGTGTCCCGTTCGCGGCGGTAGAGCCGGCCGTTGTCGATCGCCAGCGCGGTGCGGGCGGCCAGTTCCTCGGCGAGCGAGCGGTCCGCCGGGCCGAACGGCGCCGGGTTGCGGGTGCGGACGAACTCCGCGCCGCCGAGCACGTGTCCGCGCGCCACCAGCGGCACCATCAGGTAGGAGTGCACCCCGGCGGTCAGGCTCGGCTCCACCCGGTCGGGGGCCGCGACGATCCGGCGCAGCTTCTCCTCCGTCACCTCGGACACCAGGATCGAGCGCCGGGTGCGCAGGCTCTGCGCGTACACCTCGGCGGACTGGGAGGTCTCGCCCATCTGGTCGGCCGCGCCCGTCATGCTGCCGTCCGAGGCGGCCTCGCCGACCGCCACCGCCCGCATCAGCACCGGCCCCTCGGCCGGGACGGGCCCGGGCTCCTCGCCGCTCAGCACCGCATCGCGCAGGTCCACGGTGACGAAGTCGGCGAAGCGCGGGATCACCACCTCCACCAACTCCTGCGCGGTGCGGTGCAGATCCAGCGTGGTGCCGATCCGGGTGCTGGCTTCGTTCAGCAGCGACAGCCGCTGCTGGGCGGCCCAGGTCTCGTCCAGCGCCCGCTGCCGGGCGGCGGCCGCGTCGCGCTCGCGGGTGAACAGCAGCGCGTTGTCGATCGAGACGGCGGCCCGCACCGCCAACTCCCCGGCCAACGCCACGTCATCGTCCTCGTACGGCCGCTCGGCGAGCGTGCGGTAGAAGCCCGCGACGCCGACCGGGGTGCCGCGCGCGATCAGCGGGACCACCATGAACGAGCGCACGTTCTGCTCCCGGATGGCGGCGGTGCGCACCGGATCGTCCGCGAACCAGGCCATGCCCTGCTCGTCCATCCGCGGCACCAGCACCGGCTTTCGGTGCGCCAGGCTCCACGCGTACGGCGAACCGGACTGGAAGCGGTGCACGTTGCCGGTGCGGGCGATCGGCTGCAGGGTCGAGCCGTGCACCGAATGGAAGGCCATCCGTCGCAGCAGCGCCGAACCGTCCGCCGGCGCGCGGACCTCGCGCTCGCCGCGGACCAACTCCTCCAACACCTCCACCACCACCGTGTCCGCCAGCCTGGGCGTCGCCACCTCGGCCAACTCCTTCGCGGTCTGGGCGAGATCGAGCGTCGTGCCGATCCGGGTGGAGGCCACGTTGACCAGCGCCAGGCGCTCCTGCGCCGCCTTCGCCTCCCGCAGCGCCTGCTGGCGGGCCAGGACGGTCTGGTGCTGGCGCAGGTACAGCCGGGCGTTGTCGATCGCGACGGCGGCCCGCGAGGCCAGTTCCTCACCGAGGGTGATGTCGGCCTCGGCGAAGGACTCGCGCTCGCCGCGCCGCGAGTACACCACCATGCCGAGCGTGGTGCCGCGCGCCACCAGCGGGGTGATCCGCACCGGGCGCGGCCGGTCGCCCAGGTAGGCCTGCCGGCGGCTCTCGCTGATGCCCTCGCCCAGCATGGGCAGCTCCCAGGACGGCACCACCACCGTCCGTCCGGCGCTCAGCGCACGGCTGTACGGGGAATCCGGCGGGAGCTCGTACACGGCGTCGACCGGCAGCGCGTCGGCCGGGTAGAGCGGGTCGTCGGTGGCCAGGGCCAGGCGGCGCACCAGCTGAGGGGCGTCCGGCGCGGGCGGCTCGACGTTGCGGCCGGCCACCAGCGCCTCCAGCGCGAACACCCCGCTGATGTCCGCGACGCTGGGCACCATGGCGTCGGCCAGCTCCCTGGCGGTCTGCCGCAGATCGAGCGTGGTGCCGATCGAGGCGGTCGCGTCGACCAGCAGGGCCAGTCGCTCCTGGGCGCGGACCGCCCGGGCGTCGGCCCGGAAGCGCTCGGTGATGTCGATGACGGTCGCGCTCACCCCGAGGACCCGGCCGCTGCGGTCCTCCAACCGGAAGTAGGAGGCCGACCAGGCGTGGTCGTGGTGCGGATCGCCCGGGGTGCGGCCGTGCGAGCGGGTGTCCACCACCGGCTCGCCGCTCGCCAGCACCCGGCGCATCACCGCCTCGGACTCGGCGCCGTTGAGCCCCGGCAGCACCTCGGTGAGCCGGTGGCCCAGGTGCTCCTCGGCGGTCAGGCCGTTCGCCCGCGCCAGCGCCTCGTTCAGCCGGACGAAGCGCAGGTCGGTGTCGTACACCGCCATGCCGACCGGGGACTGCGTGAAGAAGCCGTCCAGGACGGCCAGGTCCGCCTGGATCCGGCGCAGCGTGGTCACCTCGGACGCGACGGCCAGCACCATCGGAGCGCCGCCCGGCCCCCGGATCGGGTGAGTGCGGAACTCCAGATTCACCAGGTGCCCGTCACGGTGGCGCACCGGGAACACGCCCGTCCACGGCAGGCCCTCGAGGATCTGCCGGAACAGCTCCAGCACCTCGGGCCGCTCGTCGTCGGAGGTCAGCAGCTTGGCCGCCTTGGCCCCGACCGCGTCCACCGCACGGTGACCGAGCAGCGCCTCCGCGTCGCTGCTCCAGTGCAGGATCCGCCCGTCGGCGGCGATCAGCGCCGTCGCGATCGGCACCATCAGCAGGGCGTCCTGCCGCGGCTGCCCCTCGCGCTGCGCGTTGTCGTTCACCATGGCCAGAGAACCGTCCCAGAAGCGTCCGGAGATCGTTCCCACCAGCCCTGCCATCTTCGCACGCGCCCCGGGACGGCCGCTCACCGTGGCCGCAGGCGCCCGACGGCCAGGGGACCGGTGCCGTCCTGGATCCGCTCGCCGTCGCGGAAGGCGTCCGGGAGCAGGTACCGCCCGGCGGTCAGCTCCACGACCGACCCGCCCGCCCACACCCGACGGCAGCGCCTCGCGCACCGGCGGGGCGGACGAACACCCGGCCCTGCGCCGGCCAACGAACACCCCCCTGCGCCGGCCGACCGAGCGGCAGCGGCTCCCCACCCGGCACCGGCGCGTCCCCGGGACCGGGCACCGGGTCGGCGGCCGCGAACTCCGCGGCGCCCCGCACCACGGCCTCCACGCAGCCCGCCCCCCGCCAGGGCCCTCGCGGGGCACGACCCGAACAACCCCGAGTCCGCGCCGGTGCCCCGGTATCTCGGCACCCCGGCAC
Source organism: Streptomyces sp. NRRL S-350 (assembly GCF_000719705.1). GTDB lineage: Bacteria > Actinomycetota > Actinomycetes > Streptomycetales > Streptomycetaceae > Kitasatospora. The sequence goes on along the minus strand of NZ_JOHO01000031.1, from coordinate 18,255 downwards.
CCCGGCACCCCGGCACCCCGGCACCCCGGCACCCCCTACGGTCCGGGAGCAGCACGCCGTCGCGGTGCGGACGGCCACCGGCAGCACCGGGCGCACCGGGCAGCACCGGACGCGGCACCGACCGTGACCGCCGCCAGGGCCGTACCCGGGGCCGCGCCCCGGGCGGGGTGTCGGTCTCCGCCTGCCACGCATCCTCGCGCTGATCGCCGGGCTCGGGAGAGGCCACTGCGCCGGCCGACCCGTCACGCGCCCGGTGGCGCGGCGGGCCTGGGCCGCAGGTGGTCGGTGGGTGTGGTGCGTGGGAAGTCGACCGGGCCGACTTCCCGGGCGTCACCGCATGGCGGCGCGCTCCGAGCGGAGCCTGGCCGCTGCCACCTCCGTCTCCACCTCCGGCTCCGTCTCCGTCTCCGTCTCCGCGCGGGCTTCGGCGGTGCGGGCGGCGAGGGCGAGCAGGGCGCCGACCAGGCAGAGGGCGGCGGCGACCAGGACGGCCCGGTCGGTGCCCGCCGCCAGGGCCCTGGCGGCAGCCGCGGGTCCGGGGGCGCCCGGGCGGGCTGAGCCGGCGACGGCGACCGTGACCGCCACGCCGAGCGCCGAACCGACGTAGCGGGAGGTGTTGTTGGCGCCAGAGCCCATCGCGGCCCGGTGTGCCGGGACACTGCCGACCGCCAGCCGGGCGAGGGCGGCGTTGAGCACCCCGCTGCCGACTCCCGCGACCGCGAGCCCCGGCGCCAGCCGCAGCCAGGAGGAGCCGGGCTCCAGCCCGTAGAGGCCCAGCTCGCCGACGCCGCAGACCAGCAGCCCGAGCGTCACCTGCCCGGCGGCCGACAGGCGCGTCGCCAGCCGCCGGGCCTGCAGGGCGGAGACCACCGACAGGCCCGACCACAGGGCGAGCACACCGCCCGCCGCGAGTCCGGACAGGCCGAGCACGGCCTGCAGCAGGGTGGGCAGGTAGCTCATGAACCCGACCAGTGACAGCCCGGTGAACAGCGCTCCGCCGGTGGCCGCGAGGAAGCCGGGGCTGCGGAACAGTGTGAGGTCCAGCATCGGCTCCCGCACCCTCGCCTCGACCAGGACGAACGCCGCGAGCAGTAACAGCCCGCCTCCCAGCAGCGCCACCACCGTCGGCCGCGCCCAGCCGTCGCGTCCTTCTGCCAGACCGGCGATCAGGCCGGAGGTTCCGGCGGCGAGCGTGAGTACCCCGTACGGATCGAGCGCGCGCGCCCGCTCGGCCCGCGACTCGGTGAGGAGGGCGGCGGCACAGGCGGCGACGACCGCCGACACGGCCGCGATCCCGCCGCTGACCGCGCGCCACCCGGCCCACTGCTGGACCAGCGCGCCGTACACCGGCCCGATCGCGATGCCGAGGCCGACGGCCGCGCCCCAGATCCCGAGCGCCCGGATCCGCCCGGGCCCGGGCGGGTGGGCGTGGCTGATCAGGCCGAGCGCCGGTGCCAGGACGGCCGCCGAGGCCAGCCCGAGGAGCACCCGGGCGGCCAGGTAGACGGTGCCGTCGGGGGCGAGCGCGGCCAGCGCCTCGGCGGCGGCGAACAGCAGGATGCCGAAGGTGAAGACGCGCTTGCGTCCGTGGTCGTCGGCCGCGCTCCCAGCGGTGAGCAGCAGAGCCGAGATGCCGACGAGGGTGCCGGTCAGGATCCAGGTGCGACCGGTGGCGCCCAGGTGTGCGGCCTGGGCGGTGGCGGCGAGCGAGGCGGTGGGGGCGGTGTAGGCGACGGTGGTGAGGGCGGTGGCCGCTGCGGTGGTCGCCAGCGTGGCACCGGGGCGGACGCGCCGAGCCGGGGTGACGGGGGAGGAGCCGGGTGGTGCGGGGGGCATGGGTGTTCCCTCCGGGACTGGACGGGGGCCGGGGCTCGCGGCCCGGCCTCCAGGTAATTGGTCTGGTGAATGAACCTTCGTCTCGAGCGGCACGCTACCACCCTTGGTCTGTTCATTGAACCCTCTCGGGGAGTGGACTAGGCTGGCGGCCATGGCCCTGGGAACCGACTACGAACTGCAGGACTGCGCACTGGCCCGCGCCCTGGAGGTGGTCGGCGAGCGGTGGAGCCTGCTGATCGTGCGCGACGCCTTCTACGGCGTGCAGCGCTTCAACGACTTCCTCACCCACCTCGGCATCCCGCGCGCCGTCCTCACGGCGCGGCTCAACGCCCTGGTCGCGGCCGGGGTGCTGCGCAAGGAGCCGTACCAGTGGTCGCCACTGCGCCACGGCTACCTGCTCACCGGGACCGGACTCGAACTCTGGGGTCCGCTCTACCAGTTGAGCCGCTGGGGTGGTCGGCACGCGACCGAGGGCGGCCCGCACCACCTCTTCGCGCACACCGCCTGCGGCACCGACCTGGACCTCGTGGGCGGCTGCCCGACGTGCGGCGGTGCGCCCGTCCCGCCGACCGAGGTGGTCATGCGCCCCAACCCTGCCCGGGCGGGCAGTCGGCGCGAGGACCCGGTCTCCCTCGCCCTGGTCCGCCCGCACCCGCTGCTCGAACCGATCGCCTCGGCGGCCGAGCCCGCCTGACCCTGCTGTGCCCGCCTGACCCTGCTGTGCCCGCCTGACCCTGCTGTGCCCGCCTGACCCGGCCGGGCCCGCCTGACCCTGCTGTGCCCGCCTGACCCGGCCGGGCCCGACTGGCCGGCCGCCCCTCAGTCCGCACCCGCACAGCGACGAGGCCGCCGACAGGCTGCCGGCGGCCTCGCTCGCGGTCGACCGGTGCCGAGGTGCCGATGATCAGGAGTGGAACCGGACCTCCGGGTCGGCGGCGGTCGGACCGTCGAGCAGCGGCTGTGCGACGCCCTTCAGCTGCAGGTCGAAGAAGGCGCCGACGTACTTGCGGGTGAGCTGGACGGCGCGCCCGCTCGCGATGGCGGGCTGGGCGACCTGGGGGATGCCGAGCCCGTCGAAGAACAGCGGGAAGTCGGTGAAGTCGGCGTGGTTCGTGCCGTCCACGGTCAGCCAGCGCTTCCAGCCGTCGAGGTTGGACCAGCTCCTCACCCAACTGCTGTCCTCGGCGCCGCCGTCCAGGGGGTGGCCCATCATCAGGAACGGCTTGCCGCCGATCCCGGAGTCGGGCACCAGGACGTCCATGGTGCCGTCCAGGTCCACTCCGGCCCCGATCCGGTCGTCGGTGAGCAACGCCGGGACGGTGGCCGCGCCGCCGGCCGAGTGCCCGGCCATGCCGATCCGGTCGCGGTCGATCAGGCGGGCGTAGCGCCAGGCCGGGTGCGGGTGGTCGGTCAGCCGGTCGACGACGAAGGAGACGTCCTTGGCCCGGCTCTCGTCCACGGCGGGCCACTCCTTGGGCCTGCCGCACATCACGCAGGGCAGCGTCCGCCCGTCGGGGAAGGTCGTGCCGGTGTTCTCGTAGGTGTGGTCGACCAGCGCGATGACGTACCCGCGACTGGCCAGGTCCTCGGCGAGGCTGGTCAGCGACGCCCGCGGCATGGTGAAGCCGGGCGACAGCACCACGAGCGGGTAGTGGCCGCCCTGGGGGCGCGCCCCGGACTCCGCCCAGGTGCGGGCGTCGGCCTCCGCCGCGGTCGGGATGGTGTTGCCCGGCAGCTTCCCGTCCAGCAGGGCCCTGGCCGCCCCGTCGGTCATGTACGGCGCCGGGCTGCCCGTCCCGGCGTGTGCGGGGTAGTACATCGAGACCATCAGCTGGCGCGGACCGGCGGAGGGCACCCACGGGTCCGGACGGTTCTGGTCCACCAGGTGCAGGACGTCCTGCCCGACCGCGTACGGCCCGGTCGGGCGAGGGAGCTGGATGCGGGAGGTGGTCGGGGCGGTGGTCGGGGCGGTGGTCGGGGCGCCGGCGGGTGCGGTGGTCGGGGCGCCGACGGGTGCGGTGGAACCGGTCGGCGAGGGCGCGGCCAGGGCGGGAGCGGCGGCGGACAGCGGCAGTGCGAGCAGCAGGGCGGCCGCGGCAGCGGTGGTGCGAAGTCGGCTCATGTCGGCGACGGTAGGCCCCGGACAGCGGAACTGACGTCCACTCAGGGAGGTACTGATCCCTTCCGGGAGGAGCCCGTCACGCCCCCTAGGGGTCTGCCGGTCATCGGCCGGTCCACCCAGGCCGGTCCACCCGGGCCGGTCACCCGAGGGCGGCCGTCCGGAGTTCCTCCAGGAAGTCCGCTGCCGCCGGTGCGTTGGACACCGGGAGGGTGAGCGGCAGGCCCGCCGAGTGGGTCCGGATCTCCAACTCTCCGAAGCCGGACGCCCGGGCCGACGCCACCTCCGCCCACCGGTAGGCCTCCGCCGCGACGAGCGGGTGCGGCGGCCGGTGCACCAGCCCGCCGGCCGTCACCGTGAGCCGACCCCGGGAGAACCGGACGACTCCCTCGCCGCGCAGCGTGTCGTGGAGGCCGGCCCGCAGGCCGGGGGACAGCCGCTCCTCCAGCTCCCGGAACAGGCCGCCCAGCCCACCCGGCCCGCGAAGGTGCTGCAGCGCCACCGGCTCCGCCGCGCCGACGGCCCATATTCGCCCCCGCTCGCACCCGCCGCGCCGCCCGCCCGGGGAGTACTCGGTGGCCTCCACCGCGCTCCACGGCACCGAGCACTCGCCGCCGCCCGCCGAGACCAGGGCCAGGCCGCCCTCGTGGACCCGCACGGCCTGCAGCCCGCGCACCGGCCGCAGCCGGCCGAGCCCGCTCGCGACCACCACTGCGACGGCCCCCACCACGGGCGCGGGCCACCACTCGCCGAGCGCCAGGCAGACCGCCACCGCGACGGCAGCCGCGCACACGGCCAGCCATGCCCACGCCCGGCGGGGTACCGGCCGGAACCGCCGGTACACCCGGACCGGCGGCCCGAGCCGGTGGACCGGCCGAACCGGGCCGCTCGGCCCGGTCGAGCCGACCGCCTGTGCCCGCATGGGCGACCACGCCACCGCCACGTCGGCCCCCTTTCACTCGGCGGACTCCGCAATCGGGACCGCATGTGCCGGATCCCAGCATCGACCGTCCGTTGCCTTCACCAACAGTGCCGATCGGCACATTTTGGCCCGAAACGACCCACCATCATCACGCGCCGCCCGGCCTCCGCCGTCGCCGGGGGGAGCCGTGACCAGGGCAGGCCATCGCCCACCAGGCACCCTCCGACCCTCCGCCCAGTAGCACCGCATCGCGCAGCGCCGCCCTCGTCGCAGCGCCGCCGACCGCCCCTCCTCACCCCGTCGTTGCGAAGTCCTTCTGCAGCCTGCGCAGCAGCGTCGTGCCGGCCGGATCGACCGACCGGCGGGTGTTGGCCAGCACGACGACCCCCACCTGCTTCTCCGGGTCGAAGGCCACGAAGGATCGGAACCCGCCGGTGCCGCCGTTGTGCCAGATCTGCAGGTGGCCGCCCTGCTGGGTGTGCAGCCGGTGGCCGAGCCAGCCCAGGTGCATCCAGGCGAACGGGTTGACCCGGTGCCTGGTCTCCCGGGTGAGCGTGATCGCGGGCGCCAGCGGCGCGTCCGGCTCCCGGCCGGCCGCCAACTGGGCCCGCAGGAGTATCGCGAGGTCGGCGGCGGTCGACCGGAGCGCACCCATGCCGGGTACGGCCGCCAAGTCCCAGTACGGCACCGGCCGCCCGCCCGTCGTGTGCCCGCGCGCCAGCCGTTCGGTCTGCTCCGCGTCCGACCGCACGTGGGTGTCCGTCAGCCCCAGCGGCCCGCAGATCTCGCGCGCCACCAACTCCTCGTACCCGGTGCCGCTCCGGTGGGCGAGCGCCAGACCGAGCAGCCCGGCGCCGAGGTTGGAGTAGCGGAAGCCGCGGCCGGGGACGGTCCGCAGCTTCGTCCGGGCGAGCCCGTCCAGCACGTACCCGGCGGTGCAACGGGCGTACGGATCGGGATCGTTCGGCCTCAGCAGCGCCTTCACCAGCATGCCGCGGGGCAGGCGGGGGAGCCCGGACGTGTGCGTGGCGAGGTGCCGCAGCGTGATCTGCTGTCCGCCCCTGGCCGGGACGACGGCCGGACGGTTCCGGGCCTCGGGAAGCACCTCGGCCAGCGGCTCGTCGAGCCGCACCGAGCCGTCGAGCACCAGCCGTGCCAGCAGCAGCGAGGTGAACACCTTGGTGACGGAACCGACTTCGAACAAGGTGTCCGGCCCGGGCGCACCGCCCCCGGGACCGGTGCGCCCGACACCGTGGATCTCCGTGGCACCGCCGGCCAGCCCGGCGACCACCGCGCCGACGTGCCGGTCGGCGAGTCGGTCGGCCGTCTCTTGCACGGCGCGCGCGAGTTCGTTCATGACGGTCAGCCTAGGTGGCCCGACCTGCCGATTCGTCAGCCCGGAAAAGGATTTCGGCCGCCCCCATGCTCCTCCAGGAGTACATCCGGCTGCGCCAGGCACGGTAGATCGGCGGGCCCCGGAGAGCGGGCCCCGGAACGGGGCGCGGAGACACCATGGAGCACCGAAGGCGACGAGGAGGAAGGCGAGGAGGAAGCCGAATGAAGAAGGGGACCTGCCGCTCACTCCTCCAGCGCCGCCCGCAGCCGGGCCGCGACCTCGGCCGCTCCCGCCTCGTCCGGGTACTTCCCCCGCGGCCAGAAGAACCCGCGCAGTCCGTCCTTGGGGTTGCGCGGCACCACGTGGACGTGCAGGTGCGGCACCGACTGGCTGATCCGGTTGTTCGCGGCCACGAAGCTGCCCGCTGCGCCCAGCCCCCGTTCGACGGCCGCCGCCACCCGCTGCACGCGCAGGAAGAACGGTCCCACCTGGTCCGCCGGCAGGTCCGCCAGCGTCCGGTGGTGGGCGCGCGGTACGACCAGGACGTGCCCGGGGAACAGCGGCCGGCGGTCCAGGAAGGCCACCGCCGCCTCGTCGTCGAGCACCCGGTGCGCGGGCTCCTGGCCTGCCACCACCGCACAGAAGACGCAGTCCATCCGTCCATTCAAGCCACCCGCGGCCGCCACGGCACCTCGGCAAACGCCGGAGGAGTCGGCGCCAGCCGTCCGGAGGCGGACCGGGGGCGCCCGCCGGACCGCGGACCCCCGCGCACCGCCGCTCATCCGCTGCGAGGCCTGCCGCTCACCCCGCTGCAAGGCACCGCCGCCTCACTCGTACCGGTACAGCAAGGCCTCCCGCTCGTTCTGCTCGATCATCTCGATGGTCAGCGACTCGTCCCGCAGGTGCGAGAGCGTGACCTCCGCCGACGTCGGCTGCGCGTCCTTCGCGAGCCAGTTCTCCGGCTTCCAGGCCGACGCGCGCAGGAGGGACTTGGGGCAGTGCGCGTACACCTCCTCGACCGCGACCACGATCGCGCTGCGCGGGGGCTTGCCGACGGCGGTGAGCTGCCGCAGCAGTTCCGGGTCGGTGGAGACGCAGGCGCGCCCGTTGACCCGCAGCGTGGTGTCCCGGCCCGGGACGACGAAGAGCAGTCCGACGCGGCCGTTCTCCAGGATGTTGTGCAGGGTGTCCAAACGCTTGTTGCCGGTGGCGTCCGGTATGGCCAGCGTGTACTCGTCGAGCACCGAGACCAGCCCGGCGGGGCCGCCGCGCGGTGAGACGTCGCAGCGCCCGGCGCCGTCGGTGCTGGCGACGAACACCAGGGGGGAACAGGCGATCAGGCGCTGGGCGACTTCGTGCAGGTGGTCGACCTGCTTGCGGCGCGCATGGTCGCCGGGCTGTTCGTAGATCTCCCGCAGCTGGGCGGGGTCGGTCAGGGCTCCCGCGCTGAGGGCGTCGAACAGGCTGCCCGGCCGGTCCGGCCCGAGGCTTGACGAGGCGACAGTTTCCGGTGTGGTGGTCATACCGGAAATCTAGCCGAGGGCCCTCGGCGCACCTCCGGCCGGCCAAGCCCGGGCCTTCCGCGGAAGATCCGCCGTACCCCTCGCCACCAGCGGTTTTCCGCCCATAATGGGGCCAAGGACTCCAACCGGGCGGAGGTGGTGGTCGTGATCGTCAGAATCTGGGCCGGGCAGGTCCTGGCAGGCCGCATCGAGGAGTTCTGCGCGCATCTGTGCGCCGAGGTGATCCCGCAGCTGGGGCGGACGGACGGCTGCCTCGGCGGGGAGCTGCTGCGCTCGGTGACCGAGGACGGGCACCACGTGCTGGTGGTGAGCCGCTGGCGGGACGAGGCGGCCCTGCTCGGGTACGCCGGGCCGATGTGGCGGATCCGACCGGTCTGGTCGGAGGGTGAGCTGTGCTACCTGGCGCACCCCCCGCAGGTCAGCCACTTCCTCCAGGTCACCGCACCCGCCACCCTCTGACCCCGGCCGCCCTCAGGCCCGAGCCCCCCTGGCCCCGGCCGAGCCTGCCCCCGGCCGCCCCCGCCCTCGGGCCGCGAGTCGGCCTCACGCCGTCAACGGCACCGGGTGGATCTCGTCCGCCGGGTGCCCGCTACGGCTGTGGACCCGCTGTACCGCTTCCTTGGACGGCGCGTCGGAGAGGCAGTACACCGTGCCCGACTCCGGGTCCGCCCACGCCTGCTCGAAGTGGACGCCTTCCTCGCCCTCGACCGCCAGGTCGGCCGCGTGGGCCTGCCTGAGTTGCTCGGCCGTGATCCCGGCCATTCCGTGGTGGACGTCCATGAACTTCGCCATCGCCCTCACCTCTCGGCTTCGCTGCGTCACCGGCGGGCCCCCGTCTCTCCAGCCTCGCCCCGGCCGACCGGCAGCGCCACCGAACCCCGTCCGCGCGCCGACGGCAGTGCCACCGAACCCCGTCCGCGCCCCGACCGGCAGCGCCACCGAACCCGTCCGCGCCCCGCCGCCGGTGCCACCGAGTCCAACCCCGGAAGGGACCGGCCGCGCGCCGAGGACGGTAAGGGCGCCGGGAACGGTGGTGCCACCGAGAGCGGCAAGGACGGAAGCAGCCGCTAGCACCCCGCCGCACATTCCCCGCAAGTCCGTGAAACAGGCCACAGCGAAAGGCACTCCCTGCCCTTGCGTCGACCGTGGCAGAATGACGGCAACAGCAGTGACGTTCAGCGCACTCCGGGGTCGGTGAAAATCCGAACCGGCGGTTACAGTCCGCGACCCGTCCGCAGCCAGCGGCCGGTTGACCAGGTGAAATTCCTGGACCGACGGTTAAAGTCCGGATGGGAGGCGTGCGCGGGCGGACGTGAGCAGTACCCGTGGTCCATCGTTACCGGACCGGACCACGGTCAGGTGGACGGCGGGAGCGGTGTCTCCCGGCCGGGTGAGCGATCTCCCGGCGGCCCCGGCATCCCGGCGACGGGTGGCGCGGTCGGCCCGTGCGCCGTTGCCCGTCCGTGTCATCTCCCTCTGCCGCCCCGGAGTCCGCGCCCCAAGCGCGAGGAGTACCCGGGTGTTCACCGGCATCATCGAAGAGCTCGGCGAGGTCGTGTCGATCGAGGAGATCGGCGACTCCTCGCGGATCCGCCTGCGCGGCCCGGTGGTCTGTTCGGACGCGGGCCACGGTGACTCCATCGCGGTCAACGGCGTCTGCCTGACCGTCGTCGACACCCCGGAGGAACTGGCGGCGGGCACCGGCGAGTTCAGTGCGGACGTGATGGCCGAGACGCTGCACCGTTCGAGCCTCGGCGAGTTGAAGCCCGGCTCCCGGGTGAACCTGGAGCGCGCCATGGCGCTCGGCGCCCGGCTCGGCGGCCACCTCGTCCAGGGCCATGTCGACGCGACCGGGCGGCTGTTGGGCCGCGAGCCCGGCGAGCGCGACGCGAACGGTGAACTGCGTTGGGAGGTGCTGCGGTTCTCGCTGCCCGGCAGCATCTCCCGCTACCTGGTGGAGAAGGGTTCGATCACGGTCGACGGCGTCAGCCTCACCGTGGTGGAGGCCGCCTGGGACAGCTTCACGGTCAGCCTCATTCCGGCCACCCTCGCGCTGACCACGCTCGGCGCCAAGGCCGTCGGCGAGAGCGTCAACCTGGAGGTGGACGTGCTCGCCAAGTACGTCGAGCGACTGCTGGAGTCCCGCACCCTGCCCGAATCCCGCACCCTGCCCGAGTCCCGCACCCTGTCCGACCTGACGATCGACGGAACCCCGGGGGAGTCCAAGTGAGCTGGCTCAGTGGAGAGGCGTTCACCGTCTTCGGTGAACACGTGAAGTGGGCCGACATGTTCGGCAACCTGCTCGGTTTCGCCGGCCTGGCGCTCGGCTGGCGCCGCTCGGTCTGGAGCTGGCCGGTCCAGCTGCTGTCCGGCGCGGTGCTGATCGCCGCCTACCTCGGGGGGCACGTCCCCGGCCTGATCGGCAAGCAGTTGATCGTGATCGTCACCGCCGCCTGGGGGTGGTCGCAGTGGCGGCGGGGCCGCCGCGACGGCGGCACCATCGCCGTACGGTTCGCGACCTGGCCCGAGCGGCTCGCGCTGGCGGCCGGCACCGCGGCGGGCACGGTCGCGCTCGCCCTGCTCTTCACGTCCTTCCCCAGTCTGTCCTGGAGTCCCTGGTCGGACGCCTACATCTTCGTCGGCACGCTGGCCGCGATGGTGGCCCAGGCGCGGGGCTGGGTGGAGTTCTGGTTCGCCTGGATCGCCGTCGACGTGGTCGGCGTGCCGTTCGCCTTCAACAGCGGCTACACGTTCTCCGGCCTGACCTACTCCGTCTACTTCGTCCTGGTGCTGCTCGGCCTGCGTTCGTGGTGGCTGAGCACCCGGGAGCCGCGCGCCAAGTCCGCCAACGTCCCGCAGGGAGCCACGGCATGACCGAGAACCAGTCCGACAGCGGCACTCAGGACACCACCGAGGCCGAGCTCGTCCTCGACCCGGTCGAGCGGGCGATCGCCGACATCGCCGCCGGCCGCGCGGTGATCGTGGTCGACGACGAGGACCGCGAGAACGAGGGCGACATCGTCTTCGCCGCGTCGGCCGCGACCCCGGAGCTGATGGCCTTCACCATCCGCTACAGCTCCGGCGTGATCTGCGCCCCGATGACCGGTGAGGAGCTGGACCGCCTCAAGCTCCCGCCGATGACCCAGGTCAACGAGGACCGCAAGGGCACCGCGTACACCGTGTCGGTGGACGCCCGGGAGGGGGTCGACACCGGCATCTCGGCCGCCGACCGCGCCCGCACCGTCCGGCTGCTGTCCTCGGCGGGCACCGAGCCGGGCGACCTCACCCGGCCCGGGCACGTCTTCCCGCTGCGCGCCGTCGAGGGCGGCGTGCTGGTCCGCCCCGGTCACACCGAGGCCGCCGTCGACCTGGCGCGGCTCGCCGGGCTGCCGCCGGCCGGCGCGATCGCCGAGGTGGTCAACGACGACGGCACCATGGCCCGACTGCCCGAGTTGGTCGCCTTCGCCCGCGAGCACGGCCTCGCGGTCATCTCCATCGAGGACCTGATCGCCTACCGCCGCCGCACCGAGCTGCACGTCGACCGGGCCGCCGTCACCGCCCTGCCCACCGTGCACGGCGGGTTCACCGCCGTCGGTTACAAGGGGACCATCGACGGCGTCGAGCACATCGCCCTGGTGGCGGGCGGCCTGGGGGCCGACGGGCGTCTGCCGGACGGCGAGGACGTCCTGGTGCGGGTCCACTCCGAGTGCCTGACCGGCGACGTCTTCGGCTCGCTCCGGTGCGACTGCGGCCCCCAGTTGGAGGCCTCGCTGCAGCGGATCGCCGAGGCCGGCCGCGGCGTGGTGCTCTACCTGCGCGGCCACGAGGGGCGGGGGATCGGCCTGGCCCACAAGCTGCGTGCGTACGAGCTGCAGGAGCAGGGGCGCGACACCGTCGACGCCAACCTGGACCTCGGACTGCCCGCCGACGCCCGCGACTACAGCATCGCGGCGCAGATGCTGGTGGACCTGGGCGTCCGATCGCTCACCCTGCTCACCAACAACCCGCAGAAGTCGACCGCGCTCACCGAGCACGGCCTCAAGGTCAAGGGGCGCGAGGCGGTCGAGATCGCGCCGGGCGAGCACAACCTGCGCTACCTGCGCACCAAGCGCGACCGGATGGGCCACGACCTGCCCGGCCTCGGCTCCTGAATCCCACCCCACCCACGACGCCCGTACGGGCCCATGCCCGTACGAGCCGATGCCCGTACGAGCCCCATGCCGGTACGAGCCGACGCCCGTACGAGCCACACGCCACACCACACGAGAGAACGGACCAGGAACATGAGCGGCCACGGAGCCCCCGAGCTGACCGTCGAAGGCGCCGCCGACCTCAAGGTCGCCGTCATCGCCGCCCAGTGGCACGACAAGGTGATGAACGGCCTGCTGGACGGCGCCCACCGCGCGCTCAAGGAACTCGGCATCGCCGAGCCCACCGTGCTGCGCGTCCCCGGCACCTTCGAGCTGCCGGTCGCCGCCAAGCGCCTCGCCGACGGCGGATACGACGCGGTGGTGGCCCTCGGCGTGGTCATCCGCGGCGGCACCCCGCACTTCGACTACGTCTGCCAGGCCGCCACCGTCGGCCTCACCCAGGTCAGCGTCGACACCGGCGTCCCGGTCGGCTTCGGCGTGCTGACCTGCGACAACGAGGAACAGGCGATCGACCGCGCCGGGCTGCCCGGCTCCGCCGAGGACAAGGGCCACGAGGCCGTCACCGCCGCCGTCGCCACCGCCGCGGCGCTGCGCGCAGCGCTCTGACGGCATCCCGTACGGTCCCGGACCGTGGACGTCCACCGGACTGTCCACGGTCCGGGACCGTTTACCGTCCGTCCGCCCGCACGCCGTAAGGTGGCCCCATCATGGCTTCGAAGACATTCGAGGAGCTCTTCGCCGAGCTCCAGCAGAAGGCCGCCACCGGCGACCCCTCGTCCTCCCGTACCGCGCAACTCGTCCAGCAGGGCGTCCATGCCATCGGCAAGAAGGTCGTCGAGGAGGCCGCCGAGGTCTGGATGGCCGCCGAGTTCCAGTCGGACGAGCAGACGGCGGAGGAGGTCTCGCAGCTGCTGTACCACCTTCAGGTGATGATGATCGCCCGCGGGCTGACGCTCGACGACGTCTACAAGTACCTCTAGACGGCGTCCGCGCGTACCTCCGAGACGGCGTCCGCGCGCACCGCTGGTCCGAGCACCCCGAACAACAGCTCCCGCAGCTCCCGCTCCGCGGAGCACACCCCCTCCCGACAGGTAAGGAAGCAACCTCCCATGCTGCGCATCGCCGTCCCCAACAAGGGTTCGCTCTCGGGTCCCGCGGCGGAGATGCTCCATGAGGCCGGCTACCGCCAGCGGAAGGACCCCAAGGAGCTCGTCCTCGTCGACCCGAACAACGACGTGGAGTTCTTCTTCCTCCGCCCCCGCGACATCGCCGTCTACGTCGGCTCCGGCCGCCTGGACGTCGGCATCACCGGCCGCGACCTGCTGCTGGACTCGCACTCCAACGCCGAGGAGGTGCTCGCCCTCGGCTTCGCGGGGTCGACCTTCCGCTTCGCCCGTCCGGAGGGCGTGGCGGTGGAGGACGTCAAGGGCCTGGAGGGCCTGCGGATCGCGACCTCCTACACCGGTCTGGTCGAGCAGCACCTGGCCGACCACGGGGTGAAGGCGACGGTCACCAAGCTGGACGGCGCGGTCGAGACCGCGGTGCAGCTGGGCGTCGCCGACGTGATCGCCGACGTCGTGGAGACCGGCACCAGCCTGCGCAACGCCGGCCTGGAGGTGTTCGGTGAGCCCATCCTGGTGTCGGACTCCGTGGTGATCCGCCCCAAGGGCGCGGGCGAGGACGCGCGGGTGGAGCAGTTCCTGCGCCGCCTCCAGGGCGTGCTCGTGGCCCGCCGCTACGTGCTGATGGACTACGACATCCGCGCCGAGAGCGTCGGCGCCGCCGTGGCGCTCACCCCGGGCCTGGAGTCGCCGACCGTCTCGCCGCTGCACACCGAGGGTTGGGTCGCGGTCCGCGCGATGGTGCTCCGCAAGGAGGCCCAGCGGATCATGGACGACCTGTGGGGCATCGGCGCCCGGGCGATCCTGGTGACCAACATCCACGCCTGCCGCCTCTGACCTGCCCGCCCACCCGCGGGTAAAGAACGGTTCAATGGGGTGGGGACGCCGGCCGGCGTCCCCACCCCGTCGTGCTGCCGCAACCAGAACCACCCGGAGACCCCACGTGTCCACGCCGCCCGTCGAGTACCCCGTCACCTGGGCGCCGCGCCGCACCCGCGCCCTGCTGCTGCCGGTCTGCTTCCTGCTGGTGGTGCTGTTCGCCGTGCTGGCCGTGCTGCTGCCGGAGAACTGGCAGCTCAACGACCGGATCATGATGACGGGCAGTGGCGTGCTGTTCGCCGCGGTCGGCCTGATGCTGGCGCGCCCCCGGGTGAGCGCCGACCGGGACGGCGTGACGGTGGTCAACTTCGTCCGCCGCCGCCGACTCGCGTGGGCCGAGATCGTCCGGGTCAACTTCCGCCAGGGCGACCCGTGGGCGACCCTCGACCTGGCCGACGGCACCTCGCTCGCCGTGGTCGGCATCCAGTCCGGCGTCGGCAAGGCGCAGGCGATCGCGGACGCCCGCGCGCTGCGAGACCTGGTCGAGCTCCACGCCAAGGTCTGACACCCGAGGTCCGGGAGCCCGCCGGCCGAGGCCGCAGCAGCCCCGGACCTGCCGGCAGGGCCCCGGACCTGCGGGTTCCGGAGCACGGCGGGTCCGAACCGGCTTCTTACACCCGTCCGGCTATGGTCTACGCTGGTAAAAGCAGGGCAAAGATCGCCCGACCCGACCTGCGACCGACCGCACTGACTTGAGGAGTGACACTCCCCCTCGATGGACGATCCGTCCGGTAGTACCTGCGCCGCCCCACTTCCGGCCCCCGGAAGGCAGGCGGCTCTGTGATCACCGCCTGGCTGCTGTTGTCCGCAGCCGTTCTCCTGATCCTCGCCAACGGCCTCTTCGTGGCCGCCGAGTTCGCCTTCGTGACCGTCGACCGCGGGGCGGTGGAACGCTCCGCCGGGGCGGGCGACGCCCAGGCCGGCCGCGTCGCCAAGGCCCTTCGGCGCCTCTCCTTCCAGCTGTCCGGCGCCCAACTCGGCATCACCGTCACCTCGCTGGTGGTCGGCATGCTCGCCGAGCCGGCCCTGTCGACCCTGCTCGCGCCCGTCGTGTCCGGCCTCGGCGTGCCGGACTCGGCCGCGCGCGGCGTCGCCGTCGTCGTCGGCATGGTGCTGGCCACCGTCGTCCAGATGGTGATCGGCGAGCTGGTGCCGAAGAACTGGGCGATCTCCCGCCCGCTCCAGGTGGCCCGCGCCGTCGCGGCCCCGCACATGGCGTTCTCCTTCGTCTGCCGCCCGCTGATCAGCTTCCTCAACGGCGCCGCCGACCGCACCGTCCGGGCCTTCGGCATCGAGCCGCAGGAGGAGCTGGACCATGCCCGCACCCCCGCCGAACTGGTCTCGCTGGCCCGGCACTCGGCCCGGGCCGGCGCGATAGACGAGGAGTCGGCGACCCTGTTCGTCCGCACCCTGGGCCTGGGCGAGCTGACCGCCGAGTCCGTGATGACCCCGCGCATCGACGTCTCCGCGCTCCAGCGCGACGCCACCGCCTCC
Source organism: Streptomyces sp. NRRL S-350 (assembly GCF_000719705.1). GTDB lineage: Bacteria > Actinomycetota > Actinomycetes > Streptomycetales > Streptomycetaceae > Kitasatospora. The sequence goes on along the minus strand of NZ_JOHO01000031.1, from coordinate 2,874 downwards.
GACGTGATCAACCTGACCCGGGCCACCGGCCTGTCCCGCTTCCCCGTCTACGCCGACAGCCTGGACGAGGTCACCGGGATCGTCACCCTCAAGGACGCCCTCGCCGTCCCGGCCGCCCGCCGGGGCCTGGTGCGGGTCGGCGAGCTGGCCGCCCCGCCGCTGCTGGTGCCCGAGACCCTGCCCGCCGAGCGGCTGCTCGACCGGCTGCGCCGTCTCCAGCCGATGGCCATCGTGGTCGACGAGTACGGCGGCACCGCCGGCGTCGTCACCGTAGAGGACATCGTCGAGGAGATCGTCGGCGAGGTGCAGGACGAGCACGACCCGGAGGACCACCCCGAGTTGTTCCCGCTGCCTCCCGTCAACGGCCTGCCGGTCTGGGAGGCCGACGGCCGCGCCCGGACCGACCAGCTGGAGAAGATCGGATTGAACGCCCCGGACGGCCCGTACGAGACCCTGGCGGGCCTGGTCTCCGACCTGCTCGGCAAGCTCCCGGAGGTGGGCGAGCAGGCCGAGCTGCCCGGCTGGCGGCTCACCGTGACCGGGGTCGACCGCCACCGCACCAGCCGGGTCCGGGTGGAGCGCACCGTCGCGCCCGCGACGTTCGGCGACGACGGGGGCGATCTCCGATGACCGCCCTCCAACTCGTCGTCGCGCTCCTGCTCCTGCTGGGCAACGCCTTCTTCGTCGGCGCCGAGTTCGCCGTCGTGTCCGTGCGCCGCAGCCAGATCGAACCGCTCGCCGAGGCGGGCCACAAGCGCGCCCGCACGGTGCTGCACGCGCTGTCCAACGTCTCCGCGATGCTGGCCGCCGCCCAACTGGGCATCACCGTCTGCTCGCTGGGCCTCGGTGCCCTCGCCGAGCCGACCATCGCCGCGCTGCTGGAGGGCCCGTTCCACGCGATCGGCGTCCCGTCCGGCCTGATGCACCCGCTCTCGTACGGGATCTCGCTCGCCGTCGTGGTCTTCCTGCACATGGTGATGGGCGAGATGGTGCCGAAGAACATGGCGATGGCCGGCCCCGAGAAGGCCGCGCTCTGGCTCGGCCCGCCGCTGGACCGGCTGGCCCGCTGGCTCACCCCGGTGATCCGGGCGCTGAACGCCTTCGCCAACGGCGTCCTCAGGCTGTTCCGGGTCGAGGCCAAGGACGAGGTCGAGTCGGTCTTCACCACCGAGCAGCTGATGTACCTGCTGGTCGACTCCCGGGACGCCGGCCTGCTCGACGAGGAGCGCCAGGAGCGTCTGGAGGACGCCCTGGAGCTGGGCCGCCGCCCGGTCACCGAGGTGCTCCTCAAGCCCGAGCAACTGGTCACCGTGGACACCAAGGCGACCGCCGCCGAGGTCGAGGAGCTCGCCCTGCGCACCGGCTTCTCGCGCTTCCCGGTCACGGACGGGGACCCGGCGGGCCACGGCTACCTCGGCTACGTGCACCTCAAGGACGTCCTCGACGTGGAGGACGCCTCGGCGCCGATCCCGGCCCGTCTGTGGCGGCCGATCACGGTGCTGCGCGGCGGCCTTCCGCTGGACGACGCCCTCGGCGCGATGCGTCGCGCCGCCTGCCACCTGGCCGCCGTGCTGGACCAGGACGGGCGCACGCTCGGCGTGGTCATGCTGGAGGACGTCCTGGAGGAGCTGGTCGGCGAGATGCACGACCCGGACCACCGCGCCACCGCGTGACCGGTGTGGCCGGTGTGACCAGTGTGGCCGAGACGGCCGAGGTGAGCGCGTGAGCGCGCCGCTCCCCGCCCGGAGTTCCCGCTTTCGCTGACGGCGTGTCCGCTCCCGGCGATTCCGCCCAGAGCGTTCAGCCGTTCCATGCCGGCCACCCTCGGAGGATGGTGGTCGGCATGAGACTTCTGCTGCTGGGTGGAACCGAGTTCGTCGGACGGGTCATCGCCGAGGAGGCGTTGGCCCGGGGGTGGGAGGTGACGGCCCTCAACCGGGGCACGCAGCCCGCTCCCGAGGGCGTCAGGGCGGTGAAGGGCGACCGCACGGCCGAGGACGGCCTCGCGGCGCTGGGTGCGGGTGAGTGGGACGCGGTGGTGGACACCTGGTCCTGGGCCCCGGCGGCGGTGCGGGACAGCGCCCGCGCCCTGAAGGGCCGCGTGGGCCACTACACGTACGTCTCCAGCCGGTCGGTGTACGACCACCCGCTCGCCGGCGGCGCGGACGAGTCGGCGCCGACGGTGGCCTCCTCTCCCGACCTCGCGGGCGAGGTGCCCTACGCCGAGGCCAAGCGCGGCGCCGAACTGGCCCTGGAAGCGGAGTTCGGCGGGCAGGCCCTGCTGGCCCGCGCCGGGCTGATCCTCGGCCCGCACGAGAACATCGGCCGACTGCCCTGGTGGCTGAACCGGATCGCCCGGGGCGGCCCGGTGCTCGCCCCCGGGCCGCGCGGGCTGGCGCTGCAGTACATCGACGTCCGCGACCTCGCGGCCTGGACGCTGGACGCGACGGCGGCCCGGCTCGGCGGCCCCTACAACGTGGTCAGCCCCTCCGGCCACGCCACGACGGGGGAACTGCTGGAGGCGTGCGTCCGGGCCACCGGCTCCGACGCCGAACTGCGCTGGACCGACCCCGAGCGGATCCTCGCGGCGGGCATCGAGCCGTGGACCGAGCTGCCGATCTGGCTGGCGCCCGGAGAGCTGTACGACTTCCTGCACACCGGCTCGGTGGAGCGCGCCGTGGGCGCCGGGCTGCGCTGCCGTCCGGTCGCGGAGACGGTCGAGGACACCTGGGCGTGGCTGCGGTCGATCGGCGGCGCCGCCCCGCAGCGCTCCGACCGGGTCACGGTCGGGCTCGACCCCGAACGGGAGGCCGCATTGCTCAAGGGCTGACCCTGCGGCCCGGGGCCCGCGGCTGGGGGGCGGGGGTCGGGGGT
>NZ_JOHO01000030.1 GCF_000719705.1 Streptomyces sp. NRRL S-350 | reverse complement strand
ACGAGATTTCTGCCTGTCTCGTGGGCTCGGAGATGTGTATAAGAGACAGGGTGGGAGTCGGGCCGGACGCGCCGGGGGTCAGGCCCGAAGGGGTGGGGGTCGGGCCGGAAGTGGTGGCCGGTTGGGGTGAGGCTGGCGATGTCATGTGTGTCCCCCTTGGACGGTGCTGGCCGAACATCGGACATGAGAGCGCATCGACGGTCCGGCGCGCCAGTCGGTATCACGAATCGGACCACAGGACGTACCGTGAGCGCTCCCCGGCGAGGAGGTCGAACCCGTGTCCGCACCCGAGGACGCCCTGCCGTTCTTCGTCTACGGCACCCTTCGCAGCGGCAGCCGCAACCACGCCGTCCACCTGGCCGGACGCTGCACCGACATCCGACCGGCGGTCCTGGACGGTGCCGCGCTGCACGCGGGCCCCGGCTTCCCGTACGCGGTGCCGGACACGGAACCCGGGCGCCGGATCACGGGTGAGCTGATCACCGTCCGCCCCGGCGCGTACGCCGGAGCCCTGGCGGCCCTGGACGCCCTGGAGGAGTGCCGGGCGGACGGGACCGGCCTGTACGTGCGCCGACGGATGGCGGTGCGGATCGCGACGGGCGAGCTGCGGGAGGCCTGGGTCTACCTCGCGGGGCCCGGCGCGGAGGCACGGCTGCGCGAACGGCCCGCACTGATCGAGTCGGGGGACTGGGCGGACAGGTGACGGACGGCAGGGCGGGGGGAAGCCGGGGGAAGACGTCGGGGGAAGGCGTCGGGGTGACCGGCAACCGGCAACAGATCACAGATGACAGAGTTTGAAATCTGTTATCTGTCAGCTGTTATCTGTCACCTGTCAGTTGTCAGCGCTCAGCTGACACCCCCCAGGAAGCCAGTCCGAACCGCCCGCGAATCGCCCGGATACTGCCAGGTAGGCTGCCCCGGCCAGCGGAAACGCTGGCGCCCCCGAACGAGGAGGAGCCACCCGGTGCCCGAGCTGCCATCCCCGATCACCGTCGTCGGTATCGGGGCCGACGGCTGGCCCGGCCTCGCCGCCACCGGCCGCGCCGCGCTGCGGAACGCCGAGGTGGTCGTCGGCGGCCCCCGCCAGCTGGACCTGCTGCCCCGCGAGGAGGTGTCCGCCGAGCGCGTCCCCTGGCCCTCCCCGCTACGCCCGGCCGTCCCCGGCCTCCTCGCCGCCCACGCCGACCGCCGCGTCGCCGTCCTGGCCAGCGGCGACCCCATGTTCTACGGCATCGGCCGCACCCTCGCCGAGACCGTCGGCGCCGAACACCTGCGCGTGCTGCCACACCCCTCCTCCGTCGCCTACGCCTGCGCCCGGCTCGGCTGGCCCCTGGAGGCGACCGAGGTGGTCAGCCTGGTCGGCCGCCCGCTCGACTCCCTCACGTTCGCCCTCCACCCCGGCCGCCGCCTGCTGGTGCTCAGCGCCGACGCCGCCACCCCGGCCGCCGTCGCCGCGCTGCTCACGGCCCGCGGCTACGGCACCGCCCGGCTGCGCGTGCTTGAACAGCTCGGCGCTCCCGCCGAGCGGCACCTGGCCGGCCCCGCCGACGGCTGGCCGCACCCGCCGGGCGCCCCTTTGAACGTCATCGCCGTCGACCTCGGCGACGGCCCCCGCACGTCCCTCGTCCCCGGCCTGCCCGACACCGCGTACGAGAGCGACGGCCAGCTCACCAAACGGCACGTCCGCGCCGCCACCCTGGCCGCCCTCGCCCCCTCCCCCGGCGAACTGCTCTGGGACGTCGGCGGCGGTTCCGGCTCGATCGCCATCGAGTGGCTGCGTGCCCACCGCGACTGCCGGGCCGTCACCGTCGAGCGCGACCTTGTCCGGGCCGAGCGGATCGCCCGCAACGCCGCCGCGCTCGGTGTGCCCCGGCTGCGCGTGGTGACCGGACCGGCCCCCGCCGCCCTCGCCGGACTCCCCTCCCCCGACGCCGTGTTCATCGGCGGCGGCCTCACCGCGCCAGGGCTGCTGGACCGTTGCTGGGCGGACCTGCGCCCGGGCGGCCGACTGGTCGCCAACACCGTGACGCTGGAGTCCGAGGCCCTGCTCGCCGAGTGGTACCGGCGCCACGGCGGCGAGCTCGTCAAGCTCGCCGTCGCCCACGCCGTCCCGGTGGGCGGCTTCACCGGGTGGCGTCAAGCCATGCCGGTCACCCAGTGGTCCGCCGTCAAGCCCGACACCCGCAAGCCCGAAGCCCCCCAGGAGGACGCCTCGTGACCGTCTACTTCATCGGCGCCGGCCCGGGCGCCGCCGACCTGATCACCCTGCGCGGCCAGCGCATCCTGGCCCGCGCCGACGTCTGCCTGTTCGCCGGCAGCCTCGTCCCGCGCGAACTGCTGGACGAGTGCCCGCCCGGCGCCCGGCTCATCGACACCGCCCGGATGACACTGGACCTGATCATCGACGAGATGGCCCGAGCCCACCGCGAGGGCCACGACGTGGCCCGGCTGCACTCCGGCGACCCGTCCGTGTTCTCCGCCGTCGCCGAGCAGATGCGCCGACTGGACGCGGCCGGGATCCCGTACGAGGTCGTCCCCGGCGTGCCCGCCTTCGCCGCCGCGGCGGCAGCGCTGAAGCGGGAGTTGACCGTGCCGACCGTCGGCCAGACCGTCATCCTGACGCGCATCGCCAAGCGCGCCACCCCGATGCCCGAGGGCGAGGACCTCGCAACCCTCGGCCGCAGCGGCGCCCTGCTCGTGCTGCACCTGGCCGCCGGGTACGTCGACGACGTGGTCGAGCAGCTGCTCCCGCACTACGGCGCCGACTGCCCCGCCGCCGTCGTCGCCATGGCCAGCCGCCCCGACGAGCTGGTGCTGCGCGGCACCGTCGGCGACATCGCCGAACAGGTCAAGGCCGCCGGTGTGGTCCGCACCGCCGTCATCATCGTCGGCCGCACCCTGGCCGCCGAGCACTTCCGCGACAGCCACCTCTACTCGGCGGACCGCGAGCGCCCGCACGAGCCCTGCGGGGCGTGATGCGGCACCTGCTCGTCCTCGGCGGGACGACGGAGGGGCGGGCACTGGCCGCCGCCGTCGACGGCCGGCCGTCCCTGCGGGTCACCAGCTCGCTCGCCGGCCGGGTCGCCCGGCCCCGGCTGCCCGCCGGCGAGGTGCGGATCGGCGGCTTCGGCGGCCCGGACGGCCTGGCCGACTGGCTGCGCGCCGAACGGGTGGACGCCGTCGTGGACGCCACCCACCCGTTCGCCGCCGGCATCTCCCACAACGCCGCGCTCGCGGCCGCCGCCACCGGCGTGCCGCTGCTGGTCCTGCGCCGCCCCGGCTTCGCGCCGGTCACCGGGGACCGCTGGCTCCCCGCCGCCTCACTCGCCGAGGCGGCCGACCTGCTGCCGCGGCGCGGGGAGCGGATCTTCCTCACCATCGGACGGCAGGGCGTCGCGGCGTTCGCGCACCTCGACCGAGTCCACTTCCTCGCCCGCTCGGTGGACCCGCCCGAGCCGCCGCTGCCGCCCTCCTTCGAAGTCCTGCTGGACCGCGGCCCGTTCACGCTCGACGGCGAACGCGCGCTGCTGCGCGACCACCGCATCGACGTCCTGGTCACCAAGGACAGCGGCGGCGCCGCGACCGCGCCCAAGCTGACGGCCGCCCGCGAACTCGGCCTGCCCGTGGTCATGGTGGAGCGCCCCCCGGTACCGGAAGGCGTGCCGGTCGCGCCGGACGTGGCGGCCGCACTGCACTGGCTGGAGCAACCGGGCTGAGCCCGGCCGGTGAAACAGCCGGGCGGCGCCGCCGACCGTCCGGCAGGATGGCCCGATGGCCGACGATCAACGCACCCGCACCCCGCGCACCGCCGACGAACGCACCACCCTCGCAGGCTTCCTGGACCACCAACGTGACACCCTCGCGATGAAGTGCACCGGCCTGACCGCCGAGCAACTGCGCACCCGCGTGCTGGAACCCTCCGGGCTCTCCCTGCTAGGACTGGTCCGCCACCTCGCCGAGGTGGAACGCGGCTGGTTCCGCAACGTCCTCAACGGCGAGGCCGCACCCGGTTTCTGGAAGCACCCCGACGGCTCCTTCGCCGAGTTCGACGCCGACACCGCCGACCCGGAGGAGGCCTTCGCCGTCTGGCGCCGCGAGTGCGACCACGCACGGGAACTCGTCTCCGCCGCAGAGTCGTTGGACGTCCTGGGCCACCACGGCGAGGAGGCCTTCTCGCTGCGCTGGATCCTCACCCACATGATCGAGGAGTACGCCCGCCACAACGGCCACGCCGACCTCCTCCGCGAGCACCTCGACGGCAGCACCGGCGAATAGCGGCGGCGGGCCGGAGGGAGTCGGATTGCGAACCCGCCAGAAGGAACGCGACGCGCCCGGGCCGTCCGAGCCCTGGACCGAGATCGCTCCAGGGCTGTGGATGGGCGGGCACTACTACACCCTGCCCGGCGGCGAACCGGAACGCGCGGTCGTGAAGGGCGAGTTCGACCTGGTGGTCAGCCTCTTCACGCTCCCCGGGCACGGCCCGGCGCCGGGGGTGGAGCACGTCGTCCGGGAGGTGCCCGACGGACCGCTCTCCCCCGGCCAACTGCTCGCCGTCCAGGAGGCGGCCTGGCTCACCGCGGCCGCCGTCCGCCGGGGCTGTCGGACGCTGGTGCGCTGCCACGCGGGCTACAACCGCTCGGGCCTGGTGGTGGCGCAGGCGCTGGTCGACCTCGGGCACGGCACGGACGAGGCGGTCCGTCTGGTGCGGGAGCGGCGTTCGCCCCGGGCGCTGAACAACCCGGTGTTCGTGGACTACCTGAACACCGGGTTGGACGTGGCGGTACTGCTGACCGGGCTCAGCGGGTGAGGCCGGGCGGCGGGGGCGGGGGTCAGATGTCGCGGAACGTCTCGATCCGGGCGCCGATGGAGTTGAGGCGCTCGGCGAGGTCCTCGTAGCCGCGGTTGATGACGTAGACGTTGCGCAGGACGGAGGTGCCCTGGGCGGCGAGCATCGCGAGGAGGATGACCACGGCCGGGCGCAGGGCCGGCGGGCACATCATCTCGGCGGCGCGCCAGCGGGTGGGGCCCTGGACCAGGACGCGGTGCGGGTCGAGGAGCTTGACGTCGGCGCCGAGGCGGGTCAGCTCGGTGAGGTAGATCGCGCGGTTGTCGTAGACCCAGTCGTGGATCATCGTGGTGCCGTGGGCGGCCGCGGCGATGGCGGCGAAGAACGGCACGTTGTCGATGTTGATGCCGGGGAACGGCATCGGGTGGATGGTGTCGATCGGCGCGGTCAGCTTGGAGGGGCGCACGGTGAGGTCGACCAGCCGCGTGTGGCCGTTGTGGGCCCGGTACTCGGGGGTGCGGTCGTAGTCGAGGCCCATGCCTTCCAGCACCGCGAGCTCGATCTCCAGGAACTCGATCGGTACCCGGCGGATCGTCAGCTCGGAGGAGGTGACGACGGCGGCGGCGAGCAGGCTCATCGCCTCCACCGGGTCCTCGGCCGGGGTGTAGTCGACGTCGCGGGTGATCTCCGGCACGCCGTGCACGGTGAGGGTGGTGGTGCCGATGCCCTCGATCCTGACGCCCAGTTCCTCCAGGAAGAAGCACAGGTCCTGAACCATGTAGTTGGGCGAGGCGTTGCGGATGACGCTGACGCCGTCGTGCCGCGCGGCGGCCAGCAGGGCGTTCTCGGTGACGGTGTCCCCGCGCTCGGTCAGGACGATCGGGCGGTCCATCGGGGCGCCCTGCTCGACCGAGGCGTGGTAGGCGCCGCCGGTGGTCGCGACCTCAAGGCCGAAGCGGCGCAGCGCCGTCAGGTGCGGCTGGACGGTGCGGGTGCCGAGGTCGCAGCCGCCCGCGTACGGGATGGCGAAGCGCTGGGCGCGGTGCATCAGCGGGCCGAGGAACATCAGCACGCTGCGGGTGCGGCGGGCGGCCTCGACGTCCATCGCCGCGAGGTCCAGCTCGGCGGGCGGGGTGAGTTCGAGGTCGCGGCCGTCGTTGATCCAGCGGCTCTTGACGCCGATGCTGGTCAGGACTTCGAGGATGCGGTAGACCTCCTCGATCCGGGCGACGCTGCGGATGGTGGTGCGGCCGGTGGTCAGCAGCGACGCGCAGAGGATCGCGACGCAGGCGTTCTTGCTGCTGCGGACGTCGATGGCGCCGGAGAGGCGGGTGCCACCGGCAACCCGCAGGTGCATGGGGCCGGAGTAGCCGAGGGAGACGATCTCGCTGTCGAGGGCTTCGCCGATGCGGGCGATCATCTCAAGGCTGACGTTCTGCTTGCCCTGTTCGATGCGGTTGACCGCGCTCTGGCTGGTGCCGAGTGCCTCGCCGAGCTGCGCCTGGGACCAGCCGCGGTGCTGACGTGCGGTACGGATGAGGGTGCCGATGCGGGTGAGGTAGTCGCCTGTCACTCGCCAGACGATATCTCATGGTTGAGATGCCAACAGAGTCGAGACGCGACACTGCGCCACTTTTGTCCGTTTCTCACCCCGTATAGGCGTCGGATCTTCACATCACCACATGATGCTGTCGCGAAGCTGTGACAGTGTCACGGCCCCAGCGGCTCCGCCCGACCGACGATGGTGCCCGCGCGGTCGATGCAGATGACGTCCACCGCGACCGGCGAACCGACCAGCACGCCGAGCGCCGTCGCCCGGGCCGCCTCGGCGACCAGGTCGCCGAGCGGCACCCCGGCCGCCCGGCACAACTGCACCGCCTCCAGCCCGGTGTTCGCCGCCGCCACCGCCGCGACCAGCGCCTCGTCCGCCCCGCCCTGCCGGGCCAGTCCGGCCAGGTACCCCTTGTCCACCTGGGAGCGCGCCGAGTGCAGGTCGAGGTGGCCGGCCGCGAGCTTGGACAGCTTGGCGAAGCCGCCCGCGATGGTCAGCCGGGCCACCGGGTGACGCTTGAGGTACTTGAGGACCGCGCCGGCGAAGTCCCCCATGTCGAGCAGCGCGTCCTCGGGCAGCCCGTGCACCCCGACCGCGACCTTCTCCGACGTCGAGCCGGTGCAGCCGGCCACGTGCGTGCGCCCGGCCGCCCGGGCCACGTCCACACCGCGCCGGATGGAGTCGATCCAGGCCGAGCAGGAGTAGGGGACGACGATCCCAGTGGTGCCGAGGATGGACAGGCCGCCGAGGATGCCAAGCCGCGGGTTCCAGGTCGAGCGCGCGATCTCCTCGCCGTGGTCGACGGAGATCTCCACCACCACGTCCCCGGTGCCGCCGTGCTCGGCGGCGACCTCGGCGACGGCGTCCCTGATCATCTGCCGGGGCACCGGGTTGATCGCGGGCTCACCGACGGGCAGGGGCAGGCCCGCCTTGGTGACCGTCCCCACTCCCGGACCGGCCCGGAACACCACCCCGGCGCCGGGCTCCCCGGCCCGTACCGTCGAGCGGATCAGCGCGCCGTGGGTGACGTCGGGGTCGTCGCCGGCGTCCTTGACCACTCCGGCCATGGCGTACGGCCGCCCGCCCCTCCCGGCGGCCGGTTCGTGGGCGGCGGCAGGGCCCTCGGCGGTGACCGGGCGCTCGGGAGAGGGGCCCTCGGCGGAGACGTGCTCGGGGGAGGCGTCCTCGGCGGAGACGTGCTCGGCGGAGGCGCCCTCGGCGGAGACGTGCCCGGTGGACAGGTACTCGGCGGCGAGTGCGAAGGCGGGCTGCTGGCCCTTGGGCAGGGTGATGACCACCGGGTCGGGGAACTCGCCGGTGAGCAGCGCGGTGTACGCGGCTTTGGTAGCGGCGGTGGCGCAGGCGCCCGTCGTCCAGCCGTGCCGCAGGCCGCTGCTCTTCAGCTGGCCGGCCCGGCCACCCGCCTCGGCTCCAGCTGCGGCCACCCTGCGCCTCGCTTCCGACGGCGCCCGTGCCGTCCTGCGTTCCGGGACGGCCGCACCGGCCGCCGCCGCCGATTTTCCCCCACGCGCCCGATCGCGGCCCGACCGGGGTGCAGCCTGCCGGGGTCCGGTGCGCGAGCCGCCGTGGCGCGAAGCCGTCGAGACATCGGGCGCCGGGGCGCCGGGGCGCCGGGCTGCGGTACCGCCGGGTTACGGCCGCCGCGCGTTCCCGAAGAGTTCTCCGCACGGGCCTCGCCCCCCGCCGCTACCAGTGAGTAATCTGGCGGTCCGCCAGAAGCGGGTTCATGACACGTCGGTCCGGCGCGCGGATTGTCCGCCCGTCCGGGCCATCAGCATGTGGGGGTTTTTGTGGCAGGGATGAGTCGGCGTACGTTCCTGACGGGTACGTCGGTGGCCGCCGTGTGGTCGGCCTTGTCGCTGGGGGGCGCGCAGTTCTCGTCAGCCGCGACGCGCGACCGGGCGCTGGCGGCCACGGCCTCGCGGGCCGTCAAGGTCGCCGGGACCACGCTGGAGCAGGTGGCCACGCCGGTCGGCACCGGCACCTACAAGCGGCTGACGGCCGGGCCCGGGTGGCCGCTCGTGGTGCGCGGCGACCTGGCGGCGCCGGGCACCGGGCGGGACGACCGCCGCACCGGCCTGGCCAGCTTCGTCCAGTTCAGCGACCTGCACCTGGTGGACACCGAGTCGCCGGTGCGCTTCGAGTACCTGGCGCGGTTCAACGGCAGCGCCTACCGGCCGCAGGAAGCCCTGAACGCCCGGGGTGTGTCGGCCCTCGTCGAACGGGTCAACTCGCTCGACGGCGGCCCCTACACGGGAATGCCGTTCAGCATGGTGATGGCCACCGGCGACAACACGGACAACCACGAACTCGCCGAACTCGACTGGTACCTCAAGGTCATGGGCGGCGGCCGACTGGCCCAGAACACCGGCGACCCGACCCGCTACGAAGGCGTGCAGAACTCCGGCAACTCGGCCTTCTGGAACCCCGAACTCGCCTACAGCGACGGCTACAAGGCCAAGGGCTTCCCGCAGATACCCGGCTTCCTCTCCGCCTCCGGCCGGCCCTTCGACGCGCCGGGCCTGCGTACGCCCTGGTACACGACCGTTGGCAACCACGACGACAGCATCGAGGGCTCGCTGCCGGACCTCGGCCTGCTCAACGACCTCTACACCGGCCAGTACAAGCTGGAGGGCTGCGACGACGCGACGGCCGCCCAGCTGATGGACTCGCTGCGCCGCGACCCGGCCGGCGCCGTGCTGCTGCTGGCGAAGCTGATCGCGAACGGCGAGGCGGTGCGCCGGATCACCCCGGACGAGCGCCGCAAGCCGTTCACGCTCAAGGAGTTCGCCAAGGCCCACCTGGACCCGGCGGCCACCGGGGCCGGCCCGTACGGGCACGGCTTCACCTCGGACATGGCGAACAGCGGCAAGCTCTACTACACCTTCCGCATCTCGGAGAAGGTCCTGGGCATCAGCCTGGACACCACCAACCAGGCCGGATTCGCCGACGGCTCCCTGGGCACCGCCCAACTGCGCTGGCTGGAGAAGCAGTTGCAGGCGCACAGCGGGCACTGGTACGACGCCGACGGACGCAGGGTGACGGGCGGGAGCACGGACGACGTGATCCTGCTGTTCAGCCACCACACCAGCAACACCATGGGCAACCTGCTGCCGGACCCGCGCAACATCTTCGAGAAGCGGCACGACGGGAACGAGCTGGTGGCGCTGCTCCAGCGCTACCCGAACGTGGTCGCGTGGGTGAACGGTCACACCCACATGAACAAGATCACGCCGCACGGTCACGCCGTGCCGGAGCGGGCGTTCTGGGAGATCAACACCGCCTCCCACATCGACTACCCGCAGCACGGCCGGATCATCGAGGTCGCGGACAACGGGGACGGCACGCTCTCGCTGTTCACCACGCTGATCGAGTCGTCCGCGCCGTACGCAACGGACTTCGGCGGCACCTCGGACGCCAACCTCGCGGCGCTCTACCGCGAGCTGTCGTACAACGACCCGAACGGGCGGCCGACGGCGCTGCTCGGCGCGGGCGAGGACCACAACACCGAGCTGCTGGTCACCAAGCCGACCCGGTGACGGCGGGCGGCGAGCTCCGGGCAGCGGGCGGCTGACGGCCGACAGGCGGCCTGGCGACAGATGACGGATGACGGATGACAGCTGACCCATGGAGAAATCTGTCGGCTGCCATCCGTCACTCGACCGCCGTCACGCCTCCGGGTAGCGCCGAGGCGTCCAGACGACCTCCACACCGCCGCCCCGCTCGACCGCACGGGTCTGCGAGGAGCCGATCAGCAGGATGGTCCGCATGTCGACCAGCGCCGGGTCCAGCTCGCCCAGCCGGACGATCCGCACCCGCTCGGTCGGGCCGCCGACGTCGCGCGCCATCACCACCGGGGTCTCCGGCGCCCGGTACTCCAGCAGCAGGTCCCGGGCGAGGCCGACCTGGGTGGTCCGGGACTTCGAACCCGGGTTGTACAGCGCGAGCACCAGGTCCGCCTCGGCGGCCGCGCGCAGCCGCTTGGCCACCGCATCCCAGGGCTTGAGCCGGTCCGAGAGCGAGACCACCGCGTAGTCGTGCCCGAGCGGGGCGCCGGCGCGGGAGGCGGCCGCATGGGCGGCGGTCATCCCCGGCAGGACCCGCACCGGAACGTCCCGGTAGGCCTCCTCGCAGGCGACCTCCAGGACGGCGGTGGCCATCGCGAACACGCCGGGGTCGCCGGAGGAGACCACGGCGACGCGGTGGCCGCGCCGCGCGAGGTCCAGGGCGTACTCGGCGCGCTCGGACTCCACCTTGTTGTCCGAGCCGTGCCGCCGCTGCCCGGGGCGTTCCGGCACCCGGGCCAGGTAGGTGGTGTAGCCGACGAGGTCGGTGGCCGCGGCCAGCGCGCCGCGCGCCTCGGGCGTGAGCCAGAGCGGCCCGGCCGGCCCGGTGCCGACGACGGTCACACTGCCCGCGCCGTCCGCCGGCCGGACCTCGGGCTCCAGCGGCGCGACCCGGCCGGGCAGCACCGCGACCTTGCTGGGCAGCACCGCGACCGCGAAGTACGGCACCGTCTCGCCGTCGACCTCCGCGAGCGGGGCGATGCGCTCCCCCGCCATGTAGGCCCGCTCCACGTACTGGGCGTCGGCCAGGCGTCCGGCCCGTTCCAGGGCCCGGCGGACGGCCGGGAAGGTCCGGCCCAGCTTCATGATCACGGCGGAGTCCGCGGCCGCGATGCGTGCCGTCAGTTCCTCCTCGGGCAGGGTGCCCGGGATGACGGTGAGCGTCTCCTCGGCCTCGGTGAGCGGCTGTCCGAGCCGGGCCGCCGCCGCGCTGACGGAGGTGACGCCGGGCACCACCTCGGTCGGGTAGCGGTGCGCCAGCCGCTTGTGCATGTGCTGGTAGGAGCCGTAGAAGAGCGGGTCGCCCTCGGCGAGGACCACGACGTCGCGGCCGGCGTCGAGGTGGGCGGCCAACCGGGCGGCGGCCTCCTCGTAGAAGTCGTCCAGCGCGCCCCGGTAGCCGCCCGGGTGGTCGGTGGTCTCGACGGTGAGCGGGTAGACCAGCTTCTCCTCGACCTGACCGCCCGTCAGGTAGCGTTCGGCGATCGAGCGCGCGATGGACCGCCCGTGCCGGGCGCTGTGGTACGCCACCACGTCGGCCTTGCCGATGAGTTCGGCGGCGCGGACGGTCACCAGCGAAGGGTCGCCCGGGCCGAGTCCGACTCCGAACAGGCGCCCCACCGGCGGATTCTGCTGCTCCGTCACTCTTCTTCGCTCGCAATCGCGTTGACGGCGGCGGCGGCGATCGCGCTGCCGCCGCGCCGGCCGCGCACCACCAGGTGCTCCAGGCCGGACGGGTGTTCGGCCAGGGCCTGCTTGGACTCGGCGGCGCCGATGAAGCCGACCGGGACGCCGATCACCGCGGCCGGTCGAGGCGCGCCCGCCTCGATCATCTCCAGCAGCCGGAACAGCGAGGTCGGTGCGTTGCCGACGGCGACCACCGCACCCTCCAGCCGGGGCAGCCACAGCTCCATGGCCGCGGCGCTGCGGGTGGTGCCCATCTTCCGGGCGAGTTCGGGCACGGACGGGTCCGTGAGGGTGCAGACGACCTCGTTGTCGGCGGGCAGCCGCTTGCGGGTCACACCGCTCGCAACCATGTTGACGTCACAGAGGATCGGCGCACCGGCGTGCAGCGCGGCGCGCGCGGAGGCCACCACGCCGGGCGAGTACACCAGGTCCTCGACCAGGTCGACCATCCCGCAGGCGTGGATCATCCGCACCGCGACCTGGGAGACGTCAGCCGGGAGGGCGGCCAGATCGGCCTCCGCGCGGATGGTGGCAAAGGACTGGCGGTAGATGGACGCGCCGTCCTTTTCGTACTCGATCACTTCGTGGTCCTCCTGGCCTCGGCGACCGCCTCGGCCATCTCCTCGTTCGTCACGTCGACGGCCGTGGGGGCGGCCGCCGGTCCGTTCACCGTCACCCGGTAGCCGTGCCCGGTGGCGAGCACGTCCACCCACCGCCCGGCCGGGTGGCCGCAGCGTCGTTCACAGCCCGACCAGTGGACGGGCAGCACGCCGGAGGGTCCGGCGGCCACGCCCGACGCATCGGCCGCACCCGGTGCGCCGATGGCGGCGCCCAGCGCCCGGGCCGCGTCCGAGCGGACGTCGGCCCGCGACTTGGCGCACCCCGGCAGCCCGGTGCAGGCGGTGGCCCGCTCCCAGGGCGAGCCCGGCTCGGTGCGGAACCCGGCTTCGGCGAGCGCGGGCAGCCGCTCGGCCGGCGCACCGGGCAGCACCACGCCCCGCCAGGGCGTCAGCCGCAGCCGACCGGCCGAGGCCGCGACCAGCGATCGCCACTGCCCGGCACTCGCCCGCCCGAAGCGCAGCCCCACCGAGAGCCCGCCGGGCAGCGCGCCGACTTCCGGGGCCGTACCGGCGTAGGCGGGCAACGGCACCGAACCGGCCGGCAGCAGGTCGGGCACCTCGCGCAGGTGCCAGGCTCGGCGCCCGTCCGCCCGCAGCGCGTCCAGGAAGGAGCGGGCCGCGTCCAGCACGGCCGTCACCTCCTGCCCGGGCTCGACGGGGAGCCCGTGGGTGGAGCGCCCGAGGCGCAGCAGGGCGGGACCGCCCGAACCTGCGATCAATGTCACATCGGCGTCGAGCGCGGCGACGTCGCCCCGCCCGTCGTCCAGCGCGAACAGGAACTTGCCGGAGAGCCCGGTTGCCCAGTCGCTCGCGCACAGCCGGGTGTCCAGCTCCCGCACCCAGGCCTGGACGTCGGCGGAGGCCGTGGCGTCCAGTCCCGCCAGCGGCGAGGCGACGATGTTGCGGATCCGCTCGTGGGTGTCGGAGGGCAGCAGTCCGGCGGCCCGCAGGCGGTCGGCGAGGTCTGCCGCGCACTGCGGAGCCAGGCCGCGCAGTTGGACGTTGCCGCGCGAGGTGGTCTCCAACTCCCCGTCGCCCAGGGCCTCGGCGGCATCGGCCAGTGCGGTTGCCTGACGGTCCGTCAGGAGCCCTCCGGGCAGGCGGATCCGGGCCAGGGAGCCGTCGTCGGCCGGGTGCAGGCGCAGTGCCCCGGGGCAGGCGTCGGCGTGCCCCCGGTCGGACACCTCCCGGTCGGGCACGGCGGCGCCCGGCGCGGTGGCGTCGGGTGTCGGTGGCATGGCGGCGAGCATACAGATGATCCGATCGGTTGATTCCGTCCGCTGCGTCACACTCCGGCGCGCCCGCCGTGCGCCCCTTGACGTACTCCCGAGGTACCCCCGACGCACTCCGACCCGCGCGCCGAGCGTGAACCGACGCGTGAAGCGACGCGTGAAGCGACGCACGGCGCCGACGCGTGAGCCGAGCGCGCCCCGACGCATGCGCCGGGGCGCCGGAGCCCGCGTCCGAAAGCTCACTCTCCCCCAGGTCAGCCGCACCCCGTACGATGCTGGGCGGGCGGTCCCGGCGGACCGCCCGCACGCCAGCGACGGCGCAGGGGAGGAAGCCGGTGCAAGCCCGGTGCGGTCCCGCCACTGTGACCGCGGTTCACCGGTAAGCCGGTCGGCCGCGGGAGCCAGGAACTCCTGCCGTCCTCCACCGGCCCGGGGCGCGGACCCCGAGGAAGGCAGAAATGCACCAGAGCTGTCGCATGCCCGCACACGCGTCCACGGCCGTCGCCCGCACGGCCGTCCCGGCCGTCACCCGGGCCGCCAAAGCCGACACCTCGGCCGTCCCGGCCCACTCCACGGCCGTCCCGGGCCACTTCACGGCCACCCCGGCCGTCTTCTCGGCCGTCCTGGCCACCCCCGAGGCCAGGAGGGCCTTCGCATGATCCTGCTGCTGTCGACGTCCGACACCGACCTGCTCAGTGCCCGCGCCGCCGAGGGCCCGGTGCGCTACCGGCTCGGCAACCCGGCCCGACTCGCCCCCGAGGACCTGCCCGCGCTGCTGGAGGGCACCGACCTCGTCGTGGTCCGCCTGCTCGGCGGCCGCCGCGCCTGGCAGGAGGGCCTGGACGCGCTGCTGGCCGGTCCCCGCCCGGTGGTGGTGCTCACCGGTGAGCAGGCCCCCGACGCCCAGTTGATGGAGCTGTCCACCGTGCCGGCCGGCATCGCCGCCGAGGCGCACGCCTACCTGGCCCACGGCGGCGCCGCCAACCTGGCCGAGCTGGGCGCCTTCCTCTCCGACACCGTCCTGCTGACCGGGCACGGCTTCGCGCCGCCCGCCTCCGCACCGGCGTGGGGCCCGCTGGAGCGCGAGGCCCGTACGACGGCCGGCCCTGCGGACGGACCGACGGTCGCGGTGCTCTACTACCGCGCGCACCACATGAGCGGCAACACCGCCTTCGTGGAGACGCTCTGCCGGGCCATCGAGGACCAGGGCGCCCAGGCCAAGGCCTACTACTGCGCCTCGCTGCGCGGCGCCGAGCCCGAGCTGCTGGCCGCGCTCGGCGAGGCCGACGCGATCGTCACCACCGTGCTCGCCGCCGGCGGCACCCGCCCGGCCGACGCGCAGGCCGGCGGCGACGAGGAGGCCTGGGACGCGGGCGCGCTCGCCGCGCTGGACCGCCCGATCCTGCAGGCGCTCTGCCTGACCTGGTCGCGCGCCCAGTGGGAGGGCAGCGACGACGGCCTGTCCCCGCTGGACACCGCCACCCAGATCGCCGTGCCGGAGTTCGACGGCCGCCTGATCTCCGTCCCGTTCTCCTTCAAGGAACTCGACGAGGACGGCCTGACCGTCTACGCCGCCGACCCGGAGCGCGCCGCCCGCGTCGCCGGCACCGCCGTCAGCCACGCCCGGCTGCGGCACGTCCCGGCCGCCGAGCGCCGCCTCGCCCTGGTGCTGTCCGCCTACCCGACCAAGCACGCCCGGGTCGGGAACGCCGTCGGCCTGGACACTCCCGCCAGCGCCGTCCGCCTGCTGCACCGGCTGCGCGAGGAGGGCATGGACCTCGGGAACGACCTGCCCGGCCTGGACGAGGGCACCGAGGAGGGCCACGAGGGCGACGCCATCATCCACGCCCTCATCGCGGCCGGCGGTTACGACCAGGACTGGCTCACCGAGGACCAGCTGGCCCGCAACCCGGTGCGCATCCCCGCCGCCGACTACCGCCGCTGGTACGCCACGCTCCCGCAGGCGCTGCGCGAGCGGGTCGAGGAGCACTGGGGCCCGGCCCCCGGCGAGCTGTACGTCGACCGCTCGCAGAACCCGGACGGGGACATCGTGCTGGCCGCGATCCGTTCCGGGAACCTGCTCGTCCTGATCCAGCCGCCGCGCGGCTTCGGCGAGAACCCCGTCGCCATCTACCACGACCCCGACCTGCCGCCGAGCCACCACTACCTGGCCGCCTACCGCTGGATCGAGGCCGCCCAGGCGGACGGCGGCTTCGGCGCCCACGCCGTCATCCACCTCGGCAAGCACGGCAACCTGGAGTGGCTGCCCGGCAAGACCGCCGCGCTGTCCGCCGAGTGCGGCCCGGACGCCGTCCTCGGCAACCTGCCGCTGGTCTACCCCTTCCTGGTCAACGACCCGGGCGAGGGCACCCAGGCCAAGCGCCGCGCCCACGCCACCCTCGTCGACCACCTCGTCCCGCCGATGGCCCGCGCCGACTCCTACGGCGACATCGCGCGCCTGGAGCAACTGCTGGACGAGCACTCCAACATCGCCGCGATGGACCCGGCCAAGCTGCCCGCGATCCGCGCCCAGATCTGGACCCTGATCCAGGCCGCCAAGCTCGACCACGACCTCGGCCTGGAGGAACGCCCCGAGGACGACGGCTTCGACGACTTCCTGCTGCACGTCGACGGCTGGCTCTGCGAGGTCAAGGACGCCCAGATCCGCGACGGCCTGCACGTCCTCGGCCAGGCACCGACCGGCACCGACCGGGTCAACCTCGTGCTCGCCATCCTGCGGGCCCGGCAGATCTGGGGCGGCGTCAGCGCGCTGCCCGGCCTGCGCGAGGCGCTCGGCCTGGACGAGGCGGCACTGACCCTCGGCGCCACCGACGCGGCCGAAGCCCAGGCCCGTGCGCTGGTCGAGGCGATGGAGGCGCAGGACTGGGCGCCCGAGGCCGTCGAGAAGGTCGCCGCCGGCCTGCCGGAGGCCGTCCGGGAGGTCCTGGCCTTCGCCGCCACCCAGGTGGTGCCGCGCCTGGCCGCCACCACCGACGAGCTGGACGCCGTACTGCACGCCCTGCAGGGCGGCTTCGTCCCGGCCGGCCCCTCCGGCTCGCCGCTGCGCGGCCTGGTCAACGTGCTGCCGACCGGCCGCAACTTCTACTCCGTCGACCCGAAGGCCGTCCCCAGCAAGCTCGCCTGGGAGACCGGCCAGGCGCTCGCCTCCTCGCTGATCGAGCGTTACCAGGCCGACAACGACGGCGCCTACCCGCCCTCGGTCGGACTCTCGCTCTGGGGCACCAGCGCGATGCGCACCGCCGGCGACGACATCGCCGAGGCGTTCGCCCTGCTCGGGGTCCGCCCCGTCTGGGACGAGGCCTCGCGCCGCGTCACCGGCCTGGAGCCGATCCCGCCGGAGGAGCTGGGCCGCCCGCGCATCGACGTGACGCTGCGCATCTCCGGCTTCTTCCGGGACGCCTTCCCGCACGTCGTCGCCCTGCTGGACGACGCGGTGCGCCTGGCCGCCGCCCAGGACGAGGCGCCCGAGTCCAACTACGTGCGGGCCCACGTCCAGGCCGACCTCGCCGTCCACGGCGACGAGCGCAAGGCCACCGTCCGCGTCTTCGGCTCCCGCCCGGGCACGTACGGGGCGGGCCTGCTGCAGCTGATCGACAGCCGTGACTGGCGCACCGACGCCGACCTGGCCGAGGTGTACACGGTCTGGGGCGGCTACGCGTACGGGCGCGGCCTGGACGGGCGGCCGGCCCGCGAGGAGATGGAGACCGCGTACAAGCGGATCACCGTCGCCGCGAAGAACACCGACACCCGCGAACACGACATCGCCGACTCGGACGACTACTTCCAGTACCACGGCGGCATGGTGGCCACCGTCCGCGCCCTCACCGGCAAGGCGCCGACCGCGTACATCGGCGACTCCACCCGCCCGGAGACCGTCCGCACCCGCACGCTGACCGAGGAAGCCGCCCGCGTCTTCCGCGCCCGCGTGGTCAACCCGCGCTGGATCGAGGCGATGCGCCGCCACGGCTACAAGGGCGCCTTCGAAATGGCCGCGACAGTCGACTACCTCTTCGGCTACGACGCCACCACGGGCGTCGTCGCGGACTGGATGTACGAGAAGCTGACCCAGGAGTACGTGCTCGACCCGGTCAACCGCGAGTTCCTCGCCGGCGCCAACCCGTGGGCCCTGCACGGGATCAGCGAGCGCCTCCTCGAGGCGGCCAGCCGCGGCCTGTGGGAGCAGCCGGACCCGGAGCTCATCGCGCAGCTGCAGGCGGCCTTCCTGGAGACCGAGGGGGACCTGGAGGGCGACGAAGGCTGAGCCCCGCCCCGCGGCCGCCGTCCCTCCCGGAGGGGCTGCGGCCGCGTGACGTCCCAACCGGCCTTCGCCCGCCCGCCGTTCGGCCACGCGACGGCACGGCGTGCGGGCGGTCTCCGCCTCCCGTCGTCCGGACCGGACGGTTCCCCGGACGATCCTTCGGACGGTTCTCCGGACGGTTCTCCGGATGGTGCGGATGGTCCGGACGGCGCTCCGGAACCGCTTTCGTACCGCTTCCACGCCGCTTCCCCGCCGCCCGGGCGTCAACCTCATGTGCCGCCACCTGGCAGCAATCTCCTCCCAGGCGGACAATACGGGGCATGTCGCGCCGCATCGCTCTCCCCAGCCCAGCTCCGAGCACGACTCCCCCGGACGAACGGGAGCCGCACCCGCCACACCAGTACCGCGCCCGGTTCGGCGCGTTGGCGGCCGGGGCGGTGCCCGTCCTCGCGTTCCCGACGCCCGGGCAGGCCTGGCTGGCGTGGATCGCCCTCGTCCCCGGACTGCTGCTGATGCAGCGGGCGCCCGGGGGGCGCGAGGCGGCGGTGCGCGGATGGTGGTTCGGGGCCGGGTTCATCATGACCGCGATGTACTGGCTGATCCCGTCCGTCGGACCGGGCCTGCCGGTGATCGCGGTGCTGTTCGGGGCGCTGCAGGGCGCCGTCGGGTACACCGTGCACCGGCTGCTGCGCCCCCCGCTGACCACCCGTCGGGCCCTGCTCGCGCTGGCGGTCGTCCCCGCGGTCTGGGTGTCCGCCGAGTACGCGCGGTCCTGGCACGCGCTCGGCGGTCCGTGGGCGCTGCTCGGCGCCACCCAGTGGCAGCACCCGGCGATCCTCGGACTGGCGTCGGCGGGTGGGATCTGGCTGGTCAGCGCGGCCGTGGCGGCGGTGAACACCGGGGTGCTGATCGCGCTGACCGCGGTGCACTGGCGGCCGCGGGCCGTCGCGGCGTCGGCGACGGTACTGGTGCTGGCCTCCGGTCCCCTGCTGTTCGCGCTGCGCGAAGCGCCCGCCCGGTCCGGGACCGTCAGCGTGGCCCTGGTCCAGGCCGGCGTCGTCGAGGACCCCCAGGCCCGGTTCGACGCCAGCGCCCGGGCCACCGCCGGACTGGTCGGCCAGCCCGTCGACCTCGTCGTGTGGGGCGAGAGCAGCACCACCGCCGACCTCGACCGCGATCCCGCCGCACTGGACGTGCTGCGCGGGCTCGCCGCGACCACCGGCGCCCAGGTCATCGCCGGGGAGGACGCGCGCAAGGCGGACGGGCGGATCTCCAAGGACGCGGTGCTGGTCTCCCCGGCAGGCGTGGCCGACCGCTACCGCAAGATCCGGCTGGTCCCGTTCGGCGAGTACATCCCGCTGCGGCCGGCGCTCGGCTGGATCGCCGGAGTCAGCCGGGCGGCGGGCGAGAACCGGGCGCCCGGCACCGGGTTCCACGTGCTCCCGACCACCGACCGGACGGGCGCGCCGCTGCCCGTCGGGGCGCTCATCTGCTTCGAATCGGCCTTCCCCGACATGGCCCGCACCGCCGCGCGGGACGGCGCCCGGGTCCTGGTCTACCAGTCCTCGACCTCGACCTTCCAGCACACCTGGGCGCCCGAACAGCACGTCTCGCTGGCCGCGATCCGGGCCGCCGAGACCGGCCGACCGGCCGTCCAGGCCTCGCTCACCGGGGTCTCGGCGGCATTCGACGCCCAGGGCCGGGAACTCGCCCGGATGGGCACCGACAGCACCGGCGCGCTGACCGTCCGGCTGCCGCTCACCGCCCCCGGCACGCTGACCTGGTACGACCGGATCGGCGACGTGGTACCGATGGGGGCGTTGCTGGTCACGGCGGGGGCGGCGGTGGCGGGGTGGCGCTCGCGCGCGGCCCGGCGTGCCGCACGGCGTTCCGGTCAGCCCTCCGTACCGGAGGCGTAGACGCCGAACGCGGCACCCTGGGGGTCGCGCAGCACGGCGATCCGCCGACCGCCCGGCATGCCGAAGACAGGCATCAGCACGTCCCCGCCGAGGGTCACCGCCCGGCTGACGGTGACGTCGGCGTCGAGGACCGCGAAGTACGGCAGCCAGTGCGGCGGCACCTCGGGCGGGAAGCGGTCGTCCATCGCCAGCATGCCGCCGAAGTCCCGGCCGGCCAGGCCCCACTGGGTGTAGTGCTCGGACGGGGCGACGGACCAGCCGAAGACCGACGGGTAGAACGCGGTCGCGCCGGCCGGGTCGCGGGTCAGCAGTTCCACCCAGCCGAGCGAGCCGGGCTCGTTGAACACCCCGGCGCCCCGGAAGGCGCGGGCCTGCCAGAGGATGAAGACCGCGCGGGACGGGTCGGCGGCCACCGCGAAGCGGCCGTGGTCCAGGACGTCGGTGGGCTCCTTGAGGATGCTGCCGCCGGACTCCGCGATCCTCGCGGCGGTGGCGTCCGCGTCGGCGACCGCGAAGCAGACCGTCCAGGCGGTCGGCTGCCGCGGCGCGTAGCGCGGGGTGATCGCGGCGGCCGGGGCGTCGCCAACCAGCATCTGGGCGTAGTCACTGCCTGCCGGGCGCGAGCGGTCGTCCTCCCGCCAGCCGAACAGCTCGCTGTAGAAGGCCCTGGCGGCGGTCGGGTCGGAGGTGCCCAGCTCGACCCAGCACGGGGCGTTGGTGGTCACGGACGTCTGCTTCATGGGTCCTGCTCTCCAGCTCGGTCTCGGCCCCCGACCCTCCCTGCCCAGGATGCGGGGCGGGGAGGGCGGGAGGTGGGCGCTGGTGAGCCGAACGGGCGGGTGCTGCGGGCGGGGCGGGGAGGGCCGGCGACGGGCGCGGCGAACAAGTAACAGAAGACAGATGACAGATGACAGCCGACAGATAACAGATTTCGAACTCTGTCAGCTGTCGGCTGTCATCTGTTACTTGTCGGCCCCCGCGCCGCCGCGCCGCCGGCACCGCACGGCCCGGCGGCCCGGTACGGTCGGTCAGCCCCGCGCGGCCCGCGCCACGGGGATCCAGAGCTCCGCCTCGGTGTCACCCGTCTCCGGGACGAACCGGGTCCTCAGGATCTCCGGACCAGGCCGGGCCTCGTACGGGTTGGACGGGAACCACTGGCTGGCCACGTCCCCCCACATCTTCTGCAGCGCCTCCGGGAACGGTCCGGCGTTGGTGAACACGGCCCAGGTGCCGGCCGGGACGTCGAGGACGTCCAGGTCCGCCGGGACCACGGCGTCCTCGCGCGCCACCACCGCGTGCCAGTAGTCGAGTTCGGACCCCTCCTCCCGGTTGGGCGAGAAGTCGTCGCTCACCGACACGATGCCGGCCGGGTCCGTCCCCGCGAGCGCGGTGATCCGCTCGACGGTCTCCGTGCCGAGTCCCTTGATGAACTCGGCTATCTCCGGGTTGATCCCCAGGTAGACCAGGGTGACCCGGGCCTTCTTTCCGACGATCCGGAAGTCCGGCTTCTCGACGATCCGGTATTCCATACTGCTGTTTCCTTCCACGACGAGTCGGAAGGACATCCGGGGCTGGGAGGTGAGCACCGCACCGTCCCGCCGGGCCTCCCCCGGCCCGACGCCGTGCATCGCCCGGAACGCCCGGGCGAACGCCTCCCCCGAGGTGTACCCGTACCGGACCGCGATGTCGAGCAACGTCCGTTCGCCGTCCAGGACTTCGGCCCCCGCGACGGTCAGCCGCCGACGCCGCACGTACTCCGAGAGCGGCATCCCGGCGAGCATCGAGAACAGCCGTCGGAAGTGGTACTCCGACGTCATCGCGATGCGTGCCAGCTCGGCCACGTCGATCTCGCCGTCCAGGTGCCGTTCGATGTGGTCCATCGCCCGGTTCAGGTGCTCAATCACGCCAACCCCGTCCTTCCCTTACTGATCACCACCGTAGGAAGGACCCACCCTGCCGCACCCGACAATCGGTGCCCGCTCCGGTCGGGTACCGATCGCCGGGTGGCCGGGTCGGGAAGCCAGCGGGTCAGGAGGCCGGCTGGTGGGGCCGGCAGGTCAGGCCGGCTGGTCAGGCCGGCAGGTCAGGCCGGCAGGTCAGGCCGGCAGGCCGGGGTTCAGACCAGGCCCTGGGCCAGCATCGCGTCCGCGACCAGTTCGAAGCCCGCGACATTCGCGCCCACCACGTAGTCACCGGGGCGGCCGTAGCGCTCGGCGGTGGTGAAGCAGGACTCGTGGATGTGCTTCATGATCCCGGCCAGCCGCTCCTCGGTGCGCTCGAAGCTCCAGGAGTCCCGCGAGGCGTTCTGCTGCATCTCCAGCGCGCTGGTCGCGACGCCGCCCGCGTTCGCCGCCTTGCCCGGGCCGAAGGCCACCCCGGCCTCCTGGAACACCCGCACCGCGTCCGGGGTGGTGGGCATGTTGGCGCCCTCGGCGACCGCGAGGACGCCGTTGCGCACCAGGGCGAGCGCGTCGGCCTCGGCCAGTTCGTTCTGGGTGGCGCAGGGCAGTGCGACCTCGCAGGGCACGCTCCACACGCCCGGCCCCTCGACGAACCGGACGTGGCTGCCCCGCAGTTCGGCGTAGTCGGCGACCCGGCCGCGCCGGGTCTCCTTGACCTCCTTGAGCAGGCCGAGGTCGATGCCCTTCTCGTCCACCACGTAGCCGGAGGAGTCGGAGGCGGTCAGTACCGTCGCGCCGAGTTGCTGCGCCTTCTCGATCGCGTAGAGGGCGACGTTGCCGGAACCGGAGACGGCCACCCGGCGCCCGTCCAGGCTCTCCCCGCGGCTGCGCAGCATCTCGGCGGTGAACAGCACGCAGCCGTAGCCGGTGGCTTCGGTCCTGACCTGTGCGCCGCCCCAGCCGAGGCCCTTTCCGGTGAGCACGCCGGACTCGTAGCGGTTGGTGATCCGCTTGTACTGGCCGAAGAGGTAGCCGATCTCCCGGCCGCCGACGCCGATGTCCCCGGCCGGCACATCGGTCTGCTCGCCGAGGTGGCGGTGCAGCTCGGTCATGAAGGACTGGCAGAACCGCATGATCTCGGCGTCCGACCGGCCCTTGGGGTCGAAGTCGGAGCCGCCCTTGCCGCCGCCGATCGCCAGCCCGGTGAGCGCGTTCTTGAAGATCTGCTCGAAGCCGAGGAACTTGACGATGCCGAGGTTCACCGAGGGGTGGAAGCGCAGGCCGCCCTTGTACGGGCCGAGGGCGCTGCTGAACTCCACCCGGAAGCCGCGGTTGACGTGGATGGCGCCGGAGTCGTCCGTCCACGGCACCCGGAACATCAACTGCCGCTCGGGCTCGCAGATCCGCTCGATGATCCGGGCGTCGACGAGTTCGGGGCGACGGGCGAGCACCGGGGCCAGGGTCTCCAGCACCTCGTGGACGGCCTGGTGGAACTCCGCCTCGCCCCGGTTGCGGCGGACCACGTCCGCGTAGAGCGCCTCGATCACGCGCTGCTCGGCGTCGAAGGAGGAGGGGGAGAGGGCGGAGGCTGCGGAGGGGGAGGCGGTGGAGGCTGACGTGGACGTGTCTCGGCTCGTGGGCATCTGATCAGGACCCTTCCGTGGTTGTCGGTGGTCGTGCTCGGGCGTTCCCGTGCCCAGGAAACGGGTGAAGTCTCGCAGTGTCCACACCGCCGCCCCGGCGCCGTTCCACATCTCGGATGCCGTCACGGGAACAGACGGCACGGGAGGGGTGTTCTGCGCTCCGTGATCGCGAGGGCACCGGCGGCGTCCAGTTGTTCAAATTGGAACTACCGAGTACGGTCAGCATCCGATCCAGCCCGGTCCACCCCCGATCGACGGAGGCCCGTTCCATGCCGCTGCCCGGCTCCGCCACGGTGCGCTCGCGCGTGCGCATTCCGCTGACCTTCCCCGACGGCTACCGCGTCGACGCGGACGTCTTCACCTTCCACGGCCTCACCGACGGAGCCGAACACCTGGCACTCGCGCTCGGCACGGTGCCCGAGGGCGGGACGCCGCTGGTGCGGTTGCACTCCGAGTGCCTGACCGGGGACGTCTTCGGCTCGGACCGCTGCGACTGCGGCCCCCAGCTGCGTGAATCGGCCGAACGGATCGGCGCGGCCGGCGGGTACCTGCTCTACCTGCGGCAGGAGGGCCGGGGCATCGGGCTGTACAACAAGCTCGATGCGTACGCCCTACAGGACTCCGGGCTGGACACGTACGACGCCAACACCGCGCTCGGACTGCCCGAGGACGGCCGGGACTACACCGCCGCAGCCCAGATGCTCGCCGCGCTCGACACCACGCGCATCGACCTGCTGAGCAACAACCCGGACAAGGCGGCGCAGTTGGGCGACCTCGGGATCACCGTCCGCCACCGGGTGCCGACCGGCGTCCACCTCTCGGCGAGCAACGTCCGGTACCTGCGGGCGAAGGTGGAGCGGACGGGGCACTCGATCGAGCTCTCCCAACTCGTCGGCTGATCGACCGAACGGCGGATCGGCCGAACGACCGACCAGCCGAACGACGGACCAGCCGAACGACGGATCGGCTGAACGGGTGGCAGCCGTCAGCCCCCTCGGCTCACCTCTCCCCCGGCCGCTCCCGCACCGTCCGGAGCACTCCGTACGCCGCCAGCGGCAGTGCCAGCAGCAGTGCGGCCCAGAAGGCGCCGTGCCCCCACAGCTCCGCGACGGCGCGGAACTGCGCTTCGAACACCGGGATCCGCAACGCCTCGACCGGGCCCAACGGCTTGGGCCAGGCGCCGAGGAACAGCGTGGCGGGGATCCAGACCGCGAAGAGCGCCCGGGCGGTGGGCCTGGTCCCGAGGGTGCTCACCAGCGACACCACCGCCAGCAGGATGACGAACCCGGCCTGGTAGGCCGCACCCGCCTCGCCCGCCCCCCAGGAGGCCGGTGTCGGGTGCACCCTGGTGGCCGCGAGCCGCACCTCGACCGCCGCCCACAGGAGCAGGACCAGCACCGCCGTGGTTCCGAGCGCGAATCCCAACCGGTCGCGCACGCCCGCGCCGCCCGGGCGCCACTGCCCGCCGGCCGCGCCCGCAGCCGGCCCCGGGCGCTGGCCCGGGCGCGGGCGGGAGGCGGTGCCGGAGCGTGGCGCCCTCCGCGCGTCGAGCCGTTGCCAGGCCTGCCTGGTCAGCCGCCGGGCCTCATGGGCGGGCTTCAGCAGCCGGTTGGACGCCCGCTCGATCAGCCAGAGCGACCCGACGATCGCCACGACCGACACGATTCCGGCCCAACTCCCCATTCCGCCCTCGAACATGATGACCCGCTCGGCCACCGGTTGCGGCGCTTCCACCCCGGTCATCGGCGGCCCGAGCCGCAGGTAGCCGATCGTGAAGGCCCCGGCGCCGGTCAGCAGGGCGGTGCCGACGCCGACCCGGGCGGGGAAGAAGGCGAGGACGACGGCCGCGACGAAGGCCCCGCCGAGTTGGCCGGCCACCTGCCGTGCCGCGTGGTCGCCGGCCGACCTCAGGGGCCCGCCGAAGGCGCCGCCGGGCGCGATGCCCAGCTTCTCGCCCGCCTCGACCGGGTAGCGGAGCACCGCGCCCGCCCAGAGCAGCAGTCCGAAGCCGAGGACGAGCAGCAGGACGGCCCCGGCCCGGCGCGGCAGTGCGGTGCGGGCGTGCGGCCACCAGGCCTCCAGCCGGGCGCGCCAGTCCAGCGGCGGCCGTCTGCGCCGGTTGCGCCAGAGCCGGGTCAGCCGGCTCTCCCGCCGCACCCCGGGCTCCGGTCCGGGCCGCTCGGGACGCCCCCGGCCGCGCCGCCGCAACGCCTCGGCCGCGACCAGTGCCGCGCACCCGGCCGTCTGCGCCGGGTCGGCTCCCACGGCCTGGCGCCGCAGCGCCGACCAGCGGCGTCGCACCACGTCCCGCGGGGTGGCCGCCGCCGGGTCGGGTGCCGCTTTCCGGGCCGCCGCGCGGGCAGCCGTACGGGCGAGCGCACCGGCCGCCAGCGCCCCGTCCACCACCACGGCCGCGACGACGGCCGCCAGTTCCGACACCCGGTCGGGCAGGGGCAGCCGGTGCAGCGCGGCGGGCAGCGGCGAGAGCCGGCCCAGCAGCCGCGTGCGCTCCTCGGGGCGGATGCTCAGCCAGACCGCCTGCCGGTGCGCCTCCTCGCGTTCCTCCGGGCTGAGGCCGCCGCCGCCCCGCCGGCCGCCGCCGACGGTACGGGCCAACCGGTCGACCTCGGCGAGCACGTCGGGCAGTGCGCCCAGCGCGAGGAGGCGCGAGCAGTGCTCACTCGCGCACTCGCGGTGGAAGCAGTCGTAGCGCGCGGCGACGGCCGGTGCTCCGCCGCGGACCAGCTCGTCGACGAGCTCGGCGCCGTCGGGCTCGGTGAGGATGCGTTCCAGGCCGGGGGTGTCGATCGGACGATCGCGGTAGTGCGGGGTGGCGGACGGGGCGAAGGCGGCGCCGAGGGCGAGTACGGCGACGGCCGCTGCCGCCTCGCGCCGGGAGCCGGGCGCCCGGGCCACGTCGGTGAGGTAGTGCAGGTCGAAGACGGTGTCCTCGACCTCGTCGCGCAGCCAGTCCCGCAGGCGCTCCGCGCCGCCGGTGGAGAGCCAGCGTGCCGCGGCGCCCGAGTTCTTGAGCAGCGCCCCGGTGAGCCGCACCGGATCGGTGAACGGGTTGCCGAGGAAGGTGACCGGCCGGTGGGCCCGGGCGTGTGCCCGGGGCCGGCGGCGGATCACCTCGGGGCTGCCGCCGGCGAGCCAGGCGCGGACCTGCGGCGCGGTCCAGCGGTCCTCCGGTTTCTTGGTGAACAGCCCTTGCAGGAGCAGCAGTTGGCGTGGGTCCTGGACGGCGGCGAGGTCCACCTCCTCGCCCATCACCAGTTCCAGTTCCAGTTCCTGGTCGGCGGCGCGCTCGCCGTCCGCACCGAGGAACCGGGGGCGGCCGACGAACAGTTCGTACAGCACGTTGCCGAGGCCCCACCAGGGGCCGGCCTGGTGGTTCTTTCCGGCCAGTTGCTCGGGGGCCATGTAGGCGACGGTGACCATCATCGCCGAGCTGAACCGGCGGCTGTCGGTCAGCCGGTCGACGCCGCCGAAGTCGGCGATCACGAACTCGCCGGACCCGCTGCCGGGGCGCACCAGGATGTTGGCCGGCTTGAAGTCCAGCGGGTTGCGCTTGATCCGCTGCTGCCAGAAGTCGAGCAGGGCGACCAGCTCGTAGACGATCTGCTCGGTGGTCCGCCGGTCGGTGTGCCCGCCCCGGCGCCACAACTCGGCGACGTGCGCGGCGAGGGTGACCGGCAGGTACTCCATCGCCACCCAGTCGACCAGGGCGCCGTGGTGGCGGACCCGCCCGAAGTCGATCAGGTGCGGGACGTGCCGCCGGAAGCCGTCGTTGCGCAGGTGGTCGAGCAGGTCGTGGTCCATCGGCTGCCCGGTGGCGGCCACCTTGACGGCCGCGTCGCCGCCGCCGTCGGTGCGCCGGACGTACCAGACGGTGCCCTCGGAGCCGGCGCCGGCCCGGCCCAGCGGGATGAACCGCGCCCGCAGGGCCCCCGGGAAGGCGTCCTCGGGCGGGCCGTCGGCGCCGAGGGGCCCACCGAAGCCGTGGTCCTGGCCCGGGTCGGCTCCGACCGGGGCGGCTCCGACCGGGGCGGATCCTCCGCCCGGACTCGGGCCCGGTCCGACGCTGTCCTGCCAGGACGGGCCCGGTGCGGCGCCGCGCCGGGGTCGGACGACCTCGGTCACCGCCTCCGGGTCGGACCGGCCCCCGCCGCCCGTGCGGACCTTGGTCGGCGCCTGCGGGTCGTGGCGCGGCTCGGCGCCGCCCACCCGACGGGTCGCGGCCTCCGGGTCCACCCGGGTGTGCGGGACGGACCCGAGCCGGGACGCCCCGCCCGGTACGGCCTCGGAGCCGCGCCACCGCCCCTTCGACCACCGCTCCACCCTGCTCCGCGGCTGTTCCTCCGGCTCGGCGCCGGCCTCCGACCGGGACCGCGGCCCGCGCAGGTCGCCCTCGGCCGGGTCCGCGCCCTCCGTCGTGCCCATGCGGCGATCCCCTTCCCCGCAGCCCGGACCGGCGCGGGGCCGTGAGCATGGGCGCGCCGGTGCCGGGTGGTGATTTTGACGCGCCATCATCCCGCATGGCGGGCGCGGGTGTCGGGCGCTTCCGCGGATCAGGACAGACCCGCCGCAGGACCGGTACGCAACCGCGACCGGCGGCCGCGAACCGGGTGCCGGTCGCCGGTCGCGGTCGCGGTCGCGGTTGCGTACCGGCCAGGCGCCGGGTCCGCCGAACCGCCACCGGGCGCCCGCCGCGCCACCCCGGCCGGCCCTCAGCGCTCCTCGACCGGGCGGCCCTTCGGCTCCTCCGTGATCCGCCGGGCGATCTCCGCCGGCCGTACCGGGCGGCCGAAGTGCCACCCCTGCGCCCAGTCGCAGCCCATGGTCCGCAGCCGTTCGGCGTCCCGCCGGGTCTCGACGCCCTCGGCGGTGACGGTCAGCCCGAGGGTGTGCGCCATCGACACCAGGCCGCTGACGATCCGCCACCCGGTGGACTCGTCCTTGCCGGGTTCGTGCAGGTCGCCGACGAAGGACCCGGCGATCTTGAGGCCGGAAACCGGCAGGTCTCGCAGGTAGGAGAGGTTGGACCAGCCGGTGCCGAAGTCGTCCACGGCCAGCGACACCCCGAGGTCGACCAGCCCGTGCAGGGTGCGC
The DNA here is from genome assembly GCF_000719705.1 of Streptomyces sp. NRRL S-350. GTDB lineage: Bacteria > Actinomycetota > Actinomycetes > Streptomycetales > Streptomycetaceae > Kitasatospora. The sequence goes on along the minus strand of NZ_JOHO01000030.1, from coordinate 50,246 downwards.
AGCGCCTCGTCCTCGGGCCCGACCACGGTCGACTCGGTGATCTCCAGCTGCAGCCGGGCCGGGTCCAGGCCGGTGCCGTCCAGGATCCGGCCGAGGTCGGTGACCAGGGCGGCGCTGCGGGCCTGGCGGACCGCGAGGTTGACGTTGAGCTGCGGCGCGGCGTCGCCGAAGCGCTTGATCCAGTCCGCGGCCTGGCCGCAGGCCTGTTCCAGCACCCAGCGGCCGAGCGGCATGATCAGCCCGGTCTCCTCGGCGGTGGTGACGAACTCGTCCGGGCCGAGCACGCCGAGCTGCGGGTGGCGCCAGCGCACCAGGGCCTCCACGGCGGCGAGGCGGCCGTCGGCGAGGCGGTAGAGCGGCTGGTAGTCGATGAAGAACTCGCCGCGGTCGAGGGCCGCGGGCATCCGCACCGAGACCGCGTAGCGGCTGACCGCGCGGGCGTTCTCCTTGGGGTCGAACAGCGTCCACCGGCCGCGGCCGGCCTCCTTGGCGCGGTAGAGCGTGAGGTCGGCGGCACGCACGGCCGCGCCCGGGGTGGTGGTGGACACCCGCCGCTCCAGCACGCCGACGCTGGCGCCCACGGCGAGCTTGTGATCGCCGATCAGCACCGGTCCGGCGAGCGCCTTGAGCACGGTCTTCGCGGCGGACACCGCCTCCTGCTCGCCGCGGCAGTTCTCCAGCAGCACGACGAACTCGTCCCCGCCGAGCCGGGCCACCAGGTGGCCGAGCGGCGTGAGGGCGGCCTTCAGCCGTGCGGCGACGGCGGCCAGCAGCTGGTCGCCCATGTCGTGGCCGAGGCTGTCGTTGACCACCTTGAAGCCGTCGAGGTCGACGTAGCAGAGGCCGAACCGGGCGGCCGGCTCCGGCTCCTCGAACAGCTTCTCCAGCCGTTCGAAGAAGGCCGCGCGGTTGGGCAGGCCGGTCAGCGGATCGTGGGTGGCCTGGTGGCGCAGCCGCTCCTGGAGCCGGTAGCGGTCGGTGATGTCCTCCAGCATGGCGACCTGGTACTGCGGGGAGCCGTCGTCGTCGCGGATCAGCGAGACGGTCAGGTGGGTCCAGATCACCTCGCCGTCCTGGCGGTAGTACGGCTTGTCGAACTGGATGTGGTCGCGCTTGCCGCTGATCAGCTCCTCGTACGCCTCCCACACGCCCGGCGTGTCCTCGGGGTGCACGAGGTCGCCGACCCGGCGGCCGATCATGTCCGCCGGCCCCGCGCCGAACAGCTCCTGCAGCGCCTTGTTGACCGCCAGGATGTTGCCGTCGGTGTCGCCGATGCCGATGCCGATCGCGGCGCTCTCGAACAGTGCGCGGAACCGCGCCTCGGAGGCGCGCAGCGCCCGCTCGGCCTCCTTGCGGGCGGTGTCGGCGGCGGTGCGGATGGCCTCCTGCTCGCTCAGCGTGCGCTCGCGCAGGGCGGCGGCCCAGCCGGCCGCGAAGGCTCCGGTCAGGGCGGGGCCGCGGTCGTCGGCGAGGGGCTGCGCGTGGAGCAGCTCGACGGCCCGGGCCAGCAGCACCGGGTCGGTGAAGTGGGCGTCGACCAGCTCGGCGCCGGCCTGGGCGGCCAGGCGGCGCTCGAACGGCTCGTCCTCCTGGGCGCGGTGCAGCAGCGCGGCGGTGCGCGCGACGAGCCGGTTGAGCAGACCTGGGTGGATGGCGATGCCGTGGTCGGCCGAGAGCAGCCGGGCCCATTCCTCGTGGAACCGCTCGGCACCGCCGCGCAGCGGGAGGCTGCTCATCGCGGCGTCCCGCGGCCGCTGTCCACGACGGGTTCACCGGCCGCGACGAGTCTGCTGGGGGCGACGGGACCGCCGGGCGCGACGAGACCACCGGGGGCGACGAGACCACCGGGGGCGACGGATTCACGGGGGGCTGCGGATCCGCTGCCCGCCGCGCCTGCGCCCGTGCCGGGCGCCGCGCCCAGCACCGTGCTCCCGGCGGCCGCCGCGCGGGACGGGCGGCCGTCGGTGCCTCGTCGGTCGCGTCCGCTCAAGGGCGGAACCCCACGCCCGCCACCCCGGTCATCCGCTCGGGGTGCTCACCGACCGTGTGGGGCTGGTCCGGGCGCCACTGCGGCAGGTAGACGACGCCCGGCTCGACCACGTCGAAGCCGTCGAACATGGCGGCGATCTGCTCGTGGGTGCGCATGGTCAGCGGGGTCGGCGTCATCCGGTAGAGCTTCTGGTGGTCCTCCGCCTGGTCGGGGCGGCCTTCCAGGGAGGCGTGCGAGAGCACCAGCGCGCTGCCTGGCGGGAGCGCGTCGCGGATCACGCCGATCAGCTTCCACGGGTCCTCGCCGTCGCTGACGAAGTGCGCGACGGCCACCAGCAGGACGCCTACCGGCTCGCCCTCCGCGAGGAGCGCGGTCACCTCGGGGCGGCCCAGCAGGTCGGCGACGTCGCGCAGGTCGGCCTGGATGACGTTGCTGGCCGGGTCGTCCTCCAGCAGCAGGCGGCTGTGGGCGACGGCGACCGGGTCGCGGTCCGCGTAGAGGACCTTCGCCTCGGGGCGGATCGCGCGGGCGATCTCGTGCACGGCGCCGAAGGTCGGGATGCCGGAGCCGATGTCCAGGAAGCGGGTGATGCCCTGTTCGGCGAGGAAGGTCACGGCGCGGCGCAGGAAGGCACGGTTGGAGCGCATGATCTGCGGCAGCTCCGGCCACAGGGCGAGCGCCTTGCGGGCCATCTCCCGGTCGACCTCGAAGTTGTGCGAGCCCCCCAGGTAGTAGTCGTAGACCCGCGCGGCGTTCGGTTTGTCCAGGTCCGTGCCCTCCGGTACCCAGCTCGGTCGCCGCATGCCTGTGACTCCTTCACTCCGGTTCCGGGGGTGCAGCGCCCTGGAGATGCTGCCGTGACAGACGAGACTACAAGCACAGAAGATCCTCCTCCGCACGCCGAACAGGTGCAAGCGGAGCGAACCCCTCCCGACAGGCGGACGTTTCCGGGGCGTTCACCTCCGCGCCAGGCCGGCCACCGGACCAACTCGGCAACGGCCCACCGGTGTTCGTCCACCACGCCGCCCCGGCCGCTAGGGTGGGCCCGTGGATCCCAACCACTACCGCTTCCGAGGAATGTGGCGGCTCGCGGCACCTGCGGCCGTCGTGTACGCGGCACTGGAGGACGTCCGGAACTACCCGCTCTGGTGGCCGGAAGTCCGCGAGGTGCGGGAGACCGGCGAGACGACCGGGGACGTGGTGGTGCGCGCCCTGCTGCCGTACCGGCTGGTGATCAGCCTGGAGGCGCGGCGGCGCGACCCGGCCGCCGGGGTGCTGGAGGCGGTCATGCGGGGCGACCTGGAGGGCTGGTCGCGGTTCACGGTGACGGCGGACTCCCCCGACGACGCGGGCCGTACGCGCGCCGCGGGCGGCGCGGGCGCCCGGAGTGCAGGTGGCGCGGGTGGCGCGGGTGACCGGAGTGCGGGCAGCCGGGTGCTGTTCGAGGAGGACACCCGGCCCGGCAAGGCCCTGCTGCGCCGCCTCGCCCTGCCGCTGCACCCGGTGTTCCGCGCCAACCACGCGATCATGATGCGCCGGGGGCGGCGCGGACTGGCGGCGCACCTGGCGGCTTCCGGGTCGGTGGACGGGGCCGCCCGCGGCGCGATTCACGGGGCGGCCCACGGGGCGGCGCACGGGGCGGCACACGGGACGACAGAGGGAGGTGACAGATGACAGATGACAGCTTTCAGCGAACAGATGACAGATTTCGAAATCTGTCATCTGTTCGCCGCGCCCCCGCCCCCGCTCCCGACGCTCCCTTCGGCTTCGACTCCCCCTTCGACCGCACCGGCACCGCCAGCAGCAAATGGAGCCGCGCGACCGCCCCCGGCGTGATCCCCATGGGCCTCGCCGACATGGACCTCCCCGGCCCGCCCGCCATCGCCCGCGCCCTGCAGCGGCGCGCCCGCCACCGCGCCTACGGCTACACGGCGTGCGACCCGGCCGGCCGCACGCTGGTGGCCGACTGGTACCGCGCCCGGCACGGCGCCGAGGTGGACCCGGACTGGGTCCTGCTGCTGCCCTGCGGCCCGCGCACCACGCTGCGCGTCCTGCTGGAGATCGTACGGGCGGAAGCGCCCCGGCCGCAGGCACCCGTGCTGTTCCCGACCCCGGAGTGGGGCGGCTTCGCGCAGTTGTGCCGCGCCGCGCGCATCGACTTCCGAGAACTGCCCCTGCCCGTCGGCCCGGAGGGGTACCGACTACCGGACGGTCCGCTCCCCCGCCCCACCGCCGCCGTCCTGCTGAGCAGCCCGCACAACCCCTCCGCCCGGGTCTGGCCCGCCGAGGGGCTGCGCGCGCTGGCCGAGCGGGCGGCGGAGGCGGGCGCACTGCTGGTCTCGGACGAGGTGCACGGCGACCTCACCCATCCCGGCCGCCCGCACCCCGTCGCCGTCACCACCGTCGACCCGGCGCACCGCCGATCCACCGTCAGCCTCAACTCCGTGGGCAAGACCTTCAACTGCTCCGGTATCCCCAGCAGTTTCGCCCTCGTGCCCGACCCGGGGCTACGCACCCGGTTCGCCGACGCCCTGGCCGGCTACGGCCTCTGGGAGGGCGGCCTGCTGGAGCAGACCGTGCAGCAGGCGGCGCTGCGCGAAGGCGGCCCGTGGCTGGACGCGCTGCTCGCCCACCTCGCCGCCGCCCGGGCCCGGCTCACCGACCGGCTCGGGGCCGCCGTCCGGTCGGCCCCGCAGGCCTCGTACCTGCTCTGGGTGGACGCCGCCGCCCTCGGCCTGCCGCCGGGTACGGCCCGGCGGGCACTGCTGGAGCGCTCCGGCCTCGAAGCCACCGACGGGGCCGAGTTCGGCCCGGGCGGCCGGGGCTCGCTGCGCCTGAACTACGCCTTGCCGGGCTCGACCCTGGCCACCGCCCTGGAGCGGCTGGCGCGCCTCGACCTGCCGTGACCCCGGCACGTGCCGGGGGGCTCGTCCGCCCGCGCACGTGCCCGCCGATACGGCGCCCGCAAGACCCCCGCAAACCCCGATTCACCCGTTCGTCACGCCCCTGACCTGGGGAAACGAACATTCACACGATATTTGCGGAGCGCGCCCGCATGCTCCGTAGCAGACTGGGCAAAGTAGACCGGGCCGCAATCGTGATCCCGAGGATGGTGAGTCCGGTGATACCGACATCCCGCACCACTCCGCCCGACCGGCAGAGCACGCCACCGCCCCCGACAGGGGTGACCCCGCTGACCGAATCGGGGGCGCGCAGCCACGTGTCGGGCGTCTGTTTCAAGATCGGACCACCTCGACTGGTAGGTGTCGAAGTCGAGTGGTTCGTCCACGACGACCGATGTCCCACCCGGCCCGTCCGGCCGGACCAGCTCCACGCCGCACTGGACTCGCTGCCCCTCGGCGGGCCCGCCGGCGATTCGCTCCCCTCCGGTTCGCGCCTCACGCTCGAACCCGGCGGACAGGTCGAGCTCAGCTCCCCGCCCGCCGACGGCCTCCTCGCCTGCGTCGACGACACCCGGCGCGATCTGACCGCCCTGCGGGCCGCCTTCGCGGCGCAGGGCCTTCGACTCACCGGCACCGGTACGGACCCCCTGGCCCGGCCCCGCCGGATGGTGCTGGACCACCACCCGCGCTACCTCGCGATGGAGCGCTTCTTCGACTCCGCCGGGCCCTGGGGCCGGATCATGATGACCGGCACCGCCTCGGTGCAGGTGTGCCTGGACGCCGGTGACACGGGCGGTCCGCACGCGATGGAGCGCCGCTGGCAGCTCGTCCACCGGCTGGGTCCGGTGCTGGTCGCCGCCTTCGCCAACTCCCCGCTCCTGGACGGGAAGCCGACCGGCCACCGGTCGACCCGGCAGACCGTCTGGTCCCGGATGGACCCGACCCGCACACTGGCCCCGGCGCCGGACCACGGCGATCCGCGCGAGGCCTGGGCCCAGTACGTGCTGGACGCCGAAGTCCTGTGCATGCAGCGGCCGGAGGGGCTTCCGTGGACCGCCCCGCCCGGGCTGACGTTCCGCGACTGGATCCGGGGCGCGGGTGAACGCCCGCCCACGCTCGCGGACTTGGACTACCACCGCACCACCCTCTTCCCCCCGGTGCGCCCGCACGGCCACCTGGAGCTGCGGATGGTCGACGCCCAACCGGGGGACGGCTGGATGGTGGTCGCCGCCCTGGTCACCGCACTGCTGGACGACCCGGTGGCCGCCGACACCGCGCTGGCCGCACTGGAGCCGCTGGAGTGCCGGGACGGCCCGCGCCCGCCGCGCAGCGAAGTCTGGCGCCGCGCCGCCACCCTGGCCGTCGCCGACCCGGAGCTGCGCCGCGCCGCCCTCACCTGCTTCGCCGCCGCCGACGCCGCGCTGGGCCGCCTGCCCGGCGCCGGGTGGCTGCGCACCGCCGTCGCCGAGTTCGCCGAGCGCTATCCCGCGCGCGGCCGCTGCCCGGCCGACGACCAGCTGGACGCCCTGCGCTCCGGCACCCGACGCACTCCCCCGGAGGAGGCCGCACCATGACCGACGTCCGACCGAACGGCCCGACCACAGCCCCCGCCGCCGGGGTCGAGGCGAACGGCACCGGGGGCCTGCCCGGCACCTCCAACGGCTCCGGGGGCCTGCACGGCACCTCCAGCGGCACCGAGCACCTGCGCGGCACCGAGCACCTGCGCGAGACCATCGCAGCCGAACTGCTGGCCGCCCGCGCCCGGACCGCCGCGCTGACCGACTGCGTCGAGGACGGCGACCTCACCGCCCAGCACTCCCCGCTGATGTCCCCGCTGGTCTGGGACCTCGCGCACATCGGCAACCAGGAGGAGCTGTGGCTGCTGCGCAACGTCGGCGGCCGTGACCCGATGCACCCGGAGATCGACCCGCTGTACGACGCCTTCCAGCACTCCCGGGCCGAACGCCCCGCCCTTCCCCTGCTGGCGCCCGCCGAGGCCCGCGCGTACGCCCACGACGTGCGCGGCCGGGTGCTGGACCTGCTCGCCGCCAGTCCGCTGGAGGGTGCGCCGCTGCTGGAGGCCGGGTTCGCGTTCGGGATGATCGCCCAGCACGAGCAGCAGCACGACGAGACGATGCTGATCACCCACCAGCTCCGCAAGGGCGAGCCGGTTCTGGCCGCTCCTCCGCCGCCGCCCCCACCCGCCGACGCGGCCACGCTGCCCGCCGAGGTCCTCATTCCCGCCGGGCCGTTCACGATGGGCACGGACACCGAGCCGTGGGCGCTGGACAACGAGCGCCCGGCGCACGTCGTCGACCTGCCGGCCTTCCTGCTGGACACCACACCCGTCACCAACGCCGCCTACCAGCGGTTCATCGCGGACGGCGGCTACGACGACCCGCGCTGGTGGACTCCGGAGGGCTGGGAGCACCGGCGCCGCGCCGATCTGACCGCCCCGCTGTTCTGGCGGCGCGAGGGCGGCCAGTGGCTCCGCCGCCACTTCGGCTCGGTCGAACCCGTACCGCCGAACGAGCCGGTGCTGCACGTCAGCTGGTACGAGGCCGACGCGTACGCCCGGTGGGCCGGGCGACGGCTGCCGACCGAGGCGGAGTGGGAGAAGGCGGCCCGGCACGACCCGGCCGGGGGCCGCTCCCGCCGCTACCCCTGGGGCGACGGACCGCCCGGCCCCGAACACGCCAACCTCGGCCAGCGCCATCTGCGCCCGGCCGGCGCGGGCAGCTACCCGGACGGCCAGTCCCCCTACGGCGTGCGGCAGTTGATCGGCGACGTGTGGGAGTGGACGGCCAGCGACTTCCGTTCCTACCCGGGCTTCCGCGCCTGGCCGTACCAGGAGTACTCGGAGGTGTTCTTCGGCCCGGAGTACAAGGTGTTGCGCGGCGGCTGCTTCGCGGTGGCGCCGGTGGCCTGCCGGGGCACCTTCCGCAACTGGGACTATCCGGTCCGGCGGCAGATCTTCGCCGGGTTCCGCACCGCCCGCGACGCGGAGCGCGACTGATGTGCCGCCACATCGCCTACCTGGGCGAGCCCGTGGCGCCGCGCGAGCTGCTGGTGCACCCGCCGCACGGTCTGTACCGGCAGTCCTGGGCGCCACGGACGCAGCAGTACGGCACGGTCAACGTGGACGGCTTCGGCCTGGGCTGGTACGCGGACGGCGACGAGGTGCCCGCCCGCTACCGCCGGACCGGGCCGATCTGGGCGGACGAGAGCTTCGCCGACCTGGCCCGGGTAGTCCGCACCCGGGCCCTGCTGGCGGCCGTCCGCTCCGCCACCGAGGGCTGCGCGCCGGGCGAGGGCGCGGCCGCACCGTTCGCCGCCGAGCGCTGGCTGTTCAGCCACAACGGCGCGGTGGCCGGCTGGCCGGGCAAGCTGGACGCGCTGGCCGGGCTGCTCCCCCCGGCCGAGTTGCTGGAGCTGGAGGCGCGCACCGACTCGGCCCTGCTGTGGGCCCTCACCCTGCACCGGCTGCGGGCCGGCGCCGGGCTCGGCGAGGCCCTGGCCGCCACCGTCGCGGACGTGGCCGCGCACACCGGCGGGCGGCTGAACCTCCTCCTCACCGACGGCACCGCGATCGCCGCGACCGCCTGGGGTGACAACCTGCACCACCGCACCCTGCCGGGTCTGGGCACGGTGGTGGCCTCCGAGCCGTACGACGACGGACCGGGCTGGACGGCCGTCCCGGACGGCTCGCTGCTGCTGGCGGACGCCGGCGGCGTCACCGTCCAGCAGCTCCCGAACCAATACTGACCACTCCCACTCTCCCTTCATCTTCTGAACAGAGGAACCACCCTGTCATGGACACCTTCGATCTGGTCCGACTGCTGCCCGCCGACCACTTCAGCACCGCACTGCACCACGACGTGCGGCACGGACTGACCGCCGCACCCAAGTGGCTGCCGCCGAAGTGGTTCTACGACGCGCGGGGCAGCGAGCTGTTCGAGGAGATCACCCGGCTGCCCGAGTACTACCCGACCCGCGCCGAACGGGCCATCCTGACCGCCCGGGCCGGCGAGATCGCCGCCGCCACCGGCGCCCGCACCCTGGTCGAGCTGGGCTCCGGCTCCTCCGAGAAGACCCGGCTGCTGCTGGACGCCCTGCGCGCGCTCGGCACCCTGGAGACGTACGTCCCGGTGGACGTCTCCGAGAGCGCGCTGACCGCGGCCGGCGCCGCGCTCGCCGCCGAGTACCCCGGGCTGGCCGTGCACGGCGTGCTCGCCGACTTCACCGCCCGGCTCGGACTCCCCCCGGAAGGCGGTCCGCGGCTGGTCGCCTTCCTCGGCGGCACCCTCGGCAACCTCCTGCCCGAGGAACGCGCGGCCTTCCTGAGCCGCCTGCGGGCCGCCCTCGACCCGGGCGACTTCCTGCTGCTCGGCACCGACCTGGTCAAGGACCCGGCAGTGCTGGTCGCCGCCTACGACGACGCCTCCGGGGTCACCGCCGAGTTCAACCGGAACGTGCTCAACGTGCTCAACCGCGAACTCGGCGCCGACTTCGACCCGGGCGCCTTCGAGCACGTCGCACTCTGGGACGCGGAGCGGGAGTGGATCGAGATGCGACTGCGCTCGCTGCGCTCACAGACCGTGAAGATCCCGGCCCTGGACCTGCCGGTGCACTTCGAGCAGGGCGAGGAGCTGCGCACCGAGGTCTCGGCCAAGTTCCGCCGGGAGCGGGTCGACGAGGAGCTGGCGGCGGCCGGGCTGCGGCTGGACCACTGGTGGACGGATCCGGAGGGCCGGTTCGGGCTCTCGCTCTCCACCCCCGCCTGAGGGGGAGCGGGGGCGCGCCGGAGCGGCGGACGGGCAGCGGGGCAGGTGAGCCACGGGCGGGTGAGTCGCGGGGCGGGTGAGCCGCGGGCCGATGAGCCGCGCACGGGGCCCCGGCACGCCCAATTTGCCTTTTCACCTTACGAATTCTCAATGGCGAAATCGAGGCCCCGATGTACAAGAGTTAAACGAACGGGCTTACGATCGCGCTACCGAGCTCAGCGTTGAGTACCAGGAGTCAGATCGTGAGCGTCACCCAGAAGCCCTCCGGGGCGGTCGAGGCCCCCGCGCCCGGCCGCCTCGGCTTCGTCGTCTTCATCACCGCAGCCGCGGCCCTCGGCGGGTTCCTGTTCGGCTACGACAGCTCCGTGATCAACGGCGCCGTCTCCGGCATCCAGGACAAGTTCGGCGTCGGCGACGGCGTGACCGGCCTGATCGTCTCCTCGGCCCTGCTGGGCTCGGCGATCGGCGCGGCGCTGGCCGGCCGGTTCGCCGACCGGTACGGCCGCATCAAGGTCATGAAGGTCGCCGCGCTGCTGTTCGCGGTCAGCGCCGTCGGATCGATGCTGCCGTTCTCCGCCTGGGACCTCGCCCTGTGGCGCGTCCTCGGCGGTGCGGCCATCGGCATCGCCTCGGTGATCGCCCCGACCTACATCGCCGAGGTCGCACCGACCAAGTACCGGGGCCGGCTGGCCTCCTTCCAGCAGGCCGCGATCGTGCTCGGCATCGCGATATCCCAGCTGGTCAACTGGGTGCTGGCGCGGGCGGCCGGCGGCGACACCCGGGGCCAGCTGCTCGGCCTGGAGGCCTGGCAGTGGATGCTCGGCATCTGCGTCGTCCCGGCCGCGGTCTACTTCGCGCTCTCCTCGGTGATTCCCGAGTCCCCGCGCTTCCTGATCCAGGCCGACCGCCTGGCCGACGCCCGCAAGGTGCTCGCCGCGGTCGAGGGCGAGGGCGTGGACACCGACGCCCGGATCGCCGAGATCCAGGCCCTGATCGCCTCGGACCACCGCCCGCGCTTCCGTGACCTGCTCGGCGGCCGGTTCGGCCTGCTGCCGATCGTCTGGGTCGGCATCGGACTGTCGGTGTTCCAGCAGCTGGTCGGCATCAACGTGATCTTCTACTACTCGTCGATCCTGTGGCAGTCGGTCGGCATCGACCAGAGCAACTCGCTGCTGATCAGCTTCATCGGCTCGGTCATCAACATCCTCGGCACCGTGATCGCGATCGTGCTGGTCGACCGGATCGGCCGCAAGCCGCTCGCCCTGATCGGCTCGGTCGGCATGGCGGTCGCCCTCGGCGCGGCCGGCTGGGCGTTCTCCTCGGCCACCGGCAGCGGCGACAACCTCACCCTGCCCGACCTGCAGGGCACCGTCGCGCTGATCGCCGCCAACGCCTTCGTACTGTTCTTCGCCATGTCCTGGGGCGTCGTCGTCTGGGTGATGCTCGGCGAGATGTTCCCGAACCGGATCCGGGCCGCCGCGCTCTCCGTCGCCGCCTCCGCGCAGTGGATCGCGAACTGGGCGATCACGGTGTCGTTCCCGTCGATGTCGCGGTGGAACCTGTCGGTGACCTACCTGATCTACGCCGCCTTCGCGGCGCTGTCCGCCCTCTTCGTGGCCAGGTACCTGAAGGAGACGAAGGGCATCCGCCTGGAGGACATGGGCTGACGCCCGGACGCCGACCACCGGACGCCTCGCGTCGCACGTCGCACGTCGCACGTCTGCAGTCCGTCCGACGCCGGCAGTCCGTCGAACATCGGCTGATCCGACTGTCGGACCTTCGGCCCCCGCACCCTAGCGCGCTCGGCGCGGGTGCGGGGGCCGAATCGTTCACTCCCAGCGGCGGACCGCGCACATTCGGTACTCCTGTCCCGACAGGAGGGATGTGTCCTTGATCTTCAACCGGCTTCGCACGCGCACACCCGCGGCCGCCGCGCCCACCGTCGGCTGCCCGTACGCCCACACCCACACGCACGCGCAAGCGCAAGCGCGCCAGGCCGAGCCGACGCACGCCGTCCGGCAGCCGTACCCGACGGAGCCGACGCACACGGCGCAGCCGCAACCGCTGCCCGGCCCGCAACCCGCGCCCGCTCCCCCGCCGTTCACCGACCCGGGCCAGGCCGCCGACTTCGTCCGGCAGTTCCACCGCGAGCAGCCCGCCGCCGGGGATCCGGAACCGCGCCTTCGCGCCGTCCTCGACGAGATCGACCGCACGGGCAGCTACCGGCACACCCCCGCCGAACTCGCCTACGGCGCCAGGCTCGCCTGGCGCAACGCCGCCCGCTGCATCGGCCGGCTCTACTGGCGCAGCCTGATGGTCCGCGACCTGCGTCACCTGTCCGCGGCCGACGACATCGCCGCCGAGTGCTTCGAGCACCTGCGGCTGGCGGGCAACGGCGGGCGGATCCGGCCGGTGGTGTCGGTGTTCGCCCCCGACCGCCCGGGCCGCCCGGCCGCGCGCATCCTCAACCAGCAGTTGGTCCGCTACGCAGGCCACCGCACCGAGGGCGGCCCCGTCGGCGACCCGGCCGGCACGGTGCTCGCCGCCCGGGCCCGCGACCTGGGGTGGAAGTGCGCCGAGGAACGCTTCGAGGTGCTGCCACTGCTGATCCAGGAACGCCCGGGCGAGCGCCCGGCCTGGTACGAACTGCCGGACGACACCACGCTGGAGGTGGCACTCAGCCACCCCGAGCACCACTGGTTCGCCGACCTCGGGCTGCGCTGGTACGCGGTGCCCGCGATCAGCGACCTGACCCTGGAGATCGGCGGGGTGCGCTACCCCACCGCGCCGTTCAACGGCTGGTACATGGGCACCGAGATCGGCGCCCGCAACCTCGCCGACGCCGACCGCTACGACATGCTCGGCACCGTGGCCGAGCGGCTCGGGCTGGACACCTCCAGCGACCGCACGCTCTGGCGCGACCGCGCGCTGATCGAGCTCAACATCGCGGTGCTGCACTCCTTCCAGGAGGCCGGGGTGACGATCGCCGACCACCACACCGAGTCGGAGCGCTTCCTCAAGCACGTCGCCCAGGAGAAGCGGCTCGGCCGGCCCACTCCGGCGGACTGGAGCTGGATCGTGCCCCCGGTCTCGGGCGGGCTGACGCCGGTCTACCACCGGTACTACGACCCGGTGGACCCGGCGTTGCGGCCGGCCTTCGTCCCCCGCGTGCCCTGGTAGCCCCATCCCGTTGCCCCGGTGGCGCCCGGCCGTCCTGGTGCTGCCTGGCCTTCCCGGAGCTGCCCGGCCGCCCCGCTGCCCGCTGCACCGGCGGTGGGGCCGGTGGAACCGGCTGGGCCGCCGGGGCGGCGTCAGGCGCGCTCGGGAAGGCGGGCGTAGCGCAGGGCGAGGCCTTCGAGCAGCGCCTCCAGGCCGGTCTCGAAGGCACCCTCGTCGACCGCCCCGCGGTGCCCGGCCAGCCGGTGCGCCTCGCCGAGGTGCGGGTAGTCGGCCGCGTCGTAGACCTCGGCGTCCGCCGGGAAACCGGCCGCGAAGGAGGCCAGCGCGGAACCGGTGACGAAGTAGCGCATCAGCGCGCCGATCCGGGTCGCCTGGCCGCGCGGCCACCCGGCGTCGACCAGGTGGCCGAAGACCGCGTCGGCCAGGCGCAGTGCGTTCGGCCGACGCCCCGGGCCCTGCGCGAGCACCGGGACGATGTTGGGGTGGGCGGCGAGGGCGGCCCGGTAGGAGCGGGCCCAGTCGTACAGCGCCTCCGGCCACGGGGCCCCCGCGGCACCGAACATCGACAGGTCGACTTCGCCGATGACGCTGTCCACCACCGCGTCCAGCAACTCGTCCTTGGTGGCGAAGTGGTTGTAGAGCGACGGCCCGCTGACCGACAGCTCGGTGGCGAGGCGACGGGTGGACAGGGCGTCCAGCCCCTCGTCGTCGATCAGCCGCAGGGCGGCGACGACGATGCGCTCGCGGCTGAGCAGCGGGGTGCGTGGACGGGCCATCTCGGCGACTGCCTCCGGTTCCTCCGGTCGGGTGCGGTGGGGACCGATTCTGGCAGGTGCCCCTTCCCAGCGCGGGCCGGCCGGGGCTACAGTCCCTCCATAAAACTTGCAGCGCTAGTTTAACGCCCGGAGCCGCTGTGACAGCCGTGGCAGCCGCAGTCGGCATCGCCGGCGCCGTCGCCGCCACGGCAGCCGTCGCCGTATCCGAGGCCGCGGCCACAGCCGTAGCCGCAGCCACCGCCGGGCCCGAGTCGGGAGAGCCGCCGTGAACCTGGAACTGTCCGAGGAGCAGAGCGCCGTCCGGGACCTCGCCGCCTCCTTCACCGACCGCGAGATCGTGCCGTACGCCGCCGAGTGGGACCGCGTCGAGTCCGTCGACCGCGCGATCATCGGCAAGCTGGCGAAGGTGGGCTTCCTCGGGCTGACCATCCCCGAGGAGTACGGCGGCAGCGACGGCGACCACCTCGCCTACTGCCTGGTGCTGGAGGAACTCGGACGCGGCGACTCGGCGGTGCGCGGAATCGTCTCCGTCTCGCTCGGCCTGGTCGGCAAGTCGATCAACGGCTTCGGCACCGAGGAGCAGAAGCGGCACTGGCTGCCCCGGCTCACCTCCGGCGAGGCACTCGCCTGCTTCGCCCTCACCGAGCCCGGCACCGGCTCGGACGCCGCCAACCTCACCACCCGCGCGGAGCGGGACGGCGCGGACTGGCTGATCAGCGGCAGCAAGATGTTCATCACCAACGGCACCTGGGCCGACGTCGCCCTGGTCTTCGCCCGCACCGGCGGCAGCGAGCCCGAACACCAGGGCCACCGGGGCATCACCGCCTTCCTGGTCCCCACCGACCTGCCCGGCTTCACCCGCACCGAGATCCACGGCAAGCTCGGCCTGCGCGGCCAGGCCACCGCCGAACTCTCCTTCGAGGACGTCCGGGTACCGGACAGTGCCCGGCTCGGCGAGGTCGGCAAGGGCTTCACGGTCGCGATGGCCGCGCTCGCCAAGGGCCGGATGTCGGTCGCGGCCGGCTGCGTGGGCATCGCCCGCGCCTGCCTGGAGGCCGCGGTCCGCTACGCGGGCGAGCGCGAACAGTTCGGCCGGCCGATCGCCTCGCACCAACTCGTCCAGGAACTGCTGGCCGGCATCGCCGTGGACGTCGAAGCGGCCCGACTGCTCACCTGGAAGGTCGCCGACCACATCGACCGCGGCCTGCCGTTCGCCACCGAGTCCTCCGTCGCCAAGCTCTACGCCAGTGAGGCCGCCGTCCGGTCCGCCAACAACGCACTGCAGGTGTTCGGCGGGTACGGGTTCATCGACGAGTACCCGGTCGGCAAGTACCTGCGCGACGCCCGCGTGATGACCCTCTACGAGGGCACCAGCCAGATCCACCAACTGCTCATCGGGCGCGCCCTCACCGGCGTCAACGCCTTCTGACCCCCGCAAGAGCATCCCCGCCCACCTCACAAGGAGCCCGACGACGTGCGTCCCGTCTACTTCGCCGCAGCCCGCCGCACACCCATCGGCCGGCTGCGCGGAGCGCTCGCCACGGTCCGGCCGGACGACCTCTCGGCCACCGTGCTGCGCGCCCTGCTCGCCGACGTACCCGCCCTCGACCCGGCCCGGATCGACGACGTCTACTGGGGCGCCGCCAACCAGGCCGGCGAGGACAACCGCAACGCCGCCCGGATGGCCGTCCTGATGGCCGGCCTGCCGGAGACCGTCCCCGGAGCCACCGTCAACCGGCTCTGCGCCTCAGGCCTGGAAGCCGTCACCCTCGCCGCCCGGGCCATCGGCTCCGGCGAGGCCGACGTGGTCCTGGCCGGCGGCTGCGAGTCGATGACCCGCGCCCCGTTCGTCCTGCCCCGCCCCGACGAGGCACTGCCGCACCGGATGGAGACCTACGACACCCGGCTCGGCTGGCGCCTGACCAACCCCCGGATGGCCGAACTGCACGGCGTGCTCAGCATGGGCGAGACCGCCGAGGAGGTGGCGAGCCGGTACGGCATCGACCGCGAGCGCCAGGACGCCTTCGCGCTGCGCAGCCACCAGCGGGCCGCCGCGGCCCGAAAGGACGGGCACTTCGACGCCGAACTGGTCCCGGTCGAGCGGCCCGACGGGGTGACGGTCGGCCAGGACGAGAGCATCCGCGAGGACACCAGCCTGGCGAAGCTCGCCGGCCTCAAGCCCGTCTTCCGCGCCGGGGGCACCGTGACGGCCGGGAACGCCTCGCCGATGAACGACGGCGCGGCCGGGCTGGTCCTGGTCAGCGAGGAGGCGCTGCGCGACCTCGGCCTGCAGCCGCTCGGCCGGTACGTGGCCGGCGCCTCGGCCGGGGTGCACCCCGACGTCATGGGCATCGGTCCGGTGCCGGCCACGGCCAAGGTGCTCGGGCGGGCGGGCTGGTCGCTCGCCGACCTGGACACCGCCGAACTGAACGAGGCCTTCGCCGCCCAGGCGCTGGCCTCCGCCGACGGCATCGGGTTCGACCCCGCGCAGGCCGACGAACTGGTCAACCCCAGCGGCGGGGCGATCGCCCTCGGCCACCCGCTGGGCGGCTCGGGCGCCCGCATCCTCACCACCCTGCTGCACCGGATGCGCCGCACCGGCGCCCGGCGCGGCCTGGCCACCATGTGCGTGGGCGTCGGGCAGGGTACGGCCGTGCTGGTCGAGAACGCCTGACCGCGGGCGGGTGACCGGCGGCGGACAGCGGGCCGAAGGGCAGCAGTACGGCAGTAGGCAGTGGGCAGTAGGCAACAGCCGACGGCTGACAGATGACAGATGACAGATGACAGATGATGAAATCTGTCATCCGTCGGCCGTCTTCACACTCTTCCAAGGAGTTCACATGGGGCGTTTCGCGGGGAAGGTCGCCGTGGTGACCGGCGCGGCACAGGGCATCGGGGCGGCCACCGCCCGGCTGCTGGCCGAGGAGGGCGCGGCGGTCGCCGTGGTCGACCTCAGTGCCGAGCGGGCCGCCGGGACGGTCGCCGAGATCACCGCCAAGGGCGGCACCGCCCGGGCGTACGGCTGCGACGTGGCCGACTACGACGCCGTCGACGCGGTGTTCGCGCAGGTCGCGGCCGATCTCGGCGGTCTGCACATCCTGGTCAACAACGCCGGGATCACCCGGGACAACCTGTTCTTCAAGATGCCCAAGTCCGACTGGGACGCGGTGCTGACGGTCAACCTGACCAGCGCGTACAACTGCAGCCACGTCGCGCAGAAGTACATGGTGGCGCAGAAGTACGGGAAGATCGTCTCGCTCAGCTCGCGCTCCGCCCTCGGCAACCGGGGCCAGGCCAACTACGCGGCCGCCAAGGCCGGCATCCAGGGCCTCACCGCGACCCTGGCGATCGAGCTCGGGCCGTTCAACATCAACGTCAACGCCGTCGCCCCCGGGTACATCGCCACCGCCATGACCGCGGCCACCGCCGAGCGGGTCGGCAGCACCGCCGAGGACCACCAGACCGAGGTCGCCGCCCGGACGCCGCTGCGCCGGGTCGGGCAGCCGGAGGAGGTGGCGTCGGTGGTCGCCTTCCTGGCGAGCGAGGACGCCTCGTACGTCAGCGGGCAGACCCTGTACGTCAACGGCGGGGCCCGATAGTCCGGGTGATCCGGAATTTCCAGGGGTCCTGGTTGAACCGACCGGCCCCCAGTGGATACGCTTGATATTCATTGAATATCACTGACGTGTCATCAGATGGCCGTCCCAGGTGCAGGGTTACCTTCACCTGGGACGGCCTTTACCTTTTCTCGTGGCCGAGCATGACCATGACCTTGATCGTATGACCCCACCAAATGACTATGGCATGATCATGTGGCACTCGATGGGATGGCCCAACCGACCCGACCGGACCAGGTCGGGCCCTGCGTCCCAAGGAGTTCCATGGGCAGCCCCGCTCCCCTCCGCCGCGCCCTGGCTCTGCTCGCCGTCGGAGCCACCGCTCTGACCGCCGGCACCATCGCCGTACCGGCCGCCGGCGCCGCGACCGCCGCCCCCTCGCACGACCTCACGGGCGTCCACGTCCGCCCCGCCTCCTTCGGGCACCACAACGCCCAGGCGCGCCCCGCCCCGCTGACCACCACCCAGTGCGTCAGCCAGATCGGCCTCCACTGCTACTCCCCGCTGCAGTACCGCGCGGCCTACAACCTGAACCCGCTGTACGACCAGGGGATCACCGGCAAGGGACGCACGATCGTCATCGTCGACTCCTTCGGCTCGCCGACCATCCAGCACGACCTGGAGGTCTTCGACAAGCAGTGGGGCATCCCGGACACCAACGTCGAGGTGGTCAAGTGGGGCAACGTCCCCGTCTTCGACCCGAAGAACCCCGACCACACGGGCTGGGCCGGCGAGACCACCCTGGACGTCGAGTACGCCCACGCGGTCGCCCCCGACGCGCACATCGTCCTGGTCGAGACCGGAGTCGCCGAGACCGAGGGCACCACCGGCCTGCCCGAGATGATGGACGCCGAGAAGGCCCTCATCAAGTCCGGCCGCGGCGACGTCATCTCGCAGAGCTTCGGCGCGACCGAGAACACCTTCCCCGGGTACGACAAGGGCGACTTCAAGTCCCTGACCGACCTGCGCTACGCCTTCCAGGCCGCCGCCGACCGCAACGTGACGGTGCTCGCCGCGTCCGGCGACAACGGTGCCACCGACGCGAAGGAGAACGGCACCGACCTCTACCCGTACAAGGTCAACTCCTGGCCGTCCTCGGACCCGCTGGTCACCTCCATCGGCGGCACCCAGCTCACGCTGGACGACTCCGGCAAGCGCACCGCGGCCGACAAGGTGTGGCACGACCAGTCCGGCGCCGGCGGCGGCGGCGTCTCCGGCATCTTCGAGCGGCCGTGGTACCAGGCGGGCGTCGCCAACGTCACCGGCAACCACCGCGGCACGCCCGACATCAGCATGAGCGCGGCGGTCGACGGCGGGGCCTGGACCTACGAGTCCTACGACCCGACCGCGGTCGGCTGGCACCTCACCGGCGGCACCAGCGAGGCCACCCCGATCTTCTCGGGTGTCGTCGCCCTCGCCGACCAGCTCGCCGGCCACCGCCTCGGCCAGCTCAACTGGCGCCTGTACGGCCTGAGCCTGCTCCCGAGCCAGTGGAGCGGCATCGTGGACGTGAAGGACGGCGACAACGGCTGGAACGGTGTCACCGGCTACAACGCCACGGCGGGCTACGACCTCGCCAGCGGCCTGGGCACCATCGACGCCTCGAAGTTCGTGCACGCGATCGCCGGTCGCTGACCGCGTAACGGCTGACAAGTAACAGCGGACAGATAACAGATTTCGAAATCTGTTATCTGTCCGCTGTTTTCTGTTACCCGCTACCCGTTACCTGTTGTCCGTCCGCTGACTTTCGTCTTTTCGGCTTCCGGCTTCCGGCTTCTGCTACCCGGCTTGTGGCACGCGTCAGCCGGTGGCGGCCAGTTGGGCGAGGTAGCGCTCGGCGGCGCGCAGCTTCCGGCCCTCAGGACCCGGAAGATAGGCGCGCAGCTCGATGATCTCCGGGGCGATGCGGATGGCCTCCGCCCGATCGGTGATCGAACGCCAGCATGCCTCGGCGTTGGTGGCCGCCTGCTGGGTCTCCGGGTGGTCCGGGCCCTGCGAACGGAGCAGCGTCAGGGCCACCTCGCGGTAGATGTCCGCGGCCTCGGCCGGGCGGCCCGCCAGCCGACACACGTGCGCCCGGACCTGGCGGACCTGGAGAACCGGTTCGGAGACGGCTCCGTGCTCAGCGATCGCCTCCAGTTCGAGGGCGAACGCCAGGTCGGTCGCAGCAGCGTGGTCCCCGGCATCGGCGCTGCGGACGATCCGTCCGATGATCTCGCGGTAGTCCGGGCGGGGCAGGCCGGCCTCCGGCGCATCGGCTGGGGCCTCGGCAGGCGCATCGGCGGGCGCATCGGCAGGCGCATCGGCGGGCGTCTCGGCCGCTACCTCCGCCGAAGCGGGCGGCGCGTCGGCCGGGGCCTCGGCGGCGGGCACGTCGTCCTGCGGCGTGACATCGGCCGACGGAGCGTCAGCAGACGCGACCTCGGCGGGCACGGCATCGGCCGGGACGGCGTCCTCGGGTTCCTCGGCGGCCTCCGCCGGCCCTGCGGGCTCTGCCACGTCCTCGGCGGCGTCCACGGCGGCTTCAACGTCCACGACGTCTCCGGACGCCGTCGCCTCCGCCTGCGGGAGTTCATCCTCGATGAGGACGTCCTCGGCCTTCGCGCCACCGCCCTTCAGGAGCGTGACTCCGGCCGTGGGCTTGCCGGCCTCGGAAACGGCGGTCACGGACGAGGCCGGGTCGGACGAGGTGACCGTCTCCGTGCCGTCTTCCGGCACGACGGCGGCCGGCGCGGTCTTGCGCAGGGTCACGCCCGGTCCGGCGACCGCCTCGACCACCTCGGCCACCTCGGCCACCTCGACCACCTCGGCCACCTTCACCAGGCTGACCGGGCGGGCCGGGCGGGGCGGGGTCGGCGGCACCCCCGGCTTGACCAGGCTGACCGGGCCGCCGTCGGTGGCCGTCGCGGCCGTAGTGGGCGGGGCGGTCACCGACCGGGTGGCGGTGCCGTCCGCGGGCCGCGTCTGGCGCGGCAACACCGGCGCCGCGGGCGGCGGGAACTGCGTCGGGTCCATGGCCGGCACCGCGTCCGCCACCGGCGTCACCGGCATCGCGTCCGGGGTCGACGCCGTCTCCGTCGGCTGCGGCGTCTCGGCCGACAGGGCGTCGCCGCGCCGGGCCGTGTTGCGGAAGAACGGGCGGTCCGGCGCGTGGGTGGCCAGGATGACCACGTCCGGCCGCAACACCGAGTAGACCTGCTGCCGCAGTTGTTCGGGCGCGAGCACATCGCCCGCGCCGGGGCGCCCGCCGTGCAGCGCCTCGATCAGGGCGCGGGTGAAGGTGCCGATCTGCTCCGGGTCCGGGCTGACGACCGCCCACAGCGGAATGCCCTCGCTGAGCGGTGAGACGGTGCCCTGGAGGTACGGCCAGGCGTTCTGGTCGGCGCTCAGGTCGGCGATGACGAGGGTCTGCCACTCGGCCGGACGGTGGCTCAGCTCGGCGGCGACGGCCTGCCAGGGCAGGCCGTCCTGCTTGGCGTCGCGCAGGGTCAGCTGGAGCTGGCCGCCCCGCTTGTCGGCGACCACGTGGCCGCCCACGTGCACCAGCAGCGGCCCCGGGTGCCGGGACGCGGCGCGCAGGTGGGCGAGGACGGTGTGCGGGTCGCTGGCGCCGGGGAGGTGGACGGCGTCCACCGCGTCGGCGGCGAGCAGCACCTGCGGGGAGACGGCGGCGAGCATGGCCGAGAGGACCGGCGCCTGCGCCGGGCCGCCCCGGCCCCAGGTACGGCGGCCGGAGTTGCCGTACCCGCCCTCGATCACCAGGATCCGCCCGCGCGGCGCGGCACCGAGCCCGCCCGCACCGGCGACGGCGGCGCCCGGTGCGCCACCCGGCAGCCCGCCCGCGGCGGGGAACGGCGGCGGCGTCGCCGGGCCTGCCGGGCCTGCTGCCGGAAGACCGGTGAGGGTCCACCCGGTGGGTGGGACCGGCGGCGCGACGGGGGGCGCGGACGGCGGCGTGGGCGCCTGCGCGGGCTGATGCCCGACCGGCTGCGGGCCGGACGGCGGCGCGGCGGCCGACACGAACACGGGGGCGGTCACGGGAGGCGGCGCGGTCACGGGCGCCGCGGCAGTCACGGGCGCCGCGGCAGTCACCGGCGCAGGAGCGGGAACAGCTGCCGGAGCGGGCACGACCGGAGGCGTGGGCGGCGGCTCGTAGAGCGCGGCCGGGCCTGGCGGGTGTTCCTCGGACGGAACGCGCGGGGGTGGCGGTACGGCGTCCCACGGGCCCGGATCCGCTGCCGGGTCGGGACCTCCGGGACCCGCTGTGGTCTCCGCCATCTCTTGGTCACCGCCCCGCCCCGCCGCTCCCGCGGCGTCTGATGCCCTTGCCTGCGTGGTGCTTGCCACCACACTCCGTGCGCGCCACCCTACGAGATCCCCGCGCACCCTATCCAGGCCGGGTCTCCGATCGGCACGCCACACCACCCGTGATGCCCGCTATGGTGCGATCATGACCGTTCCCGGCCGTCCCCTGCTGTTCCTCGACGTGGACGGCCCGCTCATCCCCTTCGGGGCCCCTCCCCCGGGCGGCTACCCCACCTACGGCGGCCCCTCCCGCGCCGGAACCTCCCCCGGCGGCAACCCGTTGGTGGCCCGCGCCGACCCCGCCTGGGGGCCGCGCCTGCTGGGCCTGCCGTGCGACCTGGTGTGGGCGACGACCTGGCTGGACGACGCCAACGCGTGCCTCGCGCCGTGGCTCGGCCTGCCGCAACTGCCCGTCGTGGACTGGCCGGTGAACGAGGATCCGGTCGACGAGGAGCCGGTGGACGAGGCGAACGCCCCGCTCGGGGTGCACTGGAAGACCCGCGCACTGGTCGCCTGGGCCGCCGGGCGTCCGTTCGCGTGGGTGGACGACGAGATCACCGAGGCGGACCGCCGGTGGGTCGCGGCCCACTCTCCGGCCCGCACCCTCCTCCACCGGGTCGATCCCCGACGCGGCCTCACCGAAGCGGACTTCACCGCTCTGGCCGCCTGGCTGCGCACCGTCTGAGACCGAACCCTCAGACCGGGGCCCGAGGACGGACCACCGGGCGGCCCGAGGCGTCGAGCCGTGCGCAGCGGCCCACGATGGGACCGGGAGGTCGCGGACGCTGACGCCTGACAACGACGCGCCGCGGCCGCGTGGCATCCGTCGGTGCCACGCGGCCGCGGCAGGTCAGTTCCCGCCTCGCGGCCCTCAGGACCCGGCGAGCAGGTCCCTCAGCAGGGCGACCGTGTCGGCGTCGAGGTCGCGGCCGGTACGGCGGCTGAGCGCGTCCAGGCGGTTGACGGCGCGCAGGAGCTGGTCCCGGGCGCCCGCCGAGGCGTAGGCGTAGAACAGGTCCCGGTGCAGGAGTTCGACGTCCGGGGCGACGGCGAGGCCGCGGAAGACGGCGGCCTCGGCACTGCGGTGGTCACCGTACTGGAGGCGGCGGGCGGCCAGTTCGTGGGCGGTGTCGACGATCGCCGCGATCATGTCCTGGCGCTCCGCCTCGGCCCAGCCGAAGGACGCGGGCGGGGCCTCGGCGAACGGGGCACCCCGCACCAGGGCCAGCGCGTGGGCGAGCGCGGCGTCAGCGGTGGCGCTGGTGCTGCGCATGCCGCGCCGGTAGAGGCTGCGGAACTCGTCCCAGTCGCAGGTGACCGTGGGGGCGAAGGAGTAGCCCTCGGTGCCTTCGACGGGCAGGAAGGCCAGGCCGTCCGGCGAGGTGCCGAACCAGGCCGCCAGGTCGGCGAGTTTGCCGGGCAGCGGGCTCTTGGCGTCGCCTGCGGTGGGATGCGGGTCGAGGTGCGCGGCCCCCGGGTGCAGGTCGTGGTCGAGGGCGTGGTGGTCGGAGCCGGGGCGCAGCGCGAGGTAGACGGCGAGCTCGGTGAGCCGGGGCAGCGCGCCGGGTTCGGCGCTGCCGAGGGCACCGGCGACGTCCACCGGGCCGAGCAGCCGGATCCGGGGCGCGTTGCGGGGAGCGTGCGCCTCGGGCGAGCGGAGGATGCCGAGCAGGTCGTCGCTGTCGCTGCGGCCGGACGTGGTCCGGGCGACCGGTGCGACGGCGGCGGGGCCGGGCTCCACGGCCACGGGGCCGGAGGCCACGGCGGCCGCGGGGGCGAGGGCGGCTTCGGTCTCGCCGCGCTCGTCGCGCTCGCTGCTTTCGTCGGTTTCGTCTGCCTCGGTCCGCACGGCGGCCTCGGCGCCGGCCGCGGGAACGGGCGACGGCGCCGGCGTCGCCGCATCGACGGCCTGCTGTCCCGGGGCCTGCGCACCCGGTTCCGGAAGGCCGCCTTCCGACTCGACCGGCTGCGACTCGACCGGCCGCGACTCCACCGGCTCCGGGACGGCGGGCTCCGCGGCAGCAGGCCGTGGCACGACGGGCTGGACGGCGAGGACGACCGTCCCGGCGGTCTCCGCCGCGGCCTCCACCGCCTCGGCGGCGGCCTCGGCCACGGCCTCGCCGCCGATGCCCTCGCCGCCGATCCCCTCGGCGTCCTCCCCAGCGCTCCTCCCAGGCTCCTCCCCGGTCCCGTCCGGCGCGCTCGGCCGCCGCAGGTCCCGGGTGGTTTCGTCGGCTGCCGCCTGCCGCCCTTGCCCGTTGACGGCGAACCGCGCCGGGCCGACCGGAACCGAAGTCGGGCCGGGGACCGGACCCGGCAGCGGGGTAACCGGGTCGGTGCCCGCGAAGGGACTGGCGCCGGTGCCGATGACCCGGGCCAGCAGCCGGGGCCCGGCGGCGGCTCCCGCGCCTTCCTCGTCCGCACCGCCAGGGGCTCCGACGGCGGCCAGCACCGGTACGGCGCGGGGAAGTTCGGTGGTGTCGGTGTCCTCCGGTCCGTCGAGGGTCCAGGCCGGGGCCGGGTGCTGGGTGGTGTCGTCGGCGACCCTGAGCAGTTCGGCGACCTGGTCGTACTGGGGTCCGCTGAGCCGCTGCAGTTCGACGGTGAGGTGCAGGCCCGGGATGGCGGCCTGGCCGCTGGTCGGCAGGGTCCAGCGGGCGACCGGGCCGGTGCCTCGCTCGGGGGCGCGGGTGATGACGGCGACGCAGGTGCGCGGGCGGGCGTCGAGCAGCCTGCCGAGCTCCGCCGGGATGTCGCCGCCGGGCTGATGCGCGCAGAGCACGATCTCCGGCGTCCAGGCCTCGTCGGCCTGGCCCCGGCTGCGGGCGTCCCGCGGGCTGGCGGCCTCGGCGGCGACCAGCGTGGCGCGGGCCTTGGCGGTGCGCGGGCCGAGGGCGGCGAGCGCGGCCTCCAGGGTGGCGTGCCGGTGGACGCGTTCGGCGGCCGGGCCGCTGATCGGCACCTCTTCGGCGAGGTCCACCAGGTGCAGGTGGAGCCGGTCGGCGAGCGGGCTGTGGGCGAGCTCGACGGCGAGGGTCCGCAGCACGTCGCGGGCGTCGTCGGGGTGGCCGGAGAGGTGGAGCAGCCGGACGGCCTCCAGGTCGGCGAGGACCACCGAGCCGTCGGGTGACGTACCGAGGGTGACCAGCGCGGGGTAGGGCGCGGCGGTCTTCCGGGCCTGGGCGGCGCTGAGCATCTCGCCGGATTCGGCGCTGCACCACCACACGTTGGCGGCGTGCGCGGCGCGGAACGGCGCGATCGGGGTCGCCGGGCCGGACAGGTGCAGCTCGACGGTGTGGCCGGGGGTGATCCGGGCGGCGACGATGGCGGGCAGCCGCTTGCCGCCGCGCACGGTGTTCCGGGCCAGGGTGCGCAGGGCACGGTCCAGGAGTTCGAGCCCGGCCTGGTCCTGTCGGGCCATCAGCTCGTTCTCGAAGGCGGCGGCCGCGACGCCGGGCATCGCGATGCGGTGGCGGGGGCGGCGGGCGCGCTGCTGGGTACCGCGCTTGTGGGCGACGGTGCCGACCATGATCGCGGCGAGTAGGACGCCGACGGTGGAGGCCGTCAGGGCGACGGTGTAGTCGCCGCTGGGAGCCGGGTCGGCGTGCGCGGCGGGGGCGGGCGCGGGAGCCGACTGCGGCGCACCCGGCGCGGGCGCCTGGGTGGCGGGCGCTTGGGTGGCGGGAGCCTGGCTCGCCGGCGCGGGCGCCTGCCCCTCCGCCGGAGCGGGCGCGGGAGCAGGCGCGGGAGCCTGCTCCGGAGCAGGCACGGGCGCGGGCACCGGAGCAGGCGCAGGCGCGGGGGCGGCAGCCGCACCCGGCACCGTGAGCACCATCCCGGGCACCACCACGTCCGGGTTCGTCAGCCGCTCGCCGTCCGGCGCCTGCACCCCCTTGTTCGCCTCGAAGAGCTTCGGCCACTCCTCCCCGTCCCCCAACTCCCGCTGGGCGATGGCCGACAGGCTGTCTCCGGCCTGGACGGTGACGGTGTGCCGGCCACCCGAGCCGTCCGACTCGCCGGGCTGCGGCGCCGTCGGCGAGTCCGCCTGCGGGTTCGCAGGCGGTGTCGCCTGTGCCGTCCCCGGTGCTCCCTGGGTGGCGTCCCCCGAGGGCGCCGGCGTCGAAGCAGCGTTCGGGCCCTTCGCCTCGTCCGGTTTGGCGTCCGCCGGCATCAGCAGGTCCCAACCGGGCTGGATCGGCCGGTCGGCGTCGAAGCGGACCCCCGAATCCTCCATCACCCGGCCGTCGTTGAGCTTGGCGATCTCCACCCACCGTTCTCCCGAGCCCAGTTGGCGCTCGGCGATGGACCAGAGGCTGTCCGCGGGCCGGCTGTCACGCACGGTGTACGTGGGCTGCTGCTCGGCGGCGGGCGTCAGGACGGGGGCGGACTGGGCGGCGGGTAGCGCGGCGCGCTGCACGCCCGGGGTCAACTGCGCCTGGACGGCCGGGCTGTGGGCCAGCTCGGGGACGGCCGCGAAGGCCGATCCGGCGACCGGCAGCAGGGCGAGCACCGAGCCGACCAGCCCGGCGGCGAGCCGCTGGCTCCAGCCGAAGGCCGGGATCCGGCGCGCGACCCGGCCGCGCAGCTGGGCCGGGATCTCCAGCAGCACGGAGAACGCGAAGCAGGCCCAGGCGAGCCAGCCGACCACCACCAGCGCCCACAGGAACAGGTGCCCGTCGTCCGGGCTGGTGAGCGCCTCCCCGATGCCGCCGGGCGCGACCTCCCCCATCCCGGCGACCGCCTGGGTGCCGTACAGCAGCAGTGCGGGGACACCGATCAGGAGGACGGCCAGGGCGGCCAGCGCGGCGAGGGCGGTGACCAGGGCTCCGGCGCGGCCGCCCCGGCTCGGCGGTCGGGGCGACGGCGCGGCGGACCGGCGGCCGGCGGCATGGGCCCGGCCGGAGCCGTCCCGGTCAGCATGCGTCCGGTCGGTACGGGTCCGGTCGGTTCGGTCCCGGTCGGTACGGTCCCGCCCGGTACGGTCCCGCCCGGTACGGGCCCGGGCAGTTCGGGCCTGGTCCTTGGCACGTGGCGCGGCCATCAGTCGGTCTCCGCTTTCTCGACTCCGTGGACGAGGGTCGCACTGCCCTTGCCCGTTACCTTCCGATTTCCGAGGGCGCCCAGCAGGGCCGGGTGGAAGTCGGCCTGCACGGTGACGATGACGACCCTGCCGTCATCGGAGAAGTCGACGCTCGCGGATTTGAGCCCGTACAGGCCGAGGTAGGCGTCGGCGGCGGCCTGGGCGTACTGCTGCTGGGCCTTGAAGCCCTTGCCCTTCAGCAGCTCCGCCTGGTCGAGCTGCTGCCCGCCGACCCGCGCGGCCTCCAGGGCGTAGGCGTCGGTGCGCTCGGCGACCCGGAGCCTGCCGCCCGCGTCGATCACCAGGGCGATGACGAGCACGACGTACGCCGCGCAGATCGCCACGAAGAGCGCCACCGCGCCCCGGTCCGACCGGCGCGACGCCCGTCGCCGCAGACGGCTCAGCACCCGCATCCCCCTCCCCCAATCCACACGTCGCTCTCCCCACCGGCCCCCACCGGGCGCCGCTCGGTACCGCTGTGTCATCCCCCGAGCGCTCTCCGCTTGCGTCTCCCCCGCGCGGGCCGCCTCCAATCCCCCGTCGTGGTGTTGCCCGTGGCGGCGGCGCGCGCCGTCACGTGCCCCGGTAGCGGTCCACCACCGAGGTGAACTCGCCGACGAGGTGCTTCGTCACGGGTACCCCGGACGGTCCGCCGAGCAGGTCGGCCAGTTCGACGTCGCAGGCCACCCTGACCTTCACGGTGTCGACCGGGCCGCCCGGCAGGTCCAGCGTGCCCTTCTCGACCCGGACGTCCCCGTCGCGGCAGGAGACTCCCTGCTGGCGCAGCGCCGCGAAGGCGGAGTCCCTGGCCGACTGGTTCATCGCGCCCGGGTCGCGCTGGAGCGTGGCCGTGCGGGCCCCCGCACGGGCCGCGGCCTCGACCGTGGCCGCCGTCGTCTGCACCCGTCCGGCAGCGACGGCCAGCAGTACCAGGCCGACCACGGGCGGAACGACGATCGCCGCCTCGATGGCGATCCCGCCCCGGTCCCTCCTGCGCAGCCGCCACCGTCGCGCCGTCGCCGCCCAGGGCGACGCCGGTCTCACGGCTTCACCCCGGGTGGGACGAAGCGCTCGCGCGGCGCCTCGGCGAACTGGGTGATGCTGGGGGCGCGGAGCCCCGGTATCAGCAGCGGCGGCGTCAGCTCCACGGTGACCCGGATGGTCAGGGGCGTGCTGCCGTCCGTCCTCACCGAGTAGCCGTGCGCGCCCTGCCGGTCGAGGAAGTCCCGGGCCTGGCGCTGCGCCGCCTCGTTCTTCACCTCGTCCGTCGCGTTCCCCTGGACCCGACCGGCGTCCACGCCCTCGCGGGCGGCGGTGAGCGCGACCTGCCGGTCGAACCACCACAGCGAGGCCTGGACGACGAGCAGCAGGAGCAGCAGGACGACCGGGAAGACGATGGCGAGACTGACGCTCATCGACCCCCGGTCGTCCCTGCGGCGGAGAGGGCGGCGCATCACTTGGTGGCGCCGCCCGCGCCGCCCGGCATGTTCGGGTCCTGCTCCACCTTCTGAACGACCTTGTCCTTGAGCAGGTACAGCGCGGTCGCGACGGCACCCGCGACGAAGACCAACGCGATGATGGCGAGGGCCAGTTCGATGCTGATAGCGCCGCGGTCGCCGCGCGCGCGGGCGGCGCGCAGCCGGCCCAGCCGCAGCGTGAACAGCAGCAGCGCGAACTGCACCGGCAGCAGGACGGGTCGCAGCACCCGGCCGGCCAGCTGGGCGAGTCGTACGGTCATCGGGGTCTCCCGGGGCTGTGGCGATGTGGTGTGGTGTGGCGTTGTGTTGCGTTGTGCTACGTGCTCTGGTGTCAGCTGCTCGGCCGGGCACCTCAGTTGAGCATCTGGTGCAGTGCGGGGAAGACGATCAGGACCGTCATCAGCAGGGTCAGGGCGGCCCCCGGCGCGACCATCCGCTCGCTGTCGGCGTTGGCGCGGGCCAGGTCCTCGGCCAGGAGTTCGCCGCGCAGGCCCTTGGCGCGGGCCCGCAGGGTGTCGTACACGGCGGCGCCGTCGTTGCCGGACAGCCGCATGATGTCGGCCACGTCCTGCAGCGGGCTGAGCCCCAACTCCTCGGCCAGCGCGTCGAGTCCGGCCCACGGCGGAAGGCGGTCGGTGGCCGCGCGCTCGAGTGCGTCGCGGATCCGCCGGAACACCGCGCCCCGGCCGACCGCGGCGGCCCGGCGCAGCGCCTCGGCGGGCCCGCAGTCGGCGGCCCGCTCCAGTGCGACGAGTTCCAGGTAGGCGGCGATGCCGTGCAGGTACTCGGTGCGCGCCTCCTTCGCCTCGCCGCGCACGATGGCGTCCGGGACGAACCAGAGCAGGCCGGCCAGCAGCGGCCCGGCGACCAGCGGCAGCGCGAACGGCAGGCCGACGTCCATCAGCACGGCCATCGCGCCCAGGTAGGCGGGCAGCATCAGGCCGAGCGCGGCGAACAGCAGCTTGTGCACCATGAACCGGGCCGGGGTGCGGCCGATCAGGGAGAGTTCGCGGCGCGGTACGGAGACCCCCCGCAGGTGGACGGACCGCTCGCCGATCCGGTCGTACCAGCGCGGCCGCTCGTCCGGGTCCTGCGCGCGGTCGGCGGGGACGGCGTGCAGCCGGTCCAGCGCCTGGCGCAGGTCGGGCGGCGCGGGCCGGAGTTCGGCGACCAACAGGGCGACGCCACCGGCCGCGACGGCGCCGGCCAGCACGGACCAGGAGGAGATCACCGGACCTCCCCGAGCTGCTCGGCGGGCTTCTGCTCGCGCACCCCGGCGCCCGCCCGGCGCCCGCCGCGGCTGCGCCGGTCCGGCGTGAGCAGCCGGGGCACCGGCGGGTGGGAGGCCAGCGCCCGCATCCAGGCGATGATCGCCACGAACAGGGCGGCGACCACCGCGAGGACCAGCTGCCCGAGGAAGGTGCCGTACGGGCGGGTGTACTCGGTGTTGAAGGAGCCGACCGTGACGACCAGCACGATGATGCCGACCAGCCAGCGGATGGTGGTCCGGTGCTTGGCCCGGTCGGCCTCGATGGCGCGGCGCTGGCGGACCTCCTCGCGGACCGAGTCGGCCATGTCGGCCAGGGTCCGGGCCAGGCCGGGGCCACTGTCCCCGGCCCGCAGCACGAGCGCGGCGAGCACCTTGTCGGCGGTGGCGTCGGCGAGGCTGTCCGCGAAGGCGCGCAGCGCCTCCTCGGGCCGCCAGCGGGCCTGCAGCCGGGCGGCCAGCTCGCCGATCTCGTCCTCCAGGGCGGCGGGGGCGGTGCGGCGGCTGGTGACAATGGCCTGGTTGAGGCCGACACCGAGCAGCAGCACGTCGGCGATGCGCTGCGTCCATTCGGACAGTGCTTCGAGCCGCTCGATCCGGTGGGTGTCCGGCCGGGTGGTGTCGAACAGCCAGGGCAGGCCGAAGACGGCCAGCGGCACCAGCAGCGCGGTCAGCGGGATGCCGGTGAACAGCCAGGCCAGCGGCGCGCCGGCGAGCGCCAGCGGCAGTTGGACGCGGCGCAGCCGCACCATCCGCGGGGCGGCCGATCCGGGGGCGCCGTACCAGAACACGTGGGCGCGCCCGGCCAGCGGGTTGGGCCGCGCCGGCGCGTCCTCGTCGCCCGGCTCGCTGCCGCGGAACCACGCCACCAGGGCGACCAGTCCGCCCGCGACCGCCAGCCCGCACAGGGTGAACAGCAGCATCACCGTGCGCCACCCCCGATCCGAAGCTGCAGCGGGGTGGCCCAACTCCCGTACCGGGAGTCGAGCAGGGCGGCGTCGAAACCGGCCCGGCGCAGGTCGTCGAGGCACTGCGGCGGGGTGTGCGGGACGGCTCGCGGCTCGCCGAGGTCCGGCCGGGGGCCGAAGACGGTGTTCAGCGCGGGCCGGCCGCTCTCGCCGAGGCCGGTGACCTCCAGGACGTGGGAGACGAAGCGGTGCCGGCGGCCGCCGACGGCGGTCTCGTCGACCATGGCGACGTGCACGATGAGGTCCAGGGCGTTGGCGGTGAGCCGGTAGGCGAGCGAGTCGGTCATGTGCGAGCCGTATTCCAGGCAGAGTTCGGCGATGCGGTCGACCACCATGTGCGGACCGCGGGCATGCAGGGTGCACATCGAGCCGCCCTCGCCGTTGGTCATGACCCGCAGCATCGGGACGACCTCGCCGGAGCGCACCTCGCCGACGATGATCCGGGACAGCGTCATCCGCAGCGCCGCGGGGATGAGGTCGCCGATCGTCAACTCCCCGGCCAGGCGGCCCTCGACGCGTTCGCCGTTGCCCTCGCGGGCCTCCATCGGGACGACCTGGCGCAGGTGGCCGAGGGTGTGCAGCCAGAGCTCGAACTCCGACTCCAGGGTGCCGATCCGCTCGTCCGGCGGGATCTCGGCGGCCATCGCGCGCAGCAGGCTGGTCTTGCCGACGCCCTGGGTCCCGGTGATCATCACGTTCTTCCGGGCCCGGATCGCCGCGGCCAGGAACGCGGCCAGCGTACCGTCCAGGGTGCCGAGTTCGACCATCTCGGAGAGCGTCGCGGAGGCCACCCGGTGCCGGCGGATCGCCACGTACGGGCGGGGCGTCACCTCGGTGAGCGCCTGCAGGCGCATGCCGCCCTCCAGGCGCAGCGCGAGCGTCGGGCTGGCGGTGGACAGGCTGCGCTCACCGCCGCCGTGCTGGCGGGCCAAGTCCTGGAGCAGCTCGACGAGTTCGGTGTCGGTGTCGGCCACCGGCGGCACCTGGCGCAGGGGTTGGTGCACCTTGGAGACCCAGACGTCGTCGCAGCCGTTGATCAGGATGTTCTCGATCTCCGGGTCGTCCAGGTAGGGCTGGAGCCGGCCGGCCCGGAAGAGCAGGTCGAACACGGCCTCGGCGAGGGCGCGGTCCTGCTCCCGGGTGGGCGGGATGCCGTGGGTCTGTGCGTAGGCGTCGGACCAGCGGGCGACGGCCTCCTCGATCAGTGCCCGGCCGCGTTGGCGGCGGGTGGCACGATCCGGCTCGGAACCGGAGGTGGTGGTCAACCGGGTGATCTGCTGGTGCAGTTCGGCCGCGACCTGACGCTTGAGCTCCCGGGCGACCTGCGGGTCGACGGCCGGCCGGGTCGCGGCGCCGCGCACGTCCAGCGAGGGCAGCTGGGAGGGGACGGCGGTCGGCGTGACGGGGCCGGCGGCCACGGGCGGCGGCGCCACCGGGCCCGGCCGGTAGGCCTGGGGCGGGGCGACCGGGCCGGTCGCGTGCGCGGCGGGCGGAGCCTGAGCCGGCGCGGGCGCCGGCGTCGCGGCCGGTGTCGGAGCGGCCCAGGGCAGGGCGGCCGGGTCGGCCGCGGAGCGCTGGTGCAGGGGGCTACCGCGCACGGAGCACCTCCCCGGGATTGGGCGGGTACTGCCCGTTCACCTCGACCTGACCATTCGTCATCGATGCCTGCTGGGAGTTGTTCTGATCGTCGAGGCCGCCCCGGTCGCGGCGCTCGGCCTGCTGCGGCGACTGGACGTGCGCCGGGAACGGCGCCGGCGCGGCCGGCTGGGGGGCCAGCCCGGCGAGCGGCGCGACCGGCCCGGTGACGATCACCGGCGGGACCGGCTGCGGCGGGCTGTACGACGGCGGCTCGGCCTCGGCGGCTGCCTGCCGGTACGGCGGCTGGGCGAACCCGCCCTGCGCGTACCCCGCCTGCGCGTACCCCGCCTGGCCGTACCCCGCCTGGCCGTACCCGGCCTGCCCAGGCCCCGCCTGAGCGGACCCGACCGCGCCGTAGGCGCTCTGCCCGTGCGGATACTGCCCGTAGGCCGCCTGCGCAGGGCCGCCCTGCCCGGAGCCGCCTTGGACGTAGCCGGTCTGCCCGTAGCCGGTCTGGCCGTACGTGGTCTGGCCGTACGTGGCGGACGCGGGCGTCGGCACCGGCTGGGCGTGCACCGGACCAGCCGCCACCGGAGAAGCCGCCACCGGGGAAGCCGCCACCGGACCGGCCGCCCCCAACCGGGCCGGCGCCGGAGCCGGTTCGGCGGTCGGCGCGAGCCGCTGCCGCCTGCGGCGGACCAGCAGCTGCACCTCGTCCGCCGCCGACCGGGCCGTCCGCATCAGTTCGGAGCGGACGAACCGCCGGTCGGTGGTGTCGCCGCCGTCGGAGAGCACCTTCGCGGTGCGGGTGGCGTACGGCAGCACCCCGAGGACCGGCAGCCCGAGTTCGCGGGCCACCTCCGCCCGCGCGTACGGCCCCTCGGCGACCAGCAGCAGCCCGAGCGCGTCCGCGCCGGTGCCGGCGGAGGCCAGGTCCTCGGCGAGGGCGGCGAGCCGGGGCCGCACGGAGCTGAGCCCGCGCAGCGTCGTCCGGACGGTCGCGGCCACCACGTCGGCCCGGCGGGCGAGTACCGCGCTCGCGCCGGTGGCGCCGGAGCGGCCGAGGTCCACGATGACGTCGTAGCCCTGCTGTTCGATGCCGTGCAGCAGTTCGGCGAGCGGCTCCCAGGTGTAGGCGAGGCCGGGGGCCTGGGTGGGGTCGGTCAGCCCGGGCAGCAGCAGGCGCTGGGCCTCGCCGTCGGGCGACAGGTCGATCAGCTGTTCCCAGATGGTCTGGGCGAGGAGCCCGCGCCGGTCGGCGACGGCCAGGTTGCGCAGCCCGTACACCGCCTCGACCCGGCCCTCCAGGGCGCCGGCGAGCACCGCGCCGCCGTCCGGGTCGGCCTCGACCAGCAGGATCCGCCGGCCGGGCTGGAGCGGCCAGGCCAGCAGCAGCGCCAGCGCAGCCGTGGTCGCGCCGGGCGCGCCCGGGCCGCCGACCACCGCGATCACCGCCATCAGGCGCCTCCCGTCGCGGCCGGGGCCCCGGGCGTGCCGGCACCGCCGGACGGCGCACCCGAAGGCGCCCCGACGGACGGCGCGCCGCTCGGGGCGGGGCTGGGCGCGGCGCCGCCGCCCGGACCCCCGGTCGTGGTGCCGCGCGGCGCCAGCAGCACCTGGATCCGGCCGCTCGCCACCCACTGCGCCAGCCGGGGCCCGTCCGCCGTGCCGACCGCGACGTCGATCACCTGGCTGCCGTCGGTGTCCACCCGGCCGACGGTGATCACCGTCGCGGGCAGCGAGTCGGCCCGCCCGTTGTCGGGCGTGTAGACCACGACCAGCTGCACCCCGGGCTGGAGGCGGCTGGCGGGCAGTTGGCTGCGCTTGGCCGACACGCCGACCACGATCTGCCCTGGCTGGACGGTGAGGCCCTGGGCCAGGTCGCCGCCGGTGAGCATGGCGCCGCGCTTGAGGTCGGTGGCGGCGCGCATGCCGACGGCCTTCGTCCGGTCCTGGGCGGACAGCGGGTGCAGTGCCGGGTCGCCCGCGATCCGGGCCACCACCAGGTCGTCCTCGGTGATCACCTGCCCCCACGGCACGTCCCGGGCGAGCGCCAGCACCGCGACCCGCTGGCCGGTGCTGTCGTAGAGGACGGCCCCGCCCAGGCCGCCGGCCGCGATCAGCGCGACCGCCATCGCCAGCACGGCCGGGCGCCGCCGCCTCGCCCGCATGGTCCGCCCGGGCGCGTGCGGCGCCGTCCGCCCGCGGCCCTGGCCGGCGGCGCCGCCCGGCTCCGGCTGTTCCGGGAGCGCCACGGACGCGCCGGCGCCCGCGGGTGTGCCGGATCCCGGCGTCGCGTACGTACGGTTCTCCACCGGGTTCCGCCTTTCCCTCGTTCGTCTCTGGATCGTCAGTGGTCGGATCGCCGCCGTGGCGGGCTCAGTTGAGCACCTGCACCTCGGCGACCCTGAGTCGGAAGACCGGGCTGGTCTGCTTGATGCCGCCGATCTTGAAGGTCCTCGGGTTGGGCCCGCCGGTGACGACCACGGTGGCTTCCCAGTTCATCGTCACCGTGGCGGCGAAGACCCCGTCCTTCTGCTTGCCTGAGCTGGTCTTGAACACGAAGCCGCAGTCCGGTGACCGGGCGCCCTCGTACTTGGGCTCGTACGGCGTGCCGGCCGTCGCGCAGGACGTCTTGAGGCCGTCCCCGAAGTCCCAGTCCGCCCGCACCGGCTTGGGGGTGACGGTGACGGAGATGCCCTGCACCGCCGCCGTTCCGGGCGCCGGTGTCGCGGCGTGGTCGGCCCAGAGCCAGACCGGCGAGTTGACGACCGCGGTGCCGTCCGGCGCGACCCGGCCGACTGGCTTCCCGAAGACGACCTGCTCCCTCGCCGACTCGATGGCCATGGCCTCGGCGTCCGGCGCGGGCCCGTTCTCCGACCTGGGCACGAAGACGATCTCGGCCCCGTCCTGGCCCCCGCCCGTCTGCGGGCAGACCTTCGAGTAGAGCGAGCCGTCCTTCGGGTCGTGTCCGTCCCATGCCGGGTCGCCCGCGGCCGGGGGGTTGTCCAGTGCGCGGAAGTAGCAGCCCTTGTCGCTGTTGAACCAGCCCAACTGCGGGTCGTGGCAGGCCCAGGGGACGTCGTGGTAGCTGCACAGCTGCGGGCCGGTGTCCGCACCTCCGCCGCCCCCGCCGCCCGGTTTCGTGGATCCCGGCACGGGCGTCTTTCCGCCGGAATTGGCGTCCGCACAGATCACGTTCGGGAAACACTGCTCGGCTCCGCCGCTGGGCGGTTCGTCCGCCGTCGCGGCCACTGCCGAGGACAGCAGCAACCCGACCGACATCGACGCCGCGGCCGCGATTCGCCGGGCCGGTTTCCGCGCGTTCAGCATGTCCGGTCCACCTCCCGTGTGAACTCGTAGATCAGCCAATGTGCTTGGAACATGCGCAGGGACGCCTTCGCGACGTAGCGGTTCAGCCGCTGCCCCGGATCCTTGGTGGCCCCGGTGGCGGCATCGACGCGGTGCCAGGCCGTCAGGTCGACGCAGTCCTCGATCACGGCGGTCTGCGGATCGGCTTTCAGGTCGATGGCCTCGACCACCGGCGAATTGCGCGGCGTTCCGGTCATCACCGCTTTGGCGTCCCGGAGTTGGCGGAGTCCGACCAGGGTGTCCGACAGGGCCCGGCCGGAAGAGTACTGCTCCAGTGTGTACCCGTCCGAATCCGGCCGTCCGAAAACCTCGGCCTGGACCTCCCACCAGTCCTGATACGCCTTCAACGCGACCCGGCCCATGGCCCCTTCCGGCCCTTCGGTCGGCGCGATCGTGGCGTTTACCGAACCACCCGAAGGAGTTACCGGGTTCACTCCCGCAACAGTGGGCACAGCCGTCCCCAGGTGATCGACGGAACCGCCGGCCCCGCCACCCGCGCAAGCACCGAGCAACAACACCAGAACCGCCCCGCCGAGCCCAACCGCCCCGGGGCGCACCACATTTCCGCGCTGCCGCATCGCCCACCTCGTCGCGACCGACCCGATCCGTGATCTACGGCCGCCGGAAGAATTCCGTCGTCCCGCCGGGCTTTCCGCTGGGGATCGATTCTTCGCCAACCCACCCCATCACGGCAACACCTCAGGCCCCCTGACCTTACGTGGAAGGCGGTTCCGTCGGGGCACTTTCCCGCCACAGAACGGCCAACAGTTCTTCGGAAAGCGACAATCCGGCCAATGCGCCCCGAACTGCGGCCCGATTGCGCATCAACAGGCGCCCGCCCTGCGGCGGAACGAGCAGGCGCGCGCCCGGCGCACCCGAACTACCGACCGACTCCCGCCCGTCCGTCAGCGCCGCCACGGCGGGCTGGAGGTCCAGTGGGGCGACGGCCGCCGGAGCCCCCGGGACGCCGTCGCGCAGGACGGCGGTGAGGGCCCGGCTGAACGAGCCGTCACCGCCCGGCAGCACGGCGTCCCGGCCGCGTCTGCCCGGGGCGTAGCGCCCGACCCGGCCCCACAGGGGGACGCGCGGGAAGCTCAGCAGTTCGCCGGCGCCGTCCTCGCCGCCGCCGCGCTCCAGCGCCGCCCAGGTGTCCCGGTCGGCCACCGCGTCGACCAGCAGCAGCGCCTCCTCCTGGTCGCCGTGCACCATCGCGCTGACCACCCAGTCCCAGGCCAGGCCCCGGCGGTAGGCGTTGTCGGCGGTGCTCCCGCCGGTGACCAGGGCGAGGCGGCGCCCGCGCGGATCGGCCACCAGCTGCCCGACCAGGCAGACCACCAGCCAGCGTCCGGGGTGCTGGGCCGCGTCCCGGACGGCGGTGAGCATCGCGTTGGCGTCCGCGTCCGGCGGCGCGGTGGTCAGCCGGCAGCCGGCCGCGCCGGTGTCGAAGAACATTCCGGGCAGCACCTCGGCGAGCAGCCCGGCGCCGGCCGACGCGAGCGCCGAACCGCCGAAGGCCCGCTCGGGTCCGCCGTGCGCCCCGATCACCACCAGATCGACCCCGCCCGCCATCCGTCCCCCCTCCTGGCCGCCCCGGCACCCGGGGCCGGCACCCGCCGCCGCGGTCGGCCGCCGCGCGGTTCGCGGGCGAGCCACCGTGCGCGGCACCGATCCGTCTCCGCGTCACTGTTGCGCCGCCGGGCAGGCTACCGCCCCGGCCGGCCGCCGCCGGGGCTCCCGACCCGACTCCTCAGGGACCATGGGCCCTATCGACGCGGTCGGCGACCGGAGGACGATCGGACGCATGGAGCGTGAGGACTGCGTGGAGACCCTGGGCGAGGCCGAGTGCCTGCGGCTGCTCAGCACCGTGCCCGTCGGACGCGTGGTGTACACCGAGCACGCACTGCCGGCCGTCCTGCCGGTCTCCTTCGAGGTCCTGGACGGGCGGCTGGTGCTCGCCGTGCGCCGGGGAAGTGCCACCGCGCGCGGGCTTGACGGCACCGTGGTGGCCTTCCAGGCCGATCGGCTGGACCCGGTCACCCGCACCGGCTGGAGCGTGCTGGTGCACGGCCGGGCCGACGCGGTGCGCGATCCCGAACAGGTGCGACGGGTGCTGCGCTCCGGCCTGCGGCCGTGGGTGTGCGACCCGGAGCCGCTGTTCGTGGCGCTGGTGCCGGAGCTGGTGAGCGGCCGGCGCCTGTCCCCGACCGGGCAGGGCAGCCCGGGGTACGCCGCGCTGCGCCCCTGAGCACCGGCGCCCCTCCCTCGCCCCCTCGCCGCCCGACACCTCGGCTCTCCCCCGACCTCGGCCCCCTCGGCGCCGGATTTCGCCCGCGGGATCTTCGGGCTCCTGACAGATACCAGCGGGTAGGCATACGCTTCCGGCGTCCTGGCCCCCTCCCGGGGCCCGTCCCCCTCCAGGAGCGCACCGTGACGACCTTCGCCTCCCTCGCCGAGTTGACCGCCGCCGTCGGCACCCAGCTGGGCACCAGCGAGTGGCACACCATCGAGCAGCGGCAGATCGACCTGTTCGCCGAGGCGACCGGCGACCACCAGTGGATCCATGTGGACCCGGAGCGGGCGAAGGAGAGCCAGTTCGGCTCGACCATCGCGCACGGCTATCTGACCCAGTCGATGATCCCGGTGCTGGCGAAGGAGTGCTACGCCGTCGAGGGCGTGCGGATGGCCCTGAACTACGGCTCCGACAAGGTGCGCTTCCCGGCCCCGGTGCCGGTCGGCACGGCGATCCGCGCGACGGCCGAGCTGCTCTCGACCAGTGAGGTGCCCGGCGGCGTCCAGGCCGTGGTGCGGTTCACGATCACGAGCGAAGGGAGCGCCAAGCCGCACTGCGTGGCAGAAACGATCACCCGCTTCTACGCCTGACCGAAGAGGGCGCAGGGCCCGGCCGGGTACGCCGATTGGACCGCGCCGGGCCCTCCACCAGGTCCGGACGGCCCATGGCGAGTAATCTCCGACGAGATGGTTGTCGTATCACGAGGGCCCCACCCGCCACTGCGATACGCGCCCCGGGCACGCCCGGTAGCCGTGACCGTCCTTGGAGGAGCCGTGCCCCGCCCCGCCCCGTGGTTCTCCCGCCTCGCCGGTCTGACCTCGCAGTTCGCCCCGCCCTCCGCCGGCACCGCCGCCGAGCTCGCCGCCGACCGCGCCGTCCCCGGATTGGCCGGGCTGCCCCGGGCCGCCTGGCACCGGGTCCGGGCCGACGCCTTCGGCGCCGAACCCCGGGGCGAGCGGCTGGCCCGGATCCGCCGCTCCCCGAACTTCGCCGACGGCGCCTTCCGCAACCCGGTGCCGACCCGCCGCCTGGTGTACGAGCGCAGCCCGCTGGAGATCACCCGCGCCCAGCTCAGCGGGGACAAGACCCGCCGGGCACCGGCCGCCGCCGTACCGGTCCACCGGCTGCTCCCGGCCGACCTGGCCGCACCGCCGGAGTCCGGACTGCGGCTGACCTGGCTGGGCCACGCCACCGTGCTCGCCGAGATCGGCGGACGGCGCGTCCTCATCGACCCCGTCTGGGGCGAGCGCTGCTCCCCGTTCGCCTGGACCGGGCCCAAGCGGCTCCACCCGGTGCCGCTTCCGCTGTCCGAACTCGGGCCGGTGGACGTCGTCGTGGTCTCGCACGACCACTACGACCACCTCGACATGGCCACCGTCCAGGCGCTGATCGGGACGGGCACGGTGTTCGCCGTGCCGCTCGGCGTCGGCGCGCACCTGGAGCACTGGGGCGTGCCGGTCGACCGGATCGTCGAGCTGGACTGGTGGGAGTCGGCCGAGGTCGCCGGACTGACCCTGACCGCCACGCCCGCCCGCCACTACTGCAGCCGGGGGCCGCGCACCAGTTCCCTGTTCCTGTGGGCCTCCTGGGTGGTCTCCGGCGGCGGGCACCGGATCTTCCACAGCGGGGACACCGGCTACTTCCCCGGGTTCGCCGAGATCGGCCGGCGGCTCGGCCCGTTCGACGCGACCATGGTGCAGGTCGGCGCGTACAGCGACTTCTGGCCCGAGGTGCACATGACGCCCGAGGAGGGCGTGCAGGCGCACCTGGACCTGGGCGGCGAGCTGCTGCTGCCGATCCACTGGTGCACCTTCAACCTCGCGCTGCACCCCTGGGAGGAACCCGTCGAACGGGTGGTCGCCGCCGCCCGGGCGCTCGGCGCCCAGATCGCGGTCCCCCGCCCGGGCAAGCCGTTCGAACCCACCGACCCGCCCGCCCTCCGCCTCTGGTGGCGCGCCGTCACCGCTTCGCCGGTCGGCACCGAGCCGCCGACCGGGGCAGCCGAGGAGGCCGAGACGCCGAAGGCGGCCGGGACGGCAGGGACAGCAGGACCGGCCCCCTCGACGAGCGAGGCACGCGAACAGGTAACAGAGCTCAGCGAACAGATTTCAAAATCTGTTCGCTGAAAGTTGTCATCTGACATCTGACATCTCCCATCCGTCACCTGTCATCCGTTCGTTGCCATCCGCGCCATCCCTGCACCCCCGCCCTCCGACCGTCCCCAGCTCCCCGGACTGGAACGCGTTCTACCGACCCCTCGCTCCGCGCCACCGTTACCCACGTCACACCACCGGACGGTTGGGTTCTGCCACTATGGCCCCGTGACCGACCTGACCGAACCGCACGTCCTGGCCGCCGGGGCCGCCCGGCCGACCGGACCGTTCGCCGAGCTGCTGGAGATCGAGCGGCTGGACGAGAACACGTTCCGGGGCTTCTGCCACGCCGGCGCCCCGATGCGCGCCTTCGGCGGCCATGTCGCCGCGCAGGCCCTCGTCGCCGCCGGCCGCACCGTCGAGGACCGCCGCCCGGTGCACTCGCTGCACGGCTACTTCCTCCTTCCGGGCATCCCGGCCCTGCCGATCGACTACCTGGTCGAGCGGGTGCGCGAGGGCTTCTCGTACACCACCCGCCGGGTCACGGCGGTCCAGGACCGGAACGAGATCTTCTCGCTCACCGCCTCCTTCAAGCACCCCGAGCCCGCCGCCGACCGCCACCGCGCGATGCCGCCGCTGCCCGGCCCGGAGTCCCTGCCGGACGCCGTGGCCCACGCACCCGACGACGTCCGCCGGACGGTCGCGGCGACCGGCGGCTTCAACGACCTCGACGTGCGCTTCGTCCCGCCGGGCGCCCCGGGCGTGCCGCCGGCCGTCCCCGGCCTGCTCCAGCATTTCGTCTGGATGCGCACCGCCTCCCCGCTGCCGGGCGACGACCCGCTGCTGCACGCCGGCGCGCTCGCCTACCTGTCCGACCTCACCCTCGCCTCGACCGCCGGGCTGAACGAGCAGCCGAACTTCTTCCAACGCACCGCGCCGCCCACGCTGCTGATGGCCTCGCTGGACCACGCGATGTGGTTCCACCGCCCGTTCCGGGCCGACGAGTGGCTGCTGTTCGCCCAGCGCAGCCCGTCCGCCTCGGACGGCCGGGGCCTGGCGCTCGGCGAGTTCTACGACCTGGGCGGCCGGCTGGTCGCGTCCGCCGTCCAGGAGGCCCTGATCCGCAGGCAGTCGTAGCGCCGCCGCACCCCGGTGACCCGCGGGCGAACGGAAGGGAGCCGGTCGGCGTCATACTCCTGAGCGGTCCCGGCCCGTATCATGGTGCGGGTGACCAAGGTTGACCTGTCACCACGGCCGGTGGAGGCGATGTCTCCACGTCAGCTCGAACGCCGCGAAAGCCTGATAGCGGCCGCGCTCGCCCTGGTGAACGAGATCGGCGTCGAGCGGCTGCAGATGAAACAGGTCTGCGAGCGGTCCGGAGTCGCACTGGGGACGGCGTACCGCTACTTCTCCTCCAAGGACCACCTCCTGGCTGCGGCGATCGCCGAGTGGCACCGCCTGCTGCTGGCCGACCTGGTGGCCGAGCTGCGCGGGCCCCGGGCCGGGCCGGGCGCGACGGACCGGGCGGTGCGCTTCGTCCGGGGCGGGATGCGGGCCTACCAGCGGCAGCCGGAGCTCGCCAGGCTGCGGGTGTCCGTGGCCGCCTCCACCGACCCGTTCGCCAGCGAGGCGCTGCAGGGCATGGCCCGGGCCGACAGCACCGCCCTGCAGGCGGTGACGGCGGAGGTGCCGGCCGCCGCGAGCGACCTGGTGCGGCACATCGTCGCGCATGCCTGGCAGGGCGAGCTGACGGCCTGGGTGACCGGCCGCACCACCCTCGGGGACGCGCGGCGGCGCCTGGAGGACGTGGTGCGGCTGGTGCTGAACCCGTACGAGACGCGCTATCCGGCCCCGTACGAGGTCCAGTCCACCGGCTGAACCCGGGCGGGCTCAGACCACCGTCACCGGGTGGGCCACCACCGCACCGAACAGGTAGCCCTCCCGGTTGAACGCCTCCCGCTCGGGCTGGGTGTTGCCCCGGCGGTCCGTCGCGCGGGCGCGCAGCTCGTACCGGCCGGGCCGCTCGGGGCGCCAGTCGACGCTCCAGCGCGTCCAGTCGTCGGCGTGCGACCCGCCGTGCAGTTCGGCGCGCCGCCACGTCCGGCCGCCGTCGGAGCTCACGTCGACCCGGCGCACCGCCGCCGCGCCGGACCACGAGCGCCCGTGCAGCCGGTGGACGCGGCCGGCCTCCAGCACCGCGTCCGGGGCCAGCTCGAAGGCGCTGCGGACCACCTGGACGGTGAGCGGCGCGCCGCCGCCCGGCGGGTGGTCCGGGCCGAACATCCGGTAGAAGTCGGTGTTCCAGGGCGAGTGGAGCGGGTGGTCGGCCACCTCGATGGTGCCGACCCACTTGATCGAGGCGATGCCCACCCAGCCGGGCACCACCAGCCGCAGCGGCGCGCCGTGGTCGGGGGTCAGCGGCTCGTCGTTCATCTCGTAGGCGAGCAGCGCGTCGTCCAGCGCCTTGGCGAGCGGCAGGGGCCGGCGGACCGGGCCGTGGTTGACCCCGTCGACCACGTAGTCCGCGTCGAGGCCGGTCGGCAGCACGTCG
Source organism: Streptomyces sp. NRRL S-350 (assembly GCF_000719705.1). Lineage (GTDB taxonomy): Bacteria > Actinomycetota > Actinomycetes > Streptomycetales > Streptomycetaceae > Kitasatospora. Next base: position 8,014 of record NZ_JOHO01000030.1, on the reverse strand, counting down.
ACCGCCCCGCCGGTCAGTCCGGCCGCGCGCAGCACTTTGGCCAGCCGCACGCCCCGCCAGCGGGCCGAACCGATCCCGCCGAGCGCCCACGGCGTGCCCGGGACGCACTGGCCCTGCTGGCGGCGGAAGTAGTCGCGGCCGTTGCCCGCGCACTCGATCACCGCGCTGATCCGGGTCGCGGGCAGCGCCCGGAGGGCGGCCAGGTCGAACTCCACCGGCCGCTCCGGCGTCGGCGCGCCGCGCAGGCCGCTGCCGAACAGCCTCAGCCGCCAGGTGTCGGGGTCGATCAGCGGCGTGCTGGTGTGGTTGCGGACGAAGAACCGCTCCACCGGCACGTGGCGACCGACGACGGACGCGCCGTCGGCGTCGCGCAGTGCGTCCCAGCGCATCTCGGCGTTGGTGCCGTGCGGGACGAACCACTCGACGGGCAGCGGCTTGACGATCCCCGGCGGGGCGCCGGCGGACGTGGGGATCCCGGACGGGGGGATCGCAGGCGTGCTGCCTCCGAGCGTGACGTTGCCGGACGTGACGGTTCCGGGCGTGACGGTTCCGAGCGTGACGTTCCCGGACGTGACGGTTCCGGGCGTGACGTTTCCGGACGTGACGTTTCCGGACGTGACGTTTCCTGACATGGAGCCTGGGCACCTCCTCGGCGACCGCCCGGCCCGGGGTGACGCCGGCGCGGCCGACCCGGGCACGGTGGGCACCCCGGCGGCGGAGATTCGTTCGTGCGGTGTTCGAACGGCATCCCACCGTCCCAGCGTAGGGGCTCCGCCGCGCGCTGTGACCCCCGCCACCCGTCGCACACCCGGCCCCGGACCGGCGGCGCGTCGTTTCGGCCGTTCCCCGCCCCCTGGCCGCCCCACTGGCACGGCCGCCGGCCCGTCCCGCTTCCGCAGGCCGCGCGGCCTGCGGGACGCCGTCCGGGTCGCTGTCCGGGTCGCTGTCCGGGTCGCTGTCCGGCTTCGCCCTCGGGAAGATGCCCGGATGGCTGTCCGGATCACTGTCGGCGATCCGAGCACACGGCGCTGACCAGCTCATACGCCCCACTCCGGGCGGGTGGGGCGTATGCGGCCAACCGACGCCCAACCCCCGTCCGGACTTCACCCGCGCGTACCGACCGTTCACGCCGCCCTGGAAACCTCCCTGTCATGAACGCCAGCCCTCAGGCGCCTTACCAGGAACCGCGCTTCCCCCTCCCGCAGCGGCACCGCCGCCTCCTCGCCTGCACCGCCGTCCTCGCCTCCATCGCCCTCGGCACCCTGGGCGTCGGCGCCACCGTGGAAACCGTCGATCACGGGCCCCTCGCCGGCGTCACCGCCAGCAAGTAGCCGCCGCTACCCGCCTCACATCCGCGCCCCCACCACCCGCCACCGCGCTCCCGGCATCACCGCCCCGGCACGCCGCCCCGGCACCGCCGGCCCGCACTGCGGACGCGGTGCTTCCGCGTTCGCGGAGGCCGCGACCTCCCCTAGGCCCGCTGTTCGGTGCGAGGGGCCGACGGGGAGGTGACCGGCGGGACGGGGCGGGAGTGGCGGCCGGTGCCGGGGGTGGGTCGGAGGTCGGCGGCCGGGGCGAAGCGGGCGGCGTGCGGACGCAGGTGCCAGGTCGGGGGCCGCTTGGGCTGGGGGGTGGGGGTGATCAGGCCGAGGCGGTGGAGCAGGTCCAGGGCGTCGCGGCGCAGGGCCGTGCGGTCGCAGAGGTAGCGGGCCGGGAGGCCGTAGTCGTCGGCGATGTCGCCGAGGACGCCGTCTATCAGCGCGTCCGGGATCGGGGCGTCGCCGTCGGCGCTCTCGCCGGGCAGCGGGCGGACCTCCTCGACCAGGCACTCGACCAGCAGTTGGGTGGCCTGGGCGAGGGTGCCGGCGCCGGGGAGGGCGAGGTCGGTGAGTTCGGCGGCCGGGTCGAGCAGGGCGACGCCTTCGGCCCGCAGCTCGACCTCCAGGCCGAGGAACTCGGCGAGCGCGGCCGGACCGCTCAGCCGGTGCTCGTGCAGCCAGCCGCGGTGGCTCTCGGGGAGGTCGGCGGTGAGGACGGCGGGCGTCTCGGCGAGCAGGCGGCGTACGGCGGTGGCGGGTTCGGCCTCGGATGCGCGGCGGATGAGGTCGGCGGCGTCGGCGGCGAGGGCGGGCGGGCCGGCCGGGACGGCGCGGGCGAGTTCGCGGTCCACGGTCAGGACGAAGGTGTCGTCGGCGGGGTCGGCCGGCAGGTCGCCGAGCACCTGCCACCCGGCCAGCGCGGCCAGCGCCATGTCGACCTCGCCCGGGTCGGCGGCCAGGCCGGGTGCGGCGGTGCGCATGGCGTCGAGCAGCCGCCGGTACCCGAGCCGCTCCGGGGCGTCGACCAACAGTGCCAGGGCGAGGGCGAGTTGGGCGTAGGCGCCCGGGGTGAACGGAGTTCCGGTGGCGGGGTGTTCGAGACGGCGGGCGGCGCCGGCACCGAGGCCTGCCTTGCAGAGCCGGGCGTGCCAGGGCCCCACGTCGAGCCGGTAGCCGAGCAGGGTGTCGAAACGTTCGGCGAGCCAGGCGCGGTGACGGCGGATCAGGGGGAAGCCGTCGGCGTGCGGGCCGGAGGCGGTGACCAGCGGGTGGGCGAGCAGCAGCCGTGCGGCGATCCGCCGTTCCGCGACGGGGAGTTCCTCGCCGGGCAGTTCCGCAACGGGCAGTCCCGCGACGGGCAGTTCCGCGACGGGGAGGCCTTCGCCGGAACGATCCTGCGTGGCCTGCGGCGGCTGCGGCCACGCGTCGACGGGCGCCTCCGGCATCACGCGGATGCGCTCGGGCTTGCGGTGCCTGCCGGGCCTGCCCGGCTTCGCACCTGAGCGGACGACGGGCAGCGCGGAATCGTCACGGCGGGCACGGCGCAGGCCGCCCTCGCCGCCCGACTCGCGGGCCCCACGCGGGCGCGGGGACGCGGCGGCATGGACGGTGGGCCCGTGCCACCAGCTGACGTCGGGGTCGGCGGGCGCGGCGGGTGCGCCGAGGTGGCGGGCGGGGTAGAGGCCGAAGGAGGCGGCGCAGAGGTCGTCGGCGGTGCCGGGTGCGGCGGCGGCGAACCAGTGGGCCAGCCGGAGCAGCCCCGGGTCGGGCGAAAGGGCGGCGCTGCTGGAGACACCGGTGGCCTGCGGGTCGTCAGCACCGCAGGAGGGAGCGGCTTCGCGTACGGCGAGGACGGCGGCGGCGGTTCCCCGTCCCGCCCCGCCCGTGCGTCCGTCCGGCCTGCCGGCGGCCACCCGGGTGGCGCCGACCGCGTAGTCCTGCTGATCCATGTCGGGATCCAGACTAGACGGTGCCCGGGTCACCCGGTGGCAGCAACCGCCCTCCTGCGGAAGTCTCCGCAGGAGCCCTCGAACCGGCCGCCCGCCCTCCGTTCCCGGCCCCCTCCTGCGGGCTCCACGTCGTCACCCGCCGTGCCCCGCCCGGGTTACGCACCGGTAACCCGGCCTTTCGCCGCCCGTCCGGCTCCCTTAGGGTCGGTGCGATCCCCCATCGTCCGACCGCCGGAGGCCGCAGCAGCATGAGTATCCGTACGACCACCCGCGCCGTCCTCGGCGCGCGCCTGCGGTCGGCCAGCGGCCTGCTGGGCGGCTTCGCGGTCACCTCGGCGGCGCATCTGGGCTCGATCCTGTCCGGTGCCTCCGTGGTGCAGAACGCCACCAAGCCGGCCCTGATGCCGCTGCTGGCCGCGCACAGCGTGGCGGCGGCCAGGGCGGCCGGGCGGGAGGCACCGAAGCTGCTGGCGCCGGCGCTGCTGCTGAGCGCGGGCGGGGACGTGCTGCTCCAGCTGAAGAACGATCCGGCCTTCCTCGCGGGCATGGGCTCCTTCGCGGCGGCGCACGTCTGCTACGTCACGATGTTCGTCCGCCGGGGCGCGCTCACCGACCGCCGACGGGCCCTGGTGGTCGCGGCGGCGTACGCGACGGCCTGGGTGACCCTGGTAGGCCGGCTCTGGCCGGACCTCGGGGACCTGCGGATCCCGGTGGCCGGCTACAGCCTGCTGCTCGCCTCGACGGCCGTGACCTCGGCCGGGCTGGGCCTGCGGACCGGGCTGGGCGGAGCGCTGTTCCTGCTCTCCGACACGCTGATCGCCACCAAGCTGGCCAAGTGGCGGGAGCTTCCGGGGCATCAGTTCTGGATCATGGCGACCTACGTGCTGGCCCAGTACCTGCTGGCCGGCGGCATGCTCGCGCACGAGGACGGGCGCCTGCGGCAGGACGGCGCCACCCGGCAGGCCGGGGCCGCGCGGACGGAGCGCCCGGCGGGCCCGGTGCCCCGGACCGTCTGACACACCGCCGCGCCGCCGGTCCCGTCAGGATCCGGCGGCGCGGCACAGGGGCGCGGCGGGGCGGGGGCCGTCAGGCACCGCGCCTCCGCAGCAGCCAGAATCCGCCGAGGCCGCCCGCGACCAGCGCGAGGCCACCGGCCAGTTCCCCCGGATCGCCCGCGACCGAGCCGCCGAGACCGGTCTTCACGGCGCCGTGCGGGGCGACCTGCTGGCTGCCGGCTCCCGATTGCCCGAGCGAACCGGCCCACTCCCCCGCCGCCTCGCTCCAGCCGCCGAGGCCCTTGTCGGGGGTGGCGGCCGCGACGCCGGCGACCGTCACGGTCGTGGAGAAGGCGCCGCGGTCCGGGCAGGTGCCGTCGATCTTGCTGTCGCCGCTGTGCTGGGAGTTGAGGCGGGCGGAACCGGCGTGCTTGCCGTCGGGGCCCAGGGTGAGGGTCGCCGGCCCGCCCTCGAAGGCGGCGGAGCGGGCGGTGATGGTCTTGGCTTCGGGCTTGTCCGACTTCTCACAGGAGACCGTGACCGTCACGGTCTGGCCCGGTGCGGCCTGGGACGGGCTGACCGAGGCCGCGCCGTCCCTGGCGGAAGCGAGGGGGGCCGTCAGGCCGGTCAGTGCCGTCGCGCCGATCAGGGCGGCGGCGGCCGTACGCGTGCGGCGCATGCCGGAACCTCCGGGATTCTCGGGCGCGGCCGGGGACTCCCATGTCCACGTGGTCGATCAACCGCACCCGGTCATTCACCGACGGTAGGCACGCGTCGTGCGCCCAGCCAGCGCTCAGGACCGTTCGAGTTACCGGCCGTCACGCACGGTGACTCACTCCCATGGCTTCCGGGGTGCTCACAGGTCGAGGTCGACCACGACCGGCGCGTGGTCCGACGTGCCCTTGCCCTTGCGGGCCTCCCGGTCGACGTAGCTGTCGGTGACGGCGTCGGCGAAGGCCTTGTTGGCGTAGGTGAGGTCGATCCGCATGCCCCGGTTCTTGGGGAAGGCGAGCTGGCGGTAGTCCCAGTAGGTGTAGGGGCGGTCGTACTTGAGCGGGCGCGGCACGACGTCCTGCAGCCCGATCCCGCCGAGGGCCTCCAGCGCGGCGCGCTCGAGCGGGGTGACGTGGGTGAGGCCCTCGAAGGCGGCGACGTCGAAGACGTCCTCGTCGGTCGGGGCGATGTTGAAGTCCCCGAGGACGGCGAACGGGCGGGAGCCGGCGGCGTCCTCGACGGAGGCCGCGCGCAGCGCCTCCAGCCACTCCAGCTTGTAGTGGTAGTGCGTGTGGCCGACCTCGCGGCCGTTGGGCACGTAGACCGACCAGACCCGGACCGGGCCGCAGGTGGCGGCGATGGCGCGCGGCTCGACGTCCGGCAGCAGCGCGCCGTCGGCGAGGTACCCGGGCTGGCCGGGCAGGCCGCGCACGACGTCCTCCAGGCCGAGCCGGGAGACGATGGCGACGCCGTTCCAACGGCCGGTGCCGTGCGCGGCCGTCTCGTAGCCGAGCTCGCGGACCTCGTCGTACGGGAAGGCGTCGGCCGCGCACTTGAGTTCCTGCAGGCAGAGCACGTCGGGCTTGGCGCTCTCCAGCCACTCCAGGAGCTTGGGCAGCCGCGCGGTGACGGAGTTGATGTTCCAGGTGGTGATGCGGACGGTCACGGCGGGCGGCCTTCCCGGTGGTTCGGTACGGACGGGGTGGGCCACCCCTCGCGGGAGGAGCCCACCCCGAACATACCGTCCGGCACTGACGATCCGGACGGCCCCGGCGCCCGGCCGCCGGACCGGTCAGCGCGCGGGCCGCACCACCGCCGCCGAACCGCCGCCGCGCCGAACGGGTTCGGCGGCGGCCACCCAGCGGCCGTCCGGCAGCCGTTCCACGCCGGTGGCGGCGCCGATCTCGCCGCCGTTGGTGAAGCTGTGCCCGAGGGCCTCCAGCCCGGCTCGCTCGGGCAGTGCCAGGAAGGCGGGCTCGGCCGGGGTCGTGGCGGTGTTGCGCTGGCTGGCGCGCGGTGCGGCGATGGCCTGCTCCAGGCTCAGGCCCCGGTCGAGGCGGCCGAGCAGCACCTGCAGGGTGGTGGTGATGATGGTCGCGCCGCCGGGGCTGCCGGTGGCGAGGAACGGCTCGCCGTCGCGCAGTACGACGGTCGGGGACATCGAGGAGCGCGGCCGCTTGCCCGGGCCCGGCAGGTTGGGGTCGGGGACGCCGGCGGCGAGCGGGGCGAAGTCGAAGTCGGTGAGCTCGTTGTTGAGCAGGAAGCCCCGGCCGGGGACGGTGATGCCGCTGCCGCCGGTCTGCTCGATGGTCAGGGTGTAGGAGACGATGTTGCCCCAGCGGTCGGCGACCGTCAGGTGCGTGGTGTTGGGGCCCTCGTAGGGCTCGGGGAGGGTCCGGCCGGTGTCGGCGCAGTCGGCCGGGTGGCGCGGGTCGCCGGGGGCGAGGGGGCTGGTGAGGGCATGGTCGGGGCTGATCAGGCAGGCCCGGGAGGCGGCGTAGCGCTCGGAGAGCAGCTGCTTGGTCGGGACGTCGACGGCGGCCGGGTCTCCGACCCAGCGGTTGCGGTCGGCGAAGGCGATCCGGGAGGCCTCCAGGAAGTGGTGGTAGTACTGCGTGTCGCTGTACGTCGAGGCGTCGCCGCCGTCCTCCAGGATGTTGAGCGCCTCTCCGACCGTGGTGCCGCCGGAGCTGGAGGGGGCCATCGAGTAGACGTCGTAGGCGCCGTGGGAGACGTGGGTGGGCGCCTGGTCGCGGACCCGGTAGGCGGCGAGGTCGGCGGTGTCGACCTTGCCGGGGCGGGCGTTGCGGCCGGAGGCCGGGTCGACCGGGGGGTGCTGCAGGGTGTTGACGATGTCCTGGGCCAACGGGCCCTGGTAGAAGGCCTTGACGCCGTCCTTGGCGAGCAGCCGGTAGGTGGCGGCGAGGTCCGGGTTGCGCAGGACGGTGCCGACCTCGGGGGGCTTGCCGTCGGGCAGGTAGAGCTTCGCGGTGGCCGGGAAGTCCTTGAACCTGGCCTGGTTGTCGGCGGTCTGGCTGCGGAAGGTCCCGTCCACGACGAAGCCGTCGTCGGCGATCCGCTCGGCGGGTTCGAGGTTGCGGGCGAGCGAGCGGGTGCCCCACTGCCGCAGTGCGGCGTCCCAGGTGGCCGGGGTGCCGGGGACGCCGACGGACAGGCCGCTGGTGACGGCGTCGGCGAAGGCCAGCGGCTTGCCGTCCTCCAGGAACAGTCCGGTGTCGGCGCCGCGGCCCGCCGTCTCGCGGCCGTCGATGGTGTGCACCCGGCCGGTGGCGTGGTCGTAGTAGACGAAGTACCCGCCGCCGCCGATGCCGGAGGAGTACGGCTCGGTGACCCCGAGGGCCGCTGCGGCGGCGACCGCCGCGTCCACCGCGTTGCCGCCCTTGCGCAGCACCTCGATGCCGGCGGCGGTGGCGTCGGCGTCGACGGTGGCCACCGCGCCGCCCCAGCCCACCGCCTCGGGCGCCTTGGGCGGCGGGGCCGCCGCGCCGGCCGGCAGCGCAGTGGACCAGACCAACGCGGTGGTGAGCAGCAGTGGTGGTACGAGACGGGTCAGAGCCCTCATCCGAGTCCTCCTGGGTCGACGTCAACCCAGTTGTTCCACAGGAGAGATGATCCGACAACCACACCACGTCATTACCAACCGGTAGTTGACGGAGCGACAGCACCCGGGCGTCAGCCACCCGAGCCCACCCCGCCGTCAACCCCACCCGGCCCACACCCCGCCCCCACCCCGGCC
>NZ_JOHO01000029.1 GCF_000719705.1 Streptomyces sp. NRRL S-350 | reverse complement strand
TGCCTGTCTCGTGGGCTCGGAGATGTGTATAAGAGACAGGTTGTGAAGGCGAGGTCATCAGGCGTTCACGTCCTGGGTCTGACGGTCGTCGCCCGTGCGGTGCTGTCATGAGCACAGTCGCCCGGCGAGAGGCCGGGCCGGCCCAGGAGACTTCCCCATGATGCTCCGTCAGCGCCTGACCGTCGTTGCCGTGGCGGCCGCCCTCACCGCCGCCGGGCTCGCCGCCGGCACCGCCCAGGCCGCCGTCAAGGTGCCCGCCCCCACGAACTCCCGCACGCTCGACGCCAGTTGTTCGCAGGCCTACCTGCCGCTGCCCGACCCGTCCTGCACCCCCGGCGCGTACAACCCGGACGTCACCCAGGACACCATCGGGCAGACCATCTGCGTCTCCGGCTGGACCGCCACCGTCCGCCCGTCGACCAGCTACACCAACGCCCTGAAGGCGAAGCAGATCGTGCAGTACGGCTACGAGGACACCAGCATGGCGGACTACGAGGAGGACCACCTCGTACCGCTGGAACTCGGCGGCGCCCCGCGCGACCCCGCCAACCTGTGGCCCGAACCGCACTACGGCAGCCAGCCGGCGCGGAGCAAGGACTCCGTCGAGACCAAGCTCAAGAACGCCGTGTGCGGCGGCCGGGTGAGCCTCGACGACGCCCGCAGCGCCATCGCCAGCGACTGGACCACGGCGCTCAGCGTCCTGGGGCTGTGACGGCGCCCAGCGTCGTGAGGCCTTGACGCCCGCTCCCCGGGAGCGGGCGTGAAGGAGCCGCCCGGTCCGTCCGGTCCCCTGTGCCGGACGGGCCGGACGGCCGTCTGTGGGGGTGGGGGCGCCTGCGAGGCGGGCGCCCGTCCGTGTCAGTGCCTGTTCGTCTCAGTGCACGTTCGTCTCAGTGCCTGTTCGTCTCAGTGCACGACGTTCGTGTCAGCGCCCGTCGCAGCCCGGAAGGGCCTCGCACATCGGCGCCGACATGCCGGAGCCGACGTACTTGTCCTCCGGGGCCTTCCAGGCGTCCTTCGGCTGGGCGCCGCCCTTGGCCGTCGCCCAGACCGACAGCTCGTTGACCACCCCGCCGTCGGTGACCACGTACTCGTGCAGGGTGACCGTGCTGCCGTCCGCCTGCGGGACGGTCAGGACGGCGGCGAAGAACGGCGCGCCCTCGCCGCTGGTGACCTTCACGGTGGCGCCGGGCACGGTCTTCGCGCAGCCCTTGAGCGCGTCCGTCAGGTGCCCGTCCGTCAGGTTGGTCATCTGCTTGGTGCCGCTGCTGTGGGTCGGGTCGCCCTCGAAGAGCAGGGTCTGCTGGGCCGTCCAGCGGTCGCCGCCGAAGCCGACCGACGCCTTCGCGGCGGCGGTGCCGGTGAACATGTACTCGTCGTCCTTGGCGACCGGGGCGTGGCACAGCTCCATGCCCTTGAACTGGACCACGCCGGTGAGCGGCTTGGCGTTGGCCGCCAGCGGCGCGTAGTGGTAGGTCTCGTCCATCGGGATGCTCTTGGTGTCCATCCAGGCCTTGGCCGGGATGCCCTTGGCCGCGCCGGTGGGGGCGCCCGACGGCGCGGCACCGGACGGGGCGCCGTTGGACGGGGCCGGGGCGGACGGCGCGCCGTCGGACGGGGCGGGGGCGGCGGTCTTGCCGGCGTCCTGGCCGCCGTTGTCGTCCGGCCCGCAGGCGCTCAGCGCACCCAGGCAGACGAGGGCGGCGGCGGTGGCGGTGACCAGTCGGATGCTGCGCAACTGACGATTCCTCGGGTGTCCGGTGGTGTGGGTCGGGGTCGGGGGTGCTGCGGCGGCGGGCTGCCGCCGTGCGGCACCGTCCGTCCGTCCCCGCCGCCCGGTCGACCCGTGGTCGCGGGCACTCGGCATGGCTGTTCCTCCCCCGTTGTCGTACGGCCGTCCGGCTCCTGTCGCGCTGCGCTCCCCTGCTCCGAGGGGCGGTCAGCGCCGGTGCTGCGTCGACGGCGGTCGAAACCTATGCCACCGGGAGGCCGGGAGCAAAGCGGGATTCCGACGGGTGGTCAGGTGGCCGGGCGGGCTGCGGGGCACTGATGGGGAACGTGTGTGCGGGCGCGTCGGGAACCATGGGCAGTGTGCAAGGGGTTCCTGGGGCGCGCGGGCGCGCGGGTGCGCCGTCCGAAGCGGCGGATCCCGCTGCTGGGGGTGGTGCTGCGGGCCCGTACGGCATCCCCGGCGGTCCGTGCGGACCGGGCGCGGGCGGCCGCCGACACCAAGGCTTTCCCCACGGCCGATCCGGCCGGCGGGAGGCGGGGAGCAGTCGGTGCCTCGGCTGCGTGCCTCCCCCCGCTACGCGTGCCTTTCCCTGCTACGCCTGCCTGTCCTCGGCAACGCGTGCCTGTCCTCGGCTACGCATGCCCGTCCCCGCTATGCATGGGTGCCCGGGACGCCGAGCTGTTGGGCGAGCCAGGGCAGGGCCTGGGCGAAGGTCGCCGCGCCGGTCTGCCAGGTGTGCCGGCCCGAGCCGACGGCGGTGACGGTGCGGATGCCGTCCTTCCTGGCGGCCGCGTCCAGGGCCTTGGCGGACTCGATCTGGCCGTGCTCCTCGTCGCCCTGCCCGAAGTAGCCCGAGACGCCCTGGTACTTGGGGTGGTGGGCGAGCACGGTCAGCGGGTCGTGGGCCGCCCAGGCCGCCGCGTCGCCGCCGTACAGCTCCTGGACGGTGTGGTCCTTGTCGCCGATGTACGGGCCCTTGTCGCCGGAGAAGTCGCCGAAGTGCGCGAAGACGGTGGGGTGTTCGACGGTGAGGTCGACGGCGCAGGTGCCGCCCATCGACCAGCCGGCCACACCCCACTTGTGCGGGTCGGTGGCGGCGTTGAAGGTCTTCTGGACGAACGGCGGAACGTCCTTCACCAGGTGGGATTCGGCGTGGCCGTGCGGGCCGTCGACGCACTCGGTGTCCACCCGGAACCCGCCGGTGGCGTCCACGAAGACCAGGATCGGGGCGAAGCCGTTGTGCTTGGCGGCGAACTCGTCGGCGGTCTTCACGGCGTTGCCGGAGCGGATCCAGTTGTCGGGCGCCGCGAACTCGCCGCCGATCATCTCCAGCACCGGCAGCTTGGGCCGGTTCTGGCTGCGGAACCAGGCGGGCGGCAGGTAGACCAGCTCCTGGCGGTGGGCGAAGCCGCTGGCGGTGTCCGGAATGTCGACCTGCACGATCCGGCCGGTCTTCGACTTGCCGTGGACGGACGCGAGTTCGGCGAGCGTGAGCTGGTCCGGCAGCGGCTGCCCGCTGAGCTCCCCGATCGCGTCGTCCAGGGTCGGGTAGTAGCCGGTGGCGATGTTCACGCTGTTCGCCGCACAGAACAGCGCCAACAGGGCGGTCGGCGCCACGAGCAGCCGCCGCCACCAGCGGGCGCCGCGCCAGCCGAACCCCAGCACGCAGAACGCCGCGACCGCCACCCAGCCCCACAGCCACACCCCGAACGGGATCGGGTCGGTGATCCCGGCCAGGGTGAGGACGGCCGCGGCGGCGACCCCGGTGACCAGCAGTGCCGTCCCCAGCGCGATCGGCCCCCATTTCAACCGCCACGCGCGGTCCCGCCGGGCCAGCGTGCCCAGGAACAGTGCGAGGGCCGCGGCCTGGACCGCCCACGGGAACCAGCCGTCGAGCAGGGAGACGTTCATACGGCCGGAGGCTAGGCGGGCAGGATGAGAGCCCGATTAGAGGCTGGCAGTTCGCTGGAAGAGTGCTGTGAGGAGGAAGGGGACGCCGAACAGCGCGGAATCGGGTGCTTGGGCGGCCATCGGTCGGACCTCCAGCGGCTCGAAGTCCCGGAAGAGCAAGCGCAGTTCGTCCGGCGAGTAGGCCAGTCCGCCCTCCAGGCTGCCGAGCCGGTACAACTCCGCGTCGGGTCGCTCCGACCCCATCGCCCCGGCGGCGAACACGGTGACGCCGAAGTACCCGCCCGGCGCGAGGACCCGGTCCAGGAGGGCGAGATAGCTGACCCGGCGGTGCGGCGGGAGGTGGTGCAGGCAGCCGGAGTCGTAGACCAGGTCGTACTGCGGGTGCGGGAGTTCGATGTCGAAGATGCTCGCCCGGTGGAAGCGCGGACCGGCCCCCACGTCGGCCTCGCGGGCGCGCTCCTCGGCCCAGTCGACGGCGGTGGAGGAGATGTCGACGGCGTCGACGTCGAAACCGAGCGACGCCAGGTGGATCGCGTTCCGGCCGAGGCCGCAGCCGAGGTCCAGGGCGCGGGCGGGGGCGCCGGTCGGGGCGGGGGAGACCAGGCCGCGGTCGAGGTAGGAGGCCAGGTTCTCGTCCGGCTTGGGGGCGAAGAACGGTCGGTCGGCGGGCCGGTCCGCGTAGAACCGGTCCCAGAAGGCTTCAGCCGACGGGAACAGCTTGTCGAGCAGGGTGAGGACGTCCTCGGCGGTGCGGATCGTACGGTTCATGCGGTCGAGCGTAGGCGGCCCGGTGCGCGTACGCATTGAGCCCAAAAGTGGCTGGAGGAAGGGTGGTTGGCACTCCGGTGGCGGCGGCGGGAGCGAGTGTCCCGGCCCCGGCCATGCGTGCGGCAGCACCCCGCCATGGGCCGGGAAGGGCCCTCCCGGCGGGGCGGCAGGAGGGCCGGTGCGGAGGGTCGAAGTAATGTTTCGATCAAGAAATTCGGGCCGGTGCGGCCCGCCTCGCGTCGACGCGCGCCTTCACGCCTTCACGCCTTCCGCCGGACCGCGATCGTGGCGCACGCGGTTGCGCGTTCCCGGTTGGCCTGGGCTGCTCGGTGCCGGCAGACGCTGGGGAAGGGGCTCCGCACGAACGCAGACCGGGCGGCCCCGCGGGTGCGAAAGGGGCCGCCCGGGGAACTGCTTCAGGGGGAGGTCGGGAAGTCGTCCGAGCGGATGCCGGCGAGGAAGGACTGCCAGGCCTCGGGCGTGAAACCGAGCGCCGGGCCGTGGGGGTCCTTGCTGTCGCGGACCGGAACGATGCCGGTGATGCTGTCGGCTACCTCGACGCACTCGTCGTTCGGGTTACTGGCCGTTGCCTTCTTCCACTGCACGGGGAGTGTGGAGGCGACAGGGAAGTGGGTCACTTGAGCATGTCTCTCTTCTGTGCGATGACGTTGCGCGACTCGTCGAGGGACAGGGCGGTTGCCATGATTTCGTCGAACGCGGCCCGATAGATATCGACTTGGTCCGGATCCTCCACCCAGTCGCTGCTGAGCATTCCGCTGAGCAGGACCAGGTCGAGATCGCGTTGCCGAAACTCCAGGAGTGCGAATGGCCCGGTCATGCCTGGATGCGGCGGAGCCATGGCCGGCATGATCTGGACCTTGATGTTGGGGAGTTGGCTGAACTGGAGGAGTTTGTCCAACTGGTCGGCCATCACGCCGGGGGCCGCACTCATGGTCAGGGCTGCCTCATGGATCACGGCCCAGAGCTTCAGCGGGTTCTCGGATCGAGTGAGGACGGACTGCCTGTTGATCCGGACTTCGACACGCTCTTCGACGCTGGGTTTGCTTATCACGCCGCTGGCGATGATGGCGTGAGCGTATTGACGGGTTTGCAACAGGCCCGGAATGTAGGAGGACTGGTAGGACTTGTTGCCGACGGCCGTGTCTTCAAGGCGGATCAGGTCCGTGTAGAGCGGGTTCAGCTGCTCGTAGCCGGCCACCCAGCCCGGGCGGCGCCTGTCCCGAAGGATCTCGACCAGGACTTCCTTGAGTTCCGGGTCGCACTCGTAGAAGTCGAGCAGGGCTCGGACGACATCGGGCTTCAGCTGGACGCGGGCGTTCTCGTACCTGCTGAGTTTCACCAAGTTGACGCCCTCGACCTGGGCTGCCACCTCTTCGGCTGACAGGTTCTTCAGCTCGCGAAGCCTCCTCAGCTCGGCGGCGATGCGTCGGTACCGCACGGCTGGCACTGCGACTGCCATCTACGTACCCCTCCAGATCGTTCAGGACCAGTGTGCACGCGAGTGGTGACGGTTCGCCACCACCGGCGGGAGCGCCGAGGCCGCACCTTGCCACCGAATCTGAAAGTTTTCATATTTCGAAGGCATGCCTTGCACTGCGTCACTGACATGCTCCATGCTGTGAGTGACGGAGCGTTGGCTGTGCGTGACAGGTATGGCGTGTAGCAACGGCGCACTCTCATGGGCGCTTCGTGTTGGACGCGTGCCGGCTGCCGTGTCGGCCGCTCGAGCTTCTCCCTCATGCGCCTGGAAGGTGACTTCGCCATGTGTTCCGCCTCCTCCGACGTCTGGCTGCCACGCAGCCGCCGTTCGCCCGCGATCGCCCGCCAGCGGGTCCTCGCCCTCCTCTCCTCCGTGCCGGGCGGGGAGGGCTTCCTCGACGCCGGGCTGCTCGCCGTCTCGGAGCTGGTCACCAACGCCGTGCTGCACGGCACGCCGGCGGGGTACCTCATCTACCTGTCGCTCGACGTCGACTCGACCCGCCTCCGGATCGAGGTGCACGACGCCCGGCGGGACCGCGAGCCCGTCGTTTCCGCGCCCGGCCTCGGCGACGAGGCCGGGCGCGGGCTGCACCTCGTGAAGTCCGTCGCCGTGCGCTGGGGCTGCTGTCCCCGTCAGCCCATCGGCAAGATCGTCTGGTGTGAGGTGGTCGTATGAGGGCCGATCACGACATCCGGGTGGAGATCCCGGGTGGCAGGCCGCCGGTCGTCGTCACCCTCGATGCGCACATCCTTGACAGGATCTGGGCGTCGATCTGCCACCTCCCGATGCCCCGCTCCCAGTGCCACCTCCTGGAGCGCCGCCTCACGGGTCCCTGTGCCGTGCGTGACCTGATCCGCGACCTCGCCGCCGACTCCGTCCTCGTGATCCCTGTCGGCGGCCTCGAACTCCGCATCCGCTGGGCGCACCCCTCCGAGGAGGCCGCGTGATCGACGGCATCCGGGACTGGTGGTTCCTGCACTGCTCCCGCTCGCGCCTCGCCCGGCTTCTCCGGGCCGAACGACGCCGCCTGGAGGCGGAGTTGGCGTGCTGGCTGCCGGAAGCCTCGGCCACCGTGCGGCGGCGCGTCCTCGAGGTGATCGTGAGCGACCGGCGGCCATGACGTCGCGGGAATCCTCCGCGCCGGGACGGGCGGTCCGCGCTACGGCCCGCCGGACGGGATCGCCTGGGATCGGGGATGTGGGTTCCGACCGGCCCGCTCGACGGTTCGAGGAACTGCTGCGCGCCGAGTGATCGTTGTGGCCGTGTGACAGACGAACCGATCGCCCTCAGCCCGATCTCCGAGACCGACCTCCCGCAGTTGGAGGCGCTGCTCGCCGACCCGGAGCAGCTGCGCCCGTTCCAGTGGTACGGCTGGCGCGACCCGGGCCGGTTCCGTCGCACCTGGGCCGAGAACGGCCTGCTCTCCGACGAGTGGTCGTTGCTTGCGGTGCGGGCCGGGGGTGAGTTCGCGGGCTTCGTCATGTGGCGCCGGGTGGATGTCGCGGCCAACTCCTGGTACTGGAGCATCGGCATCCAGCTCCGGGCGGAGCTGCGCGGCCGTGGCATCGGCACCGAGGCCCAACGCCTGCTGGTGGACTACCTGTTCGCGCATTCGCCGGTGATGCGGCTGGAGGCGGACACCGACTCCGCGAACCACGCCGAGCAGCGCGCCCTGGAGAAGGTCGGCTTCCTCCGCGAGGGGGTGCGGCGCGGCATCACCTTCCGGGGCGGCGAGTGGCGCGACGCCGTCGTCTACAGCCTGCTGCGGACGGACCCGCGCCCCTGAGCGACCCCGAACCACTCCTCGGCGAGGGCGTCCAGCGTCCGTGCCGCCGGCGTCAACTCCCGCAGGTACCAGGGCAGATCGCTGAAAACGTGGAGCAGCGTGTACGCGAGCAGCAGGCTTGGGTCGAACGGGCGGCCGTAGGCGTCCAGGAGCAGGCCGAGCAGTCCCGGGTCTCCGCGGGTGGTGAAGAGGCCGACGGCGACGAAGTCGTAGGCCGGGTCGCCGATCATGGCGGGTTCGAAGTCGATCAGGCCGGTGAGGCGCCAGTCGCCGGCCGGGTCGGTGAGGAGGTGTTCGCGCATGAACTCGGTGTGCAGCAGGGCGCGTCCGGGTGTCTGCGGGAGCGGGGCGGTGGCGAGGAAGTCGGGGATCTGCTCCGCCCAGGCTTCCGGCAGGCCGCGTCCGCGCTGGCGGGTGGCGGCGTCGGCGCGCTGCCGGGCCAGGAAGGCGGGCCAGTCGCCGGGCCCGAGCACGTCGGCGAGCGGTTCCGGGTCGAGGGCGTGCAGGGCGGCGAGGGCCTCGCCGCAGTCGCGGGCGATCCGCTCACGGTCGGTCTGCGGGATGCGCGGCCAGGCTGGGGCGAGGCCGTGGCCCGGCAGCCGGGACATCAGGACGTAGCGCCATCCGTTGACGTACGTGCCCGCCTCCCTGACCCGGGGGGTGGGGATCGGCAGCTCGCCCTGCAAGGCCCGGAGGACGCGTTCCTCGGTGTGGCCGTCCTGGGCGGAGGCGGCCGGGAACAGCTTGAGGACGTGCTCGTCGCCCACGGCGTAGACCGGGACGGAGCCCTCCGCGAAGCGCTCCAGCGGCAGGCCGCCGACGCCGAGTCGGGCGCACAGGGCCTCCGCGCCGGGGCGCATCACCGACTCGTCGGGGACGATCGCGGCCCACTGCTCGTCCGTCTCCACCAAAGGCAGCACGGGAGAACGGTAGGCAGGCCAACCATCGGGTGGCAAACGGGTTTTCAGGCTCCTCCTCGGCGCGTCCCGCAGTCGTCGGCGGCCGGGGAGACCTGTTCGGGGCCGCCGGCCGGGTCGCGGGTGAGCAGGTAGCGGGCGCCGGGCCCGGCCTCGCCGGCCCGGTCGGCGGCGTTGTAGAGGGCGCAGCGGGACAGGGAGAGGCAGCCGCAGCCGATGCAGCCGGTGAGCTTGGCCTTGAGGCGCTGCAGTTCGGCGATCTGCTCGTCGATGCGGCTCTGCCAGGACGCGGCGACGCGGTCCCACTCGGTGCCGCTGGGGGCGGGTCGTTCGGGGAGGCGGTCGAGGGCGACCCTCGCCTCGTCGAGGGAGAGGCCGACCCGCTGGGCGGCGCGGATGAAGGCGATCCGGCGCAGTGTGCCGCGGGTGTAGCGGCGCTGGCCGCCGGAGGTGCGGGTGGCGTGGATCAGGTCGAGGCTCTCGTAGTAGCGCAGTGCGGAGGCGGCGAGGCCGCTGCGGGCGGCGAGTTGGCCGATGGTGAGCAGGTCGGTGTGGTGCGGGCCGGAGGTGCGGCGGCGGTCGGGGCGGGCGGTCATGGGAACCCACTCTAACGGCTTGACCTCAAGCTGGCTTTAAGTTGCACCATCGTGGTCATGACGACGAACGCAACCGCGGAAACCCCGACCGGGGCCCGTACCGAGGCCCGTACCGGCGGCGCTGCCGGGGCCCGTACCGAGGCCCGTTTCGAGGACCTGCCGGCCCTGATGGGCCTGATGACCGGCGACGAGAAGCACGGCCCCGCCGCCACCTCCACCCTGGACGCCCTCTGGGTGCTGTACGACCGGGTGCTGCGGGTGACGCCGGCCACCGCCGAGGACCAGGACCGCGACCGCTTCCTGCTCTCCAAGGGGCACGGCCCGATGGCTTACTACGCGGTGCTCGCGGCCAAGGGCTTCATCGACCCCGAGGTGCTGCCGAGCTTCGGCGGCTACGACTCGCCGCTCGGTCACCACCCGGACCGCACGCTGGTCGCCGGCGTGGAGATCGCCTCCGGCTCGCTCGGGCACGGCCTGCCGCTGGGCGTCGGCACGGCGCTCGGGCTGCGGGCGCAGGGCCTGGCCGACCCGGCGGTGTGGGTGCTGGTCGGCGACGCCGAGTTCGACGAGGGCTCCAACCACGAGGCGGTGGCCTTCGCCGGTTCGTACGGGCTGGACCGGCTGCACGTGGTGGTGATCGACAACTCCTCGGCCACGCACGGGTGGCGGGGCGGGATCGCCGCGCGCTTCGAGGCCGAGGGCTGGTCGACCGTGACGGTGGACGGCCGCGACCACGAGGCGCTGTACCGGGCGTTCACCGCCGGGCACCCGGGCCGCCCGCACGTGGTGGTCGCCCGCGTCGAGCCCAAGGACTCCTGAGCCCGTAGCCGCCCCGCACGCATGCCGAGACACCGAACCCCGAAGGGAACCCCACCGATGGACACCATGCGCGACCGCTTCGTCGACGTCACCACCCGCCTGCTGGACGAGGACCCCCGGCTGGCCGTGGTCCTCGCCGACATCACCGCGGCCGCCTTCGCCCCGGCCCGGGAGCGCCATCCCGACCGGGTGGTCAACGTCGGCATCCGCGAACAGCTGCTGATCGGCGCGGCCGGTGGCCTCGCGCTCAGCGGGATGCGTCCGATCGCCCACACCTTCGCCAGCTTCCTGATCGAACGGCCCTTCGAGCAGGTCAAGTTGGACCTGACCCACCAGGGCGTCGGCGCCGTCCTGGTGAGCGCGGCCGGCTCGTACGACTGGCCGGCCGGCGGTCGCACCCACATGTCCCCGGGCGACGTCGCCCTGCTGGACACCCTGCCGGACTGGACCGTCCACGTCCCCGGTCATCCGGACGAGGCGGAGCGGCTGCTGCGCCACGCCTACGCGGACGGCGACCGCAACGTGTACGTCCGGCTCTCGGCGCACCAGAACGCCGCGCCCGTGGACGTCGAGCCGGGCCGCTTCGCCACCGTCCGCACGGGTTCGCGCGGCGTGGTCCTGGCTGTCGGGCCGATGCTGGACGCGGTGCTCGCTGCCACCGAAGGCCTGGACGTCACCGTGCTGTACGCGGCGACCGTGCGTCCCTTCGACGCCGCCGGGCTCCGCGCGGCGCTGGGCGACCGGGCGGACGTGGTGCTGGTGGAGCCGTACTTGGCGGGCACTTCGGAGCGCGAGGCGCACGAGGCGCTGGCCGACCGTCCGCACCGGGTGCTGGGCCTGGGCGTGCCGCGCGCGGAGCACCGGCACTACGGCTCGATCGCGGAGCACCTGGCCGCGTACGGCCTGGACGCGCCCGCGCTGCGGGAGCGGATCGGCACCTTCCTGTGGTGAGCGGGCCCCGGCGGACGTGCCGCTGGACGAGCCGCTGGACGTGCCGCCGGACGTGCCGCTGGGCAGGGGCCGGTGAGCCGGTGGCGCGCCCGCCCGGTGGGCCGCGCCGGGCCGGCGGTGGGATCAGCCGGTCAGCACCACCGCCACCGCGTTCGCGCCGAGCCGCACCGCCGTGCCGTCCGGCTCCGCAGGCCCGAAGGCCGCGACGACCTCCCGCCCGGCGGCGCCCAGTGGCACCGGGGCCTCGTCCGGCCCGAGGTTGACCGCCACCCGGTACGGCCCCCGGTGCACCACCAGCCAGCCGGCCGCCTCCTCGTACGCGACCCGCACCGCGCCGAGGTCCGGGTCGGCGAGCTCCGGCCGTTCGCGCCGCAGCCGGATCAACGTCCGGTACCAGTCGAGCAGTTCGGCGTGCGGGGGGCGCCGGGGTTCGGTCCAGTCGAGGGCGGAGCGCAGGACGGTGGCGGGTTCCTGCGGGTCGGGGACGGCGTCGGCGGCCCAGCCGTGGTCGGTGAACTCGCGTCGCCGGCCCTGTCGGACGGCCTCCGCGAGGTCCGGGTCGGTGTGGTCGGTGAAGTACTGCCAGGGTGTCGCGGCGCCCCACTCCTCGCCCATGAAGAGCATCGGGGTGAACGGGGAGGTGAGGACCAGCGCGGCGCCGCAGGCGAGCCGGCCGGCGGGGAGCGTGGTGGAGATGCGGTCCCCGAGGGCGCGGTTGCCGATCTGGTCGTGGGTCTGCAGGTAGCCGAGCAGCCGGTGGCCGTCGCCGGTGGGGAACGGGCGTCCGTGGCTGCGGCCGCGGAAGGAGGACCAGGTGCCGTCGTGGAAGAAGCCGCGGGTGAGCGTCTTGGCCACGGCGGCGAGCGGTGCGCGGGCGAAGTCGGCGTAGTAGCCCTGGGATTCGCCGGTGAGCGCGCAGTGCAGGGCGTGGTGGAAGTCGTCGCTCCACTGGGCGGTGAGGCCCTGGCCGCCGGCTTCGCGGGGGGCGGTGGTGCGCGGGGTGTTGAGGTCGGATTCGGCGACCAGGAACAGCGGCCGGTTCGTCACGGCGGCCAACCTCTCGACTTCGTGGGCGAGTTCCTCCAGGAAGTGGACCGCCCGGTCGTCCGCGAGGGCGTGTACGGCGTCGAGTCGCAGCCCGTCGATCCGGTAGTCGCGCAGCCAGGCCAGCGCGCTGCCGATCAGGTAGGCGCGCACCTCGTCCGAGCCGGGTGCGTCCAGGTTCACCGCGGCGCCCCACGGCGTCCGGTGCCGGTCGGTGAAGTAGGGCCCGTACGCGGGCAGGTAGTTGCCGGACGGGCCGAGGTGGTTGTGGACGACGTCCAGCACCACGCCGAGGCCCTTGCGGTGGGCGGCGTCCACGAAGCGCTTCAGGCCGTCGGGGCCGCCGTACGGCTCGTGGACGGCCCAGAGGGAGACTCCGTCGTAGCCCCAGCCGTGTCGGCCGGGGAACGGGCAGACCGGCATCAGTTCGACGAAGTCGACGCCCAGCTCGACCAGGTGGTCCAGGTGGTCGGCGGCCGCGTCGAAGGTGCCGCGCGGGGTGAAGGTGCCGATGTGCAGCTCGTACAGCACCGCCCCGGGCAGCGCGCGGCCGTGCCAGCCGGTGCGCGACCAGCGGAACGCGGCGTGGTCCACCGGGCGGCTCGGGCCGTCCGGGCCGTGCGGCTGCCACGCGGAGCGCGGGTCGGGCAGCGGCGGGCCGCCGTCGAGCCGGAAGGCGTAGTCGCCCGCCGGCGCCTCGCCGGACCACCAGCCGTCCCGGTCGGCGCAGCGGGCCAACGCGTGCGTCTTGCCGTCGACTTCGACGGACACGCCGGACGTGGCGTTGGGCGCCCACACCTCGTGGACCGGCATCAGCCCCTCCTCGTCAGCAGCGCCACCGGGGAGGCGGCCAGCAGATCCGCCACCGGCACCGGCCCCGCGGGGTGGCTCCGCAGGGTCAGCTCGTCCGTCCACGGGCCGCCCGCGGGCAGCTCCAGCACGGTGTCCCGCCAGCCGCCCGCCCGCTCCAGCCCGTACGGCAGCCGGGTGACGGCGGTGACCACGTCGTCTCCCCGGGCGAAGGCCAGCAGGTGGTCGCCGGCGGGGCCCGCGGCGGTCAGCGGCCGGTACGGGCCGAGCGGGCGGGCGCGGCGCAGGTGCAGGGCGGTGGTGGTGAGGTGCAGCTTCTCGCGGGCGAGGTCGCCGGGTCGCCGGGCGGCCGAGTCGGTGAGCCGGACGGCGAGCGCGCCGAGGTCCACCACGCCCCGGTTGTCCGGGTCGACGAGGGTGTACAGCGGTTCCTCGCTGCCCTGGTAGAGGTCCGGCACGCCCGGCACGGTGAGGTGCAGCAGCGCGGCGGCGAGGGTGTTGGAGCGGGCGTACGGGGCGAGCGCGTGCACGCGGCCCTCGATCCGGGGGAGCAGCCCGGGGTTGCCGTAGGCGGCGCGGGCCCGGTCCTCCAGGGCCTGCTCGTAGCGCGGGTCGGTCGTCGTCCAGGAGGTGTGCAGCTTGGCCTCGCGGGCGGCCTTGAGCAGGGCGGCGACCAGCCGGTCCGGGGTGATCGGCCAGGCGGCGACGAGGGTGTGCCAGAGCAGCCAGTCGGCGTCCCGGTCGAGGGCGGGCGCGGCGGGCCCGGCGGCGGTGGACCAGGCGGCGGCCTCGGCGGCCCAGGCGTCGGGCTGCTCGGCGAGGACGGCGAGCCGGGCGCGGGCGTCGGCGCTGCGCTTGGTGTCGTGGGTGGAGAGCACCGTCATGCCGTGCGGCCAGGTGTGCTCCTGCCGGCGGCACCAGTCGTGGAACGCGGCCGGGTGCAGGCCGGGCCGGGCGGGCTCGCCGCCGACCTCGTTGAGGCCGGGCAGCGCGTTCCAGCGGTAGAAGGCGGTGTCCTCGACGCCCTTGGCGGCGACCGCGGCCGCGGTCTGGGCGAAGCGCACGCAGAACTCGTCGTGGTCCGCCCCGCGCCCGGACTCGCCGAGGGCCAGCGCGGCCACCAGCCGGTCGGTCGGGTCGGCGGAGCCGTCCAGGGCCGCCCGCAGCTGCTGCCGGGAGGCCGTGGGCACGGCTTCGCCGGGGCGCGCGTAGGGCCGGTACGCGGGGTAGCCGGTGAGCAGCCGGCCGATCGCCGCGTACAGCTGCCGGGGCGAGTGGTCGGCGTGCGCGGGCTCCGCGGCGCCGATCCGCAGCGCGATCCGCACCAGCCGCTCCACCTCGGCGGCGAGCTCACCGTCCGGGCCGGTCATCTCGGCCCGCCCGCGCCGGGCGGCGGCGACCGCCGGGTGCGGGTCCTCGCACAGGTCGCGGGGCGGGCCGCCGCGCCGGTCGGGGCCGCGCAGGAAGGACTCGTACGCTCCGGCCAGTCGGCAGGCGCCCGCGTGGTCGGTGAGCACGCCGTCGATCCGGCGCAGCGCGTCGTAGCCGGTGGTGCCGGCGACCGGCCAGTCCTCGGGCAGCCGCTCCTCGCCGGTGAGGATCTTCTCGACGACGACGTACGCCCCGCCGGTGGCCGTTGCGAGGCGGCGCAGGTAGCCGAGCGGGTCGGCGAGGCCGTCCGGGTGGTCGATCCGGAAGCCGTCCAGGACGCCGTCGGCGTGCAGCCGGAGCAGTACGGCGTGGGTGGCGTCGAACACCTCCGGGTCCTCGACGCGCAGGGCGATCAGCTCGTTGACGGTGAAGAAGCGCCGGTAGTTGAGTTCGGTGCGGGCCAGGCGCCACCAGGCGAGCCGGTACCACTGGCGGGTGAGCAGTTCGGGCAGCGGCAGGCCCTCCGTGCCGGGGCGCAGCGGCAGCTCGTGCCGGTGGTAGCGCAGGACGTCGCCGTCGACGGTGAGCTGGTCCAGGACGGCGCCGAGCCGGTCGCCGAGCAGCGGCAGCAGGACCCGCCCGCGCCCGGGGGCGTCGGCGGGGCCGGGCTGGGCGGCCCAGTCGATGTCGAACCAGCGCGCGTACGGCGAGTCGGGCCCGTCGCGCAGGACCTGCCAGAGCGGCCGGTTGAGCCGTTCGGGGACGGGCACGGCCATGTGGTTGGGCACCACGTCGGCGATCAGCCGCAGGCCGTGCCGGTGTGCTTCGGCGGCGAGGGCACGCAATGCCGCCTCGCCGCCGAGCTGCTCGCTGATCCGGGTGTGGTCGACGGTGTCGTAGCCGTGGGTGGAGCCGGGGGTGGCCTCCAGCAGCGGGGACAGGTGCAGGTGGGAGACGCCGAGGGCGGCCAGGTAGGGGACGGCGGCGGTGGCGTCGCGCAGGGTGAAGCCGGGTTGGAGCTGGAGGCGGTAACTCGCGGTCGGGACGGCGGCGGCCGGGTGGGGCTGCGCGTTCTCGGCGGCGGAGGTCATAGCTCCATAGGTACCCGCGGGAGCCCGCCGCCAAGACCCGCTGTTGACCCGAACAGGTGACCGCCCCCGTTCGCGGGCGGCCGCCACGCCGGCCGCCGCACCGGCCGCTACGCCGGTCGTTGCAGCACCATCAACGAGCGGTCGGTGAGCCACAGCGCGTCGCCCGCCTTCGCCCGCGCGCCGGTGCCGGGGGCGGGCAGCCGGGGCTGCGCGGTGTCGACCACGACCTGCCACTCCTGGCCGTGGCCTGCGGGCACGGTGAACTCCAGCGGCTCGAAGTGCGCGTTGAACATCAGCAGGAACGAGTCGTCGACGATCCGCCCGCCGCGCCGGTCCGGTTCGGAGATCGCGTAGCCGTTGAGGAAGACGGTCAGCGACTTGGCGTAGCTGGCGCCCCAGTTGCGCTTGGTCATCTCCTCGCCGGTCGGGGTGAACCAGGCGATGTCGGTGAGGTCGTCGAAGCCGCTGGAGGCGGGTGCCCCCGTGCCGGGCCGCCCGGACACCGGCCGCCCGTGGAAGAAGCGCCGGCGCCGGAACACCGGGTGGTCGCGGCGCAGCCAGATCATCCCCTGGGTGAACTCCAGCAGCCGCGCCTGCGGCCCGTCGTCCTCGGGCCAGTGCACCCAGGTGAGTTCGTTGTCCTGGCAGTAGGTGTTGTTGTTGCCCAGCTGGGTGCGGCCGAGTTCGTCGCCGTGGGAGAGCATCGGCACGCCCTGGGAGAGCATCAGGGTGGCGATGAAGTTGCGCTGCTGGCGGGCCCGCAGTTCCTCGATCGCCGGGTCGGTGGTGGGGCCCTCGACGCCGCAGTTCCACGAGCGGTTGAAGGCTTCGCCGTCCCGGTTGTCCTCGCCGTTGGCCTCGTTGTGCTTCTCGTTGTAGGAGACGAGGTCGCGCAGGGTGAAGCCGTCGTGGCAGGTCACGAAGTTGATGGAGGCGATCGGGCGGCGGCCGTCGTCCTGGTAGAGGTCGGAGGAGCCGGTGAGGCGGGAGCCGAACTCGGCGAGGGTGGCGTTCTCCCCGCGCCACAGGTCGCGCACGGTGTCCCGGTACATGCCGTTCCACTCCGTCCACAGGGGCGGGAAGTTGCCGACCTGGTAGCCGCCCTCGCCGAGGTCCCACGGCTCGGCGATGAGCTTCGCCTGGGAGACCACCGGGTCCTGCTGGACGAGGTCGAAGAACGAGGAGAGCCGGTCGACCTCGTGGAACTGCCGGGCGAGCGTGGCGGCGAGGTCGAACCGGAAGCCGTCGACGTGCATCTCGGTGACCCAGTAGCGCAGCGAGTCCATGATCAGCTGGAGCACGTGCGGGCTGCGCATCAGCAGGCTGTTGCCGGTGCCGGTGGTGTCCTCGTAGAACCGCTGGTCCTGGGCGAGGCGGTAGTAGGAGACGTTGTCCAGGCCGCGCAGCGAGAGCGTCGGGCCGAGGTGGTTGCCCTCGGCGGTGTGGTTGTAGACGACGTCGAGGATCACCTCGATCCCGGCCGCGTGCAGCGCCTTGACCATCGACTTGAACTCCTGCACCTGCTGGCCGCGGTCGCCGGTGGAGGAGTAGGAGGAGTGCGGGGCGAAGAAGCCGATGGTGTTGTAGCCCCAGTAGTTGGCCAGGCCGAGGTCGCGCAGCCGGTGGTCGCGGACGAACTGGTGCACCGGCATCAGCTCGATCGCGGTGACGCCGAGCTTGGCCAGGTGCTCGATGACGGCCGGGTGGGCCAGGCCCGCGTAGGTGCCGCGGATCTCCTCGGGGATGCCCGGGTGCAGCCGGGTGAGGCCCTTGACGTGGGCCTCGTAGATGACGGTGCGGTGGTAGTCGGTGCGCGGTGGCCGGTCGGTGCCCCAGTCGAAGTACGGGTTGATCACCACCGAGTGCATGGTGTGCGGGGCGGAGTCGAGGTCGTTGCGCCGCTCGGGGGCGCCGAAGTGGTAGCCGTAGACCGACTCGTCCCAGTCGATGTTCCCGCTCATGGCCTTGGCGTACGGGTCCAGGAGCAGCTTGGCGCTGTTGTGCCGCTGGCCCAGACCGGGGTTGTACGGGCCGTGCACGCGGAAGCCGTAGCGCTGGCCGGGCTGGATGCCCGGGAGGTAGGCGTGCCGGACGAAGGCGTCCGTCTCGCGCAGTTCGACGGCCGTCTCGGAGCCGTCCTCGCCGATCAGGCACAGCTCGATGCGGTCGGCGCTCTCGGAGAACACCGCGAAGTTCGTGCCGGCCCCGTCGTACGTGGCGCCGAGCGGGTAGGGCGTACCGGGCCAGACCTGCATGACTCCTCAACTTCCTTACTGCAGACCGGAACTGACATGTAGTCCGACAATAAGCCCGACATTGTGCCTGGACCCGGTCGCTCTTCTTCCCGGCCGGGCGGCCGGGCATGTGCGGTGCTCGCGCGCCGTGACGCACGGCACAGCCCGCATACTTCCCGAGCCCTTCCCCGGCGGCCGGGAGAACCGGCCCGGGTTAGTCCGAACGAGTGTCCGGGGGGCATTCCTGTGAAGAGTGGTGCCGGTGGTGGGGGCGGGAACGGCTCCGCACCGCGGCGGCAGCCCTCGGCCATCCGGCTGCGGGCGGCTCGCGGCGGGCAGTACCCTTGATCGTCCGACCGCCCCGGCCGACCGGCGGACGCCCGACGGACAGTCAACGGTCCCCGCACCCGCGGGGGTCGGCCGCAGCAAGCAGACGCAGCACAGCAGACGAGGTGGCGCATGGTGTTCCCCGCGGGCGGCCGTGGCGCCGGGCCCGACGGCCCCCACCGGGGCGCGGGCCGCAGCGAGGCGCCCACGGTCGTCATGCGCCCCACCCTGACCGGCCGCGCGCTGCTGCCCGCCCAGAGCGGACCGGTGGAGATACCCGCACTGGCCTGGTCGGCCGGCGAGTGGGAGGAGGCCTACCAGCGGGTGCGGCTCTCCGGCCGCGCCTACGTCTGGCTCAACCTCGTCGAGCAGCGCCTGCGCTCCCTCGTGGACGAAGTGCTCCACCCCATCTACGCCCCCGCCCACGGCGAGGACTGGGTCACCGCCGCCGCCGGACCGGCCGGCGAGGAGTGGGCCCACCGGGCCGGCGCCGTGCGCGAGGTCAGCCGCCGCAAGGGCTACCTGCTCGACCCGGCCGACGACGACCCGCTGGTCTTCCTCACCCTGCCCCAACTGCGCGAACTGATGGTGCAGCACTGGCCCTGCTTCGAGCCCTACCTGGCCGACCGGCGCGAGATCGAGCTCGCCCTGGACGAACTGGAAGTGGCCCGGCACGTCGTCTCCCGCAACCGGGTGCTCACCCAGACCGTCCTGGCCCAGACCGAGCGGGCCGCCGCCCGGCTGCTGGCCGTCCTGGACGGCGGCGCCGGCGGCGTGCCCGCCGACGTGGTGGAGTCCCTGGTGGCCGGCCGGTACGCGGACGTGGTCGCGGTGCACGCCGACCGGGTCCGGCTGCAGCGCGACCTGCCGGTGGAGGACCTGCTGGACGGCGCCCGACGGCTGGACGCCCTCGGCATCGGCCTCGGCATGCTCTGCCAGAACTACACCGGCAAGCGGCTGGTGCGGCTCGCCGGCGAGGGCTGCCGGGTACGGCTGCTCTTCCTCAACCCGGCGAGCAGCGCGGTGCGCCGCCGCGAACGCGAACTCGGCCTCGGCCGCGGCGAGCTGTCGCGCTCCATCGAGATGAACATCATGCACGTGCGCCGGGTGCGGGCCCGGCTGCGGGACCAGGGCGGCTTCGAGATCCGGGTGTTCGACGAGACCCCGCGCTTCACCGCCTACCTGGTCGAAGGCCCCCGGACCACCGGACAGGCCGCCGGCCGCCGACAGAGCCGCGACCTCGGCGTCGTCCAGCCCTACCTGCGCCGCGCCCGCGGCATGGAGTCCCCGGCCCTGGTGCTGCGCGGCGGCGCCGGCCAGCAGCCCGGCGGCACCGAGGCCGGGCTGCTGGAGGTCTACCGCGAGGAGTTCGAGGGGATCTGGGGGGACTCCCGGCCGGTGTCCTGAAGCCGCCTCCCCAGGCCGCCCCCTCGGTCCCGCATCCCGAGAAAACCGCTGGTCAGGGCGGTGCGGGCGCTGCAAGACTGCGACCCGTGAACAACCTCCCCGCCTGGACCCTCGAACCCGCCGGCACCGACCGCCTCGAAGCGATCTGCGACCTCAAGGACCAGGTCATGCGCGCCGATCTGGAACGCCTCGGCCGCTGGGACCCGGAGCGCTCCCGCCGCCGCGTACGGGACTCCTTCTCCACCGAGTTCACGTCCGTGCTGCTGGTCGAGGGGCAGTTCGCGGGCTCCGTCACCGTCCGCCCCGACGATCGGGGCGGACGCCACCTGGAACTGTTCTACCTCGCCCCCCGCCTGCAGGGGCGCGGCCTCGGCACCGCCGTCCTGCGCCACCTGCTCGCCGACGCCGACGCGGCCGGGGAGCCCGTGCACCTCGTCGTCCTCCAGGGCAGCGCCGCCCGGCGGCTGTACGAGCGGCACGGCTTCACCGTCGTCCACCAGGACCCGGTCGACGTCCACCTGTACCGCCCGGTGCCGGCCGCGAACACCGAACCGGTCGCCGGAACCGAACCGGCCGTCACCTGACGCGGTGACGGCGCCCGGCCGGGCGCACCGGGCGCACCCGGCCGGGCGGCCGGGTGACGTGGATCTCTCCGATCGTCCGCAGCGGATGCGACTCGTCCGGCCGGAACGGGGCAGAGAAGGCCGGGGACGGTACTCCGGGGCGGCTCGCCCCCCGGGCCGGGGGCCTGCGTCGGGCCCGTCGTCCGGGGGAGCGGGCGCCCCGGAAGCCGGGTTGTCGGTGGGGCGGGTGATGATGGGGGCTGTTTCGAGCGGTAGGACGGAAGGACACACCTGATGAGCTGGTGGCAGCAGCCACTGGTCGGCTTCGACCTGGAGACCACGGGCACCGACCCGGCCGTGGACCGCATCGTCACGGCCGCGCTCGTGGACACCGTCGGGGCCGCCCGGGCGGGGGCCGCGCACTGGCTGCTCGACCCCGGGGTGCCGATACCCGCCGAGGCGGAGGCGATCCACGGGATCGGGGACGAGGTGGCACGCGGCAAGGGCCGGCCGGCGAAGGAGGCGGTGGAGGAGATAGCCGCCGCCCTGTGCGGGCGGATCGCGGCCGGGCGGCCCGTGGTGGCGTTCAACGCGCCGTTCGACCTGTCGCTGCTCGACGCCGAGCTGCGCCGGTACGGGCTGGCGACCCTCGCCCAGCGCCTGGGCGGGCCGGTCGGACCGGTGCTGGACGCCCTGGTGATCGACCGGGCCGTGGACAAGTACCGCAAGGGCTCGCGCACCCTGCAGCGGGTCTGCGAGGTGTACGGGGTGGAGCTGACGGACGCGCACGAGGCGGGCAGTGACGCACTGGCGGCCGTCCGGGTCGCCGTCGCGCTGGCCGACCGCTACCCGGCCGAGGTGGGGTCGGTGGCGCCGGCCGAGCTGCACCGGCGACAGGTCGACTGGTACCGGGACTGGGCGGAGGGCCTGCAGGACTGGCTGCGCCGTGGCAAGGACCCGCAGGCGGTGGTCGACCCGCGCTGGCCCGCCCGCTAGCCGACCCGGGCCCGCCGCTCGCCGTGCCCGCCCCGCTTGGACTGGCACACTGCCCGGATGACCGTACGCCTCGCCCGCCGCGCGGACCTGCCCGGCTTCCTCGCCCTCGCCGCCGAGGTCGAACACTGGTTCGGCCCGATGGTTGCCGATCCGGGCTTCCACCGTGCGGTGGGCCGGAGCATCGACCGCGGGACGGCCACGCTGGCCGAGGACGACGAGGGGCCCCTCGGGGGTCTGCTCTTCGGCAACAGGCCGCCGCTGCACCACCTGCACTGGCTCGTCGTCGCCGAACGCGCCCGGCGCACGGGCGTCGGCCGGGAGCTGGTCGCGGACGCGCTGCGCCGCCACGACGTCCGGGCCCCGGCCACCGTCGAGGTGGTGACCTTCGGCCCGGACCATCCGGGCACGGTGGCGAGCGGCACCCGGGTGTTCTACGAACGGCTGGGCTTCACCCCGGCCGAGGCCGCCGCCCCGGGCCCGGAGGGCGGTTCCCGGCAGGTCTGCCGGCTCGACCTGACCTGACCCGCTCCTACCCGGCCCGACCTGACCTGACCTGACCTGACCTGACCTCACCGGCTCTTACCGGACCTGGCCCGACCCGACCCGACCGGCTCCTACCCGACCCGACCTGACCTGACCTGCTCCGGTCTGGCGGCGCCTACTGCAGGTCCAGTCCCACCGGGTGCGCGAGGTCCGTCGGGCAGACGAAGACGTGCAGCTCCCCGAACCGTCCGACCGACACGTCCGGGGCCAGGCCGCTGTCCACGGTGAGCAGGTGGACCATCCGCGCGCCGCAGCCGCAGTCGACCGGGATCAGGTCGGTGGAGCGCCAGGACGGCCAGCCGCCGACCTTCCAGCCCTCCGCGCAGGCCAGGAAGCGGTGGTACTCGATGCCGTGCCGTTGCGCGAACTCCTCGGCGGCGGTGTGGAGTTCATCGGGCAGCTCGTCCCGGTCCGGCAGGTCCGCGATCTGTTCGGGGCGCACCGCGCACGGGGTCGGCAGGTAGCTGTCGTCGCGGCGCCGGGGCGCCGGGGGAGCGGCCGGGGCGAGGTCGGCGGCGCGCTGCCAGTGGAGTTCGACGTTCGGACCGTGGTAGTAGCGCGGGTCCTGGAGGTCGTCGTGGTCGTTGGGGCACCAGAGCACCTGGAGCCGGTCCGTGCCCTCCGGCCAGGGCAGGTGCGGGGCGTCCTCGGCGCGCAGGTGCACCAGCGGTATCAGGGCGGTCCGGGCGGCGGGTTGCTCGGGGACCATCCGGTGGGTGCGCCAGTTGACCAGGTCGAGGGAGTGGGCGTCGCCCATGATCCGGCGCTGCTCGGCGGCCTCCTCCGCGGTGAGGACGTGTGCGGGGCCGCCGGCCAGGGTCCGTCCGCACAGCGCCCGGTCGATGCCCTCCCAGGTCTCCCGGTCGGCCGCGGAGACGTCCTGGTACTCGTCGGCCAGGTGCCCGGCGGTGCAGTGCGGCCAGGGCTCGCCGGCCGGCCACAGGGCGGGGCCGCCGATCCGGCTCGCCTGCGGCTCGGGTGCCGCGGCGTACGGGTGGAGCAGGGTGGCGGGCCGCAGGTACGGGGCCAGCCCGGGCACGGCGGCGACGAGGTCGGCCGTGGTGGGACGGGTGTCGGTCACGCCGCACAGCCTAGGACCGCGGTCCGTCAGGCAGTCAGCCGCCGCCGTCGGCCGCCGGTACCGGTGCCGGTCAGGCCGCCGGGAAGTCGAAGGTGTACCCCTGGGCGACCAGCCAGGGCAGCAGCTGCTTCAGGGCGGCCACGGTCTGGCTGCGGTCGCCGCCGCCGTCGTGCATGAGGATCACCCCGCCGGGCTTCAGCTGCTTCTGCACGGTGGAGACGATCGCCGGCACGCCGGGGCGGGACCAGTCCCGCGGGTCGACCGACCAGCCGAGCGAGGACATCCCGAGGCCCGCGGTTGTGCGCTCGTTGTCGGCGTTGAAGCCGCCGCCGGGGGCGCGGAACCAGGAGACCTGGGTGCCGGGGCCGCCGGCCTGGACGATCATGTCCCGGGCGGCGGTGATCTCGTACGCCGCCTTGTCGTGCGGGAGCTTCGCGAACGGCTGCGGGTGGTGGACGCTGTGGTCGCACAGCCGGTGCCCCTCGGCCAGGACGCGCTTGACCGCGGCCGGGTTGGCTGCGGCGTTCTGGCCGATCTCGCAGAACGTCGCCTTGACGTGGTACTGGGCGAGCAGGTCCAGGATCTGGCCGGTCGCGGGGCCGGGGCCGTCGTCGAAGGTGAGTGCGACGGTGCGGCCGCCCGAGGCGGTCGAGCCGATCACCGTGCCCGCCCCGGTGTGCGGGGGCGGCGCGGCGGGGGAGGAGGCCGCGGCAGGGGAGCCCGGGACGATCGGCGTGGCGGGCACGGAGGGCGTGGTCGACACGGCGGGGGCGGCCGGGGTCGCGGGCGTGCGCGGCTTCGCGGGAACGGCCGGAGCAGCCGGAGCGGACGACGTGGACGGCGGCGTCGACGCGGACGGCGCCGACGCGGACGGCGCCGACGGCGTGGAGGCGGCGGCCGACCCTGCGGACCCGGACGCCGGCGGCACGCCGTCGGAGCCGGGCGTCGGCGCGAGGGTGGTCACCGCCGTCCCGCTCGGCCGGGCGGCGCTCGGCGGCTGCAGCGCCCCGCTGGCCGTCCCGCAGGCGGCCAGGCCCAGGACGGCGGCGACCGCGACGCAGCCCGCGACCAACCTGCGCCGGGAGCGGGGCGGGCGGTTCGGGGCGGCGGAGGGGCGCAGGGCGGTCCCGTGCATGGCGGCGGCTCCTGAGGGTGCGAGTGGGGTGAGGGTCTCGGGTCAGGACGACTGTCCGGTAGGACGCCGAGCGTACGTGCCCCGGTTGCGCGGCGGACCGCTCCGCTCTAAGAGCCTTCTCACACCCGCCCCGGTTGGCGCCCGCGCGCCGGCCGGGGTACGGGCCGCTGTCAGAACGGGTACCAGCGCACCTCGGTGGCCCCGTCGCGCAGGGAGTCGACGCGCCGCCGGAACTCGGCGGACGCGGCCGGGTTGCTCGCCGCCTGCTGAGCCACCCAGGAGGCACTGGCGGTCTCCCGGGCCCCGCGCAGCACCGCGAAGCCGGGCCAGTCGCGCACGTCCCAGCCGTACGCCTCGGTGAACGCGCGGTACTCCTCGCCGGGCACGCCGTAGCGGTCGTGGGCGAGGGCGAGGACCACCAGGTCGTGTTCGCGCAGGTCGTCGGCGACGAACTCCAGGTCGAGCAGGACCGGGCCGTCCGGGCCGACGTGGACGTTGCGGGGCAGGGCGTCGCCGTGGATCACGCCGGGGCGCAGCCGGGGGGCGAGGTCGGCCAGGGCGGCCGCGAAGGCGTCCCGGCGGTCGCGCAGGAAGGCGACGTCCTCGGGGGCGACGTACCCCTCGGCGGAGTCCAGCCAGCGCCCGACCGGGGCCAGCAGGTCGCGCCGGCCGAGCGGGACGGGCGGTACCGGCAGCCGGTGCAGGGCGTGCAGCAGCGGGGCGAGGTCGACCGGGCGGGCGGGGCGGACGGCGGGGGCGAGCCGGTGCCAGAAGGTGACGGGGTGCCCGTCGGCCGCCTGCGGCTCGGGTGCCGGCGCGTCGTACGGCCGCACCACGGGGACGCCCTGGCCGGCCAGCCAGCGGGCGACGGTCAGCTCGCGGTGCGCCCGCTCGTACAGCTCGGGGCCGCGGCCGACCTTGGCGACCACGGCCGGGTCGCCGAGGTCGAAGACGGCGTTCTCGCCCAGTGCGAGCAGCCGGGCGCCGTCCGGGGCGGGCAGTCCGGCGCGCGCGCAGGCGCGGGCGAGCAGCAGCCGGGCCCGGCCCTCGTCGAAGGGGATCATGACTGGGCTCCGTTCCCACGGCGGTCACCCGGGGGATCCCGGGGCGGTGATCATCATGACGCACCGGCCCGTGGCCCCGCAGCGCGCGGGGCCCGGGCCCCGCGCGCTGCGGCGGCTCGGCTGCCGTCCGTGCGGTGCTCGGCGAAGGCGGCGTCCGTGCCTCGGCGACCAGGCCGCCGCATCCGACCCGGTCGCCGACCACCGGCAGCGGGGCCGGGCAGCGGGGTGAGCGAGCCGAGCGGTGGCGCCGGACAGTGGGGCCGCGCGGGCGCCTCCCCGGGAGTCCCCTCGGGGGGCGTGTCGGGGGCGGGTTGGGGTTTTCCCTGGCCCCCGACCCCGAGAACTCCTCCCTGGGGGTAGGGGACCTGCCTCCACCCTGAGGGGGAGGTGTCTCCACCCGGAGCACGAGGCCGACCGGCCGGGGTTCGGGAGAGACTGGGTCGGGGCCGTTTCGGGGGGGCCCTTCTCACGGGGGTTGGAATACGGGGGCTCCTTGCCGGGCGGCAAGCAAGTACTCGTAGGATGATGCCCAGACCTACTTACCTGCCGACCGGCAAGGTGGTGCCTTCCGGGCACCTCCCGGGCCGGTCCCTGCCGTCGCCCAGCGTCCCGTCCCCCAAAGGGCTGCGGTGAACCATGCCCAGGAGGCATCGAGCATGTTCCACCGACTAGGACACTTCGTCGTTCGTCGCGCGTGGTGGGTGATCATCGCCTGGGTCGTCGCGATGATCGCCATCGTCGCGGCGGCGCCGAAGGTCACCTCCCAGACGGACGAGTCCGCATTCCTGCCCAAGCACTACGAGTCCATCCAGGCCGCACAGCTCCAGGAGCAGGCCTTCCCGTCGAGCTTCACCCCCGCCGCGCTGCTGCTCTTCGAGCGCAACGACGGCCAGGCGCTGAACGACGCCGACCAGGCCTCGATGGACAAGGTCGTCAACGGTCTGACCGCCGCGCACATCCCCGCGGTCGAGAAGATCCTGCCGGTCGACGCCAAGGCGGCGAAGTCCAAGGACGGCAAGTACGCGCTGTCCATGGTCGCCATCGACAAGACCAAGATGCAGAGCCCGGAGTACACCGACGCGGCCAAGAAGCTGCGCAGCGAGGGCTCCAAGCTCGCCGACGGCACCGGGCTGAAGTTCCAGGTCGGCGGCCAGGCCGCCAGCAGCCTCGACCAGCAGGACGCCTCCGGCGCCACCGACGCCATCGTCATGCTCGGCAGCCTGCTGTTGGTCATCCTGATCGTCGGCATCATCTTCCGCAGCATCCTGGCCGGCCTCCTGCCGGTCGTCCTCTCGCTGGCCATCGCGATGCCGGTGGCCAACGGCCTGATCGCCGACGCGATCAAGCTCTTCGACCTGAAGTCCTCCCCGATGACCTCCGCGATCCTGATCATCGTGGTCCTCGGCGTCGGCACGGACTACTTCCTCTTCCTCGCCTTCCGCTACCGCGAGCGGCTGCGCCTGGGCGAGGACCGCAAGACGGCCGTGGCCAACGCCGTCGGCCGGGTCGGCGAGGCGATCGCCTCCGCCGCCGGTGCCGTCGCCGTCGCCTTCGCCGTGCTGGTCCTCTCCAGCCTGGGCATGTTCACCGCGCTCGGCCCGGCGCTGGCCATCGCCGTCATCGCGACCGCCCTGGTCTCGCTGACCCTGGCCCCCGCCGTGCTCGCCGTCCTCCCGTCCAAGGCCGTGTTCTGGCCGGGCAAGAAGTGGATGCAGGAGCCGAAGAACGCCCGCTTCGCCGCCCTCGGCCGGATGACCGGCAAGAAGCCCGGCCTGGTCGCCCTGGCCTCCGGCGGCATCCTGCTGGTGCTGGCCCTGGCCGGCGTCAACTACAACGGCACCTACGACCTGGCGGGCAGCTCGATGCCCAAGGGCAAGGAGTCGATGGTCGTCCAGGACAAGCTGATGACCGCGTTCTCGGCCGGCGCCGCCGACCCGAGCCACGTCTTCCTGACCAGCACCAACGGCGCCAAGCTCGGCGACTCGGCGATCAAGGACTTCGCCGACAAGCTCCAGGGCGTCCCCGGGGTGGCCTCCGTGGTCGCGCCGAGCGCCCAGAACAAGACGATCAACGCGGACGGCACCACCGGTGACTTCACCGTGATGCTGAACGACGCGCCGGCCTCCAACAAGGCCATCGACACCATCGAGAAGGTCCGCGACACCGCCCACGCCTCGGCCCCGGCCGACAGCAAGGCCCTGGTCGGCGGCATCACCTCGGTGTACAAGGACATCAACACCGCGATGGTGCACGACTACACGCTGGTGTTCCCGATCGCGGCGCTGATCATCATGCTCATCCTGGGCCTGCAACTGCGCAGCGTGGTCGCACCGTGGTACCTGATGGCCTCGGTCGGCCTCGGCTTCGGCGGCACCCTCGGGGCCACCACCCTGCTGTTCCAGAACCTCAAGGGCGAGCCGGGCCTGATGTTCATGCTGCCGATCTTCATCTACCTCTTCGTGGTGGCGATCGGCACGGACTACAACATCCTGATCATCTCCCGCCTGCGCGAGGAGGCCCGCGAGGGCCGCAGCCCGCGCGAGGCGGCCAGCGAGGCCATCAAGCACGGCGGCCCGACCGTCGCCGCGGCCGGCTTCATCCTGGCGGCGTCGTTCGCGACCTTCATGCTCGCGGGCAACGTGCTCTTCATGGAGCTCGGCTTCTCGCTGGCCTTCGGCATCGTGCTGGCGGCCTTCGTGATGGCGATGTTCTTCACCCCGTCCCTCACCGCGCTGCTCGGCCACCGCGCCTGGTGGCCCGGCCACGGTGACGGCCCCAGCCACGGTCACGGCCACGGCGGCGGGCCGGCCCCGCTGGCGGGTGCGCACGGCGTGCCGGAGCCGGCCGGCCGACGCTGACCGACCGCTCGGGAAGACAGGCGGCGTCCCGCTTCGGCGGGGCGCCGCCTCCCCCTTTGCGGGGGGCGCCAAACGTGATCTGTACAGCGGAAAATCCCCGGTCGTTCGGGGTGTCCCCGTGCTACAGTCGAGTCAGTTGCAGTTTTGGTTCCCATGAACGTATGTGTGCGCCTGCTGGTTCCAACACCAACAGGCGCATTTGTTTTGTCCGGTGTTTCAGTCTCCGGATGGGGATCGCGGCTACTTGGGGATCCACGAGGTGTGGGTCCCTGATGCCCCAGTTTTAGAGGAGACGGTTATGGCTACCGGCACCGTGAAGTGGTTCAACAGCGAAAAGGGCTTCGGCTTCATCGAGCAGGACGGCGGCGGCGCTGACGTGTTCGCCCACTACTCGAACATCCAGGCTCAGGGCTTCCGCGAGCTGTTCGAGGGCCAGAAGGTCGAGTTCGACGTGACCCAGGGCCAGAAGGGCCCGCAGGCCGAGAACATCATGATCATCGGCTGACGTCAGCGTCCACGCTGACTCGCGATCATCGCGAAGCGGGGGCCCGCACCGCACGGTGCGGGCCCCCGCTCATGCCGCCATACGGCCGGGGCGGCGCGCTCCCAATCCCACGGCCGACCAGCCCGCACCGCGGGCTGCCGACCCGACGGACGGAGAACCCGTGACCACCCCTGCCCGCACGCCGCGCGACCGCGGCCCCCGCACCACCGACCAGACCCGCCGCACCGCCGGCGGCGACCGTTCGCGCAAGCCGCGCAACCGCACCGGCGCCCCCAAGCAGAACCGCGCCGTCACGCCCGAGGCCGCCGACTTCACCGTCGTCGAGGGCACCCCGGCCCGGCCCCCGGCGGCCACCTTCGCCGAGCTGGAGATGCCCAAGGGCATCCTCTCCGCGCTCGGCCGCGAAGGCGTCACCGAGCCGTTCCCGATCCAGGCCGCCACGCTGCCCGACGCGATCGCCGGGCGCGACGTGCTCGGCCGCGGCCGCACCGGCTCCGGCAAGACCCTGGCCTTCGGGCTGCCGCTGCTCACCCGCACCGCCGGCCGCCGCGCCGTCGCCCGGCACCCGCTGGCACTCGTCCTGGTGCCCACCCGCGAGCTGGCCCAGCAGGTCACCGACGCGCTCACCCCGTACGCCACCGCCGTGAACCTGCGGATCACCACCGTCGTCGGCGGCATGTCGATCAACCGGCAGGCCAACGCGGTGCGCCGCGGCACCGAGGTGCTGGTCGCCACCCCGGGCCGCCTGGACGACCTGATCGGGCGCGGCGACGTCGTCCTGTCCGACGTGACCATCACCGTCCTGGACGAGGCCGACCAGATGGCCGACATGGGCTTCCTGCCGCAGGTCACCAAGCTGCTGGAGCAGGTCGCCGAGGGCGGCCAGCGGATGCTGTTCTCCGCCACCCTGGACCGCAACGTCGACCGGCTGGTCAAGCGCTTCCTGAACGACCCGGTCACCCACTCGGTCGACCCCTCGGCCGGCGCGGTCACCACCATGGACCACCACGTCCTGCAGCTCGACCAGTCCGACAAGGCCTCCGCCGCCGCGCACATCGCCTCCCGCGAAGGCCGCGTGATCATGTTCGTGCACACCAAGCACGGCGCCGACCGGCTCGCCAAGCAGCTGCTCGGCAACGGCGTGAAGGCCGCGGCGCTGCACGGCGGCAAGTCCCAGCCGCAGCGCAACCGGGTCCTCGACCAGTTCCGCGACGGCCACGTCACCGCGCTGATCGCCACCAACGTCGCCGCGCGCGGCATCCACATCGACGGCCTGGACCTGGTCGTCAACGTCGACCCGCCGGTCGACCACAAGGACTACCTGCACCGCGGCGGCCGCACCGCCCGGGCCGGCGAGTCCGGCACGGTCGTCACCCTCGTGCTGCCCGAGCAGCGCCGCGAGGTCAACCGGCTGATGACGGTCGCCGGCATCCGCCCGACCGTCACCAAGATCCGCCCGGGCGACGCCGACCTGGCCCGGATCACCGGCGCCCGCACGCCGAGCGGCGTCCCGGTCGCCGTCGCCGTCCCGGTGGCCCAGGCCGCCGCCGCGGGGACCGCGGAGGACAAGGCCGCCGGACGCGCCGGAGCCAAGGCCGGAGCCCCGCGCCGCCGCGCCGGCAAGCGCTCCGGGCTGCCCGCCGACGTCGACATGAACGGCAACCCGCGCCGCCCCCGCCCCAAGCAGCGGATGGGCGCCGCCACCCAGGGCGAGCGCCCGCAGGCGGCCGGCTTCATCGGCCGCTCCGCCGGGCGCGCCAAGCCCGGCAGCGGCGCCAAGTCCGGCTCCAACTACGGGACCGGGCGCCAGCGCCGCAGCTTCGACTGACGCTCCGCCGAACGGCCCGGCCCCCCTCGCGCAAGGGGGGCCGGGCCGTTCCGCGTTCCGGCGGGCGGGCGGGCGGGCGGGACGGCCGGCGGGCTCGGCGCGGCCACCCCGTCCCGGAGCCCGCAGGCCCCGGCCCCCGGCTCACACCGGCGCCGCCACCGCCGGGGCGGCCGGAGCCAGGACGCGCAGCCGCTCCTCCGTCTCGGCGTCCTGCGGGGCCATCACGATCAGCTGCAGGCCCTCCGCCGCCAGCAGCACGTGCTGGTCGATCCGCAGCTCGCCCACCACCTCGTGGCGGATCACCTTCCGCGCGCCGCCGCGCTCGGCGACCTGGTGCTCGTCCAGCCAGCGGTCCGCCTCCGGGTACTCGCCGCGCACCTGCCGGATCATCCGGGCCAGGTGGCGCCCGACGGCCGTCGCCTCGCCGCCGCGCTCGGCGTAGGCGGAGCGCAGCTGCGCCAGGAAGCGGCGGGCGTGCTCCTCCCACCGGTCGAGCCGGGCCCGGTGCACCGGGTTGCCGAACACGACCCAGGCCAGGTTGCACTCGTCCGGTGCCCGGTCGGTCAGGCCGAACAGCGCGTCCGCGCCCGGGTTCCAGGCCCGGATGTCCCAGTTGGCGTCCATCACGAAGGACGGCGCCGGCCACTGCGCGCGCATCAGCCGCAGCAGCGGGACCGGGACGTCCCCCGGTGCCGCCACCTCGCCGTCCCGGGGGTGGCTGCCGGCCAGCCGGAACAGGTAGGCCGTCTCCGCGCGGTCGAGCCGCAGCGTCCGGGCGAGGCTCGCCAGCACCTCCGGGGACGGGTGGATGTCCCGCCCCTGCTCCAGCCACGTGTACCAGGTCACCCCGACGCCCGCGAGCAGCGCCAGTTCCTCCCGCCGCAGCCCCGGCGTGCGCCGCCGCACCCCCGGGGCCAGCCCGACCTCCTGCGGCGTCAGCCGCGCCCGGCGGCTGCGCAGGAAGCTCGACAGCGCCGTCCGGCGCTCCTGGGCGTCGTCCATGTCCACCACGTCCCCCGTTCTTCCTGGTAGTCGAACTACCAGTACCCCCACGCACTGCTGCGGGCCGCCCGTTCGCGCGAGGCTTGACCACGTCAACGGATCGCACGCGCAGAGGAATTCCGATGAGCAACCGTCAGCACCGTACTCTCCGCCGCGCCCTGGCCGCGGCCGCGTTCACCACCCTGGTCGCCACGGCCGGGGCGCTGCCCGCGGCCTCGCCCGCCGCCGCGGCCACCGACCGCCCGACCCCGGCCGTGATCACCGGCCACGCGCCGACCCTGGTGCCCGAGGCGGGCGACTGGGACGCCTCGCACCACCGCTTCCTGCTCGGCTCGCTCCGGCACGGCACCGT
This sequence comes from Streptomyces sp. NRRL S-350, assembly GCF_000719705.1. Lineage (GTDB taxonomy): Bacteria > Actinomycetota > Actinomycetes > Streptomycetales > Streptomycetaceae > Kitasatospora. The sequence goes on along the minus strand of NZ_JOHO01000029.1, from coordinate 52,783 downwards.
CTCCGCCGTCGGCACCGACGGGAGCGTGCGCACCCTGGTGCGGGACCCGGCGCTGACCGAGATCGCCGGTCTGCGGATCGACCCCGTCCACCGCCGTGTCCTGGTCACCGACCTCGACAACGGCGTCGGCGAGCACAGCAGCCCGGCGACCTTCGGGAAGATCGCCGGGATCGGCGCCTACGACCTGGACACCGGCCGCCGCCTCTTCTACACCGACCTCGCCGCCGTCACCGCCGACGGCGGCGACCACATGGCCAACGACATCGCGGTGGGCCCGGACGGCACCGCGTACGTCACCGACTCCTTCGCCCCGGTCGTCTACCGGGTGGCGCCGGACGGCACCGCCTCCGTCCTGGTGCGCGACCCGCGCCTGGCCCCCGGCCCGGGGTCGTACGGCCTCAACGGCATCGTCCTGCGCGAGGGCCGCCTGGTCATCGGCAAGTGGGACGACGGCACGCTGTGGCAGGTCCCGCTGTGGAACCCGGCTGCCGTGCGGCAGGTCGAGGTGGCCGGCGGCGCCGCGTCCCTGCTCCACCTGGACGGCCTGCTCGGCCGCCCGGACGGTTCCGTCGCGGGGGTCACCAACGCGCTCGCGGGGGCCGGCCGGGATGCCCGGGTCGAACTGCGCTCCGACGACCACTGGCGCACCGCCCGCCTCACCGCCGTCCGCTCCTCCGTCGACCCGACCCCCACCGCGCTCGTCGCGGGCCCGGCGGGCCGCGCCTATCAGCTCTCCGCCGGCCTCGCCGACGCCATCTCGGGCCACCCGTCGGACAGCTTCACCCTGCGCCGGATCTGATCCTGCGCCGGATCGGCCCCGGGCCGGCCCGGTCACGGCCCGGCTCCCGCTCACCCGGGGAGTCGGGCCGGACGCGATCCGGCCGGATCGGCCGCACGCCCGGCCTGCCCGGGCCGGTCCGGCGTGGTGCCGCACCCCCTCCGTGCGTGGACGGACCGGTGGCGTGATCTCCGCCCCACCCGTTGACCGTGGACATGGCGTGCCCGAGGCTTTCGCGCGGCCCGCACAAAGAACGCACCATCACCACCGGTGCTTCACATGCGGGCCGACCGGATTCCCTCTCGGAAGGACCCTCCCGTGCGCCGTACGTCCGTCATGTTCGCCACCGCGCTGCTCTCCGGTGCCGCCGCGCTCACCGCGCCGGCCGCCGGCGCCGCCGAGAGCGCCCCTGCCGCGTCCGGCGCGTCCGCGCCCTCCGCCGCACCGGCCACCGGGGCCCTGGCCGCCGGGAGCTGTTCCGTCGGCAGAAGCGGCGCCGGCTTCCTCGGCACCTGTTCGGGCATCGACCCGATGCAGACCTGGCGGGTCGCGGTCTCCTGCCAGGGCGTCGACAGCAACGGGTTCCCCGTCTACTCGGGTTCGAGCAGCGGCTGGGTCACCGGCAACACCAGCGCTGCCGCGGGGTGCTTCTGGCCGATGATGGCCACCACCGCCTGGATCGTGTCCGGCCCCGCCGTCCCGGCGGGCCCGGTCGGCCAGATCAGCGGCTACGTGAACAAGTGCGTGGACGTGCGCGGCGGAAGCACCGCCAACGGCACCCCCACCCAGATCTGGGACTGCCTGGGCAACGTCAACCAGACGTGGAAGATCGGCACCGACGGCACCATCCGCGCCCTCGGCAAGTGCCTGGACGTCTCGGGTGGCAACACCGGCAACGCCACCCTGGTGCAGACCTGGGACTGCAACGGCACGGGTGCCCAGCAGTGGCAGGCCCGCCCCGACGGCTCGCTGCTCAACCCGCAGTCCGGCCGCTGCCTGGACGACCTCGGCTTCTCCACCACCAACGGCAACCAGCTCGGCATCTGGGACTGCAACGGCGCCGCCAACCAGAAGTGGAACCTTCCCGCCTGACCCGCCCCGGTCCCACGGCGCGCGCGGCCCCGTCCGCGCGCGCCGTGACGGTGGCGGAGGACGGACGACGGCGCGGAACCCGCAGCGATCGCCGAGTACGCCGAGACGCATGAAGCTGACCGAGGACGAGGCCATGGGTGCCCGACCCGCACGCACCGGTGCCGCTCAGCGTGACCACCGCCGCGGTGGCCGGGCACCGGCACCGCAAGGCCTCTCGACGGCTCAGGCGGTGAGGGCCGGGAGGGCCGGTGTCGTGCGGCGGGCCTCGTCGTGGCGCGCCAGGAGCAGGGCGGCCAGCTCCGGGGCCGCGCCGAGGACGTCCGCGACGACGTCCGCCCCCGCCGAGGCCGCCGCGATGCGGTCGGGCAGCAGGCCCGGGGCCAGGAGGTAGGGGGCGACGGCGGTCCGTCCGGCGCCGGCCGCACACAGGGCCGCGAGTGCGTCGGGGACGCGCGGGCCGGTGGCGGAGGCGTAGGCGACCTCGACGGCGGCCCAGCCGCGGGTGCGGCGCCACTCGGCGGCCGCCGCGCGGGTCGCGGCGTCGGCGGCCGGGTCGGAGGAGCCGGCCGCCGCGAGCACGACGCCGGTCCGGGCGCGGACGGCGCGGGAGGTGACGTCCAGCCCGGCCTCGGCGAGGCGGCGGTCCAGGGCGGCGAGCAGCAGGGGGGAGGGGCCGAGCACGTCGGCCACGGGCAGCCGGGAGCCGGCGGCGCGCAGGGCGGCGGGGATGTCGTGCTTGGCGTGGAACGCCCGGTTGAGCAGCAGCGGCACGGCCACCGCGTCCGCCAGCCGTGCCACCACCTGCGGGATCCGGGGGGCGCAGTGGTCCAGGTAGGCGGTGGCGACCTCGGTGCCGGGCCGCTGGGCCCGCACCTCCTCGACGAGCGCGGCCACGGTCGCGGCGTGCCGCGGGTCGCGGCTGCCGTGGGCGATGAGGAGGAGGGCGGGCATCAGTGCTGCCTCACTTGCCGGTGGCCAGCAGGCCGCGGTTGCGCAGGACCCGGCGTTCGACCGGGGTGAAGACGAGCAGCTCGATGGCGATGCCGACGAAGAGGATGAGGATGATGCCGAGCAGGACGCCGGACATGTCGGAGAACTCGCGCTGGTCCTCCAGGTAGCGGCCGAGGCCCCGGCCGAGGTCGGGGGAGGAGGCGACGAGTTCGGCGGCCATGAGGGAGCGCCAGGAGAACGCCCAGCCCTGCTTGAGCCCGGCGAGGTAGCCGGGCAGCGCCGCCGGGATGAGGACGTGGCGGGCGCCGGTGAGACCGGTGGCGCCGATGGTGCGTCCGGCGCGCAGGAACAGCGGTGGCACCTGGTCGATGCCGGCGACGAGCCCGTTGGCGATGGAGGGGACGGCGCCGAGCAGGATCACCGCGTACATCATCGAGTCGTTGATGCCGAGCCAGATGACGGCGGCCGGCACCCAGGCGACCGAGGGCAGTGACTGCAGGCCCTGCAGCACGGGGCCGATGGCGGTGCGCACGGGTCGGATGCGGGCGACGACCAGTCCGACGGGGGTGCCGATGGCGACGGCGAGCAGGAAGCCGGACAGGCCGCGCCAGACGCTGGTCCAGATGATCGAGAACAGGGTGCCCTGGTACCAGAGGTCCTGTGCGGAGTGCCACACGTCGGCGGGGCTGGGCAGTTTGTAGGAGGACGTGAGGTGCAGGCTGTAGGCGCCCTGCCAGAGCGCGAGCACCACCAGGACGCCGATCAGCGGCGGCAGGGCCTTCTTGCGCAGTGCTTCGCCGAGGGAGCGGTGCGGGGCGGTGACGGTGTCGAGGGCGTCGAGGCCGGCGCCGACGTCGGCGGTGTCGCCGCCGCTCCTGGTGAGGGTGGTGTCAGTGCTGGCCATGGCGGCGGATCTCCCCACGCAGTTCTTCGGTGATCTCGATGGACAGGTCGGCGACGCCGGTGGACTCGATGCGGCGCGGCTGCGGCAGGTCGATGTGCCATTGGCGGGCGATGCGGCCGGGGCGGGAGGAGAGCAGGACGACGCGCTGGGCGAGGCGGACGGCTTCGCGCACGTTGTGGGTGACGAAGAGGACGGAGAGTTGCCGTTCGGCCCAGATACGGGTGATCTCGTCGTGGAGGACGTCGCGGGTGATGGCGTCGAGGGCGGCGAACGGTTCGTCCATCAGGAGGACCTTGCTGCCCTGGGCGAGGGCGCGGGCCATGGCGACGCGCTGGCGCATGCCGCCGGACAGCTCGTGCACCCGCTTGGCGTGGGCGCCGTCGAGGCGGACGAGTTCGAGCAGGCGCTCGGCCTCGGCGCGGCGTTCGGGGCGGGGGACACCGGCGAGCTTGAGGGCGAGTTCGATGTTCCTGCCGGCGGTGAGCCAGGGGAACAGCGCGTGTTCCTGGAACATCAGGGCGGGCCGCCCGCCGGACACCTCGATGGTGCCGCGGCTGGGCTCGTCCAGGCCGGCGACCAGGTTGAGCAGGGTGGACTTGCCGCAGCCGGAGGCGCCGAGCAGGGTGACGAACTCGCCGGGCGCGACGTCGAGGGTGATGTCGTCCAGGACGTGGGTGTGCGCGCCCGGGCGGCCGAAGGACTTGTGCACGTGCGAGATCCGGACGGCGGGCGTGCCGGCGGCGTCGACGACGGGGGTGCCGGCCTCGGTGGTCAGTGCCGGGGTCATCCGGCCACCTCCTGCGTGAGTGGTCGTGGGCCCCTTCCCGCTCGTCGGCGGGCAGGGAGGGGAAGGACTCTGAGCTGGGGCCGGGGCCCGGCCCCGCCCGTCCCGGTGGGCATCGATCGGGGATCGACCGGGCGGGCGGCGGCCGGACCGCGGAGCCGGAGGGGCGGTGGCGCTACTCGGCGCCGAGCCCGGCGTCGGCCACGGCGGGCAGGCCCTGGGCCGCGAGGACCTTGTTCAGCAGGGTGAGGTCGTAGATGCCGGTCAGGTTGGGCTTCTTGAGGAGCCCGGCGGTGACGGCGTGGTCGGCCTCGGCCTGCAGGGTGTTCGCCAGCGGGTCGTCCAGGAAGTCGATGTCCTGCCAGGCCGGGTCGAGGACGGCCGGCTCCAGGGCGTTGCCGGCCTCCTTCCGGATGGCCTCGTTGGCGTCGGCCTTGGCCTTGGCCGGGTCGGCCTTGATGAAGGCGTTGGTCTTCACCGAGCCGCGCAGCACGGCCTCTACCACGTCCGGGTGCTCCTTGAGGAACTTCTGCGAGACGATGATGTTGGTGATCACGAACTTCTTGTCCGGCCAGACGTCCTTCTCGTTGAGCAGGACCTTCGCGCCGAGCGTGACCAGCTTGGAGGCGGTCGGCTCGGGCACCCACGCGCCGTCGACGGAACCGGACCGGTAGGCGTCCGGGGTGACCTTGTTGTCGGTGCGCACCACCGAGACGTCCCCGGCGCCGGAGGCGGCGTCGACCTTGTAGCCCTTGCCCGCGAGGTAGTTGAGCAGTGCCACGTCCTGGGTGTTGCCCAGCTGCGGGGTGGCGATCTTCTTGCCCCTGAGGTCGTCCAGGGAGGAGACCTTGTCCGGGTTGACCACGAGCTTCACGCCGCCGGAGGCCGAACCGCCGATGACCTTCAGCGACTTGCCGTCGGACTTGGTGTAGCCGTTGATGGCGGGGGAGGGGCCGATCCAGCCGATGTCGATCGAGCCGGCGTTGAGGGCCTCGATCTCCGCCGGGCCCGCGTTGAAGACCTGCGTCTTGACCTGGGTGGCGCCCAACTCCTTCTGGAAGATGCCTTCCTGGAGGCCGACCAGCGGGGTGCCGTGGGTGAGGTTGGCGAAGTAGCCGATCTTCACGGTGTCCGCGGAGAGCTTCACACCGGAAGCCCCGGCGACAGCCGCGGTGTCGGCCTTGCGGTCGGAGGACCTGTCGGCCTTGGAGCCGTAGCTGCAGGCGGACAGCAGGGCGACGGCGGTCAGACCGGCCGCGGCGGCGGCAGCGGAGCGTCTGATCCGGCCGGCGTTGGGGCGGGCGTGCCCATGGGGGGACGGGCTGTGCGGGGATGCCTGGTGCGGAGCCATGGTGGGGTCCTGTTCGTGGACGGGCCGTCAGGAGGCGGTCTCGGGGGCATGGTGGCCGCCCCGTCGGGGCGGCCGAGGGGCGTGACTCAGCTCTGCGGGCCCGCACATCGGGTCAGACCGCCCTGGCCGCTGCCGAGGGCGCCGCTGCCGATGCGCCCGCCTTCCTTGTCCATGTCCGAGAACGCCTCGCTGGGCATCAGACCCAGTCCTCCCCGTCGCCGGAAGTCGTGTCGGTGGTGGAGCGTACGGTTTCGAAGGCCTCGCCCGCCATGCCGGCGGTGAGGGTGGCGCCGTCGGCCGGGTCGATCAGCAGGAACGATCCGGTGCGGCGGTTGTCGGAGTAGGCGTCGAGGGCCAGCGGTTCGGCGGTGCGCAGCACCACGTGGCCGAGGTCGTTGACGTTCAGGCCGTCGGCGCCGGAGCGCTGTTCGAGGGTGTCGCCCGCCTTGGTCGGCAGGGCGATGCGGTAGGAGATCTCCTTGACGACCGCGCGCACGGTGCGGGTGGTGTGCTTGAGCAGCACCTTGTCGCCGGCGCGCAGGGGGCGCTCGTTGAGGTGGCTGACGGTGGCCTCGATGTCCTTGGTGGGCGCGGGGGCCGGGCCGGCGGCGAGGAGGTCGCCGCGGGAGACGTCGAGGTCGTCGGCGAGGCGGACGGTGACCGACTGGGGCGCCCAGGCGATGTCGCTCTCGCGGCCGAGCGCGTCGATGCCGGCGACGGTGGTGGTGTGGCCCGACGGCAGGACGGTGACGCGGTCGCCGACGCGCAGCACGCCGGAGGCCAACTGGCCAGCGTAGCCCCGGTAGTCGGGATGGTCGCCGGTCTGGGGGCGGATCACGTACTGGACGGGGAAGCGGGCCGGTTCGGCGCTGGGGTCGCTGCCGACCGGGACGGTCTCCAGGTGTTCCAGCAGGGTCGGGCCGCCGTACCAGTCCATGTGCGCGGAGGGCTCGACGACGTTGTCGCCGGCGAGGGCGGAGAGCGGGACGGCGAGCACGTCGCGCACGCCGAGGGAGGCGGCGTAGGCGGTGAACTCCTCGGCGATGGCGGCGAAGACGGGCTCCGCGTAGTCGACCAGGTCCATCTTGTTGACGGCGAGGACGACGTGGGGCACGCGCAGGAGGGCGGCGACGGCGGCGTGCCGGCGGGTCTGCTCGACGACGCCGTTGCGGGCGTCGACCAGGACGACGGCGAGTTCGGCGGTGGAGGCGCCGGTCACCATGTTGCGGGTGTACTGCACGTGCCCGGGGGTGTCGGCGAGGATGAACCGCCGCCGGGGGGTGGCGAAGTAGCGGTAGGCGACGTCGATGGTGATGCCCTGCTCGCGCTCGGCGCGCAGGCCGTCGGTGAGCAGCGCGAGGTCCGGCGCCTCCTGGCCGCGGTTGCGGGAGGCGTGCTCGACGGCCTCCAGCTGGTCGGAGAGCACCGACTTGGAATCGTGCAGCAGCCGGCCGACGAGCGTGGACTTGCCGTCGTCCACGGAGCCGGCGGTGGCGAAGCGCAGCAGCGAGGTGGCGGTGCCCGTCTGGGTGGTGCGGGCCTGGGCGGTGCTGGTCATGGTTAGAAGTACCCCTCGCGCTTGCGGTCTTCCATCGCGGCCTCGGTCAGCTTGTCGTCGGCGCGGGTGGCGCCGCGCTCGGTGAGGCGGCTGGCGGCGATCTCGGCGATCACGGCCCGGATGGTGGTGGCGTCGGAGTCGACGGCGCCGGTGCAGGACATGTCGCCGACGGTGCGGTAGCGGATCAGCCTCCGCTCGACGGGCTCGGTGTCCTTGGGGCCGCCCCACTGGCCGGCGGTCAGCCACATGCCGTCGCGCGAGAAGACGTCGCGTTCGTGGGCGTAGTAGATCCCGGGCAGCTCGATGCCCTCGCGCTCGATGTACTGCCAGACGTCGAGCTCGGTCCAGTTGGACAGCGGGAAGACGCGCACGTGCTCGCCGACGGCGTGCCGGCCGTTGTAGAGCGACCACAGCTCGGGGCGCTGGCGGCGCGGATCCCAGGCGCCGAACTCGTCGCGCAGGGAGAAGACGCGCTCCTTGGCGCGGGCCTTCTCCTCGTCGCGCCGGCCGCCGCCGAACACCGCGTCGAAGCGGCCCTTCTCGATGGCGTCCAGCAGCGGCACGGTCTGCAGGGGGTTGCGGGTGCCGTCCGGGCGTTCGCGCAGCACGCCGCGGTCGATGAAGTCCTGGACGTGGGCGACGTGCAGGCGCAGGTTGTGCTGCGCGACGACGCGGTCGCGGTAGGCGATGACCTCGGGGAAGTTGTGCCCGGTGTCGACGTGCAGCAGCGAGAAGGGGACCGGCGCGGGGTGGAAGGCCTTGAGCGCCAGGTGCAGCATGAGGATGGAGTCCTTGCCGCCGGAGAAGAGGATCACCGGGCGCTCGAACTCCCCCGCGACCTCGCGGAAGATGTGCACCGACTCGGCTTCCAGCACGTCCAGGTGGGACAGTGCGAACGGGGTGTCGGTCTGCACCTCGTGCTGGGTCGCGGTGGTCATGCGAGGCCCCTCTCGGTCAGGAAGGCGTGCAGCTCGGCGGCGGACTCGGCGACCGCGCGGCCCTGCGTCTGGAGGCGCAGGTCCGGGGAGGCCGGCGCCTCGTACGGGTCGTCGACGCCGGTGAGGCCGGAGATCTCCCCGGCGGCCTGCCTGGCGTACAGGCCCTTGACGTCGCGTTCGGCGCACAGCTCGACCGGCGTGGCGACGTGGATCTCCAGGAACTCGGTGCCGGCCGCGGCGTGCCGCTCGCGCACGGCGGCGCGGGAGTCGGCGAACGGGGCGATCACCGGGGCGAGCACCTTGACGCCGTGCGCGGCGAGCTTCTCGGCGACGAAGCCGATCCTGGTGACGTTGGTGTGCCGGTCCTCGCGGGAGAAGCCGAGGCCCTTGGAGAGGAACTCGCGGATCTCGTCGCCGTCCAGGACCTCGACCTCGTGGCCCTCGGCGCGCAGCCGCTCGGCCAGCGCGAAGGCCAGGGTGGTCTTGCCCGCGCTCGGCAGCCCGGTCAGCCACACGGTGGCGCCGCGCTCGCAGGGGGCGGCCGGGCGGGCCGCCGCAGTGCCTCCGACGGAGCCGCGGCGGCCCAGGGTGTCAGCTGTCACGGGTTCTTCCTTACGCAGTGGTTGGCGGTGGCGGATCAGAGGTGGATGCCGCACTCGGTCTTGCCGGAGCCGGACCAGCGGCCGGCCCGGGCGTCCTCGCCCTCGGCGGGCTTGCGGGTGCAGGACAGCGGCGAGCAGCCGATCGAGGTGTAGCCCTCCCACAGCAGCGGGTTGAGCAGCACCCCGTTGGCGGCGACGTAGGCGTCCACGTCCTCCTGCGTCCACCGGGCGATCGGGGCGACCTTGACCTTGCGGCGCTTCGGGTCCCAGGAGACCACCGGGGTGTTCGCCCGGGTCGGCGACTCGTCGCGGCGCAGCCCCGTCGCCCAGGCGTCGTAGCCGGCGAGGCCGCGGTTCAGCGGCTCGACCTTGCGCAGCGAGCAGCACAGGTCCGGGTCGCGGTCGTGCAGGTTCGGCCCGTACTCGGCGTCCTGCTCGGCGACGGTCCTCAGCGGAGCGAGCGTGATGACGTTGACCGGCATGGTCGCGGCCACCGCGTCGCGGGTACCGAGGGTCTCGGCGAAGTGGTAGCCGGTGTCCAGGAACACCACGTCCACGCCGGGGAGCACCGTGGAGGCCAGGTGCGCGACGACCGCGTCCTCCATGGAGGAGGTGACGCAGAACCGCCGGCCGAAGGTGTCGGCCGCCCAGCGCAGGACCTCCTGCGCGGTGGCGTCCTCCAGCTCGCGGCCGGCCCGGACGGCCGCCTCCTCGTGGTCAGGCGCGGTGCTGCTCATCGGACGTACCCCCGTGATCGGTCGGTGCCAGCAGGCCGAGGAACTTCAACTGGAAGGCCCGGCGGCACCCGTGGCACTCCCAGGCGCCGTGCCCGGCCTCGGAGGGGCGCAGGTCCTCGTCCCCGCAGTAGGGGCAGAAGAACGGGGCGGCTCGCTCGCTCACGACAGCTGCTCCTCGGTGGCCCGGGCCGTCCACTGGGCGAAGCGCTCGCCCTCGCTGCGGTCGGCCTGGTAGCGGGTCAGCAGGCGCTCCACGTAGGCGGGCAGGCCGGCACTGGTCACCTTGAGGCCGCGGACCTTGCGGCCGAAGCCGGCCTCCAGGCCGAGCGCGCCGCCGAGGTGCACCTGGTAGCCCTCGACCTGCTCGCCGTTCTCGTCGGTGACCAGCTGGCCCTTGAGGCCGATGTCGGCGACCTGGATGCGGGCGCAGGAGTTCGGGCAGCCGTTGATGTTGATGGTCAGCGGCTCGGCGAAGTCCGGCAGGCGCTGCTCCAGCTCGTCGATGAGCGTGCGGCCGCGCTCCTTGGTCTCGACGATGGCGAGCTTGCAGTACTCGATGCCGGTGCAGGCCATGGTGCCGCGGCGGAACGGCGACGGGGTGACCCGCAGGTCGAGCTCCTCCAGGCCGGCCACCACGGAGTCGACGTGCTCCTCGGCGATGTCGAGGATGAGCATCTTCTGCTCGGCGGTGGTGCGCACCCGGTCGCTGCCGTGGGCGGCGGCGAGGTCGGCGATCCGGCCGAGCAGCTTGCCGTCGACCCGGCCGACGCGCGGCGCGAAGCCGATGTAGAACCTGCCGTCGCGCTGCCGGTGGACGCCGACGTGGTCGCGCCAGCGGCCGGACGGCTCGGCGGGGGCGGGGCCGTCGACCAGCGTGTACTTCAGGTACTCGTCCTGCAGCACCTGGCGGAACTTCTCCGGCCCCCAGTCGGCGACCAGGAACTTCAGCCGGGCGCGGTTGCGCAGGCGCCGGTAGCCGTAGTCGCGGAAGATGCCGATGACGCCGCCGAAGACGTCGGGCACCTCGTCCAGCGGCACCCAGGCGCCCAGGCGAACGCCCAGGCGCGGGTTGGTGGACAGGCCGCCGCCGACCCACAGGTCGAAGCCGGGCCCGTGCTCGGGGTGGACGACGCCGACGAAGGCGACGTCGTTGATCTCGTGGGCGACGTCCAGCAGCGGGGAGCCGGAGACGGCGGCCTTGAACTTGCGCGGCAGGTTGGAGAAGTCCTTGTTGCCGATGAAGCGGCGCTGGATCCCGTCGATGGCGGGAGTGCCGTCGATGATCTCGTCCTCGGCGACGCCCGCCACCGGGGAGCCGAGGATGACGCGCGGGGTGTCGCCGCAGGCCTCGGTGGTGGACAGGCCGACGGCCTCCAGCTTCTGCCAGATCGCCGGGACGTCCTCGATCCGGATCCAGTGGTACTGGATGTTCTGGCGGTCGGTCAGGTCGGCGGTGCCGCGGGCGTACTGCTCGGAGACCTCGGCGATCGCCCGCAGCTGGGGGACGGTCAGCCGGCCGCCGTCGATGCGCACGCGGAGCATGAAGTACTCGGCGTCCAGCTCGTGCGGGTCCAGGATCGCGGTCTTGCCGCCGTCGATGCCTTCCTTGCGCTGGGTGTAGAGGCCCCACCAGCGCATCCGGCCGCGCAGGTCGGCGGGGTCGATCGAGTCGAAACCGCGGTGCGCGTAGATCGTCTCAATACGTGTCCGCACATTGAGACCGTCGTCGTCCTTCTTGAACTGCTCGTTGGCGTTCAGCGGCGTGTGGTGTCCCATGCCCCACTGGCCCTCGCCACGGTGGCGGGTCACCTTGCGGGCCGCGGCGGGGCGGCTCGCGGCGGGGCGGTCGGCCGTGGGCTCGACGGTCTCGGGGGAGGTGGCCATGGTGAAGTCCTTCGGGGCAGGTGGCGCTGGTGCCGGGTGGGTCGCGGTGCGTGCTCAGCCGTGCGGTGCTGCTCTGACCTGCGGGTTTCTCAGGACCGGGAGGGCAGTGACCGAGGCCGGGCGGGGCGCCTGCACGTCCGTTGCGGCCGGGACGGCGAGAAGGGTGGCGCCGGGTGCGGTGGTGCGGCAGGGGTGGGCTCAGGTCACCGGACAGATGGCGCTGGACACGCGAAGGAGATCGACGTGGAGTCGACCTACCAAGGTTGTTCCGGCGCTAGGCATGGCAAGAGATTCGCACGGGGCATGACTCGCGGTCCACTAACATCCGAATGCTGGACGCTGATGTTTCGTCATGTGGGACGGATTGGCGTTCCCGCCGCTCCCCGCCCGGGCGTCCGGCCACACGCCCCCACCCGGGGGAGATCAACCGGAGCGCCCCGGCCCGATACGGTTGGCCCTGTGCAAGCAGCAGGCGATACGAGCGGACCGAACCCCGAACGGCCCACCCGGCGCCGGGGCAAGGGCTCCCGGCGCGCGGCCAAACGGGCCACCTGGCGCCGAACGGCATGGGAACTGGTCAGGGACACCACCAACACCTGCGTCGAGTACCGGGTCACCGGTCTCGCCGCCGAGGCGGCCTTCTTCACCCTGCTGTCGATCCCACCGCTGCTGCTCGGCCTGGCCGGCACCCTCGGCTACCTCGACGAGTTCCTCGGCGCAGGCACCATCGACCGGCTCAAGCACGACATCGTCTCGGCCTCCGGGACGGTCCTGTCGGACTCCTCCGTCAAGGAGGTCGTCGTCCCCCTGCTCAACCAGGTGTTCGACCACACCCGGCCCGACCTCGTCTCGATCGGCTTCCTGCTGTCCCTGTGGTCCGGCTCCAGGGCGCTCTACATCTTCATCGACACCATCACCGTCATGTACGGGCTCGACGGCAAGCGGGGCATCGTCAAGACCCGGCTGATGTCACTCGGCCTCTACCTCGGCGCCCTGGTCATCGGCTCACTCGTGCTGCCGCTCCTGATGGCCGGGCCCGGGCTGGTGGAGAACGCCGTGCCCGGCATCGCCGGACTGGTCGGCGCCGCCTACTGGCCGGTCGCGATCGTGCTGCTGATCGTCTCCCTCACCACCCTCTACCACCTGGCCGTCCCCGTCTCGACCCCGTGGCGCGAGGACATCCCCGGCGCGCTGGTCGCCCTCGTCGTACTGGTCTTCTGCAGCGTCGGGCTCCGGCTCTACCTGGTCAGCTCGGTCGAGGGCCCCTCGGTGTACGGCTCACTCGCGGCGCCCGTCGCGGTGCTGCTGTGGATCTTCGTGGTGGCCCTCGCGGTACTCATCGGCGCCGCCATGAACGCCGCGATAGACCGCCGCTGGCCCACCCTGGAGACCGCCGACGCGCGCGCCGAGAACGAACGCGCCCACGAGGAGGCCGCCGCCGCCGTCGTCCGCGAGGTCGCCGCCCGGCGGGCCGCCGAACGGGCCCGGCGCGCCCGCGAACTCGGGCTCGCCGAGGGCGTCGAGGAGGAGTGGGGCGAGGACGACGGCGAGGACGTCGACGTGCCCTCCGAGTACCCGGAGCGCTGGGCCGACGTGCTGGCCGCCGACAACCTGCGCGGCCGTCTCACCGCCCGCGGCGGGCCGCACCACCGGCCCGCGCCGCCGCCGCCCGACAGCGACCGTCCGTCGGGGCCGCCGCCGGGGGCGGGAGCGCAGGGGCCGGGGGTGCCGGGGTCGGGGCCGGCGGATTCCATGGGGCCTCCGGGCACCGGGGGGCCGGGGGTGCCGGGGTACCCGCCGCGGCCTCCCCGGCCGCCGTGGGAGCAGCAGTAGCAGCAGTAGTGGACGGGGCCACGACACGGGTCAGGGCCTCCCCCGGAGAGTGCGGTTTCTGGGGGAGGCCCTGACCCGTGTGTGGGGGAGAGACGGCCGGTCGGTCCCGTCGGTCCTGTCGGTCCCGTCGGGGCCGGTCGGTGCGTCAGGTGGTGGCCGGGTGCGTGGGGTGGCCGTACTGCGGTCCGGTGGGCTGCCGACCGGCCGGGCTCCGGTCGTTCGCGGTCCGGTCGTACGGGCTCGGGCCGTTCGGCGGCCGGCCGTCCGAGGATCGGTCGTTCGGGGTCCGGCCGATCACGGGGTGCAGCTCGGTCGCGGCGGAGGGGTCGGCGGTGGACGGGTCGGCGGAGGCCGGTGCGGCGGGGTCCGGGGCCGCAGGGGCGGCCGCAGCCGGGTCGCCCTGCGGGCTCCGCCCGGCCGGGCGGGCCTGGACCGGGAGGGGTTCGGGGGACGTCTGGACCGGGTCCAGGGCGGTGCGCCCGGAGGAGTCGCTCAGCTTGATCAGCAGCGCGACCATCAGCCAGTTCGCCATCAGTGACGAACCACCGGCCGCCAGGAACGGCAGCGCCTTGCCGGTCAGCGGGACCAGCCCGCTCACGCCGCCGACGACCACGAAGATCTGCAGGGCCAGGGCCGCCGACAGGCCGGTGGCGAGCAGCTTGCCGAACGGGTCGGTCAGGCCGACGGCGGTGCGCAGGCCGCGCTGGATCAGCAGCACGTAGACCAGCAGCACGGCCGTCACCCCGGCGAGGCCCAGCTCCTCGCCGATGGTGGTGAAGATGAAGTCGCTGCGCCCGGCGAAGCCGATCAGCCAGGGCCGGCCGGAGCCCAGGCCGGTCCCGGTCATGTGCCCGGTGCCGAGGCTGAACAGGGCTTCGGCGGGCTGCTCGGAGATCGCCTTGTCGTGCACCGGCTTGTAGTAGTCGAGCGGGTGCAGCCAGGCCTCGACGCGGCCGTGCACGTGCGGCTCCACGGTGCCGACCACCGCCGCGCCGCCGACGGCCATCAGCAGGCCGAGCACCACCCAGCTGGTGCGCTCGGTCGCCACGTACAGCATCACGATGAAGACGCCGAAGAAGATCAGCGAGGTGCCCAGGTCGCGCTCGAAGATCAGGACCAGCAGGCTGACCACCCAGATCGCCAGCACCGGCCCGGCGTGCCGGCCTCGGGGCAGGGTCATCCCCCAGACCTTCCGGCCGGCCAGCGCGAGCGCGTCCCGGGAGGCCATCAGGTAGCCGGCGAAGAAGATCGTGATCGCGACCTTCACGAACTCGTCCGGCTCGAAGGAGAGCCCGAACAGCCGGATCCAGCGCTTGGCGCCGAAGCTGTCGCCCGGCGAGGCCACCGGCGCGGCCAGCAGGATCAGCGCGCCCGCCATCAGCAGGTACACGTAGCGCTGGAAGAAGCGGTGGTGCTTGACCAGGACGATCAGCGCGATCGCCGCCGCCACCGAGATGAACACCCACATCAACTGGGAGGGTGCGGCCGGGAGCTTCTGGTAGTCGCCCTTCGCGGCGTGCGCGGCCTTGTAGCTGAAGTCCAGCCGGTCCAGCAGCACCAGCCCGAAGCCGGTCAGGAAGACGCCCAGCGGCAGGATCAGCGGGTCCGCGTACGGCGCGAACCGGCGCACCGCCAGGTGTGCCGCCCCGGCGAGCGCGCCCAGCGACAGGGCGTGCACCAGCAGCCCCGGCGGCATCCTGCCGGTCAGCGCCAGAGCGGCGTCGATGTGTCCCGCCAGACAGACGGCCACCGCGAGCGCCAGCAGGCCCAGCTCGATGTTGCGGTGGCGCGCGGCCAGCCGCCGGCCGTCGCCGCGTGCAGTGCTTCGCACCTCTTGTCGTCCCCTTGTCACCCCACGTGGCGGGTATCGCCGACGGGCATCCTGCCAGACGTCCGGGCCGTCGCCGTGGTTGCGGGCCGCGCGACCCCGGGGTCAGAACTTTGCCCTGGCAAAGCTTTGTCGGGGGTTGGCAAAGCTTTGTCCAGGCTCGGGTATAGAGCCGGGGCCCGGGTGCGGCCCGCCCGGGGCGCGGCGACATCATGGCCGGGCGCCCCGGCCTCCGCCGCGGCGACCGCCGGCTCTGCGACGGCGGCGGTGCGGACGACGTCCGCCGCCCCGGGCGGCGGGTACGAGCGAGGTGGGCGGACGGATGAACGGCGCGGCGGGCGGCGCGGTGGACGGCGTGGCCACCACGCTCGCCTACAGCGGACCACCACCGTGGCACTGGTCCGCGCTGGCCACCTCCTGGACGGCCGAGCCGCTGGTGCTCGCCCTCTCGGTGCTGCTCGGCGCCTGGTACCTGGCGGCGGTGCGCACCGTCCACCGGTCCGGCGGCGAGCGCTGGCAGCCCAGCCGCACCGCCGCCTTCCTCGGCGGACTGCTGCTGTGGATCTGGTGCACCTGCTCCGGCCTCGGCGTGTACGACCGGATCCTCTTCACCGACCGGGCCGTACAGGTCGTGCTGCTGCTGATGGTCGTCCCGCTGCTGCTCGCGCTCGGTGCGCCCGTCTCGCTGCTCGTCGGGGCCGCGTCGCCGGCCCGGCGGGAGCGGATCCTGCGGGCGCTGCGCAGCCGCCCGTCCAAGGTGCTGATGTTCCCGGCCGTCTCGACGGCGCTGCTGATGGCGCCGCCGTGGCTGCTCTACTTCACGCCCTGGTACGAGGAGTCGGTCTCCAGCGCGTTCGGGAACGTGCTGCTGCACCTGGCGCTGGTGCTGCTGGGCCTCGCCTACTTCTGGCCGCGGCTGCAGATCGACCCCGTCGGGCACGAGTACCCGCACCTGCTCGGGCTGTTCATCACCTTCGCCGAGGTGAACTTCGACGCGGGGCTCGGGATCGTGCTGATCTACGGCGGCCACCTCGTCGCCGAGCACTACTACGTGGCGCTCGGGCGGCCGTGGGGGCCGAGCCTGGTACAGGACCAGACCTGGGGCGGCAACGCGTTCTGGGTCCTGGGGGACCTGGTCGGGCTGCCGTTCCTGGCCGCGCTGGTGCGGCGGATGGTGGTGCAGGGGCGCGAGGAGATCAAGGCCGTGGACGCCGAGCTGGACGCCCGGTTCGAGGCGGCGGCCGCGGAGGCCCGGGCGCAGGGACGGCCGGAAGAGGAGGAGGCGGGGATGCGGCCGTGGTGGCTGGACGACCCGAACCTCAAGCACCGGTACGGGGGTTAGGCGGTCCCTGGCGACCCCTGCGGAGGCTCCGGCACCGGCGGGCCTGGTCCTGCCCTTCGGAGGCGGCGGTGGAATGCCCGGAGGATGCTGCCCGGGATGTCCGGGGGTGCCGCCCGGTCTCACCTGGGGCCCCGGGGTGCGCGTTTGCCCAGGTCAAAAATGGGTTGGCCGGGTCGGACCGGTCGGCTAGCGTGTGACGCGTCCGGTTCGGGGGCCGTTGGGCCGCCCGAGGAGTAGAGAGCAGGAGGTGAACCCCGTGGTCGTTGTCGCCCCGATAGCTGCCCAGGGCAGCACTCGCGTTCACCTCCTTTTCCCGGCCGCCGGCTGAGCCCTTCGCGCCAGCTGCAGCCCGCCGGGATGATCTCCTCCCGAAGGGCCCACCGCGTTGTTCAACGCTGCCTCCGTTTCGTCGTTCTCTGCTTCCTCCATCTCTGCTTCCTCTTCCCCGTCCCCCTCCTGCGGTGACGAGTCCGCTGTCGGCTCCGCGCTGGCCGACTACGGCTGGACGTCCGAGCTCGCGGAGCGGTTCGCCCCGCTCGGCGAGGCCGGGCTGCTCCCGGCCCGGATCCTCCGTGTCGACCGCGGACAGTGCGACGCCGTGATCGCCGACCCGGAGACGGGCGAGCCGCGCACCGTCCGGCTCGACACCAGGCCGGTGGGCGACGCCGACATGATCAACTGCCCGTGCACGGGCGACTGGGCGGCCGTGGACCTCCACGCCCAGCCGATGGCCGCCGTCGCCGCGCTGCTGCCGCGCTCCACCGCGATCATCCGCAAGGTGGCGGGCAAGCGCTCCGACGGCCAGGTGCTGGCCGCCAACGTGGACGCCGTGCTGATCGCCGCCTCCCTGGCGGCCGATCCCGACCTCGGACGGATCGAGCGGTTCCTCGCCCTGGCCTGGGAGTCAGGCGCCGAACCGCTGGTCGTCCTGACCAAGGCCGACCTGGTCGACGACGCCGACTTCATCCGGGCCGACGTCGAGGCGGTCGCGCCCGGAGTCACGGTGCTCGTGGTGAGCGCCGAGACGGGCGAGGGCATGGACGTGCTCCGCGCCTGCACCCCCGGCACCACCGCGGTCATCGGCCAGTCCGGCGTCGGCAAGTCCACCCTCACCAACGCGCTGGCCGGCGCCGAGGTGATGACCGTCCAGGAGGCCCGCTCGGTCGACCAGAAGGGCCGCCACACCACGACCACCCGCGAGCTGATCCCGCTGCCGGGCGGGGGCGTGCTGATCGACACCCCCGGGCTGCGCGAGGTCGGCCTCTACGGTGGCGAGGGCGTGGACCTGGCCTTCGCCGACATCGCCGAGCTGGCCGAGCAGTGCCGCTTCCACGACTGCGGCCACCACACGGAGCCAGGCTGCGCAGTGCAGTCGGCGCTGGCCGACGGCACCCTGCCGCAGCGCCGGATGGAGAGCTACCTCAAGCTCCAGCGCGAGAACGACTGGATCGCCTCGCGCACGGACGCCCGGGTGGCCAAGGCCCGGTTGCAGAAGTGGAAGGCGATCACCAAGTCGATGCGTGCCGCGGGAGGCCCGGTGAAGCGCTGACCATTCCGGCGTCGGCTGGTGCCCGCCGACGGCCGTGCAGCGGCTGTCCGGCCGTCGACCGGCGGGCCGATCTCCGTTGAGCCGATCTCCGTCGGGCCTGACAGGCTCAACGGAGGTCGGCCACCAGACGGAAGCGCTGCAGGAGCAGCGGAGTGGCGTCGTCCACGGTGAAGTCCGGGTCGTCGAGGGCGGCGCGCGACTGCGGGCCGTGCCAGAAGTTCTCGTGCGCCGCTCGCCACTCGGCCACGCTGCCGTACCCCTCGCCCTCGTCCAGGGCGTGCTGCAGGTCGACCTCGGCGAGCGGGGCCACGCGGACGTCCGTGGTCTCGATCACCGCGATCCGGCGGCCGTCCGAGTCCAGGACGGCAGCCCGCTCGCCGACCCGGGGCAGGGGTTCGTCCTCGTGCTCGTAGGCGGCGACCAGGCCGGTGGTGCTGGTCTTGGTGCCGCTGAGGATGGCCGCGACCAGCTGGTCGCGCAACGGGCCGGGGAACGCGAACTCCTCCGGGGGCAGGGCGGCGACCCGGGGGTCGCCCGGGCCGGTATAGGGCTGGTCGGCCCGGGGCTGCTCGGTGTGGGAGTGGCCGGTGGGGGACTGGCCGGTGGGGGACCGGTCGGTGGGCTGGTTGCCGGGTTGCTCGTTCATCGCGCGAGCGTAGCCGCGCGCCCGCCTGGACGGCCCGCGAATTTCGGCCCGCGGATCTCGGCGCGGATCCCGGCGCGGACCCCGGCCCTGGGGCGAGGCGAGGCGGGGGCGGGGTGGGAGGGGAGGGGGAGGGCCCCCGAACGGCGATGTCCGATTCCCGCCAGTCCCGCCCCGTCCACTGCCGCAGACTGGACAACGTGATCGACGACGACATCCGGTACCGAGCCGTGGACAGCCGCGACGCCCGCTTCGACGGCGTCTTCTTCACGGCCGTCACCTCCACGGGCATCTACTGCCGACCGAGCTGCCCCGCCGTGACACCCAAGCGCGTCAACTGCGTCTTCTACCCGAGCGCCGCGGCCGCGCAGGGCGCCGGCTTCCGAGCCTGCCGCCGCTGCCGCCCCGACTCCGTGCCGGGCTCGCCCGAGTGGAACCACCGCGCCGACCTGGTCGGCCGTGCGATGCGCCTGATCGGCGACGGCGTGGTGGACCGCGAGGGCGTCGCGGGCCTGGCCGGCCGCCTCGGCTACAGCGCCCGCCAGTTGCAGCGCCAGCTCACCGCCGAACTCGGCGCCGGCCCGATCGCGCTGGCCCGCGCCCGCCGCGCCCAGACCGCCCGCCTCCTCCTGCAGACCACCGAACTGTCCGTCACCGACGTCGCGTTCGCGGCAGGCTTCGCCTCCGTACGCCAGTTCAACGACACCGTGCGCGAGGTGTACGACCGGACCCCCAGCGGCCTGCGGGCCGAGGTCGCCGCCGGTCGCCGCACCGCGACCCCGGCCGGCGGCCTGGTCCTGCGCCTGGCCTACCGCGGTGCGCTGGACAGCGACCACCTGATCGACTTCCTCGCCCTGCGTGCCGTCCCCGGGGTGGAGGAGGTCGTCCAGGGCGAGCGCCCCGGCGTCCGCACCTACCGGCGCACCCTCGCGCTCCCGTACGGCCACGGCATCGCCGAGGTCGACGGCCTGGCGCCGGGCGAGCCGCGCACCCGCGGCTGGCTGGACTGCCGCCTGTTCCTCACCGACCTGCGCGACCTGCCGACCGCTGTCCAGCGGCTGCGCAACCTCTTCGACCTCGACGCCGACCCGCTCGCGGTCGACGAGCAGCTCGGCGCAGACCCAGTGCTCGGCGCGCTGGTCCGGACGCGGCCCGGACTGCGCTCGCCCGGCCACGTGGATCCGCACGAGCTCGCCGTCCGCGCCGTCCTGGGCCAGCAGGTCACCGTGGGCGCCGCCCGTACCCTGGCGGGGCGGCTTGCCGAGAAGTACGGCGCCGCGCTGCCCGAGCCCAGCGGCGGCCTGCGACTGCTCTTCCCGACCGCGGCGGCGCTGGCCACCGCCGATCCGGAGGACTTCGCGATGCCCGCCGCCCGCCGCCGCGCCCTCACCGGATTGTGCGAGGCCCTGGCGGAGGGCGCGGTCCGCCTCGACAGCGGGGTCGACCGGGAGGAGGCCGCGGCCCGGCTGCTGGACCTGCCCGGAATCGGCCCCTGGACGGTCGGCTACCTGCGGATGCGGGCCCTGGCCGACCCGGACGTCTTCCTGCCGAGCGACGTGGGCGTCAAGCACGGCCTCGTCCGGCTCGGTGCCCCCGGCGACCCGAAGTCCGCCGCCCGCGCGGCCGAGGCCTGGGCGCCGTGGCGCTCCTACGCCGTCCACCGGCTGTGGGCCGGCCCCGCGATCACCACTACCGGAACGGAGACCGTACGAGCATGAGCACCACCACGAGCACCCGCATGAGCACCATCACGAGCACCCGCGTGAGCACCACCGTCTACACCACCATGGAGAGTCCCCTCGGCCGGCTGCTGCTCAGCGGCGTCCTGCCCGAGGACGGCGGACCGGCCGCGCTGGCCACCGTCACCGCGCCCGGGCAGAAGTACGCGCTGGCCGAGCCCGCCGACGGTTGGATCCTCGACCCGCAGGCGCTGGCCGAACCGGTCGCCCAGCTCACCGCCTACTTCGCCGGCGAGCGCACCGACTTCGACCTCCCGCTCGCGCCGGTGGGCACCGAGTTCCGCCGCAGGATCTGGGCGGCCCTGGACGAGATCCCGTACGGCACGACCGTCACCTACGGCGAGCTCGCGGTGCTGGCCGGGCAGGAGCCGCGCATGGTCCGGGCGGTCGGCGGCGCGGTGGGCGCCAACCCGCTGCTGATCGTGCGCCCCTGCCACCGGGTGCTCGGCGCCGACGGCTCGCTCACCGGCTTCGCCGCGGGCGTGGACCGCAAGCGCCGACTGCTGGAGCTGGAGCACGGAACCCTGTTCTGAGGCGGCGATCCGAGCCCGTGACCCGAGCCCGGCGATCCGAGCCCGGTGACCGGAGCACCGTGACCCGAGCCCGGTGACCCGAGCACCGTGACCCGAGCACCGTGACCCGCCCCCCGGGGGCACTGCGGAGCGCGGAGGTCCACCCGCCAGTCGTGGCTGCGCATGAACCGCCCGGGCGGGAACTCGAAGTCCGTCTCGCCGACCAGCGTGAACCCGGCCTTCGCGCACACCGCGTTGGAGGCGGGGTTGTCCACCGACGGGAAGGCGTGCAGGTAGCGGTGCGCGGCTTCGCGGCGGGCGGCCGCGATCGCGGCGCGGGTGGCGGCGACGGCGATTCCGCGGCCCTGGAAGCCGGGCAGTACGTTCCAGCCCATCTCGTGGACCGTCCCGCGCTCCCAGGTCCGGGTGCCGTAGCCGACCGTCCCGACCGGCTCGCCCTCGGGCAGCAGGACGATCCGGTACATGCAGCCGAGGCCGGACGGAACGAAGTCCAGGTAGCGCCGGTGCCGGACGAGCAGTTGGTCCTCGCTCTCCGGGCCGCCGACGTGCTTCTTCATCTCCGGGGTGTTGACCTGGCGCAGCAGCGCGAGGTCGGCGTCCGTCCAGGGCTCGATCCGGACCTGTGCCCGGGCGCCCGCCTGTGTGGTGGTCATGCGGGGACGGTAGCGGCCGGTCCGAGCCGTCGACCAGCGCTTTTTCCCGCCGGGCGGCGGGGCGGCGGGGCGGCGGGACTGCGGGTCGGCGGGGCCGGGCGGCAGGTGTCAGCCCTGTTCGGTGCCGGCTCCCGGCTGAGCGAGGGCGCGGGCGAGCTGTTCCAGTGCGGGCAGGGCGTCGACGACCGCCGCCCGGGCGGTGGGGCCGAGGGTGTCGAGCGCGGTGGCGATCCGGCGCTCGTGGGCGTGCTGCCAGTCGTCCAGCTGGCGCCGGCCGGCCGGGGTGAGCGCGATCCGGGCGGTGCGGCGGTCGCCGGGATCGGCCTGGCGGTCGACGAAGCCGGCGTCGAGCAGCTTCCCGACCAGGCCGCTGACGGTGTTGGGGGCGAGCCGCTGCCGGGCGGCCAGCTCGCCGACCCGCAGGGGTGCGGCGGCCAGGGTCTGGAGGAGTTCGACCTGCGCCATCGGCAGGGACTCCCACGGGTAGTCGGTGCGGATGCTGCTGCGCAGCGCGCGGCGCAGCCGGGTGACGGTGTCGGTCAGCCGTCGGGCGTGCTCGACGGCCTGGTCGGGGCCTTCGATGGCGGGGTCGGAAACGTGTGGTGACGACGGCATGGCGGACAGCGTATCGCCTGGTACGGACCGCGCCGGGGGCCCGGTCCGGCCCTCGGACGCGGCGCGGCGCTCGACACGGTGTGCCCGCCGAGGGGCGCCCGATGGCGGGTGCCCGACGAGCGGCGCATTCCGAGGCGCGCCTTGCGCGGGGCACCTTGCGCGGGGGCCCTGCGAGAGGCTTCGTATCGCAGGGCGACCAACTCGTAGAAGGAACATATCTGCATCCGATATATTCGACGCATGGACGCCACCTCCCTTGCCGCCCGGCTGCTCACCGAGCGCCCCCGGCCTCGCGGCATCGCCGGCTGGCGCCACGCGCACTGGCTGGCCGTCGGCACGGTCTGCCTCGGCGCCTTCCTCGGCCAGCTGGACGCCAGCGTCATCGCCCTGGTGTTCCCCGCCATCGGCCGCCACTTCGGCGCGGGCTTCGCCGCCGTCGAGTGGGTCGCCCTCGCCTACCTGCTCGTCCTGGTCGCCCTGCTGGCTCCGATCGGCTGGCTTTCCGACCTGGTCGGCCGCAAGACCATGTACATCGGCGGCTTCGCCGTCTTCGGCCTCTCCTCACTCGGCGCCGGATTCGCCGGCAGCCTGTGGGCCCTGGTCGGCTGCCGTGCCGTCCAGGCCGTCGGCGCCGCGATGATGCAGGCCAACAGCGTCGCCCTGGTCGCCCGTGGCGTCCCCGGCCACGCCATGCGACGCGCGCTCGGCATCCAGGCCTCCGCCCAGGGCCTCGGGCTGGCCCTCGGGCCCAGCCTCGGCGGGCTGCTGGTCGAACACGCCTCGTGGCGGTGGGTGTTCTGGGTCAACGTGCCGATCGCCGTGTTCGGCATCCTGGCCGGCCGGTACCTGCTGCCCCGCACCCGCACCGACCGCCCCGCTCCCGTACCGCAGCCCCGCACGCGCGGCGCCGCCCGGCCACGCCCGGCCGGCGGGGGCGCCGACGCCCGCTTCGACCTGCCCGGCATGCTGCTGCTCACCGGTGCGACCACGGCGCTGCTGCTCGCCCTCTCCACCGCCTCCGGCCTGCCCCTGCCCGGCTGGGCCGTCGCCGTGCTGCTGCTTGCCGCCGCCGCGCTCACGCTCGCGCTGGTGCGCCAGGAGCGGCGCGCCGCCCGGCCGATCCTGGCGCCCGGCCTGGTCAACACCCCGGGCGTGCGGTCCGGCCTGGTGGTCGCGCTGATCGGCTACCTGCTGCTGTTCTGCCCGCTCGTGCTGGGCCCGGTGCTGCTCACCGACGCGGGTGTGTCGACGGCCCGGGCGGGCCTGGTGGTCACCCTGCTGCCCGCCGCGTTCGCCTTCGCCGCGACGGTCGGCGGCGGGCTGTTGCCGCGGGACTGGTCGGACGTCGCCAGGTGCCGTCTCGGCGCGGCCGTCGCGGCCGTCGGGCTGCTGCTGTTCGCCCTGCTGCCGACCTCGGCCGCGGCGGCGGCTCCGCTGCTCGTCGCCGGGTACGGGCTGGGACTGCTGCTGCCCGCCAACAACGCGCTGGTGATGCGGGCCATCCCCGCGGAGTGCTCGGCGGTCGGCGGCGGCATGGTCAACACGGCGCGCAGCCTGGGTACGGCGCTCGGCATGGCGCTGTCCGTGCTCGGTGTCCACCTGGCGGGCGCGGCGTCCGGAGGGCGGACGGTGCTGTTCGCCCTCGCGGCGGTCGCGACGGCGGCCGCGGTCCTCACCCGGCCGGTCCGCGGGGCCGGTCCGGTCCGGGGCGGCCGGGGAGGGCCCGCCGTTCCCGACCGCCGGTGACAAGGCGGCGTTGCGGCCGGTGGCCGGACCATCGGCAGGTGACCGACGGGCTGCCGCACCGGCTACGGACGGCGTTCCGGCCCCGTCCGTGAGCGGTCGGGCAGGTGCCGGGCGGTCCGGGTGTTCAGGATGTCCTGGGCCCGGTTCAGGCCGAGCCGCACGAGTGCCTCCAGGGCGTCCGCGCAGGCGTCCAACTCGTCCGGCATCACGGCCAGTTCGTCGTCCGAGAACTTCGCCAGCACGAAGTCGCCGACGCTCTGCCCCTTCGGCGGCCGCCCGACGCCGAACCGCAGCCGGATGAAGTCGCGGGTGCCGAGCGCCTCGCCCACCGAGCGCACCCCGTTGTGGCCGCCGGGTCCGCCGCCGCGCTTGAGCCGGGCGGAGCCGAACGGGAAGTCCAGGTCGTCCTGCGCGACCACCAGCCGCTCGACCGGCACGCCGTACCGGCGCAGCAGCCCGGCGACCGGGCGGCCGGACAGGTTGATGAACCACAACGGCTTGGCCAGCAGCACGGGGTGGCCGTCGACCTGGATCTCCGCGACGAGCGTCGCGATCCCGCGCCGCCGGAAGCGGGCGCCGTGCCGTTCGGCCAGCCGGTCCACGGCGAGGAAGCCCGCGTTGTGCCGGGTCAGCCGGAACCACGGGCCGGGGTTGCCCAGTCCGGCGATCAGCCAGGGGGCACCGGCGTCCGGGGTCATACGGGAGTCTCCGAAGGGTGTGGGGACGGCGGAAGGCCGGGGGCGGCCGGGGACCGTACGGGTCCGCCGGCCGCGCCCCGGTGGCCGGCCTGCTCGGGGCGGCTCAGGAGGCGGGGACGCCCGGGGCGGCGCCGCGCTCCTTGAGCATGTCGGTCATCAGCTCCAGCTCCGAGGTCTGGGCGATCACCATCGACTGCGCGAGCCGCTTCTCGGAGTCGTTCCGGGCCAGGTCCACGTAGCCCTGGGCCATCTCGACACCACCCTTGTGGTGCTCGATCATCAGCTGCAGGTAGTACACCTCGGCGTCCCGACCGCTGAGCGAACGCAGCTTCGCGATCTGGGTGTTGGTGGCCATGCCCGGCATCAGCGAACCGTCGTGCGCCTGGTAGTCGTGGTCCATCTTCATCCACGCCATCGGCTTGGCGCCCGAGTGCTGCGGCAGCCCCCACTGCTCCAGCCAGCCCATCATCATGCCGCGCTGGTTGGCCTGGGTGTTGATCACGTCGAAGGCCAGGGTGCGGGTCGGCTCGTCGCTCGTGCGGTCCCGGACGACGAACGACAGGTCCACTGCCTGCTGGTGGTGGGTCGCCATGTCGCGGGCGAACCCGGCCTCGGGCGAGTCGTCGGCCGGCACGGACAGCGAGGACGACCCGGAGGCCGAGGTCCCGCCGGCCACCAGCGCAGGCACCCCGAGCGCCAGTGCCACGGCGGCGGCCAGCGCGGCCGGCCACCAGAGCCGGCGGCGCGGCGGCTTGGCGCCGCCCTCGGCGACGACGGCTTCGGCGACGGCTGCGGCGGCTTCCCCGGTGGTGTCCTCGGCGGCGGCCTGCTCGGGGCGGCCCGCGTCGGCGGTCACATCTGCCCCATGGTGCAGGAGGCGCCCGGCTCCTGGGTCTGCTTGCCCTGGACGTACTTGGTGAAGAACTGGTTCACCCGGGGGTCGCTGGCGCTGTCCACGATCAGCTGGGTGCTCCAGGCGTTCAGGGTGATGGTGCCCTGCTCGTCCGGGTACGGGCTCATCAGCGAGTACGGGGTGGTCTTGACCTTGTCGGACAGGGTCTTGATGTCCTCCGGCGTGGCCTTGCCGTTGTACGTCACCCAGACCGCGCCGTGCTCCAGCGAGTGGACGGCGCGCTCGTTCTCGACCGGCTGGTCGTAGACGTGGCCCATGCAGTCCAGCCAGACCGCGTTGTGGTCGCCGCCGACCGGCGGGGTCATCGGGTAGGTGACCTTCTCCTTCACGTGGTTGCGGCTCAGGTCGCCGAAGGTCTTCACGCCCGGGATGTCCGCATTGGCGGCGGCTTCCTTGTCCTTCTTCTTCTGGTTCTGGTCCATGACGACCCAGGTGCCGGTCGCGATCGCACCGATCACCAGCACGCCGGCCGCCACCGAGGCGATGATCTTGTTGCGGCGGTCGCGGCGCTGCTCGGCGGCGCGCAGTTCGGCTATCCGGGCGCGGCGGTCGAGGCCGTCCTGCCTGCCACCGGACTTGTTGGACTGCTTGGAGGCGGAACCCATGATGGTGTCCTTGTCTCCGCCGCGCACCCGGTCGGTGGCGGCGGTCAGCTGGAATGCGAGGAAGGGCGGATCCGCCGGAGACAGCGCCGGCGGTGGGTTCCGCTCAGGACCGGTGGACCTGGAGCTCGTGCAGATCGGGTGCCGGGTGCGAACCGTCCAGCAGACCGGCGGGCACCACCCGGGGCAGCGCCTCGGGCGCGGCCGGAACGAGGGGCGACACGGCCTGCTGCGGTTGCGGCGGCGGGTTCGGCAGCTGGGCGTCCTGCGGGCAGTACGGATGGCTGGTGCAGCCGTTGTCGTGCGGGGGCCGGCCGTCGGCGGTGCAGAGGATCCAGTGACCCTGCTCCTCGGCGATGCGGCGGTGGTCGGACGCCTTCGCGTCCTTCGCGGCCATCGCGTCCTTCGCGGCCATCGTGGACCTGGTGGTCTGCGCGGCGTGGCCGGGGTGGGAAGCCTGCCCGGTGGCGATCTGCACGTCGACGACGTTGATGACGGTCACGACGCTGACGACGCTGACGGCGCTCACCGGAGCGGCGGTCGGCACCGCAGGGGCCGAACCGCCCATGGCCTTCGCCTGGCCCGCGCACGGCAGCATCGTCAACAGCGCGACGAGCAGCAGGACCAACAGCGCACCCACCGGGCGGCCCGCCGGTGCGGCCCTCCCCGGTCGGGGCAAGCTGGGGGCCGACGCGGTCATGCGGACATTTAATCAGCCGAACGGGTGAAGCGATGCCCCCCATCGGCCCTCATTTTCGGGGGGCCAAACACCCGGATGTCCAGGAAACGCCCGGCTCCGGGCACATCCGGCAAGCACGGACGGAACGGAAACGAACGATGCGGTGACGTCCACGGAGCGCGGACGGCGAACCGGCTGGTCGGCGCGGTGGCCGGGATGTTCCGGTGGTTGACCGGTTGTCGCGGAAACCCGGACAGGGTCGTTGCACTTGGAGAACAATGACGTCGAGCCCGGCCCGCCCGGGGGCGGCGCGACCACGGACCCACCAGGAGCCGCCAGATGAGCACCCAGGGTGCACCCGCACAGCCGCACCGGCCGGACGACGGCTGGTGGGACGCCGTCTACGACGGCCCGGCGGGCACCCTCCCCGACACCCCGGACGCCGACCCGGGGGACGGCAGCGTCGACGACTGGTTCGACACGGCGGCCGGGCTCATCGGACCGCAGCGGTCGGGGGAGGCACAGGCCGCTGCGGTGGACGAGACCGCCGAGCCGGAGCCGCCCACCCGGTCCACCCCGTCCACCCAGTCCACCCCGGAGCCGGAGCCCGGGGCGCAGTCCGAGCCGGAGCCCGGGTCGGAGCGGGAGTCGGAGCGGGGTGGCCGGGACAGCATCGACGAGTGGTTCGACACCGCGGTCGGGGTGATCGGCGGCGCGGAGGGGATCGGGCGGCAGCGGACGTCGACCGAGACCCACCAGTTCAGGGCGCCGTCCTTCGCGGACGACGGGCCGGGGCCGGGGGCGGAGCCTTCGCCCGAACCCGAGCCCGATCCGGTCTCGTTGGAGAAGCCCGTCCACGAACCGGGGCCTGCGGCGGAGCCGGAGCCCGAGCCCGAGCCTGAGCCCGACCCGGCGCCCGAGCCGGAGCCGGAGCCGGAAGCCTCCGACGTACCCGCCCGACCCCTGCCCGAGGCCCGGGAGGCTGCCGCCCCCACCCCGGAGCCCGAACCCGACCCGGAACCCGCCCAGGCGCCCGACCCGGAACCGGCGCCGCCCACCGCGGCCGTCCCCGACCCGCGCCTGGCCGTCCGCGCGCCGCTCACCGACGGGGCCGCCGTTCCACACGTCGGCGAGCGCCCCCCGACGTACGGCCCCGAGCCGACGGCCGTACCCGAAGTGGACCCCGGCACCCTGCACGCGATCGTGCCCGACACCGTGCTGGAGGGGGCGCAGTACGGGCCGTCCGTGCTGCGTGCCGCTTCCGTCCGGGGCGACTCCGCGCGCTACCGGGGCGAACCGCGCCGGGACTCCCTGCTGGTCACCCGCTTCGGTGAGGGCCCCGACGGACTGCTGCTCGCCGTCCTCGGCGGCTTCGACCGTACCGGCGGAGCCGCCGAGGAGGCGGTCGCCCCGGAGGCCGTCGCCACCGGCGCCGGCGAGGCGTGCCGCCAACTGGCCGCCGCGATCGGGCGCAGTCGGGCCGGACTGGCAGCGGACCTCCGTGACGGCGCCCGGGACCGGCTCCGCTACGGCCTCCAGCGGCTGGCCACCAGCGCCGCCGCCCCGCTGCGCGCCCTGGCGGCCCGGGAGGAAGGGGACGGCAGCCCGTCGCCGGCTTCGCTGCACTGCCTGATGGTGTCGCTGGATCCTGCGGCCGGCTACCGCGCGGCGTTCGGCGTCGGGCCGGGCGGACTGTACCTGCTGCGCTCCGGGCACTGGATCGACGCGTACGCCGCCCGGCTGCTGCACCACCCGGACGGGCAGCCCCCGGTGCCCGAGGCCCCGGTCCCGGAGCCGCGCCCGTTCCGCTTCCGGCTCGTCCCCGTGACCCCGGGCGACGTCCTGCTCCTCTGCACCCCCGGCCTGGCCCGCCCGATCGCCGACGAACCCGCCGTCGCCCGTTTCCTCTCCACCCACTGGACCCACCCGCACCCGCCGGGCACCGTCGACTTCCTGCGCCAGGTCCAGGTCCGTGCCAAGGGCTACGCCGACGACCGCACGGCCGCCGCCGTCTGGACCGAGTAGGGGCGGGTCGACCGAACCCCTATCCCGGTGCGCCAGAAGTCGGCTCCGCCGACTTCTCGTGCGAGGCGGGCGTGTGGAGGAGGATCCGGGCGACGGTGGTCGCGTGGGTGAGGGCGGTCGGGGGGTGGGCGTCGGGGAGGCCGATGGCGAGGGGGACGGCGAGGCCGTCGAGGAGGGCGCGGAGCTGGGCGGCGCGGTCGGCGGCCGGCCCCGGGGTGAAGTGGCCGGTGGCGGTGCCCTCCTCGATGAGGGCGACCAGGTCGGCCTGCCAGGGCGCTTCGATCTCCTGCTGCCCCTGGCGCAGCTCGGCGCTCGCGGGGGAGCGGCCCCACACCTCGACCCAGAGGATCCAGCGCGGGTCGCCCGCCCCCTCCGGCAGGTAGAGGCGCAGGTAGGCGTCGAGGCGTTGCCAGGGGTCGAGGGAGTGGTCGGCGAGGGCGTCGCGGCGGCGGGCGCCGAGCTGGTCCTCGCTCCAGCGGAGGGTTTCCAGCAGCAGCTGGTCCTTGCTGCCGAAGTAGTAGAGCAGGTGTCCGGCGCTCATCTGGAGCTGTTTGCCGAGGCCGGCCATGGTGAGTTTGGCGAGTCCGTGTTCGGCGATCGCGGCCCGGGCGGTGGCGAAGACCTCCTCGCGGGGGCGCGCCGGTCGGCGCGGGCGGGGGTCTGCCATGTCGGGGGCTGCTCCTTCCGGGGCGAGGCGGCGGTCGGGGGTCTGCCCGGGTGGGAGCGCGCGGCTCCCACCCGGGCGCGGCGGGGCCTCAGAGCGCCTTGGGCTGCTGCTGGGTGATGCAGTGGATGCCGCCCCCGTTGGCGAAGATCTCGCGGGCGTCGACGAGTTCGACGGTGCGGCCCGGGTAGGCGCGGCCGAGGATGGCGGCGGCTTCCTGGTCGCGCGGGTCGGCGAAGGCGCAGAGGATGACGGCGCCGTTGGCCACGTAGTGGTTGATGTAGGAGTAGTCGACCGGTTTGCCGTCCTCGTCCAGCAGGACGGTGGGGGCGGGCAGTTCGATGACGTCCAGCTGTCGGCCGCGGGCGTCCGTCGAGGCGCGCAGGAGGGCGACGAGTTCCTTGCAGACCTCGTGGTCCGGGTGGGAGGGGTCGGGCTGGACGTGGGCGACCACGACGCCCGGGCGGACGAAGGAGGCGACGATGTCGATGTGCCCGCGGGTGCCGAACTCGTCGTAGTCGCGGGTGAGTCCGCGCGGCAGCCAGATCGCCTTGGTGGTGCCGAGGAAGGCGTGCAGCTCGGCCTCGACCTCCTCCTTGGTCCAGTCGGCGTTGCGGCCCTCGCCGAGCTGGACGGTCTCGGTGACCAGCACGGTGCCCTCGCCGTCGACGTGGATGCCGCCGCCTTCGTTGATCAGCCGGGAGGCGAAGCGCCGGACGCCGGTCAGCTCGCCGATGTGCTCGGCGATGTGCTGGTCCTTGTCCCAGCGGGCCCAGGACTGTGCGCCCCAGCCGTTGAAGATCCAGTCGGCGGCGGCCAGCGAGCCCTTGCCGTCGATCAGGAAGGAGGGGCCGATGTCGCGCATCCACGCGTCGTTCAGCGGGCGTTCGACGATCTCGACCTGCTGGGAGACGTACTTGCGCGCCTGCTCCGTCTCGCCGGTGTTGACGATCAGGGTCACCGGCTCGTAGTTGACGATGGTGTCGGCGACGGCGGCCCAGGCCTGGCGGGCGGCGTGCAGCTGCTCGGGGCCGTCGAAGGTGGGGTTGGGGGTCGGGAAGGCCATCCAGGTGCGGTCGTGCGGGTGCCATTCGGCGGGCATCCGGTAGCCGAGGGAGGCGGGCGTGGGGGTGGTCATCGTGAAGTCCTATGGGGGAGATCGGGCGCGATCACGGGAGATCAGGAGAGCCGGGGATCAGGAGAGCCGGGGATCAGGAGAGCCGGGGATCAGGAGGTCAGGAGGTCAGAGGAAGTAGAGGCGGCTGAGCGAGACGCTGTCGGCCGGCTCGGAGCGCAGCGGTGAGCCGTCCAGCGAGACGAGTCCGGTCTCGGTGACCTCGACGTGGCCGACGCGGGCGTTGCGCACCATGTCGCGCGGCCCGATGCCGCGGGTGCCGCGGACGCCGACGCGGCGGCGGCGGGTGGGGAGCCCGTCGGCGGGGCGGTCGAGGTAGGCGCCGTCGGCGGCTGCCTGGGCGACGAAGGCCACCGAGATGTCGGCGGCGGTCGCGCCGTGGGCGCCGAACTGCGGTCCCAGGACGAGCGGTTCGCAGCGGTCGGTGGAGGCGTTGGGGTCGCCGACCACGCCGTACGCGGGGAAGCCGGCCTTGAGGACGAGCTGCGGCTTGGCGCCGAAGTGGTCCGGGCGCCACAGCACGATGTCGGCGAGCTTGCCGACCTCGATCGAGCCGACCTCGTGCGAGAGGCCGTGCGCGATGGCGGGGTTGATGGTGAGCTTGGCGATGTAGCGCAGCACGCGCTCGTTGTCGTCGCCGCTCTCCGTCGTCCCGTACGAGCCGGTGCCGTCGAGCGGGCCGAGCTCGGACTTCATCTTGCCGGCCATCGCGAAGGTGCGGCGCACGGTCTCGCCGGCCCGGCCCATGCCCTGGGCGTCGGAGGAGGTGATGCCGATGACCCCGAGGTCGTGCAGGACGTCCTCGGCGCCCATGGTGCCGGCCCGGATGCGGTCGCGGGCCATCGCGGCGTCGCCGGGCAGGTCGACCTTGAGGTCGTGCGCGGAGACGATCATGCCGAAGTGTTCGCCGAGGGCGTCGCGGCCGAAGGGCAGGGTGGGGTTGGTGGAGGAGCCGATGACGTTCGGCACGCCCGCCATCTTGAGCACGTTGGGGACGTGACCGCCGCCGCAGCCCTCGATGTGGAAGGCGTGGATGGTCCGGCCTTCCAGCACCTTCAGGGTGTCCTCGACGGACAGGCACTCGTTCAACCCGTCGGTGTGCAGGGCGACCTGGACGTCGTACTCCTCGGCGACCCGCAGCGCGGTGTCCAGTGCGCGGGTGTGCGCGCCCATGTCCTCGTGCACCTTGAAGCCGGACGCGCCGCCTTCGGCGAGCGCCTCGACCAGCGGGGCCTCGTCGGAGGACGAACCGCGGCCCAGGAAGCCGATGTTGACGGGCCACGCGTCGAAGGCGTTGAAGGCGTGGCGCAGCGCCCAGGGGGAGTTGACGCCGACGCCCCAGACCGGGCCGAACTCCTGGCCGATGATCGTGGTGACGCCGGAGGCCAGCGACGCCTCCATGATCCGCGGCGAGAGCAGGTGGACGTGGGTGTCGATGGAGCCGGCGGTGGCGATCAGGCCCTCGCCGGAGACGATCGTCGTGCCGGTGCCGACGACGACGTCCACACCGTCGAGGGTGTCCGGGTTGCCGGCCCGCCCGATCGAGGCGATCCGGCCGTCGATCAGGCCGATGGACGTCTTGCGGATGCCCTGGACGGCATCGATGACCAGGACGTTGCTGATCACGACGTCGCAGGTGTCGCGGACGGCGGCGGCCTTCAGGTGCAGGCCGTCGCGGGCGGTCTTGCCGAAGCCGGCCAGGAACTCCTCGCCGGGCGCCTGCGAGTCGGACTCGACGCGGACGATCAGGCCGCTGTCGCCGAGCCGGATCCGGTCGCCGGCGCGGGGGCCGTGCACGGAGATGTAGTCATGGGGCGAGATCGAGGTCACGAGGGCACCTCCGCGTCGTCGAAGTCGGTCAGGTAGCCGGTCGCGCGGGCCTTCGCCAGGGCGGACTCCTTCGCGCCGGGCGCGTCCAGGGGGCCGTCGACGAGCCCGGCGAAGCCGATGGCGACCCGTTCGCCGCCGATCGGCACCAGGCCGACCTCGACGGTGGTGCCCGGGTCGAAGCGGACCGAGGAGCCGGCCGGGATGGCGAGGTGGGTGCCGTAGGCGGCGGCGCGGTCGAACGCGAGGCGCGGGTTGGCCTCGAAGAAGTGGAAGTGCGAGGTGACCGAGATCGGCACGGCGGAGGTGTTGTGCACGGGGAGCAGCAGCGTCTCCTCGACCGGGTCGTAGCCGGCGCCGTCACCGGCCAGGGCTCCGCCGGGGGCTTCGTCGCCGAGCGAGCCGGCGCCCTTGAAGGGGTCGTTGACGACGGCGAGGCGGGTGCCGTCCTCGAAGACGGCCTCGACCTGCACGACGGTGACCACGTCCGGTACGCCGGGCAGCACGTCGGCGGCGGTCAGCACGGAGCGGCCGGCCTCGATGGCCTCGGCGAGGCGCCGGCCGTCGCGGGCGGCTTCGCAGACGGCGTCGGCGATCAGGGCGGTGGCCTCGGGGATGTTGAGGCGTACGCCCCGGGCTCGGCGGGCGCGGGCCAGTTCGGCTGCTGTGAAGATCAGCAGCCGGTCCCGCTCGGTGGGGGTCAGTCGCACGGTTCCTCGCTCGCGGTCGCCGGGGGGGAGGGGGCGGCTCGGGTCTCGGGGTCGGTTCTGGGGCCGGGGTCCGGGGGCCCGGGTTGTCGGGGGCTTCCCGGGGGCGGTGTTAGAACGCCGTTCAAACACCTCGGGCCATTGAACCCGGACCGGGCCGCCCTGTCCAGCGTTGCCGGTCCGCGCGGCTTCGGCTCCCCGGGCGGGGGATGGGGGTGAGGCGCGGTGGCGACGGGAGCGGGGGCGCGTGGCCGGGCGCACGGCAGGTGCGGGCGCCGGGCGTGCGCGGGATCGGGCGACGGCGGCTTCGAAAGCGCCCTCTGCACTTCGCAAACCTGTCCGGCGCGGGCAGTTGGATCACGCGAACCTCCCCGTGCCCCTTTCACCCCACGTGATCGGACGCACACTGTTGCAAACGCCGTCAACTGGGCATGAGGATGGTGGTCAGATCGAGGGGGCCACCCGGCCGGCGGGGGATCCGGAGACGGGGGCCCGGATTCCAGGGCGGGGGCACATGGTGATGGACGGTCAGCCGCGATTCCCGCGGCAGCGGACGAGTTCGGGCAACGCCTACCGGTCCGGTCCGGCCCAGGGCCAGGGCGGCGGCCCCGGAAGCTCCGGCCCGACGGGCACCGCCGGAGCGACGGGGGCGACAGGGGCGGCCGGGGTGACCGGCACGGCCGTGCCGGGCGCGTCGGCCCCCGGTTGCGCCCTCCACCGGCGGCTGCACCTGACGGTCGACCCGGCCGATCTGGTCGGGGTGGGCGCGGTGCGGCAGCGGCTGCGTTCGGCGCTCAGCCGCTGGGGCGTCCCGGAGCTGTCCGACACGGCCGAACTGCTCTCCTCCGAGCTGGTCACCAACGCACTGCTGCACACCGCCAAGGGCGCGGTCTTCGACGCGGTGCTCGGCTCGGACCACCGGCTGCGGATCGAGGTGCAGGACGGCACGAGCAGGCTGCCCGGGCGCCGACGGGATCCGCAGGCCGAGTACGCGACCTCGGGGCGCGGCCTGCTGCTCGTGGAGGCGCTCGCGGACTCCTGGGGCGTGCAGCTGAGAGGCGACGGCAAGGTCACCTGGTTCGAGCTCGCCCTGCCCTGAGTCCGCCTGAGTCCGCCTGAGTCCGCCTGAGCCCGCCTGGCTCCGCCGCCCGTCGCTCACTGCCGTCCGCCGTCGCCCGCCGTCGCTCACTGCTGTCCGCCGTCGCCCCTCCGCCCCGACGCGGCCCGGCCCCGCACTCGGTTCCCACTGCCGTACGATTGTTCGCCGTCGACTGATTCGCCATCGAAGGAAGCCCTGAACAGAAGGCGGAACGGAAGATTTCCGGCCCCTTGGCATTGCCGCTCGGCGGAACATTGGCCAGGATGATGGGAATGTGTGTCCGCGTGCGGGAAGCAGCGGGGAGACCGAACCTCGACTGGCCACCCGTCCGTCGGCACCGTCCTATCCAGCACGACCCATCACACCGCCACGCGGCCCGTCCGGATGGTCGGCGCGGTCCGCCACGGCAGCGGCAGGAGCAGCATGCCCACTGAGCCCGAGTCGCCGGGGCCGGCGCTTCCTGCCGGCGCGTCCACCGTCGAGCCGCGAGTCGCGGAGCCGCGCGTGGCCGAGCAGGCAGAGAAAGTCATGCAGGCCGCGCAGGCCGCGCAGGCCGCGCAGACGGCGCAGGTCAGGCAGGACGACCAGCCGGCCGCCGCCCTCGAGCCGCGGACTCCGGCCGGCCCCGTCACCGGCGCCGCCGGTACCGTCGGTACCGTCGGTCCCGCCGCGGGCCCCAGCGGTTCCGGGGCGGGCCGGGCCCGGCCGCCCGTCCAGTCCACCCGGCGGACCTCCTCGCTGCGCCCGTCGCCGAGCCTCGCCGCCGCCCGGGTGGCACCCGTGCTGTCCGGCGGCCTGCCGTCCGCCTCGGCCGACACCATGCCGGACTGGCTGGAGCCGGCGATGGCCGCCAACGGCATCGGCTCCTTCGACTGGGACATCCGCCGCGACGTCCTGGAGGGCGACCAGCGGGCCTGCGCGATCATCGGCCTGGACGCCCTGGAAGTGGGCCGCTTCGACCGCACCGCCGACTCCTTCCTGGCCCTGCTGCACCCCGAGGACGCCCCGGTGGTGCGTCGCCGGGTCCAGCGCGCGGTGTCCGAGCTCGGCCAGTGCGGCGCCTACTACCGCACGGTCGGACCGAACGGCACCATGCGCGCGGTGCGCTTCCGCGGCCGGGTGCTCGCCGACGCCTTCGGCCGCGCCTCCCGGATGGTGGGCTTCGTCTGGGACGCCACCGTCGAGCTGCACAAGCGCGACCGCGCCGACCGGCTGGCCATGCTGCGCGAGGACCGCTCCCGGTTCATCAAGGAGGCGGCGCGTGCCCTCTCCGAAGCCGTCACCGTCCGTGACGTGGCCCGGGTGTTCACCGAACTGCCGCTGCCCGGTTTGCCGCCGGACGGCCTGGTGCTGGCCTCCTTCGACGCCGGCCGGGCGCAGATCCTCGGCGCCTTCGGCTACCACCCGGAGTCGCTGGCGGTCTGGGACCGCACCTGGCTGCCGGCCGGCCACCCCGCCTCCGAGGCACTGCGGCAGCGGACGCCGGTGTTCGTCTCCACCCGCGAGGAGTTCCGCGACGGCTACCCCGACGTGTGGGAGCCGACCAGCCGCACCGGCCGCGGCTCCTGGGCGTACCTGCCGCTGGTGGCCAGCGGCCGGGCGATCGGCGTCTGCGTGGTCAGCTTCGACGACGAGCGCGAGCTGGACGCGGACGAGCGCACCCTGCTGTCCACCCTGGGCGGCCTGGTCGCCCAGTCGCTCGCCCGGGCCCGGCTGCACGACGCCGAGCACGAGCTGGCGGCCGGCCTGCAGCGGGTGATGCTGCCGCGCACCGTCCCGTCCGTGCCGGGCGTGACCACCGCGGTGCGCTACCTCGCGGCCGGCTCCGGTCTGCAGATCGGCGGCGACTGGTACGACGTGGTGCCGCTGCCCGGCGGGCACGTCGGTCTGGTGATCGGCGACGTCCAGGGACACGACGTGCACGCCGCCGGGATCATGGGCCAGCTGCGGATCGCCCTGCGCGCCTACGCGGCCGAGGGCCATCCGCCGGCCGCCGTGATGGCCCGCGCCTCCCGCTTCCTCGCCGACCTGGACACCGACCACTTCGCGACCTGCACCTACGCCGAGGTCAACGTCGACTACGGCGTGGTCTACGCGGTCCGGGCCGGCCACCTCGACCCGATGGTGCGCCGCTCCGACGGCACCGCCGCCGTGGTGCCGGTGGCCGGCGGGCTGCCCCTGGGCATCGACCCGGACCAGGAGTACCGGGTCACCCGCTTCAGCCTGGACCCGGGCGAGACCGTGCTGCTCTGCACCGACGGCCTGGTCGAGGCCCGCGGCATGGACCTGGACGAGGGCATCTCCCGGCTCGCCCGGGTGCTCGCCGGCCCGCTGCCCCCCGCCGCGGAGGCCGCCCACGACCCGCTGGAGGAACTGGCCGACCGGATCGCCTCCCAGGCCGCCGACTCCAGCGGGCGCGAGGACGACATCGCGCTGCTGCTCCTGCGCTGGGACGGCCCGGCGGGCGGCCTCGCCGCGCAGCAGCTGCGCCGCCGGATCGGCCAGGCCGACCTGGCGAGGGTCGCCGAGGTGCGGGCCGAGCTGCGCGACGCGCTGCGCCGCTGGGGCGTCGCCGAGTTCATCGACACCGCCGAACTGCTCTCCTCCGAGCTGGTCACCAACGCCATCAGGCACACGGACCGTGACGCCATGTTCACTGCGCGCCTCTACCGGGAGCCGGAGGCGGACGGCGGGCGGGCCCGGCTGCGGGTCGAGGTGGAGGACGAGTCGGACCTGTGGCCGACCCGTCGGACGCCGGGCGAACAGGCCTCCTCCGGGCGCGGCCTGATGCTGGTTGAGGCGCTGGCGGACGCCTGGGGCGTGGAACCGCGCGGCTCCGGCAAGCGGATGTGGTTCGAACTCAGCGGCACGGCCGCCGCCTAGCCGGGGCCCGCAGGGGCGGCCCTGGACGGAACGCGGTCGCGTCTGCGAACCTGAAGACAGGTCACGCGCTCCGGCGCGTCCCGGCAGCCGACGAGGGTGCGTGGCTCGGGCTCGCCGACCCGAGGCGGGCAGCCACGGACCAGTGCCGACGAGGATCACGTCATGGTGTCGGTCTTCCACCCTCAGACGGACGGCGAAACCGCCGATTCCCCCACGCTCCCCCTGCCGCCCCCGCGCGGGCCGTCGACCGCGCCCCGCTACGCCGCCGACGGCGTCGCCCGCCTCCCGCTGATCTACGTCCGCGGTTTCGCCGGCGGCACCGCCGGCATCGACAAGCAGGTCGACGACCCCTTCTACGGGTTCAACGACGGCTCGACCCACATCCGGGTCGGCGGCGACGGCAACGCCCAGTACTACCAGTTCGAGAGCCCGCTGCTCCGGCTCTTCGCCGAGGACGGCTACCACCCGCTGGTGGCCGGGGATCCCAAGGCCTACCTGCGGTCCTGCGAGGCGGCGTCGGTGGATCCGGCGACCGTCTGGATCCACCGCTTCTACGACGCCTCAGCCGACACCTTCAGCAAAGGGGCCGCCGACTTCGACATCGAGGCGGCGGCCAGGGACCTGTACGAACTCGTCCGGCTCGTCCGCGAGAAGACGGGCTCGGACAAGGTCGACCTGATCGCCCACTCGATGGGCGGCCTGGTCTGCCGCAGCATGCTCCAGAAGTGGTCGTACGACAGCTTCGGGGACTTCCACCCCACCATCCCCGGAAAGGACCTGGTCGACCGGCTGTTCACCTACGGCACGCCGCACGGCGGCATCACCTTCGCCGTCGGCGGCGGCCTGCTCGACGAGTTCATGGAGGACCTCGGCCCGGTGGGCTCCGACATCTTCTCGCCCGAGAAGATGTACGGCTACCTGGTGCCGGGCGTCGCGTACGGCACCGAGGCCCCGGAGGGCTGGCAGCCCGACCGGATCCCGCCCGAGGCCTTCGATCCCGACCGGGTCTTCTGCGTCATCGGGACGGATCCGGGCGACTACGGCCCGGCCCGGAAGGTGGTCGGCCCGCAGAGTGACGGCCTGGTGACGATCCGGAACGCCTGCGTCGAAGGCGCGCACCGCGCGTACGTTCACCGCTCGCACTCCGGCCGCTACGGTCTGGTCAACTCGGAGGAGGGGTACCAGAACCTGCGCCGCTTCCTGTTCGGCCGCAAGCGGGTGGCGATCGAACTCGCGGGCCTGGAGCCGGGGCCGCCCGACGTCGACGGCCGCCGGACCTTCCGGCAGGCCGAAGTCCAGCTGTCGGTCCGCGGGCTGCCCGTCGTGCTGCACCAGCAACTCGCGGCGCACTACTGCCCCGTCGGGCTGGAACCCGGCCCCGACGGCGCCCCCGTGCCGCTCACCACCGTCTTCCTCCTCGATCCGCTGACCGTGCCCGCCGACGGCACGGACGCGCCGGTCTCCCTGCCGTCCCGGTACGCGCTGCACCTGAGGGTGTCCCGGCTGGCGGAGGAGCACGGACTGCTGTTCTGGCGCGACCACCTCGCCCAGACGGCGGACTGGGACGACACCCTGATCGTCGACGTGGGGCACGAGAGCGACGACCCCAAGGGCGAGCTGCGGCTCTGGGCCGTCTGGAACTCCCAACTCCCGGTCGCGATCGCCGACCGGGATCCTGCCGCCAGCAGCCCGCTCGACCCGGGCCTGGACGCGGTCACCGTACCGCTCCCGCCGAGCGCGGGCCGGCTGCTCGGACCGGACGCGGCGCTCGTCCTCAGGCCCGCGATCCGGGACTGAGCCGGGGGCCAGGCCCGGGGCCGGGCTCAGGACCGGGTCGGGGACCGGTCCGGCGAAGGGCTCGGCAGCGAGCCCGGCGAAGACGACCTCCGGAGCCCGCCACCGAACCGCCCGCTACCCGAACTGCTGCTCCAGGTCCTTCAGCTTGCGCTCCAGCGAGTCCAGCCGGGGCAGGGTGACGGTGTCCTCCTCCACGGTCAGGTCGATGGTGCGCCGCTCCGGGCGGGCCGGCAGGCCGGGTTGGACCACCGTGCCCTCGGCGGGCTCGACCTCGCGCGGCGCCGGCGCCTGCTCCACCCCGGGCAGCGCGGCCGGGGCGGTCGGTTCGGCCCCGGGGCCGCCGGCTATGGCGGACTCCGAGCCCGACTCCAGCTGCCGGGCGGTGCCGCCCCGGCGCCAGGTGCTGTTGGAGCGGTTGATCGCGCGGATCTCGGCCCGCTCGCGGCGCCCGGCCAGCCTGCGGCGCTCCCTCTCCATGGCGCGTTCCCGCCGGTCGTCGCGGACCTCGTCGACCGCCTCGTCCAGGCTGCGGACGCCCTCCAGGAGCATCAGCGACCACGCCGCGTAGGTCTCGCGGGGGGCGCGCAGCCAGCGGACGATGCGGATCTGCGGCAGCGGGCGGGGCACCAGGCCCTGCTCGCGCAGCGCCGCTCGGCGGGTCTGCTTGAGCGCCCGGTCGAACAGGATCGCCGCCGAGAGGGACATGCCGGAGAAGAACTGGGGGGCGCCGGCGTGGCCGAAGCCGCGCGGGGCGTGCACCCAGTTGAACCAGGCCGAGGCGCCGGCGAAGAGCCAGACCAGCAGCCGGGAGCCGAGTGCCGCGTCGCCGTGGCTGGCCTCGCGGACGGCGAGCACCGAGCAGAACATGGCGGCGCCGTCGAGGCCGAACGGGACGAGGTACTCCCAGCCGCCGGACAGGCCCAGGTTCTGCACGCCGAAGCCGACGAGCCCGTGGAAGGACAGCGCGGCGGCGACACCGGCACAGCAGAACAGCAGCGTGTACGAGGCGCCGCCGTACAGGGATTCCTTGCGGCGGCGCCGTTCCTCGGAGCGTTCCCAGGAATCCGGTCCGCCGGCGGGGGCGGATCCCCGGTTGCGGAGCAGGGCCAGCAGGAGTGCGCTGACCAGCAGCCCCGCGACTCCGGTGACGGCCCACCCGAGCGGTATGTCGGACAATTTCATCGCCGGGACCAGCCTCGCTTTCCTGCGTCGCTTTCCTGCGTCGTGATGGCGGGGACCATCATGGCGGATGCTCGGCGGGCGAATGGCCGATTCGTCGTCAATGCGCTGAGGAGAGGGATTTCTGACTCAGCAACAAAAAGATTGTCGTACAAATAAACTGTGGATTGTTCCTGAAATCCCGGGCTTTCCGGATCTGTGACCGCACAGGTTTTCGTCAACGTCGCATGACGCGGGGGCAGCCGGCGCACATGTCCTGCGGCTGCACGGTGTACACGAGGCAGCAACTGGCCCGGGCCCGCTCCGTGCCCGAAGCATCGCCGCCGGCCCCGGGGGCATCCGAAGCACCGCCGCGGCCGGGCGCCGGGGGCGCGAAACCTGCCCCCGGAGCGAACGGGGCCGGGGCGGGAGCGGGGCCCCCGCCCGCGCCCGGCCCGCGGGGCGCGTGCGCGGGCTCGCCGGGCGCCAGCAGTGCGGACAGCTCGGCGCGCGCCCGGTCCCGCTCCCCGAGCAGGCCGCCCGCGTACCAGAGCCCCTCCACCACGGCGTCCGTGGCCATCGCCCACAGCACCCGGGGCCCGCGCCGCGCCTCCGGCCCGAAGGCGGCCAGCACCGGTGCCAGGAACCCGCCCAGGGCGCACCGCAGTTCGGCGGCCAGCGCCTCCTCGTCCGGTGCCGTCCGGGCCCGCGGCGAGCCGGCCGCGGGGTCGCCCGGCAGGCAGGCGAACCGCGCCGGGCGGACCGTCAGCTCGACCGAGTCGGCCCGGCGGCGCAGCGAGACGTCCCCGAGGGCGAGCAGCGGGACGCGCCGCTCCAGGAACCACGGCAGCGTGAACAGCAGCGACACCGGCCAGACGAAGCGGTGCAGCCCGAAGCCGGCCGCGACGTCCGGGCGCAGTGGCCGGCCGTAGCGGGCGAGGCCCTTGCGGGCGTCGTGGGCGACCAGCTCGCGCACCGCCTCGGGGCGGGCGGCGAGGTCGGCCGCGGGCAGCCAGCCGCCGCCG
This sequence comes from Streptomyces sp. NRRL S-350, assembly GCF_000719705.1. Lineage (GTDB taxonomy): Bacteria > Actinomycetota > Actinomycetes > Streptomycetales > Streptomycetaceae > Kitasatospora. The sequence goes on along the minus strand of NZ_JOHO01000029.1, from coordinate 11,511 downwards.
CGCCGGGGCGGGGCGCAGTGCACGCTCAGGGCGGGGGTGAGCCCGGTGAGCCGGTGGTACGAGGGGACGCCCGGGGCCGCCGAGGCCGGCGCGGGGGCGGGGGTGTGCGCCCCGGTGGGGCGGGGGGCGTGCGGCGCGGGGCCGGGCCTGGTGCTGCTCGCGGTCATGGCGGCCCCATCGGGTCGACCGGGGCCGCCGATGACCGCCCGGCCGGGGCCGCGGGGCGGTGTGGCGGGCGCGGTCGGACCGGGGCATGGCGGTGCCCGGGGAACGGCAAGGCGACCCGGCCGGGGCACTGCTCGCCCCGGCCAGGTTAGGCTCACCTTAGCTGATTGTCCCCAGGGTCTCCCCAGCGATGCGCCCGTCCGGGGGAGGCCCCGGCGCGCGGGCGGCGCCCAGCTGGCGCGCCAGCCAGACCGGCACCCCGCCCAGGGCGTGCACCAGCCGGGCCGCCTCGGCGCGCAGCCGTACCGCCTCGGCCGGTTCGGACACCTCCGCGAGCGCCGCGAGCGCCGGCGCCACCCCCACCGTGAAGCCGAGTTGCTCGCGCAGCCGCAGCGAGGCGTCGAAGCCCTCCCGGGCGTGCCCGACGTCCCCCCGGGACAGCGCCAGCGCCGCCAGGTGGCGCCAGGTGTACGAACGCAGCAGCTCGTCGCCGCGCTCGGCGGCGCCCTCGTGCGCCCGCCGGTAGGCGATCCAGGCGGCGCCGCGGTCGCCCACCAGGTTCTCCGCGACCAGCCCGCGCCGGAAGTCCAGCAGCGGGCGGCCCGGCGCGTCCGGCGGCAGCAGGGCCGAGGTGCGGCCGAGCGCGGCCTGGGCCTCGTCCAGCCGGTCCCGCGGGCCGAGCACGCTCGCCACGTACGCGAGGAAGCCGCGGGCGCAGGCGGCGCCGGCGCGCTGCTCGGTGCCGGCCGCCAGTGCCTCCGCCAGGCGCAGGGCCTGCTCCGCCTGGGTCCAGTGCGCGGCGGTGAACAGGCACTGCTCGATGAGGAGTTCGGCCCGCCCCAGGGCCACGGCCGGGTCGTGCTCGGCAGTCGGGCGCAACAGTTCGGCCGCCTCCTGCCAGCACGCCCGGGACCTCAGCCGCCACACGGTGTCGCCCGGCTCCTCGGCTGCCGCCCGCCCCCGCCCGTCGAGGCCGCTCGGGCCCCATCCGTGCTCTGACAACGCCACCTCCTTGTGTGCGCCATCCAGCAGGGCACGGGCCTGCCCCCTGCGGCCCTGCCGCCGCGAACCGTGCGCACGGCGACGGCAGGGCGAAAGGCCCGCGCTGTGGCGGCAATTCAACACGGGGGCGAGCTTGTGCACCAGATCACGAGCGGAGGTTGTTGCTTTCGGGGAGGAAATGATCTAGAGGGGCGTCCGGGCGGTCAGGAGGTCCAGCCGGTCTCCATCAGGGCTTCTGCGGCGCCGTTCGCGGGCTGCGGCACACCCGCCAGATCCAGGCTGAACAGTGCGACCAGCAACTGCTCGCCGCGCACGGTGGCCTGGTGCGAATAACCCGCGAGGGTGAACATCGCGGCGGCCATCTCCTCGGCGTGCAGGGTCTGCAGCCACAGGCACTCGACCGACTTCACATCGGCCGGCTCGGTCCAGGTGTCCACCTGGGCGACCATCCGGCTGCCCAGCAGGGTGACGCCGTCGCGCTCCTGCGCCTCCGTCAGCTCCAGGTCGTCGAAGCCGAGCCACTCCAGGTAGCGGGCGGCCGTGAACACCGCGTCCTGGGAGGTGCGCACCGGGTGCGGGCGGAACGGCGTGCGGGGGCGGAACGTGCGGGAGCGGCCCGTCGAGGCCCCCGGCGGCGCGGGCGGGGCGGGCACCGGCGCGCCCATCGGGTGGGCCGGGGAGGGACGGGACGCCTGCGGGCCGGGCGCGGCGAGCGGGGCGGCCGTACCGCTGCCCAACCGGGTGGCGCGGTCCACCGGCAGCCGGACGGTGGCGCCGCAGTTGCAGGTGAACTCGGGCTGCGGCCACTGGTCGGAACGGCCGCAGTGCGGGCAGCGCATGTTCAGCCAGGAGTCCTCCCAGGAGCGGAAGCGCACCTGCACCGGCACGCCGCCGCGCAGCAGCGGCACCTTGAGCGAGGCGCCGCAGGGGCAGGGCAGCGACGGCGGTTCGTACAGGTGCTCGCGGCGGCAGGCGGGGCAGCGGATCGCCCGGGCACCACCGCCTGCCCCCGACCGCGTGGGGTCGTGTCCGGTGAAGTCGTCGGGCAGTCCGGCCATCGCGGGCTCCGTCCGTCGGTGTCGGGTGGAATGGGACGATTCCCATGCTCCCCGAAATGTCCGGCGCTGGGCGCGGAATGGGGCAATCCTCAGGGACGGATCAGGGGTTCCCGCGCTCCCGGGTCAGGGCGCGCTCCGCCCCGGGGAGGAGGGCCGGCCGGCGGACCAGCGGGCCAGGTCGGCGGGGGTGTCGAGGTCGTCCGGGACGGCGACGTCGGCGCACTCGACCAGGACGACCTCCGCCGCGTGCGCCGCCAGCAGGGCGCGGGCGCCGGCGTCCCCGCGGGCGCCCGCCGCCGCCTCCGCGAGGTACCGGGCGCCGATCAGTACCGGGTGGCCGCGCCGCCCGCCGTAGGCCGCCGCGACCAGCTCCGCGCCCGCCCGGTGCGCGGCCAGCAGCCGGGCCACCGCGGCCGGGGTGACGCCCGGGGTGTCCACCAGCATCACCAGCACGGCCGAGGCGCCCGGCGGCAGGGCGGCCAGGCCGGCCCGCAGCGAGGAGCCCATGCCGCCGGCCCAGTCCGGGTTGGCCACCAGGCGGCAGCCCGGCAGGTGCGCCGTGGCCCGCACCCGCTCGCCCTCCGCGCCCAGCACCACCGTGACGTCCGCGCAGCCGCCGGCCCGCACCACCGCCGCCGCGTGCTCCACCAGCGGCCGGCCCCCGTACCGGATCAGGGCCTTGGGGCGCCCGCCGAGCCGCCGCCCGCCCCCGGCGGCGAGGACCAGGGCGGCGACCGGGCTCCGCCCGCCGGGTGTCGGCGCGATCTGCATGGGCCCAGCCTGCCGCCACCGGGCGGGGTCGCGCATTGTGTGAACGCACAGCGGGAGGCCTCAGGCGGCGGCCGTTCCCCGGTGGTTCGGCCGCTGGCCCTGCGGGCGGCCGCCGCCTGTACTGGGGCGATGAACACCGCACCGCGCCCGCTGGTGGACCGCTTCGGCCGGGTCCACACCGATCTGCGGGTCTCGCTGACCGACCGCTGCAACCTGCGCTGCACGTACTGCATGCCGGCGGAGGGGCTGGACTGGCTGCCCCGGGACGGGGTGCTCGGCGACGACGAGGTGGTGCGGCTGGTGCGGATCGCCGTCGAGCGGCTGGGGGTCGCGTCGGTACGGCTGACGGGCGGCGAGCCGTTGCTGCGGCGCGGGCTGACGGGGCTGGTCGCACGGCTGGCCGCGCTCGGGGTCGACCTGTCGCTCACCACCAACGGGATCGGCCTGGCGCGGACGGCCGTCGGACTGCGCGAGGCCGGGCTGGGGCGGGTGAACGTCAGCCTGGACACCCTGCGGCCCGAGCGCTTCGCGGCGATCACCCGGCGGGACCGGCTGGCCGACGTGCTGGCGGGGCTGGCGGCGGCCAAGGCGGCCGGGCTGGGGCCGGTGAAGGTGAACGCGGTGCCGGTGCGGGGGACGAACGAGGACGAGATCGTCCCGCTGGCGGAGTTCGCGGTGGAGCACGGATACCGGATGCGGTTCATCGAGTCCATGCCGCTGGACGCGCAGGGCGCGTGGGACCGGACGGCGATGGTGACGGCACAGGAGATCCTGGCCGCGCTGGGGAAGCGGTTCGACCTGGTGCCGGTCGGGCGGCACGGCAGCGCGCCCGCCGAGGAGTGGCGGATCGCCGGGACGGACGCGGTGGTCGGCGTGATCGCCTCCGTGACCCGACCGTTCTGCGGGGGCTGCGACCGGGTCCGGCTCACGGCCGACGGACAGCTGCGCAACTGCCTGTTCGCGACGGAGGAGTCGGACCTGCGGGCCCTGCTGCGCGGCGGGGCGGACGACGCGGCGGTCGAGGCGGCCTGGCGGGCGTCCGTGGCGGGCAAGGGGCCCGGGCACGCCATCGGCAGCGCGGAGTTCGTCCGGCCCGACCGCCCGATGTCCGCCATCGGCGGCTGACGAAACGTTACGTCCAGGCGGCGGCAGGCGGGCGCGATGTGCCCCCGGCCGGGGCCGGATGGTATTCCTGGGCGGTGGCCCCGATGATCCCCCGGTCCCGCCGGTCTTCCCGGCTCGCCCGGTCCCCCCGGCACGCGCTGCCCGCCTCCGCCGCAGCCCTCGCCCTGGCTATCGCCTTCACCCCGCTGAGCGGCTGCACGGCGCCCGGCGGCAGCCGACCGGACAGCCGCCCGCCGCTGGACGAACGGGTCGCCGCCACCACCGCCCCGGCCCTGCGCGCCCTCTACGACCAGCGGATCGACTGGCACGCCTGCCCCGACGACGGCGACACCGCCCCGGACGGCGCCGCCACCCGCTGCGCCACCCTCCGAGTCCCGCTGGACTACGCCGACCCCGGCGGCCGCACCATCGGCGTCGCCCTCGCCCGGGTGCCCGCCGCAGACCCGCGCCGCCGGATCGGCAGCCTCCTGCTCAACCCCGGCGGCCCGGGCAACTCCGGCGTCGACATGGTCCGTCGGGGCTGGACGAACTACCAGGGGCCGCTGCACGACCGCTACGACCTGGTCGGCTTCGACCCGCGCGGCGCCGGTGACACCACCCCCGTCCACTGCCTGGACGACGCCGCCCGCGACCAGTGGAACGGCACCGACGACCCGACCTACGACCACGGCCGCGTCCTCGCCGACGCCTGCCGGGCACACCACGCCGACCTGCTCCCGCACCTCGGCACCCGCGACACCGCCCGCGACCTCGACGTGCTGCGCGGCGCCCTCGGCGAACGCAGACTCGACTTCCTCGGCTCCTCCTACGGCACCCACCTCGGCGCGCTCTACGCCGAGGAGTTCCCCGACCGGACCGGCCGCCTCGTCCTCGACGGCGCCGTCGAACACAGCGTCGACCCGACGAGGCTCGGCATCGAGCAGGCCGCCGCCGCCGAAGCCGGATTCCGGGCCTTCGCCGCCGCCTGCGCCACCGACCAGCGCGACGACTGCCCGCTCGGCACCGACCCGGCCGCCGCCCCGCGCCGCCTCGCCGACCTCCTCGACGGCCTGCGCGACCACCCGATGCGAACCGACGACGGCCGCACCCTCACCGCCGCCCTCGGCTGGACCGCCGCCCTCGACGTGCTCGCCGACGGCCACCGCTCCTGGCCCCGGCTGCGCGACGCCCTCGGACCCGCCGTCACCCGGGGCGACGCCCAAGGCCTGCTCGCGCTCGCCGACGGCGCCGACGGCCGCCGCGAGGACGGCAGTCACGCGACCCCGGCCGACGCCTACGCCGCCATCTCCTGCGCCGACGCCGCACAGGCGCCCACCGACGCGGACCTGCGCACGGCCCTCGCCGAACTCGCCGCCCGGGCCCCGCTGACCAGCCGGCACGCCCCCCTGGCCACCCTGCTCGACCCGGACTGCCGCAGCTGGCCGTACCGTTCGCCCGAACACCCGCATCCGGTCCGGGCACCCGGCAGCGCCCCGATCCTGGTGATCGGCTCCACCGCCGACCCGATCACCCCGTACCCGTGGGCGCAGCGGCTGGCGGCCGGGCTGGAGCACGGCGTGCTGCTCACCCGCGAGGGCGACGGGCACACCGCCTACGACAAGAGCGGCTGCGTGCGCGACGCGGTGGCCGCCTACCTGGTGGAGGGCAGGCTGCCGGTGGCGGGGACGTACTGCCCGTCAGACTGAGGCCGTTGGCCGTTGGCCGTTGGCCGTCGGGCATCGGGCGTCGGGCGTCGGGCGTCGGGCGTCGGACGTTCGGGCTGGAGACCGGGAGACCGGCGCACGGGGGAGGGGGCGTGCCGCGCGAACGCGGCACGCCCCCTCCGGGGTTGCGGTCAGGACGCCGGGGTCGCCGGCGCCGTCAGGTCGTAGAAGGTGGCCGAACCGACCGTCTTCGCGGTGAAGTGGCCGGCCACCCAGGACTCGATCTGGGCGCTCTCCGACTCCTGCTTGCCCTCGCCGGTCCCCTCGCCCGCGCCGCCGAAGCCGCCCCGGGAACCGTCGGCGACGAACCAGTGGACCTTGCCCTCCTGGACGTACTTCCGGAAGCCGTCCAGGCTCAGCGAGGGGTCGGTGCCGTTGAAGCCGCCGAGGGCCATCACCGGCTCGCCGGTGGCGAGTTGGTAACTGGCGGCGTTCTGGGAGCCGACGGTGGCGGCCGCCCAGGTGTAGTGGGCGGCGTTCTCCTCGAGCAGGGCGGCCGCCTCGTCGCTCACCTTGGTGCCGCCGAGCAGACCGCCCATGCCGCCTCCACCCGTGCCGGCCGGACCGCCGGGACCACCGGTGCCACCGGGGCCCGCGCCCGCCGGGCCCGTCGTGCCGGGGGCGTCGGTGCCGCCGTTGGCGCCGTCGTCGGCACCGGGAACGCCGCTGCCGCCGGTGCCGCGCTCGTGGCGTCCGTTCGCGCGGTCCGAGCCCGAGCCGCCCGGGAAGCCGGGTGCCCCGCCGGCGAAGCCCTGCCGACCGCCCTGGCCGCCGGGGAAGCCACCCTGACCGCCCTGACCGCCCTGGCCGCCGGGGAAGCCGCCCTGGGCACCCTGGCCGCCCTGCCCGAACCACCGGCCGTTGCCGCCACCCGCGCCGCCCGGGAAACCCCGCGCGCCCTTACGCCCGCCGCCGCCCGGCCCGAACGCGCCCTGCACGCCCGGTCCGGCAGTCACGATCGAGCCGGTGTGCGCCGTGCCGACGGTGTCCACCGCGTACGCCGCCGGACCGCCGAGCGCCGCCGCCAGGCCCACCAGGCCCGCCACCGAGGCGATCCGCGCGCCGACCCGGCCCGAGGAACGCCCGGCGACCTGCCCGCCGACCAGCGCGGCCGCCGCCGCCAGTCCGCCGACCAGCACCGCCCAGCGCAGCCACGGCAGGAAGTCCGGGCTGCGGCCGAGCAGGACGAACGCCCACCCCGCCGTCACCGCGAGCGTCCCGGCCAGCACCAGCGCCCAGGGCAGCCGGTGCCGCGCCCGCCACAGCCCGTCCACGCCCATGCCGACCAGCGCCGCGACGGCCGGGGCCAGCGCCACCGTGTAGTACTGGTGGAAGATCCCGGACATGAAGCTGAAGACCAGCGCCGTGGAGATCAGCCAGCCGCCCCAGACCAGGAACGCCGCGCGGGCGGTGTCGGGCCGGGCGTGGCGGCGGGTCGCCCAGAGGCCGACCAGCAGCAGGATCAGCGCGGCCGGCAGCAGCCAGGCGATCTGCCCGCCGATGTCGGTGCCGAACATCCGGGTCAGGCCGGTCTGGCCCCAGCCGCGCCCGGCTCCGCCGCGCATCGCGCCGCCCGGCAGGTCGAGCCCGGCCGGGAGCCGCCCGCCGCCGCCCACGCTGCCGCGCTCGTTGCCGTCCACCCGGCCGAGGCCGTTGTAGCCGAAGGTGAGCGAGAGGAAGCTGTTGTCCTGCGAGCCGCCGACGTACGGGCGGGACGAGGCGGGCAGCAGCTCGACGACCGCGACCCACCAGCCGCCCGAGACCACCAGCGCCACGCCCGCGAGCAGGGTCTGCCGCACCCGCCGCCAGAAGCCCGTGGGGGCCACCGCCAGGTAGACCACCGCGAAGGCGGGCAGGATCAGGAAGGCCGCCAGGGTCTTGGTGAGGAAGGCGAAGCCGAACATCGCCCCGGTGAACAGCAGCCACCGGGTGCTCGCCGACTCGACCGCGCGCACCATCCCGTACGCGCACAGCGTCAGCAGCAGCACCAGCAGCGCGTCCGGGTTGTTGAAGCGGAACATCAGCGCCGCCACCGGGGTCAGCGCCAGCGCGGCGCCCGCCAGCAGGCCGCCCAGCGGGGAGAAGCGGCGGCGGACCGTCGCGTACAGCACTCCGACGGTGGCCGCGCCCATCAGCGCCTGCGGGGCCAGCACCGACCAGGAGGAGAGGCCGAAGACCCGCGCCGAGAGCGCCATCGGCCACAGCGACGCCGGGGGCTTGTCGACGGTGATGAAGTTGCCGGCGTCGGAGGAGCCGAAGAAGAAGGCCTTCCAGCTCCGGGTGCCCGCCTGGACGGCGGCCGAGTAGAAGGCGTTGGCCCAGCCGGAGGCACTCAGGCCCCACAGGTAGAGGACGGCGGTCGCGGCCAGCAGCGCCAGCAGGGCCGGGCGCACCCAGCGCGGGTCGTCCGCCCGCCCGCGCCAGGCGCGGGCCGGGAGGGTGCGCAGCCGGCCGGACCAGGAGGCGGGGCCCTTGGGGCCGACGGGCGGCAGCGGCTGCTCGGGGAAGAGCGGCGCCGGGGCCGGCGGGACGGGGTCCGGCTGCGGCACCTCCGGCGGCGGGTGGTTCGCGGCCTCGGGCCACGGTTCGCCGGCCGGACGGGAGTAGCTGCTCGTGGTCATGCGTCATACGGTGCGTGGCGTGGCTGAGAGAACCGTGAGACGGGGCTGTGAGGCGAGTTTGATCTCAGCCTGCCTGCTCGTCGGACGGCTCCGGACCGTCGGCCGTCGGCTACGCGGCAGCGGGCATGGTGAGGTGCTTGCCCAGCCACTCCAGCGCCGGGGGGATCTCCCGGGTCCAGGTGTGGAAGTTGTGGCCGGCGGTGTCCAGCGTGATCGTGGACATCTTGGTGGGGGCCTTGAAGGCCGCGACCATCGCCTTGGTCTCGTCGCGGTTGTTCTCGTCGTTGGCGGTGGTCAGCAGCAGCGAGACCGGGGCGGGCGGCTGGTTCTTCAGCCGCCACAGCAGGTCGTTCTCCTGCTTGAGCTTGTCGCTGCCGCCGAACAGGTCGCCGGTGGTCTCGTCGTGGGCCGCGCTGTAGTAGCCGGACAGGGCGATCGCGGCGGGGTAGGAGTCGGGCTTGCGCAGCGCGAACTTGAGCGCGCAGTAGCCGCCGGTGGAGTTGCCGATCACGGCCCGGTTCGCCGGGTCGGTGCCGATCCGGTACGTGGTGGCGAGCGCCTTGGGCAGGTCGCTGGTGAAGAAGGTCTCCACCTGGGGGCCGTTCGGCACGTCGACGCACTCGGTGTCCCGGTTGCCGGCGAGGGTGGGGCGGGCCATCACCAGGATGGTCGGCGGCAGCTTCTTCTGCTCGATCGCGTCGAGCGTCGACGCCGGGTACTTCATCAGCGAGATCAGCTTCTCCGGGATGCCCGGGTAGCCGGTGAGCACCAGGGCCATCGGGAAGCGCTGCTTGGTGTAGTCCGGCTGGAAGTACTGCGGCGGCAGGTAGACGTACGCCTCGGTGCTCAGACCGCTGCCGGACCCTTTGACGTCGACCTTCTGGATCAGCCCGGAGCGCTCCGGGTCCGAGCCCTGGGAGGAGTAGAACCTCTGCTCGCCGGTGACGGACACGCCGGAGGCGTTGGGCGTGTGGTCGACCACCGTGCCGAGCCCGCCGCTGGTGCCGAGCAGGTCGGTCCAGGAGCTGTAGAAGCCGAAGTAGCTGTTGGCGATCAGGCCCATCGCGACCAGCACCGACACCTGGGCGGCCAGGAACGCGCCGAGCCGGCCCAGCCAGGACTTCCAGCCCTTCCCGCCGAACTTCGGCCAGAGCCACATGGTGGCGACGAAGACCGCGATCGCGATGACCGACGTGATGATCTGGAGGGGGAGTCCGGTGAGGCTGAGCACGTGCCCGATCGTAGTTGACCCTCACCGGCGGGCCGGGGCGGGCCCTTCGGGTGATCGTTCGAAACGGTGTGACCGGGGTCGTTCGTACCGCGTCGAAGCCCACAGCGGCCGTGCCGTCCGGAGCCTGGACGCCGCCGAGGCGCCGGCCGGGGCGGACGCGGCCCGAACCGATCCGGTGAACGGCCTGGCCGCGCTCGCCGCCGAGTCGTCAGCGCCGCGCGGCGACGTCCTCGACAAGAAGCTCTGCCCGGTCGGCGTCGCCCAGGCGCGGCTCGGCGGCGGTCAGGGGACGGCCGCGGTCTCGGCAACCAGGGCGCCCCGGCCGAACGGCAGGCCGTGAACTCCGCGCCGCAGCCGTAGCGTTCACTCGGCGGCGCGTAACGGGCATACCGGGACGGGTGGTTGCCGCAGGGTGGCACAACAGGTCATGAGGAGTGGCGAGTTCGGCCAGAACGGTTGACCCCTTTGAAGTGGCCATGGCACTTTCGTGCGGCGCGGGCGTCGGCGACCAGTCGTACACCCCGCAATCCCCCACAAGGAGAGCCATGTTCAAGAGACTCGCCGCGATGGCCGGCACGGGTGCCGTCGTCGCGGGCGGGCTGGCCTTCGCGGCCGTCCCCGCCCACGCCTCGGCCCCCGCCGCCCCCGCCGTGCAGGCCGCCGACCTGACGTCGACCATCGCCCTGGACGACTGCTCGGCCTCGCTGGTCCGCTTCCCCACCTCGGCCTCCGGCGACCGGGCCATGATGCTGACCAACGGGCACTGCCTGCCGACGATGCCCCCCTACGGCCAGGTCATCCAGAACGTCAGCGCCAACCGCAGCGGCACCCTGCTGAACGGCGCCGGCAACAACCTCGGCACCGTCCAGGCCGACAAGGTGATCTACGCGACCATGACCGGCACCGACGTCGCCCTCTACGAACTCACCGACACCTTCGCGTCGATCACCTCCCGGTACGGCGCCACCGCACTGACGATCAACGACGCCCACCCGGTCGACGGCTCCTCCATGTACATACCCTCGTCGTACTGGAAGCAGGTCTGGAACTGCTCCGTCAACGGGTTCGTGCCCACCCTGCGCGAGGACCAGTGGAGCTGGCACGACTCGCTGCGCTACAGCTCCGGCTGCGACACCACCCACGGCACCTCCGGTTCGCCGATCATCGACTCCGCGAGCGGGCGGATCGTCGGCATCAACAACACCGGCAACGACGACGGCCAGATGTGCACCCTCAACAACCCCTGTGAGGTCGCCGCCGACGGCTCCACCAAGGCCGTCAAGGGCCAGAGCTACGGCGAGGAGACCTACTGGTTCACCACCTGCGTCAACTCCGCCCGCACCGTCGACCTCACCGTGCCCGGCTGCCTGCTCACCAAGCCCGCCGGCGCCGGCGTCTCGGTCGGCAACCCCGGGGGCCAGTCCACCGCCGTCGGCAGCTCGGTCAGCCTGCAGATCAACGCCTCCGGCGGCACCGCCCCGCTGTCGTACAAGGCGAGCGGCCTGCCCGCCGGCCTGTCGATCAACTCCTCGACCGGCCTGATCTCCGGCACCGCCACCACCGCCGGCAGCTCCAGCGTCACCGTCACCGTCACCGACGCCGCCGGCAAGTCCGCCGCCACCACCTTCGCCTGGACGGTCACCGGTGGCGGCGGCGGCGGTTGCACGCCGGCGCAGCTGCTCGGCAACCCGGGCTTCGAGACGGGTTCGGCGTCGCCGTGGACGGCGAGCTCCGGTGTGGTCGACAACAGCTCGGGCCAGGCCGCGCACGGCGGTTCCTGGAAGGCGTGGATGAACGGCTACGGCTCCGCGCACACCGACTCGCTGTCGCAGACG
>NZ_JOHO01000028.1 GCF_000719705.1 Streptomyces sp. NRRL S-350 | reverse complement strand
CGGACCGCCTTCCAGCGGACCCTCCGGGCTTCGTTCTTTCGTGTTTCCAGCTTATCAGATGTTTTCCGCTCCGTTTTCCGGAGTTTCATTCATCCGATTTCCCGAACTGGTCGGGGCCGCTTTGCGACGTCCACCACGTTAGCGCATTCCGAGAGTTAATCGAAATTCACGCTCACACCCGGTCGACGAAAACGCCAACGCACCCAAGTGAATGGGCTTCGAAGTGTGAGGGTGGGTGCTGCTGAGGGGATGGCCGCTCCAGCGACTCGTTCAACACTAGGCCACCTGGAGGACGTCGTCAAACGCCGAGGGCCGGATCTGACCAGATCCGGCCCTCGATGCTCGAAGCCGCAGCTCAGAGCGGGTGTGCTTTCAGCCAGCCAGGTCAACCAGGCAGGCCAACCAGGCAGGTCAGCCGGCCGGGGTCAGCTCGGCCGCTGCCAGGTTCCGCTTGCCGCGCCGCAGGACGAGCCAGCGGCCGTGCAGCAGGTCGGCCTCGGTCGGCACTGCCTCCTCGTCCGTCACCTTGACGTTGTTGAGGTAGGCACCGCCCTCCTTGATCGTCCGGCGGGCGGCCGATCGGCTCGGCGCCAGGCCGACGGCGACCAACAGGTCGACCACCGGCTGCAGTTCGGACACCTCGGCCTTCGGGACCTCGGCCAGGGCGGCGGCCAGGGTCGGCGCCTCCAGATCCGCGAGGTCGCCCTGCCCGAACAGTGCCTTGGACGCGGCGACCGCGCGCTGGTACTGCTCGGCACCGTGGACGAGAGTGGTGAGCTCCTCGGCCAGGGCGCGCTGGGCGAGGCGGGCGGCGGGGCGCTCGGTGGTCTCGCGCTCCAGCTCCTCGATCTCCTCCTTCGAGCGGAAGCTGAAGATCCGCAGGAAGTTGGAGACGTCACGGTCGTCCGCGTTCAGCCAGAACTGGTAGAAGGCGTACGGGGTGGTCAGCTCGGGGTCGAGCCAGACCGTGCCGGACTCGGTCTTGCCGAACTTGGTGCCGTCGGCCTTAACGATCAGCGGCGTGGCCAGTGCGTGGACGGACTTCCCGTCGGCCTTGCGGATCAGGTCCGTGCCGGCGGTCAGGTTGCCCCACTGGTCGCTGCCGCCGGTCTGCAGGCTGCAGCCGTAGCGGCGGTTCAGCTCCAGGTAGTCCATGCCCTGGAGGATCTGGTAGCTGAACTCGGTGTAGCTGATGCCCGCGTCGGAGTTGAGCCGTCGGGCGACGGCCTCCTTCGCGATCATGTTGTTGACCCGGAAGTACTTGCCCACGTCGCGCAGCAGGCTGATCGCCGACATCCCGGACGTCCAGTCCAGGTTGTTGACCATGCGCGCCGCGTACGGGCCCTCGAAGTCGAGGAACCGCGAGATCTGGCTCCTCAGGCGCTCGACCCAGCCGGCCACCGTCTCGGGGTCGTTGAGGACGCGCTCGGCGGTCGGCTTCGGGTCGCCGATCAGGCCCGTGGCGCCACCGACCAGGCCGAGCGGGAGGTTCCCCGCCTGCTGGATGCGGCGCATGGTGAGGATCTGCACCAGGTTGCCGAGGTGCAGGCTGGGGGCCGTCGGGTCGAAACCGCAATAGAACGTGACCGGGCCGTCCGCGAACGCCTTGCGCAGTGCGTCCTCGTCGGTGGACAGGGCGATCAGCCCACGCCACCGCAGCTCGTCGACGATGTCCGTCACGGTCACGCTTCTCCTTCTGTCGGGCGCCCGCCGGTGCCGGCCCGATTCCGTAGGGCCCCGGGTCGGAACGACTCCAGCCTGTCAGAGCCTACGCGGTTCCGGCCGACGAGTTTTCCCGAGGCGCCCTGCCGGGCCCGGGGGCGCGCTCGCCGGGGCGTCTCCCGGATACCGGAAATTCCGTTGTTCGTCAGCCCCGGGCCCCTTCACAGTGGTGTCACCGCCGCGCGGCGGCAGTGACGTGTGTGGAGACGGTCGTGCCGCCGTGGCACGCCCGCGGGAAGGGTGTGCCGAGTGCGCAACACGCTGGTTCTGAACGCGACCTACGAGCCCCTGACGACGGTGTCGCTCCAGCGCGCCGTCGTCCTGGTACTCCAGGACAAGGCGGTGGTGGAGCAGGCGCATCCCTTGCGCTCGATCCGGGGGACGGGCGTAGCCGTCCCGGTGCCCCGGGTGATCAGACTGCAACGGTACGTACGGGTGCCGTTCCGACAACAGGCTCCGTGGTCCCGGCGGGGTGTCCTGGCCAGGGACCAGCACCTGTGCGCCTACTGCGGGCGGCGGGCCACCACGGTGGACCACTTGCACCCCAAGTCGCGCGGTGGCGCGGACAGTTGGCTGAACACCGTGGCCGCTTGCGCCGAGGACAACCAGCGCAAGGCGGACCGGACGCCGGAGCAGGCCGGGATGAGGCTGCTGCGCCGCCCGTTCGTGCCGACCCCGCAGGCGAGCCTGATGCTGGCGCTCGGCCTGCGCGGCTCGGAGGCGCGGGAGCTCGCCGACTGGCTGCCGCCGGTGCCGGGCGTCCCGCTGACCGCCGCGTAACCGCGTGCGGCACCGGCCGCAGCCCTGCGGTACCGGGCGCAGCCTGCGGTACCGGGCACACCCTGGGTACCGGGCACACCCTGGGTACCGGCACAGCCCGGGGCACCAGCCTCAGCCCTGTGCCCGGTACCCGGCTGCCGTGCCGTAGTGGGCCGAGTGCTCGGGGACCACGACCACCTGCCCGCCGCCGATCAGCACCCGCCCGGAGACCAGCAGTGAGCCGGTGCCGGGCGGGAAGTTGCCGCCGGTCGCCTCCCGGCCGCCCGCCAGCGGGAACCGGCTGAGGCGGGCGGGCTGGTCGCGGCGTTCGTCGGCGGCGAGGACCAGCGAGCCGCCGTCGATGCCGACCGCCCGGACGGTGCCCTTGGCCGCGGTCGGCACCTTCCAGCGCTGCTTGCCGGTGTCCAGGTCGTACCCGACCGCGGCCACCGGCCCGCCGCCGTTCGCCGGGGTGAGGGTGGTGGCCATCGTCCGGCCTTCGAAGAACACCTCGGGAGTCGCCGCGAACGTGCCGCGGGAGACGTCCAGCCGGCCGCCGTCCGTGACCACCGGGATCTCGACGGCCGGGTCGCCGGCGGCACCCCAGGCGAACACCCGGTCGTTCTCCGGCTTGTCGCCGGTGGTGAGGACCGCGGCCGGCTCGGCGGACAGCACGGTCACGGTCTTCGGCTGGTTGTTCAGGCCCCGCCACCAGCTGACCTTGCCGTCCGCGGTGTTCAGCGCGACGGCCTGGTCTGCGGGCGTGGAGTCGGCGCACGAGGAGGCGACGAGCACCGTCCTGCCGCTGACACCGCCGGACAGGGTGCAGAACCTGCCCTGGCCGGTGTACTGCCAGACGTCCTTGCCGTCGGCGGACTCCCAGGCGACCGCGCGGTCGTCGCCGATCGCTATCACCTTGTCCTCGGTGACGCCGATCCGCGCCGAGTAGGCGCCCTTGGCGTCCGAGACGGTCTTGGTCCAGGCGGTCTTGCCGGACTTGGTGTCCACGGCCGCCACCAGCGTGCAGGCGGCCTTCGGGTCCGCCTGCGAACGGAACAGCACCGCGCCGAGGCCCGCCTGGTTCACGCCCGCCGACAGGCCGCACGGGACGGCCCCGGCAGCCGGCGGCTCCACCGACCAGGTCGGCTTGCCGCCACTGCGGTCGTACGCGTGCACCCCGGAGCCGTCGGCCCGGACCACCGCGTCCGCGAGCAGCCAGCTGCCGACCAGTGTGTCGTCGCCCGCGGGCTGCCCGGCCGCGGCGGTCTGAGCGGACCACGCCCGGGCGTGCGCCACCGCGAACCCCGGCTCGCCGCCGCTGCTCGCCGCCGCACTGCCGCCGCCCTCGGCGCCGACCGTCAGCCCGGCCGCCACCAGCACCCCCAGCGCCGCCACCCCGGCACCGGCCCGCACCAGCAGGGCCTTCCGGCTCGGGACGTGCTCCCCCGTCAGCACGGCCTCGGCGGCCTTCCGGGCCTTGGCCGTGAGCGAGGAACCGGAAGCGGAACCTGATCCTGGGCCTGTTCCTGGGCCTGATTCTTGGCCTGATTCTTGGCCCGATCCCGGGCCTGACGCGGCGTCGGAACCGGGGTCGGAAGCCCCGGCACCGCCCCGGCGGGCGGCACTCCGGGACCGCGCGGCAGCGCGCCCGGTCGCAGGTGCCGGGGCCCGCTCCGACGACTTCGGGGAGTCTTCCTCAGGGGCCTTCTCCGGGCCGGGCGGAGCGGGCTCCGACGCGGCCTCCTCGATGTGCACGTAGCCGTCCGCCGAGTACTCCGCTCCCGCCGGGACGTACAGCCCGTCCCCGGCGGGCTGCTGAGGGGTGGCGTAGGCGTACGGCACGTACTGCTGCTGCGCGGGGTCGGGGGCCTCCGGGTACTGCGGGTGCTGCGGGTACGGCTGGTACGGCTGGTACGGCTGGTACTGCTCCTGGCCGCCGTACGGCGCCTGGACGTAGCCGCCCTCGACGTACCCGCCTTCGACGTACCCGGTCTGCCCGTAGCCGTACCCGGCACCCTGGTCGTGACCCGCCTGCCCGTAGCCCGCCTGCTCGTACGGGTACGACGGCTGCTGGGCGTACCCGGCCGGGTCGTGGCCCGTCTGCTGCTGCCAGTACGCCTGCTCCTGCGGCTGCTGCCCGCCGTACCCGGCCGTCGGCCACTCCGGCTGCTCCTGGGGGTGCCACGGGTACGGGGCGTGGGCGTCTCCGAAGGGCTCCTGCGCCATCCGTTGCGTCCCTCCTGAGCCCGCCGCCTGCCTGCCGATTGCGGCAGTCAGCATCTCACGCCCACTCGGAGGGGCGAGGTGGGCCCTCGACGGACTCCCTGGCGCAGCAGCCCGACGGGCGTCAGGCCGCGGACTCGGCGCGCAGGGCGTCGTCGATGCGGGCGGCCAGGGTGAAGTCCAGGCCGGTGAGGCCGCCGGCGCTGTGGGTGGACAGGACGAAGCGCAGGGTGCGCCAGCGGATGTCGATGTCGGGGTGGTGGTCGAGCGCCTCGGCCTGCTCGGCGACGGCGACGACCACCCGGATCGCGGCCGGGAAGTCCGGGGCGTCGGCGCCCCGGACGATGCTGTCGCCTTCCCGGGTCCATCGCGGCAGCGCCGCCAGGGCCGTCGTGATCTCGTCCTCGCTCAGCCGTGCCCTGCTGCTCATCGCTGCGCTCCTGGTGCGTCGTCGGTCCGGAGTCCCCCGGTGGCGCCCGAAGTGGTCCGGGGCGCCGGTGTCAGGCGGCCTTCCGCCGCGGACGGGCCACCAGCTCGCCGCCGCAGTTGGGGCAGGCGGCGGCCATGGCCTCGGTGCAGTCCGGGCAGAAGGTGCACTCGAAGGAATATATCGAGGCGGGGCCGTCGGCGGTCAGCGACACCGCGCAGCGCTCGCAGGTCTCACGCATCTCCAGAGCCATGGCAATCTCCTCAGGCGTTCATGTGGTCATGCAGTCAGGCGTTCAGGCGTTCAGATTGTCAGACGTTCGAAGAGTCGGGCGTTCGGAGGGTCGGGTGTTCGGAGGGTCCGACGATCCGACGGTCGTTCAACCCGTCAGCAGCTTGGTGACGGCCGCGAGGCCGACCACCACGATCACCCCGCGCAGCGCGACCGGTGGGAGGCGGCGGCCGACCTTGGCGCCGACGAGGCCTCCGACCAGCGAGCCGACCGCGATCAGCCCGGCCGCCGCCCAGTTGACGGTCGACGTGAACAGGAAGAACAGCGAGGCGACGGCGTTGACGATCATTGCGAGGGTGTTCTTCACCGCGTTGATCCGCTGCAGGTCCTCCTGCAGCAGCATGCCCATCAGCGCCATCAGCAGGACGCCCTGCGCGGCGCCGAAGTAGCCGCCGTAGATGCCGGTGAGGAAGACCCCGGCCAGCAGCACGGGGCTGCCGTCCGGGTCGCCGCCGGGTCGGCGGCGGGCGGCGACGGCCTTGGCCACCCGGGGCTGGATCACCACCAGGACGAGTGCCAGCAGGATCAGTGCCGGGACGATCGCGTCGAAGGCCCCGCTCGGCAGTTTGATCAGCAGCAGCGCGCCGACCAGCCCGCCGAGCAGCGAGGCGGTGCCCAGGCGCAGCACCCGGCGGCCCTGGTCGGCCAGTTCGCGGCGGTAGCCGATCACGCCGCTGAGCGAACCGGGTACCAGCCCGAAGGAGTTGGAGACATTGGCGGTGACCGGCGGGATGCCGACGGCGAGCAGGACCGGGAAGGTGATCAGGGTGCCGGAGCCGACGATCACGTTGATCATCCCGGCGCCGACTCCGGCCACCAGGACGGCGATCCCCTCCCAGAGCGTCATGGGTCACCTTTCGTCTCGGTCCTGTCCGAGGGGATCATGCCGGACCGTCCGGCCGTCGGACCAGGGCCGCCCGGCATTCGGGACGCACGCCACATCACCCCGGATCGACGCCGGGCCCCGGAGCGGCCCCGGAACAGCCCCGGAACAGCCCCGGAACAGTCCGCGCGGCCCGGCACCGGAGCAGCCCGCGGCCCGGCTCAGGGCAGGCCCCGCGCAGCGGCCCCGCGAACGCCCGAGGGCCCGCCGCCGTACGGAACGCGTACGGCGGCGGGCCCTCGGCGAGGGGCGGCTCAGCCGCTCACTCCGGGTCGATCTTGGGGTACTCCCGGGTCGGGTCGACCCGGGGGCGGGCGGCGCCCTTGTCGGTGTCCACCGGCCGCGGCCCGGCGGCCGGGTCGATCGGCACCTGGGTGGCCGGGGCCGCCTTCGGGGCGGTGGGCGCCGCGACCGCACCGCCGTTGGCCGCGCCACCGTTGCCGGTCAGGCCGTTGAAGGCGCCGCCGAGGCCCTTGAGCGCGTCGCCGACCTCGCTGGGGATGATCCAGAGCTTGTTGGAGTCGCCCTTGGCCAGCTCGGGCAGGGTCTGCAGGTACTGGTAGGCGAGCAGCTTCTGGTCGGCGTCGCCGTCGTGGATGGCCTCGAAGACCGTCCGGATCGCGGCCGCCTCACCGTCGGCGCGCAGGACGGCGGCCTGCGCCTCACCCTCGGCCCTGAGCACGTCGGCCTGCTTCTCACCCTCGGCCTTGAGGATCTGGGCCTGGCGCTGGCCCTCGGCGGTGAGGATCGCGGCGCGCTTGTCACGGTCGGCGCGCATCTGCTTCTCCATCGAGTCCTGGATGGAGGTCGGCGGCTCGATCGCCTTCAGCTCGACGCGGTTGACCCGGATGCCCCACTTGCCGGTGGCCTCGTCCAGGACGCCGCGCAGGCCGGCGTTGATGACCTCGCGGGAGGTCAGGGTGGACTCCAGGTCCATCGAGCCGATGATGTTGCGCAGCGTGGTGACGGTCAGCTGCTCGATCGCCTGGATGTAGCTGGCCACCTCGTACGTGGCCGCCCGCGGGTCGGTCACCTGATAGTAGATGACCGTGTCGATGTTGACGACCAGGTTGTCCTGGGTGATCACCGGCTGCGGCGGGAACGGCACGACCTGTTCGCGCAGGTCGATCCGGTTGCGGACGCGGTCGATGAACGGGACGACGATGTTCAGCCCCGCGTTGAGCGTCCGGGTGTAGCGACCGAAGCGCTCCACGATCGCCGCGCTGGCCTGCGGGATGACCTGGATCGTCTTGATCAGCGCGATGAAGGCCACCACGACCAGGACGACCAGCACGATAAGGACGGGTTCCACGGACTCTCCCCTAGATGACCAGGGCGGTCGCGCCCTGGATTTCGACGACGTCGACCTGCTGCCCGGGCCGGTAGACCTGGTCGGGGTGGAGGGCGCGGGCCGACCAGATCTCGCCGTTCAGCTTGATCCGACCGCCCTCCCCGTCGACGGTTTCCGCGACGACCGCGGTGGCGCCCTTCAGCGCCTCGATGCCCATCCTGACCTGAGGGCCCTTCTGGAGCTGTCGGTAGGCGACGGGGCGGACGAAGACCACCAGCGCCACCGAGACGACGAGGAAGGTCACGGTCTCCAGGACCACTCCCCCGCCCAGCCCGGCCACGCCCGCGGCGGCCAGCGCTCCGACCGCGAACATGGCGAACTCCGGCATCGCGTTGAGCACCAGCGGTATACCGAGCCCTGCGGCGGCCAGGAGCCACCAGATCCAGCTGTCCACACGTCCATCCTAGGGAGCGAAGGCCTTCGAGGCGGACAGTTCCCGCAGGTCGAGGGGCGGAAACCGGTCGCACGTGCGACCGGTTCCGGCGGCCTTCCGGATGACGGACGGATGAGGGCTGGTGGGGGCCGACGGGAGCCGGCTCAGGAGCGGGCGAGAGCCGGGTCGGTGGCGGACGGGGCCTCAGCCCAGCGGCAGGCCCTGGGCCGACCAGCGGTCCCCGTGGCGCTCCAGGGTGAGCGGCAGGCCGAAGCACTTGGAGAGGTTGCGGGCGGTCAGCTCGGTGTCGATCGGGCCGGCCGTGAGCACCTTGCCCTGACGGATCATCAGGACGTGGGTGAAGCCGGGCGCGATCTCCTCCACGTGGTGGGTGACCATCGCCATCGCCGGGGCGAACTCGTCCTGGGCGAGCGCGCCGAGCCGGCGGACCAGGTCCTCGCGGCCGCCGAGGTCCAGGCCTGCCGCGGGCTCGTCGAGCAGCAGCAGCTCGGGGTCGGTCATCAGGGCGCGGGCGATCAGGGTGCGCTTGCGCTCGCCCTCGGAGAGGGTGCCGAACTTGCGGCCGGTGAGGCCGGCCATCCCGAGCCGGTCGAGCAGCGCGAGGGCGCGGGACTCGTCGGACTGCTCGTAGGCCTCCTGCCAGCTGACCGTCATGCCGTACGCGGCCGTGAGCACCGTCTGCAGCACGGTCTGCTCGGCCGGCAGCTTGTCGAACATGGCGGCGCCCGCCAGACCGATCCGGGAGCGCAGTTCGAAGACGTCGATCTCGCCCAGCCTCTCGCCGAGCACGGCGACCTTGCCCGAGGTCGGGAACAGGTACGAGGAGGCGATCTGCAGCAGGGTGGTCTTGCCGGCGCCGTTCGGGCCCAGGATGACCCAGCGCTCACCCTCGGAGATGGCCCACGAGACCTGGTCGACCAGCGCGCGCCCCTCCCGGACCACGGATACGTCCACCAGCTCCAGCACGTCGCTCATGCCTATGCCTTCCCCAAAAAACCAGATTCTCGGCCGTCGGTGCGGGCGGCACCCCTACTCCGGCAGCCGGTGGGCACGGGGTGGGTGCGCCGCACACGCATGGGCAAACCTACGCCACGCGGATGACCGCCGATTCCGTAGGCTGGCCGGATGCTCGCGACACCTGCCGACAATCCGTACGAAGAGCCCCGTTCGGGGCGGCTGGCCGCCTGGGGCAACGCCCTGCTGGCGGGCCTGGTGCCGCCCGACAACGCCGCCGCGGCCGTGCTGGGCGCCGACGAGAGCCACCGGGTGACCGGGCTGCCCGGGGACGAGCCGGGCGAGCAGCACGGGCTGACCTGGGCCCTGGGCCGGCTGCGGGTGCTCGGGGTGAAGGGCCTGCGCCTGGCGCTGCCCTCGACGGGGCACCCGCTGGGGCTGACCGGCCCCGCGGCGTTCAACGCCCGCGCCCTGGCGGCGGGCGAGGCCGTCCTGACGGTGGGCGTGCCGCTCGGGCTGGTGCCGGAGATCGAGGTGTACGGCCCGGAGGGGGACCGCTCGGCGACCGTGCTGTGGCGCTGCTCGGAGGTCGACGACAGGCCGCCGGCGGACGCGCCGTCGCTGCACGAGGCCGAGCGCGAGCTGGTGGACGGGCTGCGCGAGACGACCGCGCTGCTCACCCGGCTCGACGTGGCCGGCGCCGGGCCGGAGGCCCTGCGTGCCCTGGAGGCGTACCGCCGGCGCGGGCACGCCGAACTGCTCGCGCCGGGCTACCCGCCGCGGGCCGTCCGGGTGCTGGAGTCGGCCCGCCAGGTGTCCGCGTTGCTGTCGATCGCCTCCGTCGGGCACGGCGCGGCCGTGAGCGCCTCCGAGATGGCCGCCCGGCAGGCCGCCCTGGCGCCGCTGTGGCGCACCGCCCGGCGGGCCCAGGTGGCCGCCTACAACGCCCTGGTGGACGAGCGCGAGGCCCGCTGACGGCTCGCGGTGCCCGGCCGGGCACCCGGCCGAACGGCCGGGCCCTGCGCCCGGCCGGCACCGGCGCCGCACGTGGCCGGAAACCGCCCCCCGCGCCCGGGGGGCGCCAAGGCCGTCCGGGCTCCGCGCGCCGCCGGGAGCGCGGGAGGTTTCAGCGCAGGGGTTCGGCTGAGGGGTCAGCAGGGGTTCGGCTGAGGGGTCCAGCTCAGGGTTTCAGCGCAGGAGGTTTCAGCGCAGGAAGCTTCAGCGCCACGGGTCGGCCTTCGCCACGGCCGTCACCTCCGCCCAGGGTCGTAGCGGCCGTCCGGCCCGAGGGCCGGGCCGCCGCGTTCCGTGACGGTCTCCGGGCGGTGGACGGACCAGCCCGGTTCCCCGGCCTGCGGGACCGGCCTGTACACGCTGCGCGGCTCCCCCATGGCGCCCCCCTCTTCGGTGCGGTGTCAGCGCTCACCCTTGCACAGGGCACTGACACTCCGTCAGCCGCCGGAGGCGGCCTCCCGGGCCTCGCCGTTGCGGACGGCCCAGAGCGCGGCCTGGGTCCGGTCGGCGACGTCCAGCTTCATCAGGATGTTGGAGACGTGGGTCTTCACCGTCTTCTCCGACAGGTGCAGGCTGCGCGCGATCTCCCGGTTGGAGCGGCCGTCGGCGATGTGGCCGAGCACCTCGCGCTCGCGCTCGGTGAGGGTGCCGCCGCGGCCCTGCGGTGCGCGCGGGCCCTCGTCGGAGAGCAGGGCTTCGGCCAGCTCGGGCTGGAGCAGCACGTGGCCCGCGTGCACCGAGCGGATCGCGCCGGCCAGCGCCTCCGGGTCCACGTCCTTGTAGACGTACCCGGCGGCGCCGGCCCGCAGCGCGGGGACCATGGTGCGGTGCTCGGTGAAGCTGGTGACGATCAGGATCCGGGCCCGGCTGCCTTCGCCCTTGAGCGTGCGCAGCGCCTCGATCCCGTCGACGCCCGGCATCTTGAGGTCCATCAGGACGACGTCGGGGTCGAGTGCGCGGGCGCGCTCGACGCCTTCCGCCCCGTCGGCGGCCTCCCCGACGACCTCGATGTCGTCCTGGACCTCCAGGAAGGTGCGCAGTCCGCGCCGGACCACCTGGTGGTCGTCGACCAGCAGGACGCGGATCGACGGTGTGCTCTCAGGCACCGGGGACCTCCATCTCGACGAGCGTCCCCCGGCCGGGGGCCGACTCCAGGGTGAGCGTGCCGCCGACGGCGGCCGCGCGGTCGCGCATCGAGGCGAGGCCGAGGTGGCGGCCGGCCCGACGGACGGATTCGGGGTCGAAGCCGCGCCCGTCGTCGCGCACCCGGAGCACGGCCCCGCGTGCGGGCGTCCCGGCCAGGGTGACGGCGACCCGGCGGGCGTCGGAGTGGCGCAGCGCGTTGTGCAGTGCCTCCTGGGCGACGCGCAGCAGCGCGGCCTCCTGGGCGGGCGGCAGGGCGCGGACGCCGTCGGCGGCGAAGGCGACGTCGGCGGTGTGCGCGCGGTCGAGGACCTGGACCTGGGAGGCGAGGGTGGCGCTCAGCCCGTCCTCCTCCAGCGCGGCCGGGCGCAGCTCCACCACGACGGCGCGCAGTTCGTCGGCGGCCTCGGCGGCGAGCCGGGCGACCTCGGCGAGTTCGGCGCGGGCCCGGGCCGGGTCGCGGTCGACGAGCTTGGCGGCGGCGTTGGCGGTCAGGCGGAGCGAGAAGAGCTTCTGTGAGACGGCGTCGTGCAGGTCGTGGGCGATCCGGGCGCGCTCGCCGGCCAGGGTGAGTTCGCGGCTGCGCTCGTAGAGCCGGGCGTTGGACAGGGCGAGGGCGGCGTGCGCGGCGAGGATGCGCAGCAGTTCCTCGTCGTGGTCGGTGAACAGGCCGCCGCCGTTCTTGTTGGCGAGGAAGACGACGCCCAGCACGCGCGGTTCGTCGTCGGCCGCGTCGGTGTCCAGGATGGGCATGCCGAGGAAGGCGTCCATCTCCGGGTGGGCGGCGGGCCAGCCGCCGAAGGCGGGCGCCCGGCGGACGTCGGCAAGGCGGGTGGGGCCGGTCTCGTGCAGCATCGCGGCGAGCACGCCGTGCTGGCGGGGCAGCGGGCCGATCGCCCGCCACTGCTCGTCGGTGACGCCGTCGACCACGAACTGGGCGAAGCCGCCGTGGTCGTCGGGCACGCCCAGGGCCGCGTACTCGGCGCCGAGCAGTTCGCGGGCGGAGGCGGTGATGCGGCGCAGCACCTCGCGGACCTCCAGGTGCCTGCTCATGGCGAGCAGTGCCTGGCTGACGGCCTCGATCCCGGCCAGGCAGGGGTCGCAGGCGGGCAGGGGGCCCTGGTGGGCCGGGCGGTCTCCGGTGGTGTCGGTGGCGCTGGGCATACCGCCAACGTACCGCTGTGGCCGCGGCGGTCGCGTCCGCCCTCGGCCGCGCGGGGAGCAGGTCCGGGGACCTAGGCCGCTGGTCCCACGACGCGCCGCACCGCACCTCCGACGACCCGCCGGGCTCCCGACGCCGAAGGGCGGCCCTCCCCTCGTGGGGAGAGCCGCCCTTCCGTCAGCAGCCTGGTGTCAGCCCTTCTGCATGACCTCGGGCTCGTGCCGGCGCTGGAGCCGGGTGACGAGGACGCCGATGAGGACGGAGATCACGATCAGCACGCCCGCGTCGATCGCCCACTGGGCCACCGAGTGCTTCCAGAGCGGGTCGTAGTTCGGGTGCTGGAAGTCCTTGTTCCAGGGGCCCATGAGCGTGGACAGGTCGAGCGTGGTGGACACGATGCCGGTGCCCCAGCGGGCCGGCATCAGCCAGGCGACCTGCTCCAGGCCGGGCTTGCCGAAGATCTGGAAGAGGCAGCCGGTGAAGACGACCTGGACGATGGCGAACATGACCAGCAGTGGCATGGTCTTCTCGGCGGTCTTCACGAGCGCGGAGATCATCAGGCCGAACATCATCGCGGCGAAGCTCAGCAGGATCATGCCGACGGTCATCTCGATGATCGGCAGGTTCTTGACGATCAGGCCGTGCTCGGGCAGCTTGCGCGGCAGGAAGCCGACGGCGGAGATGATGGCGCCCTGGATCACGCTGAAGAAGCCCAGCACGATGATCTTGGACATCATGTACGCCGAGCGGGAGAGCCCGGTGGCTCGTTCTCGCTCGTAGATCGCCCGTTCCTTGATCAACTCGCGGACCGAGTTGGCCGCTCCGGAGAAGCAGGCCCCGATCGCCAGGATCAGCATGATCGTCGCGGCGCCGCTGTTCAGGTGGAGCTGCGTCTTCGGGTTGGGCGCGAGCCCCGGTTCGTTGGGGATCAGCACGCTGACCGCGCCGATGACCGCCGGCAGCAGCACCGACAGGGCGAGGAAGCCCCGGTCCGAGGCCAGTACGGACATGTAGCGCCGCATCAGCGTCCACAGCTGGGAGCCCCAGCTCTGCGGCTTCGGCGGCTTGACGGCCTCCTGGGCCACCTGCACGTGCTGGACCTCGCCCGCCTCCACGGTGGGGGCGGAGTACTGCTGGTAGTGCACGGAGCCGCGGTAGCGGCCGGCCCAGTCGTGGTCCGGGTAGTTCTCGAAGGCCTGGAAGACGTCCGCCCAGGTCTCGTACCCGAAGAAGTGCAGTGCCTCGTCCGGCGGCCCGAAGTAGGCCACCGAGCCGCCCGGCGCCATCACCAGCAGCCGGTCGCAGAGCGCGAGTTCGGCCACCGAGTGGGTGACGACCAGGATGGTGCGGCCGTCGTCGGCGAGGCCGCGCAGCATCTGCATGACCTCGCGGTCCATGCCCGGGTCGAGGCCCGAGGTGGGCTCGTCCAGGAAGATCAGCGACGGCTTGGTGAGCAGCTCCAGGGCGACGGACACGCGCTTCTGCTGGCCGCCCGAGAGCGCCGTGATCTTGTTGTCGGCGCGCTTGTCCAGGCGCAGCTCGTACAGCACCTCGTCGATCCGGGCGGCGCGCTCGCGCGCCTCGGTGTCGCCGGGGAAGCGCAGCTGGGCCGCGTACTTGAGGCCGGAGCGGACGGTGAGTTCGCGGTGCAGGATCTCGGACTGCGGCACCAGGCCGATGCGCGAGCGGAGTTCGGCGAACTGCTTGTACAGGTTGCGCCCGTCGTACAGCACCTCGCCGCGGTCGGCCGGGCGGTAGCCGGTGAGGGCGCGCAGCAGGGTGGACTTGCCGGAGCCGGACGGGCCGATGACCGCGACCAGGGACTTCTCCGGGACGCCGAAGCTGACGTCGTTGAGCAGGACCTTCTTGCCGCCCTTGTGCTCGACCTCGACGGTCAGGTGGCGGGCGGAGAAGGAGACCGCGCCGGTGTCGACGAACTCCTGCAGCTGGTCGCCGACCAGCACGAAGCTGGAGTGGCCGACGGTCAGGCGGTCCTGCGGCCCCATCAGCTGACGCTGAACCCGCTGGCCGTTGAGGAAGATGCCGTTGTGGCTGCCGAGGTCGACGATCTCGTAGCGGCCGTCCGGGAGCTGGCGCAGCTCGGCGTGGTGGCGGGAGACCTGGAGGTCGGACACCACGATGTCGTTGTCGAGCGCGCGACCGATCCGGGCGGTGCGCATCGAGGAGGTCAGGTTGCGGATGATGGTCGGCTGCGGGCCGCCGCCACCGTGCTGCGGCGGGGGCTGGAAGCCCTGCTGCTGCGGGAAGCCCTGGTCCTGCGGGAAGCCGCCCTGCTGGGGCTGCGGCGGCGCGTACTGCTGCTGCGGGAAAGGCTGCTGAGCCTGCGGCTGGCCCGGCCAGGCCTGCTGCGGCTGCTGGTACGGGTCCGGCTGCGGCCAGCCCTGCTGTGGGCCGGGCGGCTGGGGCGTGGGCACCGGGGCGCGGCCGGTGGCGGCCTCGTGGATCGGGGCGGCCTGCGGGGCGGCCGCGTGGGCGGGCGCGGAGAAGCCGAGCCGGGGGCCGTTCTCCGGGTTGCCCAGGTTGACCACGGCGCCGGGGAACAGCTGGGCCTGCAGGGTGCGGGCTCCGGCCACGTACGTGCCGTTGGTGCTGCCGTGGTCGTCCAGCAGCCAACCGCTGCCGTTGAAGCTGATGGTCCCGTGGTGCCAGGAGACCCTGGCGTCGTCGAACGGGAAGTCCGACTGCGGGTTGCGCCCGATGGTGTAGGACCGCCCGGGCTCCAGGGTCCGCTGCTGTCCGTTGATATCAATGACGAGTTGCGGCACTGCTCGCCTGCCCCGCTCTCTCGGTCCCCCGAATTGTGCCCCCGGCCGGGGGTGTGCTGTTCCTGCGACTGACGGGGGGAATCATTCCAGCCCGCCGACCGCCGACGAAAGTCGGCCCGGGTGACTGTGACCAGGCTGCTACCGGAGCCCGGGCCGCGGCGTCCCGCGAGGTGGGACAGGTGCCCTCGGCCGACCGGGCGACGGGTAGCGTGGGAGGCACCATGAACGCATCGCCCCTGGCCGCTGAGCCCCTCCCCGCCGCCCAGCACCGGACCGCGGACGAGCGCACCCTGCTCGTCAAGGTGTTCGGCAAGGACCGTCCCGGCATCACTGCCGGCCTCTTCGCGACGCTGGCCGGCTTCGGCGTCGACGTCATCGACATCGAGCAGGTCGTGACCCGTGGCCGCATCACCCTGTGCGCCCTGGTCACCCCGCCCTCGGCCCCCGGCGCCGAGGGCGGTCTGCGGGCCACCGTCCACCGCTGGGCCGACGAGCAGAAGCTCCAGGCCGAGATCCTCTCCGGCATCGGCGACAACCGGCCCCGCCGTGAGGGCCGTTCCCACGTCACGGTGCTCGGCCATCCGCTGACCGCCGCCGCGGTCTCCGCGCTGACCTCCCGGATCACGGCGGCGGGCGGCAACATCGACCGGGTCTTCCGACTCGCCAAGTACCCGGTGACGGCGGTCGAACTGGCCGTCTCCGGTGTGGCCACCGACGAGCTGCGGGCCGAGCTGGCCCAGGAGGCGGCCACCCAGCGGGTGGACGTCGCGGTGGTGGCGGCCGGTCTGGAGCGCCGGGCCAAGCGCCTGGTGGTCATGGACGTCGACTCCACGCTCATCCAGGACGAGGTGATCGAGCTGTTCGCCGCCCACGCGGGCTGCGAGGAGCGGGTCGCCGAGGTGACGGCGGCGGCGATGCGCGGCGAGCTGGACTTCGCCGAGTCGCTGCGGGCCCGGGTGGCGCTGCTCGCCGGGCTGGACGCCTCGGTGACGGAGAAGGTGCGGGCGGAGGTCCGCTTCACGCCGGGTGCGCGCACCCTGATCCGTACGCTGCAACGCCTCGGTTTCCAGGTCGCGGTGGTGTCCGGCGGGTTCACCCAGGTCACCGACCACCTGGTGGAGCAGCTGGGGCTGGACTTCGCGGCCGCCAACACCCTGGAGGTGGTGGACGGCAGGTTCACCGGCCGGGTGGTCGGCGAGATCGTGGACCGCGCGGGCAAGGCCCGCTGGCTGGCCCGCTTCGCCGAGCAGGCGAAGGTGCCGCTGGAGCAGACGGTGGCGATCGGCGACGGCGCCAACGACCTGGACATGCTGAACGCGGCCGGGCTCGGGGTGGCGTTCAACGCCAAGCCGGTGGTGCGCGAGGCCGCCGACACCGCGGTGAACGTGCCGTTCCTGGACACCGTGCTGTACCTGCTGGGCATCACCCGTGAGGAGGTCGAGGCGGCCGACGTGCTGCACGGCACCCCCACCGAGTGACGGACCTCCCGCCGGGGCCCGCCCGAGGAGGGCCCCGGACGCGGGCGAGGGGCGCGCGGACGGATCCGCGCGCCCCTCGCCCGTGCTCCGGGTCAGTCCTGCGGCGTGTGGTACGAGACCAGCTGGGCCACCCCGGGCTCGACGCCCTTCCACGAGCCGCTGAAGCTGAGCACCGCGATCGCCGCCGTCGGGAAGCCGCCGAGGCGCAGCCGCTCCAGCGCGTCCCGGTCGCCCGCGTCCCCCGCCAGCACCTGGGTCAGCCCCAGCACACCCGGGTTGTGGCCGACCAGCACCACGTCCGAGAACTCCTCCGGGGTCTCCTGGAGCACGGCGATGATCTCACCGGGGCTGGCCTCGTAGATCCGGTCCTCGTACACGGTCCTGCGGGCCCGCTTGGGCAGCTCGTGCGCGGCCAGCTTCCACGTCTCGCGGGTGCGCAGGGCGGTGGAGCAGAGCACGTAGTCGGGGTTGATGCCGGAGTCGACCAGCCAGCGGCCGGCGTCCGGGGCCTGGTGGCGGCCCCGGTCGGCCAGCGGCCGCTCGTGGTCGTCGACGCCGTCCGGCCAGTCGGCCTTGGCATGGCGGAGAACGATGATCCTGCGGGGCGTGTCGGCGCTCATACCCAGCAAGCTTGGCAGAAAAGCCGCCCGGGGGCGCGATGCTCCCGGGCGCTGCCACTCCCAGGGGTGGCGGGTGCCGTCACGCTCCGTCCACCGGGGGCGGCGGGCGGCGGACGGTCGGCCGTCAGCCCATCGAGGTGGCGACAGAGGCGATGACCGCCACCAGCACCACGATGGCGGCGAAGGCGAGGGCGATACGGCCGAGTTGCTTGCGGCCGTCGGTCGGATTGGGGTCGAGAACGGGCATGTCGGGAATTCTCCCATCCCGAACGCGCCCGCCTCGGGGTGGCCCCGCCGTCTTGGCCGGGGCTTGACCTTCTCCGCCTTGGCGCCGGCCTCCCGCCGGGGCGCTTCGGCCCCCGCGCGCAGGCCCGCGGGCGTGCGCGCGGACCGCCGGCCGCCGTGTCGGGGTCAGGCCCCGGCCGACTGCTCCGCCGGGTGGACGGCCGGGTGGACGGCCTCGTCCTCGATGTACCGGGGCCGCGCGGCCCGCAGCCCGAACAGCATCTGCGGCACCAGCAGCAGCGCGAGGAAGCCCAGCGGCCAGTACCACTCGCCGGTGATCTGGTAGATCGGGCCGATCAGGACCAGGCCCACGACGGACATCAGGTACCCGACGCCCTGCGCGAAGACGGACAGCTGCGCCACCCCGCCCGCGGTCCGGGCCCGGAGCCCGATCATGGTCAGCACCAGCGGGAACGCGCAGTTGGACAGGCCCACCAGGGCCGACCAGACCCACGGCGCCCCGGCCGGGGCCAGCGCCAGACCGGCGTACCCGGCGATGCCGCAGCAGGCCAGCACCACGACGAACAGCCGCTGGTCGCCGCGGCGGGCGGCCAGGCTGGGCAGCACGAAGGAGACCGGCACGCCGATCACCATGGTGACCGCGAGCAGCGCCCCGGAGGTGCCCTTGTCGACACCGGCGTCCTGGAAGATCTTCGGCAGCCAGCCCATCACCACGTACGCGCCGGTGGCCTGGAGGCCGAAGAAGCAGGCCAGGGCCCAGGCCGTACGGCTGCGGGTGATCGGCAGCCTGGCCGGGGTGGCGGCGGCGGCCGCCGCCCGTCCGCCGCGCTCGCGCTTGGCGATCAGCAGCGGCAGCCAGAGCACCAGGGCGAGCGCGCCCAGGCCGGCCCAGACGCCGAGGCCGGGGCGCCAGTCGCCGCCGAGCGCGTCGGTCAACGGCACGCTGACCAGCGCGGCCAGGGCGGTGCCGGCGGACAGCGCCATCGAGTACAGGCCGATCATCGGCCCGACCTTCTCCGGGAAGTACCGCTTGATGACCACCGGCAGCAGCACGTTGGAGACCGCCACGCCGGCCAGCGCGAGCGCGGTCAGCAGCAGGAACACCGCGGTGCCGCCGGCGAAGGAGCGGGCCAGCACGCCCGCGGTGATGGCGGCCATGCCCGCGGTGACCACCGCGATCGGGCCGAACCGGCGGGCCGCCACCGGGGCGGCGAAGCCGAACAGCGCGAAGCACAGCGACGGTACGGCGGTGAGCAGCCCGGCGAGGGTCGGGTTCATCCCGAGGTCGGCGCGGACCTGGTCGAGCAGCGGTCCGAGGCTGGTGACCACGGGGCGCAGGTTGAAGGCGGCGGCGGCGATCGCGACGGCGAACAGCCAGGCCAGGTACCTGGCGGGGCGGGCCGGGTTCGAGGGGGCGGAAGGGGCGGGGACGGCGGGCCGCTCGGTCTGCGGCCGGGCCCCGTTCCGCGCGGAAGCGGTGGTCTCTGCTGCGGGCATGTGGGCCATCATAGAATGATGGGATGAATTGACGCACCTCGGAATTGGCATGATGTGCCGACCGTTCATCCACCGGCCACCTTCCACCCAGGCCCCACCCGAGCCGCACTCGCTAGGAGTCCCCGTGGCGCTGTCCTCGCCGAGGCGCACCCCGCTGTCCGACCAGGTGATCGCCCAGCTGCGCGCCCAGATCACGTCCGGGGAGTGGGCGGTCGGTTCGCGCATCCCCACCGAGGCCGCCCTGGTCGAGCAGCTCGGCGTCGCCCGCAACACCGTCCGCGAGGCCGTCCGCGCGCTCGCGCACAACGGCCTGCTCGACATCCGCCAGGGCTCCGGCACCTACGTGCTGGCCACCAGCGAGCTGGCCGGGGTGATGCACCGCCGCTTCGCCGACGCCGACCAGGCGCAGGTCGCCGAGCTGCGGGCCGCCCTGGAGACCTCGGCGGCAGGCCTGGCCGCCCACCGCCGCACCGCCCGTGACCTGGAGCTGCTGGACGGCGCCCTGGCCCGCCGTGAGGCCGCCTGGCACTCCGGCGACGCCGAGGACTTCGTCCAGGCCGACGCCGCCTTCCACCAGGCCGTGGTGGCCGCCGCCCACAACGACGTCCTGCTCGCCGTCTACGCCGACCTCGGCGAGGTCACCCGCGCGCACCTGCGGCACGACGTCGGCCCCGAACTGATCGCCGAGCGCTACATCGGCCACGACACCATCCTGGACGCCATCCGGGCGGGCGACGCCCAGCGCGCCTCGGTCGAGGCCGGCCGTGCCATCGGAGCCTGCGCCACCGCCGAGGCGTGAACGCCGAGGGCCCCGGGCACGCGGACGCGAACCACCGGGGGCTTCCGCAGAACGCCGCTGCCCGGCACCCCACGAGGGGGCGCCGGGCAGCGGCGTACGGGCGGAGCGTCAGGCGCCGACGGCGTGCAGGCCACCGTCGACGTGGATGATCTCGCCGGTGGTCTTCGGGAACCAGTCCGACAGCAGCGCGACGACGCCGCGGCCGGTCGGCTCCGGGTCGCTCAGGTCCCACTTGAGCGGGGAGCGGTGGTTCCAGGTGTCGGCGAGGTCGCCGAAGCCCGGGATGGACTTGGCGGCCATCGAGCCGAGCGGGCCCGCCGAGATCAGGTTGCAGCGGATGTCCCGCTCGCCCAGGTAGCGCGCCAGGTAGCGGTTGGTCGACTCCAGGGCCGCCTTGGCCGGGCCCATCCAGTCGTACTGCGGCCAGGCGAACTGCGCGTCGAAGGTCAGGCCGACGACCGAGCCGCCGTCCTGCATCAGCGGCAGCAGCGCCATCGTCAGCGACTTCAGCGAGTACGCGGACACGTGCATGGCGGTGGCCACGGACTCCCACGGGGTGTCCAGGAAGTTGCCGCCCAGGGCGTCCTGCGGGGCGAAGCCGATCGAGTGGACGATGCCGTCCAGGGTCGGCAGGTGCTCGCGGACCTGGTCGGCGATGCCCGCCAGGTCCTCCGGGCTGGAGACGTCCAGCGACAGCACCTTGACCGGCTTCGGCAGCTTCTTGGCGATGCGCTCGGTCAGGCTCGGGCGCGGGAAGGCGGTGAGGATGATCTCCGCACCCTGCTCCTGGGCGAGCCTGGCGGTGTGGAAGGCGATGGAGGACTCCATCAGCACACCGGTGATCAGGATCCGCTTGCCTTCGAGGATTCCACTCATGATCAGTGACCCATGCCCAATCCGCCGTCAACGGGAATGACGGCTCCGGTGATGTACGCGGCCTCGTCCGACCCGAGGAACCGCACGGTGGAGGCGACCTCGGCGGGCGCCGCGTAGCGGCCCAGCGGCACGCCCGCGACGATCTCCGCGCGGCGCTCGTCACCGAGCACGGCGGTCATGTCGGTGTCGACGAAGCCGGGAGCGACCACGTTGACGGTGATGTTGCGCGGGCCGAGCTCACGCGCCAGCGAACGGGCGAAGCCCACCAGGCCGGCCTTGGAGGCGGCGTAGTTCGCCTGCCCCGGCGAGCCGGACAGGCCCACCACGGACGAGATCAGGACGACGCGGCCCTTCCGGGCGCGCATCATCAGCTTGGAGGCGCGCTTGACCACGCGGAAGGTGCCGGTGAGGTTGGTGTCCAGGACGGAGGTGAAGTCCTCCTCCGACATGCGCAGCAGCAGGGTGTCGTTGGTGATGCCCGCGTTGGCGACCAGCACCTCGACCCCGCCGTGCTTCTGCTCGATCTCGGTGAAGGCGGCGTCGACCTGAGCGGCGTCCGTGACGTCACAGCGGACGGCGAGGACGTCGTACTTCGCCAGGGCCTCGGGCACCTCGCCCGAGCGGCTGGTGATGGCGACCTTGTCGCCCGCCTCTGCGAAGGCCTGGGCGATCGCGAGGCCGATGCCCCGGTTTCCTCCGGTGACGAGAACCGAGCGGCTCAACGATCCACCTCTCTCCGTGTGTGAGCACGTACGTCGGATTGCGTACGCAGTGTGACGCTATCGGGCGGCCGCCGATGGCGGCGCATCGGGCTCCCACAGCGCCACACCGAAGGAACTGTCGCAATCCGACAATCCGTACCCGCAGGTCCGGTCCGGTCCGGCGGGCACCGCCCCGGGCCCGGGCCACCACGCCGATCGGCGCTACTGTGCGGGAACAACACGGACGGGCGCACCCGTTGCCTCCGTGGTGCGGACCGGCCCGGACCGGCCGCACGGACCCCCGACCATCCCGGCGAGCGACGAAGGCAGAGCGGATGACCAAGGCACGGCCCGGGAGCACCCCCGGACGCGGACGACAGCTGGCCCTCACCGCCCTGGCGGCCGGCCTGGGTGCGGCCGCCTGGGCGCTGCGCGACCTGCCGGCGGCGTTCGGGCGGCGGCCGGACGGCGAGCGCGAGGAGCGGGTGCGCAACTCCCCGCAGTACCGCGACGGCGTCTTCCACAACGCTCCCTCCACGCTCGCCCGCACCGGCGGGGCCCCCGGCTTCGACGGCGCCACCGCCCGCCGGATGCTCTTCGAGCGCGAGGGCCGCGTCCCCGCCCACCCGGTGCCGACCGTCCGCCCCGCCACCCCGCCCGGGCCGGCCGCCGAAGGCCTGGAGATCACCTGGTACGGGCACGCCTCCGCGCTGGTGGAGATCCAGGGCTTCCGGGTGCTGCTCGACCCGATCTGGAGCGACCGCTGCTCCCCCTCCGCGCACGTCGGCCCCAAGCGGCTGCACCCCGTGCCGGTCGAGCTGGAGGAACTGCCGCCGGTCGACGCGGTGCTGATCTCGCACGACCACTACGACCACCTGGACATGGCGACGGTCAAGCGCCTGGTCCGCAGCCAGTCCGCGCCGTTCGCCGTCCCGCTCGGCATCGGCGCCCACCTGCGCCGCTGGGGCGTCCCCGAGCACCGGATCATCGAGCTGGACTGGGACGAGACCTGCAACCTGGGCGAGCTGGTGCTCACCCTGACCGCCGCGCACCACTTCTCCGGCCGCGGCCTGACCCGCAACACCACCCTGTGGGGCTCCTGGGTGATCGCCGGCCCGGACCGCAGGGTCTTCTACACCGGCGACTCCGGCTACTTCGAGGGCTACGCCCGGATCGGCGAGCAGCACGGGCCGTTCGACGCGGCACTGATCCAGATCGGCGCCTACGACGCGGCCTGGGCGGACATCCACATGACCCCCGAGGACGCCGTCCTCGCACACCGGGACCTGACCGCCGACCTGCTGGTGCCCGTCCACTGGTGCACCTTCAACCTGGGCCTGCACCGGTGGGCCGAGCCGGTCGAGCGGCTGGTGAAGGAGGCGAAGGAGAACGCCGTCCCGCTGGCCGTGCCGCGCCCCGGTGAGCGGGTGGACGTCGACAACCCGCCGGAGCTCGACGGCTGGTGGGAGTCCGTCGGCTGACGGGCCGCCCGCCGGCGGCAGCGGCGACGGCAGCGCGGACGGCATCCGCACCGCACCTGCGCGGGCGTGGCCGAAACCGCAGCGCGCCGGTCGAAATGCGCTGGCCGGAAACCCGGTGGACGGGAAATGATGCGGTGCGGGCACCCCTGTGGCGCCCGCACCGCCACCCTCCGCGACCTGGGAGCCCGATTGCCTCCGATCCCTCCGGCCGACCGCGCCGGCGCCGCGCACGGGCGCGCCGTCGACCCGCTGTTCCTGGCCCTGCCGCTGCGTACCCTCGCCGACGCCGCCCTCGCCCGGGCCCGCGAACTCGGCGCGAGCCACGCCGACTTCCGTCTGGAGCGGATCCGCAGCGCCGCCTGGCGGCTGCGCGACGCCCGTCCGGCCGGCACGTCCGACAGCGTGCAACTGGGCTTCGCCGTCCGGGTCCTGCTGGACGGCGCCTGGGGCTTCGCCGCGGGCGTCGACCTGACCACCGACGCCGCGGCCCGGGTCGCCGAGCAGGCCGTCGCGGTGGCCCGCCTCTCGGGCGGGATCAGCCGGGCGGCCGGCTCCACCGAGCGGGTCGAGCTGGCCGACGAGCCGGTCCACCGGGACGTCACCTGGGTGTCCGCGTACGAGATCAACCCGTTCGAGGTGCCGGACGCCGACAAGACCGCGCTGCTCGCCGAGCGGAGCTCCCGGCTGCTGGCCGCCGACGGCGTCTCGCACGTCCAGGCGTCCCTGCTGACCGTCCAGGAGAACAAGTTCTACGCGGACACCGCGGGCACGGTGACCACCCAGCAGCGGATCCGGCTGCACTCGGAGCTGGAGGCCACCTCCGTCGACGGGCGCACCGGCGCGTTCGACTCGATGCGTACCCTGGCGCCGCCGGTCGGCCGCGGCTTCGAGTACCTCACCGGCAGCGGCGCCGGCCCCGGCGACGGCACCGGCGACGGCCGCTGGGACTGGGACGCCGAGCTCGCCGAGCTGCCCGTCCTGCTGGCCGAGAAGATGAAGGCCCCGAGCGTCCGGCCCGGCCGCTACGACCTGGTCATCGACCCGTCCAACCTCTGGCTGACCATCCACGAGTCGATCGGCCACGCCACCGAGCTGGACCGCGCGCTCGGCTACGAGGCCGCCTACGCCGGCACCTCCTTCGCCACCTTCGACCGGCTCGGCACCCTGGAGTACGGCTCCGGCCTGATGCACGTCACCGGCGACCGCACCGCCGAGCACGGCCTGTCCACCATCGGCTTCGACGACGAGGGCGTCGCCACCCAGTCCTGGGACCTGATCCGGGACGGCATCCTGGTCGGCTACCAACTGGACCGCGGCATGGCCAGGTTGAAGGGGTTCGAGCGCTCCAACGGCTGCGCCTTCGCGGACTCCCCCGCGCACGTCCCGGTGCAGCGGATGGCCAACGTCTCGCTGCAGCCGGCCGCCGACGGCCCGGACACCGCGGGCCTGTTCGCCCAGGTCGAGGACGGCCTCTACATCGTCGGCGACCGCTCCTGGTCGATCGACATGCAGCGCTACAACTTCCAGTTCACCGGCCAGCGGGCCTACGCCATCAAGAACGGCGAACTCGCGGGCCAGGTCAAGGACTTCGCCTACCAGGCCACCACCACCGACTTCTGGGGCTCGATGGCGGCGGTCGGCGGCCCGCAGACCTACGTCCTCGGTGGCGCCTTCACCTGCGGCAAGGCGCAGCCCGGCCAGATCGCGGCGGTCAGCCACGGCTGCCCGTCGGCACTGTTCCGGAACGTCAACGTGCTCAACACCCAGCAGGAGGCGGGTCACTGATGACCGCGATGCAGCCCCACCAACTCGTCGAGCTGGCGCTCGGCCTCTCCCGCGCCGACGGCTGCGTGGTGATCGCCGACGAGGAGTCCACCACCAACCTGCGCTGGGCCGCCAACGCCCTGACCACCAACGGCGTCACCCGCGGCCGCCGGCTGACCGTGATCGCCACCGTGGCCGGCGCCGAGGGCACCGCCTCCGGCGTGGTCTCCCGCGAGGCCGTCACCCCGGAGGAGGTCGAGGACCTGGTGCGGGCCGCCGAGGAGGCCGCCCGCGCGGCCGGCCCGGCCGAGGACGCCCAGCCCCTGGTCGCCGACCAGCCGTCGTCCCCGCACTTCACCGAGCCGCCCGCGCAGACCTCGATCGAGGTGTTCGAGGCCTTCGGCCCGGCCCTCGGCGAGGCCTTCGCCCGCGCCGCCGCGCAGGGCGAGCTGCTGTACGGCTTCGCCCGGCACGAGCTCACCACCAGTTACCTGGGCAGCTCCACCGGCCTGCGGCTGCGCCACGACCAGCCCACCGGCATGGTCGAGATCAACGCCAAGACGGCCGACCTGTCCGGTTCCGCCTGGGTCGGCGCCGCCACCCGGGACTTCACCGACATCGACGTCCCGGCCCTGCACACCGAGCTGACCAGGCGCCTCGGCTGGGGCGCCCGCACGGTGGACCTGCCGGCCGGCCGCTACGAGACGCTGCTGCCGCCCTCGGCCGTCGCCGACCTGCTGATCTACCTCAACTGGTCCTGCGGCGGCCGGGACGCCCAGGAGGGCCGGACGGTCTTCTCCAAGCCCGGCGGCGGCACCCGGATCGGCGACAAGCTCAGCGGCCTGCCGTTGACGCTGCGCTCCGACCCGCACGAGCCCGGCCTGGAGGCAGCGCCGTTCGTGCTCGCGCACTCCACCGGCGGCGACGTCTCGGTCTTCGACAACGGCGAGCCGATCGCCGCCACCGA
Source organism: Streptomyces sp. NRRL S-350 (assembly GCF_000719705.1). Classification (GTDB taxonomy): domain Bacteria; phylum Actinomycetota; class Actinomycetes; order Streptomycetales; family Streptomycetaceae; genus Kitasatospora. Next base: position 62,586 of record NZ_JOHO01000028.1, on the reverse strand, counting down.
GTGGATCCGCGAGGGCGTGCTGAACGACCTGGTCACCAGCCGCCACGCGGCCGCCCTCACCGGCCTGCCGCTGCGCCCGGCCATCGACAACCTGGTGCTGGAGACGGCCGACCAGGAGTCGGCGCCGACGTTGGACGAGATGATCGCCCGCACCGGGCGCGGCCTGCTGCTCACCTGCCTCTGGTACATCCGCGAGGTGGACCCGGCGACGATGCTGCTCACCGGCCTCACCCGGGACGGCGTCTACCTGGTGGAGAACGGCGAGGTCGTCGGCGCCGTCAACAACTTCCGGTTCAACGAGTCCCCGGTGGACCTGCTCGACCGGATCACCGAGGTGGGCCGCACCGAACGCTGCCTGCCCCGCGAGTGGAGCGACTACTTCACCCGCACCGCGATGCCACCCGTGCGTGTCGCGGACTTCAACATGAGTTCGGTCAGCCAGGCCTCTTAGCCGCTGGCCGTCGGGGGGATACGAGAGACATGATGGACGAGAAGCGGCTGGTCAGGTCGAGCAGGATGCTGTCGCGCATCCTGCGGCACGAGCCCGGCCTGGTGGGGGTCACCCTCGACGGGGCCGGCTGGGTCCGGATCGACGAACTGCTCGCCGCGCTCGCCGCGAAGGGCAGGCCGCTCAGCCGGGCCGAGTTGGACCGCGTCGTCGCGGAGAACAACAAGCGCCGCTTCGGCTACTCGCCGGACGGTCTCTCGATCCGCGCGAACCAGGGGCACACGGTGGCGGTCGACCTCGGCGTGGCCGCCGCCGTGCCGCCCCACGTGCTCTACCACGGCACCGCCGACCGGCACCTGGCGGCGATCTTCCGCGAGGGCCTGCGCCCGATGTCCCGCCGGGACGTCCACCTCTCGGCGGACACCGAGACCGCGACCGGGGTCGGCGCCCGGCACGGCCGCCCGGTGGTGCTGACCGTGAACGCGGCCGCGATGACGGCGGCCGGCCACGAGTTCCGGCTCAGCGAGAACGGCGTCTGGCTCACCGACGCCGTGCCCCCGCAGTACCTCTCCCGGCGCTCGTAGCCCGCCGCCCGCGACCCGGCACCCGCGAAGGGCCTGTCCGGCGGAGCCCCGGGGCCCGGGGCTCCGCCGGACAGGCCCTTCGCGCACCCGACCGGGTGGGTCCGGCCCACCCGGTCTCGTCGCCGCGACCGCCCGGGCGTACCGTGAGGAGGCCGCGCGGCCAGGCGCGCGGGAGCGGGACGAGGGCGGTAGGCACATGGGCAAGAGCGCGGGCGACGGGCAGGTCTTCCGGATCACGGGGGCGCGCAGCAGCCTCACCGAGGACGTCCGGGGGCGCCAGCGCCGCTACGTCATCTCGATGCTGCTCCGCACCGTCTGCGTGCTGCTGGCGGTGGTGCTGTGGGACGTCCAGCGGTGGCTGGCGTTCGTGGCGCTGGCGGGCGCGGTCCTCCTGCCGTACTTCGCGGTGCTGGTCGCCAACGCGGGCCGGGAGCGCGCGCCGGGCCTGCCGAGCACCTTCGACATCCCGCTGGACACCCCGCTGATGCTGGGCCCCGGCGGGACCGGTGGGAACGGTGGGGCCCGCGCGACCGCCGGTACAGGAGAGGCAAAGACCGCTGCCACCGATCCTTCACAGGACGTGGACTGACGGTCCGTTTCACCCCGCTTCACCCCCGGGCGGCTCGACGAAAGCTCAAAAGAACCTCAGATTAATCATGCAAGACCTCCCCATCCGAGGGTCTTGGCGTGACATACTGCGTACGCGCTCCGCATCCCCCGTCGGAGCGACGGACCGACGCCGGGCAGCTCCCCCCGTGGCTGCCCGGCGTCGCCGTGCCCGGAGCCCGGCGCTCCGACCGCGCGTGACAGACTGGCGGTGCAGACTTCCCGCCTATCGCTGAGGACGGCCCGATGGACACCCCGCAGACGCCGATCTGCTCCGCCAAGGGCTGCCGGGCCGACGCGGGCTGGGTGCTGGTGTGGAACAACCCCAAGCTGCACACCCCGGACCGCCGCAAGACCTGGCTCGCCTGCGACGAGCACCGCGAGCACCTGTCCGGGTTCCTCGGCGTGCGCGGCTTCCTCAAGGAGGTCGTCGCCTTCGCCGACTGGACCCCCGAGGCTTCGGGGTCCTCCGGCCCCTCCGGGGAGCCGGTCTAACCGCCGATCGCGGACATCGGCCGGTCGGGCTGCAGGAACTCCGGGTCGTCGATCCCCGCCCCGGCCTTCTTGCCCCACATCGCCGCCCGCCACAGCGCGGCCAGCTCCGCGTCGTCCGCCCCCGAGCGCAGCGCCGTGCGCAGGTCCGTCTCCCCGGTCGCGAACAGGCAGTTGCGCACCTGTCCGTCGGCGGTCAGCCGGGTCCGGTCGCAGGCCCGGCAGAACGGCCGGGTGACCGAGGCGATCACGCCCACCCGGCCCGGGCCGCCGTCCACCAGCCAGCGTTCGGCGGGCGCCGCGCCCCTGCGGGCGGACGGCTCCGGGGTGAGCGTGAAGCGGGCGCGGAGCAGGTCGAGGATCTCCGTCGCGGTGACCATCGACTCGCGGTCCCAGCCGTGCTGGGCGTCCAGCGGCATCTGCTCGATGAAGCGCAGCTCGTAGCCCCGCTCCAGGCACCAGCCGAGCAGGTCGGCCGCCTCGTGGTCGTTGACCCCGCGCATCAGCACCGTGTTCAGCTTCACCGGCGCCAGGCCGGCGGCCTCGGCGGCGGCCAGGCCGTCCAGGACGTCCTGGTGGCGGTGGCGGCGGGTGAGGGTGTGGAACACCTCGGGGTCGAGGGTGTCCAGCGAGACGTTGACCCGGTCGAGGCCGGCCTCGCGCAGCGCGGTCGCGGTACGGGCCAGCCCGATGCCGTTGGTGGTCAGCGAGAGCTCGGGGCGCGGCTCCAGCTCCGAGCAGGCGGCCACGACGGAGACCAGCCCGGGGCGCAGCAGCGGCTCGCCCCCGGTGAACCGGACCTCGCGGACGCCCAGGTCGCGCACGGCGACCGTGACCAGCCGGATGATCTCCTCGTCGGTGAGCAGGTCCGGCTTGGCGAGCCACTGCAGGCCCTCCTCCGGCATGCAGTAGGTGCAGCGGAGGTTGCAGCGGTCGGTGAGGGAGACCCTCAGGTCGACGGCCTGTCGTCCGAAGGTGTCGAGCAGCACGTGCGTCCTTCCCCGAAATGCGGCCGGCCCGGCCACCGTCGAGGCGGGCCGGGCCAGCATAGTCATCGCGGGACGATCAATGGGCGCCCAGTCCGGTCAGCGAGCGGACCTCCAGTTCAGCGTACTTCGCTTCGTCCGGTCGTTCCCTGGACAGCAGGGTGCCGATCCAGCCGGCCAGGAAGCCGATCGGGATGGAGACCAGGCCGGGGTTCTCCAGGGGGAACCAGTGGAAGTCCAGGTCCGGGAAGAGCGAGGTCTTCGCGCCGGACAGCACCGGGGAGAAGGCCACCAGCACCACGGAGGAGACCAGGCCGGCGTAGACCGAGCTGACGGCGCCGGCGGTGGTGAAGCGCTTCCAGAACAGGGAGTAGAGCAGGGTCGGCAGGTTCGCCGAGGCGGCCACCGCGAAGGCCAGCGCGACCAGGGCGGCGGTGCTGAGCTTGCCCGCGTACAGGCTGAGGACGATGGAGACCGCGCCGATCACCACCGCGGCCCACTTCGCCGACCGCACCTCCTCCTTCTCGCTCGCCTTGCCGCGACGGATCACGTTGGCGTACAGGTCGTGCGCGAAGGAGGCCGAGGAGGCGAGGGTGAGCCCGGCGACAACGGCGAGGATGGTGGCGAAGGCGACGGCCGAGATCACTGCGAGCATGATCGCGCCGCCGGTGGTGCCCGCGCCGCCGCCGAGCACTTCGGCGAGCTGCGGCGCGGCGGTGTTGCCGGCCGCGTTGGCCGCCTTGATCTCCTTGGAGCCGACCAGGGCCGCCGCTCCGAAGCCGAGCGCCAGGGTCATCAGGTAGAAGACGCCGATGATGCCGATCGCCCAGAGCACCGACTTCCGGGCGGCCTTGGCGGTGGGCACGGTGTAGAAGCGGACCAGGATGTGCGGGAGGCCCGCGGTGCCGAGCACCAGCGCGACGCCGAGGCTGATGAAGTCGAGCTTGGTGGTGTCGCTGGCGCCGTACTTCAGGCCGGGTTCGAGGAAGGCCGCGCCCTTGCCGCTGGCGTTCGCGGCCGCGCCGAGCAGTTCGGAGGGGTTGAAGTGGTACTTGGCCAGCACCATGACGGTCATCAGCGCGGCGCCGGCGATCAGCATGACCGCCTTGATGATCTGCACCCAGGTGGTGCCCTTCATTCCCCCTATCACCACGTAGATGATCATCAGTGCGCCGACCGCGAGGATGGTCCAGCGCTTGGCGCCCTCCCCGGTGACCCCGAGCAGCAGGGCCACCAGCGTCCCGGCGCCGACCATCTGCGCGAGCAGGTAGAAGATCGACACCACGATGGTGGAGAAGCCCGCGGCGGTGCGCACCGGGCGCTGGCGCATCCGGAACGCGAGCACGTCCGCCATGGTGAAGCGGCCGGAGTTGCGCAGCGGTTCGGCGATCAGCAGCAGCGCGACCAGCCAGGCGACCAGGAAGCCGATCGAGTAGAGGAAGCCGTCGTACCCGGTGAGGGCGATGGTGCCGGCGATGCCGAGGAAGGAGGCGGCGGACATGTAGTCGCCCGAGATGGCCAGGCCGTTCTGGAATCCGGTGAAGCCCCGGCCGCCGGCGTAGAAGTCGGCGGCGCTCCTGTTCTGCCGGCCGGCCCAGACGGTGATGCCGAGGGTGGCCAGGACGAAGATCCCGAACAGGGTCATCGTCAGGCCGCGGTGCTCGGTGGCGGAGCTGGCGAGCAGGGTCATTCGGCGGACTCCCGGGGGGCGTGGACGACGGCACCGTGCGCCTCGCGGATCGCGGTCGCGACCGGGTCGATCCGCCGGTCCGCGTAGCGGGCGTACCAGGCGGCGATGAGGAAGGTGGTGGCGAACTGCAGCAGCCCGAGCACCAGCGCCACGTTGACGTGGCCGACGACCTTTGCGCGCATCAGACCCGGGGCGTAGCACGAGAGCAGCACGTAGAGCAGGTACCAGAGCACGAAGCCGATGGTGACCGGAAAGGCGAAGCTCCGGAACGAGCGCCGCAGAGTACGGAACTCCTCACTGTCGTCGATGAGTTGGACTTCCGTGGGGGCGGTGGCAATCGGCGGCGAATCCACTCTGTCTCCTCAGTCCTTCGGCATGGCGGTCGCACGCTGGAAACGATCAGACGTGAGGGGCGTCACATTCCCCGTGCGCGCCGCGCAATGCTAGGAGCGTCACGCCCGCCCCGAAAGGGGTTGACGGCGATCAGACGGCCGTTCACCCTCCCGCACCACCCATTTGGCCGAAAAACACCCCTCGCGCCACTTCCGGGCACCCCCGCCCCACGCAAGAGGGGTGACACCGCACGGCGGTGCCACCCCTCTTGACGATCCGTCAGAACGCGATGCGGACCTTCAGCGCCGAACGGTCGTCCATCGCCCGGTAGCCGTCCGGCACGCCGTCCAGCTCGACCGTGCGGTCGAAGACCAGGCCCGGCTCGATGGCTCCCGAGAGCACGTCCGGCAGGAGCTCGGGGATGTACGCCCGGGCCGGCGCGACGCCGCCGTTGAGCGAAACGTTCCGGCCGAACATCTGGCCGATGTCCACGCCCGCGCTGCCGCCGTGCGGCACCCCGACGTACCCGACCGCGCCGCCGTCCCGGGTGATCGAGACGGCCGTGCGCATCGACTCCTCGGTGCCGACCGCCTCCAGCACCGCGTGCGCGCCCTGGCCGCCGGTCAGCTCCTTGACCGCCTCCACCGCGGCCTCCCCGCGCTCGGCCACCACGTCCGTCGCGCCGAAGCGCCGGGCCAGCTCGGTACGGGCCTCGTGCCGCCCCATCGCGATGATCCGGCCCGCGCCCAGCCGGTGCGCCGCCAGCACCCCGCACAGGCCCACCGCGCCGTCGCCGACCACCGCGACCGTCGCGCCGGGCCGCACCCGCGCCGAGACCGCCGCGTGGTGCCCGGTCGACATCACGTCGGACAGCGCCAGCAGGCCGGGCAGCAGCTTCTCGTCGCCCGCGGCCTCCTTCGGCAGCTTCACCAGCGTCCCGTCCGCGAACGGCACTCGCACCGCCTCGCCCTGGCCGCCGTCCGAGCCGACCTGCCCCCAGAAGCCGCCGTGCGGGCAGGAGGTGTGCAGGCCCTCGCGACAGAAGTCACACGTCCCGTCCGACCAGACGAACGGCGCCACGACCAGGTCGCCCTTCGCGAAGCCGCGCACCTCGGCGCCGGCCTCCTCGACCACGCCCAGGAACTCGTGCCCGATCCGCTGCCCGGCCACCCGCTGCGCCACCCCGCGGTAGGCCCACAGGTCGCTGCCGCAGATGCAGGCGTTCAGGACCCGGACCACCACGTCCGTCGGTTGCCGGATCACCGGGTCCGGTACCTCTTCGATCCGGATGTCGTTGGGGCCGTGGATCACGGTGGCTCGCATGCGCTGTTCCTCACAGGAGAACGGTCTCGACCAGGTGTACGACACCCCCGCTGACCACTCTATTCCGGCCGGTCGGTCGGAACCCTTCCGACCGGAGCCGCTCCTGCCGCCCCTTATCCTGTTGGACCATGCAACCGATCCAGCCCGAGACGTACGGTGCGCCGCGGACCCTCCCGGTCCCCGCCCAGCGCTCCGCCGCCCCCGCCGAGGGCTTCGCGGTCGTCGACGTCGAGACCACCGGTCTCGGTCGCTCCGACCGGGTCATCTCGGCGGGCGTCTACCAGCTGGACCCCGACGGCGAGATCACCGACCACTGGTACACCCTGGTGAACCCCGAGCGGGATCCGGGCCCGGTCTGGATCCACGGCCTCACCGCCGAGTTGCTCGCCACCGCCCCGACCTTCCCGCAGATCGCCGACGAACTCGCCGACCGGCTGCGCGGCCGGGTCCTGGTCGCGCACAACGCGCTCTTCGACTGGAACATGATCTCCCGCGAGTTCTCCCGGGCCGGCCTGCGCGCCCCCGTCGAGCAGCGGCTGTGCACCATGGTCCTCTCCCGCGACCTGCGCCTGCCGCTGCCCAACGGCAAGCTGGCCTCGCTCGCCGCCCACTTCGGCGTCCAGCAGCGCCACGCCCACAACGCCCTGGACGACGCCCGGGTGCTCGCCGAGGCCTTCCGCCCCAGCCTGCACCTCGCCCGCCTGGGCGGGATCCCGCTGCCGCTGCAGAACTGCGTCGCGGTCGCCGACCTCGGCGAGGACGAGCCCGCCGTCCCCGCCCGCGCCTCCTGGACCGGCGCCAACTACCGCCAGGCCAGGAAGCGCCCGCCGTGCCCGTACCCCAACCCGGGGCGCTGGGAGGACGGCAAGCCGCTGGTCCAGGGCATGCGGGTGGCGTTCACCGGCGACACCTCCACCGACCGCGAACTCCTGGAGGACCGCGCCGTCGAGGCCGGCCTGCACATCGCCACCTCGGTGAGCCGCCTCACCAGCCTGCTGGTCACCAACGAACCGGACAGCTGGAGCGGCAAGGCCCGCAAGGCCCGCGAGGTCGGCACCCCGGTGGTCACCGAGGACGCCTTCCTCCAGCTCCTGCGCGAGGTCGCCCCGCACCCCGGTGCGTGAGCCCGCTGTGAGGTCGGCGTACCGTTCCCATGTGTACCGTTTTCTGCTGACCCGCCAGTGGCTGATCACCATGCTGATCGCGCTGCTGCTGATCCCCGTGACGATCAAGCTGGGCTTCTGGCAGCTGCACCGCCACGAGGCGCGGGTGGCCCGGAACGAGCTGATCGGCCAGGCCCTCACGGCAGCCCCGGTCCCGTTCGACACCCTGTCGCCGACGCCCGGCTTCGCCGTCCCCAAGGACCTCACCTGGCGCGCGGTGACCGCCACCGGCCAGTACGATCCGGCGCACGAGTTCGTGGTCCGCAAGCGGACCGACTCCAGCGGGACGATCGGCTACTTCGTCGTCACCCCGCTGAAGCTCTCCGACGGCAAGGGCACCGTCCTGGTCAACCGCGGCTGGGTCGCCTCCGGCGACGGCGCCACCCAGTACCCGCCGGTCCCCGCCGCGCCGACGGGCGAGGTCACCCTCACCGGCCGCCTGCGCGCCGAGGAGACCTACGGCGCCAGCGGCATCAAGGACCGCACCGGCCTGCCCGACCGCCAGTTCAACCTGATCAACACCGCCGAGCAGGCCAAGGAGACCGGCGCCCCCCTCCTCGGCGGCTACCTCGAACTCGCCGGCACCACCCCCGCCCCGGCCGACCAGCCCGAGCTGATCCCCGAGCCCAACCACTCCGACATCGGGCCGCACATGGCCTACGCCGTCCAGTGGTGGCTGTTCGCCGCGATGATCCCGGTCGGCGTCTGGATCCTCGCCCGCCGCGAGGCCAAGGACCGCGCCGAGAAGGCCGCCGAAGCCGAGGCCGGCGCCGAACCCGTCCCCGTCTAGATCACCCCCGCCTGGAGAACGCCCGCCTACAGCACGTCCTCCAGCTCCCGCAGCAACCGCGCCTTCGCCCGCGCCCCCACCACCGACCGCACCGGCCGGCCGTCCCGGAACACCATCAGCGTCGGCATCGACAGCACCCCGTACGCCGCCTGCGCCTGCGGATTGCGGTCCACGTCCACGCTCACCACGCGCAGCCGGTGCGCTTCCTCCCGGGCGATGTCCGCCAGCACCGGCGCCATCATCCGGCACGGCGGGCACCAGTCCGCCGTGAAGTCGACCAGCACGGGCCCCTCCGCCGCCAGCACCTCCGCGGCGAACGTCTCGTCCGTCACCGCCGGCACACCCGCGATCTCCACCATCGTCTACTCCTTCGTCAGTTCGCACCGTGGTGGCTGCTCGGCGGTCGCGAGTTCGTCCCGCGCCCGCACCGCCCGCTCGAACTGGCCCGACACCTGCGCCCGGACGGCCTGCAGCCGGGTGATGCAGTCGTCCAGTTCCGCGAGCTTGCGCTCGTACACCTCCAGCGAGGCCGGGCAGGAGTCCCCCTCCGGGTGCCCGGCCCGCAGGCACTCCACGAACGGGCGGGTCTCCTCCAGTTCGAAGCCGAAGTCCTGCAGCATCCGGATCTCCCGCAGCATCCGCAGGTCCGCCTCGTCGTACGCCCGGTACCCGTTGCCCGCCCGCCGGGCCGGCAGCAGTCCCAACTGCTCGTAGTACCGCAGCGCCCGCGTGGTCGTCCCCGCCCGCTCCGCCAGTTCGCCGATCCGCATCCCGGACCACTCCTCCCGTGCAGCCGGTACCGACCGTAGACCTTCCCCCCGACGTCAAGGCCAGCCCCCGGCGCTCTCGCCCCGCCCCACCCGGCACTATGTTCCCCATGGATCTCGGACTGAAAGACCAGGCCTACATCGTCACCGGCGCCACCCGGGGCCTCGGCCTCGCCGCCGCCCGCGAACTCGCCGCCGACGGCGCCCGCGTCCTCGTCAGCGGCCGCACCCAGGAGGGCGTCGACGCCGCCGTCGCCGAACTCGACACCCTCGGCACCGCCCGGGGCCTCGTCGCCGACAACGCCGACCCCGACACCCCCGAGCGCCTCGTCACCGAGGCCCGGCAGCGTTTCGGCCGTCTCGACGGCATCCTGATCAGTGTCGGCGGCCCCCAGGCCGGCCCCGTCGGAAGCACCCCCGAGGAGGCCTGGCGCGACGCCTTCGAATCCGTCTTCCTCGGCGCCCTCCGACTCGCCCGTGCCACCGCCTCCGTGCTCTCCGAGGGCGGCGTGATCGGCTTCGTGCTGTCCAGCTCGGTCCGCCAGCCGATCCCCGGCCTCGGCATCTCCAACGGTCTGCGGCCGGGCCTGGCGATGGCCGCCAAGGCGCTCGCCGACGAACTCGGCCCCCGCGGCATCCGGGTCGTCGGCCTGCTGCCCGCCCGGATCGACACCGACCGGGTCCGCGAGCTCGACTCCCTCGCCCCCGACCCGGCGGCCGCCCGCGCCCGGGCCGCCGCCGACATCCCGCTCGGCCGGTACGGCACCCCCGAGGAGTTCGGCAAGGTCGCCGCCTTCCTGCTCTCCCCCGCGGCCTCCTACCTGACCGGCGTCATGGTCCCCGTCGACGGCGGCGCCCTGCGCACCCTCTGACCTCCGCCCGTCCTCCTGCTCCCGCTACTCCACCCTGGGCTGTCCCCGCCGGAGCCGCCGCTGTCGCGGCTCGGCGGGGGCCGCCTGGAGCACCCGGATCCGCAGGTCCGCGGGCAGGTCCGGCAGCCCCAGGCTGCCGATCGCGTCCGCCCGGGGCCCGTCCTCGAAGTGCGCCACCAGCGCCGCCGGATCCCCGCCCGGCGTCAACCGCACCGCCCCGCGCAACCGTGGCTGCCCCGGCGCCCGTACCAGTCGCACCCCGGCCCGCTCGACCTCCGGCAGCACCGCCGTGCCGATCTCCAGCGCCTCCTCCAACGCCCGTGCACCGACCCGCAGTCGCAGCCCGCTCACGCCCGGCGTCGGCACCGTGACGACCGACAGCCCGGTGCGCCGCACCTGCGCCACCAGCCACCACGCCGCCCCCGCCACCAGTACGGCCAGGCCGCCGATCACCGTCGGCCACCACCACGCCGACGACACCCACCGCGACCGCGACCGCGTGCTCACCACCGGCTGGTCCGGGGAGGTGAGCGGCCACCAGTCCGGCGGATGCACGCCCACCCGGCGGTACAGGTCCAGGCCGCCCGCCAGCACCAGCACCCCGACCCCCAGCAGCACCAGCCCGACCGCCCCCAGCAACACCCGGTTGACGACCGCCCGCCTCACCCCGCCACTCCCGCCCCCGGCCCGGCACTCCGCTCGATCCCGGCTCCCGCGCTCCCGCCCGCCCGGCGGCCGCGCACCGTCCGCACGTCCAGCCGCAGCGGCCGGGCCAGCCCCACCCGTTCCAGTTCGTCCCGCAGCTGCCGCTGCACCACCGCCGGGTCCGCCGGACCGGCCAGCGCCACCCGGACCCGCCGCCGTCCGACCCGGATCCGCAGGTGGTCGATCCCGTCGAGTCCGGCCGCCCGGTCCGTCAGCAGGTGCCCGATCCCGGCGCGGTCGATGGCCGCGCTGGTCCCCCCGTACGGCCGCAGCACCAGCCAGCGCCGCAGCCCGGGCGCGATCGCCAGCCACAGCAGCCGGCCGCCCAGCAGCGTCGCCGCTCCGGCGCCGACCAGCACCCACAGGTCGTCGAGGTGCCGGGTGGCCAGTTCGTCCACGATCTGCGCCCGCCACCGCCGTACCGGCTGCCCGACCCGTACCGCGATCACGTCGTACAGCAGCGACCCGGCCACCACCAGCACGCCGGTCGCCACCACCGCCGCAGCCGCCGTCCTGGGCGCCCGCAGCCTGGGCGGCCGCCCCGGCGCGGTTCCGGTCCCGGCGGCCTCGTCGACGATCTCCGCGCTCACGCGGCTCCCCCCGGCACCAGCTTCTCGACCACCACCACCACGCCCGACACCTTCGTTCCGGTCAGCCCCACCACCTGCGCCGCGATCCGGTCCCGGACCGCCCGGGCCGTCGCCGCGACGTCGGACGGGAACGGCAGCTCGACCGCGACCCGGACCGTCACCGTGCTGCCCGGCACGGCCACCGAGACGTGCGGCGGCGCCCCCTTCGCCCGCCCGGCGGGCCAGGCCTCGACGATCGCCTCCCGGGCGGCCCGGGCGGCGATCCGGGCGTAGACCCGGTCGGCGACCCGCAGCCGCCCCCGGCGGCCCGGAGCGGGGACGGAGGCGGAGAGCGGCGCGGGGACGGGGGTCGCCATCAGCGGCGCCGGTCGCGGCCGCGCAGCAGGTCCCCGAGCTCGCCCAGTTCGATGTCGCCCTCCAGCAGGCGCCCGGCCACGAAGCCGACCAGCCCGAGCGCGGCCACCAGCAGGAACGCCGCGAACCCCCCGAAGTATCCGGCGAAGCCGAGGGCCATGCCCACCACCAGGCCGACGATGGCCAGGTTCATCCGCTACTCCCTCGTTCCGCGCTGCCTCGTCCTGTTCTCCGCCCGGCCGGCACCTGCCGCCGGGGCCCTACTTGAGCTTGGGCCGCTGCCCCGACGTCGGCACCGGCTCCTCTTCCTCCTCGAACTCGGGCTCGTCCGGGAGGTGCACGTCGTTGACCGCGATGTTGACCTCGACGACTTCGAGACCGGTCATCCGCTCGACCGCGTGGATGATGTTCTCCCGTACCTGGCGGGCGAGTTCGGGGATGACCACGCCGTACTCGACCACCAGGGCGATGTCGATCGCGGTCTGTTTCTCACCGACCTCGGCCTTGATGCCCCGCCCGACGCTGGCCTTGCCGCCGGGCACCCGGTCCCGCATCGCGCCGAAGGTCCGGGCCAGCCCGGAGCCCAGCGCGTGGATCCCGGAGACCTCGCGGGCCGCCATCCCGGCGATCTTCTCCACCACGCCGACGGCCAGCGCCGTGCGGCCGCGCTCACCGCCCGGCCTCCCCCCGCCGTGGGCACCGGGCGGCGGACCGGGGGTCGGGGTGCCGCCGGGGTTCTTGTGCAGGGTCGCGGGCGTCGGAGTGTCAGGCATGGGCGCATCTCCCGTCGTACGGCTCCAGCTATATCGCAAACCTCCCCAACTCTGGCATTTCGCCACGTTCCCCGCCCCCTGAGCGGCGCCCGCCACCCGCCGCCCGGCGCACCCGGAAACGCCGCAGGCCCGGCCCAGGGTCTCCCCCGGGCCGGGCCTGCCGTCGATGCGGGCCGACCGACGCCGCGTGTCAGTCGCCGATCCCGGCGAGTTCCCTCAGCCGACGGGCCTGCGCCACCCGTTCGGCCGAACGCTGCTCCTCGAAGGAGCGCCCGGCGGCGCCCTGCAGGAGGGCCTTGGTCTCGATCACGGCGCCGCGCGGAGCGGCCAGCAGGGCCGCCGCGAGGTCACGGGCGGCAACGTCCAGCTCCGCGCCGGGCACGGCCAGGTTGGCCAGCCCGATCGCGGCGGCCTCCTCCGCGCCGACCCAGCGGCCGGTGGCGCAGATCTCCAGCGCCCGGGCGTAGCCGACGAGTTCGGTGAGCGGCTTGGTGCCGGCCAGGTCCGGGACGAGGCCGAGCGAGGTCTCCTTCATCGCGAACTGGACGTCGTCGGCGACCACCCGCAGGTCGCAGCCGAGCGCCAGCTGGAAGCCCGCGCCGACGGCGTGGCCCTGGACGGCGGCGATGGAGATCACGTCCGAGCGGCGCCACCAGGTGAAGGCCTCCTGGTACGAGGCGATGGTGTCGTCCAGTTCCTTGTCGCTCCCGCCGGCGAGCTGGAGGAAGGTGGGCTCGCCGGGGATGCCCTCGGCGGTGAACATGGCCCGGTCCAGGCCGGCCGAGAAGGAGACGCCCTCCGCGCGCAGGAGGACGACCCGGACGCTCCCGGGCAGGTCGCGGCCGGCGGCGGCGAGGGCGCGCCAGAGCGCCGGCGACTGGGCGTTGCGTCGCTTGGGCTGACAGAGGGTGACGACGGCGAGTTCGCCTTCGATCTCCAGGCGGACGCCGTCCCGCTCCCAGCTCGGGGCCTGCGGGTCGGTGGCGGGGGCGGTCATGCGGGAACCTCCGGTGGCGGGGGACGTGGCTACCGGAGAGTAACAAACCTGGGCGCGCGAAGGCAGGGGCTCTGCCGGGAAAGGTCGGCGGGGCATTGCCGGCACCGACGGGCGAGGAAGCGGACGGGGGACGGAGACACCCCGGACATGACGATCGGCGGCCGGTCCACACGACCCGAGGGAGGACGCCCAGCCGACGGTCAGCTGTCGTCACCTCGGTCGGCGCCCTGCCGCCGCGTCATCCAGCCATGGACTGACGAACCGTCAGGAACCGGCTCCGGCAGTCGCCTTGTTCTTGCCCCGCGTGGCACCACCGCGGCCCCGGAGGATCACTCCGGACTCGCTCAGCATCCGGTGCACAAAGCCGTACGAACGACCGGTCTCCTCCGCGAGAGCGCGAATGCTCGCCCCGGAGTCGTACTTCTTCTTGAGATCGGCCGCGAGCTTCTCACGCGCGGCACCGGTCACCCGGCTGCCCTTTTTCAGAGTCTCGGCCACCCGTGCCTCCTCGTAGCGTTGCTCGGTCAGATTCCCATGATCACCCATCCACCGCGTCCTGGCCACCCATTCGACAAGGTCGATGCCGGAAATGCGTGGTCCTGCGGTGGTGATCGGATCCGATCAGGGCGCTCACGCAGAGTGCACGCCCCCGAGCGGGTTCCGCCGTTCGCCGCGAATTGGCTGATCAGCAGTGTCGGCCCGACCACGATCGAGTGGCGGGCCGACAGGAAGTCCTTAAACGGAATCCGGGTCTACTTCATTCCCGGACACGCCGTAAGGACTAGGTTTTCTGGTCCGAAAAGCGGAGGCCGCGTCTACTCCCGGTCAGGCCAGCGAGACCAGGTCGGCGTAGGCCGGGCTCCAGAGGTCCTCCACGCCGTCCGGCAGCAGGATGATGCGCTCCGGCTGGAGTGCGTCGACCGCGCCCTCGTCGTGCGTGACCAGCACGACCGCACCGGAGAACTCGCGCAGCGCGCCCAGGATCTCCTCCCGGCTCGCCGGGTCGAGGTTGTTGGTCGGCTCGTCGAGCAGCAGCACGTTGGCGCTGGAGACCACCAGCGAAGCCAGCGCCAGACGCGTCTTCTCACCGCCGGAGAGGACCCCGGCCGGCTTGTCGACGTCATCGCCGGAGAACAGGAAGGAACCGAGGATCTTGCGGATCTGCACCAGGTCCGTGTCCGGCGCCGAGGAGCGCATGTTCTCCAGCACCGTGCGGTCCGGGTCCAGCGTCTCGTGCTCCTGGGCGTAGTAGCCGATCTTCAGGCCGTGGCCGGGGATCACCTCACCGGTGTCCGGCTGCTCCACCCCGGCCAGCATCCGCAGCAGGGTGGTCTTGCCGGCGCCGTTGAGGCCGAGGATGACGACCCGCGAACCGCGGTCGATGGCCAGGCCGACGTCGGTGAAGATCTCCAGCGAACCGTAGGACTTGGAGAGCCCGCTGGCCGTGAGCGGGGTCTTGCCGCAGGGGGCCGGGTCCGGGAAGCGCAGCTTGGCGACCTTGTCGTTCTGGCGCACCTGGTCCAGCCCGGACAGCAGCTTCTCGGCACGGCGGGCCATGTTCTGCGCCGCCACCGTCTTGGTCGCCTTGGCGCGCATCTTGTCGGCCTGGGCGTTGAGGGTCGCGGCCTTCTTCTCGGCGTTGGCACGCTCGCGCCGGCGGCGCTTCTCGTCGTCCTCGCGCTGCTGCTGGTACTGCTTCCAGCCCATGTTGTAGACGTCGATCGCGGAGCGGTTGGCGTCCAGGTAGAAGACCTTGTTGACGACCGTCTCGACCAGGTCGACGTCGTGCGAGATGACGATGAAGCCGCCCTTGTAGGTCTTCAGGAAGTCCCGCAGCCAGGCGATCGAGTCGGCGTCCAGGTGGTTGGTGGGCTCGTCGAGCAGCAGCACGTCGGAGTCCGAGAACAGGATCCGGGCCAGCTCGACGCGGCGGCGCTGACCACCGGAGAGGGTGTGCAGCTCCTGGTTCAGGATGCGGTCCGGCAGGCCCAGCGCGGCGGCGATCGTGGCGGCCTCGGCCTCGGCCGCGTACCCGCCCTTGGTGAGGAACTCGGTCTCCAGCCGGGCGTACTTCTTCATCGCGTTGTCCCGGGTGGCGCCCTTGCCGTTGGCCATCCGGTCCTCGTTCTCGCGCATCTTCTTCAGCACGCTGTCGAGGCCGCGGGCGGACAGGATGCGGTCCTTGGCGAGGACGTCGAGGTCGCCGGTACGCGGGTCCTGCGGCAGGTAGCCGACCTCGCCCGAGCGGGTGACGGTCCCGGAGGCGGGCAGGCCCTCACCGGCCAGCACCTTGGTGAGCGTGGTCTTGCCGGCACCGTTGCGCCCGACCAGGCCGATCCGGTCGCCGGCACCGACCTTGAAGCTCGCGGACTCGATCAGGATCCGGGCACCGGCGCGCAGCTCTAGGGCGTTGGCGGAAATCATGGCTGGGAACTACTCCTGGGACGTGGGCGGGCGGCCGGGCGGGGCCCGGGGCCGGGCGGACGGGAAGGGGCTTCATCGACGGTCGGCGCGGCACGTGGGAGCGCCGCCGCCCGCTATTGCCCGGAGAAGATAGCCATGGCGGCAAGTCTACCGGGCCGTGCGAAACGCCCCGGGGACGACCGCCCGCGGTACCGGCCCGCCCTGCGGGCCCCCTGACCGCCCGGCTCCCGGACCGCCCGGCCGCCGCCCGCTACGGCTGGTCCCCCGCGGGCGCCGTCGGGGCCCCGGTGTCGGCCGGGCCGTCCGTGGCGGTCGGGCCGGCACCGCCGGCCGGAGCGGCCGGGGCGTCCGCGACCGGCGCCGACGGGTCCGTGCAGCCGCCCTGCGGGCGGACGGCGGCGAAGGGCGCGTCGAGGCTGCCGCAGGCCGTCTCCGGCGCGGCCGCCTTGGTGTCGAACACCCGGGGCGGGACGATCGGACCGTCGGTGACCTCCACCCGGCTGCGGTCCAGCACCTTGACCGTCGCGGCCGGGCCGGTGCTCATCGCCCAGCCGTTGCTGTCCAGCCGGTAGCCGGTGATGCCGCCGGAGACGGCCTGCCCGCTGCTGTTGGTGCAGGTGCGCGGGATGAGCACGGCGTAGTCCGTGTGCACGGCGCGCAGCGGGTCGTAGACGCAGCCGTTGGCCGGCCTGTCGTTGTAGCGCAGGTCCCCGTCGGCGTCGCGCAGTCCCATGGTCAGGTTGGGCGTCACCAGGGCCAGCCAGGGCGAGCCGTCCCGCTGGACGGTGTGCAGCGCTGCCGCGGCCCGCTGCTTGGCGAGCTGCTTGCGCTGGACGTCGGTCCGCTTGTCGGCGCCGGGATCGCCGTCACCGCGCAGCCAGTCCTCCAGGCCGGGCACGGCACGGTGCCAGCGCACCGCGTGGTCGCCGGGGCGCACCGAGGTGACCATGCCGTCGTCCCAGACCACGATCGCGTTGTCCCCGGCCATCGCCAGGTAGAGCGCCTCGGCGCCCTCCCGGCGGTACGACCAGGCCTGCTCGCCGGTCCGCTTGTGGAACGCCTCCAGGCCCGGGCCCACCCTCAGGTCCAGGTCGGCCGCGCTGAGCGACTCCGAGTTCACCGGCGTCGCCTCGGCGTCACCCGGCCCCGCCACCCGGTCGCCGAACGGCACCGGCTTGTTCGCGTGTGCCGCCGCTCCGGCCGCAAGGACCAGCATCACCGCCAGGGCAGGCAGGATCGAGCGGGGGGTCAGTACACGCAGCGGCTTCCGGGACACGGCCGGAGCGTACCTTTCACCGGGCCCGCGAGTCAGCCCGGTTCCCTCCCCCGCCCGGGTGGTTGACCGCACGCCCCGGTCCGTGCGCCCCGGCCGCACGCCCGCCCGCCCACCTGCGTCGTCGGCTCCCCGGCCGCTCCGTGGCGCGTCCCGGAGCGGGCAGCGCGGGCCCGGCCGGACCGTTACAGAGCTGATACACGGCGGCGGGCCGGCCGCCGTTGCGGCAGACGGCGTTCGAATGCCGCCCACTTTAGGGTGACATTCGGCTTTTCTGCGCTCAGGCGGTCCTACTGTCGGCGAGCGGGGCGCCACGGTCCGTCCACGCCGAGACCGGGCGCCCCGCCCACGCGACGTCCGGAGGAGAGACCATGCGAATCGGCCGCCTGACGCTGGCCGCCGCCGCCCTGCTGCTGATGGCCACGGCCGGCGTCCCGGCCGGGACGCCGCCCAACCGGACCGAACGGCACTCCCTCTCCTCCGACGCCTTCGAGCCGCGCGGCGCCGCTCCCCGCCCGCCGGTCCAACGGCCGAAGCACGAGCCCCCGTTCGGCGCCTTCGTCGGCTCCTGGGACAGGTACATCCCGCAGATCAGCCGGTACGCGCAGTGGCTCGGCGACGCGAACCTGCAGGTCGGCCACACCTACCTGGCGGGCAACGGCTGGGCCGACATCGAGGGCGACCCGGTGGTGCTCGGCCTGTGGTCGCAGTGGCGGCTGGCCGACCCGGCCCGGCTGCTCGTCCTCGGCGTGCCGATGCTGGTGCCCAACGAGGCGAACGTGCCGGACGGCGAGGTCGCCAGGCTGCTCGCCCAGGGCGCGCGCGGGGACTTCGACGGGCACTTCCTCAAGCTCGCGCGGCGGCTGGTCGCCCTGGGCGGCGCGGACACCGTGCTCACCCCCGGGTGGGAGATGAACGGCACCACCTACACCCACCGCTGCAAGCCCGACCCGTCCGCGTGGAAGGCGTACTGGCGGCGGATCGTCGGCGTGATGCGCTCGGTGCCCGGGCAGCGGTTCCGCTTCGACTTCGCCCCCAACCGGGGCACGGACGCGATCCCGTGGACCAAGTGCTACCCCGGCGACGACGTGGTCGACATCATCGGCATGGACAGCTACGACCAGCCCGCCGGGGGCACCTTCGACGACTACGTGCGCGAGCCCTACGGCCTCCAGGACCAGGTGGAGTTCGCGGCCAGGCGCGGCAAGCCGGTCTCGTACCCGGAGTGGGGGCTGTTCCGCAACGGCGACAACCCCGAGTTCGTGCAGCGGATGGTCGACTGGATGCGCACCCACGACACCGCCTACCAGACCGTCACCGACTACTGCCCGCACGGCTTCTTCCAGTGCGGCAGCAACCCGCGCTCGGCGGCCCGGTTCAAGCAGCTGATGTCCGGGTCGAAGGGGGCGCCGACGGCGGGGCCGACAGCGCCCCCGACCCCCGCCGCCCCGGCCGTTCCGACCCCGCCGGCGGTGCCCTCCGCGCCGAGCGCCCCCGCCCTGCCGAGCGGGACGGGAGCCGCGAGCGCGAGCGCCGCGCCGAGTCCGTCGGCCGGTCCGACCCCGGGCCGGCGCTGAGCGATCAGCTCCGGCTGCGGGTCAGCAGCGCTTCCTTGAGCCGGGGGAAGCGGGTGCGCAGCTGGTGCGCCGCCGCCTGCCGGGCGCGCACCGCCCAGGCTCGCACGGCCGCCGCCGGCGCCGCCCCCGCCGGCCCCAGCAGCAGGCGCTGGTTGGGCAGCCGGTCCGGCCGCCAACGCTGCTTGTACGGCTCCTGGCCGCGCAGCAGGCCGAGCACCGGGATGCCCGCGGCGACCGTGTCGTCCAGCGCCGCGCTGAACAGCAGTCCGGCGATGTCCAGCCGCTCGCGCAGCAGCGGGTGGGCGCCGTACAGGTACAGGCCGCCGAAGGACGGGCAGAGCAGCAGCAGGTTCACCGCGACGAGTTCGCCGTCCAGGTGGAACTGGTGGACGGCGGCCTTCCCGGCGGCGACCAGGCCGGTGGTGGAGTCGGTCAGGTGCCGGGCGAACCGCTCGGTGCGGTGTTCCGGGGTGACACCCCGCTCCTGCCACTGCAGGAAGTGCAGCCGAAGCAGCTCCGCCATCGCCTGCGGCACCTCCGCCGGCGGTGTCGAGCGGACCTGCACCCCGGCCTCGGCGATCTTGCGCAGTTTCACCCGGCTGCGCTGGGCCGTCTTGCCGGGCACCCGCTTGAGCAGCCGCTCCATCGGGACGGCCGGCAGGTACTGGCAGAGCGAGTCCTGGTGGCGACGGCGGCAGCCGCGCCAGTGCTCGTAGACCCGCTGCACCGCCGCGTCGGGGTGCACCTCGCGCAGTTCCAGCGAGTGCCAGGGGCGGGTGAGCGGCAGGGCGGCGGCGAACTCGGCGGCGGCCCGGTCGGCGCACTCGTCGTCGAGCAGGACGTCGGTGTAGTCGATCAGCCCGGCACCGAGGCCGGTCAGGCCGCCGAGCGGGCCGCCGCGGTGCATGAAGGCGCCCGCGCCGACCAGCCGGCCGTCCCGGCGGACCAGCACCACCAGCAGGGCGCCCGGGCGGCCGTACTGGCGCCACCAGGAACGCTGCCAGGCGGCGGCCTGGAAGAAGGTGGCGGTCCGGCAGCGTGCCGCCAGCTCGTCCCACTCCCCGGCGACGGCGTCCAGGGCGTCGTCCTCGCGGCGCAGTTCGGTGGTCCAGGACGGCGTCGCGGCCTGGACCGGGAGGCCGGCGCGGCGGGTCTCGGTGCTCATCGGCCGCTCCCGGTCGCGGCCTTCTCCTTGACCGGGGCCTTCTCCTTGGCCGGGGCCTTCTCCTTGGCGGCGGTCCTCTCCTTGGCCGGGGTCTTCGCCGCCGCCCCGGTGCCGGCCTTCGGGTCGGCGTTCCCGACGGTCCTGGTGTCGGCCTTGGTGTCGGTCTCGGTGTCGGCCTTCGAGTCCGTCCCGGCCTCCGGCTTGGCGTCCGCCCCGGCCTTGGCCGGCTGCTCCTCGCTGCGCGGGCGCGGCGTCACGGGGATCGCCGCCGGCACGGGGATATCCGCCGGCACGGGGTCTGCGGCGGTGTCCCCGGTCCCTCCCGTCCCGGCGGGCGCGGCGGGCGCGGCGGCCCCCGGGGCTGCGGCCGTGTCCCGGCGACGGGTCATCATCACCAGCGCGCCCAGCAGCAGCCCGGCGGCGCCGCCGACCGCGACGTCCAGCGCGGCGGACGGCGTGGTCGGCTTGTCCGGCGCGGCGGCCGGCGCCAGCGTCACCAGCCGGACGTTGGTGTCCTTGCTGCTGGTGTTGGCGAAGGCGACCAGCGAGCCGGCCACCGCGTCGGCGGTCCGGGCGGCCTCCTGGGCGCGCGTCCCGGTGCCGGTGATCTCGATCATCGGGGCGTCCGGGGAGGTCGTCCCGTGCACCAGGGCTTCCAGTTCGGCCCGGGTGTGGCCGGTCTCGGCGGCCGCCACCGCGAGCACCTGCGGCTGGCCCGCCAACCGCCCGTACGCCTGGGCGAAGTTGGTCGCGGTCGCGGCCTCGCCCCGGTTCTGCGGGACCACCAGGACGTAGGCGCTGGCGGAGTAGGAGGGGGGCGAGACGACGGCGTACCCGGCGCCGGCCGCGGCGCCCAGGGGCACCGCGAGCGCCACCGGCCACCAGCGGCGGACCAGGCGGCGGGCGGTTCGACGCGGTGTGGTCATGGGGGCTCCTTGGGTGTGGGACGGCGGTTCCGGCGGTGGCGGGCGGTCAAGCGCGGGCCAGCCGGTCGTAGAGGGCGCCCAGGTCGGCGGCGACCCTGGCGATGTCGTAGTGGCCGACGGCCGGGGGGTGCGGCAGCGGGTCGGCGATGTGGTCGCTCAGGTGGCGCAGGTCGCGCAGCGCGGCGGCGTAGGCGGCGGGCTCCGACGGGATGCGGCGGGCCTGCGGGGCGGCACTGGGCGGCAGTTCGTCGAGTGCGGGGCAGGCGCTGTGCCGGACCGGCAGCCCGGCCGCCAGGCCCTCCAGCACGCCCAGGCCGAAGGTCTCCGCGGTGGAGGGCGCGGCCAGTACGTCGACCGCGGCCAGCAGTTCGGGCACGTCGTCGCGTTCGCCGGTGAGCACCAGCCGCTCCCGGACGCCGAGTTCGGCGGCCCGGCGCTCCAGCGCGGCGCGTTCGGGGCCCTCGCCGACCAGCACCAGCCGGGTGGCCGGGTCGAGTTCGGCGAGGGCCGCCACCAGCACGTCGAAGCGTTTGCCGGGGACCAGCCGGCCCACCGCGCCGACCACCCAACTCCCTTGCGGCAGGCCGAGTTCGGCCCGCAGCCGGCGGCGTGCGGCGGTCCGCTCACCGGGCGGGAGGCGGTAGCGGCCGATGTCGATGCCGTTGGGGATCAGTTCGATCCGGGTCGGCGGGACGCCCCAGGAGCCCAGTGTCTGGGCGACCTGCCGGGAGACCGCGACAGTGGTGCTGCCGAGCCGTTCGGCCGCCAGGTAGAGGCCCTTGACGCCGCGGGTGACGGGGCGGCCCTCGATCACCCCGGCGTGCAGCGAGTGCTCGGTGGAGACCACCGCGCGCACCCCGGCCAGTCGCGCGGCGAGCCGGCCGTACAGCTGCGCCCGGTAGAGGTGGGTGTGGACCAGGTCGTAGCGGCCGGCCCGGACCAGCCGGACCAGCCGGGGCAGTGCGCCGAGGTCGCGGTTGCCGCGCATGCCGAGGTGGTGGACGGTCACGCCGTCGGCGCGCAGCGCCGCGGCGACCGTCCCGGGGTTGGTCAGGGCGACCACCTCGCACCGCTGGTGCGCGGGCAAGTGCCTGAGCAGTAGGTGGAGTTGGCGTTCCGCGCCACCGGCGGCGAGCCCGGTGACGATGTGCAGCACCTTCACGGCCGGCGCTCCCCCCGCGCGCGGCGCAGTTCGGTGACGGCGTCGCGCAGGCGGTGCCGGCCCTTCTTCGCCCGCAGCCGCCAGGCGCCGTCGCGGTCGCCGACGTAGCAGCGGGGCAGGGCGAAGCGGCCGGTGAGCGAGGAGTGCGCGATGGCGCACGCGTAGTCGTAGCCGGCGTCCCGGATGGCCTGGGTGGCGGGCAGGTCGACGGCGCCGTACGGGTAGCAGAAGCCGGTGACCGGGCCGCCGACGACCTCCTCCAGCAGGCGCCGGCTCTCCCGGGCCTGCACCGCCAGGGCCTCGGCCGGCAGGCCGGGCAGCGCCTGGTGCCCGAGGCCGTGCGAGCCGATCTCCCAGCCGGCCGCGGCGAGTTCGGTGACCTCCTGGACGGTGAGCAGCTTCTTGCGGGGGCCCTCGGAGTCCCAGTCGTTGTCCCGCCCGAGCAGGTCGGCGACCACGTAGGCGGTGGCGGTGAAGCCGTACGCCTGGAGGATCGGCACCGCGTAGCGGGCGAAGTCGGCGTAGCCGTCGTCGAAGGTGAGGCCGACCAGCCGGTCGTCCCGGCCGAGGGCGCGGGCCCGCATCAGCTCGCGGACCGAGACGCCGCGCCGGCCGCGCCGGTGCAGCCAGGCGATCTGCTCGGCGAACCGCTCGGGGCTGACGGTGAGCCGGTACGGGTCCTCCTTCTCGACCGCCACCGAGTGGTACATCAGGATCCACGGCGAGGCGGAGCCGGGGATCGGCGGTTCGCCGACCGGGTGGCGGCTCCTGGGCAGTCGCGCCTGGTGCGGCGGGGCGTGGCCGACGCCCGTCTGGGCCGAACGGACGGTTCCCCGTTCATTGTCCATGGGGACGCTTCCCTTCTTCGGCGACGGTTGGCGGGTTCAGGGCCCGAGCGGCGGCGAGGACCGGGCCGCGCACCTCGCGGGCACCGAGGCCGGTGCCCAGGGCGGCGAAGGCCAGCGCGACGGTGAGGCCCCCGAGGAGGGTCGAGAGCAGGGGGTCGGCGGCCAGTCCGGCGGCGGCGGTGCCGAGCACGGTGGCCCCGGCGGCGGCGGCCACCAGCCGGCCGTGGCCGCCGAGCACCCGGCGCAGCCGCAGCGGGATGCCCCGCAGCACCAGGCCGTGCAGCAGCAGGGCGGCGGCGGCGGTGATGCCGGCCGCGTTGCCGGCGGCGAGCCCCAGGGCGCCGAAGCGGGGCGTCGCGAGCAGGCCGGTGGCGACGGTGACGCCGAGGCCGAGCACCATCGCGGCGGCCGGGTACCAGTCCAGCAGCCGGCGGCCGCCGTCCTCCGTCCCGGGGTCGTCGGCCCTGCGGACCACCGGGCGCAGCGAGAAGTACGGGCGGATCATCACGCCGATCAGCGCCTGGGCGGGCAGGCCGAAGCTGTACACCCGGATGACGTCGGCGGTGGCGGCGGTGTCGCGGGGGCCGAAGGCGCCGCGCTCGAACAGCAGCGCCACGACGGAGGGGGCGCAGGCCATCAGGAAGGCGGTGCCGAGCAGCACGACGGCCGCCGCCTGGCCGAGGTCCTTCTCCACCCGGTCGCGGGCGGCGGTGAGGTCCCCGGCGGCGAGCGCCCGGGCTACCAGCGGGAAGGTGACGGTGCAGATCAGGATGCCTGCCGTCATGGCGAGTTGGGAGACCTTGGCGGCGTAGTTGAGGTGCGAGATGGTGCCGGGCGGCAGCGCCGAGCCGAGGTAGCGCTCGACGAAGACCTGCGACTGGCGGGTCAGGGTGAAGGCGGCCACCGGCAGCAGGGCGAGCGGCATCAGCACGAGTGCCTGGCGCGAGCGGCGGGCGCGGCCGGTGCCGGACGGGCCCCGGCGCAGTCGGCGCAGGAACGGGCCGACCAGCAGGCCGACCATCAGCAGGCTGCCGGTCGCGACGCCGAGGGCGGCGGAGCTCACGCCGAGGGCGGCGTGGAGGGCGAGCAGGACGGCGAGGATGCCGAGGTTGTGGACGACGTAGATGCCGGCCGGGGCGGTGAAGCGGTGGTGGGCCCGCAGTGCGGCGGCCAGGTAGCCGGCCACGCCGAACGGCAGCACGGTGATCGCGGTGATCCGGGTGCACGTGACGGCGAGGCCGGGGTCGGGCAGGCCGGGGGCGAGCAGCTCGACCAACTGCGGGGCGCCGAGGGCGGCGGCCAGGGCGAGGGCGCTGAGCGCGATCAGCAGCCAGGGCAGGGTGGCGCGGACCAGCTGGCGGACGGGGTCGGGGGCGTCCGGGTCCTCCTCGCGGAGCACCAGGGCGAGGGCGAAGGCGGGCACCATGAGGAAGGACATGGCGTCCTCGATCAGCAGCGGTGCGGCCGTCTCGGGGACGGTCCAGGCGACCAGGAAGGCGTCGGTGCCCTGGTTGGCGCCGAAGTAGCGGGCGAGCAGGAGGTCGCGCAGCAGGCCGAGGCCCGAGCCGGCGGCGCTGAGCCCGGCGGTGATGCCGAAGGCCTTGGCGAGGAAGCCGCTCCGGGGGGCCGGGCCGGCTCCGGGGGTCGGCTGTTCGCCGGGGGCGCTGCGCGGCGCCGGGAGGGCGGAGGCCAGGGCGGCCGGCTGGTCGGTGGTCACCGGTCCGCCTCCCCGGCGGCGGCGCGGGCGGCGAGGCCGAGGACGACGGAGGTCAGCACGGTGGTGGTGCCGCCGATGTCGGCGTACAGGAAGTCGACGAGGACCCAGGTGAGCAGGGCGAGTGCGGCGAGGCCCGGGCCGCGGGAGCGGCGCAGGCAGCCGATCAGGAGGCCGAGGAAGAGCGCGGCGTAGGCGGTGATGCCGATCAGGCCCTGCTCGCTGAGGGCGAGGAAGTACATGTTGTGCGGGGAGAGCAGCGGTTCGCGCTGGAAGCCGATGGTGGCGTCGGCGGCGTCGCTGCCGGAGGACAGCCGCAACGGGGCGTGGCTGTCGCGCAGTTGCTGGAAGGCCTTGGGCCCGGCGCCGTGCACGGGGTGGTCCTGCCAGATCCGCCCGGCGGTGGCCCACAGGTCGTAGCGGTCGGAGACGGACTGGTCGGGGGCGGCGGAGACGGAGCCGATCGAGCTGAGCCGCTTGGTGACGCCGGAGCCGCCGAGGCCGAGTCCGCCGACCAGGACGACCGCGGCGGCCAGGCCGACGACGGCGCTGCGGACGGCGAGCCGGGCGTCGGCGCGCAGCAGCAGCACGGTGGCGGCGAGGCCGGTGGCGATCCAGCTGCCGCGGCTGAAGGAGACGGCGAGCGGGAAGGCGAGGAAGGCGGCTGCGGCGAACATCGCCCGCCGCAGCCGGGCGTCGCCGCCGGGCCCGCGCTCGCCGAGCGCGAGGGCGAGGGCGGCGAGCAGCCCGTAGCTGACGACGGTGGACATCGCCATGATGTCGAGCGCGCCGAAGGTGCCGACGGCCCGGATCGGCTGGCCGGTGTAGGAGGCGCCGGTGCGGGTGAGGTACTGGTTCGCGCCGACCACGCCCTGGATGAGTGCGGCGAGCACGAAGGAGCCGAGGACCAGGCGCTGGTCGGTGCGGTCGCGCAGCGAGCAGAGCACCCCGGCGGGCACCAGCACGAAGACCTGGGTGAGCCGGACGAAGCCGGTGATGCTGGTGGCCGGGTCGATCGAGCCGACGGTGGCGACGGCGGCGGCGACCACGACGCCGGCGAACAGCGCGCAGGTGGCCCGGTCGACGGCGGGCAGCCGGCCGCGCAGCAGGTCGAGCGCGGTGAGGGCGACCAGGGCCAGCGAGGCGAGGTCGGCGGCGGTGATGTGGACGGCGGCCGCGACGTCCTTCTCGCCGGTGGGCACGCAGACCAGCAGGACGGTGGCCGCGGCCAGCAGGCTGGGCCGCTCGGCGAGCGCGGGCAGCGCCCTGCGTAAGGCGGGGCGCGGCAGGGCCGTGAGGGTCAGGGCCACGCGGGTCAGCTCCCGTCCGGGTGGAGCATCAGGACCGCGGTGCGGCACAGGATCTTGACGTCCTGCCAGAGGCTCCAGCTCTCGATGTAGCGGTTGTCGAAGCGCGCCCGGTCCTCGATGGAGGTGTCCCCGCGCAGGCCGTTGACCTGGGCCAGGCCGGTCAGGCCGACCGGGACGCGGTGGCGGTCGGCGTACTCGGGGTAGGCCTGGCCGAACCGCATGACGAAGTACGGGCGTTCGGGGCGCGGGCCGACCAGGCTCATGTCGCCGCGCAGGACGTTCCACAGCTGCGGCAGCTCGTCCAGGGAGCTCTTGCGCATGAGCCGGCCGACGGCGCCCATCCGGTGGTCCTGGGCGATGTTCCAGCGGGTCGCGGACTCGTGCTCGTTGCTCGGGCGCAGGGTGCGGAACTTGAGGACGGTGAAGACCTTGCCGTCCAGGCCGGTGCGCTGCTGGCGGAAGAGCACGCCGGGCCCGGTGTCGAAGCGGACCGCGAGGGCGCAGAGCGCCAGGACGGGGGAGAGCAGCAGCAGGCCGACGGTGGCGGCGGTGATGTCCAGGGCGCGCTTGCCGGCCCAGCCGGGGCGGCGCATCGCCGGGCGGCCGACCCGCAGGCAGGGGAAGCCCCACAGGTGGTCGCCGCCGGAGGTCGGGGCGGTGGTCAGCGAGCCGTACTCGCGCAGCGCCGGCACCAGCCAGACCTGGCAGCCCAGCCGGGCGGCCTCGCGCAGGGCGACGGCGGTCTCGCCCTCGTCGGCGGCGCCCGCGGTGGCGATCACGTGCTGGATCCGGTGGCGGCGCACCTCGCGCTCCAGCACCTCGGGGCCGCCGAGGACGGGCAGGCCGGTGCCGTCGGCGAGCGGCGGCGGGTCGGCGTCGAGGAGGCCGACCGGGCGCATCCCGTACTCGCCGTGCTCGCCGAGGGCGGCGGCGACCCGGCGGCCGAGCCGGCCGGCGCCGAGCACCAGGGTGGGGCTGGGGCGGCTGCGGCGGATGCGTCGGACCAGGTGGTAGAGGACGGCGCGGCCGACGGCGGCGGTGAGCAGTTGGACGCCGAGGAGCACGGTGAGGCGGGTCGGGGCGACCGGGCCGCAGTCAGGCCAGTGGCCTCCGAGGCAGCCGGACAGGGTGACGGCGAAGGCGGCGGCGACCACCGCCCGGGCGGCCAGCGCGGGCAGTTCGTCCAGCACGGACAGGGTGAGCCGGGCGCGGTAGAGGCCGCCCGCGAGGTTGAGCAGGAGCAGCAGGGGCAGGACGGCGGGCACGCCCAGCAGGGGGTCGAGGGGGGCGCCGGGGTCGAGGGCCCGGTTGGCGATGCCGCCGGCGGAGCACAGTGCGATGGTGTCGGCCTGGACCAGGGCGAGCGGCAGGGCCAGCCGGTTGCGGACCGCCCCGCGGTGCCGGCGCGGCGCCGGGAAGGCGCGGCTGTGCGCCGCGCCCGCCGGGCGGTCGAGCAGCCCGGTGCCGGGCCGCCGGGGGCCGGACAGGGGGCCGCCCGCTCGCGGCACGCTTTCGTGGTCAATGGTCATCAGCGCACGATCTCCCCTGCTGTGTGCCCCGGGTGATGGTGCCCCGGCACCGGTTGGCGCGGGGCGGCCGTCCCCGCCCGGAGGGCGCGGTCCTGACAGCACCTGCTGCCGCTGGCGGCGTTCGGATCCCCCGTGGCGGGGCCGATCGCGAAGGCACCGGTCTTGAGAAGCGCGGTTGCGAGGGGCTCAGCCGTGAATTCCCGGTCTGAAATCTGAACGAAGCAGGCAAAATCCGACAATACAGAACGTGGGGGTACCGGCTGGAAGGTGACTTGCCGTTTCATTCCAGCCGCCCATTAATAGGTATTTCGGATTACGCCTCGCCCCATATCCGGTTGAGGGTGCGAATACGGCAGCACCGGAAAGGCGGCCATTCACGGCATGTGAAACGATCAGATCCGCTCTGGGACACGGCTGCGGCGCCGCCCCGCCGCCGGTCCGGCGCCCAGCAGATGGCGGTAGAGGACGTCCACCTGTTCGACCACTGTGCGCACGTCGTGCCGGGCCGCCACGTGCTCGCGGAGCCTGGCGCCACGCCGCTCGCATTCGATCGGATCGGACAGCGCTTCGGCCATTCGGGTGGCGAGGGCCGCCGCGTCCTCCACCGCGACCACGGCGTGCTCCCGCTCCGCGGGCGGCAGGCACTCCCGCGCGCCCGGGACGTCCGTCAGCAGCACCGGACGGGCGGCCGACATCGCCTCCAGCGGGGCCAGCGCCATCCCCTCCCAGCGTGAGGGCAGCACCACCAGGTCGGCCGCCGCCAGCCACGGGCGCGGATCCGCCACGTCCCCCACCAGCCGGATTCGGGCGGGCTCGGCGGTCTCCCGGACCAGCTCCGCCACCCGCTGCTCCTCCGGGCCGCCGCCGACCAGCGCCAGCCGGGACCTCGGCACCCGGCGCAGCACCTCCGGCCAGGCGGCCAGCAACACGTCCTGGCCCTTCTGCCGGCACAGCCGCCCGACGCAGACCGCGAGCGGGGCGTCCAGGTCCAGGCCGAGCGCGATCCGGGCGGCCCTGCGGTCGGCGGGCGCGTAGTGCCGGACGTCCACGCCGTTGGGCACCACCGCCCAGTCGGCATGCACCCCCGCGGCCACGCCGTCGGCCCGCTCCTGGACGCTGACGCACAGCAGCCGGTGCGCCCAGCG
The DNA here is from genome assembly GCF_000719705.1 of Streptomyces sp. NRRL S-350. Classification (GTDB taxonomy): domain Bacteria; phylum Actinomycetota; class Actinomycetes; order Streptomycetales; family Streptomycetaceae; genus Kitasatospora. The sequence goes on along the minus strand of NZ_JOHO01000028.1, from coordinate 34,040 downwards.
GGTGGCGAACCGCTCCCAGCGCAGGGTGGTGGCGGCCAGCGCGCCGTCGACGGCGGCGAAGGACCAGGCGTGCGGCTGGAAGACGGTCGGCACCGCGCCGCGCACCGCCAGCCGCCCGGCCAGACCGGCCTTGGCGCTGTGCAGGTGGACCACGTCGGGCGCGGCCGCCCGGACGATCCGGCGCAGCCGCCACGCCTCGGCGGCGGTGCCCGGGCCCGGCGAGCGCCCGGCCGGCCAGTCCCGGACCAGCGCGCCCACCGCGGCGGCCTCCGCGGCCAGCCGCCCACCGCGCGGACAGGCGACCAGCACCCGGTGGCCGGCCTCGCGCTGCCCCCGGACCAGATCGGCGACGACGCGGGCCACCCCGCCGTCCACCGGTTGAGAAATGTGAAGGATCGTCATATGCACGGCGGCGAGCCTAGGGTGGCTCCCCCGTACCGGACGGCCCCCGTCACCCGCAGGTGGCGGTTCGGCCACCCGTACGGCTTTCCGCTCGCACGGGTGGCCGAGCCAATCGAATCGCCGGGCGATTCACGCACATCGATGGATCCAAGGGACCGAACCGCGCGGCCGGCGGATTACGGCGCCTCGGCGGACGCCGGTCGACCCCAGCCGGCCGACCCCCGCCGACCGATCCGGGCGGCCGATCCGGGCGGCCGATCCGGGCGGCCCGGGCGGACCCCGGCGGGGCCTCAGCCGACCTCAGCCGACCTCGGCGGCCAGGTTGGCCAGCACCTGGTCGTGGATCCGGTTGAGGCCCTTCGGGGCGAAGGTGCGCTCGAAGAAGCCGCCGATGCCGGTCGCGCCCTGCCAGGTGGCGGTCACCGTCACCTTGGAGCGGCCCTCGCCGACGGCCGCGACGGTCCAGGTGATCACCATGCTGGAGTTGGCGTCCTTCTCGACCAGCCGGTCCGGCGTCGGCGCCGAGACGGTGAACAGGCAGTCGCGCACCCGCTTCTCGGTGGCCTGCAGCCTCCAGTGCACCTGGGTGCCCGCGCCGGTGCCGCCGACCCGGACCTCGTACTCGCTGTACTGCGCGGGCAGCAGCTTCGGGCGGGTCACCTGGTAGTCGGCCAGCGCCTCGTACACCCGCTCGGGGGCGGCGTCGTAGACCCGCTCGGTGGTGGCCTGCACCTGTCCCATGGCCTTGCTCTCCTCGTCTGCCGGGTAGCGATCTCACCGGCAAGCCAACCACAGCGTCACGCCCGCGACACGGCGGGATAGGGTGGCCGGTGTGCTCGATCTGGTGACTGCGGTGCGCTACGTCGATCCGCTGCGGGCCGGCGGCTCGGTGCCCGGCGTGGTGGAGACGGACGACCTGGGAACGTACGTGGTCAAGTTCACCGGGGCCGCGCAGGGCCGCAAGGCGCTGATCGCCGAGGTGATCGTCGGCGAGCTGGCCCGGCGGCTGGGACTGCGGGTGCCGGAGCTGCGGCTGGTGGACTTCGACCCGGCCGTCGCCGCGGACGAGCCCGACACCGAGATCCAGGACATGCTCAGGGCCAGCGCCGGCGTCAACCTCGGCATGGACCTGCTGCCGGGGGCGCGGGACTTCCGGCCGGGGATGATCCCGGTGGGCTCCGCCGAGGCCGGCCGGGTGGTCTGGCTGGACGCCCTCACGGGCAACGTCGACCGCACCGTGCACAACCCCAACCTGGTGGTCTGGCACCAGCGGCTCTGGCTGATCGACAACGGCGCCGCGCTGATCTTCCACCACCGCTGGCCGGGGGCCGGGGCGGCGGTCGGCAAGCGGTACGACCTCAGCGCGCACGCGCTCGGCGGCTCGGCCCCGGACGTCCGGCTGGCCGACGAGGAACTCGGCCCGCTGGTCACCGTGCCGCTGCTGGAGGAGGTGCTGGCGCTGGTCCCGGACGCGTGGCTGGCGGACGAGCCCGGCTTCGACTCGGTGGACGCCGTCCGGCACGCGTACGTCACCCACCTGGCGGCCCGGGCGGTGCTCTCCTCGGAGTGGCTGCCGGAGGGCTTCGCCACGCCCGAGCAGCTCCGTGAGGCCGACCGCCGGCAGGCGGCCCGGACCCGGGCCGGGCGGCCGGCCTGGTTGCAGGAGGTGCCCGACCTGCACGGCAAGCCGTCGGTGGAGACGGTCTGGGAGCACCACGTCGACGGACCCGAGCACGTCGACGGTCGCTAGCCGGTCGCCGGCGCGCCGGTCGACCGCCGGGTGCCAGACGGTCACTCGCCGGGTGCTAGCCGATGGCCGGGCGGATCCAGGCGAAGTACTCGACCGCGGTGCCGAGCAGCAGGCCGAAGGCCTTCACCGGGAACGCGATGTCCTTGGACAGCCCCTGCGCCCGGGCGATCAGGGCGGCGAGGCCCGACCCGAGCAGGGGGCCCGCGGCGAGGAGCGCGGCGAGCGGCAGCAGCGCGACGGCCGGGCCGCCGGCGGCGAGGCCCATCATCGCGGCCACCAGGCCGCCGGTCACCACGGCGGCGAGCATCGGTGCGGCGAACAGCAGTTGGCCCACGCCGAGGGCGAGTGCGATCCGGTTGCGCCTGGCGGGGGCGCTCTGCTCGACGGAAGCGGTCTGGGCCATGCCGATCGACTCCTGGGGTGGGTCCGGTGGGTACCGATCCATCCTGGTCGGCGGGGGCGGCGGCGGCCTGAGTACGGCTACTCAGACGCGACCGGGGAGCGGGACCAGTGGCCCCGCTCCCCGGCTCAGCGATCAGGTGTCGCCGTGGTCAGCGCGTCAGCGCCACCACTGGACCGCCTTCTCGGCGTTGATGATGCCCGCGCCGTAGAAGCCGTTGTCGTCGGCGCCGCCCTCGCAGGTGGCCTTCCACTGGCCGGCGCCGCCCGGGTTGTACTCGCCGGTCGGGCAGGGGTGGGACTCCGCCTGGTTGGTCAGCAGCTCGGTCAGCTCGTCCGGGCTGGCCCACGGGAAGGTGCTGGCGAGCAGCGCGACCACACCGGTGGTGTGCGGGGTGGCCATCGAGGTGCCCTGCATGTAGCCGTACTTGTTGCCCGGCAGGGTGGACAGGATGCGGCCGTTCTTGTCCGGGGTGTTCGGGATCTGGTAGCGCGCGTCGCCACCCGGCGCGGCGACGGTCACGACGCCCTTGCCGTAGCTGGAGTAGTACGACTTGTCACCGTTGACGCCCACCGCGGAGACGGCGATGACGCCGGGCAGCTCGGTCGGCAGCGACAGGCAGTTGTTGGTGACCGGACGGGTGCCGGGGGTGGTGTCGTCCGGGCTGGACACGTCGGTGGTCTTGTGGGCCAGGTCGATGTTCTCGTTGCCCGCCGCGGCGACGTTGAGGACGCCCTTGCGCTGCGAGAAGGCGACGGCCTTGCGGACGGCGTCCGAGATCGCGGCCTGGTCCTTGTCGTTGGGGCAGTTGAACATCCACGGGTCGACGTAGTAGCTGTTGTTCGTCACCTTGAAGCCGTGCTCGCCGGCCCAGACGAAGCCGCAGACCGCGTACTCGGGGTAGATGAACCCGCCGTCGTCGACGACCTTGACGGCGGCCAGCTTCACGTTCGGGGCGATGCCGACGACGCCCTTGCCGTTCTTGGCGGCGGCGATGGTGCCGGCCACGTGGGTGCCGTGGTCGCTGTTGGTGGGCTGCCAGGCGTTCCAGTCGGTGTTCGGCTTGCCGCCGTCGATGCAGGAGACCGACTGGGAGGCGTCCACGTTGGCGGCCAGGTCCTCGTGCTTGGCGTCGATGCCGGAGTCCAGGACGCCGACGGTGACGTTGCGGCTGCCGAGCGAGAGCTTGTGCGCCTTGTCGACGCCGATCTGGCGCATGTCCCACTGGTTGGGCTCGTACGGCTCCTGGCCGTCGGTGGCGGCGCCGACGGGCTCGGCGGCGACCTCGGCCTTGCCCTGGTCGGCGGCGGTGATGCCCTTGGTGCGGCTGGCGCCGACGGACTCGACGCCCTTGGCCAGGCGCAGCTTCTCGGCGAACTTGGTGTCGGTCGAGCGGGCGATGACGACGCCGACCTGCTCGTACGAGTAGACGACCGTCCCGCCGAGGCTCCTGACGGCCTGTTCGGCCTTCTGCACCTGCCCGTGGTTGGCCTTGGTGTTGACGACGTAGCTGAGCAGCGGACCGGTCGTCGAGTCGCCCGAGGGGGCTGCGACGGCGGTGCCGGCCGGGAGCGCGAGGGCGCCGGCGGTGGCGAGCACGAGGCCCACGGCCGCGTACCGGGTCCGGCTGATCCGAGGAACTCTCATTGGGGTTGGCCCTCCCGAGTCGTCATGCGGGCAGCTGCGGTTGGCAGATGCACCGGGAATGACCCGGACGCTAATGAATATTTGCTTATAAGCGCAAGGGGCAGACATCTGATCGTCACATCTAGTCCAACAACGGAGGTCGAAAGTCCGCAGGTCAACAAGGGAAACAGGTTCAAGAGTGTTAAAAAGTGTCGGTTCGCCGACGAGCCACCGCACACTTCGCACACCTGGCCACCGACTCGGCCCGCACCCGGCACACACCCCTCCGGCGCAGCCACGATGCCCGTCGCCGCACTGCTACAAGGCGTACAGCAGACGCGCATTGTCGGCGGAGACCAGGCGCGCCAGCCGCTGGGCATCGCTCGCGGAACACGCGCCGTCGGCCTGCCAGCGCGCCGACAACGCGCCCAGTCCGTACCGGAACTGACAGGTGCCCACCAAGAAAAGTTCGGGTAGGCCGTAGGCGTCCGTGGAGAACAGCAATTTTCCGAACGGCGCCAGCTCCAGCATCTCGCCCAGGACCGCCGCCACCCGCGGGCCGGTGTAGGAGGCCGTCAGCCCGAGATCGGTGTACACCGTCGGGAAGGCCTGGGCCAGCCAGGCGGCTTGCCGGTGGTACGGGTAGCAGTGCAGCAGCACCAGCGGGACGCCGCTGGGCTCGGCGGCGCGCACGAAGTCCGTCAGCAGGGACGGGTCGGCCCGGTGCAGCGTGAGGTCCGGATCACCGAAGCCGGTGTGGAGCTGGAGCGGCAGGCCCAGCTCGGCGCAGACGTCCACGGCCGTCCAGAGCAGGTGGTGCAGCAGGACCGGATCCGTCAGCCGGTCGTGCCCGCCGCGCAGCCGGGCGCCGGCCGCGGCCACCACGGCCGCCCGGGCGGGCCGCTCGGCCGGGGCGGCCAGGCCTCGCCGGTAGGCGAGCACCGACTTGACCGCGACGGCCCGGCCGGCGGCCGCCGCGAGCGCCTCGGCGACGGCCCGGGGCCAGTCCTCGGCGCCGGCCGCCACCGTCTCGGCGACCGACTCCAGCCGGACCACCTCGCGCACCGACGCCCCGGCGGCCTCGGCGAGTTCGCCGAGCGGCATCAGCGGCAGGCCCGCCGCGGTGCCCAGTCCGGTGTCGACCAGGCAGGTGTCCAAGCCGGCCGCGGCGAGCAGCCGGCGGGTGGCCTCGGCCGCGCCCACCTCGCGGCGGCGGGCCAGGTAGTCGGCCGCAGGGGCGTGCGCCGGCAGACCGAGCACCGGTGGGCACCAGCGCCGCACGGCCAGGCCGAGCGCGCTGTCGAAGGGCGAACAGCCGGGCGCGGGCGGGCGGTCCGACTCGGTGAGCAGCCCGGCCAGGGCGTCGTCGGCGAGGTCGGCCGCCACCACGCTGTGGCAGTGGTGGTCGATCAGCGCGGGCTCCCCTTCCGGTGCTGCGAGCCGCGGCGGGGCCACCGGTCAGTACCGCCAGCGCGTCGCCGCGACCGACTCCTCGGACGTGGCGGCGGCGTACTGCTCGCCCTCCGCCCGGCGCACCGCGAGCACCGCCTGGTAGAGCGGCTCGCCGAGTGCCTCGCGCAGCACCGCCGAGCGCTCGTACGCGGCCAGCGCGCCGGCCGGGCCCTCCGGCAGCCGGGGCACCGTGCCGGGCTCTGCGGCGGCCGGGTCGCCGGTGAACTCCGGTGGCAGTGCCAGGCGTTGGTCCAGCCCGGCGAGGCCGGCCGCGATCACCGCGCCGACCGCCAGATAGGGGTTGGCGCTCGCATCGAAGCACTTGACCTCGGCGTTGGCGGCGGCGGCCCGCTCCCCGGTGGAGCCGGTCACCAGGCGCAGCGCGGCCTCCCGGTTCTCCAGGCCCCAGCACTGGTAGGCGCCGGCCCAGTGCGAGGGCACCAGCCGCAGGTACCCGGCCGGGCTGGAGCAGCCCAGGACCAGCAGCTCGGGCAGGGCGTCGAGGACGCCGGCGAGGAAGCCCTCGGCCTCGGCCGTGAGGCCGTGCGGCCCGGGGCCGCCGTGGCCGAGGTTGCGCCCGTCCCGCCAGAGGCTGAGGTGCAGGTGGCCGCCGTTGCCGACCGCGCCCGCCTCGACCAGCGGCGCGAAGGAGGCCCGCAGGCCGTGCCGGGCGGAGACGGCCCGGATGGTGTGCCGGACCAGGACGGAGGTGTCCGCGGCGCCGACCGGCCCCTCGGGGGCGACGGAGACCTCGAACTGGCCCGGGGAGTACTCGGGGTGGATCTGCAGCACGCCGAGCCCCTGCTCGCCGAGGGCGCGCAGGACGTCCCGCAGGTAGTCGGAGAGGTCGGTGAGCCGGTGCATCCCGTACGCCGGGCCGTGCGTCGGGTACCGCGGCTCCTCCTGCGGGGAGCCGGCGAGGGCGACCACCCACTCGACCTCGATGCCGGCCTTCAGGCTCAACCCGCGCCCGGCCGCGGCGGCCTCCATCCGGCGGGCGAACAGCCGCTGGCAGCCGGGGTGCGGGGCGCCGCCCTGGGTGTACCTGTCCCCCGGGGCCCACGCCCAGCCGGGCTGGGCGGCGAGCGGGACGACCCGGTCGAGGTCGGGGTAGAGCCGTAGGTCCCCGGTGGGGCCGCCGATGACGGGGCTGGTGGTGATCGCGTCGTCGGCGAGGAACACGTCGAAGCAGGGCGCGGTGCCGACTCCCCACTGCGCGGCGTGCGCCAGGGCCGCGAGCGGCACGGCCTTGACCCGGGCGATGCCCGCGTTGTCCACCCAGGTGACGGCCACCGCCTCGACGGCGGCGGTGCGCAGTCGGTCGACGGCCTCGTCGGCGCGCGCGGCCCGCTCGGCGCGCGGGGGCAGCGCGACGGCGGCCGCGGGCGCGCCGGCCTCGTCCGGCTCGGCGGGGCCGGACGGCCGGTCGGGGCCTGGGGCGGCGGGGCCTGGAGCGGGTCCGATGGTCATGTCCCCATGCTGCCCCGCCGGTTGGGCCCGGGTAACTCCCCTATCGGGTGGTCCGGACGGAAGTCCGTCCATCCGTTCACCCGTTCGGGGCGGCGCGGGCGTCGGCCACCCCCCGTCGATCACGGCGGCGAACGGCCACCCCGACCTCGAACCGTCATCCGCCCGCGGTTTTCCGCCCACGACCCCTTCCTACTCGCGAGTAGCTTCGCTACAGTGGCCGGACGCACCACCGCCGGGCTTCGGGAGCCGCACCGGCGGGAGGCCGCGGTCGCCGTCTCTGCGGCGCTCGCGCGGTGCGCTTCCACCGGCTGGTGCCGCGAACCGCGGCCGGCCGGCTCTCTCCTCGTATCAGCGCCGCTTCCTTCACCTTCGAGCGCCTGAGCACCACGGCACACCCCGCAGTTCGGCCGGAGCGGACCGGCCGCTGCCCGGGTCTGCCGGCACCCGTCATCTCCCCAGCCCCCGCGCGTGAACCCTCCTCCGGCGGCGGCCGCCCCCGGCGTACGGGCGCGGCGGTGCGCCCGCCGGAGCACGCGCGGGCCCTTCATGACTAGGAGTCAGGACAGATGGAGCGTCCCTTCCCCACTGTCGCCGTCGTCGGCCTCGGCACGATGGGTGCCGGTGTCGCGGTGGCGGTCGCCAAGAGCGGCCGCCGGGTGATCGGCATCGAAGCGACCGCGGACTCCGCCGCCCGGGCGCTGGCCCGGATCGAGGAGGCCACCGCGCACGCGGTCGACCGGGAGCGGCTCACCGCCGAGGAGCGCACCGGGCTGCTGGCCCGGATCGCGGTCGGGCACGAGCTCGCGGCCGCCGCCGCCGCGGACCTGGTGATCGAGGAGGTGCCCGAGCAGCTGGAGCTCAAGCGGGAGGTCTTCGCCGAGCTGGACCGGATCTGCCCGGAGGCCACCGTGCTGGCCACCGGCACCACCGCGCTCTCGGTGACCAGGATCGCCGCCGCGACCGCCCGCCCGGAACGGGTGCTGGGCCTGCACTTCTTCAACCCGGTGCACACCATGAAGCTGGTCGAGGTGGTCCGCACCGTGCTGACCTCCCCGCAGACCGCCGAGGACGCCGCCGCCTTCGCCCGGGACCTCGGCAAGGAGCCGGTGGCAGCCGGCGACCGGGCCGGCTTCGTGGTGAACGGCCTGCTGTTCGCGTACCTGAACCAGGCCGCCGCGATGTACGAGTCCAAGTACGCCTCGCGGGAGGACATCGACGCCGCGATGCGGCTCGGCTGCGGCCTGCCGATGGGCCCGCTGGCGCTGCTCGACCTGATCGGCGTCGACACCGCGCGCACCGTCCTGGAGGCGATGTACGAGCAGTCCAGGGACCGCCTGCACGCCCCCGCCCCGATCCTCGGCCAGCTGGTCGCGGCCGGGCTGCTGGGCCGCAAGAGCGGCCGCGGCTTCTACACCTACGAGGCGCCGGGTTCGTCCCGGGCCGTGGACGCGGCCACCGGCCCGGCGGTGCCGAAGGTGCCGGGCCGCGAGGTCCGCACCGTCGGCGTCTGCGGCTCGGGCACGATGGCCACCGGCATCGCCGAGGTGTTCGTCAAGGCCGGGTACCCGGTGCTGCTCGCCGCGCGCAGCCAGGAGAAGGCCGACCGCGCGAAGGCGCAGCTGGCGAGGTCCCTGGACCGCTCGGTCGCCAAGGGCCGGATGTCCGCCGAGCAGCGGGACACCGCGCTGGCGCTGACCACCCCGGTCGGCCAGTACGCCGAACTGGCCGAGGCCGACCTGGTGGTCGAGGCCGTCGCCGAGGACCTGGCGGTCAAGCGGGAGCTGTTCGCCACCCTGGACAAGGTCGTCAAGCCCGGTGCGGTGCTCGCCACCACCACCTCCTCGCTGCCGGTGATCAGCTGTGCGACCGCCACCTCGCGGCCGCAGGACGTGATCGGCATGCACTTCTTCAACCCGGCGCCGGCCATGAAGCTGGTCGAGGTGGTCTCCACCGTGCTGACCGCGCCGGACGTCACCGCGACCGTCCTGGAGCTGACCGCCGAGGTCCGCAAGCACCCGGTGGAGTGCGGCGACCGGGCCGGCTTCATCGTCAACGCGCTGCTCTTCCCGTACCTGAACGACGCCGTGCGGATGCTGCAGGAGCACTACGCGACGGTGGACGACATCGACACCGCGATGAAGCTCGGCTGCGGCTACCCGATGGGCCCGTTCGAGCTGCTGGACGTGGTCGGCCTGGACGTCTCGCTGACCATCGAGCAGGTCCTGCACCAGGAGTTCCGGGAGCCCGGCCTGGCCGCCGCGCCGCTGCTGGAGCACCTGGTCGCGGCGGGCTGCCTGGGCCGCAAGACCGGCCGCGGCTTCCGCGACCACGCGCGCCGGTGACCACGCCCCAGCCCGGCGGCGGCGCGGCCCACGGCAACGGCGCGTCGGCGCACGGGGGCGCTCCCTCCGGCCGCCCGGGCTGGAGCCCGGGGACGGTGTCCTCGCGCTGGCCCCGGCCGGTCGTGTCCGGCCCGGTCGCACCGGTGCGCCGGGGAAGGGCCGCGGCCGTGCCCGCGGGGCCGTGTAGCGTTCCGGACATGGATCGGGTTCAGTCAGCCTCCCCGCAGCACACCACCGGTTCGCCCGGCGCCGGCCGGCCGGCTCCCTCGACCGGGGGCACCGGGCCGGAGGGGGGCGGACCGGGCAGCCGCCGGGCGGCGGCGCAGCGCCAGCAGATGCGCCAGGACCTGGCCACGGCCGCGATGGAGCTGTTCGCCTCGCAGGGCTACGAGGAGACCACGGTCGACCAGATCGCGGCCGCCGCCGGGGTGGCCCGGCGCACCTTCTTCCGGTACTTCCGGTCCAAGGAGGAGGCGATCTTCCCGGACCACGACGACACCCTCGTCCGGGTGGCCGACCTGCTGGCCAGTGCCGAACCGGAGGAGCACCCGCTGGACGTGGTGTGCCGCGGCATCAAGGAGGTGCTGCGGATGTACGCCTCCACGCCGGGGGTGTCGGTCGCGCGGTACCAGCTGATCCGCCAGGTGCCGGCGCTGCGCGAGCGGGAGATCGCCGTGGTGGCCCGCTACGAGCGGCTGTTCACCCGGTACCTGCTGGGGCGGTTCGACACCGGCGAGCCGATCCCGTCCGGCTGGCAGCGGGGCGGCGAGGACGACTCGATGCTGGCGGAGGTCTCGGCGGCGGCGGTCGTCGCGGCGCACAACCACGTGCTGCGGCGCTGGCTGCGGGCCGGCGGGCGTGGGGACGTCGAGGCGCAGCTGGACCACTCCTTCGAGGTGATCCGGCGGACCTTCTGGGCCTCCAGCGAGCCGGGGGCCAGACGCCGGGGATCCTTGGTGGCACCCGGTGCCAGTGGGGCCCCTGGGGACGTCCTCGTCGAGAGCGCACTGAGTGCCAGCCCCGGAGGTGAGGTACTCATCACAGTCGCCCGGACGGACGCTCCACTGGACGTCGTGGTGGACAGCATCCGGGCCGCCCTGACTGGTGCCCGGGAGTCGTAGATCCGGCGTTTCCGCAGCTCATAGCGGTGAACAAGGCCCGCGCCGATTCGTCGGCGCGGGCCTTTCGGCTGTCCGCGCAACGCGCGTCAAGCGCCGTTACGGCCCGTTTCGAACGGCCGGAATTACTGGCACCCGGTGTCTTTACGAGTGGCACAGGGTGCCACTACCTTGTTACCCACCAGTCGCGGCGCCGCGGCTCCCCACCTCGGCGCGCCGTCGGCCGGTGTTCCCACACCCCGGGAGCAGAGCCAGCCCGCCCGGTCCACGCCGGGCGCCCAGCCCGACCCGCCCACCACCCACCTCAGCGAAGCCGGTGTCCGCTCCCGGCTCCCCCAGACGCCCTGTGACCCTCACACAGGTACGCCTTCGGAGGCAGCCATGCAGGAAATCCTCGACGCGATCCTCAGCACCGACGCCACGTCGGCCGACTACGCGGCGATCAAGCTCCCCGAGTCCTACCGGGCCGTGACGCTCCACAAGGACGAGGAGCAGATGTTCGCGGGCCTCGACAGCCGCGACAAGGACCCCCGCAAGTCCCTTCACCTCGACGAGGTCGCCCTCCCCGAGCTGGGCCCGGGCGAGGCCCTCGTCGCCGTCATGGCCAGCTCGGTGAACTACAACACCGTGTGGAGCTCGATCTTCGAGCCGGTCTCCACCTTCGGGTTCCTGGAGCGCTACGGCCGGCTCTCGCCGCTCACCAAGCGCCACGACCTGCCGTACCACGTCCTCGGCTCCGACCTCGCCGGCGTGGTGCTGCGCACCGGCGCCGGGGTCAACGCCTGGAAGCCCGGCGACGAGGTCGTCGCGCACTGCCTCTCGGTCGAGCTGGAGTCCCCGGACGGCCACGACGACACGATGATGGACCCGGAGCAGCGCATCTGGGGCTTCGAGACCAACTTCGGCGGCCTCGCCCAGCTGGCCCTGGTGAAGACCAACCAGCTGCTGCCCAAGCCCGCGCACCTCACCTGGGAGGAGGCCGCCTCCCCCGGCCTGGTCAACTCCACCGCCTACCGCCAGCTGGTCTCGCGCAACGGCGCCGGCATGAAGCAGGGCGACAACGTGCTGATCTGGGGCGCCAGCGGCGGCCTCGGCTCGTACGCCACCCAGTACGCGCTGGCCGGCGGCGCCACCCCGATCTGCGTGGTCTCCAGCGACCAGAAGGCCGAGATCTGCCGCGCCATGGGCGCCGAGGCGATCATCGACCGCTCCGCCGAGGGCTACCGGTTCTGGAAGGACGAGAACAACCAGGACCCGCGCGAGTGGAAGCGCCTGGGCTCCAGGATCCGCGAGTTCACCGGCGGCGAGGACGTCGACATCGTCTTCGAGCACCCGGGCCGCGAGACCTTCGGCGCCTCGGTGTACGTCACCCGCAAGGGCGGCACCATCGTCACCTGCGCCTCCACCTCCGGCTTCATGCACCAGTACGACAACCGCTACCTGTGGATGTCGCTGAAGCGCATCGTCGGCTCGCACTTCGCCAACTACCGCGAGGCCTTCGAGGCCAACCGCCTGGTCGCCAAGGGCAAGATCCACCCGACCCTGTCCAAGGTCTACTCCCTGGAGGAGACCGGGCAGGCCGCCCTCGACGTGCACCACAACAAGCACCAGGGCAAGGTCGGCGTGCTCTGCCTCGCGCCGGAGGAAGGCCTCGGCGTGCGCGACCAGGAGCTCCGCGCGAAGCACCTGCCCGCCATCAACCTGTTCCGCGAGCTCGACGAGCGGACCGTCCAGCCGACCCGGAACGTGTGAGACGGATCCGATGACCGAGCCCCAGAAGCGCGACCGGCCGTGGCTGATGCGCACCTACGCCGGCCACTCCACCGCGAGCGACTCCAACGCTCTCTACCGGCGGAACCTGGCGAAGGGCCAGACCGGCCTGTCCGTCGCCTTCGACCTGCCGACCCAGACCGGCTACGACTCCGACCACGTCCTCGCCCGCGGCGAGGTGGGCCGGGTCGGCGTCCCGGTCGGCCACGTCGGCGACATGCGCGCCCTGTTCGACGGCATCCCGCTCGAGCGGACCAACACCTCCATGACGATCAACGCCACCGCGATGTGGCTGCTGGCGCTCTACCAGGTGGTCGCCGAGGAGCAGGGCGCCGACATCGCCAAGCTGACCGGCACCACCCAGAACGACATCGTCAAGGAGTACCTGTCGCGCGGGACGCACGTCTTCCCGCCCGGCCCGTCGGTGCGGCTGATCACCGACATGATCGCCTACACGGTCGGCAACCTCCCCAAGTGGAACCCGATCAACATCTGCAGCTACCACCTGCAGGAGGCCGGGGCCACGCCCGTCCAGGAGATCGCGTACGCGATGTGCACCGCCATCTCGGTGCTCGACGCCGTCCGCGACTCCGGCCAGGTGCCCGCCGAGCGGATGGGCGAGGTGGTCGCCCGGATCTCCTTCTTCGTGAACGCCGGAGTGCGCTTCGTCGAGGAGATGTGCAAGATGCGCGCCTTCGCCCGGCTCTGGGAGAAGGTCACCCTGGAGCGGTACGGCGTGACGGACCCGAAGCAGCGCCGCTTCCGCTACGGCGTCCAGGTCAACTCCCTCGGCCTGACGGAGGCCCAGCCGGAGAACAACGTCCAGCGGATCGTCCTGGAGATGCTGGCCGTCACCCTCTCCAAGGACGCCCGCGCCCGCGCCGTCCAGCTGCCCGCCTGGAACGAGGCGCTCGGCCTGCCCCGGCCGTGGGACCAGCAGTGGTCGCTGCGGATCCAGCAGGTGCTGGCGTACGAGTCGGACCTGCTGGAGTACGGCGACATCTTCAACGGCTCCGAGGTGATCGAGGCCAAGACCGCCGCGCTGCTGGACGGCGCGGAGGCGGAGATCGCCAAGGTGCTGGAGATGGGCGGGGTGATCCCGGCCGTCGAGTCCGGCTACCTGAAGTCCAACCTGGTGTCCTCGCACGCCGCCCGCCGGGCCCGGATCGAGTCCGGCGAGGACCGGATCGTCGGGGTCAACTGCTTCGACACCACCGAGCCCAGCCCGCTCACGGCCGACCTCGACACCGCGATCATGGTGGTCGACCCGGCCTCCGAGCAGTCCGTGCTCGCCGCGCTGCAGGCCTGGCGCGGACAGCGCGACGAGGCCGCCGTCCAGGCGTCACTGGCCGAGCTCAAGGCCGTCGCCGCCACCGACGCCAACCTGATGCCGGCCACGCTCGCCTGCGCCCGGGCCGGTGTCACCACCGGCGAGTGGTCCTTCGCCCTGCGCGAGGTCTTCGGCGAGTACCGCGCCCCCACCGGGGTCGGCGGGGCGCCCGTCGCGGTCGCCGCCGAGCCGGGCGGGGAGCTGGAGCAGGTCCGCGCCGCGGTCGCCGCGACCGCCGAGGAACTGGGCGCCGGCCGGCTGCGCCTGCTGGTCGGCAAGCCCGGCCTGGACGGGCACTCCAACGGTGCCGAGCAGATCGCCGTCCGGGCCCGCGACGCCGGGTTCGAGGTGGTCTACCAGGGCATCCGGCTGACCCCGGAGCAGATCGTCTCCGCCGCCGTCGCGGAGGACGTCCACTGCGTGGGCCTGTCCATCCTCTCCGGCGCGCACTGCGAGCTGGTGCCCGACGTCCTGAAGCGGCTGCGCCGCGCCGGGGTGCAGGATGTCCCGGTGATCGTGGGTGGCATCATCCCGGCAGCGGACGGCGAGGCCCTCAGGGCCGCCGGCGTCGCCGCCGTGTTCACCCCGAAGGACTTCGGCATCACGACCATCATCGGCCGGATCGTGGACGAGATCCGGCTCGCCAACAAGCTCCAGCCGTGGACGCCCGCACCCGCGGCCACCAGCTGACCACTGGGAAGGAACAGAACGACCCTCATGAGCACCGCAAGCGACACCTCGAGCAACCGTCTGCGCCCGCGCCGCTCCTGCCTCGCCGTACCGGGCAGCAACCCGCGCTTCCTGGAGAAGGCCCAGGGCCTCCCGGCCGACCAGGTCTTCCTCGACCTGGAGGACGCCTGCGCGCCGCTCGTCAAGGAGAGCGCCCGCCACAACATCGTCGACGCGCTCAACAACGGCGACTGGGGCGGCAAGACGAAGGTCGTCCGGGTCAACGACTGGACCACCCACTGGACCTACCGCGACGTGATCACCGTGGTCGAGGGCGCCGGCCCCAACCTCGACTGCATCATGCTGCCCAAGGTCCAGGACGCCGGCCAGGTCAAGGCGCTCGACCTCCTGCTCACCCAGATCGAGAAGACCATGGGCTTCGAGGTCGGGAAGATCGGCATCGAGGCGCAGATCGAGAACGCCAAGGGCCTGATCAACGTCGACGCCATCGCCGAGGCCTCGCCCCGGCTGGAGACCATCATCTTCGGCCCCGCCGACTTCATGGCCTCCATCAACATGAAGTCCCTGGTCGTCGGCGAGCAGCCGCCCGGTTACGGGGCCGACGCCTACCACTACATCCTGATGCGCATCCTGATGGCCGCCCGCGCCAACGACCTCCAGGCGATCGACGGCCCGTACCTGCAGATCCGCAACCAGGAGGGCTACCGCGAGGTGGCCGGCCGCTCCGCCGCCCTCGGCTTCGACGGCAAGTGGGTGCTCCACCCCGACCAGGTCGCCGCCGCGAACGAGATCTACTCGCCCTCGCAGGCGGACTACGACCACGCCGAGCTGATCCTCGACGCCTACGACTACTGCACCTCCGAGGCGGGCGGCGCCAAGGGCTCCGCGATGCTCGGCGACGAGATGATCGACGAGGCCAGCCGCAAGATGGCCCTGGTCGTCGCGGGCAAGGGCCGGGCCGCGGGCATGCAGCGCACCACCAAGTTCGAGATCCCGGAAAGCTGAGGGCCCCCGGCATGCAGTTCGGACGCACCTACGAGGAGTTCGAGGTCGGCGCGGTCTACCGGCACTGGCCCGGCAAGACCGTCACCGAGTACGACGACCACCTCTTCTGCCTGCTCACCATGAACCACCACCCCCTCCACATGGACACCAACTATGCGGAGAAGACGACGGACTTCGGCCGGAACGTCGTGGTGGGCAACTACATCTACTCGCTGCTGCTCGGCATGTCCGTCCCGGACGTCTCCGGCAAGGCCATCGCCAACCTGGAGATCGAGTCGCTGCGGCACATCGCGCCGACCTTCCACGGCGACACCCTCTACGGCGAGACCACCGTGCTCGACAAGTGGCCGTCCAAGTCCAAGGACGACCGCGGCATCGTCCACGTCGAGACCAAGGGGTACAAGCAGGACGGCACGGTCGTCTGCGTCTTCCGGCGCAAGGTGATGGTGCCCACCGAGACCTACACCAAGGAGCGCGGCGGCGAGCAGCCCGGCCGCCCGACCCCGCTCTCCTAGCGGCTCCCCCTCTCCTGACACTCCTCCCCCCAGTCGGAGGCCGCCGTCCCCTTCACCGGGGGCCCCGGTCTTCCGAAGACCCCGGAGGGGCAGGCCGCCGTCATCGGCCGACCCCCACCCGGAAGGGGGCCCTGCTGCCGCAGCCACGCCGGCAGGGCCCCCGTAATCCCCCCCCCCGCCCTCTTAGACCTTTCGGAGCCGCACGATGGGACGCCTCGCACAGACCGACGGCCTCACCGAGATCCAGCGGGACATCCTCGCCACCGTGCGGGATTTCGTCGACAAGGAGATCATTCCGGTCGCGACCGAGCTGGAGCACAAGGACGAGTACCCGACCGACATCGTCGAGGGCATGAAGCAGCTCGGCCTATTCGGCCTGACCATCCCCGAGGAGTACGGCGGCCTGGGCGAGTCCCTGCTCACCTACGCCCTGGTGGTCGAGGAGATCGCCCGCGGCTGGATGTCCGTCTCCGGCATCGTCAACACCCACTTCATCGTGGCGCACATGATCAACGCGCACGGCACCCAGGAGCAGAAGGACCACTTCCTGCCGAAGATGGCGGCCGGCGAAATCCGCGGCGCCTTCTCGATGTCCGAGCCCGGCCTCGGGTCCGACGTTTCGGCCATCTCCACCAAGGGCGTGAAGGACGGGGACTCCTACGTCCTCAACGGCCAGAAGATGTGGCTCACCAACGGCGGCACCTCCACCCTCGTCGCGGTCCTGTGCAAGACCGACGAGGGCGGCAGCAGCCCGTACAAGAACATGACCACCTTCCTGATCGAGAAGGAGGCCGGTTTCGGCCCGAACCCCAGGGTTCCCGGCCTGACCGTGCCCGGCAAGATCGAGAAGATGGGCTACAAGGGCGTCGACACCACCGAACTGGTGCTGCAGGACGTCCGGATCCCCGCCGACCGCGTCCTCGGCGGCGTCCCGGGCCGCGGCTTCTACCAGATGATGGACGGCGTCGAGGTCGGCCGCGTCAACGTCGCCGCCCGCGGCTGCGGTGTCGCCCGCCGCGCCTTCGAACTCGGCATCTCCTACGCCCAGCAGCGCTCCACCTTCGGCAAGAAGATCGCCGAGCACCAGGCCATCCAGTTCAAGCTCGCCGAGATGGCCACCAAGGTCGAGGCCGCCCACCAGATGATGGTCATGGCCGCCCGCAAGAAGGACAGCGGCGAGCGCAACGACCTGGAGGCCGGCATGGCCAAGTACCTCGCCTCCGAGTACTGCAAGGAGGTGGTCGAGGACGCCTTCCGCATCCACGGCGGCTACGGCTTCTCCAAGGAGTACGAGATCGAGCGCCTCTACCGCGAGGCGCCGATGCTGCTCATCGGTGAAGGTACTGCGGAGATCCAGAAGATGATCGTCGGGCGCCGGCTCCTGGAGGAGTACCGGATCGCCGACTGATCCCCGGTCGCCCGCCGACGGACCACGTCGCCGGGCGACCCCTCGAACCGCCGGTCGACGGGCGTGCGGGCCCGTCCCGGCGGAGCGCCGTGCCCCGTCACGGGCCCCGGCCTGGTCCGCCTGGGTCCGGCACGGCCTCCGGAAGCGGCCGCAGGGCGTACAGCTGCAACGACGCGCCCTGCGGCCGCTTCCGCGCACCCGCTCGAGGCCGTTACGGCCGTTTCCTCCCACCGGGTTCGCCGGCCCGCCTGTTGAGACAAGTGTCACCAGCCCTGTCAGGTCCCTTGGGAACCGGACCGGGGCGAGCTACGGTCGTAGAAGTGGCACGCGCACCCGCGCTCCCACCGGACACATGAACGAGCAGGCGGGTTGCCCACCCACCGTGTGCTCCCGATAGCATCCACCGGGACAGCAAGCCGTCCCTCTATTACCGATTCCGCGGTGGCCCCCGTCCAGCGGCCATGATCCCCCGCGACAAAGGTCTTCGATGCCCATCAGCCCGTCCCCTCACACCTCCGTCACGGACCGCGATGCCCTCGCACCCACGACGGCCGGTCGGCGACCCCGCGTGACCATCGCGCGCGGAGCCACCCCCTGGTTCGTCCCCACCCTCGCCACGGCCGCCGTGACCACCGCCCTCACCCGGCGCAGCGGCAAGTGGGCCCTGGCGGCGGTACCCGCCTGTGCGCTCAGCGCGGGCATGCTGTGGTTCTTCCGCGACCCCGAGCGTGAGATCGGCACGGGCAGAGTGATCTCCCCCGCCGACGGCGTGGTGCAGAGCATCGACGCCTGGCCGGACGGCCGCACCCGGGTCGCGATCTTCATGAGCCCGCTCAACGTCCACGTCAACCGCGCGCCCCTGCCGGGCACGGTGACGTCGGTCGAGCACGTCGCGGGTGGCTTCGTCCCCGCGTTCAACAAGGACAGCGACCAGAACGAGCGGGTCGTCTGGCACTTCGACACCGAGCTCGGCGACATCGAGATGGTCCAGATCGCGGGGGCCGTGGCCCGCCGCATCGTGCCCTACGTCGCCGCCGGGACCAAGGTCGAGCAGGGCGACCGGATCGGCCTGATCCGGTTCGGCTCCCGGGTCGACACCTACCTGCCGGCCGGCGTCGAGGTCGGCGTCGAGGTCGGCCAGAAGACCACAGCCGGGGTGACGCGCCTTGACCGTGACTGATCCTGAGACAATCGTCGGCCTGGACGACGAGGAGACATCGCTGCGCCGCCGCCGTTGGGCGCGCGACCGCGAGCTGCGCGCCCCGCGCTCTCCCCAGCACCTGTCCACCGCCGACTTCCTGACCCTGGGCAACGCCGTCTGCGGCTTCCTGGCGATCTACTCGATCACCACCGGGGTCCTCGTCCCGCACATCACCAACCCGGACGCCGCCCCGGACCGGCACAGCGCCGCCACCGCGGTCACGCTGCTGCTGATCGGCTCGATGTGCGACCTCTTCGACGGCCTGGTGGCGCGCAAGCTGCGCTCCTCCGCCCTCGGAGCGGAACTGGACAACCTCGCGGACCTGATCAGCTTCGGCATCGCGCCGGCGTACTTCGTCGCGGTCTGGGGCATGGTCTCCCAGGGCTCCAACAGCAAGCTCTCGGCGCTCATCGCGATCACCGTCCTGCTCGCGGTCGTCCTGCGGCTGGCCCGCTTCTCCGCCGTCAAGATGCGGCCCGGCGTGTTCCAGGGCATGCCGTGCCCGATGGGCGCGATGACGGTCATCGCCATCGTGCTGCTCGACCCGCCGTTCCTGCCCGGCCTGCTCGCCATCTTCGGCGCGGCGTACCTGATGGTCAGCCGGATCGAGTACCCGAAGCCGCAGGGGCTGCTGGCCACCGCCACGCTCTGCTGGATCGTGGTCTCCATCGGCTGCCTGGCCGCCTGGGCCACCGGGCTGCCCGGCGGTGACGCGCTGATGCACGTCGGTGCGTTCGCCCAGATCACGCTCGCCGCGATGGCGCCGCTGCTGGTCATCCGCCGCAAGGTGGGGCAGAAGGTCGGCGACGTCCGCGCCCGGCGGGCGGAGTCCCGGCTCGGCTGAGGCCGCTGCTGAGGCCGCTCGTCCGACGCACGGCAGAAGGGCCCGGAACCGATCGGTTCCGGGCCCTTCTGCCGTGCGTTCGCTCCTTCGCCGTGCGTTCGCTCCTGCGGCGGGCGTCCTCCTGGAGGGGCCACGCGCTGGAGGTCTACGCGCCGCCGGTGTGGACGCTGAAGGCCGAGCGGCGGGCCGCCCGGGCGACGGCCGGGTCCGGGTGCACGCTCGACACCGCCGTCAGCACCGAGGCCGCCCGCGGGTGCCCGGACTGCCGGGCCCGGGCGAACAGCCGGACCGGATCGCCCGCCGAGGCGCCCTCGACGTGGCCCACCAGCAGCTCCGTCTCGCCGTGGTCCAGCACCGCGGCCGCCGTGTCCACCCAGAGCCAGGCCGCGTCGTCCGCGCCCAGCACGTCCGCCGGGGAGACCCCCTCGTCCGCGCGCTCCGCCAGCCACAGCAGGGCGTACGGGCGCAGCACGGGCGCGTCGACCGCCGCCCGGACCGCCTGCTCGGCCGGCCCGCCGGCCACCCGCAGCGCCTCGAAGGCCAGACCGCGCACCAGCGCGTCGTCGCCCTGCGCCGCCTCCAGCAGCTCGGCCACCGCGCGGTCCGCCGGACGGGCCGCGACCCAGGCGCGGTACTCGGCGCGGGCCGGGCCCGGCGAGTAGTCCGCGCAGGCGTTCAGCAGCTCGAAGGCGCTCTGCTCGATGTGCCCGGCCGCGGTCTGCGCGACCGTGCAGATCTCCTCCAGCTTGGCCCGCACCGCCCAGTGGCCCAGCGGCGACAGCTCGGCGGCATCGTCGCTGCGTGTCAGGGCGCCGACCGCCGCCAGGCCGTCCAGCATCCAGTCCAGGACGGCGGCCACGTCCGAGGGCGCGGCGGGGGTGTCGATCTGCGGCTCCCGGCAGGTGCCGCGGACGGCCGACACCGCGGAGGCGGCGTGCGGCACGGGCGACAGGCCGGGCCCGCCGGCCCCGCCGCCGACCCGGCGCTCGTCCAGGCCCCGGCGCAGCAGCTCCAGCAGCTCGCTCTCGGCGACCGGACCATCCACCAGGTGCAGGAAGGAGAGCAGTTGCGGGGCCTGGTCCACGGCCTGTCCGGCCAGCACGGCGAACACCCCGCGCAGTGCGGCGGGCGGCACCGGGGCGAGCAGCGTCCAGGCGTCGAACAGGGCCGACCAGCCGCGCACCACGGCCTCGTCGTCGTGCTCCCAGGCGTGCAGGCGCCAGCCGGGGACGGCGCCGCCGTCCCGGGCCTCCACCAGGCCCACCAGCATCGCCTGCCCCCATGCCTTGGCGGCGGCGCCGACCGTCATGGCCAGCGCCCGGCCCGCGGCGCGGGCGTCCTCGGGAAGCAGTTCGCCGCGCTTGTCGACCTCGTCGAGGTCACCGGCCCAGCGGGCGATCCGGACGGCGTCCACCAGCATCCGGCGGGCCAGCGGGGCCAGCTCGGCGGGCGCGGGGAAGCCCTCGGGCGCGGGAACCCGGCCGCGGCCGGGAGCCGGCGCGGGGCCCCGCCGCCGGGGGACGCCGTTGCGGGGTACACCCGCCCCGCCCGGCCTGCCACCGGCGGGCCGGTGGGCCGTACCGGGGAGACGGGTCACCGTCGCACCGGTACCGATCGTCGGCGGGAGCGGGGCATCACGGTCGCGCGGGTTCCGAGACGTCACGTCGAGCAGTCTTCCCCTTGTACCGGCCTTCTGTCACATCCGGTTGTCCGTACGACCGGGAGAGCGGCTCCGGCACCTCCGCAAGATCGGGCAACAGAGGCAAACCGCCTGGCCGGAAACGTGTGGCCTGCGCATGTCAGGTGGACCTCGACGGTTGCGGGGCCCGCTCGGGCGGTTACGGAGGGTGGTGTCGACGGTTCGAGCCCGGGGCCACATTGTGCCCCTGGCGTGCCGATCGCCGCCGTGGCGGCGGCCGGCGGCCTCGGTCCCCGGTGTCGCTGTCCAGCCCGAATCCGGACGGATGGCCGGTTCGCCGGGTGGATCTTGCCGCACGGGAAGTCGGCGAGGTCGACTTCCCGTGCCGTCGGCGGCGGGCGGTCGGGAGTTCCGGGCGCCGCGACACGCTTCCGGACCCCGGCTCAGAGCAGGGGGGTGAGCCAGCGGCGGAGGAGTTCGGCGTAGTGGTCGGGAGCGCTGTTCCACAACCCCGCGTGCTCGGCCCCGGGGAAGGGCTGGAGGCTGACCACGTCCGGGCGGGCCGCCGCCAGGTGTTCGGCGGCCCGGAACGGGGCGAGCCGGTCGGCGGGGCTGTGCAGGAGGAGGGTCGGGACCCGGAGGTCGGTGCCCTCGGCGAGGCGGTCGGAGTCGGCGACGTCGACGCCGGTGCGGCCCTCCGCCGCGTGTGCCCCGCTGCCCGCGGCGGCGCCGCGGGCAGCCGGCCGCCGGGCGCCCCCGCGGTCCGTGGACCGGACGTCGAGGACGGGCGAGTCGAGGATCAGGCCCCGGACGGCGTGCGACCAGGCGGAACGGGCCGCGGTCTGCAGGACCATGGTGGCGCCCGCCGACCAGCCGTACAGGATCACCCGGCCCGCTCCGTTGTCGAGCGCCAGCCGGAGCGCCGCCTCGACGTCGCGCCACTCCGTCTCGCCGACGCGGCCGTCGCCGCGCCCGTGGCCGTCGGGGGCGGCGGGGGCGCCCTCGTCGCCGCGGTAGGTGACCACGAGCGCGGGCAGGCCGAGGCGGTCGAGGACGGGAAGGACCGGGAGGGCCTGCCGGCGGTCGGCCCCGGGACCGTGGACGAGGATCACCCAGGTGCCGCGCTTGCCGTCGAGGTACCAGGCGGGCAGGGCGCCGAGTTCACCGTCGGCGGCCACGTCGGTGTAGGCGAGGCCGAGTGCCCGGGCGGGGTCGCCGAGGTGGACGCGCGGGGTGAAGCGGACCTCGGTGCCGGGGGCCGGAACGCCCTGGTCCGTGCGGACGAGCCGACGGGTGACGCCCTGCTCGTCGCCGTGCAGGACCTCCCCGACGACGGCGTGCCCGCCGTCGCCCCACTCGACCGCCCAGCAGCCGGGGCGCAGGCTCTCGGGGCCGCCGGTGAAGGTGATCCGACCCGCGCCGCTGCTCCGGACCAGGACCGGACCGGACTCCCGGACGGTGGTCACCGGGCGGATCATCCGCTCGGAGGCCCGGCGGCCGATCACCAGGAAGGCGGCGACCCCGGCCCCGGCCCCGACGGCGGCGGCCGCCACGACGGCGGCGGTTCCCCAGCGCATAACGTTCCCCGCTCTGTTGGTCACGGACCGGACGGTGTTCGTGCACCAGTTCACCGGCGCCCCGACCGCCCGGCCAGCGGATTGGGCCGTCCGGGTCACGAATCGGCGCGGGGCGCGGCGGTACCGGCGCACGGCGACGGCGCCAGAAAAGCGTGGCACGCGGCGGCACCCGGCGCCAGCCGTCAGGACGCGGCGTCGTCGAGGAGCTGCCAGAAGCGGGGGATGAGGGCGTCGGCGGTCGGCGGCGGGGTGGCACGGGCGGTGGCGCCCCAGTGGGTGGGGACGTGGTGTTCCTGCCGGAGGGCGGTGAGGGCGGCGGCGAGGGCGCCGGAGGGGGCCGGGACGATGCGGGCGAGGGCCCCGAGGTGCGGCTGCCAGCGGCCGGCGACGCACTGGCGCAGGAGGTGGTCGAGGGCGTCCCGGCGGCCGGTGGCCTCGACGAGTTCGGGCAGGCTCAGGCCGAGGACGTCGGCGAGCGCGTGGGTCTGGTCCTCGTCGCCCTCCCAGTGGCCCGTCAGTTCGGCCTGCCGGTAGGCGGGCAGGGAGGTGCCGGTGCGCTCGGCGACGGCCGCCTGGCCGAGCTCGCGGGCGATCCGGTGGTCGCGCAGGCTGGTCGGGCGGGCGTCCATCAGCTGGGCGGCGGGACACCAGAGGGCGCGGGCGAGGGCGATGAACTCCGGTTCGTCCGGGCGCAGCCCGCCGCTCTCCCAGGCCAGGACGTGGGCGGGCAGCAGCCGGACGCCGTGGGCGGCCATGCCCTCGGCGACCTGCTCGGCGGTGAGGCCGAGGGCCGCCCGGTGGGCGCGGGCGGCCGCGGGCGAGAACGGCACCGGGGGAGGTGGGGCGGGGGGCTTTCTGCGACGCATGCCACCGAACGGTAGGGGCGGACAGCGGGCGGCCCCAGCAGTCGAACGCACGAAGCGGTCCGCGGCGCCCGCGCGCCGCGCTGGGCGATCCCACAGGGTGTCAGCCGGCCGGGGTGTCGGTCGGCCCGTCCGTGTGACCAACCCCTCCGTGACCTCGGTTGACTCCCGGTTCGGCCGCGTGATGGGATCCTGGGGCCAATCGGAGGCATGGAGAGGAAGCCGGTGCGAGTCCGGCGCGGTCCCGCCACTGTCACCGGGGAGCACGCTCGGAAGTATCGCCACGGCGGACCGTCAGAAGCCGCTGGAAGGCGCCGGGGGTGCGTTCGACCCGGAAGCCAGGAGACTCTCGCCCCCGCTACGTCGATCCAGGGCGCGGACCCTGAGTGAGGACACGCACGCGTGCAGGCTGCCCCGCCCCGTCGGCCCCCTGGCTGTCCGCCGTCGAATTGTCCCCCGCCGGGTCGTCCTCCGCTGTGCCGCCTCCCGTCGTGCGGCCGGTAGCCGTGCCGGCGCCGAGCGCGCCCGCCCTGGCGGTCCGCCCCCTGGCCCGCGCCGCCGCGTTCGCGCTGGGCGCCGTCGCGGGCTACGCCGCGGACGCCCGCTTCGCCGATCCCCGCCGGGGCCACCCGGTGGCCGTCTTCGGCAGCGCCGCGACCCGGCTGGAGCGCCGGCTGTGGCGCGACGACCGTGCGGTCGGCGCCGGGTACACGGCGCTGTGCGCGGGCGCGGTCGCGGCGGGCGCGCTCGCCCTGGACCGCACGGTGGGCCGGCGCCCGCTGGGCCGGGCGGCGCTGGCGGCGGCCGCGACGTGGACGGTGCTCGGCGGCACCTCGCTGACCCGGGAGGCGCGCGCCGTCGGCCGCTCCCTGAAGGACGGCGACCTGCGGGCCGCGCGGGAGCGGCTGCCGCACCTGTGCGGGCGCGATCCGAGTGCGCTGGACGAGCAGCAGATCGCCCGCGCGGTGGTCGAGTCGGTGGCCGAGAACACCGCCGACGCCGTGGTGAACGCGCTGGTTTGGGGCGCCCTGGCGGGCACGCCCGGGCTGCTGGCCTTCCGCGCCGTGAACACCCTGGACGCCATGGTGGGCCACCGGTCGCCGCGCTACGCCCGGTTCGGCTGGGCCTCGGCCCGGCTGGACGACCTGGCGGGCTGGCCGGGCGCCCGGCTGACGGCGCTGCTGACGGTCGCCGCCGCCCCGCAGCCCCGGACCGCGTGGCGGGTCTGGCGCCGCGACGGCTCCTCGCACCCGAGCCCGAACGCGGGCCAGGCGGAGTCGGCGTTCGCGGGCGCCGTGGGCGTACGGCTGGGGGGCACCCTGCGGTACGGCGAGCGGGTGGAGCACCGGCCGGTGCTGGGCGCGGAACTGCGCCCGGTGACTGTGGACGACATCGAGCGGGCCTGCGCGCTCTCCCGGCGGGTGGGCCTGCTGGCACTGGGTACGACGGTCGCGGGGCATCTGGCGATCAGGGCGTTCGGCAAGAGGAGGGGAAGGGCATGAGCAACGCGCTGCTGGTCGCCGGGACGACCTCGGACGCGGGCAAGAGCGTGGTGACGGCCGGCATCTGCCGCTGGCTGGCCCGCCAGGGCGTGCGGGTCGCGCCGTTCAAGGCGCAGAACATGTCGCTGAACTCCTTCGTCACCGCCGACGGGGCCGAGATCGGCCGCGCCCAGGCGATGCAGGCGCAGGCCGCCCGGGTGGAGCCGGAGGCGGCGATGAACCCGGTGCTGCTGAAGCCGGGCGCGGACGGCCGCAGCCAGGTGGTGCTGCTGGGCAAGCCGGTCGCCGAAGTGGGCGCGCTGGACTACCGCGAACGCAAGCCCGTCCTGCTGGAACGCGCCCTGGAGTGCCTGGCGGACCTGCGCGGGCGCTACGACGTGGTCGTCTGCGAGGGCGCGGGCTCGCCCGCCGAGATCAACCTGCGCGACCGCGACATCGCCAACATGGGCCTGGCCACGGCCGCCGGGCTGCCGGTGGTGGTGGTCGGGGACATCGACCGCGGCGGCGTGTTCGCCGCGATGTACGGGACGCTGGCGCTGCTGTCGGCACGGGACCAGCGGCACGTGGCGGGCTGGTTCGTCAACAAGTTCCGCGGCGACGCCCGGCTGCTCGCGCCCGGGCTGGAGATGCTGCACGAGCTGACCGGCCGTCCGGTGCTGGGCACCCTGCCGATGCTGCCCGGGCTGTGGCTGGACGCCGAGGACTCGCTGGACCTGTCGACGGTCGTGGACCGGGTCGACGCCCGCGGGCCGCTCGGACCTGACGTGCTGCGGGTGGCCGTCGTGCGCTTCCCCCGGCTGTCGAACTTCACCGACCTGGACGCGCTCGCGCAGGAACCGGGCGTGCTGGTGCGCTGGGCCACCAGGCCGGAGGAGCTGGCCGACGCCGACTTGGTGGTGCTGCCCGGCACCCGGGCCACCGTGGCCGACCTCGCCTGGCTGCGCGAGCGCGGCCTGGAGCCGGTGCTGAAGGCGCGTGCGGCCGCCGGGCTGCCGGTCCTCGGGGTGTGCGGCGGCTACCAGATGCTGGCGGCCGGGATCGTCGACGAGGTGGAGTCGAAGGCGGGCGCCGTCGACGGGCTCGGCCTGCTGCCGACGTCCGTGCGGTTCGGCGCCGGGAAGGTGCTGGCGCGGCCCGTCGGCCGGGCGCTCGGGCAGCGGGTCGAGGGGTACGAGATCCACCACGGGATCGTCGCGGTCGAGGGCGGCGAGCCGTTCGTCACCGATGACCGGGGGCAGGCCCTGGACGGCTGCCGGGTGGGCGCGGTGTGGGGCACGACCTGGCACGGCGCGCTGGAGAACGACGGCTTCCGCCGCGCGTTCCTGCGCGAGGTCGCCGAGGCGGCGGGCCGGGCGTTCGTCCCGGCACCGGACCTCTGCTTCGCCGCGGCGCGCGAGGCCCGGCTGGACCGGCTCGGCGACCTGATCGAGGAACACGCGGACACCGACGCACTGTGGAAGCTGATCGAGGGCGGGGTGCCGGCGGCCGGATCGCTGCCGTTCCTGCCGCCCGGGGCACCTGAGGAGGCCGGCAAGGCATGAGTGACGTCCGCTATCCGTTCACCGCGATCGTCGGCATGGCCGACCTGCGGCTCGGCCTGCTGCTGAACGCGGTCTCCCCCGCCGTCGGCGGCGTGCTGGTGCGCGGCGAGAAGGGCACCGCGAAGTCGACCATGGTGCGCGCGCTCGCCGGGCTGCTGCCGTCCATCGCCGCCGTCGACGGCTGCCGCTTCGCCTGCGACCCGGCCGCGCCCGATCCGCAGTGCCCGGACGGGCCGCACCGCGGCGCCGCCGGGGACGGGCAGCCCGCCGGTCACGAACGCCCCTCCCAGCTGGTCGAGTTGCCGGTCGGCGTGGCCGAGGACCGGATCGTCGGCTCGCTCGACCTGGAGCGCGCGCTCGCCGAGGGCGTCAAGGCGTACGAGCCCGGGCTGCTCGCCAAGGCGCACCGCGGCGTGCTCTACATCGACGAGGTGAACCTGCTCCAGGACCACGTCGTGGACCTGCTGCTGGACGCCGCCGCGATGGGCCGCTCGTACGTCGAGCGCGAGGGCGTGTCGGTGCGGCACGCCGCCCGGTTCCTGCTGGTCGGCACGATGAACCCGGAGGAGGGCGAGCTGCGGCCGCAGCTGCTCGACCGGTTCGGCCTGACCGTCGAGATCGCCGCCACCCGGGATCCGGCCGAGCGGGCCGAGGTGGTCCGCCGCCGGCTCGCGTACGACGCGGACCCGGTCGGCTTCGCCGCGCGGTTCGCCGACGAGGAGCGGGCGCTCGCCGAACGCATCACCGCCGCGAGGGAGTTGCTGCCCGAGGTCGAGCTGACGGAGGTGGCGCTGCGTCAGATCACCGCCGTCTGCGCGGCGTTCGAGGTGGACGGGCTGCGCGCGGACATCGTGATGGCGCGCACCGCCGTCGCCCTCGCCGCCTGGGACGGGCGCACCGAGGTGCTGGAGGAGGACGTCCGCAAGGCCGCCCGGCTGGCCCTGCCGCACCGGCGCCGCCGCAACCCCTTCGACGCGCCGGGCCTGGACGAGGAGCAGCTGGACCGGACGCTGGAGGAGCACGCCCAGGAGCAGACCCAGGAGGACCCGGAGCCCGAAGGCGACGGGCCGGACGGGAACGGGCCGGACGGGAACGGGCCGGAGGGGACCGGGCCGGAGGGCGACGGCCCGGACGGAGGCGGCCCCGAGGGGGGCGGCCCCGACGGAGGCGGCCCCGACGGAGGCGGCGGAGCGCCCGAGCCCTCCGCCGGCGACGCCCCGCAGGCCACCGCCCCCGAGGGCCCCGAGGCGCCCGCGCAGCCGCCCGTACCCGCCCAGCACCCCGCCCCCGCACGGGAGTCGGCGCCGGTCGCCGCCGGGGACGCGTACCGGACCAAGCTGTTCACCGTACGGGGCACCGGCCACGGCGCCCAGGGCCGCCGCTCCCCCGCCGAGACCACCGGCGGGCACACCGTCCGCGCCCGCCGGCCGCAGGGCGCCCTCGGCCGGCTGCACCTGACGGCGACCCTGCAGGCCGCCGCCCCGCACCAGGTGGCGCGCGGGCGCAGCGGCCGGGCGCTGGTGCTGCAGAAGGACGACTTCCGCGAACAGGTGCGCCGGGGCCGGGAGTCCAACCTGGTGCTGTTCGTGGTCGACGCCTCCGGCTCGATGGCCGCCCGGCAGCGGATGACCGCCGTCAAGGGCGCCGTGCTGTCGCTGCTGATGGACGCCTACCAGCGGCGCGACAAGATCGGCATGGTCACCTTCCGCGGGGCGGGCGCCGAGCTGGCGCTGCCGCCCACCTCCTCGGTGGAGGTCGGCGCGGCCCGGCTGGAGTCGCTGCCCACCGGCGGGCGGACCCCGCTGGCCGCCGGGCTGCTGCGCGCCCACGAGGTGCTGCGGGTCGAGCGGCTGCGCGACCCGAGCCGGCGCCCGCTGCTGGTCGTGGTGACCGACGGCCGGGCCACCGGCGGGCGCGACGCCCTCGCGCAGTCCCACCGCGCGGCCGCGCTGTTCGCCGCGCAGGGCACGGCGAGCGTGGTGCTGGACTGCGAGTCCGGCCCGGTCCGCCTGGGCCTGGCCCGCACCCTGGCCGGGCGGCTCGGCGGCACCGCCGTCAGCCTGGAGGAGCTGCGTGCCGAGGGCGTGGCCTCGCTCGTCCGCGAGAACCGCGGGGACAACCGTTCCACGACCGCCCGCGACCACCGGGCGACCACCATGCGAAAGGCGGCCTGAT
Organism: Streptomyces sp. NRRL S-350; assembly: GCF_000719705.1. Classification (GTDB taxonomy): domain Bacteria; phylum Actinomycetota; class Actinomycetes; order Streptomycetales; family Streptomycetaceae; genus Kitasatospora. Next base: position 5,420 of record NZ_JOHO01000028.1, on the reverse strand, counting down.
CCCATGCCCAAGGGCGTTCCCGAGAGCGTTCCCGACGACGGCCTGACGACCCGCCAGCGGCGCACCCTGCCGATCACCGCCGTGCACACCGGCCCCGGCAAGGGCAAGTCCACCGCCGCTTTCGGCATGGCGCTGCGGGCCTGGAACCAGGGCTGGCCGGTCGGGGTGTTCCAGTTCGTGAAGTCCGCCAAGTGGAAGGTCGGCGAGGAGAACGCGCTGCGCGTCCTCGGCGCCTCCGGCGAGGGCGGCACCGTCGACTGGCACAAGATGGGCTCCGGCTGGTCGTGGATCCAGCGCTCCGCCGAGCAGGAGATGTCCAGCGAGGAGGCGGCCAAGGAGGGCTGGGAGCAGGTCAAGCGGGACCTCGCGGCCGAGACCTACCGCTTCTACGTGCTCGACGAGTTCACCTACCCGATGCACTGGGGGTGGGTCGACCCGGAGGAGGTCGTCGCCGTGCTCGAGGACCGGCCGGGCAGCCAGCACGTCGTCATCACCGGCCGGTACGCGCCCGAGGCGCTGACCGGCTTCGCCGACCTGGTCACCGAGATGACCAAGGTCAAGCACCCCATGGACGCCGGCCGCAAGGGCCAGCGCGGCATCGAGTGGTAGGCCGTTGAGCACCGTCCCCCGCCTCGTCGTCGCCGCCCCCTCCTCGGGCGCCGGCAAGACCACCGTCGCCACCGGCCTGATCGCGGCGCTCGCCGCGCGCGGGCTGGCGGTGTCCCCGCACAAGGTCGGCCCCGACTACATCGACCCGGGCTACCACGCGCTCGCCGCCGGGCGCCCGGGCCGCAACCTGGACGCGTTCATGTGCGGCCCCGAGCGGATCGCCCCGCTGTTCCTGCACGGCGCGGCGGGGGCGGACGTCGCCGTGGTCGAGGGCGTCATGGGCCTGTTCGACGGCGCCTCCGGGCGCGGGGAGCTGGCCTCCACGGCGCACGTCGCCAAGCTGCTGCGGGCTCCGGTGGTCCTGGTGGTGGACGGCTCCTCGCAGTCCCGCTCGGTGGCCGCGCTGGTGCACGGCTTCGCCTCCTGGGATCCGCAGGTGCGGCTCGCCGGGGTGATCCTCAACCGGGTCGCCTCCGACCGGCACGAGCACCTGCTGCGCGAGGCCCTGGAGGAGGGATCCGGCGTGCCGGTGCTGGGCGCGCTGCGCCGCTCGGCGGCGGTCGCCACGCCGTCCCGCCACCTCGGGCTGATCCCGGCGGTGGAGCGCTCGGCGGAGGCGCTGAAGGCGGTCGCCGACATGGGCGAGCTGGTCGGCTCCTCCGTCGACCTCGACGCCCTGCTGGAACTCGCCCGTACGGCGCCGGACTTGGACGCCGAGCCGTGGGATCCTTCGGCCGAGGTCAGCCCGGTCCCCGGGCGGCCCCGGATCGCGGTGGCGGGCGGCGCGGCGTTCTCCTTCTCGTACGCCGAGAACGCCGAACTGCTCGGCGCCGCAGGCGCGGAGGTCGTCCCGTTCGACCCGCTGCACGCCCGTGCGCTGCCCGAGGGTACGGCCGGGCTCGTCATCGGCGGCGGCTTCCCGGAGCTGTACGTCCGGGAGTTGAGCGGGAACGCGGCGCTGCGCGCGGCCATCGCGCAGTTCGCCGCCGCCGGTGGGCCGATCGCCGCCGAGTGCGCCGGACTCCTCTACCTGGGGCGGGAGTTGGACGGCCTGCCGATGTGCGGGGTGCTGGACACCGGCGCCCGGATGACCGAGCGCCTCACCCTCGGCTACCGGGAGGCCGTCGCCCTGCACGACTCGCCGCTCGCGGCGGCCGGCACCCGGGTGCGCGGGCACGAGTTCCACCGCACGGTCTGCGAACCGGGTGCGGGCGAACGCCCGGCCTGGGGGTGGCGCCTGCCGACCGGGCCGCGCACGGAGGGCTTCACGGACGGCAGCGTGCACGCCTCGTACCTGCACCTGCACTGGGCGGGGGCGCCGATGGTGGCGTCCTCGTTCGCGGCGGCGGCCGCGGCGTTCCGAGGCTCCGGCGGGTGATGCCGCGACGCGGCCGGGCAACCGCCCGTAGGCTCCCCGCATGAACGTGATCGTGCTCAACGGCGGCTCCAGCTCCGGCAAGTCGAGCATCGCCCGCCGGCTGCAGGAGCTGCTGCCGGAGCCGTGGCTGCACCTCGGCGCGGACACCATGGTCGCCGCGCTGCCGGAGCGGCTGCGCAGCGGCGACGGTGGCGACGGCATCGGCGGGCTGGAGGCCGGGGACGGCACCGTCGAGGTCGGGCCCGTCTTCGCCGCCCTGGACGCCGCCTGGACGGCCGGGGTCGCGGCGATGGCCCGGGCGGGGGCGCGGATAGTGGTGGACGAGGTGTTCCTCGGCACCACCGCCTCGCAGGCCCGCTGGCGGGCGGCGCTGGAGGGCCTGGACGTGCTCTGGGTCGGCGTGCGCTGCGACCCGGCCGTGGCCGCGGCCCGGGAGGCCGCCCGCGGCGACCGGGTGCCCGGCATGGCCGCCGCCCAGGCCGAGTCGGTGCACCGGGGGGTGTCGTACGACCTGGTCGTGGACACCAGCCGGGCGACGGTCGGTGAGTGCGCCGGGCTGGTCCTCGCGCGGGTGACCGCACCGCGCTGACCTTCGCGCGGGTGGTGCCTGCCGCCCGCTTCCCGGCCCGCCGCCCGCCGCCGGGCACGCCGCGCCCGGCGCCCCCGTCAATCGCCGTTGCCGAAGGTGCCGCGCAGCGGGTCGGCGCGGTGGCAGGCGGCGCAGCGGACGCGGGTGTAGATGGCGACCGCGCCCATGAAGACGTCCTCGCGGCCGCCCGCCGGCGAGGCGGAGCCGGCTGGCCTTCCGCAGTCCAGGCAGACGCGGCCGGGGCGGGCGGCGGTCGAGCAGGCGCGGCAGACCAGGTGGGTCGGGCGCTCCGCATGCACGACGACGGGCTGCGGCCCGCCGTGGATCAGGTGGTCGCACCAGGTGCAGGACTCGTCCTCCTGGGCCGCCAGCATCCGGGCCCGGATCTCCCGCTGCCACTCGGCCGCCTCCTGCAGCGGGACGGTGACCGGCGGGCCCCAGCCGGCGGCGGCGAGCCACCGGGCGCCCTCCGCACCGGCCGCCCGCAGCTGGTCGTGGACGGCGATCTCCCTGGGCGTCTGTTCCTTCATCGGGCCTCTCCTCCGGTGCGGTTCCGCGGGTGCGGGTTCCGCCGGGGTCAACGCGGCCGCGAGGGCGCTGGACACGCCCTCCCGGGCGCCGGTCGCCCGGTGGTCCGGCAGGCCGGGGTCGGCCGCCCGGGGGCTCAGTCGAGGAGCGACTCGGTGTCCCCGTGCGCGATCAGGAGTTTGCGCAGCAGGCCGTCGAGCAGGGCGCGTTCGTCGTCGTCGAGCGCGGCGAGGATGCGTTCCTCGTTGCGGACGTGGCCGGCCAGGGCGCCGTCGATGAGGTCCTTGCCGGCGGCGGTGAGGCGGACCAGTACGGCGCGGCGGTCGCTCGGGCAGGGGTTGCGCTCGACCAGGCCCTTGGCGGACAGCCGGTCGACCCGGTTGGTGATGGCGCCGGAGGTGACCATGGCGGACTTGAGCAGGGCGCGGGCGTTGAGTTCGTAGGGCTCGCCGGAGCGGCGCAGGGTGGCCAGGACGTCGAACTCGGAGGAGTCGAGGCCGCAGGAGGCGAAGTACTCGCGCAGGGCGCCGTCGACGCGGATGTTGAGCCGCCGCATCCGGCCGACCAAGCCGATGGCCTCGCCGTTCAGGTCGGGACGGGTCCTGCTCCACTGCTCGACGATGTCGTCGACGGTGTCGCGCTGCTCCATGGCCTGCCGCCTCCCTCGTGGCCCCGGGTGGGCCGTCGGCAACTACCTTAACATTCACATACTTGACGTTCACTAACCTCGGCGGCTATAAATTACCTCAACGTTCAGATAGTCAACGTTCAGGGGGATCTCGTGGCTGGAACCGGAACACGTGCAGGAGTAGCCGTCACGGCGGCACTCGCCCCGGCGGCCTGGGGCACGACCTACCTGGTCACCACCCAACTGCTGCCCGAAGGCCGTCCGCTGCTGCTCGCCGCACTCCGCGCCCTGCCGGCCGGACTGCTCCTGCTGCTGATCGGCCGCAGGCTGCCCAAGGGACGCTGGTGGGGGCGGGCGGCCGTCCTCGGAATGCTCAACATCGGGCTGTTCTTCCCCCTGACCTTCGTCGGCGCCTACCGCCTCCCCGGCGGCGTCGCGGCCACCATCGGAGCGATCCAGCCGCTGCTCGTCGCCGGATTCTCGGTCGGCGTGCTCGGCGTACGGCCGGGACGCCGGGCGCTGATCGCCGGACTGGTCGGAGTCGGCGGCGTGGCACTCCTGGTGCTCAAGAGCGGCGCCCGCCTGGACGGCGTCGGGATCGCCGCGATGGTCACCGCGATCGCGCTGATGGCCATGGGCACCGTCCTCACCCGCCGCTGGGGCCGCCCCGAAGGCGCCACCCTGCTGGACCTGACGGCCTGGCAACTCCTGGCGGGCTCGGTGTTCCTCGTGCCGCTCGCCGGCCTCGTCGAGGGCGCACCGCCCGCGCTGAGCGCCGCCAACCTGGCCGGATTCGCCTACCTCGGACTGCTCAGCACCGCCCTCGGGTACGTGCTCTGGTTCCGCGGCATCGAACGGCTGGGCGCCGGACCGGCCTCGTTCCTCGGCCTGATCAACCCGGTGGTCGCGACCGTGGGCGGCCTCGTCGTCCTCGGCCAGACCCTCACCGGGTGGCAGCTCGTCGGCCTGCTGCTGGCCCTCGGCGCCCTGTTCGCCGGTCAGGCCCCCGCCAAGCAGCCCAAGCCCGCCACGGCAGCCGACCCCGCCCCGCCGACCCGGACCGTCCCGGCCGCCGCTGCCACCCCGGCCCCCGCTGTCCCTGTCCCCACTCGCTGACCCCTACCAGCTGTCCCTGTTACCACTCGCTGACCACCACGACACGGAGCACACCATGCACTACATCGTCATCACCCGCACCGACAGCACCCCCGACGCCGCCCTCGGCCACTACCTCGCCAACGTCGGCGCCACCATGGAGCCCTACCAGGGCCGCCTGCTCGCCTTCGACGCCCCGGCCCGGCTGGAAGGGGACACCGGCCACACCAAGACCGCCATCCTCGAGTTCCCCACCGAGGCCGACGCCCACGGCTGGTACCACTCCCCCGCCTACCAGGCCCTCGCCGCCTGGCGCATCGACACCATGGGCCACCCCGTGACCATCTCCGCCCTCCCCGGCCTGCCCGGCTGACCCGGTCGGCCGACCTGGCCGGCCGACCGGAAGGGCGCCTGAACGGAACGGAACGACGAAGCCCCGCCGAGCACCGGCGGGGCTTCGTCGTGCCCGGCATCGGGTCAGCCGGTGGCGCGGATGTAGATGTCGGCGGCGCCGGGGAGGCCGCCGGGGATGGTGGCGACGTAGATGCGGCGGGCGGTGGGGGCGTGGGTGGGGCCCGGGGTCTGTCTCTTAT
>NZ_JOHO01000027.1 GCF_000719705.1 Streptomyces sp. NRRL S-350 | reverse complement strand
CTCACGCGGCGGCCGACCACCCGCCTTCGACCGACAGACCTACCGGCTCCGCAACGTCGTCGAACGCTGCTTCAACCGGCTCAAGCAATGGCGCGGCCTGGCCACCCGCTACGACAAGACCCGCGAGTCCTACCAGGCCGCCGTCACCATCGCCTCGATTCTGCTCTGGATCTGATCTTTGAAGACGATCCCTAGGGCCCGCCGAGCAGGGTTGAGGTCCAGGAGAGCTGGTCAGCGCCGGTCGGTGGCCCGCATATCGGCAAGGGCGGTCCAGGTAGGTCTTGGCGAGTAGCCCTTCGTCGACCAGGGCGGCCTCCACGGTGCGCACCCCGGCGTAGGTGACCGGAGTGCCGGCCATCCTGGGGTTCATCCGGGCGGCGGCGATCAGCTGGGACAGTGAGATCTGCGAACGGGCGGGCGGCGGCACTTGGCGCGGGGGGCCGTGGCCGAGACGGACCGCGATCCGGTCCCGCATCCCGTCCATCGAGAACGTCGGGTCGACCTTGCCCGCCTGCCACTCCTTGTGGCCGATGACGCGATCGTGAGGGAACGGCGCATGGCATGCACCGGCTCTGGCTCCGCACCAGCGCCCGGCCCACAACCAGTCAGCGTGTGCGCGAGCAGGGGTAGTCGGAGCGCGGCTTCGCGGGACGGCGTGCCGCCCTGACATCAGCTGCGGGTCGGTGCTCCTCGGGCTGCCGCGAACGATCCGGCGCATATGCACGATGCACATTCACCACCGCCTGCGCTTCCGCGCGCTCTGTCACGCGCTCTGCCCGGTAGGTGGGCTCACTGCCGATCATGAGATCCGCCCCAGACGGGTTGATGACAAACAACCCTGGCGCGCACACCGGCGTGGGGAGCGTCGTCGAAGCGCCGCCATCGCCCGCACGCGGGCGTAGCGCTTCCAGGGGGGCACTACCGGGAGGACTCGTTTTGATCATTCCACTGCGACTGCCGTTCCGGGCCGTCGCCCTGGCCGCGGCCCTCTTCGCCGCCGTGGCTGCCGTCCCGCTCACGGCGACCGCCGCGCAGGCGGCGACCCCGATCTGCATCAGCGGGGCGATCCAGTACGACTACCAGTCCGCCGAGGACGGCACGGCCAAGCCCACCCGCACCAAGCCGCTCCGCAACGCCGTCGTCGAGTTGTGGGGCGCCGAGAAGAGCACCGACACGGCGCACGCGCTCAACGTCGTGGGGGCCACCAGCGTCAACGACGGCAGCTACAACCTCTGCTACACCCCCACCACGACCACGTCGCTGAGCACCGTGTGGGTGAAGGTCTGGGCGGCGTCCACCGGCACCGTGTGGCGGGTCCTCGACGGCGGCTACCAGTACTACACCATGGACTTGCCGGCCCTCTCCAACGTCACCGGCAACCGGAACACCGGCACTGCCAAGCCCCCGGCCGCCACGGCCCCGGTCTGGCACATCTTCGACACCGTCAATCTCCTGTACTGGAACCGCGCCAACCCCACCAGCTGGTGCTGGACCGCCAACGAGAACAACGGCGCCTGCACCCCGCTCACCGTCCGCTGGTACCCCGCCACCCCCGCCGGCACCGGGTCGTACGACCCCACGGACAACATCATCTACCTCACCGGCGTCAACGCCGACTCCGAGCACCTCATCCTGCACGAGGCCAGCCACTTCCTCATGCACCGCCTCTTCAACGGCACGTGGCCGAGCAGCATCACCTGTTCGTCGCACAGCATCCGGTACGCGGCCACCGACGGGTGCGCGTGGTCGGAGGGCTTCGCCACCGCCTCCGCCGCCTACGCGCTCGGCGACTCCCGCTTCGTCTACAGCGACGGCAGCAGCCAGAACCTCGTCTACGGCGACGACTGGGGCGTCGGCGACGTGGTGGAAGGCAACGTCGCCGGCTCGCTCCTCGACCTGTGGCGCGGGGTCGACCCCGACTGGAGCGGGACCATCGCCGCGCTCGCCGCGCAGAAGCCGCTGACCCTCTCCGCCTACTTCAACACCGCCCGCCCGGCGGCGAACCCGCCGCTGTCCACCGGCAGCACGGCGCTCGCCAAGCTGATCCCGCACGCCATCGACTACGGGCCCACCATGGTCGGCGACGGCAAGTCCCACGTCCTCACCAACGGCGGCTACCTGGTGCTGAACCGCATCGGCGGCTGCAACGGCGCCACCAGCGCGAACGTCGAAATCACCACCGCCGTCGCGCTCTCGTGGGGACAGCAGTGGAAGATCGATGCGAGCTCCGACGGCACCGTGCGGATCTCCGACGCCTGCTACCAGCCGCTCGCCCTCACGGTCCCAACCGCCGCGGGCGGCACGGTCACCGTCAAGGCCTTCGACCCCGCCAACCCGTACCAGAAGTGGAAGCTCACCAAGAGCAACGGCACCGTGACGCTCATCAACACGCAGACCGGACTGGCCCTCGACAGGACCAGCACCTCCCCGGGCGACTTCGCGACCACCAAGTCCCCCAGCGGCTCGAACTCCCAGACCTGGGCCCCCATCAGGTGACCTCAGCCGTCCCCGCCGTACCCGCCGTCCTCACCCGGGACCGGCGGGGACGGCACCACACGACAGCGCGCAACTCGAAGGTCAGCGCGCAACTCGACGGTCAGCGCCCCTCACGCAGCGCCCGGCCGGAGAAGTCGCTCGGCTTGGTGCCCGGGTGCCGGACCTTCGCCGCGAAGACGACGCGGCCGGCCACGTCGAAGCGGAGCGCCCGGGCGTGCTGCTTCGACGGGGCCGGATGATGTGCGGCCTGGTCCCGTTCAGGGCGTACAGCGTCGCAGGCTGGTCGCACGACACGACGCCCTGCAAGTCGCGGGTGTCTCCTCCACCCGCGTCTCGAGGTGCGCCGGCATCGTGCCGGGCGCCTCGCGGCGGGCGACGGCCGCGACCCGCACGGTGCGCGCCCGCAAGCGCCTCTCCGCCCCCCGCCGCCGCGCAGCCGCAGGAACCGGGCGATGCGCCGCGATCCGGCCCGGGGCGATGGTCACCTGGACGCTCACGCCTCCTCCGTAGGGCATGCGCAGCCGGCCAGGGCGACGGTGACGCGCTGCTCTAGGCCGACGCAGCCGCTGAAATGCGACGATCTTCAGACTGCATGTCCGTCACGGTGACGGCTGCCGTTCTCTGTAGCTCGTTTGAGCGGTGCCGCCAGAGCCCGGCGGTGATGGGGTCACGGGCTGCGGGCTGGTCTGCTGAGCATCCCGTGGACGGTCTGCCCGGTTGGGGTGGATGATCCGGACATGCCGACTGAAGAAGAGCTCGATTCCATGGAGGTGCGCATCGCGGCCGCATCCATGGGTGCGTGGATTCCCGTGCTGGAGACCCGCGGTGCGACCGGCGGGGCGAGCTGCCTCCGGATCGCCCCAGACACTGCCGGGCAGGACGATGAGATCCATCTCGGTCGGTTCACCGACGGAGAACAGGTCCAGGGCAGTCCGGACTTGCAACTGGATGCCGACCTCGACTTCATCGCTTCCGCGCGACAGGACATGCCCCGCCTGATCGCTGAGGTGAGGCGCTTGCGCGCCACGCTGCAAGGGGACACTGACCGGCGGCATGCCGCTTTCGCGGCGCTCCGCGAGCTCGGGCGAAGCCACGACTACCGTGACCGGGCGGATGCCGGTCACGGGCTGGCACGTTTCGCCGACATGCCGGAGGCGCTCGGGCCACTGCTGGACCTCGTGCTCGACTCGGATGACACCTTGGTCACCCGGGTGACCGCGGAAGCCGTGCTTCGGCGAAAGGACAGGATCGGGCTGACGATAGTCGCCTCCGCGATGGCAGTCGCCAGCCCGAACCACAGCGATTGGATCCACACGGCGATCGTCGACGTGTTCGGCATCTTCTCCGAGGACCGGGACAACGCGCTGCGGTTGTGCGAGGAGATGTTGCAGGACGCTGACGACCGCCTTGCCCGTGGGGCCCGTCAGCTGCACGAAATCCTGGCCGAGATCGACCCCGTTCTTCGCCCCGCGTAGCTCCGCGGCCCGAGACAGGCTTTAGGAAGGTTCGGTTGAACATCTACTGATTTGGTGGCGGAATTCAAAATCTGTGAGGATTTGGGAACGCGCTACCGCATTGTCGGCTTGAATCGTTGCGAACGCTGATTCTTGGTGATATTTCCGTCGATCGGAGATGGCGGTAGATCAACCATTCCTTTGGCCGTCTCCTTTGGTCGTCGTCGCCCTGCCCCGGGAGGCGCTGTCGCGCATCGTCTGAGACGATAAAGAAGAGGGGTGTCGACTAACGACACCACGCCAGCCGACTATGACGACGCGAGTGCGTCCCAGCCGTGCCTGAAAAATCCAGGCTGACGGACTGTGACTTTGCAAACTCCACGTAGCCAAGCCCATGCCCTACCGGCTGCCGTCGACGGAACCGTTCCAGACGAGGGGCAATTCAGATATCGGCACTGCCAACGGTCGTGCGCACGGATTCAAGGAAGTCATACAACTCGACGTGTCGATCGCGTGCGCGTATGTCTGCCTATGGCGGTGGCAGGGGTCGCCCAGGCCGGGTCCGCATCCGTAGTCGGCCACCGCCCAGGCGAACAACGGACCGCCGGCCATCGCGGAAAGAGTCCGGATCGAGCATTCGAATATTATCCGAAGTGAGGAACTGAAAATGACTGCAGTAGTCGGAATATCCTCAGACTCAAACGCAGGAGTTTTTGGGGAGAGTGTTCAGGGTGAGGGAGTCCGGGGCGTGGGGCATTCGCCCGATCACGGCGCCGTGGTGGGTACCAACGATGGTGCCGCGCAAGGCGTTTTTGGCGAGAGCGCGCATGGTGAGGGAGTCCGGGGTGTCGGGCATTCACCCGATCACGGCGCCGTGGTGGGTACCAACGATGGTGCCGCGCAAGGCGTTTTCGGCGAGAGTGCGCATGGTGAGGGAGTGCGGGGTGTCGGGCATTCGCCCGATCACGGCGCCGTGGTCGGCAGCAACGACAGTGCCGGCCCGAACGCAGCCGGTGTATTCGGCATAAGCACCGGCAGCGGCCCGGGAGCCGTTGGGCAGAGCGAACACGAGGCGGGCGTACGGGGAACCAGCACCCACGGCACAGGGGTCGTCGGGATCGGCGGGGCATTCGCAGCGCAATTCGTCGGCAAGGTCCAGGTAGCGGGTGATGTGGAGGTCCAGGGCGACCTGAATCTCCCGGGTGCCGACTATGCGGAGGCGCTGACGACAAGCGATCCGAGCATCGAACCAGGGTGCGTCGTCGTCCTGGGCGAGGAGGGGGAAGTCCATCCGTGCCTGCGAGAATACGACACTGCGGTGGCAGGCATCGTGTCCGGAGCGGGTGGTGTGAAGCCCGCACTCGTGCTCGACCGCCATACGGATAGCGTCAATGTCGCCTTGATGGGCAAAGTGTGGTGCCTCGCCGATGCGGATCCCGCACCCATTCGGCCGGGCGACCTCCTCACCACATCATCGACGGCTGGCCACAGCCGCCGTGCCAGCGAGCCCGGACGCGCATTCTGCGCTGTCATCGGAAAGGCTCTGACGTCCCTGGAACACGGCCAAGGGCTCATTCGCGTCCTGGTAAGCCCCCGCTGAAATTTCGCAATCAGCCTGGATCCACCGGTCCGACCGGGCACAGAATGGTTCGTGTCCTGGTAAGCACGAGCCGAAGAGAGGAGTAGAAAGTCATGCCGAGTCTGCGAAAGGCCATCTCCGGTGCTCGACAGCGAGGAGTGTTCCCTGCATTTTCGCCAGGAAGTACTCGGGATTTGGCCCGCAAGATTTCCCTGCCAAAACCGTTTTCCGGACGCAATCTCATCAATGCGCTGGATAGGTTGAGCCCCCCGGCACAAGCTGGCGTGTTGCTCAACTACGACGTCAAAACCAAGACCATCACCGGCCGTGGATTCGAACACACCGTCCACGTCCGGCTCTCGATGTTCGGGAGTACGGTTATCAACGAATTTGGCGGGGCGGTCGATGATCACAGGGAAGCTTTCGTAACCTTCACCAGCAATGCAAGTGGCGATTTCAGCGGGGTGTTCGACCCCACCGACCGGCTCCAGGTGCTGCCACTCGACGATTTTGGGGGATTCCTGGCCGGCGTCGCTCCGGGCGAGACAATGCACTTCAGTGCAAATGACGAGCGCCAGGACCCGTCCGATCCGAGTCATGGCCCATTGTGGTCGAACACACTGGCCATTCCGGTCGTGTGACTACAGGTCAGGGCCGGCGGGCAGGTGGGGAAGAACGCTGTGCCCGGGCCTGCTGTGCTTGCTCCAAGGGCTGCTGTCCGCTGCTGTCCGCGTGCTCGCTGAAGTGCTCGGCCAGGTGCGGATGAACGTGCTCAGCGTGATGGTGAGACAGACGTGTGCCTGCTGCCGGAGCGTGCGACGATCCTCGGATGAGGAACCCTGATCCTTCATTTCGAAGGTGTTTGTTGGTCCAGTCGCTGACCGTGGTGGCGGCCGATCCATCGGCTCAGCTGGCATGGGTGGACGAGCATGGTGTCCCGACGGATGAGGTCGCCCTGGATTTCGACCACGCCTTCCGCATGGTCGAGAGCCTGGTGAATGACGGGGAGGTCGGCCGTGAGGTGCTTCCCGAGCTGCGAGCGATCGATGCGATCTTCGCTGGGATGAGTGGCCGGGAGAACTCGGATCGGTGGAGCAGAGAAGCTCTGGCGGTCGATCCAGGATGGGGCGAAGCCCGGGAGCTGGCCCGTCGGGTACTCATCGATGTGCTGGGGGAGTGGCGCTTGCCGATGCCGGAGATCTTCGTCGTTCGGTAGCGGGCCCAGGTTCCTGCGGGTCAAGCTGCTTCGGGGCCGCCGACGCGCTGTGCCGGGGGTTGCTCGACGCGCTCGGCTCCGACCCGGCCTGGCGGTGCCGTCCGTGCCGCCGGTGTTGCGCTGGCGGGGCCGGGGCTGTGCCGGCCCTGGGTCAGTACATGCGCTCGGCTGTCGCCGCTCGGGCTCGGAGGGCGGCAGCCTGCTCGTGATCGCCACGGGTCTCGAGGATGTCGGCCCGGTACTCCATGGCATGGGCGTCGCCCAGGTCGCCGGCGATGGTGAAGGCGCGCAGGGCCTCCGAGGTGCAGCCGCGCTCGCTGAAGGCGACTCCGACCGTGGTGATCGGGAAGGCCAGGTCCTGGGCGTAGATCCGTGGCACCCAGCGCTCGATCGTTGACCGGTCGTCCCGCTCGAAGGCCAGTCTGACCAGGCCGAGCATGGCGTCGACATCGCCCCGGGTGGCAGCCTGCTCCCACAGGAGCTGGGTCTGGTGCCGGTTGCCGGCCATCCAGTGCAGTGTGCCGAGGTTGAAGCCGGCGGTGACGTTCCCGGCCTCCCAGGACCTGGTGAGCCAGTGCAGTGCCCCGGCCTGGTCGCCCTCGGAAAGCAAGGCCGTGCCGTAGTTGGCCATCGCCACCGGCAGGCCCCGCTCCGCGGCCGCCCGGACCGCCGCCAAGGACTCGGGGGTGACCCGTCCGTCGGCATCGTGTTCGATCTCGGGTTCGAGAGCCGGGTCGTCGGCGGTTCTCTCGTCCGGCGAGCCCGTGGACGGCCCCACGAGCGGACCGTCGTCCTTGCCCGCGCGTAGGTGGAGGCGGCGAAATCTCATGCGGGCGATCTTGGCAGATACGTCTGCCGGCACTCGCACCGGTCCGGTTCCGATTGTCGTTGGCGGGCTCCGACCGCTTGTCCCTGGGCGCCTTCGGCGGGGGCCGGGGGGGTGGAAGCCCGGACACCGGGGCGTCAAGGGGAGGAGTAGGAGAGTCGGCGCGCAGAGCAGGAGCGGAGACGTGATCCCGGCAGCCTGGTGCTGCGCGCCGACGGCGTGACGGGTTGTCCGCTGCTCGGTGGCCTGGTCGGACTGGGGCCGCCGGGTGTTCCGGCACCCGCCGACTTGAACGCGTTCAATATGGTGCCATGATGGGGGCGTTCGACCGGTTGTCGGCCCGCAGAGGGCGGGCGGTCCGGTACTGCGTTGGGCGCTGGGTGGGAAGGGGGGCCCCACGTGGATGCGATGGCAACGGCCGGGCGACGGCCGCGCGGTATGCGTGTCGCGGCTTGGGTGATGGTGATGGGGTCCACGGTTGCGGCAGCGCCGGGCTGTGGGGCTCTGGGCGGCAACCGGCCGGACGAGGTGCTGATCAACGGGAGCGACCTGGTCGGCACCTGGACGGACTCCGACGGCGGCATCGCGCTGCGGTTCGAAACCGATCACCGCGCGGCTGTCACCGGCCGCCGGCTGAGCAGTTCCTGCGGTCCGGAGGGGACCTGGCGTTTCTACGTCCGCGACTCCGACTCCTCCGCCCATACCGCCGAGCGGGCCACCGAGGGCTACGAGGCCGCGGTCCACATCTACCGCCCCGTCACCGGCCCACCGGGACCGTCCCGCTCCTGCCGCAGCTTCTCCCCGAGTGTCTTCCGCATCGACGGCAGGTACGCCCTGTGCCTCATCGACGATCCGGACAGCTTCTGCGCGGACAGCGAACTGCTTCGCAAGGTGCCGGAGTCCGGCGAGCTGCCGGCCGTCGGTGACGGCACCGCGACGCCACCGGGCGTTCCGCATGACCGCCGCGATCCACTCGACGGCACAAGCGGAACGAGCCTGTGACCTGACAAGGGGAAAGAGCCTGTGACCTGACAACCAGTCGAGTCGTTGATACGGCCACGCGGAGGGTGGGAACTGCGGCCGAGCGCGGGCGGGTTGCTGATCGGACGGCGCGATGACGTTCGACCCGGCAGGGTCCGACCACCGGGGTGTGAAAGCCGGATCCAACCGCTGCCCGACGTGTCGCCTCGCAGGCCTTGTACTGTGGTGCTGTCCAGGGCGGTTCGGCATCCACGGAGCGGATCATGACTACCGACGGTTCCTCGCAGACCGAGCCCGGGACCGCCACGCGTGCCGTTGACAAGCGCACACGCACGCTGGCTCTGACCGCTCTGCTGACGGCGGCCGTTCTCGCCTATGCCCTGGATCTCGGCAGCAAGCTCATGGCTGTCTCGCGGTTGGAAGGCCAGGAGCCCGTTACCGTGGCGGGCCGCGTACTGACGCTGCAACTGTTCCGCAACTCCGGAGCGGCTTTCAGCAGTGGCCAGGCCTTCACTGCTGTGTTCACGGCGATCGCGGTCGCGGTCGTCGTGGTCATCACGCGTGTCGCGCGGAGGCTTCAGAGCCTTCCCTGGGCTGTCGCCCTGGGCCTGATGCTCGGGGGCGCGCTCGGCAATCTGACGGACCGGATCTTTCGGGCACCCGCTGTCTTTCGCGGGCACGTCGTCGACTTCATCTCCGTCGAGCACTTCGCGGTGTTCAACCTCGCCGATTCGGCCATTGTCTGCGGCGGTGCCCTGATGGTCCTCATGTCGATCCGGGGCACTTCGCTGGACGGCTCGGTCCCGCAGGATCGGCAGGGCCGGAGCACTCTCTCCCCGCGTTGAGACGCTCCAGGAGCGAGAGTTCGACTGCGCCTCCGCGCAGGGCGCGGCATTGCCAGGAGCCGCCCCGGCGCAGCGCCGCTGCGCACGCCTCGGCTGCGTATCCCCGCCCCACGCTGTCGGCAGCAGCGTGAGCTGAACTCGACATCGCCGCCCCGCGGGGGGATGCGGCCGGGCCGTGCCGGGCCGTGCGGGGCCGCGCCGGGCCGGTGGGACGCTCGCCGCATGGGTCGGGAGTTCCGGGGCAGAGGCTGAAGGTCCTAGGCAGGGGAGGCGGTTCCATGTTCGACGGCTTCGAGCTGGCCCGGTGCGAGGGTGACGGAGCCCGGCTGCGGGTCCGCCACGGCGGCAGCGGTCCCGCCGTACTCCTGCTGCACGGCCACCCGCGCACCCACGCGACCTGGCACCGCGTCGCGCCCCTGCTGGTGTCGGCCGGCCACACGGTGGTCTGCCCCGACCTGCGCGGCTACGGCCGGTCCGAGAAGCCCCCCACGGACATGCGGCACGAGCCCTACTCCAAGCGCGCCATGGCGAACGACTGCCTTGCGGTGATGCGCGGGCTGGGGCACGAACGGTTCTCCGTGGTCGGGCATGACCGGGGCGCGTACGTGGCCACCCGGCTCGCGCTGGACCATCCGGAGGCCGTGTCCGCGGTCAGCGTGCTGGACGCCGTCCCCATCGGCGAGGCGCTGCGGCGTTGCGACGCGGGGTTCGCCGCGCTCTGGTGGCACTGGTTCTTCCTCGGGCAGACCGACAAGCCCGCCGAACGCGTCATCAACGCCGACCCCGACGCCTGGTACCGGGCCTGCCCGGAGCAGATGGGAGCCGAAGCGTACGAGGACTACCGGCACGCGATCCACGACCCGGCCACCGTGCACGCGATGTGCGAGGACTACCGGGCCGGCCTCGGTGTCGACCGGGAGCACGACGACGCCGACCTGCGGGCGGGCCGGCGCATCGACCGCCCGCTCCAGGTGCTGTGGGCGACCCGCGACGACATGGCCGCCCTCTACGGCGACGTGCTGGGCGTCTGGCGCGACTGGGCGGGCGACCGGTTGGAGGGCGGCCCGATCGACTCCGGCCACCACATCGCCGAGGACGCGCCCGAGGCACTGGTCAGCGCCCTCCGCGCGTTCTGGCGGACTGTCCCGCCGTCCCGAGCCGGTAGCGCCGTCCCGCTGTCCCGCTGTCCCGCTGTCCCGAGCCGGTAGCGCCGTCGGAAACGCCGGGCCCGGCCCGCACCTCGACCAGCTTCTGCTGCCAGTCCTGGCCCGGTCACCAGGCCCGCGGTACGCGCATCGCCATACCGAGCGTGACGGCCTGGGCGGCCTTGAGCCGCGCGTCGGACAGGCGCTCGAGGCCCTGGCGCAGTTCGTTCGGGCGGGGGGAGATCAGACCGGTGACGCAGTGCGTGACCAGCCCGGCCCGCAGGAGCCACACCTGGTAGTAGGCGGTGTCGAAGCGGGTGTCCTGGAGCGCGACTTCGGCGACGCCTTCCGCGCACATGGCCTGGGGTGCGTCGGTGAAGGCGGTCACGGCCTTGAGCCGCGTCGTGTTGCCGTCGTGCCAGTTCTGCCAGGTGGCCTGCACGATGGCGTCCGCGCCCCGGATGACCCCGCCGACGACGGTCTGGGCGGCGTCGGGGGCGTACACGGCGCGCAGCGCTGTCGCGTCCCGGGCGTCGATGGCGTCCCAGATCCGTCGGTGGAGGTTCTGCCCCGGGGTGGGGACGCTGTGCTGCGGGGGAGCCGGCGCCGCTGGTCGGGGCCTGATGGACCCGGTGACGTGGACCCGTGCCCGCCCGTCGTCCAGGGCAAAGACGTCGTAGGCCAGCATCGGGGCGAAGGCGGTCGAGCGGACGGACTCCACGCGGATCACGTCACCCAGGTCGGTGAACTCCTCCACGGCCGTCGTCGTCATCGCGCCGACCGTACGGAACAGCTGCGCGTAGCCGGCCAGGATCTGTTCGGCGCCGGCCTGGACCGAGCCCGTCGTCGACGACAGCATCACCGCATCGGGGTGGTAGAGCCCCTTGAGGGCCGCGAGGTCCTGCGCCGCCACCGCCGCGCACCACCGGTGGTGAAAAGCCTGACTCGGCGTCACATGCATGGCCCACCCCCGCAATTCGGCGCCCCGCTCCGGCCCCACGCTACCGTCAGGCGACCGGGAGGTCGAGGGGTCGGATCCCCAGGTGCTACCGGTCCAGACCAAGCGGGAGCCGGTGGCCGCGCCCCGGGCCGCCTGCGCCTCGGCTCAGGCCGGCGCGTCCATCAGGGAGGTGACATACGCGTCCAGCCGTTCCGCCACGGCTCGTGGCGTCAGCTCGGTCCGGCCTGCCTCCTGCCACGGCTGCGCCACCCACTGCACTTCCTCCGAGAACGCCAGTGGCACCCGCACCTGCCAGTACAGCCGCTCGTCCGCGGCCGCGGCCAGCGTTCCGCCGGCCTCCTGGTACGCCTCGGTGAAGCGCAGGCCCCACGTCGGGCCGTGCAGCAGCGCGAGATTGGTGGAGCAGTGCGCCACGTCGAGGTCCGCCGGGCCCCAGGAGGCCGCCGCCCAGTCGACGACGCCGGTGATCCGGGCACCGGGGGTGCCGGGCGCGTCCCCGGGCACGTCGAACAGCACGTTTCCGGGCTGGAAGTCCCGGTGCAGGAAGCGCCCTTCGTAGCGCGGCGCGGGCCTGCGGATCACGTCGATCGCGGCGGCCCAGAGCGCGGCGTCGGCGCCCCGGGGGGTCACGACCGTGTCGGCGGTCGTCAGCGCCACGTACTCCCGGGGCCGCACGGCCGGGCGCACCGCGTGGATGGCCACGAGCTGACGGGCCAGCAGGGGCAGGCGCGGCCCAAGCCCCTCGTCGTCCAGGACCGGCCGGCCCGGCAGGTGGGTCATCAGGAGCGAGGGGTACTCGCAGTGCGCGGCGCCCGGGTCGACGGCCACCAGGGCGGGAGCGGGCACGCCGGTGCCGGTGAGCGTGGTCAGGGCGTCGGCCTCCCGGTGCAGGAGCTCCTCGGCCGGCCCCTGCCGGGTCGGGCCGACGAAGGAACGCAGCACCAGGTACCGGGTGCCTGCCTCCCGCGTGCCGATGGTCAGCCTGCGCATCTCGGCGGTGGCGCCGCCGTGCAGCGCCTCGGCTCCGACGATCCACTCGCCGGCTTCCAGGTGCCGGCGCACCCAGGCCAGCGTCAGCGGTCGGACGGTGTCCGACTCGTCATGCTTGGTCACCGTGCCACCTCATCATCCGGACGGTGGCACGCGCGACCCCTTTATGGGCCTGTCCGCAAGGCAGCCCGTCGGCGGTGGGGGGTGCTGTCGTGCCTGCTGTCGTGGGGGGTGCTGTCGAGTGCTGTGACGTGGGCGGATATCCCTCATCCCCTGGCACGGAGGTGTCACGGTCGAGCAGGACCTGCGCCGAACTCACGACCTGTGGGCCGTCCGTTGTCTCGAACCGGCGATGCAGGCCCGCCAGTTCACCCGGGCCCCACCGCTACCCCCTCGGACCGCCCCCGACCCGCAGGCCGCGGGCGGGTCAGTCCCCGCCGGGCAGGGGGGCGTGCCCCCTGCGGATCCACTGGCCGGCCGGCCGCCGTGGCGGGCGCACGACCACGCGGCCGAAGCTCTTCTTGCCGACCAGCTCCACCCGCAGCGTGGTCGGTGTGCCGGAGTCATCGGTCGGGTGGTTCCTGACCTTGGCGAACTCCAGTGCCAAGGCGTCGGCGTCGACCACGATGCCCGGCTTGGTGATCAGCGTCAGGGTCTTGCCGCGCATGTCCAGGTCGATCTGCAGGGTGTCCTGCGTGATCACCGCCTGGGTGAAGTCGAGCGTCACGTCGCACCACTCCACGGAGAGCTCCAGCCGACGCGGCACCACCCAGCGGCCCGACTTCTTGACCGTGCTCCACTTCTGGTCGATCCGCAGGAGGTCCTTGACCTCCGCCACTGCCCCGCCGCCGAAGAGCGACACGGGCGGCAGGTCGACGGTGAGGTCGGCCAGTTCGCCGACCGTCCGCGCCGACAGGGCAGCCTCCAGACGCTCGTCCAGTTCGTCCGCGGTCAGCCGGCCGTCGCCCGCCGCGACCCGCAGCAGCTCGGCCACCCGGTCCCGGTCCACGTGGGAGGCCCGCATCCCGGGCTGCGAACTGCGGTCGGGGTGGTTCCCGGTGGGCGAGATCTCTGCCGGCATACGTCCTGTCCTGAGCTTGACGGTGGTCTTCGCGCGATGGGGTTCAGCGGCGCGGACGGGGACCAACGGTATAGCGCGGCAT
Organism: Streptomyces sp. NRRL S-350; assembly: GCF_000719705.1. GTDB lineage: Bacteria > Actinomycetota > Actinomycetes > Streptomycetales > Streptomycetaceae > Kitasatospora. The sequence goes on along the minus strand of NZ_JOHO01000027.1, from coordinate 121,134 downwards.
GTGTTCCCGCCAGCGCCGATCCGCGCGGCCGGGTCCGCCCCGGCCGTGCGGGGAAGCCCCGGCGGCGCCGGGAACGGGAGGCGCCCGCCCCACCGGGTGACGGGTGCTCACCGCCCGGTCACGGCAGGGCCGCTGGTCTTGCCTCGGCGCCGGCCCGGGGTCCAAGGCGCCGACCCTCGCACTGCGGGCGACCGAGGCGGGGGATCGCCGCTGGACTTCCGCCGCGTACGCCCCGGGCGCCCGCCCACCACATCCACCAGCTGGACCTGACCGAGGACGAGGACCGGTTCCGGGTGTGCGCCCGGGAGCCGAGCGGCTGGCTGACGGGACCGTTCGGGATCCTCGACGATCTGCCGCCAGGCCTGGCGGGCGAGGAGCTGCGGGCGTACGTGGCGGCGGACCTCGCTCCGCTGGTCCGGTTCGTCCGCGAGGGCTGGATCGAGGTGCGGCACGTCGCGGAACCCGGCGCCGAGGCGACCGTCGTTCCACTGGAGGGCCTCCGCGATGCCTTCGGCGACCGGGAACTGCGCTGCGACGACCAAGAGGACCAGGGCATCGGGCGGTGGCGGGGCCGGTGGTCCGGGCCGCAGCGCAGGTGAGTGCAGTCGACCGCTGACCGCTGACCGCCGACCGCTGACCGCCGACCGAGCGGCCGTGGACGCCGGGGCCCGGCCCGCCCCCGCTCGGGCAGCCCGGGCCCGAGCTCCGAGCGGTACACCGCTGGTGTACCGCAGGTGTACGATCGTGGTATGGCCGATGCGACGATCAAGGTTTCCCCTGGTACGCGGGACCGGCTGGCCGCCCTCGCGGCGGCCCGCGGCACCACGATCGGCGCCCAGGTGGCGCTGCTGGTGGAGCGGCAGCCCACCGCGGAGCAGATCGCGGAGCGCGTGGCCGAAGGCCGCCGGCTGCTCCGGGAGCACTTCGGGATGACCCTCACCGACACGGAGCTGGACGACGGCCCGGACCTGCTGCAGCGGGTCTACGACATCGCCGCGGCGGACGCGCGCGCCAAGGTCGCCCCACGGCGCAGCGCGTGATCATTCTGGATTCCAGCGCCCTGTCCGCGCTGGCCGCCGGTCACCCGCGCCTGCACCGGATCGTGGACTCCGCTCTGCACAGCCCGTTCCAGCACCTTCTCGTTCCGGTCCTGTGCCTGGTCGAAGCCGAGATCAAGGACGAGGGTGCCGCGCACGCGGTCCTGGCGTTGCCGTCGCTCGAGTGCGAGCCCTTGGACGCGAGTACGGCCGTGGTGGTGGCGACCATGGTCCGCGACGGGTACGGAGGCCAGGACCTGGCCCACGCCCTCGCCGCGAGCCTGCCCACCCCGGTGCGTCCGCAGCAGCACCTGATCCTGACGGCCAATCCGCAGCTGTACCCGGCCGGGATCGTCGCCGTCGACATCGACGACCCCCGCCTGGAACCGTAGGCGGCCGGAGCGCCCGGGGACGGGCTCGAAGCGGGCTTCCGGAACCGGCCGCCGGTTGGGCGGCGGAGCCGAAGCGGGACGGTTCCCCGGATGCGAGAACGTGTCTCGCCGACCGTGCTCGACCAGGGCACGGGCCGCCGGCGCCGGCCGGTTCCGGCCGTGACCCGGCCGCCGACCTCCCCCGCTGCGCCTGCACCTACGGCCGAACTGCCGCCCTCGTACACCGAGTCCTGCGACAGGTCCGCGCCCGCCGTCGGATGGGATAGCCTCCCGTCCAGTCAAGATCCGGAAACCGGGGGGACCAATGAACCGTAGATCGTTGCTGAAGGGTGCCGCTGCCGCCGCGTTCGGCGCACCGCTCGCATCCCTGGCGATGCCCACCGACGCGCAGGCTGTCGGCGGCGCGTACGACGTGGCGGTCTGCGAGCAGGCCAAGAACCAGATCCTCATCCACCCGGCCGGCACGGACTGGACGCCGCAGAACCGCAAGTGGTCCTGGACACCGCCGACGGCGGTCGTGAACGGCTTCAACACCTGGACCAACCTGTCCGACGTCAGGTTCCGGGACACCACCGCGCACGGTTGGGTGGCCCTGGTCGCCGCGTCCTACGGCAAGGTCGGCATGGTCGACATCGGGGACGGCGACGCGCTTCTCTGGTCCGCCAGGCCCTACGGCAACCCCCACGCGATCGAACGCATACCCGGCGTCGGTGCCGTCGTTGTCGCGTCCTCGGAGGCGGACACCGGATTCGGAGGCCCTGGCAACCACCCCCCGGTGACCACCACCGAAGGGGGCAAGTCGGTCACCCGGCAGGGGTTCCTCACCATCTACGCTCCCCAGGCCGGGCAGTCCGACAATCCCGCGAGCCTCACCAAGGTCGACGAGTTCGAGTTCAACGGCGCGCACGGCCTCTGGTACGACGGCACCTACCTGTGGGTGCTCGGTACCGACCTGCTGGTCAGGTACGCGTGCACCGGCAGCGCCCTGAACTTCAGGCTCGCGGACAGCGGGGTGCGGATCCCGGTCTCCAACGGCCACAGCCTCGACACCGACTACCGCGACCCCGGGTACCTTCTCTTCACCGAAGGCAGCGCGGTGAAGAGGCTGGACAAGTCGGGCACCGTCCCCCAGCTGTGGACCCCGACCGGGGCCGGCGTGAAGTCCTACTCCCGGACCGCTTCCGGCGAATCCTTCTGGCTGCAGGCGATCAACGTCACGGACCCCGTGCACTTCCCCGACCCTGACAAGGGCTACTGGAACACCTACGTGCAGTTCTTCAACCCTTCCGGCGGCACGTACTTCACACGCCCCCTGACGGGGTACGGGTACGACGCCAAGTTCTACAAGGCCCGGCTGTCCAGCGTCGCCTTCAGCTGATCCGGGCCTTCCGGCATCGGCACCGCCCCCACCCCCGTCCTAGCGGGCCCCGTCCCGGGAGCCCGTGCTGGGAACCCTTGCTGGGAACCCGGGCTGGGAACCCGTCCCGGGAACTCGTGCTGGGCCGCGCCAGGCCCCCAGCAGTCCGATGGCTGCCGGGGGCCTGCCTGCGGCGAGACGGGTCAGTCCCGCTCCTCGTGGACGCCCGGCACCGGGGGCGCCGACGCCCCGCTGACAGCTCGGACGGCCCCGCTGACGGCTCGGACGGCCCCGTTGACGGCTCGGGCGCCAGCGCTCCGCCGGCCAGGAGGTGCAACGGCCGACGGCCGGGGGTGTCAGCTCCCCTGCCGGGCCGCCGCTTCGGCGTCAGGAGTGCCAGGCCGGGGCGGTCACGATCGCCTTCAGCCGGTCCACGTCGAGCGCCGGGTCGCCGGGCCTGAAGGTGTAGCCGTTCTCGCCGTTGCCCTCCGAGATCCACACCTGGCTGCCGTCCGGGGAGTGCACGGCGGCCGTCCAGTGCAGGATCGGGTTCGTCGCGGTCTTGCCGTTGCCGAAGCGGTTGGTGACGACGAGCGTCCCGTCCGGCCGCTTCTCCCGGACCTCCAGCGGGGTCGTGGGATTGTGGTCCATGGACGCGAGGTCGGACCGGCCGCGCGGCGACGGCGGCTCCGCACCGACCGTCAGCATGCTCGTGCGGCCCTCGAAGGTGACCGTGAGCGTGGCGTGCTCGGGGTCCTGGCTCTCGACCTTCGCCCCGGCGGGCAGTAGCGGGAGGAGCTTCGCGAGCAGTTCCGCGTTCGAGGGGCCGGTCGCCGACTGCTCGGGAGCCGGGGAGTCGCCCGGCTTCGGCGCCCCCTTGACCGGGGCGAGCGAGGCGAAGACGCGGTCCCAGTCGGGGGAGGTCACCAGGTCCGTCAGCTGGGCGTCGGCCAGCGGCGGGCTCGGCCGGTTCACCGTGGCCGGCTGCCCGTTGTACTCGGTGAAGTTGATCCGGCGGCCGTCCGGGGCCGCCCAGGTGGCCCGCCATTCGCGACCGCCCTGGGTGGTGGTGTTCCGCAGCTTGTCGATCACCAGCACGGAACCGTCCGGCCTGACCGTCCGGTCGCAGGAGTCCTGCGGGGTGTTGAAGCCGTCCGGACAGACCGTGCCCGCGTCGGGCCGCAGGTTCGTCCGCTCCGCCGAGAACTCGACGAGGCTCGCCCCCGCCCCGTCGTCGAACAGCATGACGGCGCCGGTCTGGTGCCCGCTGACCTGCCCCGGGCCGCCGGCGTTGAGCTCCGTCACGGTGCCCTTCGGCAGCAGGCCGGTGAGCAGCGTGATCAGTTCCCGCGACGACATCGTCGGCAGGGCGGGCGCCGGCGGTTCGGCCGGTCCGACGGCGCCGAACGTGCCCCCGCCGACGGCCGCGAAGCCTCCGGCGCCGGCCAGCACCAGCACCGCCAGGCCGCCCGCGATGGCGGTGCGTCGGCGGCGGCGGTGTCGGCGGCCGCGCTGCTCGGCCTGTACGGCCAGGGTGTGCTGCACCGGTTCGGGTGCCAGCTCGGCGGCTCCGCGCAGGGCGCGGGCGAATCCGTCGGCGAACTCGTCAGTGAACTCGTCGTCAGTGGGCATGGCGCAGCACCTCCTTCTGGGACGCGCGGGTGGATCCGCTCGTCCCGCTCGTTCCGCTCGTCCCGCTCGATCCGGCCGTTCCGGTCGTTCCGCGCGTCCCGGCCGATCCGGCCGTTCCGCTTGTTCCCACGGAGCCGCCGCCCAGGACTGTGTCGATGTCGTCGCCGAGCACCGCGCGCAGCCGGGCGAGGGCCCGACGGCAGCGCGTGCGGACGACGGTGCCGCTCAGCCGCAGGACGCTCGCCGTCTCCTCGACGCTGCGGTCCTCCCAGAAGCGGAGCACGAGCACGGCGCGGTCGGGCGCGGGCAGCTCGGCGAGGGCCCGCAGCAGCGTCAGTCGCAGTGCCGGGTCCGGGTCGTCCACGCCGACCTCGGGGAATTCGTCGGTGACGCGCTCGGAGGCGCTGCGCTTGCGGCGGTAGGAGAGGAAGGTGTTGACCAGGACGGTCTGCGCGTAGCCGCTGGGGTTGTCCAGCCGGGATATCTTCCGCCACTTGACGTAGATCCGGCCGAGCGCTTCCTGCACGAGGTCCTCGGCGAGGTGGGCGTCACCGCCGGTGAGGAGGAAGGCTGTCCGCAGCAGGTGCCGGGCGCGAGCGGCGACGAAGTCCGGGAACTCCGGCCAGTGCGGTTCGGCCGCGGCGTCCGCACTCGATACTTGATCCATACCTTGCTAACGCGGTGGGCCGGGCGTCATGTGACAGCTGATCGGCAGTGGGTGTTCGTACGGGCGGTCCGGGCGGGCGCTTCGGGCGGGTTCGGCGGGTCTCGGTCACAGGAGGACGAGGAGCTCGGTACCCGGCACCAGCGTGCTGGCTTTGTGCATGAGTGATGGTTCTGGCTCAACTTCCGGATGCTGTTGGTGATCTTCATCAGTCCCACAGCAGCACCCAGATAGCTCGGTGGTCGGGAGTGTCTGTCCGCTGCGTCATGCTCGCACTGTGAACGAAGACACCTTCTGGCAGCTCATCGAAGACTGCAGGCCCGCAGGACCTGACGCTGAGGCCGAACTGCTCGCCGCCAACATCACCGAGCGCCTCGCCCGGTCCCCGTTGTCGCTGGTCACGGGCTTCGCGGAACAACTGTCCTGGGCGCTCTACCAACTGGACCGCAAGGAGTACGGACAAGACCTGTCGGGGGACGCCTTCCTCTACACGCGCGCCGCGGTCGTCGCCGCCGGCCGAGCGGTATACGGCAAGGTCCTGCAGGACGCTTCCGCCTTCGCCCCGTTCGTCATCGACCACATCTGGGCCGAGAGCCTGCTCTACGTGCCGGACCGTGCGTACGAACGCATCACCGGCGAGGAGTGGGGCCGCGATACGCGCTACTCCTTCGAGTCGTACTCGAATGCCGAGGGCTGGGCCGGCTGAGCGCCGGATAGAGACGAAGGCTGCCGGAATCTTCACCGAAGAGGGTGAGGATCCCGGCTTTCCCGGCCGCTCGCCACGTCTGCGTGCTGTCCTGGCTTGGAGGGTCGGGCTGTTCAGCGGGGGTGGGCTGCGGTGGCGATGGGTTCATGGTCCGGGCGGGAGATCCCGGCGCTGACCGCGCGGATGGCTCGGGCGAGCAATCCGCGGGGCACGGCGGCGATGTGGGTCCGGGATCACCTGGAAGGTCTGTTCACGGACGACGACTTCGGGGAGTGGTATCCCACCGACGGGCGTCGTGGTCTGTCGCCGGCTTGTCTGGCGCTGGTGTCGGTGCTGCAGTACGCGGAGAATCTCACCGATCGGCAGGCCGCCGAGGCCGTTCGGTGCCGGTTGGACTGGAAATTACTGCCTGGGGCTGGAGTTGGACGACCCGGGCTTCGACTTCTCGGTGCTGAGCGAGTTCCGTGACCGGATGGCCGAGGGCGATCGGGCGGACCGGCTTCTGGCGGTGATGGTCGAGCGTCTGGCGGAGGCCGGGTTGGTCAAGCGGCGCGGGCGGCAGCGGACCGACTCCACGCACGTCCTGGCGGCAGTGCGGCGCTTGGACCGGATCGAGCTCGTCGGGGAAACACTGCGCGCGGCCCTGGAGGAGCTGGCCGCCTCCGATGAGGAATGGGTGTCCGCCCTGGTCACCGAGGAGTGGGCCCGACGTTACGGCCGGCCGGTGCGCTACGACCGATTGCCCAGGGAGACCAAGGAGCGAGAGCAGTACGCGCTCAGGGTCGGCGAGGACGGCATGCGGCTGTTCCAGGCCCTCATCGCTCCCGACACCCCAGCCAGGCTTCGGCGGCTGCCGCAGGTGGAGGTGCTGCGGCAGGTCTGGGTCCAGCAGTACTGGTTCGACGAGCACGACGCTCTGCGATGGCGTGGGCCGAAGCAGACCCGTGACAGGCAGAGCCGACGCCATACCGCCCGCCGGACGACTTCCTCGGGGGCGGCAGCCGAGGGCAGACCGGATCCGGCGACGGCACGGGTCCCCTGGTCGTCGGTGGAGATCGTCTCTCCTCACGATCCTCAGGCGCGCTTCAGCCACAAGCCCGGCAAGGCCGAGTGGTCGGCTACAAGGACCACCAGACCGAGACCTGCGACGACGGCCTGCCCAACGTGATCGTCCACGTCGCCACCACGCCAGCGCCAGAGCAGGACATCGACGCCCTGGAGAGGATCCACGCCGATCTCGCAACGCGCGGTCTCGCCCCGGCCGAGCACCTGGTCGACGGCGGATACGTCACCCCGGCCACCATCCACCGGGCCAGGACCCAGCACGGGATCGACCTGGTCGGCCCGGTCCGCCTCGCCCCGACCTCCCGCGCCCACCCAGGGTTCAACAAGGAAGACTTCGTCCCCAACTGGGAGGAAAGAACGTTGACTTGCCCGAACGGCGCGACCAGCCCTCCATGGAAGCCGACACTCTCCGACGGCCAGGAGCGCATGTCGGTGCTCTTCCCCCGCGCCACCTGCCGGGCCTGCGAGGACCGCCTCAAATGCACCGGCAACGTCGACGGCAAGGGCCGGCACATCCTCCTCCTGCCCCAGCCTCTGCAAGAGATCCAGAACCGGGCACGACGTGACCAGCAGACCAGGCCCTGGCGCGAGCGATATGCCCTCAGGTCCGGCTGCGAAGCCACCGTCTCCGAGACCGTGCACGCCCACGGCCTACGCCACTGCCGCTACCGCGGCACAGCGAAAACCCACGTCCAACACGTGCTCACGGCGGCCGGAACCAATCTCATCCGCCTCCACCAGCATCAGCCGGGCAACACCCGGACCAGCCCCGCAACCCGCTTCACACGCCTCTGCCGCCAGACGATCGACCGGACCCAAACCGACAGCTGCTGAAGATCACCAACAGCATCACTTCCTTGCTCCCGTTACGGCTAGTCAGATCTTCGGAGCCATGCGGTGGCGGTTTGGATGGGCACGAAGCCGAGGCGAGGTCAGTTCCAGGGCTCGATTGTCGCGTCCGGCGCTCATGTGGTTGAGCCAGCGTTCGTACCAGTCTAGGAAGTCGGTGGCGGGGGAGACATTGGGGCCCCAGTACCCATCGCTGTTACCGATGAGGATGCGGCCGGCGAGGGGACCGGTTACCGCGATGACGCATACGTCGGTGCAGCCCATCCTGACCGCCGCTCGGCACTCCTTGGCAAAAAGCGCTGCCAGCTGGGCGGTCGCCGGGCAAGGATGCAGCTGTGCGCCATGCCAACACTGACCCTGAGCTGCAGGACCTGGTCCGCCGATTCGTCGCCCCCGGACGGCGGTACCTGCGTTTGGGTGGGAGCCTGCTGCGCTTGAGCGGGCCCGAGCGCGCGGTGCGCGCGCGAGAGTTGGTCCAGGCTGCCGCAGAGGTCACGCCTGCTGAGCTCCGAGTCCTTCTCGAAGGCGGGTGGCGAGAACGCAAGACTGCCTCCTGGCTGGTTGTCGTAGCCGGCAGGACCGAGTTCCGTAGCCGTATCGGCGAGCTTCTACTGGCCAGCGAAGGCCCCTATGCCGGCGCGGCGTACTGCGTTGCCCTCGCCACCTTCGGCAGCCGCGCGGACGCCGATCTCCTGTGCCAATACCTTGATCGTTACTTGCCGCGGCCCGACCTCGACTACGACCAGGCCTTTGCTCTGGGGGCGCTGCTCCACCTCGACACCGCCCTCGGAACCGAGCATGCCTCCCGATTCCTCGACGCAGGTGGCTTGTGGGAGCAGTGGACCGACGCTCCGCCGCGCAGGGGCCGGAACCCGCAGAGGTACCGGGAGGTCGTGGACCAGCTCTGCTCCTTCGCCCACGAGTGCGCTGAACTCTTCGCCTCGCTGGAACACGACCACTGACACGTGACCACTGACCGCCCCGACGGGGGCGGGGATCTCGATGGAGTCGGGGCGATGACAGGAAACCGAGGCCGCTGGCCGAAGACCGACCAGGACAGTGGAATCGAGGACGTGACGTTGCTCATCCTGGAATGGCTGGGTGAGCAGGGCGTGAACGCCATGATCAGGGTGGACGCGGAGCGGGTGGCTGACAACGCGCCGGCGTGGACGTTCGCCGCCAGCGGAGGTCCGCTGGAGCACGGCATGCGTGCGGATGGGAGAACCGTGCAGCAGTGCATGTCCGCCGCTCTGTCCCGGCTGCGCGAAGCCGGATTGTCCGTTCCGTTTTGATCTTCGTTCGCCGCTGACTCCGATCACGGGGTGGGCCTCCTCGCTTCTGCCCGGGTTCGGCGATACGCGCGACGAGGTTGCCGCGGATCTCCTCGATGCGAAGGCGCTGGTCAGGGTACGGCCAGTGCATCGAACATCGCAGGCCGGCTTCTCCGAATTTGGCGGTCAAGGGGTCCGGTGGCCTCAGGCCCCGCGGTGCTCAAGGAAGAGGCGGGCCAGTCCGGGAAGACGGGCCTGCATTTCCGCGGCGTCGTCGAAGGCGAAGTTCTCGCCCATATCGGCCGGCTCGTGGTCGGCGCGGGGTCCGCAGAACCGGTCGTAGTCGTCGTAGAACGTGCAGGCGTCTTCGCCGCCGGTGATGCGCTCGTAGGCGTAGACGGCCGCGTAGTTGACGGATTCGTTGAACAGCGCCTCGTCGCTGCCTTCGGCTGCCGCAGCGATGACGTCCGGATGCTGGGCGAGAACGTCGGGTGCGGTGGCGGCCCGCTCGTACCACTCTCGGCCCCGGGAGATGAGTCCGGCGCGGAAGTCCGTGAAGGCGTCGTCGGAGCAGCCTCCGCCGATCAGATAGCCAGCAGCCCACACGTCCCAGCGGTAGATCGCCCCGTGGAGCTGATCGAACCACTGCTGGTATTCGAGGACCGTCTGCTTCGATGTCGCCGCAAGCCGCTCGACCAGGGCCGATGCGAACGCTTGGCCCGGGTCTTCGGGGGCCGAAGCGGCGTCCGTGCGTGCTGTTTCGATGACGGCCCAGAACTCGTCGATGTTCACGGCCGGACCCTCTCACCTGGCCCTGACAGCCGACTCCGGGGCTGGTCGTGGCAGCAGGTTTCTGGGCTTGCCGGTTGCGGCCTCTCGATCGCCTCCAGGGTCCCGATAGAGCCGGGGCGATGACGACTGGGAACCGAGGCCGTTGGCCGAAGATCGGTGAGGAACGCCGAGGACGTGACTCTCCTGCTCCCTGGAGTGGCTGGGCGAGCAGGGTGTGAACGCCGTGATCAGGACGGACGCCGAGAGGTTGGCCGGCAACGCGCCGGCGTGGGCGTTCGCCGCCAGCGGCGGCCCGTTGGCGAGTGGGATGCGAGCTGACGGGGCGAAGCGAAGAGTCGCACGCCCCGGGCCGTCGTCGGCGGGCGTTCTGGCGTCGGCAGGGGAGGGCTTCCGGGGGACGGGCCGGCTTGGGTCGGGCGTCGTGTCAGGTTCGGGGTCGAGGGGTGAGGGCGGCCGGGGCGAGGATGACGGGGTGGGCCAGCAGGTTCTGGACGGCGACGAGGTCCCGGTAGAGGCGGGGGCGGCTCGGGACGAGGTCGAGGACGCGGCGCAGCGCCAGGTTGGCGGCGTGCATGCCCGGGGGCCGCCGCTCGGTGCGCCAGGCGGTGTCCGAGAGCGCGGCCAGCAGCCAGGGTACGCGGACGATGCCGGCGGCCTCGCGTTGGAAGGTCCGGGCGAGGCCCGGTCGCGGGTCGTGCGCCAGCAGGTCGCGCAGGGCGAGGGCCTGGAGGGCGCTGACGGTCAGGCCGTGTCCGTAGATCGGGTTGAGGGCGGCGACGGAGTCGCCGAGGGCGATGACGTTGTCCGGCCACCGGGGCGTGCGGTGGTAGCCGTTCCAGCGGTTGTCCAGTCCGCCGTACCGGTGCGCCCTGCCGACGGGTGTTCCGCTGTCGATGGCTTCCAGCAGGTGGGGATTGCGCAGGGCGGCGGCGTGGGCGCGGAACCCGGCGGCGTCGTGGGGTGGGCGGGTGCCGTCCGCGCCGATGAGGGTGACCAGGGTCTGCTGCCCTTCGATGACCTGGACGAGGCCGCCCCGCCGGATCGTCGGTGCGTAGGTCGCCTCTGCGGACAGGTGCCAGTCGGCGGCGGGGGCGCCCTGGAACCGGCGGGTGACGTAGGAGAGGCCGGCGAGGACGCGGGTGACCGGTGGTGCGGGGAAGCCTCCCTGGCCGAGCCAGCCGGCCAGCCGCGTGGTGCGCCCGGACGCGTCGACCACCAGGTCTGCGGGGAAGGTCCGTCCTGAGCCGTCCCGCACCCCGGTGGCCCGGTGCCCGGCCCACAGGACGGCGCTGACGGTCGCGGGGACCAGGTCGACGGCGGGTAGGCCGGTCACCCGTTCGCGGAGCGTGCCTTCGAGGAGGGTGCGGCTGCAGGCCAGGTGCCGGACGCCGGTGGGCCCGACGGGGGCCCAGCCGGCGGGGAAGAGGATGCGGGCGCCTTCCCCGAAGTCGAAGAGTGCGGCTCCCCGGGCGCGGAGCTCGTCGCCGATGCCGGGCAGGAGCGCCTCGATCGTGGTGGCGCCGCGTTGGAGCAGTCCGTGGGGGTGGGGCGTCTGCGGTACGCCCCGCCGGTGGTTGTCCGGGCCTGGCCGCGGGTCGCGTTCGATCACGGTGACCCGGGCGAAGGTGTCGCTGAGCGCCCGGGCGGCGAGCAGGCCGGCGAAGCCTCCTCCGATGACCACGGCATGTCCTGGGGCGGTTCTCATGGGCGTTCCTCTCCGTACCCTCGGCGTCCGGGGTCACTCTCGGCGTCCGGGGTCACCCTCGGCGTCCGGCGTCACCGGAGGTGTGTGGGGAGCTCGACCGCGGGCGCACGGGTGAGTGCCGGGATCAGGGCGTAGCCGGCGGCCAGTGCCAGGAAGGCGGTCTGTGTGACGCCGACGACCGCCAGCAGTGCCGTCCAGGGGCGGACCCGTGGTGGCAGTGCCGCCAGCCCGCGGAGGACGGACGCGCCGCGGGGCCGGTGCCGGTGGTGGTGGCAGAGCAGGGCGGGCAGGACGCCGTACACCGTCGCCGCGATGACCATCGCGTAGACGGGGACCTGGTACCAGTGCCCGGCGAAGACGGTCAGCTGGGGGACGGCCCGGGCGTAGACGTACGCGCCGCTGAAGACCATGACGGGTTCCAGCACCACCTCGACGGCCATGGCCGCGGTGAAGGCGATCAGGGTCAGCCGGGCCGCGGACAGCCCGGGCCGGCGGCGTTCGGCGCGATCGAGGACCCAGAGGGTGGGCAGGGCCCACATCACGGCCTCGGCGAGGGCGAACCATCCGACGAAGAGCGGCTGGGGGTGGGTGGCGGGGGAGGGCCCGTGCCACCCGGGGAGGTAGGCGCCCCAGTCGTCGGTCGCGATCAGGTGCTTGCTGTAGGCGGCCACCTGGCCGTGGTAGTCGACGACCGGCATCAGCCAGAAGGCCGACAGGTATCCGAGGAGCACCATGGTCTCGACGGCGAGGGCCCGTTGTCGCAGGCTGTACCAGGCGGACCAGGCCGTGCTGCCGACGGCTCCCGCGATGCTGAGGAGCTGGTAGGCGTCCAGGATCCGGGCCCGGCCGGGGCTGAGCCCGTACGTGCCGGCGGGGAACCACCGGGCACCGCCGACGGCCCAGCGGCCCATCACCCAGGCTTCCGCGGTCAGGAGGACCGCCCCGGTCAGGGCCCACGCCGTGACCGGGGCACGCCACCGTCGTCCGGTCGCGGAGGCGGGCTTCCGGGTGTGTTCGTCGGCGGGACTCGCCGATCGGGACCGGTCCATGGGCGGGCACCTCCGGTGGTGGCGGGCGGCGGTGGGAGCGTGGCGGCGGGTCACTTCCGGACGGCTGAGAGGTAGACCGACTCTTGCGGTTTGAGCAGGCCCTTCATGAAGCCGCTGACGATCCTCGGGAAGGTCCAGGCGATGAGGGGGCCGAACTCCTCGCGCAGGGCCGCCGTTGCGCGGGTGTCGTCCGCGAAGGGGAGGCAGTGCGCGGGCGGGTGGATGTCGAACCGCAGCGGGCGCAGGCCGGCCTCGTCGAGGGCGGTGCGGAAGTCCGCGCCGCTCGGGTACCAGCTGAGGGAGCTGATGAGCGCTCGCCGCATGAAGGGGGAGAACGGCCGGGTCCGGTAGGCGTCGAAGACCAGGAGCGGGCTGCCGGGTTTGAGCATGGCGGCCATCGCGCGGAGGCCTTCCGCCTTGCGGGGCGGGGGGAAGTGCGGGATGACGCCCATGGCGGTGACGGCGTCGGCCTGGCCGGCCAGGTCCTGGGTGGTCCCGGGGGAGAAGACGTCGCCCACCCTGAACCGGACCCGGTCGTGGAGACCGAGTTCCCGGGCGATGCGGCGGCCGATCTCAGCCTGGTCCCGCTCGATGGTGATCGTCACGATCCGGGCCTGCGGCATCAGGAGGGCGAGGCGGGCCCAGCCGTCGCTGAGTCCGGTGCCGACCTCGACGAGGAGGCCGTCGGGGGGAGCGCTCTCCACGGCGGGCCGCCAGCAGGTGTCCACGGAGTTGACCTGGGAGAGGTGGATGCGCTGGAGCGGGTCGGGGAGCTGACGGATCGCGGGGGTGTAGGGCCCCCAGTTCAGCGCCAGCCAGATCGCGGCGAACAGCCGGTTGTAGTACAGCCGGTACAGCTCGGGGACGGTCTCGTCGGTGCGGGTGCCCAGCAGGCGGATCGCCGCCCGCCATGCGGGGGCCGCCGTCCGCGGGGCCCGGTCGCGGGTGCGGGGCCCGTGGTAGAACTCGCGGAGCACCCGGTTGCGGACCGGTAGGAAGGTGTCGAGGAACCGCTGTTGCCCTTCGAGGGTCAGGAAACCGTCCGGCAGTGGACGTTCGGGGGCTGAGGCCATGGGAGTCCTCCTGTGTCGTTCGGTGGAGCGTCCGGTGGGGCGTCCGGTGGAGCGTCCGGTGGGGCGTTCGGTGGGGCGTCCGGTGGGGCGTTCGGTGGGGCGTCAGGGTGGCCCGGACGGGCGCACGGGCGCGTTCGCCCGTGCGCCACGGTGTCGGCCCTATCGCGTGGTCGCGCCCGACGGCGCGTCGTCGAGGGCCATGGCGTCCAGCAGCCAGTCGGCGAGGGACGCCGCCGTGGGCTTGGTCCAGATGACGCCGGGGGCGATCGTGGTGTGCAGGGCGCGGGTGAGGCGCTGCTGGAGCTGGACGGCGCCCAGGGAGTCGAGGCCGAGGAGCACCAGACTGGTGTGCGGGCCGATGTGGCGGCCGGTGGTGCCGAGGAGTTCGTGGACCTGGCGGACGACGAGGTCGGTGAGGATGCGGTGGCGTCCGGAGGAGGTGGCCGCCGAGCGGAGCTCGTCGAGGACGGGCGAGGCGTCCGGTTCGTCGGCGGCGTCGGCGCCCGCCCCGGCGAGGAGGTCGGCCAGGAGGGCGGAGGAGCGCACGGCGGGGTAGGAGGCCGTCCACCGGGCCGGGTCGATCGGGGAGTACGCGACCTGGTGGTGGCCCTCGGCCAGGATGCGTTCGAGCGCGTCCATCCCGTCCTGGGGGCTGATCATCACGAACCCGCGCCGGGCGAGGTGCTGTCCGCGCCCGACCTGTGACCAGGCGCCCCAGTGGATGCCCGTGGCGGGCAGGCCCTGGGCTCGGCGGTGGGCGACGAGGGCGTCGAGGTAGGCGTTGGCGGCCGCGTAGGCGCCCTGGCCGGGGGATCCGAGCAGCGCGGCGACGGAGGAGTAGACGGCGAAGAAGTCCAGGTCCACGTCGCTCAGGTGGCGGTGCAGCGCCCAGGCTCCCTCGGCCTTGCCGCGCCACACGCGGTCCAGGAGGGGGTCGTCTATCCGGTCGAGGACAGCGTCTTCGACCACCCCGGCGGCGTGCACCACTCCGCGCAACCGGCCTGCCTTGTTGGCGAGTTCGACGGCCCGGCGGATCGTTTCGGGCTCGGCGGCGTCGCCTCTGAGCGTCTCGATCACGGTGTCGCCGGCCGCGCGCAGGGCGTCGAGCTCGCGCCGGGTGGCAGCGTCGGGCGCGGAGCGGCCGACCAGGACCAGTCCGCGGGCGCCGCGTTCGGCGAAGCGGCGCGCGGTGAGCAGTCCGAGGCCGCCCAGCCCGCCGGTGACCAGGTAGCTGCCGTCGGTGCGGACGACCTGCCGTTCGGCGCGGGCGGGTGCGGTGGGGTCGGGGCCGGTGCGGATCCGGGCGACGGTGCGCTGGTGCCGGTGCCAGCGCACCTCGACCACGGGAGTGTCCGCCAGCAGGTCGGCGAGGACGTGGTCCAGCGGGGTGTCGTTCGAGAACTGCAGGCTGCTGGCCCGCAGTTCGGGGACCTCGAAGGCGGCCACGCGCAGCAGGCCGCGCAGGCCCGCGCAGGCGAGGGGCTGGTCGCCGCGCCAGGCCACCCACAGGCGTGGCGGTGCGGTGCGGGCGGCGAGCGACCGAAGGGCGGCGAGGGTCTGCCGGACGGCACGGAGGGCGGCCTCCGGCGTGGGGTCGGTGTCCGGGGTGCTCAGCACGAGGAGGACGTCGGTGACCGGCTCGCTGGCCTCGTCCAGGGCGTGGGTCAGCACGGCTGGATCCGGCGGGGCTCCCGCGGGCTGCCGGAGCAGCCGGCAGCCGCCCGCGCGTTCGCCGAGCATGGCGGCCAGTCGGGAGGCCCAGTGGGCGCGCTCGGGGGAGAGGACGAGCCACTGCCGGCCGGTCGCGGTGGGCAGGGCCGGCGCGGGTCCGGGCTGCCAGGCGAGATGGGCGAGGCGGTCGGCGTAGCGCTGTTCCCGGGGGGTGATGTTGGCCAGCCGCAGGCCGGTGATCGTGGCGACCACCGTGCCGTCGGCGTCGGTGAGCGTGCCCGAGGCGGTGCAGCCGAGGTCGTCCGCGTGCGCCAGCGTGACGTCGGCGAACCGGGCCTGGCCGGTGGGGCCGTGCAGGCGGACGGCCTCGAAGCCGGCGACCACCACCGGGCCCGGACTGGTCGCGCAGTGGGCCAGCCAGGCGGCGACCGCGGTCTGCACGAACTCGTCGGCGAGGGCCGGGTGGAGCCGCAGCGCGGCGGCGGAGACCCGGGCGCTGTCGGCGGTGCGCAGGGCGGCGACGGCGCGGGCGTGCTCGGGGTGCAGCCGGATGCGGTCGATGGCCGTGAAGGCGGGGCCGTGGAAGACCTGGTGACGGTCACGGAAGTGGCGGTGCAGCTCGTCCGGGGTGAGGTCGGTCCACTCGTCGGTGGGTCCGGCGGCCTGCGGCGACGGCGAGCGGTCCTCGGCCCCGGGCGCGTGCGGGTGGCCGCCTTCGCGTCCGGCTCCGGATTCGGCGGCGGCGTCGTGGGCCGAGTCGTCGGCGGACTCGGCTCCGGATTGGGCTCCGGATCGGGCTCCGGATTGGGCTCCGTTTTCGGCTCCGGATTCGCCTCCGGCGTCGGCTGCGGAGGCGTCGGCTGCGGAGGAGTCGGGTGCCGGGTGGAGGGTGGCCCGGGCGTGGACCACCACGCCGTCGGAGGAGCGGGTGAGCACCTGGCCGGAGAGGACGCCGTCCTGCTCGGTGAGCCGGGTGACGACCTCGGGCTCGGGGTCGAGGACCAGCGGTGTCTCGATCCGTAGGCCTTTCAGCACGATCCGGTCGCTGCCCAGGACCTCGCAGCCGGCGGCGAGCAGCATCTCGGCGAAGCCGGTCCCGGGCAGGACCGGTGTCCCGGCCACCCGGTGGTCGCCGAGCCAGGGCAGCCGGGCCGGGCTGATCGGCGCCTGCCAGAGGTGTCTGCCGGGCTGCTCCGGGTCGTGGACGTGGGTGCCGAGCAGGGGGTGCTGTGCGGCTGCGGGGAGCCCGGGGGCGACCAGGGTGTAGGGCGTGGTGGGGTCGCCGTGGCGGGAGCGGTTCCAGCAGGTGGTGGGGACGTCGGCCAGCCGGCCGTCGCCGTAGCGGGTGGCGTAGTCGATGCCGTCGAACCCGGCGGCGTGAACGGAGGCCAGGTGGGTCAGGAACGCCTCGCCGTCGTCGGGAGCGTCGCGGCGCAACGAGCCGACCGCGACCACGTCGCCGATCCCGGCCTCGGTGGACGCCTCGATGATCGGCCGGGTGGCGAGCGGGTGGGCGGTGCACTCGACGAACAGGCGGTGGCCGTCGGCGAGCGCGGCGCGCACCGCGCGCAGGAACTGGACGGTGTCGCGCTGGTTGCGCACCCAGTACGAGGCGTCCAGCGGACCGGGGTCGCGCGGCTCGTCGCTGACGGTGGAGTAGAGGCGCACCGCCGTGGGCGGGGTGCCCGCCACCTCGGCCAGGGCGTTCCGCAGCTCGTCGACGACCGGGTCCACCTGGTACGAGTGCGAGGCGACGTCCACGTCGACCAGGCGGGCCACGATGCCGGACGCCTGCCACCCGGCCACCAGGGCGAGGACCTGCTCGGCGTCGCCGGAGACGACCGTGGTGCTCGGAGCGGTGACGACCCCGATGTCGACCCGGTCGGCACCGGCGGCCTCGATGGCGGCGCGGGTGTCGGCGGCGCCGAGCATGACGGAGGCCATCGCGCCGTGGGCGATGCCGGCCAGGATCCGGGAGCGGCGGCAGATCACCTGCACGCCGTCCCGCGGGGTGAGCGCCCCGGCCACCACCGCGGCGGCCACCTCGCCCAGCGACTGCCCGATGACCGCGGCGGGTTCGACGCCCCAGGAGCGCCAGAGTGCGGCCAGTGCCACCTGTACGCCGAACAGCACCGGCTGGATCCGGTCCACGCCTTTCAACTGCTCAGGGTGGAGGATGAGTTCACGCAGGGAGAGGCCGGACTCGGCGCGTACCAGCGGTTCGAGCCCGTCGATCGCGGCGGCGAACGCCGGCTCGCCGGTGAGCAGGCCCCGGCACATGCCCGGGTACTGCGAGCCCTGGCCGGTGAACACGAACACCGGTCCGCGGTGGCCGGGCGGCAGGACCGGCGATCCGCTCACCACCCCCGGCGCATCCGACCCGTCGGCGAACCGCCTTGCACGTCGGGCCAGTTGGCGGGCCCCGTCGGCGACGATGCCCAGCCGGAACTCGGCGTGGCGGCGACGCAGCGCCAGGGTGTGCGCGATGTGACCGGCCGGCACCGACGCACCCTCCGCCTCGGCCCAGTCGGCCAGGCGTCGGGCCGACCCCAGCAGCGCGGGCCGGGAGGCGGCGGAGAGGAGGAACAGGCTTTTGCCCGGGGCCGGTCCGGCCGCCGCCGTGGCGGCCGGTCTGCGGCGGGGAGCGGGCGGTGCCTCCAGCAGGACGTGCCCGTTGGTGCCGCTGACCCCGTAGGAGCACACCGCGGCGAGCCGGCCCCGGCCGGGGACGGGCCAGCGGGTCAGCTCGGTCGGCACGAAGAGCCGGGACCGCTGCTCCCGGTCGATGCTGGGGTTCCAGCCGGTGAAGTCCCGGTTCGGCGGGATCGTGCCGCGCCGTAAGCACTCCACCGCCTTGACGAGTCCGGCGAGTCCGGACACCGGCTCGGTGTGCCCGATGTTCGTCTTCACCGAGCCCAGCGCGCACCGGCCCCGGCCGTCGCGGCCGTACACGGCCTGGATCGAGGAGTACTCGACCGGGTCGCCGACGGAGGTTCCGGGTCCGTGGGCCTCCACCAGGCCCACCTCCCCGGGATCGACGCCCGCCAGGCTGACGGCGGTGCGGAACAGTTCCTGCTGCATCTCGCTGGACGGCGCGGTCAGGCGGGTGGCTTGTCCGTCGTTGTTGACCGCGCTTGCGCGGATCACCGCGAGCACCCGGTCGCCGTCCCGGCGGGCGTCCGCCAGGCGCTTGAGCACGACGGCTGCCGCTCCCTCGCCGCGCACGTACCCGTCCGCCCGTCCGTCGAAGGCCCGGCAGGCCCCGCTCGGGGACAGGAGCAGCGGTGCCTCCATCAGGTGGGTCAGCGGTGACAGCATCAGCAGCACCCCGCCGGCCAGGGCGAGGTCGCACTCGCGCAACGACAGCGCGCCGCAGGCGGTGTCCAGCGCGACCATGCCCGACGAGCAGTGCGTACTGATCACCATCACCGGACCGCGCAGGTCCATCGAGAAGGCGACCCGGCCGGCCGTTGCGGCGGGGAAGTTCCCGAACAGGAAGGGGCTGTTGGGTGCGTCCTCCACCGGGCGGGCCGCCCGGAACAGGTTGTCCGGCGCGTAGGTGCCGACGTACACACCGGTGCGCGAGCCGCGCACCCGGTCCAGGGGGAGGCCGGCGTGTTCCACCGACTCCCGGGCGACCTCCATCATGACCCGCGACTGCGGGTCCACCCAGGCGCGTTCCGCCGGGGCCACCGCCAGCGCCTCCGGCTCCCACGCCCAGACGTCGCCCTCCAGGAAGCAGCCCACGGCCGCCCGGTCCCGGAGCGCCGGATCGTGCTGGGCCGCGAGGCGTCCGGCGTCCCACCGGGACGGCGGGACCGGCCCCGCCGTCCCCCGGCCGTCGGCCGCGAGCCGCCACAGCCCGCCGGGGGTCTCGACTCCGCCGGGAAACCGGCAGCCCATTCCGATCACCGCGATCGGTTCCGCGTTCGATGCCGACATGTTCGGTCCCTCCCGTTCCGAGGCCGCGCTACTCCGCGACCGCTGTGCTGTAGGTCCACTGGAAGACCGGTAGCTGCACGTCGCGCACGGACTCGGTCCTGCGGGTGCGCTCGAAGTGCTGGTGCCGCCCGTAGAAGGTGATGACGACCCGGGAGGGGGCCGGCTGGGCCTCCGGGATCCGGTGCAGGGGCGAAAGCCCGGGCGGGCCGCCGCGCAGGACCACCAGCCCTGCCGGATTCGGCCGGGGCGCTGGGTCGGGCACGGGCGGGGGGTCGGGCATGGCCGGGGGATCGGACGGTTCCGGCGGATCGGACCTGGCGTGGGCAGACATGACCACCACTCGACACTCGAATTGCGCGTCCGCGAACTGCGCGGACGACCACCGCGTCGCGAGCCGCGACGCAACCGGTCACGCTGATCGGGCAGCGGTCCGCACGGGAGACGGCCGGAAGGCCGCGGCAGAGGCCGCCGGCAACGGCGGCACCGAACCCGCTACGGAGAACCGGCGGCGAGACTCCCTGCAGTCAACAGGCGTGACGTGTAAGGGATTTCGCGAAGGCCGGGACGGCGACCCGATGGAGACACCACCGAGGAGCGTGATTGGGGACCATCCAGCCGCACGGACGGGGATTTGGCAAGGGGCCCGGCGCAAAGCCAGTCGGACGTGCCCCCTCTGCGCGCCCAGCCACGCAACTTAGCGCCCTGCTAACGCTCCTATGCGCCCTTGTTTAAGAAAGCAAAATGTGAATACCAGTTGCTGCACCCGGCGTGGTCGAGCAGCCCCACCCGGTGCCGCGAACCGTGCAGGCGGCCGGAAGTCGCCACGGTGACCCTGACCGACTGCCGACGGGGTGTGCCGGGCGGCAGGTCGGGTCCGGGCGGCAGGTCGGGTCCGGGTGGTCGGGCGGGGCCGGGTGGTCGGGCGGGCGGCGCGGCCGACCTCACGAACTCGGCCTGGCGCCGGTCGACTTCCGGCTCGCTGACGCGGGTGAGCAGGCATGCGGCGCCTTCGCGGCCCGGCGGGCAACCCCGGCAAATATTTGCCGATCCGGTAATCTTGCCGAGACGGCAAGATTTTCCTATGCTGCTCTCATGGCACCCACAGACGAGGCCCGCACGACGGGGCAGCCCGGACTCCGGGAGCGCAAGAAGCGGGAGACCCGGGTCGCGCTGAGCCAGGCGGCGATCCGGCTCTGCGTCCTGCACGGCTGGGCCGACGTGACGGTCGACCGGATCGCTGCCGAGGCCAACGTCTCCGTCCGCACCTTCCGCAACTACTTCGCCGGTAAGGCCGAGGCGATCGCCGCCAGCCACCTGGAGCGGATGCTCCGGGTCGCGGACGACCTGCTCGCCCGCCCGGTCGGCGAACCGCTGTGGGAGTCGCTGCTCCACGCAGTCCTGGCCCAGTTCGTGCCGCCGGACAGCTCCGCGCCGCAGAACGAGCGGTGGCGCGAGGGGGTGCGGCTGATGCTGGCCGAACCCGCGCTGGCCGGTGAGATCGTCAAGGCCAACGCCGCCGCCCAGCAGGAGTTGGCCAAGGCCGTCGCGCGGCGCACCGGCACCGACGCCGAACGCGACGTCTACCCGAAGCTGGTCGCGGCCGTGGTCGCGGCCGGCAGCGCCGTGGCCGTCGAGCACAGCCTGCGCGCCGACGAACCCGTGCCGCTCGGCGCGGTCCTGGCCCAGGTCTTCGACCAACTCGCCGCCGGCCTGCCGGTCCCGTAGCGAAGAGCGGCGACCCCCTGACTTCCGGTGCCACCCATTCCCGTTCGCACCAAGGAGACGTGACCGTGACAGCCGACGTGATCATCGTGGGAGGCGGCCCCAACGGGCTGATGCTGGCCTGCGAGCTGAGCCTGGCCGGCATCCGCCCGATCGTGCTGGAGCAGCTCCCACAGCCCAGCACCGAACCCAAGGCCAACGGCCTGCTCGGCCAGGTGGTGCGCCTCGCCGACCACCGCGGCCTGTACGAACCGCTCAGCGGCAGCCCGGAGCCCCCGCTGCCGAACTCCGCCTACTTCATGTTCGCCGCCATGGGCCTCAACCTCGGCCTGCTGGACGACAGCCCCGTCTTCGGCCTGGCCGCCCCGCAGCACCGCATCGTCCAGGTCCTGGAGGAGCGCGCCCGCGCACTCGGCGTCGACCTGCGGCGCGGACACCGGGTCGGTGCCGTCACCCAGGACGAGGACTCCGTCACCCTCGACATCACCGGCCCCGACGGCGACCAGCAGCTCCGCGCCCGCTACGTGGTCGGCGCGGACGGCGCGCGCAGCGTCACCCGCAAGCTCTCCGGAATCGGGTTCCCCGGCGTCAGCTACGACCGCCGCACCAACCGCACCGCCCACGCCACCGTCCCGGCCGACTGGGTCGACCCGGTCAACGGCGCCCTCGTCATCCCCGGCCACGGGCCGGTCCTGCCCTTCCTGCCCCACCGCACCGACCAGGGCGGCTTCTCCTACGCGCCGTTCCCCGGCCAGCCGCCGCTGGTCAGCACCACCGAGTGGGACCAGCCCGCCTCGGACAAGCCGATGACCCTGGCCGAAATGGAGTCGAGCATCCGCCGGGTCCTCGGCGTCGACCTGCCGCTCGGCCCGCCGGACGGAACGGGCCCGCACGTGCTGCGGCGGCTGACCGGCGGCAACACCCGGGTCGCCGACCGGTTCCGCGACCGCCGGGTCTTTCTGATCGGCGACGCCGCCCACGTCTACACCTCCGGCGGCGGCCCCGGGCTGAACCTCGGCCTGCAGGACGCCGCCAACCTCGGCTGGAAGCTCGCCGCCGCACTGCGCGACACCGCCCCGCCCGGCCTGCTCGACAGCTACGACACCGAGCGCCGCCAAGCCGCCCGCCGCATGGTGCTCAACGCCGAAGCACAGTCCGCGCTCACCGCACCGGGCAGCGACACCACCGCCCTGCGCGAACTCTTCGCCGAACTCCTCACCCGCAAGGAGGTCGTCCAGCACCTCGCCGACCTCACTGCGGGCACCGACGTGCGCTACGAGATGGGCGTCACCGATCCCCACCCCGCAGTCGGCTACTTCGCACCGGAGTTGGAGCTGACCACCGGAACGAAGAAGGTCCGGCTCGCCGAACTCGCCCGGACCGCCCGGCCGTTGCTGATAGACCTGACCGAGGACCAGTCACTGGCAGCCGTACTGCCGAAGGAACAGGACGCCGTCGACCTCGTCATCGCGCAGGGCGGCCCGGCCGACCTCACCGGCCTGCTGATCCGCCCCGACGGCTACGTGGCCTGGGCCTGCGGCTCACCCGTCCCGGACCCGGCCGAGCCGGCCGCCCTGCGGGCTGCCGTCGAACGCTGGTTCGCGGTCTGAGCAGCAGCTGCCCGGATCGCCGGCCCCCTCCGGACCGCCGACGCGGGCTCCGACCAGGGTGAGCGCCGAGACGGAGGATCCGCGGACCAGCCCGCCGCGGCTCAGCGGTGCGACCAGTACGGGTCGTCCCTGCTCGGTGGCGTCACGGTCAGCTGGTGCGAGTAGTCGTCCAGCCGGCGGCCGGGCTGGGAGGGGTCCTTCCCGTACACCTCGGTGCCCGCGTACCGGACGCCGTCCACGGAGGCCTGCAGGCTCACACCCGGGGTGTCCATCTCCAGGGTCACCTGGACGCCGTCGGGCGAGGTGGCGGAGATCTGCCGTTCGTCCGTCGGGAAGGTGTCGGTGTTCGCGCCGACGAAGTTCCGGAACTTGCCGACGGCGTAGCCGTGCGCCGTCCAGTACTGGGCGAGCTGGTCGGCGAGGGCTTGGTACTTCGAGCGGTCGACCGGGGCCTGGAGCGACCACATGCGGTAGACGGTGGAGGTCTGCACCGGCTCGCCGTCCCAGTGGTCCGGGTCGCGGACCACGTAGTACCAGCCGTCGGAGTGCGCGACCTGCGGGGTGATGGCGCCCACGGCGCCCTCGAGGGCGCTCTGGATGCTGTCCCGGGCCTTCCCGGCGTCCGTCCCGGGCCTGTCGTGCCTGGCGATCGGACCGTGACCGTGGTCCCAGGCCCATGTCCCGGATGCGACCGCGCCGATCAGGAGGAGAGGGAGCACCATGCCGAGGATCACCGGCCACCTGCGGGTCGTGGTGCGGTCACTGGTCTGCATTCGTTCGCCCCCCGTGTCGGCCGATCTGCTTGCGGTCTTGATCACGACGCTACTGGGGCGCAGCCCTGCGGACCTGAGCATGGGTACTCAGATCGGGGCTCAGGCCGTGCGGTTCGGCGGGAGGCCGCCCGGTTCGGCGGGAGGCCGTGCGGAAGAGGACCTGCCACGGCGGGCACCTCGCCGCGCGGCCGACCCAACCCTCCCGGCTCGGGGCGTTCCGCCGGCTCAACCGATGCCACGAACGCCGACCCGACCATGTCCTCGCCTTCACAGCCCTCGCAGCCACCCTCATCAGACACCCGTCAGCGATGGGCCGACTCACATGAGGCCGACACACTCAGCGTCACCTCGTCACAGAAGTCGGACCAGAACCCGTTCGCATGAGCAGAGCCAACCGCTGCTCGCGCGGCACCGCCAGTCCTCTGGGTGCCGCCGGTATTCCTCCGGGACTGAACGCCAAGAGCTCGAAGTGCCGGGCTGGCACCGCCCTCTGCGACGCGCATAGCCTGGCGCGGGAGAAGGAACGTACGTCAACGCCCGGCATCGGAGGGGGAATCCGTGGAGCAGGGGTGGGTGGTCGAAGGGCGCTACGGTGTGGAGCGGCGCCTGGGGGCGGGCGGCGGGGCCGGGGCGGGGCGGGAAGGGGTGTGGCAGGCCGTCGACACTGCCGCGCAGCGGCCCGTCGCCATCAGGTTCGTGGTCGGCACCGACGCCGCACAGCGCTTCCAGGACCGGGTCCGTGTCCTGTCGCAGCCGTCGCCCACGATCGTCACCTGCCACGACAGCGGCACGACCGCCGGGCCCGACGGGTCCCCCGCCTCCTTCCTCGTCATGGAGCGCCTCGAAGGCCACACCCTCGCCGCCGAACTCGCCGACACCGTGGGCAATTGGGCCCCGCGCACGGCCGGCACCCTGGTCACCGACGTCCTGCGCGGGCTGGAGCACCTGCACGCCGGCGGCCTCGCGCACGGTGGCGTCCGGCCGTCGAACATCCTCCTCACCGATGACCTCGACCGGCCCGTCATCCTCCTGGACGCCGGGCTCCCCGGCCTGCCGGTACCCGCCGCGGACGACAGCTTCTTCGCCGCCCCGGAGCGGCCGGCCGACGCGCGTTCCGACTTCTACGGCGCCGGGCGGGTCCTGGTGGCCATGCTGCACCACGACGACGACGGACGCCTCGCACCTCTGCCGTACCTGGCCGTGGTGCAGCGGCTCACGGCCCGCGACCCGGCCGAGCGCCCCCAGGACGCCGCCGCGTGCATCGCGTTGCTCCGGGACGCCATGACCGACGGCAGCACGCTGCGCCCCGAGATGCGGCCCCGGACCCCCGGGCAACTGGAGGCGCTACGGCGCCGCGAGGAGGAGCAGCAGGCCGACAGCGCGCGGCAGTAGCATTTCACCCGGATGTTCCTCGAAGAGCACCGGCAGATCAGCGCGGCCCAGGCCCGTGCCCGGACGGCAGAGGAGAAGGCGCAGCAGAAGGGCTCGCTGCGTGGTCTGTGGGGATGCCTCACGGGAAAGGGCCATTGAGGCTGCAGCGGCCGGTGACCTGATCTCTCCGGCGCGTCCGGAGCTGCCGGGACCAGGGCGACCAGCGGGTCCACCAGCGCAGAAGCCCAACCACCGTCCGCCGGCCGCCAAGCCGCTGCCCTCGGTGGCCCGCTGCGACCAGTTGCTCCGACACCGTCGCGCCGGCGGCCTACGGACCGGGCATTTGACGCCTGCCGTCGCGGCTCGGAGCCGTCCGCAAGGCCGAACGTCGGTGTGTCAGAGCCGTCTCGTGGTGAACAGGGTGGTCCCGTGCACGGCGTCCACTTCCTTCCGCTCGGTCTCGGTGAACCCGACCTTGGCCAGCACGCGGCGAGAAGCGGTGTTCCAGTCCCAGACCGTGGCCCACAGGCGTTCGTGTCCAGACGATCGCGCCCAGTCCAGAACCGCGAGTGAGGCCTCGGTCGCGTATCCCCGACACCAGACCCGGCGTAGCAGCTCGAACGCCAGCTCCGGTTCCCCTTCCGATCCTCGCCCGCTGTCGACCAGCCCGCAGTAGCCGATGACGTCGCCAGAGGCCTTCCGCTCGACCGCCAGCAACCCGGTCGACCACAGCTGGTTGGTGCGGATCGAATCCTCGAGCTCCGCGACCGTGGGGTGTCCGGCCGCGTCGATTCGGCGGTGCAGCGGCACTCGTGGATCTCGTTCGGTCCACAGCTCACGCTGGACGACAGCCTCGGCTACCCGCCAAGGTCTGAGCAGCAGGCGACTCGTCTCGAGTTCGACTTCGCTGCCCAGAGTCGCGCCGTCTGCCATGACAGCAACCCTCTCACGGGCGAACGCAACCAGGTAGTCAGCACCTCCCGCACAGCGGGGGAGCTCACCGACGGCTCAGCGTGCGGTGGGCCCGGAACAGAGCTCGTCAGTGTCGACCGTCGTCAGCGCCACGCTCAGCGGCACGCCCGTGCCGGCCGCGGCGGCCAGCCGCTCGCGCACCTCACGCGGTGTTCGAGGCCGCCGGCCGGGCCCGGCACAGCAGCTCGAGTGGAACGTAACACCCGCGTTCAGCAAGGTGGTCAACGTCCGCCACCCGGCGGAGTCGCTCCGCTTCGGCACCGCGAGGTCCTGGCCCGCATCGATCGACTCTCCACCGCAGCGCGGGCACCGGACAGCCCACGTGCCGGGTCCACGGCCGCCTGCTGGAACGGCTGCCCGAACAGGTCCTGGGTCACTTCCAGCCCGGTAAGCGGAGCGGCAGCCCCGGCCAGTGTGACCGCTCCTGCCCGCCAACGGCGCGAGAACAGCTTCGGCACCGAGGTCCGGTTGCCGACGTCTCTGCCGAGGAAGACGCCCACATTGCCGGTCTCGGACATCGCACCATTTCAGAGGAGTTTGACTCTGCCTGACCTCAGCTTCGGGTCCTTTCTCCTGCTCGTCACCGGTCTGCAGCGCCCGCGTGCGTGCGTCCCCTGCGAAACACGGATGGGGAACGTCTCGAGTTTCACCGCTCTGCCCTGCTCGGCGGTACGTCCGGACGGGCACATACGGGTGCAGGGCCCCTTGCCCTTGTGGGCGCTCACGCACTTACGGGAGCGCCGACACCGGCCCCTCCGGCAGGATGACCGACATGCCCACGCCTTCGGAACGCACCCGGCTCTGACTGGAGTCGCGCCTCGGTGACCGCACCCGCACCGCCTGGCCGCAGCTGGACCACTGCAGGTCCGCCACCGCGGAGCCGCGCCTATGCGATCTCTGCGAAGACGAGCACCTGGGGTTGACGACGCTGGCCTGGCTGACAGGATCGGCTCGTGCTCA
This sequence comes from Streptomyces sp. NRRL S-350, assembly GCF_000719705.1. Taxonomy (GTDB): domain Bacteria; phylum Actinomycetota; class Actinomycetes; order Streptomycetales; family Streptomycetaceae; genus Kitasatospora. Next base: position 94,521 of record NZ_JOHO01000027.1, on the reverse strand, counting down.
ATGCCTCAGTGACCATGCGCGAGCTCGCTGTCGGCGACTGCCTCGCTCTACATGCTTTCTCCAGTCTTCCGGAGGCTTGCCGCTTCCAGGTGTGGGGGCCGAACACCGAGGAGCAGACGCGGGACTTCGTCCAGGGCGCGGTGGACGCCCGGTTGCAGTCCCCGCAGGCGAGGTACGTGTATGCGGCCTGTCTGGACGGTGATCTCGTCGGTATCGGCGAGCTGAAGGTCCGCAGCCGGGCCCACCGCCAAGGCGAGATCTCGTACCTCGTCCATCCCCGGGTGTGGGGGCGAGGGGTGGGCACCGCCATCGGCGGGGGACTTCTCGCGCGAGGATTCGGGCCGTTGGGGCTGCACCGGATCTACGCGACCTGCGATCCTCGCAACCTCGCATCGGCCCGGGTGCTCGCCAAGCTCGGCATGGCCCACGAGGGCCGCCATCGGCATACCGCGTTGATCCGGGATGGCTGGCGCGACTCCGACGTCTTCAGCATCCTCGACGAGGAGTGGGGGCGCATGCCCGGTGCTGGATGATCGGAGCGTCGGTCATCAGGCGCTCGGCAGCCGTCCACCCTGGTGCCGGAACATGCGCCGGACGGTGCCGCCTAAGGTGCCGGCGCTGCTGTTCGGGGTGTCGGCCTCCACCGTCGACCGGGCGGTGGCCGGGGTGTGTCCGCTGCCGGCCGCGCGGGGTTTCGCGGTTCCGCAGTCCCGGGCCGACCCGGCGTACGGCTGAAGACCGTGGCGGACGTGTTCGCCTATGGCGCGGGTGGTGTGGTCGAGGACGGCGTGGGCGCGGGAGCCGTGACGGCGCGCGCACCGGTGCGGGGCGCGGGTGTGTCACCAGGCGGCCGGCAGGTGGAGGGGGCTGCGGGTGGAGGTGCCGTGGCGCCAGGTGATCGCGGTGGTTGGCGTGGTGAGGTGCAGGTTCGGCAGGCGGGCGGCGAGGCGGTGGAGCGCCAGCTGCATTTGGAGGCGGGCCAGCCATGCGCCGGGGCAGAAGTGCGGGCCGGCTCCGAAGGCGAGGGTGCCGGCTTCCAGGGGGGTGAACAGCCGGCTGAGCGAGTGGGGCGGGAAGACGTGGGGGTCTTGGCTGGCGGCGGTTCGGTCGGCTGCGACGATGTCGCCGGCCGGGATGGTCACGCCGCCCAGTTCGACGTCCTCGGCGGTGCGCAGGAGGCTGCCGGGGCGTTCGGGGTTGATGCCCAAGGGGATGCTGTGCAGCAGCCGTTCGGTCGCCAGGGCGGCTGCGGTCTCGTCGGCGCCGATCCGGCGCCAGGCGTCGGGGCGTTCGGTGAGCAGGTAGAACACGGCGTTGGCCAGTGCGGTCGCGCTGGTTTCCTGGCCGGCCACGAGCAGTCCGCAGAGGAGGTGGACGAGCTGGTGCTCCGGAATGTCGCCTTCACGGTCCGTGGCCTGGACGATGGTGCTGAGGAGGTCGTCTCCGGGATCACGGCGGCGCGTTGAGACCAGCTGGGCCGTGTATGCCGTGAAGTCCTTCATGGCTCGGGTCACGTCGTCGGGGTCGCGTTCGGTGGTGGCGAAGCCGAACTCGGCCCAGTGCCAGAGTCGTTCGCGGTCTTCACCGGGGATGTCGAGGATTCTGGTGATCACCGTGGTCGGCAGCAGCCGGGTGTATCCGGCGACGAGGTCGACCGGCGGGCCGGGCCGAACGAGGTCGTCCAGCAGTCGGTCGACCACGGCGGCCACCAGCGGTCGCCACTGTTCGGTCGCGGCGGGGGGTGCCTCTATGAGGTTCGTCAAGGGAATCGGGCTGCGTTCGGCTGGGTTAGCCGGGCAGCATGGCGGGATGCCGGATCTGCTGTGGGACGACGTCAAGGACTTCTTCAACCCTGACCTGATGGGGTCGCTGCCGGACGTGCGTGTCGCAGACACCTCGGTAGAGGACTGGCAGGCGGTGCTTGATCTGGTGCGGTCGCAGGGGTGGTCGTGCGAATACTCCGAGGACGGTGTCGTGGCTCGGCTGCCGCGAGCTGCGGAGATGCTGGTCCGCGGCGAGAGCGCCGACGCGTTGTTGAGGGTCTGGCCCGCGACTGGATTCCTGGTGATCTTTCGGGCTTATGAGGCTGGTTCGATCGACTTCGACGTTGATCTGCGGGAGTTGCGAGGCCAGGACGGCGTCAATGTGCTGTGCCGTCTGCTTCGGGCGATCGGGCGCCGGCTCGGCAAGCCGGTGGTGTTGGCCCCCGAGTCTGATCCGCTCCACCCGGTGCTCGGGTTCGATCCTGAGGCCGATCGCGTGGTGTTGCTGGCGGAACCACCTCTCAGCTGACCGCGCTGGCTGGCCGGGACTGGTAGAGGGTGCCGTCGCGGAGCATGGCGAACAGGACGTCGACCCGGCGTCTGGCCAGGCAGAGGAGCGCTTGGGTGTGCCGTTTGCCTTGGTTGATTTTCTTGTCGTAGTAGGTCCGGGAGGCCGGGTCGCTGAATGAGGCGAACGCGGCCAGGAAGAACGCGCGTTTCAGCTGCTTGTTGCCCCGGCGGGAGGGTTGCTCGCCGCGTATGGAGGAGCCGGAGCTGCGGGTGGCGGGGGCGAGGCCGGCGTAGGAGGCGAGGTGGGCGGCGGTCGGGAACGCGCTCGCGTCGCCGACATCGATCAGGACGCGGGCACCGGTCCTGGTGCCGATGCCGGGCATGGAGGTCAGGATCTTGGACAGTGGGTGGTCGTCGAGCAGTTCCTGGATGCGCTTCTCCAGGATTTTGCGCTGGTCGAGGACGGCCCGCAGGGAGCCGGCCAGGCTCGGCACGATCAGCGCGGCCGCGTCGGTGCCGGGCACGGTCACGGTCTGCTCGTCGAGCGCGGTGAGGATGTCCTCGACGAGGCGCTCGAACATGCGCGGGGCCAAGGGCCGGGCGACGCCGAGCAGGCGGCGGCGTCCGGCCTTGCGCAGGGCGTCCGGGGAGCCGAACTGCTCCAGCAGGGCCTGAACCGCCGGGTGGTCGAGTCTCGGTCCCAGGACGCGTTCCAGGTGTGGGTGGATCTGGGTGAGCAGCCCGCGCAGGCGGTTGGCGATGCGGGTGGCCTCGCCGGCGAGGTCGTCGTCGAAGCCGACGATCATCTCCAGCTCGGCGATGGTCTCGTCGGTGAGCTCGATGCCGCGCAGGGTGAGGCGTCGCGGGCGTCGGTCTTGGCCTCGCCGGGGTAGAGGTCGGCGATCCGTCGCATCGTCAGGCCGGGGAGGTAGGCGACGCGGCAGCCGGCGTCCCGGGCGACCGCGAGCGGCAGGGCGCCGATGGAGGCGGGCTGGTCGACCACGACCAGGACCGTGCCGTGCTTGGCGGTGAGCTTGTCGAGCACCGCCCGCATCTTGGGCTCGCTGTTCGGCAGCCGCTTGTCGACGACCCGCTTGCCTGCCCGGGTCACCGCGGTTCCGTGGTGCTCGCCCTGCCTCTATCAGCGGTCTACCGATGCCTCCGGCCCGGTGACACCACCCCCCGGATCATGCGAACTACAGGGGGGAACAGTCATGCCGGACCGGAGGCCGGGAGCCCCATTGCGGGGCCACCAAGAAGGTAACGGGGGGTGAAGGACCGCTGGAAGACGCGACGCAGCCGGTGGTGCTCGGCGCCGTCCTTGTGGAACATCGAGTCCTGGTTGCTGCCCAGGTTGGGGTTGTCGCTCAGCCGTGGGGCGTCCGGGGCGAACAGCAGGGACCGCTTGTACCGGCCGTCGACGAGCGCCTGGCGTACGTCCGGGTAGCGGGTGACCAGCCAGATCGGTGTGCCGTTGGGCAGGCGGTCGCGCCGGGGCGGCCCCACCGGCGGCAGCTGCAGGCAGTGCATCGGAACCAGCGGACCCCCGACCGGTTCGCCTTTCTCCGTCTCGGGCATGACTCCTCTTTCGCGAACTTCGGTGGCGCGTACCGGGCCACGGCAGTCTTTGGCAACCGTAGACCGGGGCCTCGGTGCTTGTTCGCATGCACGCCGACGACGGCTCGCCACGTTCAGCCTCCGTGCCCTCGCGGGTTTCCCACAGGTCCGGCAGGGCTCGTGGCGAGCGGTGTCGTCGGGCCCGCCGAAGGGGCCGCCGAACCGGCGAACGTGCCCCCTCCGGCCGCACGCGCCGACTGCCCACAGCCCGCGCAGCCCGCGCACCCTACGATTGCCCGCCCGGGGCGCGGCACGCGCCGTCGCCCGGACGTCCCTCGGGCACGCCGGGATCCGTGCCCTGGTCGGCCGCCGCGCGTTGACCGTCGACCAGCGGCTGCGGGCGGTCCTGCCCGACGCTGCTGTCCGCCATGAGGCGGCGGCGCGTTGCCGGTTCACGATCGACGTGGACCGGGCTGCGTCTGCGTCCCACGAATGAATGACACCCCGGTGCGGCGGGTGGAGCTGTCCGGTCCGCGCCGCGAGCATGGGCGAACCGGACCGTGAGCCGCGGTGCCCCGCATGTTCCTTCTCGAACACCCCGCCCGCCTCCCACAGCACCCGGACCCCGGGGGAACTGTGGCATCCACCTCGAAAGGCCACGGCATTGCCCTACGCCATGAGCGTCTGCGAACGTGAAGACTTCCTGGCCGCTCCCCACGTCGGCATCCTCTCCGTCATCGGAATCGCCCCCGACCCCGCGGCCGGCCTGCTCGCCGTACCGGTCTGGTACACCTACCGACCCGGCGGTCTCGTAACGATCATCACGGGCAGGAACTCCATGAAGGGCCGCCTGCTACGCGCAGCAGGACGATTCGCGCTCTGCGTCCAGCAGGAACGGGACCCCACCCGCTATGTCAGCGTGGAAGGCCCGGTCACGGCGATCGACGACCCCACCGACCCGGCCGAACAGCTCGCGATGTTCCACCGCTACCTGACACCCGCCCTGGCCGACGCCTACCTCGCCACCGCCGCCGAGCACCTGGTCGACAACATCACCGTCCGGATGCGGCCCCAGCGATGGAACAGCGCCGACTTCGCAGCCCTCGCCACCGACCTCGAAGCCAGGGTCCTTCCCGCCGAAGGCGGCGTGGGGCCCCGTTCACGACCAGTGGATGCGCCGCCCGGGTGACACCCGAGCCAACCCCGAAGAACGGGGCCGGGCGGTAGGCCGCCTCGATCGGCCGGGCTTTCAGCGCCTGGAGCGGTAGCGGAACCGGCCGTCACGGGGGCCGGGGCCGACAGCCTCCCCGGCTCTCTCCTCCGCCCGAACCGGACCGGGCCCTGGTGGACAGCTCGACGCCGAAGCCGAGTCCACCGCGGCCGCACGCGGAACGTGCCTGGTCGGCAGCTTCCCGGCCGACACCCCAAGTCCTGCTCGCCGGTGGATCCCACCGGGCGATCAGCGAGGTCCGCACCGGCGACCAGGTCATGACCACAGGTCTCAGGACGGCCGGCCTGCACCGGCAGCCGGTGACCGCCACGCTCGCCCATGACACCGAACGGCCCGTGGACATCGGCTTCGCCGACGGCAGCACCCTGTCCACCACCGCCGGCCACCACCTGTACGTCGACGGCGCCGGCTGGACCCTCGCGTCGAATCTGCGAGTCGGCAACAGCCTGCGCGGCGCGGACGGCTCCCTGCGCGAGATCACCTCCTGTACGACCGCTCACCTCCTGTACGACCGCACCGGCCTTGCCCCGCAGCAGGTCCACGACCTCACCGTCGACGGTGGCCACACCTTCTACGTGTGCTCCGGCGGCGGCAGCGGCCAGGACGTACTCGTCCACAGCTGGACCTCGGGATGCGGGCGGCCGTGCCGGCGGAGTGCCAGGGCGTCGGACCGACGCTGGCCGAAGCGGCCGCCACCAGCCTCTACGTCCCACCGCTGCCCGGCCCGGGCCCCGCCCTGCCGGTCGGCCCGCCGTCGGCGGAACCCGTCGCACCCACTGGGCCCGGTTCGGGGCGCCCGCCCGGTCCGCGTCGCATGGGCCGGTCGCGCCCTCGTCGCCACCCGGGCGTCCGTCTGCCTGTCGGGGCCGTCGCCACCGTCCTCGTGCCCCCGGGCCGTCGACGGCGACCGTCGGCGCCGGTGCACCCCGTCTGCTGCGAGCGCAGTAGACCCAAGTGTCTGCGAACGGCCGACGACGAGAGAACGGGGAAGTGCGAGCGTGAGGTCGGGCCGTGATCGTCGGCCCGACCCCATGGCCCCCTGGAAAGGCTCGTCGATGTCCCCTCTCGCCCGCTGGTGCCACCGGCACCGGCTCGCCGTCGTCCTGGCCTGGGTGGGCCTGCTGCTCGCCCTCGGCGCCGGAGTCGGCGTGGCCGGCAGCGACTTCGGCACCAGTCCGACCGCGCAGAACACCGACTCGGCCAAGGCGACGGCGCTGCTCCAGCAGGCCTCGAACAGCGCGGCGGGCAAGAGCGGCCGGATCGTCTGGCAGCTGACGGGCGGCAAGGTCACCAAACCCGTGGCCGAGCGGGCGATGACGGAGGCGTTGGAGCACATCGCCGACGCGCCGGGGGTCGCCGCGGTGACCAGCCCCTACCTGCCCGGGGGCACGGGGCAGGTGAGCAAGGACGGCAGGACGGCCTACGCCACGGTCGCGTTCGACCGGAACGTCGCCGACTCCCAGATCGACCACGTGAAGGAACTCGCGACCGCGCCGGAGTCGGGCGACCTGCACGTCGCGCTCAACGGGCAGGCGTTCACCGTCAACCCGAAGCCGAACGCGGTCGCCGACGCCATGGGCATCGTCCTCGCCTTCATCGTGCTGCTGTTCGTCTTCCGGGCGGTGTGGGTGGCGGCCTTGCCCGTCATCACGGCGATCGTCGGCGTCGGTACCTCCGCGGTCACGGTGATCCTCCTCAGCCATGTCGTCACGCTCTCCGACACCACCCTGACCCTCGGCTCGCTGATCGGCCTGGGCGTGGGCATCGACTACGCCCTGTTCATCGTCAACCGGCACCGCGCCAACCTGATGGCGGGCATGGGCGTCGCCGAGTCGACCGCCAAGGCCCTCAACACCTCGGGCCGGGCCGTGGTGTTCGCCGGCCTCACCGTCGTCGTGGCGCTGCTCGGCATGCTCACCCTCGATGTCGGCATCATCAACGGGATGGCCGTCGGCGCGGCCGTCACCGTCGTCCTGACCGTGCTGACCGCCATCACCCTGCTGCCGGCGCTGCTCGGCATGATCGGTCCGCGGGTCCTCAGCCGCAACGAGCGCCGGGAGTCGGCCGGGCGGTCGGGGCAACGGTCCTCCGACCGGGCCGGTCTGTGGGGCCGGTGGGCCGCTCGGGTCCAGGCCCGGCCCAAGGCCCTGGGTCTGGTCGCCCTGGTCGCCCTGGTCGCCCTGGTCGCCCTGGTCGCCCTGGTCGCGCTCGCCGCGCTCGCCTTCCCCACGCTCGCCCTGCGCCTGGGCGCGTCCGACGACGGCAACCTCCCCACGACCTCGACGAACCGTCAGGCGTACGACATGATCGCGGACGGTTTCGGACCCGGCTTCAACGGGCCGCTCGTCCTCGCCGTGCAGGCCCCCACCGCCGCCGACCGGGCCGCCGAGGCGAAGCTGGTCACCGCTCTCCAGCAGGTCGACGGCGTCGCCAGTGCCACGGCCGCGCCCCTGAAGGACGGACAGACGGTGGGCGTGATCTCCGTCGTCCCGACGACCTCTCCCCAGTCGGAAGCCACCTCCGACCTGATCCACCACCTGCGCGACGACGTCGTCCCCGAGGCCGAGCAGGGCACGACGATGAAGGTCTACGTGGGTGGTGTCACCGCGAGCAACGACGACTTCGCGTCGGTCCTGATGGGCAAGCTCCCGGTGTTCGTGCTCGTGATCGCGGTGCTCGGCTTCCTGCTGCTGACCGTCGCCTTCCGCAGCCTGCTCATCCCCGCGGTCGGCGCGGTCCTCAACATCCTCAGCATCGGGGTGGCCTTCGGAGCGATCGTCGTCGTCTTCCAGTACGGCTTCGGCGCGGGGCTCCTCGGGCTGGGCGCCGCCGGACCGATCGAGTCGTTCGTGCCCATCCTGGTCGTCGGCATCATGTTCGGCCTGTCCATGGACTACCAGGTCTTCCTGGTCAGCCGGATGCGCGAGGAATGGACGCACACCGGGGACAGCCGGCGCGCGGTCCGGGTCGGGCAGGCCGAGACCGGCAAGGTGATCGCCGTGGCCGCCACCATCATGGTCTGCGTCTTCGGCTCCTTCGTCTTCGGCGGCATGCGGGTCATCTCCGAGTTCGGGGTCAGCCTCGCGGTGGCTGTCGCCGTGGACGCCCTGCTGATCCGCATGGTCGTCGTCCCCGCGCTCATGCACCTGTGCGGTCGGGCCAACTGGTGGCTGCCCCGCGGACTGGACAAGGCTTTGCCCCGCGTGTCCGTGGAAGGCCCGGCGGAGGAGCCGGCCCTGCCGCGGCAGCAGCCGGTGCAGGAGCCGCAGAGCGCCGACGTGGCCTGACGCGACACACCACGTGACGCCGCCCCCAGCGCGTGCCGGCCGGTCGGGTCGACCCGGTCCACCGCCGGCCCGCGCTGCTTACAGTGAGAGGATGGACGTGAGAACGGTGTGGCGGCAGTGGCTGACCCGTCATGACCGGGTCAGGGACGCGCTCCCGGCGGTGCCACTGATCGTGATCGCCATGGCGGCGACCGCCGTCGGCAAGTCCGAATGGCACGAGCCCCGTTGGGGCGAGGTGGTGTGGACGGCCCTGTCCTGCGTGCCCCTGGCCGTCCGGAGCCTCTGGCCGCTGCAGATCGCCCTGCTCACGCTGGCGGGCGACCTCACGCTGATGGCCGTCGCCTCGCACATGTCCCCGGCTCCGGCCGCGAGTCTGGTCGCCCTGTACACGCTCGCCCTGCTCGGCGACCGGCGCACCGCGTGGGCCGTCGGCCTCGCCGCCGCCGTGGCGATCACGGGCGTGTACGCCGCGACCCACTCGGACTCCGTCGTGGGAGGGGCCAGCCTGCTGCGGTTCGACTTCGCGGTCGCCGCCACCGCGCTGGGCCGCACCGTCCGCAGCCGTCGCGAGCACCTCGCGGAAGCCAGGGCCCGCGCGGAACGGGCCGAGCGCATGCAGGAGGAGGAGACCCGGCGCAGGGTCACCGCGGAACGCGTCCGCATCGCACGCGACCTGCACGACGTCGTCGCCCACCACATCACCCTGGTCAACGCCCAGGCGGGGGTGGCGCACCATCTCATGCGCGCCAACCCCGACCAGGCGTACGAGGCGTTGGCCCACATCAAGGAGAACAGCCGCGCGGCACTGGACGAACTGCGGGCCACCGTCGGCCTGCTGCGGCAGCCCGACGACGGACCCGGCACACGGGCCCCCATTCCCCGCCTGGCCGATCTCGACGCCCTCGCCGAAGGATTCCGGGCGAGCGGGCTTTCCGTGGGGGTGGCCCGCCGTGGAACCCCCGCACCGGTGGCGCCCTCCAGCGAACTCACGGCCTACCGCATCGTCCAGGAAGCCCTCACCAACACCCACAAGCACGCGTCCGCGACCCGGGCCGACGTGGTCCTGGACTACGGACCGCACTCGCTTCGGGTCACCGTGACGGACGACGGACGCCCCGGCGTGCCCAAGGGCGCGGGCCCCGGCCACGGCCTGACAGGCATGCACGAGCGGGCGAGCGCCGTCGGCGGGACCGTCACCGCCGGCCCCCGGCTGGAAGGCGGCTTCCAGGTCGTCGCCGAACTGCCGCTCTCGCTCGACCCCGCCACCGCCTGACACACCGTGAGGAAGGACCGACCCATGACCGTTCGCGTCGTACTCGCCGACGACCAGGCCCTGCTCCGCGGCACCTTCCGGCTGCTCATCGACGCGCAGCCGGACCTGGAGGTCGTCGCCGAGGCCTCCAACGGACGGGAGGCGGCGCAACTGGCCAGGTCCGAACGCGCCGACGTGGTGGTGATGGACATCCGGATGCCCGAGGTCGACGGCATCGAGGCGACCCGGCTGATCGGTCAGGACGAGGACATGGCGGGAGTCAAGGTCCTCGTCCTGACCACCTTCGAGGAGGACGAGCTGGTCATCGAGGCGCTCCGGGCCGGCGCGAGCGGCTTCCTGGGCAAGGGGGTGGAACCGGCGCAACTGCTCGACGCCGTCCGCCTCGTCGCAACCGGCGAGGCCCTGCTGTCCCCCGCGGCCACCAAGGGCCTCATCGCCCGTGTCCTCGCCCACCCGTCCCCCGGCGACCTCGTCGACCCCCGCCGTCTGGCCTCGCTGACGCCCCGGGAACGCGAGGTGATGACCCTGGTGGCCACCGGCCTGTCCAACGACGAGATCGCCGAACGGCTCTTCGTCACCCCGGTCACCGTCAAGACGCATGCCAACCGGGCCATGGCCAAACTGGGCGCCCGCGACCGCGCCCAGCTCGTCGTCATCGCCTACGAGACCGGTCTGGTCCGCGCCGGGGAACCGCAGGGCTGAAGGTCCTCACCGGCGTCCTGCTGTCGTGTGACCATCGGCTTGTCTGCTCGTTGATCCATCCGTGGGGAAGAGGGAGTCTCGTCCGCGGATCGGGTCGGACGAACTGCGGGGACCGGCCGAACTGCGGGGACCGGCCGAGCCGTTGCCGCCTGAGCCGAGTCCGAGGCTGAAGCCGGGGCGGCCTCGGGTGCCGGACCGGCAGGCTCCGTCCGGCATCCTGTTCGTGCTGCACACCCGCATCCATGGGAGTACCTGCCCCAGGAGCTCGGCTTCACCGCCGCCGCAAGGTCGGCCGCCCGGTCCCCGGCCGCTCTGAAGTCGATCCCGGCAGCCCGCCCGGACGGCGCCCCGGTCTCCGTTGCTCCGGCTCGGTCGGCATGACGCCCGACCGCGACACGGTCGACGGCAACGGCCCTCCCGGCGCCCGCTCAGGAGTGCGGTTCGAGGAATTCGAGTCGGTTGCCGAACGGGTCGACGGTGTGGAAGCGGTCCTGCCCGGGCACTTCGTCGCTGAAGGTGACGAGATGTCCGTGCTCGGCCAGCCGGTCCGCCAGCGCCCGCAGCCCTCGGACCTCGAAGCCGGGATGGGCCCTGAGCGCGGGCCGGAAATCTTGCTCCACGCCGAGGTGGACCTGAAAGCCGGGCCCCTGGAACCAGCAGCCGCCACGGGCGGCGAGCGGTGGCGGCTTGGGGATCTCGGACAGGCCGAGCAGTTCGCCCCAGAAGGCGCGGCACTCCTGCTCGCCACCGGCCGGAATGGCGAGCTGGACATGGTTGATGGCAGTAAAGGAGAGGGCGGCGGTCACAGCACGGGCCTCCGGCGGGTTCGGTCTCGCAACATGTATCTCGACATCAAGATACATTGCGCGCCGTGGGGCGCACACCGGTTCGCTGCGAACGTCAGCCCTGTGCAACGGGGCAGAGCGCTCGAACCGTCACAGAACCCTCTCTGACAGCCGAGCGCGGGGGAGGAGAGTCCGGTCAGCCCGCGAGCGGTTGGGCGACTGAGACGGTGAGTCGGTCACCGAAGCGGCCGCGAAGGTCTGCCTGGGCGCCGGCCAGGTTCCCGCTGACGCCGACCTCCACCACACCGTGGGTGAAGCTCGCCTCCGATCCGTCGCCCACCATGACGATGCTGTAGCCGCGCGTGTGCCCTATCAGTGCCTCGACCCGGTTGCGGGTGGCGGCCAGTTCGCCGATCGAGCGCGGCGCGTCGCGCAGGTCCACGCGCACGCCCAGACCCAGGTGGGCGAGCGAGGCGTCGAAGCCGCCACCGCCCGCTTTCCGGTAGACGATGACCTGACCGCCTGGAACGTCCACCACCAGGCCCGTGAAGACGTCCTGGTAGGAGCTGCCGAGGTGGGAGACCGCATCCGCGGCCGTGTCCAGCTGCTGCTGGTCCGGTCGGCCCGAGCTCGGCCGAGGGCTTGCGGCGACGCTCGGCGGAGGGCTTACGGCGACGGCAGACGCGGCGGTACTCGTCGACACGGGAGCGGACGGCACGGGAGCGGACGGCACGACATCGGTCCGTCCAGCGCAGGCTGCGCAAGCCAGCAGAGCGGTCAAGGCCACGCTGACAGCGGCCAGGCGTATCGGCGTTGGGGTACGGGGCATCGATCCAGTCTCACTTCATCGGCGACGGCTGGTGATCGTACGCGGACGCGAAGCCGGACGTCCTGGACGAGTTGTGGTGCCCGGAACCGGACTGGAACCGTTCCTACCGGCGCCTGCTCGCCCACCTCGCCGCCGGCGGCCGGACGCCGCTCCGGCCGCCCCGCCGACCAGCGAACTCCGCTCCGGCCGATCGGATCCCGTGCAGCCCTTCTGGGCAGCCCAGGCGCCAGCCCCCTTCGGGTCGGCCGGCATGGACACCGGACCCGCCGAAGGGCTTGCCCAAGCCCCAGCGATCGTCCACGCGCGGCTACGGCCGCAGGATTCTGGACGGTAAGCAGGCCGGGTGGCCGTGCCGCCCGTGGACGAGGAATGGGTCACGGTTGGGGGCGGACCCGCAGGATCGGTACGGGTCCGCATCGTCCGGCCTCCCGGAGTCACCACGGTGCCGTGCCGCCCGTGCTGCTGTACCTGCCCGGCCGGGGCCGGGCATTCGGCAACGCTCACCGCACGACCGGCCCGGGGCGGCGGGCCGGAGGCGGCTCTAGATGACGGCGCCGGCCTTGACCACGTGCCTGAGGTGCTTCTCCGGGCGGGTCAGCACGGTGAGGTCGGCCAGCGGGTCGCCGTCCACGACGAGCAGGTCGGCGTGCGCGCCCGGAGCGAGGGTGCCGATCTCTCCCGCCATGCCGAGCAGGCGGGCCGCCGTGGTGGTCGCCGAGCGGAGGACGTCGGCGGCCGGCTGGACTTGGGCGCGCAGGGTGAACTCCTCCAGCTGGGCCGGGTGCAGCGGGCCGAGCAGGTCGCTGCCGTAGACCAGGCTGACGCCCGCGCGGTGGGCGCGTTCCAGCGCCTCCAGGCCCCGGTCGCGGACCTCGGCGAGCTTGCCGATGGAGGCCGGCGGCAGGCCCGAGGCGGCGCCGAGCCGGGCGGTCTGCTCGTAGGCGACCAGGGTGGGGACCAGGAAGGCGTCCTTCTCCAGCAGCAGCGCGACGGTGGTGTCGTCCAGCAGGTTGCCGTGCTCGACGCAGCGCACACCGGCCCGCAGAGCGCGGTCGATCGCCCGTGGGTGGTAGGCGTGCACGGTGACGTAGCGGTTGTGGTTCTCCGCCTCCTCGACGGCCGCCCGGATCTCCTCCTCGCTGTACTGGACGGCGGCGATCTCGTCGTGCGGGGAGGCGACGCCGCCGGAGAGCAGCACCTTGAGGTGCCGGGCGCCCTTGCGGAACTCGTCCCGGGCGGCCGCGCGCACCGCGTCCACGCCGTCGGCGATCCGGCCGAAGTTCGGGCGGGCCTCGCAGCAGGGCAGCGCGTCGTCGCCGAGCGGGCGCAGGTCGCCGTGCCCGCCGGTCTGGGAGAGCGCCTTGCCGCCGTGCAGCAGGCGGGGGCCGGGCACCAGGCCCTCGGCCAGGGCGCGGGCCATGCCGTGGTCGGCGCCGCCGACGTCGCGGACGGTGGTGAAGCCGCGGCGCAGCATGCGTCCGGCCTCGGCGAGGGCGCGGACGGTGGCGTAGCCCGGGGTCCAGTTCGCGAAGTCGTGCCGGTCGAGTGAGGTGACCAGCAGGTGGACGTGGGCGTCGATCAGGCCGGGCAGGACGGTGCCGCCCCGCGCGTCGACGACCCGGACTCCGTCGGTGGCGGCGGGTGGGCGGCCGGTGCCGGTGGCGGTGATCCGGCCGTCGGCGGCCTCGAGCCAGCCGGGGTCGGTGCGGGTGCCGTCCTCGGGGTGGAGCAGGTGGGCGTTGGTGATCAGCAGTCGGTTCATGCCGTGGTCCCCTCCGGTTCAGTACGGGCCGTATTGAATACGACTCGTACTGAATACACCATGTATCGTGCTCCTGTGAACCCACCCCCCACCGATCCCGACGCGCCCCGACCGCCCCGCCGCCGCGTCCACACCCGGGCCCGGCTGCTCGCCGCGGCGAGCGAGCTGTTCCTCACCGTCGGCTTCGCGCGGACGAGCATCGAGGACGTCTGCGCCGCCGCCGGGTACACCCGCGGGGCCTTCTACTCGAACTTCGCCAGCAAGGAGGACCTGCTGCTGGCGCTCTTCGACGACCGGGCCGCCGAACGGATGGCCGAGCTGGAGCGGCTCGCCGCCGTGGGCGAGGCGCTGGTGCCGCAGGAGCGGGCCCGGCTGCTGGTCGAGGCGCTGCTGCGGGTCGAGGCCGCGGAGACCGGGTGGATCCTGCTGTTCCTGGAGTTCCGGCTGGTCGCGGCCCGGTCCGCGGCGCTGGCCGAACAGGTCGCCGAGCACGACCGGACCCTGGCGCGGGCAGCGGCGGACGTCCTGGAACGGGCCCTGCCCGAGCTGGTGCCCGCGGGGGCGGACGCCCGCCAGGCGGCGGCGGTGATCCTGGCGGCGCGCGAGGGGCTGCTGGCCCGTACGGCGGCGGGCGGCGCGGTGGCCGAGGAGCTGATGGCGGCGACGGCGGCAGTGCTGTCGGGCCTGCTGGGGCGCTGACGCGAACGCCGAGGGGCGGCACCCGGACCGTTACGGGGGCCACCCCTCGCGAAGGCGTTGGGCGGCGGGCCCGCCGCCGCTCGCGGGCCGAGAGCGTGACCACCAGCGATACGTTCCGACCCACCCGCTTGATGATCTGCGCGGCCCCTGGTCCACGCGGCTCGATCCGGCTCCTCTGCGGCAACGCGCCCCAAGGTCGCCATCGCTGCCAGAAGGGCCCTGACCACTCCGTCTCCTTGAGCCGCAGCGCCACCATCGTCGATCCCGCCGCCTGAACGAACCGTCACAGGCCCGGCCGGACGGTGCCGCCTGCCCAGCTGACGATCTGCCTTCCGTTCAGAGCTCGAGCCGGTACCAGTGGGAGTTCTCCTCCGGGCTGTTGTCGTGGGCCCACGGCCCTGGTCCGGGCAGGTGGGTCAGTTCGGCTATGGCGATCCCGTTCACCTCGTGACCCTGGGACTCGAAGAACCGCCGGAACACTCCGTGCGGGTCGTTGCCGAGGTCACGGAGTGTCGCGTCGTCGGGTTCGAGGCGCACCTCGTAGATCGATACGGCCGCCACCCGCAGGCGTTCGACGCTGCCCCGCACCACGGTTTCGTCGGACATGGAAACTCCTCCTCACGTCCTCAGGTCCTCAAGTCCTCACGGAAGGAGCCGGGTCCATGTCGAGGCGTACTTCCCACTCAGGATGTGGACGAACTCCGGCCGGTACGGCTGGCCCTCCACCGGAGCCGGCGCCGTGAGCCGGTTGACCGTGTACCCCTGGGCCTCGAGGAACCTCCTGACGGCCCCGCTGGGATCCTTCTCCAGATGCCGCCGCACCAGGTCGTCCTCGACATCGATCGTGACGCGGACGACTTCGAACTCGCTGTCCTCCACCTTCTCCATGGTTCCCCGTGGTTCCACTGCGTCTGACATGGGTTACCACCTCGCTCCCCCTGGTATGCGGCCCCGTGTCCCAGTCTGCGCCGACCCCCCGCACCCGCAACCGGCTGGAGCGCCCGCAGTGCGCGGATGACCGGGAGGTGGGCGAGCTGCGCACCGTCCAGACACGGCTCCTGGCGCTGCTGGAGCAAGTACGCCGACGGCCCGCCGAGCATCGACTACCGGTCCGGGCCGGACGAGACCACTCAGCGGGCGGTCCGCCTGCTCGCGGCCCTCCTGACCGTGCCTCCCGGAGTCGTACGCTGCCACGCCCGCTGCTGCCGCTGGCCCGCCGGCCGCAAGTTGCGACTGGCGGTGGACTTCCGGACGGAGGAGTTCTGCCCCGCGCGCCTGGCCGAGCGGGCAGCGAAGCAGGCCCGTGCGGAAGCAGCTGATGCCCGGCGGCGAGCCGCGCGTGCGAGCCACGGCGGCGAGTAGCGGCGAACAGCTCCGCGAGGACGTCTGTACAGGCCCGTCCCGCGCGAACTGGCGGTCTGCGAGCCGCTGTCCATGCAGGGACGATCAGCTGCGGGCCGCTGACTTCCTACGTCGTCGGTGGCATGGAGGCCGAGGCCGGGCTGCGGGAGGTGGTGGGGGCGGCCGGACGTCCAGGAGGCGCTGTCGCACGTGGATCGGACGGAGGACCTGCGGCAGTCGGCGACGCCGATGGCCTCCGCGACCGGCTCGGTGATCCACCAGTGCTTACGGGGCAGGCCGGCGTGGTCCTTCTGCAGCGTGGAGGCGATGGCCGGCGAGTTGTAGTGCTCGACCACGTTGTCGTGCACGATCGACTGGATAGACGGTGTCCGTCCGCGCCGAGCGGGTCTTCGCACCGATCCGCCGCCCGAGTTTGGTTGTGGCTGTCCAGGTGTCCCGCGATGGTGAAGTCGTTCATCGTACGCGAACGCCGGCCGTGCCTGGTCGGGGCTGGAGGAGATCCCGCCGGGCAAAGCCCGCCCGCACATGTTCCGCCGCACCATGGCGGTGCTGACCGAACAATCCCGGCTCAGTGGGACGCCCACCTCGCCGAGCACGGCACCGCCGCACCAGGTGGGGCCCGTCGCGACGAGGAGATCCTGCGGCTGTGCTGCAAGCTCGTCGAGAAGACCCGCGAGTACACCTCCCTCGCCCGCCGACTGGACGCCGCGGCCACGGCCATCGCGGCCCTGCAGCACGACAACACCCTCCTCCGGCAGGAGATCGCAGCCAGCGGAGGGCGCGTCACACCCTTCGCCCGACTTCAACAACAACGGGACGGACATGGCCCCGGACGACTCGATGCCCAGCACCGATCCGGCGCTTTGGGAGCCTCCGACGGTGTTCCTCGCCGGAGGCATCACAGGCGTCGAGGACCGGCAGGTGCAAGCAGCCGAAGCCCTGACCGAACTCGGAGTGATCGTCCTCAACCCGCGACGCCGACACTTCCCCGTCGACGACCCGGGCCAGACCCCCGCAGTGCGGGGTGCAACGCAGAGGTTTGCGTTGCACCCCGGAACTGGGCCTCCGTCTTCTCCTGGAGGGCTGCGGGGCCGGGGCTCCGTCTACGAGGGTCGGGAGTGCTGGGCGGGGACGGGAGGCTTCGGGTTCACCTTGTGACAGGAACACCCGCAGGTCTCGGAGTTGTCCGTGTGGAACATCAGTTTTCTTCTGGTGTCCTCGTCCGCGGTGTCTGCGAGGGACTCGCGCAGTTCCCTGAAGGAAACGGCATAGCGGCCGTCGAAGACGGGGTCGTTCTTGTTGGAGTCTTCCAGCTTGGCTCTGAGCTCGTGGAAGGTACAGGTGTAGTCCACAACGTGGGTCTGGATCTGGCGGTCCAGGATGGTCAGGGCGATGTCGTGGACGTTGTTGTTCTCTTCGAGGAGTACCTTCCTGCCGGCGTGCAGGCGCTCGAAGCGCCAGAGCATGGCGAAGTAGGCGCACATCACCTCGCCGCGCTCGGTCCCATCGGAGGAGATGGGCCTGTTCTGCCAGTGGATGGTGCCGAGGGTGTGGCGGTCCTTGATAGCGGCGTCGCTGATCAGTTCGCTGTGGAGGTTTCGGGCGATCTCCAGACGGGTTATCTGGCGCTGTCGGCGGTTGAGCCGGATGGAGATGATGAGGGCCGTGATTGCGACGATGCAGGAGAGCGCCGGGGCTCCGTAGCGGAGCAGATCAGCCATCTCTGTGTATCCCTTCTCCTTGATGTGGTCCGTGCTTGCTGGGCCCGTGGGCGCCCTCCGGATGGTGGGCACCCACGGGCCGAGCTGTTCCGCTCCCTCGTTCACGGCCGTCACGGCGCATCGGGGCGGGGCGCGATGGAACTTCATGCGATGCCTGGTGGTGTCCGTCGGGTGATCAGACGGCACACGATGGGACGCCGGCCCTCACAGGCGCTGGATGCCCTCCCAGTTCGCCTGGTCCAGGCCCTCACGGAAGTAGTTGTTCGGCGCGTTCCACGACGGGTGCCGGTAGAGCGGAGGGATGGGAAGCCGGGGGTCGCGGGCGAGAATAGTGCTGTAGCCCTTGAGGATCTTCAGGGACTTGGTCAGGCAGTTGTTGTCGGCCACGTTGTAGCCGTTGTCCCGCTCGTGCCGGTACGCCTCCTGAGCCTTGCCGACGTCACCGTCGCGGGTGTCCTCGCACCGCCAGTGGCTGTACTCCTGCACCCAGTGGTCGCCCTGCTTGACCTTGAGGCCGCGGAAGTAGCCGAGCATCTTGCTCCAGCTGCTTCCCTTGATCCACGAGCTGTTCGTGTTGGGTCCCGGGTCGATCGTCAGGCTTCCGCTGGCCTCGGTGGCGCCGTAGATCCAGTGGTCGCGGTCGCCGCGGACCTTGAACGCCCAGCCGATGTGGCCGAAGGTCTGCGCGCCGTCCACGGAGTTGATCATGCAGACCCTGCCGAGCGGGGCGGCCTGCGCCTGCACGGGCGCCGTCACCGCCCCGGCGGCCAGGAGCACGATCGCGCCGGCTACCGACGCGGTTGCCCGCGCCACCTGCGTACGGATGTTCCTCATGGGTGTCCTCTCTGATGGCGATCAAGCCGGCTGATGTCCCCTGCTGCGGGGATGTCCGGCTTGTTGACCTCAGATTGGTGTAGGGCTTGATGACCAGCCACACTTGTCCCGGACTAATCAACGGGTCATCAAAAAAGGTCGGGTGAGGGCTGGTTGGCCAGCAGGCAGGGGCGTCAGGAACGCCCGATCGATCCCGAGGGCGGACCTCTGGCGGCGTTCGCATCCGCTCTGCGTGCGCTGCGCGAGGAGTGCGGGAGTCCGACCTACAGGGAGTTGGCGACCTGCTCGAAGAGGACCGGCACGAAGAGCTATTCGGATACGACGTTCTCCAACGCGGCCCGCGGTGACAGTCAGCCGTCCCGCGAAGTCACCCGCGCGTTCGTCCTCTCCTGCCACTGGTACGCGAAGTCCGACCGCGCTCGCGCCGAAGCCGCCGCCGCCGAATGGGACGCGCGCTGGCAGGAACTCGAAGCCGCTCTCGCCCCGGCCGCCGAGCAGCCGCCAGCGGACACATCCCAGGATCAGACCGCCGCGCCGGCCGTTCACGGGCTCGACGACCCGCCCCGGACCCTCCCGCACGCGCACCCCCGCAGGCGATGGATTCCCGCCAGCCGGAAGGGACGGCTACTCCTCGGCGCCGCCGCACTCGTCGTCGCCGCCGGCGTCCTCGCACCGATCATCAAAAGCATTGTGGCGCCCGGATCGGCGGCCGCCGACGTCCTCCCCGCGCCGGAAGGCACCGCCAGCATCCGAACCGAAACTCCCGGCAACGGCCCCGGCACGCCCCAGCCTGCCGTGCCCTCGGAGCCGCCGGGGCTGGAGAAGGGCACTCTCGGCGAGGACAGCCGGTGCAGTGCCCCGATCCAGGGACCAGAGACGGTCACCTGGCGCGTGTGCGCCCGGGTCGAGGCCGAGTGGGTCTCCTTCGCTCTCAAGATCACTAATCGCGGCAGTCGGCCGATCGCACTCAAGACCCGCCTTCAATACGCGAGGGAAAACACCTTCCATCCATGCCCGGGAGACTCCGGTCCGCGACAGTCGACCGTTCCGTCGGGCCAGACCATCGTCACCGACACCAAGCAGTGCGCCGTGGCACGTGAAGAGAGGCCTTGGGCCTACCAGGGAGTCGGATGGGTAGTCCCCGCAGACGCCACCGATGGCACGTACAAGCTGGCCCCCACCGCGCACGTCTATCCGGATCGCGTCATCTGGCAGCCTGACCTGCTGTGAGAGGAGCGGGGCCGGCCAGCCACTCAGCTGCTTCTCGGCAGGCCTCGGGTGGCCGGGTCAGTGCCAGTCGAGCCCGAGCGCGGCGAGCCGCTGCGGCTGCTCGGGGGCCGAGTTCGCCCGGCGGCTCTTGGCGCTCGCGCTCCGGCGTCAGATCGCCCGGGCTTCCGCTTCCGTGGTCTGCCGGAGGCTGTCGCGCCCCCTGCCGCATGCCCTGCCGTCGCGTGCTGTGACGTGGGCGGACGGGAGCTCTCTCCCCACCCCCCGTGTGGCCGGGGCGCGACAGCGACAGGGCCCCGGCGTGGCTACGGGCCGGGTGGCGTGGTTCGGCTCGTGGTTCGGAACAGGGGTCGGCTCGTGGTTCGGTTCGGTGTTCGGCCCCGGCCCTGTTGTCCTGTCTGTTCGCCCTGGGGAGGGGCGGCGTCGGGTGGTTCTCACTCCTCTGACTTACCGTCCGGGGCCCTGCTGCTGGTGGTGGGTGGGTTTCGGACTGGGGGGCTGGTCGGTATGGTCGGGCGCCGCGCTGGCTGTTCTTCTTCGCGTGCGGCTGGTGCCGGCCGCGCCCCCGCTTCCACCCCGGGGTGGCGGCCCGGGCGGGGTTTCGTGCGCCTGCCTCAGTGAGTGACCGCGCTCTCGTGGAGGTCGAGACCGCGGGCGGCGGCAGCCGGCCGGCGCCGGCCGAGGAGTGCTCGGCGGGACGACGGGGGACGAACGCGGCCCCGTCGTAGGGTGGGCCGACCGGCTGCGGGTGACTACTTGAGCGGGGTGCCGCCCGAGTTGCGGTATGCGATCGTCTTGTTGATCAGGTTTCCGCCGTCGGTCTCGGGCGTGGTCTGTTCCTGCCAGCCGGCGCCGAACAGGATGCCGCCGACGTGTGCGTTCGCCACCTGGTCCAGGTGCGAGAAGAACCAGTCGACCTTGTCGTCCTTGTAGTGGTTGGGCGTGTTGTTCTGCGCCATGTTGCCCACGGGGACCTGCCACAGGACCACCGGCTTGCCCACGGACTCGGCCATCGTCTTGTAGAAGCCGAGCGCGGCGAAGCCCTTCTGGTCGTTCCAGTAGGTGTCCTTGCTGCCGTGGGCGGGCAGCGCGTACCAGCCGGCGTCGCGGTCCGTCACGTCGGTGACCAGGAAGTCGGCGTTCTTCGCCCCGAGGTCCGCGTAGTCCTTGACGCACTGCGGGGTGTTCTGCTGCCAGTCGAAGCAGGACAGGTGCATTCCCACGCCGGTGTTCGGCGCGTACTTGTGCCCCATCGCGATCAGGCACTGGGCCAGGCCGGAGGCGCTGTTCTCCTGCGAGCCGCAGTCCGTGGGGTTCGCGGCCTTGACCTGCGCGGCGACCTGGTGCGGGTTGCCGAGCGAGCGGACGTAGCCCCAGAAATCGGGCTCGAGGTCGATCATGTCGTGAGAGGTGCCGATCTTCTGGAGGAAGAAGCGGTAGTCGTTCAGGTAGCGGGTGAGCAGGTCGGTCCTGTTGATGGCCTGGACCTCGCCCGGGCCGTCGCCCTGGCCCGCCGCGTCGCCGAGGTCGCGCAGCGAGTACCAGGTCCAGAGCTGCTTCTGCGGGCGCGGCTTGCCCTGGTAGGTGGCCTGGGCCGCCTTGGCGTCCCGGTAGGTCACGTACGTGCCGGGCGCCGTGGTGCTGCCGGTCCAGCAGCCCCACCAGCCCGACCACGCGTCCTGGCAGCGGGCCGCCGTGTAGTAGTCCGACGAGGGCGCGGGCTGACTGTGCACGTAGGCGTACTGCACGTCGAACGGTGCGGCGCTCGCCGAGGCGTCGGACATCGAGCCGCCGATGAGCACCTTGTTGCTGCCCAAGAAGCTCTTCGCCGGGTTGTTGCCGCCGGCCGGAGCCACCGGCGGCGCCGACGTCGGGTGGCTAGCGCCCGGGGCCTGGCTCGTCGGAGCGGTGCCGCCCGGCGTGGCAGGCTGGGCGGGCGCGGCGCTGCTGCCGGAGCCCCCCGTGTTCCCGGTGCCACTGATACTGCCGACCGGGACGAGCTGCCACTGCTGGTTGGCGCCGTTCCAGTCGTGGTACTGGGCGATCCGGCCCCCGTCGGCCTTGGAGTCGAGCGGGACCTCGACGGCCTTGCCGCTGTGGCGGTTGATCAGACGCACGTAGCCGTCCGACGAGTTCTCCAGGTGGAACTGCTGGTTGGCGCCGTTCAGGTCGCTCCACTGCCCCACCTGGGCGCCTTCGGTCGTCGACCAGCCGTAGTCGTCCAGCACCTTGCCGGAGAACCGGTTCTGCAGCCGGTAGTTCCCGTCACCCGCGTCGACGAACCTCCACTGCTGGTTCGCCGCGCCGGTACGGCTCCACTGCACCACCGAAGCGCCGTCGTACGCGCCGTAGCCGTAGTCGTCCAGCACCTGGCCGGTGTTGTGGTTGACCAGCACGTACCAGTTGCCCGTGTCGACGGACACGGTCCCCGCTGAGGCCGTGTTGATCACGACCACGGAGCCGCCCACGACCGCCAGGCCGACGGCCGCCCAGAAGCTCCTGCGCTGGTACAACCGAGGGCGGGCGCGACCACGGCGGGCGCGGCCGGCGGGCGACGCCTCCGACGACGTGGATGGGCGAGGGAACATGTCGATGCTCTCTTTCAGCCGTGACCTCCGTCCGGACCGCTTGTCCGGACACCACCCGGTTGCCACCGCCCCCGGAAAGGTTGCCCCGGACCACGAGAATTTTTTCTCGGGCACCGCTGCTCGCCCGGCCGCGGCCACAGGGGGCCGTCGAACTCGCGACCAGCCCACCCGCCCAGGGGCGTTTCGAAGTCCCCGCGAGCGGGTGAGTGCGCAGGTCGTCGCGGGCGGGACGCGGGTCCGTCACGAACGCAACGAAACTCCGGTGGGTACGGGGCGATCTCCCGAAGTCGCCTCGGACCCACCGGAGTTCCGATGCGCCGTAGTTCTGCCACCGTCTGCCTGACCGGGTCGCCGATCCCGGACGGCGTGGCGGGACTGTCGCTCGCGGAGCGGCTGCACGTGCTTGCCCGGTCCGCGTCGGAGGCGAGGTGACCGCCACCCCACCGTGGCAGTGCTGCTGATTGCCGCCTCCGCGGTCGTCGCCGGAGCGCAGTCCTTCCCGGCTGTCGGCCGGTGGGCCGGACGCGCCGCAGCATGCCCTGGCCCGGCTGGGTGCCCGCATGGTCGGCGCGCTCGGGGTGCGGGTCGCTCCGAGCGCCGCGACGATCCGCCGGGTCGTCGGCCTGGCCCGTCCGGGCGGCCTCGCCGATCCGACCGGCGCCGATCCCGCCGGCTCGCCCGCTCGCAGTGGGCGACCGGGAACCGGCTCGACGTCGTCCGCGACACCACCTTCCGCGCGGACGCCTCGAAGACCCGCACCGGCCATGGCCCCGAGAACACGGCCGCCCTGCGCAACCTGGCCGTCGACACCCTCCGCGGCGCAGGACACCGGTACGTCTCCGCCGGCCTCCGACACGCCTCCTACGATCCGTTCACCGGCCCGATCGACCTCCTGAAGATCGCCTGACCGGCCCCCTCGCAAGTTCGTCAGACTGTGCGACGCCCCTGGCCCTGGCCCGGGTCGACCGGTGTGAGAACTCCGAGCCGGTCCTCGATCGCCTCGGCCGCGGCCAAACACAGGTCCTCGCGGAACGCGCGCCCGACGATCTGCACTCCGGACGGCAGCCCGTCGGCCATCCCGGTCGGCACGGCCACCCCGGGCACGCCCACGAAGCTGGTCACGGTGCACAGGCGCCTTCCCGACTCGAAGCGGTCCCACCCGGCCCGGTCGCGCGACTCCAGCCCGGGTTCGACGGGCGGTTCGGTGAACGACGGGCCGAGCAGGAGCGGGTGGTCGTCGAGGAATGCGGCCCAGGAGCGGCGGATGTTCATCCAGGCGCCCATGAGCTTCATGAACTGCTCCGCGCTCGCGGGCGGGGTCTGCTCCATCATCATCTCGATGAAGCGGTCACCGCCCTCGCCGAGCAGCGTGCGCACCGCCGGCCAGCTCGGGGCGAACTCGGTCGCGGTGATCCGGCCGTAGGCGTCGAGTGCTTCGTCCAGCCGTGGCACGTCCGGCACTTCGCGCACGTCGTACCCGGCGTCCCGCAGCGCGTCGGCCGCGGTCGCGACGGCCGTGCGCACCGTGGGGTGGACGCCGCGCCCGCCTGGGTCCACCACGACCGCGACCCTCACCGGCCCGGGGAGGGACTCGCCGTACACGGGCACCGGCACGGCCCGAGGATCCCGCGGATCGGCGCCGGCCAACACCTCGTACGCCAGCCGAAGATCGCCCACGCTCCGGGCGAACGGGCCGTCGGTGACCAGCAGTTGGGACGCAGGGCCGGGGTCGTCCGCCCCGGGGATCCGGTGGTCGGCGGGGAACCGGCCGGTGGTCGGCTTCAGCGCGGCCACCCCGCAGAACTGGGCCGGGATCCGCAGCGATCCACCGGAGTCGTTGCCGAGCCCGAGCGTGGCCATGCCCGTGGCGACGGCCACCGCGTCACCCCCGCTCGATCCGCCGGGGGTCCGGCTGCGGTCCCAGGGGTTGACCGTGTCCCCGAACAGTTCGCTGCGCGTGTGCATCCCGGCCACGATCAGGGTGGGCACGTTGCTGTGCCCGATCGGGATCGCCCCGGCCGCGCGCAGCCGGGCCACCGGGGGCGCGTCCGCCGGCGCCACCAGGTCGCGGAAGCGCGGGGTGCCGAACGTGGTCGCCACGCCCTCGATGGCCGTGGACTCCTTCACCGTGAACGGCACCCCCGCGAGCGGTCCCAGCTCCTCGCCGGCGGCCCGCCGCCGGTCCGTCCATTCGGCGGCCTGCCGGGCGCGCTCCGCCAGGAGCTGGGTGACCGCGTTCACCTCCGGGTTGACCTCGGCGATGCGCTCCAGGTGGCTCTCCACCAGCTCGACGGCGGAGACCTCACCGCCGCGCACCGCCTCCGCCTGCGCCGCAGCCGTCAGCTTCCACAGGGCATCCCCCATGATTCCCGTCCTCCTCGTCCAGGGTCCGATGCGCTTGCATCGGAACGGTATCCTGGAACCGATGCGCTCGCATCGAATAACGCCCCGCATCGAATAACGCCCGCATCCGACACCGCATCGACCAACGGAGGCCCCGGGCATGCCCAGACAGGTTGACCACGAGGAGCGGCGCCACCGCATCGCCGAGGCCGTCTGCCTCCTCGCCGACGAGCACGGACTGGAGGGCGTGACCCTGCGCGACGTCGCCGCCCGCGCGCAGGTGTCGATGGGCGCCGTGCAGCGCTGCTTTCGCAGCAAGGAAGAGATGCTCGTGTTCACGCTCGGGAACATCGGCGAACGGATCACCGAACGCGCCCGGGCCCGCCTCATCCGGAGCCCGGCCCAGTCGGCCGCCACCGCCCTGGGCCACGCGGTCGCCGAAGTCGCACTCCTCCGCGAAGAACATCACGCCGAGGCACGGGTCTGGCTCGCATTCATCGCGCAGGCCGTGGTCAGCGAGCCGCTCGCCGACACGCTGAAAGCCAACTACGCAGCCCTGCACGAGACATTCACCCGGCTCATCCGGGAAGCCGGCGAGAGCGCCCGACGCACTGCGCCCATCGACCCGCAACGCGAGGCCCACACCCTCCTCGCCCTCGCCGACGGCCTCACCACCCACGTCCTCATCGGCCGCCTCACCTCGCAAGAGGCGCAGGACGTCCTGCACGCGCACCTGGGCAACCTCTGGGAGCGGCACGTCCTACCCGGTCACCCCACGTCGAACGTCCGGGCCGCCGACGCGTGATCCGACCCGCCGTCCACCCTGCGGGCCCGCCCTCCCACCGTGGGCAGGCGGAGCAACCCGAGCCCGGGAGCGTCGGATCGGCGCTCTGGTGCAGGCATCGGGCGAAGTCCTGCCACGTGGACGGTGTGAGCCCGTAGCGCTCACGGCCGCCTTTGGCGAAGGCATCGCCATCCCGGAGGGTGATGTCGGATCTGCCGAGGGTGAGCTGCTGCCAGCCGGTGAGCAGGGCAGAGGTGAGGGGGCGTCGGTGGGCGGCGTCTGCACGGGCCAGAACGCTAGCCTGAAGGAGCCGGTCGGCGCGTTGAGGGCACCGGCGCCGGACCTGGCCCTCGAACCAGGCGGTGAGCCCGTCGACGGCCGGTGCCACGGGAGTCCGGTGCCCAGCACCGGCGGACGCCCAGTCGACCTCGTCCCTGATCGTGCACCACACGGCGAGGGAGTCAGTAGTCACGGTACGGCCGATGCCCGGTCACACCGAGTGCCAGGTCCTCCACGACCGCGTCGACCGTGGTGCAGCTCGGTACGGCCCAGCTCTTGAACCGTCCGCCGATGGCGCCCTTCACCAGTTCGGCGGCTTCCTCTCCCGCCATGCCCGCTGAGGAGAGGTACCACGTCAGCACTCGTTCGCAGAGGCCGTACCAGCTGTCCTCGGCGCATGTGCGGTCCACGGCAAGGGTCACCAGTCGGGTCGCCGCGCGCTGCACGTGCCAGCTGCGGTCCTCCGCATCCGCGTCGGTCGCCGGCGCCAGCTCGACGAAGCGCTCGGCCAGCTCTTCCAGCCAGTCGCGCCATTCCAGGAGCGAGGCCACGACGATGGCAGCTGAGGCCTCGGGGCCGTCCCGCAGCGAGTGGCCGTGACAGCACCAGCTCTGGACGACGCCGCCGTTTCCGCCCTCGCCGACCGCCCAGTGCCATCCGCAGGCCCACCGGCCGTAGCGGGCCACCAGGAAGTCCGTCACCTGGCACACGAAGTCGAACCCGTCCGCAGAGCCGACGGGGGGAAACAGCGCGAGTACCTCGGCCGTGACCTCGGCTTCCTCCTCGCTGCTCCAGGTGAAGCCCTGCTGGCCAGGGTCGACAGCAGACCAAGGTAGGAGACGAGGCATCAGGTACGGGTTGATGGACGTGGCGGTCCTCCGATGATCAGTTCGGTCGGTGCAGCCGGCTGATGCTGCCAGGACCACGTGGCGTCTGTCATCCGGTTATCCGGAGTGGCCCATCCCTGCCGACGACGGCGCGAGTCGGCCTGCACGGGCCGGTCAGCGAACGTAGTTCGCACGCTTCCCGAGGCAGGCCCGACAGGACCTGGGCGATTGCGTCGGGACAACACGCTGGTCAATGGGTCGGACAATCGGACAAGGGGCCCCGCCCCACCTCCACCGACGCCTCCGCCCGCACCTCCACCGACCCGACCGGCGACGGGCCCGTTTCCGCAGGCCAGCAGCCGCGGCCAAGTGGCTGCCGAAGTGGTGGCAACCCTTCTACCGCTGCTCCTGGAAACCGGAAGGGCAAGCAGCGTGCGACGGTGCGGCCCGGCGGAACGTCATGGTGGCCCTCGTCCTGGTCCAGCGCGCCACCGCCCGTGAGCTCTGGCACCTGGCCCTGCCCGGCCAGGCCTGCGACGAGGCGGCCCGCGACGCGCTGCTCGACCTCCATGACGCGGGCAGGGCGCGCCCGACGGCTGAGCGCGCGGCCGCAAGCTCTGGTGCCGTGGCTACTCAGGTTGAACCTGTGCGGGCGCGCAACACGTCCACGCGCAACACGTCCACGCCCACCAGGGCTCCGAGCAGACCGGGTCAGCTGCCGGGGTGGGAGGCCGCCCAGCCGTGTTCGAGCAGTGCGAAGGCCTCGTCGACGGCGCGGCGCGGCTCGGGGTGCCGCAGGACGAGGCTGCGGGCCTCGAGGGCGAAATGGGCCAGGGCGGCGCAGCTGACGTCGTCGTCGGGAGCGCCGACAGCGTCGGCGATGGCTCGCGTCAGGGCCGCTTCGTGGCGCGTCCACATGCGGTGGGCGTAGTCGCGCAGCGCAGGGGTGTCCTGCACCATGCGCGTGAAGTCGGCGAACCGCGGGTCCGTGGCGTGGACGGCGAACTGGGTCTGCGTCAGCAGGATGTGCTCGCGCAGAGCCTGCGGGATCGACGTGCCGGGGGTGCGGTTGCGTACGGCGGCGACGAGCGCTGCCTCCAGGTCGTCGTCCTGGTCGAAGACCAGGGCTTCCTTGCCGGGGAAGTGCTTGAACAGGGTGGTCACCGAGACGTCGGCGGCGTCGGCGACGTCCTTGACGCTGACCTGGTCGTAGCCGCGGTCGAGGAACAGCTCGAGTGCGGCGTCAGCCAGGGACTGGCGGGTCTGGGCCTTCTTGCGCTCGCGGCGCCCGGTCGGTTCGGTCACCCGCATACCGTACCCCAGGGTGTACCGAATAAAAAAGCTTAGTCATTGCACTTATGTGGTGAGTGTGCTTTCTTGGTGAGGCCGGACCTCCCGGCAGCTCCCCACCTCTTGAGGGACACCTCCCATGAACCCTGCTCGTGGTCCCCGCATCGCGATTGTCGGCGCCGGCCTCGGCGGCCTGACGTGCGCCCGAGTCCTGCAGCGACACGGCCGCTCGGTAACCGTCTTCGAACGCGAGGCCTCCGCCGACGCCCGCCCGCAGGGCGGCACCCTCGACCTGCACGCGGACACCGGTCAGGCCGCCCTGCGTGCGGCCGGGCTCCTCGACCGGTTCCAAGCCCTCTCCCGCCCCGAAGGCGAGGAGTGGCGGGTGCTCGACTTCGCCGACGCCGCCCTCCTGGCGCATCAGGGGCCGTCCGGCGCCGGCGGCCGGCCGGAGATCGACCGCGGCCAGCTGCGCGGCCTGTTGCTGGACTCGCTCACCGAGGGCACAGTGCGGTGGGGCCGCGCCGTCACCGCGGTCACCCCGCTCGCGGACGGCACCTGCCGGATGCTCTTCGGTGACGACACCGCCGCGGACTTCGACCTGGTGGTCGGCGCCGACGGCGCCTGGTCGCGCGTCCGCCCGGCCCTGTCGGATGCCGCGCCCCGCTACACCGGTGTCACCTTCGTCGAGACCGGGTTCGACCACTGCGACACCCGCCACCCCGACCTCGCGCGGCTGGTCGGCAACGGATCGATGCTGGTGAAGGGCGCCGGCAGGTCCCTGGTCGCCCAGCGCAACAGCAATGGCCGTATCCGCGCCTACATCGCGCTCCGCGCGCCGCAGGACTGGCATGTGGCTGCCGGTGTCGACCTCGGCGACCAGAGGGCCGTGCGGACGCATCTGCTGAGGATGCTCGACGGCTGGGACGAGAGCCTGCGCTCCATCGTGCGGAACAGCGACAGCACGTTCATCAACCGGTCCCTGTTCGTCCTGCCCGTCCCGCACACCTGGGAGCACGTTCCCGGCGTGACGCTGCTCGGCGATGCCGCGCACCTGATGCCCCCGGCCGGCCTGGGTGCCAATCTCGCCATGCTCGACGGCTCCGACCTCGCCCACGCCCTCGTTGCCGAATCCAGCGTCGACGACGCCGTCCGCGCCTACGAGAGCGCCATGCTGCCGCGCTCGATCGAGGCCGCGACGGGCAGCGCGCAGGGACTCGACCGCCTCGTTCCCGCCACGACCGCCTGAGCGGACTCCACCGCCCCGGCCGGGCGGCCGCTCCCGCGTCGGTCGTGTGCACTCTCCCGGCGGTCGCATCCGCCCCGGGGCGGCGTCGTCAGAGGGTCTGTCCCAGGGCGGCGTCGTTCAGAGGATCTGTCCGGGTTGACGCCGGTTCAGATGGCTGGGGTGATTCATGAGTCACCCCTGTCACTCGAAAAGAGGCCACCCGGGGAATCTATTGAACGCGTTCAAATATGCTGCGAGGATGATGCTCCTGCTGGAGCTGCCGAAGGGGCGGAATGGCCATGGGTGCCGTGCTGAGAACCGAGAGCGCCCTGGCGTGGTTCACTCGGGCCGCCGTCCGCTATCTGTTCGCCCTCGGCTGTGGATGGAGTGCCGCAGCCGGTGGTTGCGCGCTCCGGCTGGCACATACCGGTGAGCTCACCGGATCGGAGTTCCTGACCGGCTTCACCGAGCTGGGGCTGTTCCTGTTCGGGTGGTTCGGTATGCCGTCACTGCTGCTGCTCCTCCTCTCCGCACCGATGAGGGAGAGCGAACTCCATCGGCCCGTTGTCACCGTCCTGTGGTGCGGACCGCCGATCTTCGTGCTGTTCGTCAGCGGGTGGACGCTGATCGGCATTCTGTTCCAGATCGGCTGCGCCGCCTTCCTGCTGCCCTCACCGCGCCTGCGGATCGTGCGCCGACCGGCCCGCCCCTGAGGAGGAACCCACGCCCGCCGACGGCCCGCGCAGCGCCACACAGTGCCCGCACAGCGCCACACAGTGCCCGCGAGCCCCGCCGGGTTTCCGGTCGGGGTCAGGCATGCGCTGCCGAGGTGGACGAACCTCGCTTCACTGTTCGCGGGATCAGGCTGAACGGAGGCGAGCATGGCCTCCGGGTGACCATGAGGTGTCGAAGCCCTGGCCGCTGCAACGGAAGACCGTGCCCGCCCGCCAGCCTGCGCAACCTCGCCCTCGGCGCACTCCGGCACGCCGGCCACGACGACATCGCCAACATCGCCGCCGGACTCCGTCACCACGCTCGCGACCCCCGCCGCCCGCTCTCCACCCTCGGCATCAGCCGGGGGAGCGGAACTGATGTGGGATCACATCCCTCGGCTCGTTCACGCTACGTCAGTTCGCTGTGCGCACATCGACAACTCGCAGCTTCGATGCGGCTCTAGCGTCGTGTGAGGCCGCGCCGAGTCTTCCGTTCCGGCCCGCCTGTGACGATCGGGGACGAATTCCCTGAGCGAGTGATGAGGGAGAACAGATGCCGGGCTTTCAACACGCCCCGCACCGCACCATGCGCAGACGCCTGGCACGGGCACTGATATCGCTGTTGGCAGGGTTGACTCTGCTGCTCGGCTACTCGGTCGCGCCCGCATCGGCGACCGAGGGTGACTGGATCAACGAAGGCGGCCCCGCAAGGTCCGCAGAGGCGATGTCCGCAGCGGTGTTCCAGGGCGACCGTTTCGAGATCCTGCGGGGCACCGACAACCGAATCTGGTGGCGCTACCGCAACGGCGAATGGCGGGTAATGCCCGGAGGCGGCATCACGGAGCACCGCCCGGAGCTAGCCGTCATCCTCAACGGAAGCACCCCGCGTCTGGCCGCCTTCCACCTCGGCACTTCCCGCGAGGTGTACTACAGCTTCCTCGGAGGCGCCGCCGGCAACATCTGGTCACCATGGGCCCAAGTTCGCGGCACCGCCCATGCCAGCGGAAACCTCGTTGCCAGCTCAGGTGTGATGGGCATTCTCCTCACGACCATCCGGGACAATCGGGTCATCGTGCAGGAAATGCGTTACCGGAGTGGCCAACTGTACTTCGAGCCCGACTGGGAAACGATGGACGATGTACACACCCATGACAGAACTCTGTACTACTCACAGCAAGTTACTCTTCAGAGTCAGGTGGTCAACCACAGGGTGACCGTCAACGACCGGGATTACGACACCAGTGTCGTGGTGGGCCGAGACCAGCACGTCTACATCGCCCACACCATCGCAGACGCAGACGGTCTGAGGGGCGGCGTCTACTCGGAGCTGCCGGGCGGCGGTCTCTGTGAATCCGTGGCGATCGGCCGTGGGGGCGACGAGGTGCCTACGTCCGACCCCGGAGACCCGGCCTATGCGGCACAGCAGAACGTCTCCATCGCCTGCATCTCGCCTCAGGACCACACGCTGTGGGTCAACCGCTCCAGCAACGGCGGCTTCGCCTGGAGCGGCTGGAGCCGGACCGCCGGCGGCAACGCGTACAGCACGGCCGGGCCCGAGGTCGATGGAGATCCCGGAGGCCAAGTCTTCGCCAACATCTCCTGGAGCGGCGGCGAGAACTCCAACCTGAAGCAGCGCATGATCCTCATGAAGCGAATCCAGTGACCCCACAACCGACGCTCGCCCGCCACGGACGGCAGAAGACGCTCGAAGGGCGATGAGACGTCGTTTGGACGCGGGGGAAGGTGTTCTCCATGGACCTCTTCAGCGGGGCATGCCCCCGGTAGTCGCTCTCCTGGGAACGACCCCACCCCCCCGGTGCACAGGAAGTCGGCGCCGTCGACTTCCTGTGCAGTACAACGCCAGATGGTTGCGGCCGGAGACGAAGGGCGTCCTGAGGACGATCTCGGCGTCGAGTCAACCGTGCACGGTGAGGATCAGGCCGGTCTCCGGCAGATCGCCGGCGACCATGGCGCGCATGGGTCCGCTTGGTCGTGGCCGCGTCTCCTGTGGTCGCCTCGGCCGGGGCCGCGATCGCGGTGGCGGCGCTCTCGTCGCCGGCGGCCGGTCGTCAGTCGCGCCGGGCAGGTGCTCGACGCCTGACCCTGGGAGGACGCGGCACACGTCGTAGGAACGGTCCGGGTCGATCCGGAGCGTGCCGCCTGTCGCCTGTCGCCTGTCGCCTGTCGCGTGTCGCGTTGTCGTGGGTACCCGAGCGCCCGCGTCCGGGGGGCCCGGGCCGTAGACGTGCTTTCGGGGGCAAGCGGGACCGGCGATGGCGTCGGCCGGCGGATTCATTCGCCGTCGGCGCCGTCGGCCTCCCAGCGCAGCAGGTCGCCCGGCTGGCATTCGAGCACCTCGCAGAGCGCGGCGAGCGTCGAGAAGCGCACCGCCTTGGCGCGGCCGTTCTTCAGCACCGCCAGGTTGGCGGGCGTGATCCCCACGCGGTCCGCGAGGTCGCCGACGGACATCTTCCGCCTGGCCAGCATCACGTCGACGTCCACGACGATCGGCATCAGATCACCTCGTCCAACTCGGCCTGCATCTGCGCCGCTTCGACGTCGCGCGCGACGGCTTGGGCGAGCAGCGTCCGCAGCACGAGCACGATGAGCGCGACCCCCAGGATGGCCACGCCGACCCCGGCCATGATGACGGAGACGCCGGGGTCGTCCCGCTGGCCCGGCGCGTTGAGGGCCGTGACCGCGAACCACACGAGGGCGGCCGCGACGATCGCGCCGATCATGACGTCCACGTAGCGGAAGGCGGCGTGGGAGAACACGGTTCCGCGTCGCACCATCGACACCAGCCGCCATACGCAGACCACGGCGACCTGGACCGACACCATGCCCAGGATCGTGACCACGCGCAGCGGGGTCAGTGGGAGGGACCCGTCCTCCGGATCGCTCCCGGTGACCAACACCCACACCAGCCCGGCCTGTACGAACACGGTGCCGGTGAGCATCACCACGAGCACGGCGCGCAGCGCACCGACTGTCAGCTTTCCCACGGCCAATCCTTCCATCGAGTTGCGATGGAAAACTATCGAATTTCGATAGATCGAAGCAAGGGCTGTGCCAGAGGTGGACGGCGTCGACCTCCGGCAGCCAGCTGGTTCGACGGCCCGTTCAACAGCGAGCAGCAGCAGGGCCCGCCGTTCGGCGAGGTAGCCGGCCAGCCGGTCCAGGGCGCGCAGGGCGCCGAGGTCGGGCACCCGCAGGGCACTCGACGCCACGGCCGCGACGGCGGTGGGACCGGTCACGGGGCGAGGTCCACCAGCCAGACCCCGTCCGGGAAGGACTCCCGGGCGTCGGCGGACACCTCCAGGGCCAGCCGCGTCTTGCCCACGCCGCCCATGCCGGTGAGCGTCACCAGTCGCCGGGTGTCCAGCAGACTCCGGATCCCGTCGATCTCCCGCCGTCTGCCCGCGAACCCGGTGAGGGGGACGGGCAGGTTCCCCTGCTCAGCGCTGCTCATCCTGCTCCGTCTCTCTCCCGCGCTGCTCGGAACCACTCTCCACCGGGGATCCGTACGGCCACGTTCCCGCCACGTTACGGAGACATGGCGGGACGACCGCAGTGCCGGAACACCGCGCCCCTCGCACCACCGGCCCGGATCGGGAACCGGCTCGCCGCCTGTTGCGGACGCCGACGTCGCCGCCGCGAGCAGCACCAGGCTCTTTGAACTCTGGGCGGCGCGCCGCACGCCCCGGAGGGCGGCCCGCGGCGACGCCCGGATCCTCGCCTCGCCTTGCCGGGTTCGCCACGCCGGGCTCGTCTCGCCGCGCCTCGCCTCGCCGCGTATGCCTCGCCCCCTTCGCCTCGCCGCGTCATGCGGGGCGGCCCGGCGCGTCCCGTTGGCGGGTGGGCGCGCCGGTGGGGCCGGAGCGATGGCGCCTCGCATCCGCTCCGTCACACCTCCCACCGGTGCGCAATTCTGATGGCGCCTCAGTGACGGGCAGGTTACGGCGTCGTGCTTGACGACCTCTCGCGCCCCATGGTTTCCTCCCTGCAACGCGCCGGATGTTCGACTTTCAAGTTGTTAGCGCTAACAGTAAGCCGAACACCCGGTCCGCCCCCCACCTCGCAGGGGTCACGCCTGCCGCCGCCTCAGCCGTGCCGTGCCCGGTCCGCACGCACCGAGAAGGACGGATCCCTGCCCAAGTCGCCCCTAGGAGGGTGCAGATGAACGCTCTCGGTACAGCTCCGCGAAGCTCGACACGGCGAGGATGGCGGCCTCGGACGGCCGCCCTGCTCTCGATGGTCTTCGTGGCCGGCTTCCTGGCCATGGTGAACCCGTCGTCCGCCTCGGCGGCCTCGGTCGACGCCGGCAAGTGGTACGTGCTGGTCAACCGCAACAGCGGCAAGGCGCTGGACGACTACAACTTCGCCACCGCCGACGGTTCGCCCGTCGTCCAGTGGACCCGGACCGGCAACGAAGCCCAGCAGTGGCGCTTCCTGGACTCCGGGAGCGGCTACTACCGCCTGCAGAACCACAACTCCGGCAAGGTCCTGGACAACTACAACTGGTCCTCGGCCGACGGCACCGACGTCGTCCAGTGGAGCGACCTCAACGCGGCCAACCAGCAGTTCCGCCTCGCCGACTCCACCGACGGCCACGTCCGCCTCCTGAACCGCCACAGCGGAAAGGCCCTCGAGGTCCAGGGCGCCTCCGCCGCCGACGGCGGAAAGATCGTTCAGGACGCCGACCGGGGCGGCAGCAGCCAGCAGTGGCAACTCGTCCCCGTGGCCAACGTCTCCACCGGCACATGCGCTCTTCCGACGACCTACCGCTGGACATCGACGGGTCCGCTGGCGGAGCCGGCGAACGGGCAGCTCGCGCTGAAGGACTTCACCACCGTGAAGTACAACGGCAAGAACCTGGTCTACGCGACCACCTCCAACGGAACGTCGTGGGGCTCGACGGCGTTCAGCCCCTTCACGAACTGGTCGGACATGGGAGCGGCCACCCAGACCGGGATGAACCAGCCCGCGGTGGCGCCCGAACTGTTCTACTTCGCGCCCAAGAACGTCTGGGTGATGGTGTCCCAGTGGAGTCAGTGGCCGCTCTACTACCGCACGTCCAGCGACCCCACCAACCCCAACGGCTGGTCCGCCGCGCAGCCGCTGTTCACCGGCAGCCTCCCGGAGGGCCCCGGGGCCCGGCGGGACGCCCCGATCGACCCGACCATGATCGCCGACGACCGGAACATGTACCTCTTCTTCGCCGGTGACAACGGCAAGATCTACCGGGCGAGCATGCCGATCGGGAACTTCCCCGGCAGCTTCGGCTCGTCGTACACGACGGTCATGAGTGACACGGAGCAGCGCCTGTTCGAGGCGCCGGAGGTCTACAAGGTCAAGGGCCAGAACCAGTACCTCATGATCGTCGAGGCGCAGGGCGCGAACCGCTACTTCCGCTCCTTCACGGCCCCCAGCCTGGACGGCCCGTGGACCGTCCAGGCCGGCAGCGAGAGCAACCCCTTCGCGGGCCAGGCCAACAGCGGTTCCACCTGGGCTCAGGGCGTCAGTCACGGTGACCTGGTCCGTGACAGCGCCGACCAGACCAAGACCATCGATCCCTGCAACCTGCAGTTCCTCTACCAGGGCCTCCTCAAGAACGTCCCGACGGGCACCGAGTACCTGGACCTGCCGTACCGGCCGGGCCTGCTCACCCTGCAGCGCTGACCCGCCCGATCAACGGTGATCATGCGGTGGTGCGGTCCGGCGACGTGCGCGTGGACGAGCGGTTCACGGCGTGGGTGGTTCCACCTGCTGACCGATACCCACCGCACCGAGGGACCCCAGCCGCACATCGGCTGGGGTTCCTCGTGAAGGCGACGCTGCCCATGGGCTGTGCCGATGGGGCGGGCCGGGTCTGCCCGGCCTGCGGGGTGTCCGCCCCCCGGGGTGAAGGGCTCACCGTCCCGGCACGACAGGGTCGCGGGTCGGTCAGCGGTGCAACCGGACGACGGCGATGGCGTAGGGCGGCACGATCTGGCTGGTCACACTACCCGTCCTCGCCTTGGTGACCGAGGTGCCGTTCTTCGCGTACGAGTACACCGTGGGCGTGACGGGGCACGGGGAGAAGCCGCTGTAGGACAGGGAGACGGTGGCGCTGGTGTTCGGGTCCTCATTGATCAGCATCACATTCACGTCACCGTTGCCGCGACGCACTGCGTGGGTGATGAGCAGCGGGTTCGAACTGTTCGCACGCACCAGCCTGTCGCCGGCCGAGCCGAGCTTGGAGACCATCGCGATGCCGTAGTACGGGGCGAACGGCGTGTTCACCGGCGGCTCGCACGGGGCGCCGCTGGAGAGGAAGCCGCCGTCGTCGTAGTCCTGCGCACCCTCGACCGTGGTGACCTTGCTGCAGTCGGTGCCGTTGTGCATGTCCCACCAGTCGACGTTGAACGCGCCGTTCTCCATCAGGGTCAGGTAGTCGTCCGCTGCGAACAGCCCCGCGGGGGACGTGTCGGAGTCGATGGTGCTGTTCGTCTCGGTGATCGCGATGCCGACGTCGCGCGCGTGGCTGCCGGCCCACTTGTCGACCAGTGAATGCACCGCGCTCATCATGCCCGGAACCTGCGCCTGGGGCTTGGCCAACATGTCCGCTGCGCTGGAGCCGCCCGGGTAGTAGTGCACGATCACGAAGTCGATCTTCGAGCCGGCGATGGAGAGCACCGTGTCGTTCCAGTCCGCCGTGTCGCCCGGGCCGACGATGCCGTCCGGCCAGGAACCCGGCACGCAGAGCACCGCGCCGATCTTGACGGTCGGGTCCACCGCCTTCATCGCAGAGGCGAACTGCAGCAGGTTGTTCGCGTAGGTGGTGGCGCTGTGGCTGGCGTGGAGGTCGGTCTCCCACGCCGCGCCGTACTCGCCGTTGCCGGGGATCTCGTTGCCGATCTCCCAGTACTTCACCCCGTAGTGCTTGGTGACGTTGGCGTACTTCACCCAGTCGGCGGCCTCTTCCGGGGTGCCCGAGCCGTAGTCTGCGGTGATGATCGGCTGCGCGTCGGCCGCCTTGGCCGTCGCCATGAACGCGTCGAAGTCAGTGTTCGGCGCGACGACGCCGCCGTCTGCGGTGTTCGTCTTCCAGTGGTAGATGTCGGCGTACGAACCGCCCGGGTACCGCATCGCCTTGACGCCGGCGTGGCTGAGCAGGCCGGGGATCGCCGGGCCGTTCATGTTGGCGTCGTACACGGCCGTGTTGACCCCGATGCCGGCGGACGGGAACGTCGCCAGTGTCTGGTCGACGTTCACCGACACCGACACCGATGCCGAAGCGGATCCCGACGGCGACGCCGTGTTCGCGGCGTCAGCAGGCCGCGCGGCCGCCGCGGTCACCGCCGCGGCCAGGAGCGAGGTGACTGCGGCCAGCCGAGCCAGACGACTGCGACGCAAAAGTA
The DNA here is from genome assembly GCF_000719705.1 of Streptomyces sp. NRRL S-350. Classification (GTDB taxonomy): domain Bacteria; phylum Actinomycetota; class Actinomycetes; order Streptomycetales; family Streptomycetaceae; genus Kitasatospora. The sequence continues at coordinate 57,524 of NZ_JOHO01000027.1, read as the reverse complement.
TGAACTCCCGCATGGGTGGCGCCTCCAGAGTTGCGACGGGTGGGATCTCGGAGCTGTGGATCACGGATCATCGGTGCCGGTGGCCGGGAGGGTCGGGGCGCAGCAGGGAGGCGGCGCCGGTTCGACTGCGGCTCGCGCCTGCCGGGATGTCGGGTCACTGAGGGTCAAGTTGCCGTAGGCGCCAGCCGTGTAGCCGATCGGCGAGCGCGAGGCGGCGGGAGTCGCGTCGTGCCGAACACCGGTGGCCGGCGCCCTCCCCAGGCCGGCGGACCTGTCACCACGGACAAACACATTCGATCGCAACGACGCACAATCAAACGTGATAACAGGGAAGCGCTTCCGAAGCGCACGGTCAAGAGTCTCGCCAGTCCTCCTTTCCGTCCGGGGCAGGCACCGAGCCGCGAATGCGCAAGAGAAGCCAAACATCCTATGTGTCATGCGATACGGCGCTGCGGAACCCTTGACCGTCCTCGCGGGATCACGGCATGCTCTCGGACTGTTTTCCCGGCCACACCTGACGTGGAGTAGGGCCGCACGCCGAGCCCCACCTGGACAGCCCCCGTCGGATGCATCCCATGTCTCGATCGTCATCATCGCCGCCGCCATCGGCTGCGGTCCGCCGACAAGCAGTCCAGCGCGACAGGCAGAAACCAACACAAGTGAACATGTCGGCAGGGTCGCGCGCGACATCCGCGAGGGATCCTCGCCGTCGGACATGACCGCCCCGCGCAGAACAGGAGCGTCAACAGTCGAGTCAGCCCTGGCACGGAGTCCGGTTACGGCCCGTGTCGCCGCGGCAGGGCCGGCGCCCGGGCCGGCAATCGCGCGGCTGCGGGAAGCGGGGTGTTCGCCGACCACCGGCTCGACATCCTCAAGGGCTACCAGGCGCTCGGCGCCAACACCGTGCGCATGGGGTTCAACCAGCAGACCGTCAGCGGCAGTTGGTGGAACAGCTATACCGCCGCCGTTGACGCGGCCACCGCGCTGGGCATGAACGTCGTGCTCACCCCGTGGCTGCAGAACGGTGTGGTCGGCGACACCGCCTCGTTCCACGCGATGTGGGACACCGTGATCAACACGTACGCGGGCAACAGCCGGGTGTACTTCGGCATCATGAACGAGCCGTGGGGCTACAGCGCCACCGACGAGGACGACATCGCGGCGGCCTGGGTGGCGCGCTACTCCCAGGTGCCCAGTGGACGGATCCTGGTGCCCGGCGCCTGGGAGACGAACCTGTGCACCGTCGGCGCCGACCCCCGCCTCGCCGGCACCCTGCTCTCGCTCCACGCCTACACCCCCGGTGGGGAGACCCATCCCACCGAGGCCGGTTGGGTCACCAGCTTCGAGAACAACGTCTGCGGATACGACAGCCGCGCCGTGCTCACCGAGTTCGGTGTCCCGATGAACACCGGTGTGGACTACGACGGGCCTCGCGACGGCGTCAACGACGTGTCCTACCTCTACGCGCTCACCGACACCGTGCGCAACCAGGGCATGGGGGGCGATCCTGTGGACCGGTGTGAAGTTCGCCGACCAGAGCCAAGGCCCCGGCCCGTGCGAGAACGCCTCCTGCGCGATCACCTCCCTCCGGGGCAGCGCGCCGAACTACGCGCTCAGCATCAACAACCAGTCCGGTCTCGACCGGCTGCAGTACGCCTGGGGCGCCGGCAGCACGGGCGCTGCCACCGGTCCCGTCCACGCGGTCGCCGCGGGCAGGTGCCTGGACGTTCCCGGCGCATCCCAGACCAACGGAACCGCGGCACAGATCTGGGACTGCACCGGCAACGGCAACCAGACCTGGACGCACACCACGAGCAACCGGCTCACGGTCTACGGCGGCGCGAAGTGCCTGGACGCCACCAACAACCAGACGACCCCCGGCACCCCGGTGGCGATCTGGGACCGCAACGGCGGTGCCAACCAGCAGTGGGTCCTCGACAGCAACGGCACGATCACCGGTGTGCAGTCAGGCCTCTGTCTCGATGTGACCGGGGCGTCCACCGCCGACGGCGCCAAGGTCGAGCTGTGGACCTGCACCGGACAAAGCAACCAGCAGTGGAAGCTCGGCTGACGCCACCGCGCCTCGGCCACCGTCCGGACTCGCGCCCCGGACATCCCGCGGTGCGCGGGACAGGTTGCGCATCACCGTCCCGCACACCGCGGCCACACCGGGTATGACGTCCCGTCCCCCGTCCCCCGTCCCCCGTCCCCCGTCCACGACCAGCAGCGGGGCCGCGATACGGGGTGCCAGGGCGGAGAGGTCCACCTGGCGGGCGGCGATGCTCATCGGGTTGCTCCTGTCGTCCGTACGGCCTTGCCGTGTGTCCGGCGCTCCCGCACGCCGGCCGGCGTGTCGGCGGTCTTCGGCCAGGCGGTGATCCGGCCGATCTCCGGGTGCGGCCGCTCGCCCCGGTTCGGTGCGAACGCCTCGACCTCGACCAGTGCCTCACCGGGCTCCGGGACGGGCGGCTGGGAAACCTCGGCGAAGGCGACGGGACTCGCCGCTTCCCCGGTGGGAATCAGTTTTGCCGGCCGAGAATGCAACCTCCACGGCAGCCCGGTGATTCAACAACGCCCACGCGCATCCGACAACTCTCGGTTGTCACCTGTGGTCGGAGCCGTGGAGCTCGACGTGCCCCACGTACGCGTCTTCGTACAAGCCGTACAAGCCGCCGAGGAACCGCAGCGGGCGCGAAGAGGCGCGGCGCGGGCACCAGATCGGGCACCATCGGCCGCCGAACCGGAAGCCGGCGGTGCCTGCCCGCGCAGAGACCGGCGACAACACCCTCCCTCCCGCGCTCACCGCAGAGATCTACCGGTTGAAGGGGGCGAACCGGGAGGAGGTCCAGGGCCCTCCGGCAGGCCCCTCCGGCAGGTCCCTCCGGAAGGCCTGAAGGTCGCCCACGGAGAGAACCTCGCCCCACGTCGTGAACTGCAACAGCTCAGCGGACAGAGACCGAGCGAGGGCCGCAGGTAGTCAGCCGACCGCATACGCTGGGGCGGTGAACCGCACCGATCGCCTGTACGCGCTGGTCGAAGAGCTTCGAGCGGTGGCGCCCCGGCCGCGCAGTGCCCCGTGGCTGGCGCGGCGATTCGAGGTCAGCGTCCGCACCATAGAGCGAGATCTTGAAGCGCTGAGGCAGTCGGGCCTGCCGATCCGCAGCGACACCGGTCGGGCCGGCGGGTACAGCCTCGACCGGGACCGCACGCTGCCGCCGGTGACACTCAGCCCCGCTGAGGCCCTCGCCGTCAGCGTCGCGCTTCGAACGGCGGCGTCCACGCCGTTCGCGGCGGCCGCGCACCGCGCCGGCCAGAAGGTGCTGGCAGTGCTGCCCGCCGACGTGCGGCAGCGGGAGGAGTCGCTGGCGCGGCTGGTGCACCGGGTCGGTGACCACGCTCCTGGCGGGAGCAGCACGCTGAACGAGATCATCGTCGAGGCAGTGGTCTCAGGACGTGTCCTGAACCTCACCTATACGGACCGGGCCGACGCGGCGACGACGCGCGAGGTCGAGCCGTTGGGGCTGCTGTGGGGCCCGAGTGGCTGGTATCTGGCGGCGTGGTGCCGGCTGCGGTCGGCGGTCCGAGGCTTCCAGCTCGACCGGATCTCCTCGTTGGAACTGTCGGACGAACGAGTGGCGTCCCGGGAGCCGCAGTGGGGGGCCGAGCTGAAGCGCTTGGATGCCGAGCCCTTCGCGAGGTGACGTGGCGGGACGCAACGTGATCCGAAACACCGACAGGACGGTGTCGCGAGGGCCCGCGATGCTGTCCGTCATGGACAACGAGAAGCGCATGACCACCTGGTGCCGCATGTGGAGCGAGGACCCCTCCCTGGCGTACGGCCTGATGACCGACGACTGCGTGCAGTGGTCGAATCGCACGGCCGGCCTGGACACCGTGGTAGGCCCAGCCGAACAGGAACGGTTCGTCACCGAGTACCGCGCACGGCAGGTGAACGTCTTCAGCCCGCGGGTACTCGTCGACGCCGGTGACCGGTTCGCCTACCTGTGGGATGTGCGCAAGGCCGACGGCGAGGTGTGGACCGGCATCGACGTCAACGTTCTCAGCGGCGACCGGATCAGGGAGAACTGGACGTTCGTCGCGGAGCGGCACTGCGAGCAGTCCGATCCGGCACCCGAGGCGGCCGGTCGGACCGACGCCGCCACGATCGAGGAGCTGTGCCACCGCTGGGTTCAGCTTCGCAACGGCCGGGCCGAGCTGGCCACGGACCTGGTGATGGGCGACTTCGACCTGTTCTCGGGCGCCGGGCCGGACAGTGACGCGCACGGCCCCGCCGAGCTGGCCGACCTGATCGAGCGACAGGCCGAGACCGACGACCGGTCCGCCGTCACGATCCACCGGCAGCCCGTCGTCGACCCCGCCCGAGGGTACGTAGCGTTCCTCTGGAACGCCGAGACCAGGGCGGGCGGTGCCTCAGTCGGCGGCGTCGACCTCCTGACGGTGCGCTCCGGCCGGCTCGCCCGCGCGTGGTCCATGACGGGCACTCGTCCGTTCCGGTACTGAAGCCCGGCGCCTCTCCCGCCTGGTCGACACGACATCGGTGGTCGCGTCCGTGTGCCCGTGTGCCCATGTGCCCATGTGCCCATCTGCCCGTGTCGGCTCCGTAGGCGTGGACGCCGACCCAAGCCGCTGGTCGGAGGACATCTCGTTCGGGCTGGTCGGCTGCTCCCGTGACGGCCGTGGAGCGGCTCGGCCCGGACGAGTTGTGGGAGCAGTTCCAGCCGGTGGTACCGGAGGCCCCCCGCGCCGGTGGGCGGTAGGCCCACCGCGCGCCGGGCGTAGGAGCATGCTGCACAGGTCAGGCCCAGGGTGTGAGCGCCGTCGCGCGGCACCGCGTGGGTCGTCAGGCGGGTGCGCCGGCGCGATCGGACGGTGCCGGGGTGGGGCGGGCGACAGAGGCGAGCAGCAGCACGCCCGGGACGATGCCGGCGACGGTGGCGGTGACCGCGAAGGGGGCGTCCGCCAGGGCCAGGGCCATGCCGAGGGCGCCACAGGCGCTCAGCGCGGCGGCGAGCCGGCGGACCACCGGCATCCCCCAGGCCGCGGCCAGGCCGAAGAAGTGCAGGCCGACGACCAGGCTGATCCAACCGACCGACGCCTCCGGCAGATGCAGCACCGGGTTGAGGACGACGAGACCGCCCAGGCCGGCGACGACCTCGGCCGCGACGACGAGGCGGTAGCCCTTCCCGAACACGGCCGTCGCTCGACCGTCGTCGGCGGCGGGCGGGGTGCGGCGGATGGCGAGAAACACCCTCAGGAACGCGAGGACCGCCAGGACCCGCAGCGGAACGCTGACGAGGGTAGGGAAGGCCCCGGCGTTGCGCAGCAGGAAGACGAGACCGAAGGAGGCGCCGATGAGCCGGCCGAGCTGGTTGTTTCGCACGGCGCAGACTCTCATCAAAGTCGATCATGACGCAACGGCCGCCGCCCCGACGTGCGCCGGCCTGTGCCAGACTGCCCGGATGCCCGCCTTCACGACCGTCGCCGCGTACGTCCCGCCCGGTGTCGGCATGCTCGCCGTCGGCATCGTCGCCGAGGTGTTCGGCCCGCACGGGGCGGCGCTGCCCGGGTTCGACTTCGCGCTGTGCGGGGAGCGACCCGGACCGGTGCCCACCGACTGCGGCGTGCCGCTGGCGGTCCGGCACGGCCTGGACCGGCTGGCCGCCGCCGACCTGGTGATCGCCCTGCCGGGCGCCGGGTTCCGCACGCCGCCCGCCCCGGCCGTCCTGGACGCGCTGCGCTCCGCGCACCGGCGCGGCGCGGTGGTCGCGGCGCACTGCGTCGGCACGTTCGCGCTCGCCGCCGCCGGGCTGCTCGACGGGCGGCGGGCGACCACCCACTGGCGGTTCGCCGACCTGCTCGCCGAACGCCACCCGCAGGTGGCGCTGGAGCCGGACGCGCTCTACGTGGACGAGGGGTCCGTCGTCACCGGCGCGGGCGCTGCCGCCGGCTTCGACCTGTGCCTGCACCTGATCAGGCGCGAGCACGGCGCCGCGATGGCCAACGCCGTCGCCCGGGACATGGTGCTGCCCTCGCACCGCGAAGGGGGCCAAGCCCAGTACCTGGCCGCGCCCGTCCCCGAGGACGCCCGTGACGAAGGCCTGGCCGACGTCCTGGCCTGGGCCCGCGAACACCTCCACGAGCCGCTGCCCGTCGCCGAGTTGGCCCGCCGCGCCCTGATGAGCAAGCGGTCCTTCGCCCGCCGCTTCACCGCCGCGACCGGCACCACCCCGCACGCCTGGCTGCGCAGCCTGCGACTGAGCCGCGCCGAGGAGCTGCTGGAGACCACCGACCTGCCGGTCGAGGAGGTCGCCCGCCGGGTCGGGTACGCCGGCGCGGCCGTCCTGCGCGAGCAGTTCGTCCGCCGCCGGGGCGTCCCGCCCCGCTCGTACCGCCGCGCCTTCGCCGGCACCCCGTAACGGCGGGACTCGCACGCCGGCTCGCACGCCGAACCGCGCCGGCAGCTCGCACTGGCAGCCGACACCGGCAGCCCGCACCCGCACCGGCAGGCCGTGCCCGTAGTGGACGATGCCCTGGCCCCGGCGGGCGGAGCCTGCGCGGTGGCCGGTCGGCGTCTCGCGGAGACGGACGGCCTCTTCGCCTTGGTGCGGCCGCGAGAAGGGCTCTCGCGGTGGCGGTGGCGGTGGCCCGGGACTGGCCGGGCCCCGTGGTCAGCGGGGGGTGGTGACGGTCGGGGTGAAGGGGGCGCCGTGGCCGGGGACGACGAGGGTGGCGGCGGCGAGGACGCGTTCCCGGGAGGAGCGCAGGAGGTCGCGGTCGGGGGCGACGGGGTCGTCGGCCGGGCCGTCGGCGTGCCACCAGAGATCGCCGGCGAAGGCGACGACGCCGGTGGGGGTGCCGGCGAGGAGGGTGATGTCCTCGGCGCTGTGGCCGGGCGTGCGGATGAGGCGCAGCGACGGGGTGAGTTGGTAACCCTCGGCGTCCCGGTTGGTCCAGTGGTTGCCCTGGTACTCCACCTTGTGGTCGTGGACGCGGGCGCGGGGGAAGAGGCCGGCGTTCACGGTGTTGTCGGGGTGGTGGTGGCTGAGCACCACGTCGGTGATGTCGTCGGGGCCCGAGGCCGAGTGCGGCGAGCGGGGCGAGGATGTCGTCGCGGTCGGCGACCATGCCCGGGTCGAAGACCACGTGCCGACCGGCGTCGGTGACGTAGGAGACGGTGGCGGCGACGCCGGGGCCGGTGGAGCCGACGTAGCCGGTGGTCAGGACGGTGAAGGTGGCGCTACGGCCGAGCGGTGCGTCTGTCATGGCCTCGATCCTTCCGGCTGCCGCGACCGTTCACGAGTGGCAGTGCTGCCGCCGATCGCGGGTTTCGTGCCAACCGCGGCGCGGTGTCGGGCGGCGGCGACAGGCGCAGAGCGGAATGCTCCGGCGGCGGCCGAACCGTGCGTTCTTCCGGCGTGGGCGTGCGTGGGCGTGCGTGGGCGGTGCTCCTTGTCCGGTGGTCCCGGTGTCGTTGTCGGGCGTCGGAGCGGGCATCAAGGTCGCGGAGGGGAGCCACAGGGTCGTGGCGAGGGGTCACGGCGTGGTCAGCTCGGTGAGGTCGGCGATCACCTCGGAGGCGATCACCGGGTCGAGCTCGGCGAACGTCGGGAAGGTGCGGTTGCGGGGCCAGTAGTCGCCCGGACGCCTGTCGAGCCACACCGTTTCCACGCACTGCTCGGGGTAGGAGTCGAACATGCCGACGGCGATGCCCTCCTCCGGGGCGATCACCACGTAGAGGTCTGGCCCGACCCGGCGGGAGAGCCACTGCTCGACGCCGTTGTCCTGAGGCTCGCCGCGCCGCCAGCCGCGCCGTTCCATGCCGACCAGCCGGGTGGTGGGCAGCACCGGACCGTTCTCGAAGCGGGTGAGGCGGTGGCCGGCCCGCTCCTCGTCGGTCAGCGCGTACACCGGGCGGCCGAGCTGACGGAACGGCTGCACGATCTCGTGGCCGGCGAACAGCTCCGACCAGTCGGCGAGGCCGTCGCCGAGCAGGAGCGGATGTGCCAGCCGGACCGAGGCCGTGGCCGGCAGCGCGAACGCCTCGTCCCGGACGTCCGTCAGGGTGCGGTCCCCGGCGACGCGGAACGCCGTCACCGTGCCGCCCGTCTCGCAGAGCCACACCAGGCGGCGCACCAGGTGCCACAGCAGCGGATGCCCGACGAGGAGCTGGTCGAACTCCTGCGCCGTCCACGAGCGTTGGGTGACCATCGCCTCCTCCAGGCGGCGGAGCTGGTCCCCCGCGACCGTGCGGACGTCCTTCTTGAGCGCGGCGAAGCGCTTGCGCTCGGCGGGCGCCAGCTCGGCGTCGTCCCGTGCTCCCGGGGCGGGCAGGTCCTTGCGGCGGGCGCCGGCCGCGTCCAGCACGTACGGCTTGAGCTGCTCGTCGAAGCCGACCGTGAACGTCCGGGTGCCGTAGTCGATGACGGTGGTCCCGTCGGCGTCCAGCCCGAAGTCCGGGACCAGGCGGTCCGCCAGCTGCTCCCCGGTCAGGCCGAGACCGGCCGCCACCTCGGAGATCTTCTCCTGGGCCCGGGTCTTGAGCGCCTTGAACCTCACCCGCTGCGCGATGCTGTGCAGGTGCAGCAGTGCCGTGTCGGTGCCGATGGCGGCCAGCACCTCCAGGCCGTCCACCGCCCGGTGGTGTGCCCCCTCTCCCGGCCAGGCGCGGAGCACCGGCGTCAGTCGCCGGACCGTCTCGTCGTCACCGAACCGGCCGAGTACGTGCAGCGCCCACCCGTCCTGGGCCGGCATGCCGGCCAGCCGCCACTGCTCGAACACCGCCCAGCAGAATTCCGTCAACGACCGCGGCTCGCACAGCCGGGCCACCTCGTCGAGGCCCGGGTAGAACGCCCGGGGCGCGGACAGCGCGAGCATGGTGAGCACGTGCCGCACCGCCTCGGCGGGCAGGGCGCCCTCGCCGCCGCGCAGCAGCAGCTGCGGCAGCATCACCGGCTCCGTCCAGTCGCAGGGCGGGGGCAGCTTAGCCGGGAGCGCGATCACCAGCGGGTCGGCCGACAGCAGGGCGCCCACGGCCTCTTCCGCCTCCGGCCCGTACTCGCCGGCCACCGTGCGCACCGCCGCCGCGCCGTGCGCCCCGGCGATCACCCGCAGGGCCTGCTCGGCGCCGTGCCGGGCCGCCCCGGCCTTCCCGAGCGCGGCGGGCACCAGCAGCCGCGCCGCGTCCACACCGTGCCGGGTGAGCCAGGAACGCGCGGTGTTCCCGGCCGACCTGAGGCGCACCAACCAGTCCGCCATGGTCTCGGCCACCCGGACGTCGAGGTACGGAAGCAACAGGGGCGCGTGCGTGGCGGGCTGCGGCAGCGCGGCGGCCAGGACCGGCGTGAGTGCGTCCGGCCCGAAGCGGGCGGCGATCCGGCGCATCGCGTCCCGGACGTCCCACATGGACTCGCCGCCGCGCCATTGCGAGATCAGCGGTCGACCGAGGTCCTCGCTGCCGTACGCGAACAGCGCCAGCTCATCGCGCCGGTCGTGGCGGGGAGGCGTGTCCTCGGACCTCCCGCTCGTGGCCCGGATCGTGTCCGCGATCCGCTGCCAGTCGTCGTCCGACCAGTGCGCGTAGAAGGTCTCGGAGGTCGCCGCCCACGCCTCGCGCTCACCCGGCAGCCACCGCACCTGCGGTTCCTGCGGCGCGCTGAGGCCGGTCAGCACACGGGGCTTGCCGGCGGAGCGCGGCCGCGTCCACGGCGGGCTGGTGAACAGCTCCGGCAGCGAGTCGGGGCCGACCTCCGGCACCCGCTCGCCGAGGTCGGTGAGCGGCTCGACCAGGGCCGCCTGCTCCGGCGTCAGCTCCGGCAGCAGTTCGAGCGCGGTCACCCGGTGGGCGGCGACGTGTCCGGTGAGGAGCTGCCGGGCGAGCTGCTGCGCGGCCGGGTCGGTGGAGGACGCCGCGGCCTCGGCGAGCAGGCGCAGGGCACGCCGGGGGAAGCGGCGGAGACCGGCCAGGAGGGCGGCGCGGGTGGACTTGATGCCGTCCTGCTGGGCCAGCAGCCCCCGGAAGCCCTCGTCGGAGGGGAGTTCGGCGAGCGCGTCCAGGATCCGCTTCCTGCCGTCCTTGTGGTGGTAGCTGGCGGTCAGGTCGTGCAGCATCACCGGTGCCGTGTCGCCGCCGAGGCCCTCCGCCACGGTCGCGATGATCTCGGTGGACCAACCGTTATGGCCCAGGCTCGGCAGCTGGGGGAGCTTCTCCAGCGGTTCCGCCGAGGAGAGCGAGCACAGCAGCATCGACCACTCGACGGCGGCCAGTCGGGAGCCCGACGCGACGCACTCCCCGACCCAGGCGGTCTCGGCCGGCACCAGGTACGCCGCCACCACCAGGCGGGTCAGGTCGTTCCGGCAGCCCGCCAGGGCCTCGACCGCCGCGCGGTGGGTCTCCTCGTCGCAGTCCGCCAGCAGCGATCGGACCCGGTCCGCGGCGGGGCGGTAGACGCCGTGCGTCCGGGTGGCCCCGCGCCGGACACGGGGATGGACGGATCTCTGGTGGATCCAGTCGGTCTCGACGGCCGTCGTGAACAGCTCGACGGTGGCCCTGGCCGCGAACGGAAGGCCGAACTCCGCCACCCAGGCGTCCACGGCCGCGCGGACCCCGTTGTTGCCGGGATACGAGAACACGGCAGCGAGCACCGCCGCACCGAGGGGATCCCGGCTCCCGGACCGGTGGGCGCGGGCGGCCGCCACCAGCTCCGGGTCGCTGCGCTCCGAGGTGAGCGCCTGCTCCAGCCAGTCGCCCATCTGCCGCAGCCCGTCGCGGTACGAGGCCACCGGGTCCTTCCCCGACGCGGACGGCTTCCGGGGAATACCGCCCCGGCGCGGGATCAGGGCCCGACGCCAGGCGTCCGGCATGACGAAGACGTCCTCGTCCTCGGGGCCGGCGGGCTCGGCCGTGGGCGCGGACACGCCGGGCGGCGCCACCGGGACCGGATCCGCCGCTGCACCCGGCTCCGTACCCGCCGCTGCACCGGGCTCCGCACCCGCCCCTGCACCCGGTCCCGTACCCGCCCCTGCACCGATCTCGCGGTAGCCCTTGCGCTCCTTCTCGGCGACCACCCTGGCGAAGTGTGCCTGCGCCTCGTCCACGGTCGGGAACGCCTTGACCTGCTCCCGCCCGTCCGTACCGGACCGCCCGAACCGCACGGTCACCGCGGCACCGTCGACCGCGGCCTCCCAGAACTTGTCCGAGCCGCCCTTGACGAACTCCCAGCGCCGCACAGCCCCGCCCCTCTCGTCGAACTGGTGATCAGGAGAGGAACGCTAGCGAGCCCCACCGACAAGTCCCCGGCCGACCGCCCCCGCACTCACCTCCCCGCCGAGGTCACCGTGCGCCGGCCAGATCGCCAAGCTCGACGCCCTGGACGAGCTGTGGCGCCTGGACTCGGACCGGACGGGTCGTACCACCGCCTGCGCGCCCACCCCGCCGCCGGCGGCACCCCGGACGGCCCGGCCGACCGCACCGGCCTCCACGCGGCACCGTGCGCGGCCGGCTGCGGATCAGCGGCATCCGCCCGGGCATGCCCTTCCTGCCCTTCCACTACGGCTGTTGGGACACACCCCGAGGGCTCCGGCCCGCCGACGCCCACGGGCGCGCCGCCAACGAGACCACCGTCACCGACTGGGATCCGGCCTCAGGGCGCGGACCGGCGGACCGGCTACCAGCCCTGACCGATCTGGGCGCGGGCTCCCAATGCCGTGCTGCCGGTGCCCGGGTAGAAGTAGAGGCCGCCGGTGGAGCCGGTGGGCGCCTGGACGGCGTCGAGGTCGCCCTTGCCGTCGCCGTTGAAGTCCGCGCCGACGAGCTGGCGCATGCTGTTCCAGCCCGTGCCGATCTGGACACGGTTGCCCAGAGTGCTCGTTCCGTTGATGGAGCCGGAGCCCGGGTAGGCCCACAGCACGCCGTCGCGGTCGACCGCGACGAGATCGGCCTTGCCGTCGGCGTTCAGATCTCCGGGGCTGGCGAGTTCGGTCATGGTGTCCCAGTCGACGCCGATCTGACGGCGACTGCCGAGGGTCGAGGTGCCGTTGAGCGTCCCCGTGCCGGGGTAGACCCACAGGGCACCGCTGCGGTCGATGGCCAGCACGTCCGGCTGGCCGTCGTCGTCGGCGTCCAGGACGGTGACCTCCCGCATGCTGTTCCAGCCGGAGCCGATCTGCGTCCGGTCACCGAGGGTGCCCATTCCGGTCTCCGTGCCGGTGCCGGGGTAGACGTACAGGTTCCCGGTGCCGGTGTCGACGGTGAGCAGGTCGGCCTTGCCGTCGCCGGTGACGTCGCCGGCCGCGAGCATGCCCATGGAGCCCCAGCCGGAGCCGATCTGGATGCGGTCACCGAAGGTGCCGTTGCCGTTGCCCGGGTAGAGCCACAGCTTCCCGGTGGCGGCCTCGGTGCCCAGGAGGTCGCTCCTGCCGTCGCCGGTGAAGTCGGCGGAGGTCAGGTTGACCATGCCCGCGGGGGCGGGCTGACGGGGCCAGACGGTGTGGACGACGATGCGGTTGAAGTCGTTCTCGTTGGCCATCCAGAGCTCGTCGGTGCCCGGCCAGTAGGAGAGGTTCTCGATGTTGACGCCGGTACGGGTGATGAGGCGCACCGGCTCGCCGAGATGGGCGTGGTAGAGGCAGCTGGGGATGTTGGTGCCGCCGTGCGAGGCGTCGACGAACTCCGGGCACGGGCCCGCCAGGGCGAACCGGCCGTTGTTCATGGCGACGCCCTGGACGCCGCCCATCGGGGAGGCGAAGGCGTCCGAGGCCTGGACCCGGCCCGACGCGTCGGCCTTCAGCTTGCCGGTGACGGGATCGATGGGCCAACGGACGATCGGCGCACTCGCCCTGCCGAAGTCCCCTTCCACCTTGTGGGGGTCGCCTTCCGAGGTGACCAGGGCGGGCTGGGAGCCCGTGAGGTCGAGCGAGGCCGAGGTGAGGCAGGGGCGCTGGGGGACACCTGCGTAGGCGCCGCAGTCGCCGGGCGAGCCCGTACCGATGTAGGTGTAGCTGCCCACGCGCGGGAGGGCGTAGGTGTGGCCGGCCGCGTGCGTCCTGCCGTTCGCGTCGACCCCGACTGCGGTGTCGGAGGTGTCGTCCATCTGCCAGATGTCGTTCAGGTCGAAGACGTCGAGCCGGTCGCCCCGGCTTGCGACGTACAGCCGGGTGCCCGACCAGACGACGGAGTTGGCGTGACCGCCGAGCGCCGCGAAGGTGGTGCTGTCGTTGGAGAGGCCGACGAGCAGGGCGTGCTTGTACGTCACACGGGCCGGGTCGGTGACATCGGCGAAGGTGATCCGTTCCGCGCTGTCGGAGGGGCCGTGCCAGCTGGTGATGAGCACCTTGCGGCCGCTCACCAGGGACTGCGCCTGGGGTGACTCGCCGGAGCCGGTGAGGCCCTGCGGTACCCAGGACGAGGTGCCGTCGTCCTCGGCGGACCAGCAGAACCCCTGGGCGCCGGTGATGTTGGAGGGGTGGCACAGGGCGCGGGCCGGGGTGTCGGTGGTGGCGAGGACGCTCTTGATTCCGATGCGTTTGAGGGAGGGGTGGGCGGACTCGAAGGTGGTGGCTCGGGCCGCCTCCCGGCCGTTGTCCCACTGGAAGCCCAGCCCGTCGGTGCCGATCCGGGTGACCGTGTTGTACGTCGCGACGGCCCCGTTCGGGACGGTGGCCGCGGCGATGGTGGCGCCAGGGCTGCTCGTGGCTCCCACGGTCAGCGACAGGAGTGCCGCGACCACTGCGGCGGTACCTCGTACTCGTGCCGTGCTGCGGGGCGGGATGGTCATGGCGGCTTGTCCTCTCACCGTGCCTGAAATGCTTCACCGGCCCGGAAGTTCGTCCTGCGGAAGACGGCACCGGGCCGTCCGTGCATCGGAGCGATGCCGTGACGACCCTGTGCCCACCCCTGGGAAGAGCTGAGACGGTGTCAGCTCTGTCTACCAGCCGGTGCCGATCCGGATGCGGGCACCCGGGGTGTTCATCCTGCGAAGGCCGCGCCCCGGCCGTCGCCCGCGCGGTCGACGCCCTGGGGTGGCCGGGTGGCCGCCCTGGTGGAGGGCGGCGTCGTCTTCGGCGCCCGCCCGGGCGGTGGCCTGCCGGAGCCAGGGGCTCACTCGGAGGTGAGCTCGTCGACGAAGTCCTCGACGCTGCTGGTGAGGTCGAGCGGATGGGCTACGCCCTCGAAGTCGGCGAACCAGACGGTCTCCACGTCGGGTGCCAGGCGCTGCAGTAGGTGGAGGACCAAGGCGGCCGGTGCTTCGAGGTCGTCGTGCTCGCGGAACACCAGGACGGGCTCGCCGGAGTGGAAGAGGACGCTGTCGTCACCCTGCTCCGAGGGCAGCAGGATCTCGACGGTGCCGTGCGGGCCGGACGGGCCGGACACCATGGCGTCGGGGCGCAGTTCGCTCGCGGCACCCATGAGGTCGTCGGCCGTGAACTCCCAGCGTGCACCCTGCGCCTCGTTCGCGCTCACGTAGTAGCTGCCTGACATCAGCCGCGTTCCCCTTCGTCGTGCGGTGCTGCGGTCACTGTACGACGCGGGTCTGGCCCGGCACCCCGTACGCCAGGCGCATCGCCTCGAAGTACGCGGCGGCCTTCGGGTCGTTGGTGTCGATCTCCACGTGGTTGACCTTGTTGCGCGGGTCGTTGATCGCAGAGCCGTAGCGCTCCATCTCCCACTGCTGATCGACTTGGTTCTTCCGGTACAGGAAGTCGGGCACCCCGTCGACGTTGTCGATCCGGTACGGCGAGCAGTTCCCGGGCTTCTGGCTGACGTACTTGGCTTCGATCGCCGCGCCGTCCTGGGGGCGGATGCCGTCGGCGTCCATCGCCCACTGGCTCCCGTCCGGCTTCGTCTCCGTCGTGTACAGGCTGTACTCGGTGTCCCCTGCGATGCGCAGCTGGTAGGCGCGGGCGTCGATGATCTGCTGTTTCGTGGGCTTGCCCTTGGCGTTCAGCGCCGGGGGCATGCTGATGGACGTGGTGCGGCCGTCGGCCTCCATCTGTGTCATCCACTGCTGGAACTCGGCCAGTTGCTGCGGTGAGAGGTTGTGGAACGGGGAGGTCGGGTCGGGTGCGATGGGCCCGATGACGCCGGGGCCCGGGACGGGGCCCGGGGCCGGGGCAGCGGCCGAGGCACTGCCGGCCGAGGCGAGGACCACGGCGGTGCCGCCCGCGGTGACGGTAGCGGCAGCGGCGACCGGCGACAGGCCGGCGGCGGCCTCGTTGACGATGGCCTCCGCCTCGGCGAGGACGGCAAGCTCGGCGCTGCCTTCGATCCCGGCGGTCATGGCGAGGGCTGCCGCTCCCGCCTCTCCGGCGATCGCTGCCTCACCGCCGGCCGCGGCAGCGTCGGAGATACCGAGCGTGAAGATCGTCAGGCCGATCCCGACACCGGCCACGATGCCGGCACCGACGGCGAGGTCCTGCAGTTTGGACCGCAGGTCGTCGATGGCCTGGGCGTAGGAGTTGCAGGCGGCGGAGAGCTTGGAGGCGGCGTCGGAGATGCTGTTGAGCAGCGGGCCCCGGACGACGCAGTCCTGGTACATCTTCGACCAGTTCGCGGTGAAGCCGTCCACGGCCGAGGACGTGCTGGTGGCGGTGACGGTCTGGACCTGATCGTTGCCTTGGAGGCCGAGCGTGTTGACGAGGCGCCCCAGGTTCTGCCAGTCGGAACCTGCCTGACGGAGCTTGTCCGGGTCCCCCTGGGGCCAGAACTGGGCGATGATCTCGTCGACGGCCGAGCTGTTGTGACCGACCGCCGAGGGGATCCGGACGTTGAGCGGCTCCTGGTCGCATCCGGGCGCGGTCGCCTGCGGCAGCTGCTGCGGCTGCATCAGGTCGGCGGCGACGTCGGCGTCGGTCTTGATGTAGTTCATGGCCATCGTGTACAGGCCGTTCGCGGTACCGCCCAGGTGTGCGACCGCCTGGCCCACCGCGGTGACGACAGCCTGTGCGACCGGGTCGTACTTGGCCGCGAAGCTGTGCCCGGCGTCGTCGTCCCCGGCCATGCCGGCCGCGGCGTCCATGGAGCCGACCAGGCCCCGGTGGATCTGGGACGCCCAGGTCTGCAGGTCCGTGAAACCCGCGCTGGAGATGAGCATGTCGGCCGGTACGACGTGGAACCCGGTCCCCGGACCGGCCGGGAAACCGCTGCCGGCCTGAACAGCGTTGGACCCCATCGGCTGCCCCCTTCCCCGAACGACCGTAGCACCGCCCGCCTCCACCGCCACCGGTCATGCCGGCGATCCGCTGCGCGGCCGGCCACCTCCTGCCACACGGCCCTCTGACGCACCGCCGATCGCCGTCCGAACCGGCGGCTGACGCGCCGCTGCCAGAAGGCGAAGGCCACCTCCAAGGACTCCCGAACGCACCCCCGGACGTGGTCGGCGCTGACCAGCACCGTGGCGATGTGCACCCGTGCGGTGCTCATGAGACGTCAGATCCGCTCCGGGCGAGGCCGCAGGGCGTGCGACGATCTGCCAACCGGGCCGGGAACGAGCAGGGCCGGCTGATGGCGTCCGCCGCGGACGTCCCTCACTGGACCAGGTCGGTGCGCGGGTGTCCGCCGCTCGCCGGGCAGGCGTACAGCTGGAGGTGATTGGCGTCCAGCACCGTGATCTCGGGCGGGTTGCACCGCCTGTACTCGGACGCGCCGGGCACCCGGTCCTCGGAGGGGATCCAGCTCGTGCTGTTGCGGTTCCATTCGGACGAGGCGATGGTCAGCAGCGGCGTCATCGCGGTACCGCAGGCGACACAGAACCGCGGCACGGGGTCGGTGAGTCCCCAGGGGGCCCAGCCACCGATCTTCCAGCCGGGGGCGTGGGACAGCGCGTGGTCGTAGAACTCCTGTGGGCAGGCATCGTCGACCGCGATGCCCGCTGCCAGCCAGCGCGCCGGATCCGCGATCTGCTGCTTCAGCTCTTCGGGGAGTTCCAGGAAATCGGGGTACTCGGTGACCTGCTCAGGCGCGAGCGCGCACGGTTCGGGCAGGTAGAGGTCCTCGTCCGCGTCGAACGGCTCGGGCGGCGCGGCCGGCACGTCGGTGACGTCCGCGGCGGTCCGCCAGAACGACTCGACCGGAATGCTCGAGTCCGGCGCGTGCTCCGAAGGACACCAGAGGACCTGCAGCAGGTCGGTCTGCCCGGGGGGCCGCAGCAGGGGTATGTCCCGCGCGTACAGCTGGGCCACGGGCACCAGGGGGTGGGGGCCGTCATGCCCGACGCGGCAGTGCGGCCAGGGCTGCCGTGCGGGCCACAACAGGGGCCCGCCGATCGAGCTGTCGTGCACCGTGGGAGAGCCGGGACGCGGGTGCAGACGGACCGCCGGGCGGGCCAGCGGGGCCAGCGCGGGGAAGACCGCGGCGATGTCGACCGGCCGCGGCGGAGTGGTACGTGTGCCATTCATGGCGATGATCTTGCCAGCTCCCTCTGACAGTGGACCCCGTCGGAGGTCGCCCGGAGCAACGGCGTGAGCAGATCGCCCGCCTCGAACGGAGCCTGCGCACCACGGGCGCCACCCTGCCGGGCCCTCGACGCCTGCCGGGCCCTCGACGCCTGCCCGGGCACCGCCCGCTGCGCCGGCCGGGGCCGCGCTGCCCGGCCGTACGAGGCCGCTGGGCCGGTCGGCTCTCCGGTGATCGGCCGGTCGGCCGTCAGGCCGTCCCGCTCTGCTCGGCCTGGGCCATGTCAGGCCGATCTTGCCGGGTTTGCGACGCCGGGCAGCCTTTTCCCGGCCCGCCGCCAGGACGGCTGAGGGCGGACCCTAGGGTGAACTCATGGACGTGGGGGCGGTGCTGATCGCGATGACCGGTGTGGCGGGCACGTTGGGCGCCGCGCTGCTGACCCAGCGCGGCGCGGATCGGGTCAAGAAGCGCGAGCTGGAGATGGGCCACGCCATCCGGGAACGCCGCGAGAACCGCGAGCTGCGGCGGCGGTGCTACACCGAACTCCACCGGGACGCCCGACAGTTCGCCACGGCGCTGAGCCGCCACCTGTACGTCATGCGGGACCGCGCGCCCGGGGACGAGGACGTCCAGGTGCTGGAACGGGCGAAGGACGCCCACCGGGACCGCTGGTCCGAGACCCTGATGATCGCCCCCGACACCGTGATCGGTCCGGCCAACAGGCTGAACGACGCACTGACGCGGGTGTACGGGCAGGTCAAGCGCATCGAACAAGGGAACCCCCGGCCTGGCGAGACGCTGCGATCGGCCGCCGAGGCGCAACACGCGCTCTGGCCCCTGATCCGGGCCACCCGTGAGGCGATGCGCGCCGACTTGGGTGTCACGGGCGCCGCCCCCTGGCCCGAGTCGACCTCAGCCGACGATCCGGCCATGATCGGTGACTTCGAGGAGACGGGCGGCGAAACCTCCTGACTGATCATTTCAGAATGAGATTCGGAGCCTTCGCCGGCAGATGATGCTGCACGCGAGATGGCTTCGCCCAGGACCCGCTCCTCCTGGAGGCCGCAGCCGGCCTCGCAGCCGGCCTCGCCGCCGTCATCCCCGGTACCTCGCCGCCGCTCAGAGCAGGCCGGTGTCGATCACCGAGACGGTGTGCGACCGGGTGTCGGTGACGAAGACGTGCCGGTTGTCCGGGGACACCGACACTGCCCAAGGGCCGCCGCCCACGGTGACGGTCGCCGTCACCTTCCCGGCGGCGACGTCGATCACCGACAGGGTGTCGTCGAAGAAGTTGGTGACGTAGGCGTGGTGACCGTCCGGCGACACCGTCAGCCCGAGGGGGTTGGCGCCGACGGGGATCGGCGCGCCGGCCACCTGCTTCAGCGCGGTGTCGATGACCGACACGTTGCTCGTACCGGCGTTGGCGACGTAGGCGCGGCCGTCCGGGGCGATGGCGACCGCCGAGGGCCTCTTCCCGACGGTGATCTTGCTGATCTGCTTGCCGGCGGTGTCGACCACAAACACGATCGGCTCGCTGTCGGGCGAGGCCACACTGGGAACGTAGACGCTGCGGCCGTCCGGGGTCACCGCCACTCCGCTCAGACCAAGGTGTTCTCCGAGGGCGATGGTGTCGACCACCTGTGCCGTACCGGTGTCGATGACGACCAGCGAGCTCGACCCGACGACGTAGAGGTGGTGCTCGTCCGGGGCCAGCGCCACGGCGATGGGGGTGATCGCCACCGGGATGGGGGTGGAGACCTGGTTGTCCGTGGTGTCGATCACCGACACCGTGGTCGAACCGGGCTTTTCGATCCGGCCGGCGTTGCCGACGTACACCCGGCGGCCGTCCTTCGTCGCGGCCAGGCCGAGGCAGTTGGAACCGGCGTTGATCGTGCCGTCCACCTGGTAGCCGGTGGTGTCCCTGATCACCGACACCGAGTTGGCACCACCGTTGGTGACGTATGCCGTACGGCCGTCGGAGGCCGCCGCCACCCCGAGGGGGCTCTGCCCCACGGTGACGGCGGTGACGTGGCCGGTGCCGGTGTCGACCACGGACACGGTGTTCGTGCCGGCGTCGGTGACGTACAGGTGACGGCCGTCCTTGGTCACCGCCACGCCGACCGGCGTGGCGCCGACGGTCATGCTGCCGGTGACCTGCTCGGTGCCGGTGTCGATCACCTTGACGGCGTCGTCACCGGCCACCGTGACGTAGGCGTGCTGCCCGTCGGCGGTGACCACCACCGCGGCGGGGTTGTCGCCGACGGCGATGGTGCCGGTCACCTGGCCGGTGGCCGTGTCGATCACCGACAGGGTGCCCGTGTTCGGATCCGAGGCGGCGCCCTTGTCCGGGGTGGTGACGTAGAGCCGGTGGCCGTCCGAGGTCAGGGCCAGGCCGCGCGGCCCGCCGTCGACGGGGAGGGTGGCGCTGACCTGGCCGCCGGCCGTGTCGATCACGGACACCGAGTTCCCACCGGAGTTCGCCACGTAGACGCGGCTGCCGTCCGCCGACACCGCGACGCCTCGGGGCCCGGCACCCACGGTGATCGATGCCGACACCTGGCCGCCGGCCGTGTCGATCACCGACACCGAGTTCCCACCCGAGTTCGCCACGTAGACGCGGCTGCCGTCCGCCGACACCGCGACGCCTCGCGGCGCGGCACCCACGGTGATCGATGCCGACACCTGGCCGCCGGCCGTGTCGATCACCGACACCGAGTTCCCACCGGAGTTCGCCACGTAGACCCGGCTGCCGTCCGAAGTGACGGCGATCCCTTCGGGATTCGCCCCGACCGGAACCGGGTCACCTGCGCCGAGCCCGCCGGTGCCGCGGAGCACGGTGACGGTGTCCGTGACGCCGCACGCGACGTAGACGCGCCCGTCCGGGAGCACCACCGACCCGTTGGGTTGTCCGCCCATGGGAACGGTGACGGTCGCCACGACCGGCGAGGTCTGGGCGGCCGCCTGCGTACCGTCGAGGGCCGGGCCGCCGGCGGGGGTGCTCACGGCACGCTGACGGCGGGGGAATCGAACGCCCACGGCTGTCTCCTGATCGATCGGTCTGTCGGGTGCCGTCCGGCGGCGCCCGCGCCTCGGGCACCTGCGCCACCGGTCGGTGGCGTCAGGACGGGCCGGTGCGGATCACCGACACGGTGCCCGAATCACTGTGGCTGACGTACGCGTAGCGGCCGTCCGGGGAGACGGCCACCTCCCAGGGGTCGGCGCCGACGGCGACGCCGCCGGTGACGAGGTTGGTGCCGGTGTCCACCACCGAGACGGTCTGCGAGCCGACGTGGGCGACGTAGGCGTGGCGGCCGTCCGGGGTCAGCGCCACCCCGACGGGGCGGTGGCCGACGGCGATGGCGGCGGTCACCCGGTCGGTGGCGGTGTCGATCACCGACACCGTGTCGTCGTCGGTGTTCGCCACGTACGCGTGGCGGCCGTCCGGGGTCACCGCCACCGCGGCGGGTCCGTGGCCGACGGCGATGGTGGCGGTCACCTGCACGGTGCCGGTGTCGATCACCGAGACCGTGCCCGACGCCGAGCGGGTGACGTACGCGTGGCGGCCGTCCGGTGACACCGCCACCCAGCCGAGGGCACGGTCGCCGGCGGCGATGGTGGCGGTCACCTGGCCGGTGGCGGTGTCGATCACCGACGTCTGCGTGCCCGTGGCGAACACGTGCCGGCCGTCGGGTGTCACCGCCACGCCCAGCGGGGCACCGTCGACGGCGATGGCCGTGACCTCGCTCGTCGTCGTGTCGATCACCGACACGGTGTTCGAACCCGCCTGCGTGGCGTAGACGTGGCGGCCGTCCGGCGCGATCGCCGCTCCCCAGGCGAACCTGCCGGTGCCGATCGATCCGGTCACCTGGTGGGCGGTGGTGTCGCCGATGACGGACAGCGTGTCCGCGCCGCCGTTGGTGACGTACACCCGGTGGCCGTCCGGAGTGACGGCCACCCCGACGGGGCCCTTGCCGACGGTGATGGTGTCGCTCACCCGGCCGGTACCGGTGTCGATCACCGACACGGTGTCGGATCCGCCGTCGGCGACGTACGCGTTGCGCCCGTCGGGGGTGATCGCCACTCCGACGGGGATGGCGCCGACCGCGATGGTCGCGGTCACCTGGTGTGCGGTCGTGTCGATCACCCTGACGGCGCCGGCGCCGGCGACGGAGACGTAGGCGTGGTTCCCGTCGGGCGTGAAGGCCGCCTCGGCGGGATTGGCACCGACGACGACGGTGGCGATCACCTGGTTGCCGCCGGTGTCGACCAGCGAGACCGCGTCCGTGTCGGGAGTGGTGACGAGGAGTCGGCGGCCGTCCGGGGAGAGGGCGAGGCCGCGCGGGCCGGCGCCCACGTCGATGGTGGCGGTCGTCTGACCCGCGGTGGTGTCGATCACCGACACGCCGGTCGCACCGCCGTCGGCCACATAGGCGTGGCGGCCGTCCGGGGCCATCACCAAGCCGGTGGGACCGGCGCCGACGGGAACGGTGGCGACCACCTGCTTCGTCGCGGTGTCGATCACCGACACGCTGTTCGAGGCGGAGTCGGCCGTGCACGCCCGCGTGCCGTCCGGGGACAGGGCCACCGCGCGCGGGCCACCGCCGACCGCGATGACCCCGACCGCCCGGTCGGTGGCGGTGTCGATCACCGACACCGTGTCGTCACCGGTGTTCGCCACGTACGCGTGGCCGCCGTCGGAGGCCACCGCGACCCCGCCCGGCCGCGCACCGACGGGTACGGGGCTTCCCGCCCCCGGACCGCCGGTCCGCTCGATGACGGTGATCAGCTTTCCGTTGCCGCCGGCGACGTAGAGCCGGCGGCCGTCCGGAGCGACCGCCACGGCGCCCAGCTCACCGCCGACGGTGATCGTCTCGACGGCGGCCGGCATCGTGGGATCCGCCGGACCGCCGCCCGCGACGGTCGGATCGGCCGGCGCGTCCGCGCCGACGACCTGCTCCGAGCGGCGACGGCCTTGATGGAGAACGCCCACAGCTGACTCCTGATCCGTCGATCCGTGGTGTGCTGTCCGGCGGCGCCCGTACCTCCAGCATGGGCGCCCCCGACCGCGCCCGCAATCCGCACCGGATACCCCGCGCGGGTACCGGTCAGCGCGGGAGTCGGTACAGCTGCACCACCGACTGGCCCTGGGACAGGGCCGCACCCAGTTTGCGCACCAGCTCGTCCGAGGACGGCGGCCAGGTCGTCGGGTTGTCCGGGAAGTACCCGGTGGAGATCAGGCCGGTCGGTGCGGCCGCCCAGAACAGCTCACCGTCCGAGCCCACGAGTTCCGCCCCCTTGCCGGTCCGGCCGAACACCGCGGTCCGGGTCATGACGCGGTGCACGTAGTCGCCGTAGGCCTGGCGGAACCGCTCGGTGATCTCCCAGCGCAGCCTTCCGTCGGCCGCCGTCGTCGACCGGAGGAGCGACTGGTACCGAGTCCGGTCGAAGCCGTAGGCCCGCGCGATCCCCAGGCGCTCCGCCCATTTCCAGGCCTCGTCGGGGTAGCCGGCGCGCCCCAGCACGTGGCGGCCGAAGTGATCGGTCAGGTTCTCCTGGTTCCAGCGGAACGCCGCGATGTCGGGCACCGTCGTGCTGAGGCGGTTGAAGGCCTCGGCCCTCGTCTGCAGGGTGCCGAAGGTGGTGATGCGGTTGCGCAGCCAGACGGGCTGGGTCTCCAGGAAGGCGGCCAGTTCGGTGAGGCTGCCGCCGTCGGCGAGGAACGACCGCAGGGCCTTGAGGTCGGCACCTCCGGGGCGCATGGTGGCGAGCACGAGCGCCCGCCGGTCCTCGCTGAGGGAGGCGAGGGCCTTGTTGATCCCCCAGGCCGATCGTGCGGACAGGGCCTGCGCCGATGCGGCGCCGCCAGGATCGGTGGTCAGCCCGAGCCGCCGGGCCGCCTCGTCGCTCTGGCGCCGCCGGAAGCCCCCAGGGTCCTTCCGGAAGTCGGCCTCGGGGAACTGTTGGAGGACCGTCCCGCCGCGCTCGGCGGCGAGCCGCACGGACCGACCGGCCGCGACGGCCTTGGCGGTGCCGCGGACCGCCACGACGGTCAGCAGACCGTTGACGGCGGCGCGCGCCAGCACCCCGAGGATCCGGGTGAAGCGCTCGGCCTCGAACCGGCGGCGGCCCTCCTCGTCGCCGTACTCGCGCTGCAGGCGGGCGAGCGCGGTGTCGGACATCGCGGCGTCGACGTCCCGCAGTTGCAGATAGGTGTCGTAGGACAGCAGGACGGCGTCGGTGAGGTGGGCGCCCAGGTCGACGTAGAGCACGGCGCGCTGGAACTTGAGGATCCCGGCCAGCCGGGCCGTGGCCTCGATGGTCAGCGGCGCCCCGGCGGCGATGGCCCGGCGGGCGACCGCTCCGCCCACCGAGGTGAAGGCGGTGGCGACGGCCAGCAGGTCGAGGGCGGTCTCCCGGTCCCACTCGAAGGCGTCGTGGTGCAGCCGCTCGGCCAGGTTGACCGCGCTGAGCACCCCGCCGGTCAGCGCTCCGGCGAGGACGATCACGCCGACGGCCACCGGCGAGGACACCGGGAAGGCCAGCGCGAGCGCGGTGCCCGCCACGGCCAACCCGGTCGCGACCACGGACAGCCACTCCCATGCGGTGCGCTGCCAACTCTCGGTGTCCGTGGCGAAGTCGAAGGGCTTCAGCTGCAGCCGTGCCATCCCGGGCCACTCGATCCGGGCCAGGATCCGGCCCGGCGGGTAGCTGCCGCGGAAGGAGGTCCGGGCCTCCTCGAAGGCGGCCCGCAGCGCCGCCTCGGCGGTGGGGCCGGTGCCCCGGTAGGTCCGGTGGAACGCGGGGTACGTCACGTCGATCAGCAGCCAGGTGTGGCCCGGGCCGGCCGAGTCCGGCGCCGGACCGACGAACAGCGAGATCGGCCGGGAGTGGGCCGTGCGCCGGTCGGTGAACAGCGCCCGCAGCGGGAACGGCCCGGCACCGGTGGTGCCGACCAGTCTCTTCTCCAAGGCGGCGACGCTGTCGCGCAGTTCACGGATCAGCGGCTCGTCCCGGGGGGTGGCCTGTTCGGCCCGGCGCAGCCGTTGCCGGGCGGCCGTCAGGAGTTCGTCGGCGCTGGTGGACCAGACCGGCTCGGCACCGGCCGCGCGGGTCGCCTTCTCCAGCCCGGCCAGTTCGAGGGCCATCCGTTCCTCGAGCCGTTGGGCCCGGTCGGTCCGCCGCTCCGTCACCGGCTCCGGGGAGGCGTCCTCGTAGGAGAGACGGACCTCGCACTCCACCTCGAACTCGCCGGCCCGGTCGAAGCGGTGGGTGAAGGAGGCCCGGGTCGACTGGCCGGTGTCGACCGGTACCCGGTACCGCTCGCCGTGCCGGTCGTGCTCGATCCGGTACACCCGCCAGCGGTAGCTGATGAACGCGTACACCAGCGCCAGCTCGTACACCGGTGTCCAGCGGCCGGACTCCTCCAGACGCCAGATCTCCACCTCGGCGAGGTAGGTGGTGTCGGCGCCGACGACGGCGGCCCCGTCCTGCTGGTCGACCCGCAGGATCCTCGGCCGGGGCCACAGGTGGTACCGGGGGGTCGCGCGGACGGTCACCTCGGGCACGTCGGAGACCGCGGTGAAGTTCACGGTGAGGTCGAGGTCCTGCGGGTTGCCAAGGTCGGACAGTCGGCGTGGTCCGCGGTACAGCTGGGCCGCGCTGTGCGGGCGCGCGACGACGGTGTAGTCGCCGCCGGGCAGGTCCACGACGCGCGGGGTGCCCGGCGCCCGCACGGCGAGCCGCAGGGCGCGCAACACCGGCCCCTCACTGTCGGGAGCCAGGTAGAACAGCCGCGGGGTGGATTCGCCGGCGCCGGCGGTGTACACGCCGTAGCGGACGCCGGCCGGGTCCGCGAAGCCGGCGGCGGGCCAGCGTTCACGGATCAGCCGGACGATCGGCGCGGTGCCGGGCCCGGCCGTGACGGCGGACCGGTCGGCCCCGAGGGCGGCGCCCTCGTCGGTCGTGGCGGCGGACGCCGACAGGGGTGCGACGCTCCACGTGGCGGTCCCGGCTGAGCCGGCCTCCGCGGGCGGTTCGGGCACCGGTAGCACCGGTCCCGTCCCCGTACGGTCCGGCGGTGCCCCGAGCCGCTCCGCCGCGCCGCCGGCGGCCGGGAGCAACGGGACGCCCACCGGCCGCCCCTGCTCGTCGTAGCTGGGCACGGCGTAGCCGCCCTCCGGGGTCCGCCGCTCCTGGGAGTACCGCTCCCGGGCCGGCTCCCCGGGCCGTGGCGCGACCACCTCGCCCGGACCGGCGGCCGCGAGCGCGCGCTGCACCGCCGAGCGCACCACGGCGAGCAGCCGTTCCCGGTCGGCCGCGGCCACCTCGCCCGTCACCGTGTCCGGCAGGTGGTAGCGGCGCCTCACGGCTTGAACTCCACGACCCGGCCGCTGCCCGGCACGATGAACTCGTTCAGCTCGGAGATGAGCTCCTCCGGGATCTGGAGCTGGTCCTGCCCGTACCGGGTGTCCACCACGCGCGGCCGGCCGGTGACCTCCTTCAGTTTGGGCGGCGGCGGCAGCGGGACCGCGCCCTCCGGCGGTGTGCCGGGCGGACGCCCCAGCAGGGACGCGGGTTTTCCCTGCTCCGGGACGGCGTGGCTGCGCAGGGCGCGGAACCACCCCTCCTCCACCTCGAACACCTTCAGCCGTGCGCCCGGTCGTGCCCTGATCAGGAACTCGACGGCCCGCTCGAACAGCCCGAAGTTCAGGTTGATCGGGTCGGTGCCGCTCGTGAGCACCCGGGCCTGCCCATGGGCGTCGATCAGGACGCGCTCCCGGCTCGCCGCCGGCGGGGTACCGCCCTCGATCCGGAACACCACCCGGTTCCCGGTCCGGCTGCGGAAGACCGGCCGTACCACCCGCTCCAGCAGTTCCGGGTGGTCCCGGAACCGCAGCCCCGCGGGCAGGCGGATCCAGGTCTGCGCGCTGCCGCGGCTCTCCAGTTGTCCCAGCGCCCGCTCGATGTCCGCCGGGGCCGGAAGCTCCGGCAGCCGGGGCGTCGCCCGCCCGGCCTCGGCTCGGGCCTCGACAGCCCTCGCCTTCTCGGCTTCGATCTTGGTCCGCAGCACCTCGGCCTCGTCGCGGAGCGCGCCGGCGCGCCGGGTGTTGCCCCGTGCCTCGGCCGCACGGGCCTTTTCGAGCACCTCGGCGAGTTCCTGTTCCAGCCTGCGCGCTTCCATCTCCGCCCCGGCCGCCTGGATCCGCAGTGACGCGCCGAACTGGCGGCGCACCAGGTCGGAGGGGGTCCCGCTCGGGACCGGCCGGCCGGCCACGATGTCCAGCTGGGCGAGCAGTCGCAGCACCGCGCGCTGTTCGGCCGGGGTGTACTCGGACAGGCGCCCGAGGAACGCGGCGAGGTCCTCGGTGGAGGCGAAGGTCCCCGCGACGAGCCGGCGGGTCGCGGCCCGGTCGAGCGAGGTCAGGGCCTCCAGCAGGTGGACGGTCTCCGCGGGGTGCTCACTCAGGATCCGGGCGACGGTGTGGGCCCGGGCCGGGGCCGCCGCCTCCAGGGCCGGGAGCAGTCGCGCCAGTCCGGCGCTCGCCCTGAGGGTGAACCTGGCCCCGGCGAGTTCGAGGACGTGCCGGGCCAGTTCGCGGCCGCCGAGTTCGGTGGCGACCTCCGCCAGCCGGCCGGCCATCGCCTCGGCGAAGCCCCGGGCGGCGACGTCCCCCATGAAGGTCCCGAGGGTGGCCCGCAGGTTCGCCAGCGCCTCGGTCGAGACCTGGACCCATTCCCGGGCGCCCCAGCCGGCGGCCCGCAGTCGGGCCGCGGTCCCGGCGGCCGTGGTGACCGCGCCGCGCGCTCCGACCAGTGCCTCCCGCAGGGCCGGGGCCAGGACGAACTCGGCGACGATCCCGATCACCGCGCCCAGGGCCAGGTTGGCCACGTAGGTGCGGATGCCGGACCAGGAGCCCTCGCCGGTGGCCACGTGGACCACGTCGTGGGCGAAGGTGGTCAACGCCGACGAGGTCGCCCCGCCGACGGAGCCCCGGACCAGCGCCTGGGCGGCCCAGCCGGCCACGGTCTGACGCAGCGTCCCGGTGCCGACGGCCTCGGCGGCCCACCGCGCGGGCACGCCCCCGAACCGGAAGCCGACCGCGAGGAGGTAGCCGTCGAGGGCGGCGATCAGGATGCCGCCGGGCGTCAGCTTGGCGTCGCCGAAGATCACTCGGAAGAAGTAGACGACCTCCGAGATCGCGATCCCGCCCAGCACCGGGCCGCTTCCACCCCCGAGGCTCACCAGCGCGGCGACCACGCCGGCCTCCCAGGCCAGGAGGACCGCGCCGACGGCGGCGACGACGATGCCGGCCGCCCGGTACACCTCGCCGGCCCGGCCGAGCCTCCACCAGGTCAACCGCTCCTCGAAGCTCCCGGCGCGTTCCAGAACCGGGCCGCCCACCCGGGTCCAGCCCTTCTCGCCGACCACCCGCTCCACGAACTCGAACTGCACGTGCAGGTCGGGCAGTCCGCCCTCCTCCTGCCGTCGCACCTCCAGCAGCCGGATGCTCCGCTCGACGGTGACGTTCACGAAGTCGGCCCCGGTCAGCCCCACCCGCCGGACCGCGCCGGCCAGCACCGCGGTGGCGAACCGCTCCTGGTCGTACGTGGTGCGGTCCTCACCCCGGGCGATCCGCCCCACCAGCTCCACCCGCTCGGCCTCCAGGGCCTTGCGCAGCGTCTCCACGCGAGCCGGGCGCAGCCGTTTGAGGTCACGACGGGTGGTGTAGATCGACTCGACCTCACCGAGGACGCCCCCCGCGGCGACCGCCCGGCCGGGCTCGCGGTCGAGCAGGATCCGGGTGGGATCGGTCCGGTACTCGTTGCGGGTCCCGGCGAGCCGCTGTCCGGTCAGCGACTCCCGGAGCTTCGCCACCCTGGGATCGGCCGCCCTGGAGGTGGCCAGGCTGAGCCGCAGCAGGCGGTGCCGCAGGCGGAAGTGGCGGCTCGCCTCCACGACGTCGTACAGCCTGGCGAAGTCCCCGGCCAGTTCGGCCAGTACGTACTCGAACAGCGTTCCGCCGTCGGGCCGCTCGGACGGCGGGTCCTCCTCGAACTCGTGGTCCAGGAAGGCGGACATCGCCCGCTGCCAGGACCGCTCGGTCGGGTCGCCGCCCAGCAGGCCGCGCAGCCGGGCCGCCAGCGGGCGGGCGCGCGGCCGGTACCGGGCGGCGCCGAGCCGTTCGGTGTCCACCGGCAGGACCGCCCTGGCGAAGAGGCAACGCCGGCCCGGTTCGAGGTGGTAGGTGTCGGCCCGGTCGTCCAGCCGCCGGGTGGTCGGGTTGGTCCAGGCGCCGGCCCGTTCCCGGACGGACGCCGGCAGCCGGCTCAGAGCCGGGTCGGTCAGCACCAGGAGGCGGTCGCCCGTCACCCGGTCGTCGCCCGAAGGGATCCGCTCCTCGGCCCGGCGGGCCAGCAGCAGGGCGAGCGCGGCGGGCCGGGTACGGCGGCGCACCGTCAGCGGCTGGAGCCACACCGGTACGGGGAGGGTGCCGAACTCGCCCAGGTACTGGGCCGTGGTGAGGCCGTAGCGGGATTCGAAGTCCCGCACGTCGAGGCAGAAGGCCGCGTCGGCGGCGGGCAGCCGCAGCACGGTGTCCCTGCCGAGGGTCGCCAGGTCCGTCAGCTCGACCTTGGGCAGGACCATGGCGGCGTACAGCGCCCAGCCGCCGTGGCGGAGCACGGCGGTGGCGCCCCGGCCCTCGATCCGACGGGCGTTGTGCGGGCCGATCCGCCCGATCCGGTCGCCGAGCACCTTGTCCTCGTCCAGGGCGAGCAGCGCGGCCCGGTTGTCGTCGGTGACCCAGACCGCCGTGGCGAGGACCTGTCCCGGGCCGAGCCGGACCAGCCGGGCCGCGTGCGCGTACAGTCCGTCGGACAGCTCGGCCAGGGTGTGGTCGCGGCCGGTCCGCACCCACCAGAGCACCACCCGGCGGAGCTCTTCCCGCCGGTCGCCGTAGAGCGTCTGCTCGGGCAGCCGCCCGCCTTCGTGCAGGCGCTCGACGAAGTCGAGGAACCGGCCGACCCGGGCCCGGAAGTCGACGGCGCGGAGCACCGTCCACGGCCCGGCGGCCCCGCGCACCGGTACGCCCTGCGGGCGTCCGCCGTGCTGGTAGGAGGCCACGGCGTAGCCGCGGTCGCCGTCGCGGGCGGGGTCGTACCGCTCCCGCGCCTCGGCCGGTCCGGCCGGGGTGCGACGGCCGAGGCGGGCGGCGACCAGCCGCTCGGCCTCGGCCGTCCGGGCGCGCACGACTTCGGTCAGGGTCCTTGCCAGCTCCTCCAGTTGGGCCTCGCCCAGGGCTCCGGTGAGCCGGATGGTGATCGGGATGTGGCAGTCGACCCGCACGGCGGTTCAGCCCGCGTAGGTGATCTGGAAGCCGCCGAGGGTGATCACGTCCGCGGCCACCGCGCTGTCGACACCGGCCACGAGGTAGTAGCGGAAGTGGCTCACGTCGACCTGGGAGAAGGCGGCGGAGGTGTTGGCGGTCACGTCGAACGGCGAGGTGCTGATGACGCTCCTGACGAGTGTGTCGGGCACCGTGGAGGAGGTGACGACCAGCGGGATCCGGTTGAGGGAGACGGAGAACCTGGCGACCGTCGAGCTGTTGGTGGCGGTGATCCGCAGCGATTGCACCACCGCCCCGCCCGGCAGGACGACGTTCATCACGCCCGCGAAGCTGCCCGACAGGCCGGGCGGCTTCTGCGCGATCCCCGTGGTCGAGTCGATGCTCCACCCGGCCGGGGAGGGCTGCGGGCTCGCGGCGGACGGCAGGGCGGGTGTGAGCAGCGGACTCAGGCTGATCGTCTTCGGCGCGGTCGTCGGGTGGGCGCTGAGCGCGGTGATGGCCTGGTCGATGGTGCCGACGACGGCGGAGAGGTTCTTCAGGTCCGCTTCCACCGCGTTGAACCGGTTGTTGAAGCCGTTCTGGCCGGCGGCCTGGACCCGGTCCCGGTTGTCCACCCAGTCCGTGTGCTGGAAGGTCGGGGTGAAGCTGATGCCGGTCATGGGCTGCTCTCCTTGGTGCGTCGCGACGGCACTGCGCCGACTCGGAACTTCGGGTACGTGTAGTCGGGATTGGCCGTCGCGGCGTCGCGGGCCTCGACGACGTGTGCGCGGAGTGCGCCGGTGAGCACCTCGACACCGACCGGGTGCAGGGTGTTGAGGATGTTCATGATCAGGTCGTACTTGTCCTTGGGAACGACCTGCCCCGCCGCCACCAGCTCCGGCCGCAGCCGGACCTTGAAGGTGTACGGCGGGACCTCGGCGGTCTCCGGCTCCGGCCCGACGTCCATCAGGTAGGCGGCCTGGACCCAGACCGGCCCGGCCTGTTCACCGGTCAGGCCCGGCGTCGACTCGTCCGTCGCGCCGTTGAGCGCTGCCCGGCCGTCGGCGAACGCCCCGGTGGCCAGGCTCAGTTGCCCGAGGGCACCGACCACGGAGGGCGGCGGCACGATCGTGAGGTCGAGGGTGGAGCCCTCGGTCACGGTGTCCGGCCCGGCGAGGGCGACCAGCGGTTCCGCCGGGTGGTGGAGGATCACGTCCGCTCCCGAGCGCTGTACGTGCCCGAAGCCCACCAGGTGTGCGACGACGGCGAGTTGACCGGCGTCGAGGCCGGTGCTCCGGACGGTGAGCGCCCGGCCCTGCCGGGCCAGCGGGTCGGTGCCGGCGGGATCGTAAGCGGCGGCCACCGTCACCGGGCCGGCCACGCCGCGCCGCTGCAGCTCGTCCAGGAGGGCGTCGAGCCGACCGGCCACGGCGATCTGCATGAGGTGGTGATCGGGGTCGGTCCCGTACGCCGCGCGGGCGTCGTCGTGCCGGTGCAGGAACACCGGGTCGAAGTCCGGGTCGGGGCCGCCGACCACCGTCACGGGGGCGCCGAGCGTGCCGTCGGCGGCGATCCGGGCGCCGTCGGCGAGGTCGGCCGGCGCCGCCCGGAGCGTGCGGGTGGCACTGACGGTGTGGCTGCCCCGGGTGACCTCCACCTTCACCGTGATGTCGCCAGGGGCGGTGGCGGTGAGGAAGGCGCCGGTGGCGGAGGTGTCGGTCAGCGTGGCCCGGCCCGGGCCGGTCGGGATGGTGAGCCAGTCGGCGAGGGCCCCGACCGGCAGCGCGGGTCGGATGGTCAGCCGCACGCCGGTGCTCGCCCCGACCACCAGATCGGCCGGCCCGCTGCCCGGCGGAGCGGCGTCCAGGGCCAGGTACTCCCCGACGGCGCAGGCGGCGTACACCTGGTCCGCGTCGGCGCGGTGCTCGACGTAGTCGAAGCCGGCCCGGTGGGCGAGGGCGGCCAGCCGGTCCGTCGCCACCGTGCCGTGGGTGAGCAGCACCGCGCGGCCGGTGGCCCGGAGGTCGTCGGCGCGCGGATCGAAAGCCGACTCCACCCCCAGCCGGCCGTCGGCGCCCTCCGCGGCCGCCAGCGCGACCAGTCGGTCGAGCGGGGCGGTGACCACCAGCTGGACGAGACGGGGATCCGGTGGCGGTTCGCCCGGTTCGAGGACCCGCGGCCCCGGTGCCCGGTAGTCGACGGCGGGGTTGTCCTGGGCGAGCAGGTAGACCGGGTCGAACCGCGGTTCGTCCGCCACGGTGCCGACGGTGTCGGCTTCGGACACCCGGCGGCGGCCGTCCCGGGCCATGCGTTCCCCGGGCGCGAGCCGGGCCGGGAGGACGGTGACCGCGCGGCTGCCGCGGACCACTCGGCCGTTGCCATCGTCGACCACGAGCGGGTTGTCGCTCACCTCGGGATCCTGGGACGGCCCGATCGGGCGCACCGTGGCGTTGAGGACCCGGGTCAGGTTCGCGGGCGTGGGCAACGTCCACCGGCGGAAGATGCGCAGCCGGTTCCGGTAGTGCGCGTTGCCCTCGCCGAGGGCGGGGAAGAAGTCGGCGCGGGCCACCGAGGACAGCCGAACCTCGTCGACGATGCCGCGGAACCCCGTGTGCCCGGGGCCGATCCGCAGGTCCGCTGTGTTGCGGACGGCGCCGAGTCCGCCGTCCGGCTTCCGGTCCCGGAGCACTCCGTCGACCCACAGGCCGAGGTGGCCGGTCGTCCGGTCGAGCACGGCGGCGAGGTGGCTGAACCGGTCGGTGGGCAGGGAGAGGTCGGCGAACAGCTCGACCGTGGTGGTGCCGTCGCCGATGGCGAACCGCACGTTGCCCGGCTGGGCGCGCCCGAACACGCCGATCTCCAGCACCCACCCCGGCTGGGGCGTCGTCGGGTCGGGGTGCCGGGCCAGGACGAGTCCCGCCGCCAGGCCCGGGTCGGGGCGCACGAAGCACTCGACGGTCGCCCCGCCGTCCACCGGGATGTCGAAGTCCGGGCTGGTCGCCGCGGTGACCAGTGCGCCGTCACCGGTGAAGGCGAACGCCTGCCCGAACCTGCCGACGCCCTGGACGACCGGGCCGGTGATCGTGCCGCGGTGGTCGTTGCGGCCCGGGTAGCGGGCGGTCAGGTCCTCCGCCTGCGCCGTCGTGCGCGGGTCCTCGTCCAGGTGGTACAGCGCCACGGTGGCCGGGTCGAAGCCGTACGGAAGCGGCGGGAAGCGCGGCACCCCGAGGTCGCTGCCGATCAGGTCCAGACTCGCGCCGGTCGCGGTCTCCAGGTGACGCTGCGCCACGGTCCGTTCGAGGTGGTGGCGCAGCTGGTCGCGTTCGGCACCGATCGCCCACAGCAGCTTCGCGGTGGTGCCCAGCAGGGCCGTGAGCGCCCAGCGGCCGGCCGCGGTGACGCCGGACGGCGGCGGGTTCGCCGTCAGGGTGGCCAGCCGGGCGGCCTCGGTGGCGCCGGACGGCAGCGGCACCACGTAGGACGTCCCGGCCCTGGTCCCGGCCGGGACGCCGAC
Source organism: Streptomyces sp. NRRL S-350 (assembly GCF_000719705.1). Classification (GTDB taxonomy): domain Bacteria; phylum Actinomycetota; class Actinomycetes; order Streptomycetales; family Streptomycetaceae; genus Kitasatospora. The sequence goes on along the minus strand of NZ_JOHO01000027.1, from coordinate 24,274 downwards.
GACGGCAGGGTGGAAGCTGCTGCCGGGCTGGTCGACGGTGAGGGCGACCGAGGTGTCCTGGTCGCAGTCCGTCAGGAGGGTCAGCACGTAGGCGGGGTCGGCGGTGTGCCCGTACGTCGCCCGGTGGTCCGCGAAGTCGTACGGTGCGATCGACGCGGAGCCGGTGTCGGCCCCCGGAAGCAGCGTCAGGGCGAGCGAGTCCGCTCCTCGCCCGAAGGGCGCCGTCAGGTGGCGGGCCATCCGCACGGCCGACAGCGTGCTCACCGGACCACCACCGTGACGTCGACGAGCAACCCGTCCGGCCGGAACACCGCCATCTCGGTCGGCCCCATCACCAGGTTCTCCCCGACCGCCGCCTCGACCACCCCGCTCTGTTGCGGCACCGCGCCGAAGGTGATCCGGCCGAACGCGGGCGGCAGGCGTCGCAGGTGCAGCTGCTGGACGTCCACCACGCCGGACTGCTCGGCGAAGGCGCACATGACCTGCGAGTAGCGGATCACGCCGCCCAGCCGCGGGCCGCCGGTCTCGATCGCCAGCCGCTGGAGGATCGCGGCCCGCAGCGCGGCCGTGTCGTAGCCGGTCTCCACGGTGACCCTCGCCCGCACCCCGACGTCGATGTGGTCGGCCTCGACGATGTTGGCGTGCACCCCGACCGGGCGGACCCGGTCGACCGCCGCCGAGACCCGCTCGTACACCCCGGTCACGCTCGGCGCGGCCTGTCCCGGCACGGGGGCCGGGGTCCGCCAGGGCCACCGGAAGTCGTGCGCGACCAGCACGTCGAAGAAGTACGGTTCGCCGATGTGCCGCTCGGAGTTGAAGAGCCGCTGGTCGAAGTCGAACTGACCGAAGTAGCTCTGCGACACGTCCACTCCGCCGAGCGGGTCGGAGGTCGCGACGTCGATGACCCCGTCCACGTCCAGGACGGCCTGGCGGACGCTGTCCAGGGTCCAGATGCTGCGGGCGAGGCCGCTGAGGCGGGCGCGGTAGTCCTGGTCGGATTCGGTGTCCAGGCCGCCGGTGGTCACGTCCGGGTTGGTCACCGTCAGGGTCGCCGGGGCGAAGTCGGCGAGGTACACCGCCTGCCAGGCCGGGTCGACCACGGTGATCAGGTCCTTGCCGACGTCCTGGTCGTGTCCCCGTCCGACGGCGACGACGCCGACGTCGGCGGTGCCGGCCGCGGCGCTCAGCCGGGCCGCTGCGGTGGTGGCGAAGGCCTTCGGCGGGGAGTCCGTCGTGGTCACGATCGTGCCCTCGGGCACGGTGTAGATCCGTCCGAGGGCAGCTCCGGCGAGGGTGAACCGGACGGTGCCCGTACTGAACAGGTTCCGTCGGGCGAGGCCGACGTCGTCACCGAGCAGGTCCAGGGCGTCACCGAACGCGGTGGAGACGAAGTTGGCGTAGTAGAGGTCCTCCATCCGCTTCCACAGCTCGGCGTCCTCGTGCGCGGCCACCTCCAGGAGTTTGCGGACCGGACTGGTGCTGGTCAGGTCGATCTGTCCGTCGTCTCCGCCCTTGCCGTCCCTGCCGGACAGGTCGACCCCCAGGACGGCCCTGACCCGCTCGACGGCCTCCCGCAGGAGGACGTCGAAGGGCTTGAGGACGAAGCCCTCCTCGGTGACGCCGTAGTCGGTCATCGCGCTCAGACCCCCAGGGTGACGACGAGGGTGGCGGGCTGTTCCGCCACGGTGTCCAGCTCGACCCGGACCGACTGGTTCCGCAGGTGCCGCGCCTCGTCCGACTCGTCGAACGTGATCTGCCGGACGTCCACCACCCGCGGATCCGTCACCAGCGTGCGGACCAGGTTCAGCTTCAGCACCTCCCGGACCGACCGGGCCGAGTGGGCCCGGGTGAACGCCTCGGTGACGTCCAGTCCGTAACTGACGTTGAACTCGTCCGAGCCGTACGGGGTGAGCACCCGCAGCTCCAGGGCCTGCAGCAGGTTGTCCACGCCGGCCACCTCGGCCAGTCGGCCGTCCCGCACCACCAGGTCGCCGTCGAGCAGCAGCAGGCTGCGGCCGAACGGTCCGTCCTTCATGTCCATCCTCCTCGGTCCGGCGGCTACTGGGCCGTCAGCTTGGTCTGGCCGGCCGAGGCGACCTGCCACATGACGGGTGCGGGCGGAGTCGCGTTGGTGAGGCCCTGCGCGGTCTCCAGCAGCACCGGCCGGCCGCCGACGGTGAGGTTGGTGCTGAGCCCGGCGAGGACGGCGGTGACGGTGAGGCAGGGGGTCTGGCCGGCGGCCGCGTTGGTGTTGGTGCAGCCGGTCACGGTCGCACCGGCGAGGTCGCCCTCGAGCAGCACCGGCCGGTCGTCGACGGTGAGTGCGGTGCCGCCGGCCGGCACGGTCAGCCGCCCGCCGTGGATGCACTGGAGGACGGATGCGGTGGTGAGCACGTGGGGCATCAGCTCACCTTCACCGAAGGGCCGTCGAGGGCGAGCGTCACCTGTCCGTTGCTGAGCTTCAGCGAGGCGGAGGCGGTGGTGGTGATGCCGACGTTGCCGTCCTTGTCCACGGTGATCTTCGTCCCGCTCTGGTGCTCGATGGTGATCGTGCTGTCGGTCGGGGGCTTCGGCCGGGTGCCGAGAGCCGGCAGCTGGTCGGCCCCCACCTGCAGGCGCAGTCCTGCGGCCTGTACCACCCGGTGGCCGCTGCGGTCGGTCAGGTCGTTGGCGCCCTTGCCGGTCGGCAGGCCGTCCTGGCCGAGCTCGGTGGGCAGCGCGAGCCAGTAGTCGCCGACCTCGTTGGGCGGGTGCGCCTGGGCGGGGTTCTCCGGCCAGACGAACCCGGTCACCACCGCGTCGTTGACCAGGCCCCCGTTGTGGGCCAGGACGGCCCGCATCCTGGGGTAGACCGGGGTGATCAGCCCGCAGTTGTGGAACGCGAAGGGGGAGACGATCGGCTTGTCGTGCAGGTCCACCGTGGTGTCGACCGGGGACGCGACGCTCGGCGCGACGATCTCGGCCGAGGGCGACTGGCCGTAGTGGAGCGAGGCCAGGTGCTTGCCCTCCTTGCCCGGGGCGTAGCCGCTGATCTCGCCGACGTCGATCGCCGGGCGTTCCCGCTGCTGGCGGTCGACCACGTCCCGCCAGCGGTCCACGACGCCCTGCACGCCGCCGCCGAGCTGGGCGCGCCTGCCCCGCTCGGCGACCACCAGTGCCACGTCGGCGACGTACCCGGAGCGGGTGCCGAACCGGTGGGTGACGGCGGTGATGCGCATGGTCCGGTCGGGGACGCCGTTGACCCCGGTGACCGAGGCGACCTGGCCGACCCGCAGACCGGGGTGCCCGAGCGCCACGAGGCGGACCGACGCCCTCATCGGGACGCTCTGGGAGGTGGGCGATGCGGGATCCTGCGCGGGTGTCGGCGAGCTCGGTGCGGAGCGTGCGCCGGCGTCCTCGGTGCGGCTCTGGTCGAGCGAGACGAGGTTGCCGTCCGGGTCGAAGGCGACCGGTGCGCGGTCGGCCGGGTCGCCGACGGCCGGGCCGAGGTACACCGTCTTGTCCCGCACCACGAGGGGGACGTCCGCCTTGTCGGCCAGGTCGCGCAGGACGTCCAGGGCGGAGCCGCCGCCGGCCGTGTAGTTGGTGAGCTTGCCGGTCAGCGCGGAGCCGGCGGCCAGCTGGACGCCGGCCTGCGCGGCGACCGTGCGCGCGAACTCGGTCACGTCGGTGGCCGGGGCGGTGCTCTTGGCGACGGCGGTCCGGCGCAGCAGGTACCCGCCCTCCTCCTGCCCGGTGAGCACCGTTCGGGAGGAGCCGTCCTGGTCCACGCTGCTGTTGATCGCGGTGAGGCGCCCCTGCAGGACGGGCTTGGCGCTCAGGGTGGTGGCGGGCTCGTCGAAGTAGCCGAGGTGGATCAGGACCTGCAGCGGACCGGTGGTGACCTTCGCCCGGATCAGCTCCACCGTCGGGTCCGGCAGGTTGACCAGGGTGAGCTGGAAGGTGTCGGCGGAGGCGCCTTCCGTCATGGTGACCGTGATCTCGGCGTCCAGGATGAGCGAGCCGCCCAGCAGGTCGTTGGAGACGGTCACCGGGAGTCCGGCACCGACCAGCGAGGCCGCCGCCGAGAGCAGGCCGCCCGAGGGCTGGAGCTCGTCGATCACGACCCGGTACCAGATGACCAGGCTCACCCGAACGCCACCCCGCCCACCATCTCGGAGCCGAACTCCCCGACGCCGTTGAGGTTCCGGCGGGCCACCCGCATGGTCGGGAAGGTCAGCGAGAGCTCGGCGGCGCGGTACTCGACCCCCGGGACGAGCTTGCGGCGCAGGATCGTCCGCGGACCGGAGGCCTCCTCCCGGGCGACCCGCAGCACGACGAACGCGCCGGCCGCGGGCAGGTCCAGGACGGCGTCACCCGGTGCGGTGGCCAGCAGGTCCTCGGCGACGTTCACGTACAGGTGGAACTGGTAGACGACGGATCCCAGTTGGAGGCGGAACGCCTGCGGGAAGCCCTCGGCGGGCTCGATCGGCAGGCGGAGGTAGCCCGGCGTTGCCACAGTGCCTCCAGTCACATCGGGTCGCGCGGCGTACGGGGAATGGGGTTCGGCGGCGGCCCGCTCGGCAGCGCGGCCGTCGCCACGGCCAGGGCGAGGTCGGCGACCTCGCCGAGGGCGGCGGTGATCGCCGCCCTCGGCACCTGTTGCAGGGTCAGGCTGACGTCGAGGGCCTCCCGCTTCTGCACGTTCTGGGTGAACCGCAGATCGGTGATCTGCATGTCCAGGCTGATCGTGAAGCCGGACACCACGGGAATGCCGGCCACGGCCAGCAGCGGCGCGGCGGTGGAGACCAGCAGGCGCGACGTCAGCGCCATGACCTCCAGGGCCTTCTTCAGCAGCAGGCGCTCCGGCCCGATCAGCATCGCCTCGATGCCGATGGTCTTGGTGGTGGGCTGGGTGAGCTGGGAGAAGCGGCCCCCGGCGATCCGCTCGACCCGGTAGCCCTCGCTGATCGTCATCGACTGCACGTACAGCAGCGGGACCGCGCCCACCAGCACCGGAACGTTCGGCCCGCTCACAGCCGACTCGTCAGCTCACGCTCGAACTCGCCGAAGACGTACGCCGCGACCTGCTGGACGTGGTCGTCGCCGAGCTCGCCGACCACCCGGACCTCCACCGGGAAGTGGAAGTTGATCGTCGTCCCGCCGTCACCGGCCGGGGCCAGGACCGCCTCGGCGGACACCGCCGGGACGACGTACTCGCCCTCGTGCACCAGCGCGATGCCGGTCCGTTCGACCCGCCCGCCGCCGTCGAAGGCCGGCAGCACGACCTGCCCTTCGTCACCGCCCACGGATCACGCCTCCAGCCCCACGGACAGTGCCAGGCAGTTGAAGCTCGCCTGCGGCACGCCGTCGATGACGACGTTGCTGGGGCTGGCCGAGGTGACGACGCAGCGCGCGAACTTGATCGACTTGAAGGCCCAGTCGGTGCCCTTCTTCTCGGCGACCGCGATCGAGAACTCCTTTCCGTTGGTCGCCAGTTCGGTCAGGTCCGCGACCGCGGACGCCACCGCCGGCACACCCATGGTGAAGGTGAAGGTGAACGGCTGACGGACGTAGCCGACGTTGTCCGCCTCGATGCTGTGGATCACGGTGTGGGGCACGTTGAACGTCGGGGTGAAGGTCGAGATCGGCGTGATGGTGGCGTCGCCGAGCTTGACCTCCAGCCTGGTGTTCCAGTCGGCCATGGCGGTCCTCTCCTCCTCTGCGTCCTCTACGGGGCCCGCTGCGGGCTACTGGAACTTCAGCGTGATGTCGAGCCGGTGCACCGCGGCCGCGTACTCGACCGTGACCAGGGCCTCGACCACCCGCTGGGAGTGCGCGTTGGTGATCTGCGCCCCCTGCGAGGGCGTCAGCGTCGCCGGGTCCTTGTCCAGCAGGGCGAGCAGCGGGAGGACGACGGTGTACGAGTCGATCACCTCGGCCTGCTGCAGGGGATCGAGCACCGACTCCATCTGCCCGATCAGGGCGCGCAGCCCGGACCGACTGATCCGCAGGTTGCCGATGGTCTTGATCATCTGGGCCTTGAGCCGGAAAGAGACGTCGTCGAGCGTCCGGACGACGTCGATGAACTTCTTCCCCGCCGGATTGCCCGTGTAGCCCTCGCCGAGGTAGACGCCCTGACCGGGGATCAGCGACGGGGAACTGAGCCAGTTGACGCCATGGCCCGCCGGGCCCGCGGGCAGCGGGCCCTCCTGGCTCTCCTCCCCGTTGATCGTCTGGATCTCCGTCGGGGTGAAGGACGGGCTGGTGATCAGGACCTGCTTCAGCAACATCGAGATGTGCGGCGGATAGCCGGCGATCGCGCCGGTCACCGCCGCGGCGGCGTCCTCGTCGCTCTTGTGCGCGATGTACACCATCCGGTCGGTGGCCAGCGCCCCCGAGACGACGGTCGGGTCGGAGACCCCCTTGGCCAGCATCGCCACGCCCATCCGCTCCTTGCCGTCACCTCCCGTCCCCGAGACCGTGTCCACATGGGCCGCCAGCTTGCCGATCGGCCCCGCCGCCGCCGCGGACGTCGCGTCCAGCGGCAGGTCGGCCAGCACCACGAACTGGACGTCTAGCCCGGCCACCGCGGCGAGGGCCCCGTCGTAGTCCGGGCTGCCGGAGTCCACCCGGACGCCCCACACCGTGGTGGGGCCCGGCGACTGGGCGAAGGCGAGGCCGATCGACGTGCCGAGGGGACCGGGGGCCCGACGGGCGGCCTCACCCGGGTCCGTGAACACGGCCGGCACCTCGACGCCCAGCAGATCTGCGGGAGGCGTCGCCGGAGTGGTGACCTTGCCGATCACGGCGATGTCGCCGAACGCCCGGGTGACCGGTGCGAACAGGTCGACCGTGGGGGTGACTCTGATGTATCTGACGGCCATCCGCCGCCTCCGTTCTGTCGGGCCCGCCCGAGAAACGCCGGCTGGCTCAGTGGAACTTCGCCCGCAACTTCTCCTGCAGGGCGCGCAATTCGCTCGGGGACAGCTCACCCGGCACCGGCCCGGCCCCGGGAGCCGCGGCCCCGCCGGGCGGAGGGGCGTCGAAGGCGGGGGACGGCTCGAAGGCGCCGCCGGGCTCCTCCGCAGGGGCGCCGAGGGGCGCGGCATCGAAGGGCGGTGTGTCACCGCGGGCTGGCATCGGTACTCCTCCGGTCGTGGCTAGGGGGTGGGGAAGAAGAGGCTGAGCACGCCCTCGCCGGCGAACAGCTTCGTCACGTCGCCCGTCGTCGGATCGGAGGCCGCTCCGGGCGTCGGGAGCACGACCGCCACGGCGTACGGCGCGACGGCCTCGCCCGGCACGGTCGCCCCGGCGGGACTCAGCAGGTGACCGGTCGCCGCCCGGAATTCCTTGGCGGCCCGCAGGCCCGCGGTCAGGTCGAGGGAATCCAGGACCAGCACGGCCACGGCGATCTCGATCCCGTACGCATTGGCCGGATCGGCCGGATCGAAGACCGGCGGCGCGCGCATCCTGAACTCGGCGACGAGGTACTCGTACGCGTCGCGCAGGTCCTCGATCGTCTTCAGGTGATGGTGTTTCATGAATTCGTCGACATCGAGGAAAGGAACCTGGGCGCGGAATTCGTCCAGCGTTCCGCTGGTGTCGACCAGGCGCGTCACCACGTCCTCCACCCCGCCCGGATCGACCTCCGCGACCAGCTCGACCCTGACCCGGGCCAGGATGTCGGCCCAGACCGGATCCCCGGCGATGCCGAGTCTCAGGTCCGTCCGGGCGTGGCTCGGCAGGATCCGGCTGAGGTCGCCCTCGACGCGGCGGGGCGGGACGAAGGGCACCTGCAGCGCGATGTCGCCCACCGCGACGTCCTGGACCCTGTCGACCCTGACGAGATCCGAGTCGTTCACCGCTCCGACCAACGTCCGGACGCCGGTGGTGTCACCCTGCGGGGTCAGTGCGGACTTGAGGCCGTCCGAATTACCCAGGGCGAGCAGGACCGCATCGGAGAATTTGGACAAGATCACCCCTTGTATATTCAGACCGAGAGCGCACGAACCTTCCAGAGCGGTCCAAGTAGAGCAGAATCAAGGCCATCTGCAAGCCATTTTCCGACGGCGGGCGTGGCGCGAAAACATAGGATTGATGTATTTCTATTCTTGCGACCACCCTATTGAATCCGTCAGGTCGTTCCCGCCGCTTGCGCCGTGCCTTCGCCGCCGGCTGCCGCGGCCCGCATATGGGCGCACACGGCTCGCCGCCGTGCCCGGCCTGTGCTGCCGTTGGACCCATGCTCACTTCATCGCCGGCCCGCCTGGCCGTCCCCCTCGCCGCCGCCGTCCTCCTCCTCGCCGGCGCGGCCCCGTCCTGGGCGCTCCCGTACGACGTCACCGCCGAGCAGTGCCAGGCAGCCGGCGGCACCGTCCAGGGCGGCGGCTACTGCGTGGGCGCCGTCGGCGAGGACGAGTGGGGGGCGGACATCGACGGGCAGGGCATCGCCTAGACGAGTGTTCCGATGTCGGTCAGTGGTCGTGGGCGATCAGTGAGCGGGTGACGGGCCGGCCGGTGGTGCGGTCGCGCCAGGTCGCGCAGGTCATCGCGAGCAGTCGCGAGCAGTCGCGGGCCGGCGCGGGCGCCGACGCCTTCGATGCTGCGTCCGCCGTGCTGTTCGAGGCCGAGCTCGGGTATGGCTGCCCCGCTCCGAGTTCTGCGTGTCCTCGGTGAGCGCCCGTTCGCCGAGGCCGGTGAACCTGCCCCGGCCGTGGCCGACGAGGGGCGTGGCCTGCTCGCCGTGGCGGGTGAGCCCGGGTTCGCCCAGCGCCGTACGACGACCACAAGGACGAGCCGCGAATCGAACGACCGCGCCCCCAGGTACGGGACCGGCCGGGCGCGCGCCGTGGGTACTCACCAGTGCCAACGCGCTCGGGTGAACTCCGGGCACGACCCGACTCCGCTTCGAACGAAGTGAGTCTTGGGGAGCCTATGCGTCGGGGTTCTTGCCGGTCGCGGCGGTGGCGATGCGGGTGACCCGGACGGTTGTCGACGCCTTCCTGGTCGACTCCGGCTGGGGCGCCGCCGACGGCGTTCCCAAGCGCCGCCCCGGCGCCGGCAAGCACTCCCTCGAGTTCAGTCGAGGGTGACGACCATCTTGCCGAGGGCTTCTCCGGCCTCCATGGCCCGGTGGGCTTCGACGATCTCGTCGAACCGGAAGACCCGGGTGGGGCGGGCCCGGAGGGTACCGACGTCGACCTTGGTGTAGATCTCGTCCAACGGCACGTCGGTGAGCGGGAACGCGGGGGTGCCTAGGACGAAGGCGCTGCCGAAGAAGCTGAGCCGGACTCCGCTGGGGAGGTCGGTGATCGGGTCGAAGTCCCGCACCGGCTCGAATCCGCCCAGGAAGCCGAGCTGGCACACCTGGCCGCGGGGCCGGACCAGGGCCAGCGAGTCGCGCAGGACGTTGTTGCCGACGAGGTCGAACACCGCGTCGACGACGACCTCCCGTTCCGAGACCTGATCGGCGAGCGCGCCGTCGTCGATGAGCACGTCGGCGGCGCCGAGCTCCTTCAACAGCGGTGCGTGTGCCGGGTTCCGGGTCGTGGCGAGCACGGTCGCGCCGTGGTCGACCGCAAGGTTGACGGCGGCTTGGCCGAGCGAGGAGGTCGCTCCCCGCACCAGGACGGTCTCACCCGGTCGGAGGTCCAGATTGCCGAACAGGCCACTCCACGCCGTCGCGTACACCTCGGGCACCGCTGCCAGATCGGCCCAGTCCAGCGACGAGCGCACGGCCACCACGTTGGTCGCCGGCACGGTCACCAGCTCCGCGTAGCTTCCGTTGCGCGTCCGCCCCATGCCGCCGAGGATCGCCACCACCCTGGTGCCGCGGGGGAGTTCGCCGGAAGGGTCTGCCTCGACCACCCCGGCGCACTCGATCCCGGGGACGGCGGCGACCTTCCCCCAGGCGCCGCTGCGCATGTATGCCTCGGCGTGGTTGAGGCCGAACGCCTTGACCCGAATCAGGACTTCGCCGTCGGCGGGCACCGGGTCGGGCAGTTCGGTGAGGGTGAGAACCTCGGGGCCGCCGTGGGCGGAGATGACGATGGCCTTCATGGCCCGGCTCCATTCTTGAGTACCTATTCAACTATTGGGGCGAAGAAAGAGCCACCGCGTACGGTGGCTCGCGTGCCCGGCCGTCAGACGAGAGCGGCAAAGGCGTTGTCGACGATCGCCCGCAGGAGCGTCTCGTCAGGATTCGCCTTCCCGACGACCATCAGTCCCTGGCATGTCGCAACCAGCAGCTTGGCGCTGCCGGCGCAGTCCAGCGAGGCGCGTACCTGACCCCTGCGAGCTGCGTTCTCCAGCGCGTGGGTCATGCACCGTTCGAGCCGGGCCAGGTGGCCGCGCACAACGGCCGCCGCCTCGTCGTCCTCCGCGGCCTTCTCGATCGCCGTGTTGACGAGCAGGCATCCCTGTCGGCCCTCGGGGCTGAGCAGGTCGTGCACCAGCCCGTCGAAGTAGCCGCGGACCTCGGCCACCGAGGCGCCCGCGGCCTCCAACTCGCCCAGCTTCTGGGGGACGACCAGCCTGGAGTAGCGCTCCAGCGATTTCAGGAACAGTGCGTGCTTGCCGCCCGGAAAGGCGCTGTAAAGGCTCCCCGGCTTGACCCCGGTCGCCTTCACCAGATCCTCGATGGACGTCGCCCGGTACCCGCGCTCCCAGAACCGCAGCATGGCCGCGTTCAGGACGGTGTCGGGCTCGAACTCTCGAGGTCTGGGCATGGGGCAAACATACATGAGTGACTATTCAAGAACAACCGCCGGCGTTCGGAGCGAGGATCCTGCGGCCACGTGAGCCGTGACCTCCGCCGGCACCGCCGGCGTCCGACCCCCGGGCCGGCGAGTTCCGGGGCGCGCCGCACGTCCTGGACGAGGCGCTGCCGCCACCTCGCCGGACACGTACGGAGAACCCCCGCCCCCTGGAGAATCTCCGCGAGATGCTGCAGCGTGCCGTCGGTGGGCCCTGCCGACTGGCCGGTGGAGCCGGTCGCGGGAGACTTCGCGAACGACTGGCTGATGATCCCGGACGAGGACGGCGCCGGCGCGGAAGCGTAGTGCTCGCACGGGGAAGGGCTGTGCGCGGAACTGCTCGGCTCGGGCCGGCCGGGTTCATCCGGCCGGATCGGCTCGGCGCCCGCCGACCGGGCCGGTGCTCTCCCGGACGACCAGCTCGGGGCGCAGCAGCTGGATCGAGTTGGCCGGGGTGCCCGACCTGCTCAGGGCGCGCAGCAGCAGTTCGACGGCCTCCCTCGCCATCTCCCGCCGGGGGATGGCGACGCTGGTGAGGGCGGGCCGGGCGAGTCCGACCTCCGGGTTGTCGTCGTGTCCGACGATCGACAGGTCGTGCGGCACGGAGCGGCCCGCGGCCCGGGCGGCCTCCAGGGCGCCGAGGGCGAGCACGTCGTGGCTGGCGAAGAGCGCGGTGAGGCCGGGATCGGCCGCCAGCGCCGCGTTCGCCGCCGCGAAGCCGCCCGCGGGGGTGGGTGCGGGTGCCAGGTGGACGGCGTCGTCGGGGACGGCCAGTCCGTCGGCGGTGAAGGCGCGGCGGAAGCCCGCCACCCGCGGGGCGTGGTCGGGGCTGGCGAGCACGGCGACGCGTTCGTGTCCGAGTTCGCGCAGGTGGCGCCCGGCCAGGTAGCCGGCCCGCTCGTAGTCGATGGTGACCACCGGGAACCGGTCGGGGGCTTCGGTCTCCCAGGCGCACAGGGCGACGGGGAAGGAGGCCTCGGACAGCAGCGGCAGATGGTCGATCAGGTCCCGGTCGCCGGCGATCAGCAGCGCGTCCACCGAACGGCTGGTCAGGCCGGCCAGATGGCGTTTGGCGCGCTCTCCGTCCAGCCGGGTGGTGCAGAGCAGCAGGTGGTAGCCGTTCTCGTCGAGGACGTCCTCGACCGCCTCGACGATGTCGGCGTAGAAGGAGTGCGTCACGGTGGGCACGAACAGGCCCACCGTCCTGGTGGCGCCGGTGGCCAGCGATCGCGCCACCAGGTTGGGGGTGTAGCCCAGTTCCTCGACCGCGGCGCGCACCCGGGCGGCGGTCGCCGTGCTCACGGCGCCCCGCCCCCGGATCACGTTGGAGACGGTCTGCTTCGTGACCCCGGCACGCTCGGCCACGTCCTGCATCGTCACCATGGCTGGATCCTTCGAATTACCGGTCAACTTGCTTTCGGTGAAACGTAGGGCACCGCTGAAGGAGCGTCAAGGTCGGTCAGGACAGCCGGATCCTCCGTGACGTGAGGGTTCTTCGCCGAAGAGGGCACCGGATCGCCCTACGACCCCGGTGAATTCTGCAAGGACTCTTGATTTACCGGTCAACTCGACCGTATCGTCCCAGCCATCCAGCCGCCCCCCGTTCTCCGGGCCGCGGCTGACGACACGTCTGCGCGGCATCTCGCGCCACCGAGAGGAACCACCCATGGGGAGAACCACCATCTCCGCTGCCCGCGTCGTCGGCGCGGCCACCGCCGTCGCGCTAGCGTTCGGCGTGAGCGCCTGCGGCAGCGGCTCGGGAGGCGGCGCGAAGGCCGACGGCGGCTTCACCTACTGGTCGATGTGGCGCGCCGACGAGCCGCAGGCCCAGGTCCTGAAGGCCGCGATCGCCGACTTCACCGCCGCCACCGGCGCCAAGGTGAACGTCACCTGGGCGGGCCGCGACATCGCCAAGAAGATCGGCCCGGCGATCGCCGCCAACCAGGCCCCGGACCTGTGGGACGAGTCCGACGACAAGGTCTACGGCACCACCGCCGCGGCCGGTCAGGCGCTGGACCTCTCGGCGGTGCTGGACCAGCGGATCCCGGGGGAGGACGTCCCCGTCTCCCAGGTCATCCCGGCCAAGTACTTCGACATGCTGCCGAAGGACCCGTCCGGTGCGAACCACTACGTGATCCCGTACGAGGTGATCACCAACGCCGTGTTCTACAACGCGGCCGATCCCGTCCTCGCCGCGGCGATGCCGACTCCGCCCACCGACTGGGCCGGACTGCTCAAGGTCTGCGACGCCCTGAAGTCGGCCGGGAAGGCGTGCATCGCCTCCGAGGGCGAGGACCCGTGGAGCAACGCGCTGTACTTCGACTACCTGCTCAACGGTGCCGGGGTGGACGTCTCCCAGCTCGCCGCCGACAAGTCCGGTGCGACCTGGGACAACCCGGCGGTGCTCACCGCCGCCCGGCAGATCGAGCAGCTGGTCAAGGGCGGCCACCTGATCGCCGGCTACGACGCCACCAAGTACCCGGCGCAGGAGACCAACTGGGCGAACGGCAAGGCCGCGTTCTACATGGACGGCAACTACGTCACCGCCGAGGTCGCCAAGCAGGTCCCGGCCGACTGGAAGATGGCGTCGATGCTGCCGCCCACCGCGAAGGCGCCCGACGCCAACCTGATCGGCTTCGCCGTCCCCAAGCGGGCCAAGAACGCCGCCGCCGCGCAGAAGTTCATCTCCTTCTTCCTGCAGAAGAAGCACCTGGCGGGGATCTCCACCACCGCGCTCAACCTCACCCCGCGCGCCGACATCCCGGCCCCCGCCGAACTGGCCGACCTCCAGAAGGCCCTGGCGGCCCCGACCCTGCGCCTCGGCTTCGACGGGGTGTCCGGCGGCTGGCTCTCCAAGGTCCTGAACGAGAACTACCTGGACTTCTGGCACGGCAAGACGACGGCCGCCCAGTTCGTCGCCAAGTGCAAGGCCGACCAGGCCTCCTACTGGCAGACCCAGGGCTGACGGTGGCGACGACGATCGACAACCCGTCCCGGACGGACCCCGCCCGGGACGGCGCCGCGCCCGCCGCCCGTCCCGGCGTCGGCCCGCTGGAGCGCCGGCGCCGCCGGATGTTCTGGCCGTTCACCGCGCCCGCGCTGATCGTGTACGCGGTGCTGTTCATCGCCCCCGTCGGCTACGCCCTGTGGACCAGCCTGTACAGGTGGGACGGCATGGGCGACATGGAGTGGCGGGGTGCGGGCAACTACCTCACGCTCTTCCGCGACCAGCGGTTCCGCACCTCCCTGCTCAACACGCTGGAACTGATGGTCGTCGGCGGCGCGATCACCTTCGTGCTCAGCTTCGCGCTGACCCTGGTGCTGCGCGAGATGCGGGCCAGGCTCTTCGCCCGCTCGGTGCTGTTCTTCCCCTCGCTGGTCAACGGCATGGTCTTCGGCATCGCCGCCGGGTTCCTGTTCTCGCCCACCGGCCCGGTGAACCAGGCGCTGAAGCTGTTCGGAGTGACCACGCCGCCCAAGTGGCTGTCGACCGACAACCTGCTGCCGATGGTGCTGGGCACCCTGGTCTGGACGGCGACGGGCTACTACACCTCGATCATCATGGCGGCGGTCGACCAGATCCCCGACTACCTCTACGAGGCTGCCGAACTGGACGGCGCCGGCCCGTTCCAGCGCTTCCGGCACATCACCCTGCCGTGCGCCTGGGACGTCATCGCCGTCTGCGCGGTGCTGTGGACCGTCAGCTCGGTGAAGATCTTCGAGCTCATCCTGCTCTACGGCGGCAGCACCAACGCCTACCCGCCGGTGAGCAGTTGGAACACCGCCGTGTACGTGTACGCCGAGGCGTTCCCGCAGGGCACCGTCCCCCGGCTGGGCATGGCCACCGCCGCCGCGATGGTCAGCCTGGTCATGGTCACCCTGATCACCCTCGTGCTGCGCCGCCTGCTGCGCCGCGACCCGATCGAGTACTGACCCGCCCGGACCGCCGCCCCCGACCCACGAAACCCCCGAAAGGCCACCGCCCGTGCGAAGCAGTAGCGGAAGCAGAATCACGAGCCGGAGCCGCGGCAGCAGCGGCCGCGGCCCCACGGGACTCGCGACCCGGATCGGCACGGCCGTCGTCTGGCTCGTGGTCGCCGCCGACCTGCTGCTGGTCCTGTGGATCATCGTGACCTCGCTGCGCGGCGGCCCGGACATCCTGCAGCACGCCTTCGGACTGCCGGCGGCCCCGAAGACCGACAACTACGCCACCGCGCTCGACGAGGGCGGCTTCGCCCAGGCGGCCGTCAACAGCGTGCTCACCGCCGGCCTCTCCTCCGTGGTCGCCGTCGTCCTCGCCGCCCCCTGCGCCTACGCCCTCGCCCGGCGCCGTTCGCGGACCTCCTCCGCGCTGACGACGACCTTCGCCATGGGCCTCGGCGTGCCCGGCCAGGTCCTGGTGGTGCCGCTCTTCGTCGGACTGTCCCGGGTGAACCTCACCGACAGCGACCTCGGCCTCGGGCTGGTCTACGTCGGCCTGGCGATGCCCTTCACGGTCTTCCTGCTGACCGGGTTCTTCAGCAGCATCCCCGGAGCCCTGGAGGAGGCGGCCGTCCTGGACGGCGCCGGGCCGGTGCGCACCTTCGTGCAGGTGATCCTCCCCGTCGCCCGGGGCGGGCTGATCACCGCCTTCCTGCTGCAGTTCATCGCCGCCTGGAACGAGACCCTGTTCGCCCTCGTCCTGACGAACAGCCAGGACCAGCTCACCCTCCCGGTGGCGCTCTCCTCGTTCGTCGCGGCCCAGCAGTTCAACGGCCTGGACTACGGCACCATGTTCGCCGGAGTCTGCATCATCCTCGCCCCGATGATCGCGCTCTTCTCCTGGATGGGCTCGCGGATCATCCAGGGCATGACGGTTGGAATCGGCAAATGACCTCGACCCTGCGCACCGACCTGCTCCGCATCGACGGCACCCCCGACCCGCTCGGCGGCACCCTGCCGATCCTGCACGGCCTGCCCAGCCGGATCGGCGCGGGCGCCGGGGTGGACGGGGAGATGCGCCGCAACCTCGCCTACGGCGTGCCCGACACGCTGCTCCCGTACACCCGGCAGAGCGGCTACGACCGCGTCCGCACCGAGCGTGAACTCCCGTGCGTGGTCCTGGAGAACGAGATCCTCACCGCGACCTTCCTGCCCTCGCTCGGCGGACGGCTGTGGTCGCTGGTCCACCGCCCCACCGGACGGGAGCTGCTGCACCGCAACCGGATCCTCCAGCCCGCCAACCTCGCCCTGCGCGACGCCTGGCTGGCCGGCGGGGTGGAGTGGAACCTCGGCGCCACCGGGCACTGGCCGCTGACCTGCGAGCCGCTGCACGCCGCCCGGGTGAGCGCGCCCGACGGCACCCCGGGCCTGCGGATGTACGCCTTCGAACGGCTGCGGCGCGTCGTCCTGCGCATGGACACCTGGCTGCCCGCCGGCTCCCCGGTGCTGTACGTCCACATCGCCGTGCACAACCCCGCGCCGACCGAGACGCCGGTCTACTGGTGGTCCAACATCGCCGTACCGGAGGACCGGGACGTGCGGGTGGTCGGCCCGGCGGACCACGCCTTCCACTGCGACTACGTCAGCGACCTGCGCCGCGTCCCCTTCCCGGAGACCGGCGGTGCCGACCGCAGCTACCCGGGCCGGGCGCTGCGCGCCGCCGACTACTTCCTCGACGTCCCCACCGGCGAACGCCCCTGGATCGCCGCGCTGGACGCGGCCGGCACCGGACTCGTCCAGACCTCCACCGCCCGGCTGCGCGGCCGCAAGATGTTCTGCTGGGGCACCGGCACCGGCGGCCGGCACTGGCAGGAATGGCTCTCCGGCCCGGACTCCGCCTACCTGGAGATCCAGGCGGGCCTGGCCCGCACCCAGCTGGAGCACCTGCCGCTGCCCGGCGGCGCCACCTGGTCCTGGACCGAGGCGTACGGCCTGCTGGCGGCCGACCCCGAGGCGGTGCACGGGAGTTGGGACACCGCCCGGAAGGCCGCCGGGGAGGCGCTGGCGCAGCTCCTCCCGCCGCCGGAGCTGCAGCGGGCCCACGCGTCGGCCGAGGAGTTCGGCGAGCCCGAGGAACTGCTGGCCGAGGGCGGCGGCTGGGCCGCGCTGGAGATCGAGGCCGGCGCCCTCCCCGCCTCGCCGATCCTGCCGTTCGGCACCCCGGCCGCCGCCCAGGAGCCCTGGCGGCAACTCCTCCGGGCCGGCACCCTCCCGGTCTGCGACCCGCCGGCCGAACCCGTCACCGGCGCGCACTGGCGGCAGCTGCTGGAGGGTTGCGCCGCGGACTGGCACGCCCTCTACCAGCTCGGACTGCTCCGGCTCGCCGCCGGGGAGCCGGAGTCCGCGCGCGAGGCCTTCGAAGGCTCCGTCGCCGCCGAGCCCTCGCCCTGGGCGCTGCGCGCGCTCGCCTTCCTCGCACAGGACCGCCAGGAGGCCGCCGACCTCATCGCCGAGGCCCACCGACTCCGCCCGGAACTACGGGAGTTGACGATCGAGACGCTGGAGGCGCTGCAGCGCGCCGAGCGCCCCACCCAGGCCCTCGCGCTGATCGGGGACCTGCCCCCGGCGGACCGGGCGCACGGCCGGATCAGGCTGGCCGAGGCGGAGGCGGCGCACGCGGCCGGCGACGACGACCGGGTCCGACGCCTGCTGGCCGAGGGCATCCAGGTCGACACCATGCGCGAGGGCGAGCTCTCGCTGGACACCCTCTGGCTCGCCGTCCACCCCGGAACGCCGGTGCCGCCCCAGTACGACTTCCGCATGGCGGACGGCTGAGCCGCGCCGGCCCCCGTCCGCCCCCACGGACCACTCTCCCGTTCCGCCACCCCCACGACGAGGGGCGCGACGGCGCGCCCCCGTACGGAAGAGGAGCACCAGTGTCAGTCGCCCGAACACGATCCGCCCGAACACGATCCGCCCGTTCCGGACTCGCCCGCGCCGTGACCACCGTCGCGCTGGCCGCCCTCGGCGCCGGCACGCTGGCCGCCGCCCCCGCCCCCGGGGCGGCCCCCGGCGCCACCACGTACACCGTCTCGGTCGGCAGGACCAGCGCCTTCCCCAACCCCGACGACACCCCGGCCACCGCCTACACCGACAAGGACGGCACCTTCTACTACCAGGAGGCGCACGCGCTGTACGGCGCGAACGACCCGCGGGAGTGGACCTTCTACACCGGCAAGGACTTCGACACCGCCACCAGGTCGGCCGCGATCAGCGACGCGGTCAACCCCGCCAACCCCGCCGACCGCAACGACGACACCACCTGGCGGTGCGACAACAGCCCCACCGGCCGGCAGGCCAGCCTCGCCCCGCAGGGCTCCGGCTACTCACAGAAGAACTACTGCGACCTGACGGGCGTCTGGGTCGACCCGGACACCGGCTACTGGTACGGCCTCGTGCACAACGAGTTCACCCCCCAGCCCTTCGGCGACGGCCTCCACTTCGACGCCATCGACTACGCCGTCTCCACCGACCAGGGCCGGACCTGGGACATCAAGGACCACGTGATCACCTCGCCGTACAGCACCACGCGGGGCGACACCACGGCCTTCCCGGCCCAGACCTTCGACTACGGCGACGGCGACCAGCGGCTCTTCGTGGACACCGCCTCCGGCTACTTCTACGTCTTCTACGGCTCCCGGATCGTCGACAAGGGCGGCTCCTGGGGAGACTTCATGGCGCACGCCGCGCGCTCCCCGATCTCCGCCAAGATGGCGCCCGGCAGCTGGCAGAAGTGGTACGACGGCGCCTGGTCGCAGCCCGGCAAGGGCGGCCGGGAGAGCGACATGGTGCCCGTCGACGCCGCCGACCCCACCGGTTACGTGGCGCCCGCCAAGGAGTACGACCCGGCGAAGCCCGGCACCGTCAAGGAGCAGGTCGCGGCCGGCACGCTCACCCCGACCTCGCCGCTGTTCGCCATGAACGTCGCCTACGACGCCCACCTGGGCCTCTACCTCGGCACGCCGCAGGCCGTCGACCAGAGCGGCAACGCCCCGCAGCAGATCTACGCCACCAAGGACCTCGCCACCCAGAAGTGGACCCTGCTCGGCGACACCGGCGGCTACCACACCGCCTCCTGGTACCGCTGGTTCCTGGACAGCGCCAACCTGACCGACTCCACCATCATCGGCCGCGACTTCCGCCTCTACTGCGGGTACGGGTGCTCCAACGGCTCGTGGGGCGAGTACGTCGACCTCACCGTCGGCTCCGCCACGCCCGCCGCCGCGCCGTTCGACCTCACCAGGACGTACCGGATCGCCAGCGGCGACGGCCGGGTGCTGGCCCAGCGCCAGGGCAGCCCGGCGACCACCTCGGCGGCCCGGGCCACCGGCGCCAGGCTGGAGTCCTGGTCGTTCGCGAGCAACGGCGACGGCTCCTACCGGATCCTCAACGCCGCGACCGGCGGCGCGCTCGGGGTGGACGCCTCGACCACCGCCGGACGGGCCTGGGGCGCCGCCCTGACCGTCGGCACCACCGTCGGCGTCGGGCAGCAGTGGTTCATCGTGCCGGCCGGCACCGGCTACCGCCTGGTCAACCGCTACAGCGGCCTGGTGCTCGGCCTCACCGCCGCCGGCACCCCGGCCGAGACCACCCCGGCCCGGTACTGGACCGACACCACCGGCTCCGCCGTCGGCGGCGGCCGCACCGCCGCCGCGCAGACCCTCACGCTCACCCCGACCGGCAAGGCCCCCGAGACGGTCGTGCTCACCGGCCCGGGCGACCAGTCCGGCACCGTCGGCAAGGCCGCCTCGGTCCAGCTGACCGCGACCGACAACGCCGGCAAGCGGCTCACCTACTCCGCGACCGGCCTGCCCGCCGGGCTCACCCTCGGCTCCACCGGCCTGATCTCCGGGACACCGACCGCCGCCGGGGCCTCCACCGTCACCGTCACCGCCTCCTCCGGCACCGCGCGCGCCTCGGTGTCCTTCACCTGGACCGTCAACCCGGCCCTCGGCGGCACCCACACCCTCACCACCGGCGGCCGGGCCCTCGACGACGCCGACCACAGCACCACCGCCGGCAACCGGCTCATCACCTGGAGCCCGACCGGCGACAGCAACCAGAGCTGGCAGTTCCGCCCCCAGCCGGACGGCTCGTACGAACTGGTCAACGGCCTCTCGGCGATGTGCGCCGACGTCAGCGGCGGCTCCACCGAGGCCGGGGCCGCCGTCATCCAGTGGCCGTGCAGCGGCGGCGCCAACCAGCACTGGAACGTCCGGGTGCTGGCCGACGGCAGCCACACCGTCGCCTCGGCCGCCAGCGGACTGCTGCTCACCGCCGACTCCGCCACCGACGGCGCCGCGGTGACCCAGCAGCCCGACACCGGCTCACCGCTGCAGCGGTGGTCCATCGCCTGACCCCGGGCCCGTCCGGGGGGACGGGCCCGGCGCCGGGCCCCGGGGACGCCCCGGGTCCCGGCCCTCCCACCGCCCCTCTTCCCGCACGCACGACCGTGCACGACCAACCAGGAGGAACCCCATGGCCCACGTGGACGAGGAGATCGGCAGCCAGCCCGAGTGCTGGCAGCGCGCCCTCGACCTGACGCCGAAGCACCTGCCCGAGCCCGGCGAACGGGTGGCCGTGATCGGCTGCGGCACCTCGCTCTACATCGCCCAGGCCTACGCGGCCCTGCGCGAGGGCCTGGGCCTCGGGGAGACCGACGCGTTCGCGGCGTCCGAGTTCCCGGCGGCCCGGCGCTACGACCGGGTCGTCGCCCTCACCCGCTCCGGCACCACCACCGAGGTGCTCGACGCCCTGGCCCGCACCCGGGACACCGAGACGGTGGCCATCACGGCCGACCCCGGCACCCCGATCGGCGGCGCCGCGCGCCACCTGGTGGCCCTGGAGTTCGCGGACGAGCGGTCCGTCGTGCAGACCAGGTTCGCCACCACCGCCCTCGTCCTGCTGCGCGCACACCTCGACTCCGCCCCCCGGGACCTGCCCGAGCAGGCCCGCCGGGCGCTGGCCGACCCGCTGCCCCAAGGGGCCCTCGACGCCGGGCAGTTCACCTTCCTGGGCGCGGGCTGGACCTGCGGCCTGGCCCATGAGGCCGCGCTGAAGGTCCGGGAGGCCTCGTCCTCGTGGACGGAGTCCTACCCGGCCATGGAGTACCGGCACGGACCGATCAGCGTCAGCGGGCCCGAGAGCGTGGTGTGGTTCTTCGGCGAGCCCCCGGCGGGCCTGGTGGCGCAGATCGGGCGCACCGGCGCCCGGGTGTCCGTCTCCGACCTCGACCCCCTGGCGGACCTGATCCGCGCCCAGCGCCTGGCCGTCGCTCTGGCCACCGGCCGAGGCCTCGACCCGGACCAGCCGCGCCACCTCACCCGCTCCATCGTCCTGGACCAGCCGTGACCGGCCGGCACCCCGAGGCGGCCTCATGAGCGTCATCGCGCTGGACGTCGGCGGCACCCACATCAAGGGCGCCGTGGTCGAGGGCGGCGAACTCGTCGAGGGCGCGCAGTGGTCCACCCGCGCCGAGCGCGGGCCGGACGCCGTGCTCGCAACGGTGCTGCGGTGCGCGGACGAACTGGTGGCGTACGCCGAACGCCGGGGGTCGAAGCCGCAGGCCGCCGGGATCGTCGTACCGGGTCTGGTGGACGAGGCCGGCGGCACCGCCGTGCTCGCCGCCAACCTCGGCTGGCGGGACACCCCGGTGCGCCGCCGGGCCGCCGAGCACCTGGACCTCCCGGTCGCCTTCGGGCACGACGTGCGGGCCGGCGGACTCGCCGAGGGCCGGCTCGGCGCCGGCCGCGGCTGGCCCGACTTCGCCTTCGTCCCGGTCGGGACGGGGATCGCCGCCGCACTGACCATCGGCGGCCGGCCGTGCGCGGGCAGCCGCGGCTTCGCCGGCGAACTGGGCCACCTGGTGGTCCGGCCCGGCGGCGAGCCCTGCGCCTGCGGCAACCGCGGCTGTCTGGAGACCCTGGCCTCCGCCTCGGCGATCGCCCGCCGCTACGCCGAGGCGTCGGGCGGGACGGGCACGGCCGCCGGGCCGGTCGCGGCCCGGGAGGTCGTGGCCCGGGCCGTGGCGGGCGAGCCGCTGGCCGGCCGGATCTGGACCGAGGCGATCGAGGCGCTGGCCGACGGCCTGGCCGCCCTCACGGTGCTGCTCGACGTGGAACGCGTCGTCCTGGGCGGCGGGCTGGCCCAGGCCGGCGAGCCCTTCCTGACCCCGCTGCGCGGCGCGCTCGCCGAACGCCTCACCTTCCGCCCCGCCCCGACGCTGGCGGCCGCCGTGCTGGGCCCCCGCGCGGGCTGCCTGGGGGCGGCCCTGCTCGCCCAGGACCTCCTGGACGGAGCCGACGCATGATCCTCACCGTCACCCTCAACACCGCCCTGGACGTCACCTACCGGCTGCCCGAGGCCCGGCTGCACGCGAGCAACCGGGTGCGGGCCGTCACCCGGCAGGCCGGGGGGAAGGGCGTCAACGTGGCCCGGGTCCTCGCCGCCCTCGGCCACGAGGTGGTGGTGGCCGGGCTGGCCGGCGGTCCGGCGGGCCGGGCCGTCCGGGCGGACCTCGCCGACTGCGGGCTGCGCGACGAACTCGTCGAGGTCGCCGGGGAGACCAGGCGGACCGTCGCCGTGGTGGACGACCTGGACACCACCATGCTGCTGGAGCCCGGCCCGCAGATCGAGCCGGCCGAATGGCAGCACTTCCTCACCCGCTACGAGCGCCTGCTGCACGGCGCCTCGGCCGTGGTGCTCTCGGGCAGCGTGCCGCCCGGGCTGCCGGCCGGCGCCTACCGCGAGCTGGTCGAACGGGCGGGCGCCCGCGGCGTCCCGGCCGTGCTCGACGCGGACGGCCCCGCCCTGCTCGACGCGCTGCCCGCCCGCCCGGCCGTGGTGAAGCCCAACGCCCACGAACTGGCCGGGGCGGCCGGCACCGAGGACCCGGTCGCCGGGGCCGAACTGCTGCGCTCCGCCGGGGCGCGGGCGGTGGCGGCCTCGCTGGGCCCGGACGGCCTGCTCGCCGTGACGGACCGGGGCCGGTGGCGCGCCCGCCCGCCCGGGGTGCTGGCCGGCAACCCGACCGGGGCGGGGGACTCCGCCGTCGCGGCCCTCGCCCTGGGCCTCGCCGGCGGCGAGGCGTGGCCCGACCGGCTGCGCCGCGCGGTGGCGCTGTCCGCCGCCACCGTGCTGGCCCCGCAGGCCGGCCGCTTCGACTCGGACGCCTACCACCGCCTGCTCGACCTCGTCCGGATCGAGGACCTCGACCCGGCACACCCTCAAGGAGAGTCATGCCCCTAGTCGGGACCGGGGAGATCGTCGCGCCCGCCGCCCAGGCCGGTCACGGCGTCGGCGCGTTCAACGTCATCCAGCTGGAACACGCCGAGGCCATCGTGGCGGGCGCCGAGGCCGCCGGAGCGCCGGTGATCCTCCAGATCAGCGAGAACGCGGTGCGCTACCACGGCGGCCTCGCGCCGGTCGGCGGCGCGGCGCTCGCGGTGGCCCGGGCGGCCGCCGTACCGGTGGCCGTCCACCTCGACCACGCCACCGAGCGGGCCCTGGCGGAGGACGCCGTCCGGCTGGGCTTCGGCTCGGTGATGTTCGACGCCTCGGTGCTGCCGTACGAGGAGAACGTGCGGGCCACGGCCGAGGTGGTGCGGCACTGCCACGCGGCCGGGGTCTGGGTGGAGGCCGAGCTCGGCGAGGTCGGGGGCAAGGACGGGGTGCACGCGCCGGGTGCCAGGACCGACCCCGCGGAGGGCGCCGAGTTCACCGGGCGCACCGGCGTGGACGCGCTGGCCGTCGCGGTCGGCACCTCGCACGCGATGCTGACGCGGACGGCGAGCCTGGACCTGGAGCTGATCGCCGCCCTGCGGGCCGCCGTGCGGGTGCCGCTGGTGCTGCACGGCTCCTCGGGCGTCTCGGACGACACCCTGGCGGAGGCGGTCGCGCACGGCATGACGAAGATCAACATCGCGACGCACCTCAACAAGGCCTTCACCGAGGCGGTCCGGGACCGTCTCACGGCCGACGCCGGCCTGGTCGACACCCGGGTCTACCTGGGCGCCGGCCGGGAGGCGGTGGCCCAGGAGGTGGCCCGCCTGCTCGCGATCCTGACCGCGCCGCGTCCGGCGGTCGCCGCCCCCTGACCCCGGACACTCCGCGGCCGCCCGCCCCGGAGGGGGACGGGCGGCCGTCGGCGTTCTGTCAGGCGGGCTTGACGGGCTCAGGCGGGTGTGACGGTGGGGAACCTCTCGCCGCCGAGCACCCAGCGGCCGCGGCGCATGACGGCGACCAGGTCGAAGGTCTCGGAGTCGACCACGACGAGGTCGGCGAGCTTGCCGGTCTCCAGCGAGCCGATCGCGTCGCTCAGACCGAGGAGCCGGGCCGGGGTGGCGGACAGGGACTCGACGGCCTGGTGGAGCGTCAACTTCCCGAGGGTGAGCGCCCTTCGGAACACCCGGTCGAGGGTGAGGGTGGAGCCGGCGATGGAGCTGCCGTCGGGGAGCATGGCGACGCCGTCCTTGACGTCGACCTGGAGGGGGCCGAGGGGGTAGAGGCCGTCGCCCATGCCGGCGGCGCCCATGGCGTCGGTGATCAGGGCGACGCGG